>CAVSXN010000016.1:0-807178 GCA_963731945.1 uncultured Verrucomicrobiae bacterium | reverse complement strand
GTCATAACGGTGGTGGAAGCGGCCATAGCTCGCTACGGCATGCCCGAGCACTTTCGCAGCGACAACGGGCCTGAGTTTACATCATTTGACGATTCCCATGGCAGAGGTTCGCTACATCCCGGTGGCGTGACCCCGCGGGTGAGACAGTTCATCACTGAAGCTCTGCGGATTCCTTAGTGTTTTGGTTTTCGTTTGTTTGCCACCTTGCGGCGTTGCTCCTGAGTTCCCCCCGAACGCCTGCCGCGGCGAGCGGCGTGGGGGTTTGGGGGCGCGTGACCCCCATCAAAGCGGTTCGTCTTTCTCCAGGCATACTCGCTCGGAGTCTGATAGCCAAGCGAGCTGTGCGGACGACGCTCATTGTATTCGACACGCCAACTTTCCAAGATAACACGCGCCTCCTGCAGATTGCCGAAGAGTTCTCGGTTCAGGCATTCATCGCTCAGCTTGTCGTGGAAGCTCTCAATATGCCCGTTTTCCCAAGGGCTCCCCGGCTTGATGTAGAGCGTCTTGATCTCCTGGGCTTTCAGCCAGTCCTGCATGCAGGAAGCGTGTCTTCGGGCATCATTTGGAGCAAGAGCGAGTCCGACAAATCGGAGTCGTCGAATTTGTCGCGTCGAGTCCCTAGTTTTGCTCTTGAGCGTGCTGCTGCAGGATCGTTTCGATTGTTTCCGACGGTCAGATAGCCAGTCTGCAGACGCGAGGCTTTCTGGCACTTCGCCAGCGAAATATTATGGGATTTTTCGCTGATCAACATTGGCGAATTTGCGAGACCCGCGACGGTACTCATCGAGAAGATTTCTGATGCCGTTGGAGTAATCTGGGACCGTATCAAATCAAGCGTATGGCAAAGGCGGAAGCTGAAGCCGACCTAATAATGGCAGAAACACAGATTGAGCTTTCCGATATGCAAAGGCGTGCGGTGAGGCTCGGCAAATGAAGAAGCGAGGAAGCAGAAAAACATTGAAGACATCATTCGAAGGGCTCTTCCGGACCTCAAAGAGGATGCCGAGCCGCACAAACTCAAGGACGATTGGCTTGTATACTCTTCCGATCGTTGCCGACTCGTTTCAGACCAGGAGATGCAAGGACTCTGGTCTCGCGTGCTGGCCGGTGAAGCAAACTCTCCGGGCGCATTTTCGAAACGGACCCTGAACTTTCTTCCCAATCTTGAAAAGGCCGAGGCTGAATCATTCACGCGACTTTGCGGCTTTGTGTGCGTAGTCGAAGGAAACCCACAGCCTTTGATTCACAAAGTTCAGGATCAGATTCATAAACAACAGGACCTTACTTTCGATTCATTGAAGCACCTAGAGGCTATCGGCCTTATCCATTTTCAGGGAGCTCCTCTCGCCTATTCGGGTGTGGTGCCGAACGGATGTGTTGTTTCTTACTACGACAAGCGTATGACGCTGGTGATGCCTAAAGAATCAGGAAATCCGGTGCAGTTTGGGGCCGTTTTATTCACCCAGGTTGGGTTCGAGCTTTCTCGGATTTGCGGCAGCCAACCTGTTGATGGTTTTTTTGAGTACGTCCTCGAGAAATGGAAAACCTTAAACTCCGTCAAGGAATACAAGACCGAATAAGGAACGTTCTTCGGACGGGCTTCATCGAGCGATGCGCCTCTAGGTTCTGTGCCAGAATTTTCGGCCGCTTGCGGGGCGTCGCTAGTTTTTGCTCTTGAGCGTGCTTTTTTGCGTCGCTGTTTAATTTGAAATAGTTTTGCGTAAAAAATCTCTCAAACTGGTCAGAAAACGCGCCCACGGGGGTCGCGCTACGATGATTTTTCCCTAGAAGAAACTACCTTTTTACGCCCCGGAAGAATCGCCGTCGCGCTCTGAAGGTGTCGTGACTCTTGCGGGAATCGCTCTCGTCGCCCTGCTCGTCCCGGATGCGGTATTTCTCCGCGCACCCCGGCACCGAGACGTCGTCGGGGATCGACTCCCCGCTTTGAAGAAGCGACCTCGGGATGCAATCAGGTGGATGGAGTAGCGCCTCACAGGGCGAGACGTCAGCAGCGCGCCTCACAGGGCGAGACGTCAGCAGCTCCCTTCGTCCTACCCACCTTACGCGAGACGGGAATGCGTTTACCGGCTCGCTCATTTCTTGATGCGCGCGGCGTCGCCAACGCGGCACTTCGGGAACATCTCCTGCGCGATGTGACGCGCCTGCTTGGGCGATTTCGCGTGGATGGTGACGGCCCGGTCCTGCCCGGGGCCACAGATGACGTGGACACGGAACGTGTCGGCGAAGGCGCTGCCTCCAAGAAGGAAGAGCGCTGTGATTGTGAGGATGGTGGTTTTCATAGGTTTCGTAGTTGTTCGAAATAACTCTCCACGTCGCCGAGGATACCCAGACGTGCGATCCCGGGCAATGTCAGAGTAGCGCCCCACCCCCCTGAAAACATCGCCACGGGTAGCCTCGCACAAAGGCGTGAGGACGCCAAACGCGGGGAGCAAGACACGCATCATGCGTATCTGTGGTCGACGCGTCGGAAAAGTCCAGATCCGCATCATGCGGATCTGTGGACCGCGCGTCGGAGGACGCTAGACACGCATCATGCATGCCTAGCACCCGGGGAGCCCAGAAGCGCGAGAGCGCCAAGCGCGAGGGTCCCAGAGTGACTACTGGTAACTCTGGGGCGACAGTCGTTGAAAAAATCGCGCAGGATCTCGGTGTAACCAAACACGCCGTGCATCATCGCGTCCGCATGGCGGTGAGGGCCGCCGAGCAGGAAGGCGTCGCTCGCGATTCGGGGGAGTGTCATCATAGCGCCCCGCCTGTAAAAAACGTCACCAGCGGCTCGCCAGCGCGAAGTTTCAGCGCTGTCAGCAGCGAGACGAGCGCTTTCGCGCTTTCAGCGCTAGAGTCTCACTCAGTGGGCGGGACGGGGATCGCTCCCTCGACGAAGATGCCGCGTCCGCGAAGCGGGACCGAAATCAAACCCGCGTCGACGCCAGCAGGCACGATGAGCGCGGGACCGCGGAACGATCCCGCTTTCGCAACGCTGCACGTCACGCTCCCGTCCGAGTACGGAAGAGTCGTGTCGACGAACTCGTCGAGGAGGATTCCGTACGGCTGCGCTTCCGTCCCCGCGGTGAGCGGAACGAGTTTTCCGACGTCGCCGGCGGTCCCCGTCGCGAGGATCGTCCCGCGCAGAACGACGCCGATTCCGGACTTGATTTCCGCGACGACAGTTTGCCAGTGACCTTCGTCGTAAGCGCCGAGAGTGTTGCTGAGCCCCATCGGGACGTCAGCGAGAACTGTAGGATTCGGATTCATGTGAGTGTTTTCCTTTCGTTCTCGGCGACCTGAAAGGTTGCAATCACGCACCGCTCGATTTGCTTGCCGCCTTTTCCCGCACGTTCGCAAGCTGACCGGTATTCCGGCGCGATCGGTAGAGACGAGCCGCGAAGGCGTCATGCTCGCTGGCCTCCAGTTGCGCCAGAAGCTGTCCGGCGCTCTGTTGAATCTCGGTAAGTTTCGCAATGAACGTCTCTCGGTTCATATCGTGATATTTCACGATATAGCGGCCATCTTCGAATGGCTGCAAATTCATACACTTTTCACGCACTGCCATTTTCGGACATTTTCGGACAACTGGACATCATGAAACCGGATAGAGATTGCGAGATCAGCATTGATGCTACAATGCTGTAATCTACTTGTATTTATCGGATTGAGCGCAATCATAGGCAGTTTTCACGAAGTCGAGAAATGGCCAAAAAGCGGGTTCGATTCCCGTTAGGGTCGCCAGAGGCGACGGCGGAGCCGATTCGAACCCCGGTTCGACCACCCTGCGCGCGAGCGCATTTCCCCAAGCCGAAGGCCACCATAGTGGAGCCTGCTTTAGCAGGATAATCCCGTTCTCGTCCGCCGAAGCCTCGGCGAAGGCGGAAAGTCGCCAGAGGCGACGGCGGAGCGATTCGAACCCCGGTTCGACCACCCTGCGCGCGAGCGCATTTCCCCAAGCCGAAGGCCACTATAGTGGAGCCTGCTCTAGTGTCCTGAGAGAGAAGTCAATTTAAGAAAGGGAGTTTTCAAGCTTTCTAAAGATAGAATCCGCAGAAGCGGTCCAGGTAAAGGGTTTGGGTTCTTTGTTGTGCTCGGCGAGGTAGGCATCGATAGCGGCTTGAAGTTGTCGCACGGAAGAAAAGCTTCCCCGTCGGATGGCCTCAGTGGTGATCCGAGCAAAGAAACGTTCGACCAAGTTGAGCCAGGAACTGCCCGTGGGAGTGAAGTGAAGGTGAAAGCGTGGGCGGCGCAGCAGCCAGCGATGCACTTTGGGGGTTTTATGGGTGGCGTAGTTGTCAATGATGAGGTGAAGTTGACTTTTGCCGTCATCGGGGAACTCGGCGTCTATACGTTCCAGAAAGGCCAGGAATTCCTGATGGCGATGGCGCTGATGACATCGGCCGAAAACCCGTCCAGTGGCCGCGTCGTAAGCGGCAAAGAGAGAAAGGGTCCCGTGACGTACATAATCGTGGGTCTGACGCTCGGGCAGACCGGGACGCAGCGGCAAGATGGGTTGGCTGCGCTCCAAGGCTTGAGTCTGGCTCTTCTCATCGACACAAAGCACGATGGCTTTCTCAGGCGGATTGAGATAGAGGCCCACAATATCGCGCACCTTCTCCACAAACATCGGATCCTTGCTCACCTTGAAGGAGTCCACCCTGTGGGGCTTGAGTCCAAAGGCGCGCCAAATTCGCAAGACCGAATGCTCGGAAATGCCTGCTTCCTTGGCCATTAGGCGGCTGCTCCAGTGCGTGCGAGCCCGCGGGGTCGTCTCCAGCGTCTTAGTGAGGATCTCCTCGACTTTCTTGTCGCCGATGCTTCGCGGAGCCCCGCTGCGGGGTGCATCAACCAGCGCCTCGATCTTCTCGCGAGCATAACGGCTACGCCACTTGCCAACGGTGGGCAGAGAGACTCTTTCGCGCCGGGCAATCTCGGTGTTACTCAATCCCTCCGAGGCACCCAAAATGATCCTCGCACGCAGTGAATCGCGTTGGTTGGACTTGGGTCGACTGGCTATCAATGTAAGCTTCTCTCTCTCGGCAGGACTTAGAACAATCGTGGCGACGGGTCTTCCTATTGGCATTTAGCCTTTGTAAGCCCCACGATGCTGTTTTACAATGTATTTCTCTCTCAGTACACTAGCAGGATAATCCCGTTCTCGTCCGCCGAAGCCTCGGCGAAGGCGGAAAGGTCGCCAGAGGCGACGGCGGAGCCGATTCGAACCCCGGTTCGACCACCCTGCGCGCGAGCGCATTTCCCCAAGCCGAAGGCCACTATAGTGGAGCCTGCTTTAGCAGGATAATCCCGTTCTGGTCCGCCGAAGCCTCGGCGAAGGCGGAAAGGTCGCCAGAGGCGACGGCGAGCCGATTCGAACCCCGGTTCGAGCGAGACAGACAAACACACGCTGATTGCCCGAAGGGTGCAGGCCCTTGGCCGAAATCAATCCCGTAGGGTCGCCACTCTGAAAAACCGGCCTACCCGCATGATACAGGATCTGGAGACGATGTTGCGATACGCACCGAAATGCACCAAGATGCACGAAAGGCATGAAAAGGCCTCTAAAATTGGCAGCTTTTGGCATCGAAAGGGGACACTGAAGTGAAAAATTTGTAGCTATTTGGCAGCGAATGCAGCGCGGATGTTCGCGCTTTGCCAGCCGCGGCGCAGATGCGCTACGCACCCTGGCGGAAGCTACGAGTGTTTCGGCTCGGGCATCGGCCTTGCCATCGTACGAATGTTCGTCAGCTTTTCAACTGGTAGACCTTCCCTGGCTGGCTCCTTGCCTCGGAAATGTCACGACGAAACCATAAATACTTCTGTGCGCAGCCGGATGGAGAGCTCGGCATAGTGATGTGATAGGGCAAGTAGGTCGCCTCTTCACTGTTGCGCGGTTCGTGACGCGAATGGACAGTCACCCCACAGGACTTGCCTTTGGTAGTGTCCAGCGGTCCGACCGCGTGCAGCTTTCCAGTTCAATATCGGAGCAACCCGATGCACCCACGCGTTCGCCTTGCTGAACGCTGTCGCCACGATGGACGGCGACCCTGACGCCATGGCATCCTACAGCCGGCCCCAGGCCTGCGGGCCTGGGTTGCCAGCGGCGAAGTTAAGAATTGACAAGGATTCAAGGCCCTGGTCAAAATGTTCTCGCGCGCTACTTCATGCGCTCGATCGCTATTAAACCCCCAAACAAAGGCAACAAAATGCGCATCATTGTTGAGACGCTCGCTACGGCACTTCGCACACAAGCAGCTAAGGTCGGTCAGACTTACGACGGAAACGAAACGAAGACGCAAACGGGCTGTGGCCGCACCCGGCATCGGTCTATGTCCGGCCCATTGCTTGCTTTCGCTGCCGCTGTGGTAGCAACACTGGTAGTCGTCGGCATCTCAGCGATGTCGGCGAGTGCTGCGGAATCCACCGACCAGATCTTGATCGGCCTGATCACAAAGACCGAAGTTAATCCTTTTTTCGTTAAGATGCGGCAGACAGCAGCGGCGGAAGCCGAAAAGCACGGAGCGAAGCTCATCGCCCGGTTCGGCAAGTTCGACGGCGATAATGAGGGGCAGGTCGCAGCGATCGAGAACATGATCAGTGCCGGCGTAAAGGGAATTCTGATTACGCCGAGCAACTCCACGGGAGTGCTGGGCGCCGTCAAAAAAGCTCGCGACAAAGGCATCCTCGTCATCGCCCTCGATACAGCCACGGACCCTGCGGATGCGGTTGACGCAACTCTTGCCACCGACAATTTCGAGGCCGGTGTTCTCCAGGGCCAGTACGCGAGGAAGGCGCTCGGGGATAAGGCCCCGAAGCTTGCCATGCTCGACGGCACTCCAGGTGGCACCGTCGATAAGCAACGCCATGATGGATTCCTTAAGGGCTTCGGCATCAAGGAAGGCGACAAGGCGATCGTCGGTAGGCAAAACACAAACGGCGCAATGGATAAGGGTCAGACGGCCATGGAGAATCTCCTCACCGCCCACCCCGATATCAATGTTGTTTACACCATCAACGAGCCGGCGGCGCAGGGCGCCTACGCGGCAATCAAAAAGGCCGGCAAGGTCAAGGACATCGTTTTGACTTCCATTGACGGTGGCTGTCTAGGCGTTAAATTCGTCAAGGAGGGCAAGATTGCTGCTACGGTAATGCAGTTTCCCAAGCTAATGGCCACTCGCGGTGTCGACTACGTCGTCGATTTCGTCAAGACCGGAAAGAAGCCGAGTGGGTTTATCAATACCGGTGCGGTTCTTATTACCGACAAGCCGTTTCCGGGCCTGCCCTCAAAGGATACAAAGTTCGGCCTGGAGAACTGCTGGGGCTAGGCTGTAGTGCTTATATCTCCGCGCGTCCTGTCGAGGCTTCCCTTTTAACCAGACAGCCTAGTCGACAGACACTATGGCGCCATCAAATCGCGGCATGGTCCTGCTCGGCCGAGCCTTGGCGACACCGCCGATTGGCTCACTCGTTGTCCTGATAGTGTTCTGCGCCGTATTCTCACTTAGCACAGATACCTTCCTGGCCGCAGGAAACCTTTCGCTCGTCATTCAGCAGAGCGTAATCGTCGGAACGCTAGCGATCGGTCAGACGATGATCATCCTGACGGCCGGAATCGACCTCGCCAACGGCTCTATTGCGGTGCTCGGGACGATTGTCGCTGGTCGCCTGGTCAATGAGGGCAACGACGCGGTGCTATGCCTGTTATTCGCAATCTTGCTGTGCACGTGCGTTGGTCTTGTTGCCGGGACGCTGGTGAGCAGGCTGATGTTGCCGCCGTTCATCGTCACGCTCGGTTTGCTCGGGATCGTCACCGCCGCTACGCGCCTGTTCGCGCAGGGTGGGTCCTTTCCCGTAACTGACGACTTGCTCGGCTGGACAGGGAACAGTTGGATTGTTGGCGGAACCGGGATCACGTGCGGGATGATGATCATGTTCGGTCTGTACGCCTTCGTGTGGTACCTGCTCACGCAGACCGCCTGGGGTCGACACGTTTACGCAATCGGCAACAACCGTGCGGCGGCCCGGCTTGTAGGCATTCCCGTAGAGAACAGGCTCCTTTCCGTCTATACGTTCGCAGCCTTCCTATACGGGATCGGCGCATGGCTTTCTCTGGGCCGCATCCCCAACGCTGACCCGAACGCGTTGCAAAGTGCCAATCTCGATAGTATTACGGCAGTCGTGATCGGGGGCACGAGCCTGTTCGGCGGACGCGGAAGCATCTGGGGAACACTCATTGGAACCTTGATCGTGTCCGTATTGCGCAACGGTCTAACCCTCTCCGGGATTGACCCGCTCTGGCAAGATCTGGTGACTGGCGTCCTAGTGATCAGCGCCGTCGCGGTCGATCAGATCTCTAGAGGGAGACAGCGATGAATGCCGCGGTCGAGAACACCAACGCCCCGGCGCAAGGCGAAATCGTATTGGAGGCGCGTAATATCGTCAAACGCTACGGACATGTGACAGCACTCGATGGCGCCAACTTGGAGCTGCGTGCAGGCGAGGTGCTCGCGATTATCGGCGACAACGGCGCGGGCAAGAGCACGCTGATCAAAGTGCTTTGCGGCGCGGTTATACCAGATGAGGGGGAAGTCTTGCTGGATGGGGTGCCTATTCACTTCCACAGCCCCCTCGACTCGCGCAAGCGCGGCATCGAGACCGTGTACCAGGACCTGGCCGTCGCTCCTGCCCTCGACGTCGCGACCAACCTCTTTCTGGGTCGAGAAGTTCGCTGCCACGGGCTGCTTGGTTCCTGGTTTCGGTTGCTGGATAAGGGCAGAATGAAACGGGAAGCGCAGAAAAAAATGGCGGAGCTGAAGTTCCGCCTTCCGTCGGTTGACAGCGCGGTTGAAGATCTCTCTGGCGGGCAGCGTCAAGGGGTGGCGGTGGCTCGCTCCGCCATTTTCGCTCGTCGCTTGGTCATCATGGACGAGCCGACGGCCGCCCTCGGCGTCCGCGAGTCCGGAGAAGTGCTGAACCTAATCCGGACGATCCGGGATCGAGGGCTTCCGGTGATCCTCATCAGTCACAACATGCCGCACGTTTTCGAGTTAGCAGACCGCATTCAGATCATGCGTCTCGGGCGACGCGTTGCTCTTACAACTCCGCAGCAGCATTCAATGCCCGAAGTCGTGGCCATCATGACTGGCGCCTTGCCGGGCAACGAGCAGCCGCGCGGCTAAGGCTGGAGCGGGGGGTTTTCGATGACGTAAACGCATGACCTTCACCTAAAGTCTGGGTGGCAGCGTCTCCTCGCCAGAGAAACGCCGCTTCAAGCACGTCTTTGACGAACGCTCTCTCAGCCCCTGGGATCTGGCGGAGGGTGTTCCAGAATCTCGCTGAGTTATTCGAGCCCGCCGGGTAAGCTTCTTTCGTCGGTTCGAGGGGGCCGCGGACATTAATCTGCATGCGTGGATGTCCCAACAGTCGTACCCGCGACCGCACTTGGCCTTCGGCTCTTGTTCGACGCCCACCCCATGGTCGCCGCCGGGTTGTCGTTGCCGTAGTTTGTCCGGGTGCGCCATATGGCCCGCCTTTTACGGAAATCGCCCGCGACGACGTTATTCGGCTTCTTCCGACGGAGTCATCTTTTGATATTGGGACTTTTTCTCCGGCGGCAATTGTAGCGCGCTCACCGTCCACGCGAACGGAATTCAGGGCAAAGCGCAAAACCCAAGAGATCCGTCGCACTCGAATTTTCATACAGGGTTTCATCGCGTTGGTTGCAGACTGTGCGTAACGAGGCTAGTTTGCTGCTGAAACCCCAGAGTTGTGAAAGATGAGGCAAGCTCCCTTCAGGGACCCCCCAGGTTCTCTCTGCGCTTGCGCAAGGGCCGGTTGCCGGCTTCACCCGAGGCCGTTTGAGCGGACCTACCACAAATAAAACGCTAATTATCAAATAACATACAGGAGAAAATCCATGGAACGTATTCAACAGCACAAGTTCGTCGATTTGGCCACACCGGTGAAGCAGCCCAAGGAATCCAAGGGAATGAACCGTCGCGATTTCCTCGCAACGGCAACGGGAGTTGCAGCGGCCGCTGCGATGGCCCCCCAAGCTTTCGCACGCAACTTCATCGACCAGTACGATCCTGATGGCCCAATTGCGCGCTATCCCAACCCCGATGTCATCGTCCTCGACCCACGCTTCAAGTACAAGCTCGGCAATACGCCTATCGTGCGTTTGTATCGAGGCACAATGTGGGCGGAAGGCCCGGCCTGGAGCGGAGTCGGTCGTTTTCTCACCTGGAGCGACATCCCCGCCAACATGCAGCTGCGCTGGCTCGAAGAGGACGGTAGTGTGCATCAGCAGTTCCGCTATCCTTCGAACAACTCGAACGGCAACTTCTTCGATTATCAGGGTCGGCAAGTGGCCTGCGAACACGGTACACGGCGCGTAGCCCGTTACGAGCTGGATGGAAGCTACACCGTCCTGGCCGATAAGAGTCCCGATGGAAAAGGATTGAATGCACCCAACGACGGGTGTGCACATCCCGATGGCTGGTACTTCATCACCGACCCGGGCTACGGGGCACTGATGAATTACGAAGGGGAGCGGCTGAAAGCCACCACACCACAGCCGATTCAAAAAGAGGCCGTCTATCGCATCGACGGGCCGGGCATAATCGAGAAGGTCGCCGACGAGCCGTTCAAGCCGAACGGGATATGTTTCTCGCCGGACTTGAAGAAGGTCTACATCGCCGACACCGGCGCGTCGCACTACCCGGATGCCAAGAGCATTATCTGGGTCTACGACGTGGAGGATAAGAAGCTCAAGAACCCGAAGACCTTTGCCAGCATGGAAATGAACGGCAAAACGGGCTTCGCTGACGGCGTCCGCTGCGATGAAGACGGCAACGTGTGGGCGGCCATGGGCTGGGTTGGCGACGGCTACGACGGTGTCCATGTGTTCTCGCCGGATGGCACGCGCATCGGCCAGATCCGCATGCCGGAGATTATTTCGAACGTCGCCTTTGGCGGGACGAAGCGGAACCGCTTGTTCATGACCGGCAGCACTTCGCTTTACGCCGTTTACGTTGAAACGCGCGGCGCTAATATCGGAGGGTGAAATCGGAATAGCCCCGCGCCGCGGCAACCCCCATGGAAACGCACGCTTTCGGCTTCAGACTCCGGGCCAACGCCCCGGAGGGCCAAGAGCGATTTCCTATCAGCCGCCCCACGCGGCGTTCTATTCGGCGGAAGGGGAGAAGGAATTGAGACGCAAGGCGGCGCAGAATCTCCTCGACTGGGCCCGCACCGGGCGTCCTACCTACGTGGTCGTCGAGGGAAAATAAATGGCCGCCGTCCACATCCGTAACGTCCATAAACACTTCGGCCGCACCCACGTGATCCGCGGCGTCGACATCGACATCGCCGATGGCGAGTTCGCGGTGCTGGTCGGCCCCTCGGGGTGCGGCAAGTCGACGCTGCTGCGCATGATCGCGGGGCTCGAGGAGATCGGCAGCGGCGAGATCGAGATCGGCGGCAAGGTCGTGAACGACATGCAGCCGAAGGAGCGCGACATCGCCATGGTGTTCCAGAACTACGCGCTCTACCCGCACATGAAGGTGCGCGACAACCTGGCCTTCAGCATGCTGCTCGCCAAGCGCCCGCGCGCCGAGGTCGACGCGCGCGTGGCGAAGGCCGCCGCGATCCTCGGGCTCACCGACCTGCTCGACCGCTATCCGCGCCAGCTTTCCGGCGGCCAGCGGCAGCGCGTCGCGATGGGGCGCTGCATCGTGCGCGACCCGCAGGTCTTCCTCTTCGACGAACCGCTCTCCAACCTCGACGCCAAGCTGCGGGTGGCGATGCGCACCGAGCTGAAGGAGCTGCACCAGCGCCTCAAGACGACGTCGGTCTATGTGACTCACGACCAGATCGAGGCGATGACGATGGCCGACCAGATCGTCGTGATGCGCGACGGCGTGGTCGAGCAGCGCGGCAAGCCGCTCGAGCTCTACGACCGGCCCGCGAACCTCTTCGTCGCGGGGTTCATCGGCTCGCCCGCGATGAATTTCCTGCCGGGGAGGATCAGGCGCGAGGCACGAGGCGCGAGGGTCGAGATGGCCAACGGGCTGAGCGTGTCGCTGAACGGGAACGTGGCGGGCGAAGATGGGCAACACGTGGTCTTGGGGACCCGGCCGGAGCACCTCACCCTGGCGAGCCACGGGGAGGGCCTTCCGGCCACGGTGGTCGTCGTCGAGCCGACGGGGGCCGACACGCAGGTGTTCGCGAAGGTTGGAGAGACGGAGGTCACCGCCATCTTCCGCGAGCGCCACGATTTTCGCGCGGGCGACGCGATCCGTCTCACGCCGGATCACGCGCGCACGCATTTGTTCGATGCAGCGACGGGGCAGTCGTTAATCACAAACCGGGGTCAGACTCCTAGTTCGATTACGCCGAAATAGGGGTCTGACCCCACACTAAGGAGGAGAAATGTCGAAATTCACGAGACGCGAGTTCCTGAAAGGCATCGCCGGCGCGGCCGCGGCCGGTTCGATGGGCGTCGGAGGCACCCTGTTTTCGCAGGACGCGTTCGCGCAGGCGCGCTGGACCCCGGAGAAGGGCGCGAAGCTGCGCGTGCTTCGGTGGAAGCGCTTCGTCCAGGGCGACGAGGACATGTGGATGGCGAACACCAAGAAGTTCACCGAGAAGACGGGCGTCGAGGTGCGCGTGGACCAGGAGGGCTGGGAGGACGTGCGGCCCAAGGCAGCGGTGGCGGCAAACGTCGGCAGCGGCCCGGACATCATCATCTCGACGTTCGAGGATGCGCACCAGTACCCGGACAAGCTCGTCGACGTGACCGACGTCGCCAACTACCTCGGCGGCAAATACGGCGGCTGGTACGACGTGTGCAAGGAGTACTGCACCGAGAAGGGCAAGTGGGTCGCCGTTCCGATGGGCTGCGCCGGCAACTCCGTCGTCCACCGCATCGGCGCGATGAAGAAGGCCGGATTCGAGCAATTCCCGAAGGACCTCGCCGGCTTCCTCAAGCTCGCGCAGGCGTACAAGGCGAACGGCCTGCCGCCGGGATTCGCGCTCGGCAACGCGACGGGTGACGGCAACGTCTGGTGCCATTGGCTGGTGTGGTCCCACGGTGGGCGGATGGTGGATCCGGAGGGCAATGTCGTCATCTCGAGCCCGGAGACGGAAGCCGCGCTCAACTACGGCAAGCAGCTCTACGAGACCTTCATCCCGGGGACGCTCTCGTGGCTCGACCCCAACAACAACAAGGCCTTCCTCGACGGCCAGATCGGCATGACGACGAACGGCATCTCGGTCTACTACGCGGCCAAGAACTCCCAGGACCCGAAGGTGAAGGCGATGGCCGACGACATCGGACACGCCAACCTTCCCGTCGGGCCGGTGGGCAAGCCGACCGAGCTGAACCTCTTCTTCCCGATGATGCTGTTCAAGTACTCGAAGGTTCCCAACGCGGCCAAGGCCTATCTCGCCTTCATGATGGAGAAGGAGCAGTACGAGCCGTGGCAGCAGGCCGCGATCGGGTACGTGTCGCACCCGTTGAAGGCCTACGAGAACAATCCGCTGTGGAAATCGGACCCGAAGATCACCCCGTACCGCGACTCGATGAAGATCATGCTGCCCAACGGCTACTCTGGACCGATGGGTTATGCCTCGGCGGCGTGCATGGCCGACTTCATCATGGTCAACATGGTGGCGGAGGCGGTCTCGGGCTCGAAAACGCCGAAGGAGGCGATGGACCGCGCGAAGGCGCGCGCCGAGCGCTACTACAAGGTGTAGGTGCGCGCGTTGCTCAACAACCGGCACGTCCTCGGGCTGCTCTTCATGCTGCCGGCGGGCGTGCTGTTGCTGCTGTTCCTCACCTATCCCCTCGGGCTCGGAACCTGGCTCGGCTTCACCGACACCAAGGTCGGCCGCGCCGGGGTGTGGGTGGGCCTCGACAACTTCAGGTACCTCATCGGCGATTCGGTCGCGCAGCTCTCGCTCTTCAACACACTCTTCTACACCGTGGTCGCGAGCGTCTTCAAGTTCGCGCTCGGGCTTTGGCTGGCGCTCCTGCTGAACCAGCACATGCCGTTCAAGTCGCTGATCCGCGCCGTGGTGCTGCTTCCCTTCATCGTGCCCACCGCGCTCTCGGCGATCGCCTTCTGGTGGATCTACGACTCGCAGTTCTCGGTGATCTCCTGGGCGCTCCTGAGGATGGGCCTCATCGACCGCTACATCGACTTCCTCGGCGAGCCGTGGAACGCGCGGCTGTCCGTCATCGCGGCGAACATCTGGCGCGGCGTGCCCTTCGTCGCCATCTGCCTGCTCGCCGGGCTGCAGACGATCTCGCCATCGCTCTACGAGGCGGCGGCGCTCGACGGCGCCACCCCCTGGCAGCGTTTCCGCTTCGTGACGCTGCCGCTGCTCACGCCGATCATCGCGGTGGTGATGACGTTCTCGGTGCTCTTCACGTTCACGGACTTCCAGCTGATCTACGTGATCACGCGCGGCGGGCCGCTCAATGCGACTCACCTCATGGCCACACTCTCGTTCCAGCGGGCGATTCCCGGCGGGTCTCTCGGCGAGGGCGCGGCGCTCGCCACGCTCATGATCCCGTTCCTCCTGGCGGCGATCCTTTTCAGCTACTTCGGCCTGCAGCGGCGGGCGTGGCAGCAGGGCGGCAAGGACTGAAATGGACAAGAGCCCGCAAAGCGAGGGGATGAACTACCTGGAGTCGCTGCCGCGCCGCGTGGTGACGCTGTACCTACCGCTCTTCGTGTTCCTCTTCGTGCTGCTCTTCCCCTTCTACTGGATGGGGACGACGTCGCTCAAGCCGAACGCCGAGCTCCTATCGCGCGAGGGCAACCCGTTCTGGGTCGCCGAGCCCACGCTCGCGCACTTCAACAAGCTGCTTTTCAACACCCCATATCCCGAGTGGATGTGGAACACGGTGGTGATCTCGGTGATCGCCACGTTCACGTCGCTCGCCGCGAGCGTCTTCGCCGCCTACGCCATCGAGCGGCTGCGATTCCGCGGCTCGAAGCAGATCGGGCTCGCGATCTTCCTCGCCTACCTCGTGCCGCCGTCGATCCTCTTCATCCCGCTCGCGGCCATCGTCTTCAAGCTCGGTCTCTTCGACACGCGCTGGGCCCTCATCCTCACGTACCCAACGTTCCTGATCCCGTTCTGCACGTGGCTCCTGATGGGCTACTTCCGCTCGATCCCGTTCGAGCTGGAGGAGTGCGCGTTGATCGACGGCGCCACGCGCTGGCAGATCCTCGTGAAGATTATCCTGCCGCTCGCGGTGCCCGGGCTCATCTCGGCGGGCATCTTCGCCTTCACGCTGTCGTGGAACGAGTTCATCTACGCCCTCACGTTCATCTCATCGTCGGAAGTGAAGACCGTCCCGGTCGGCGTCGTGACCGAGCTCGTCGAGGGCGACGTCTACCACTGGGGCGCGCTCATGGCGGGCGCGCTGCTCGGCTCGCTTCCCGTCGCGGTGATGTATTCGTTTTTCGTCGAGTACTACGTGTCCGGCATGACCGGCGCCGTGAAGGAGTAAGCCATCGATCCCGTTGCAGTTGAAATGCGCGCGCGGCGCATCCGTGTTCTCGGTCACAAGCCGCGCGTCACCCCGCCCCTAAGATCGCGGACACCAATGACACCAATGGGGGTCGTAACGGGAGGCGTTTTGCGATTCGCGCCTGCTGCGATATTGGGCATTTGTCCGGGGAGCAGCTCAACGCGGACCCCGGGATTTGCCGTGAAGTAGATTCAAACAGATGAAGGTGATCCCATTGCCTCCGGCACCGAGAACGTGAAGTTGCCTCTCGACAGGGCTTGTGTTTTTGCAGCGCTCCAAACGCGCAAGGCAGCCCCCGGTCCCGGATTGTCAGAGTGAGACCGTCAAGCCCCCGTCGACGGCTAACACATGCCCGTTGACATAGCTTGCCGCGTCCGAGGCGAGAAAGATCACCGCGCCGCCGAGCTCTTCAGGTTTCGCCCAGCGTCCCGCCGGTGTGCGCCGCTCGACCCAAGCGGTGAATTCCTTGTCGGCCAATAGCGCTTGATTGAGTTCGGTGGCGAAAAAGCCGGGAGCGACGGCATTGACCGTGACGCCGTGACGCCCGATCTCGGCGGCCATCGAGCGCGTCAGCCCATGAAGCCCCGCCTTCGCCGCTACATAGCCATGAATCGTCGGACGAGCGAGGATCGCGGCGATCGAGCCGGTATTGATGATACGGCCATGACCGCGCGGCACCATGACGCGTGCCGCCTCGCGGGCAAGTCGGAAGCAGGAGGTGAGATTGGTGGCAAGGATCCGCTCGAAATCGCCATCCTCCCATTCCGTGAGCGGGCGGCGATGCTGAATTCCTGCATTGTTGATGAGGATATCGAGCTTGCCATGCCGGTTGACGATATCGGCGATGGCAGCCGGGCCGGCCTTGGCATCGCAAACATCGAAGGCCGCGAATTCGGCGTTGGTTATCTTGGCTGCCGCGCTTCGCAGTGTTTCCGGATCGCGACCATTGAGCACCACCCGCGCGCCATGCTCGGCCAGTGCCTCGGCGATGGCCAAGCCAAGCCCGCGCGAGGCGCCCGTCACCAGCGCAATGCGTTCCTTAAGGGAGAAACGGTCAGTCATCTGCTCCTCTCTGCAAAAAGGCGATACTTGCTGAAATCAGCAATAAGACCGGCTCGCCTGCGATCCGCAATGAAAACGTGCAGCTTGTCGGGTTCGTCTTTGTGGACATTCACTACTGCCGACATCGGCTCCTACGTTAAAGTCGCTTCCGAGCGCATCGGTAAACGGGTGCGATTCCCTCCCGGCTATTACATCCAGTAGGCAGGGCAGTTCCAATATCTGAAGGCGCCGAGAAACGCCTCGCGATCCTCGCTCCCCAGCACGAGGAACCAGGCAGACAGACGCTGTTTGAGTCGCACTGTGCTTCGCATCGAGCTGGCAAGTTTGTCCTACGATTGGTCCCGGGTCCGCTTTCATTCGGCTATTGTAATGGGTGTATTTGCCACGGCCAAATCCCTGCCGAATCATCGGTTCCTGTGATAACAGCCGTGCGCGGATCAGGCAATGGGGAATAGGATAGCGAGGTTGCAGGGTCTGCAGCGGTGATGGCTGCTCCCTTTCTTGGGTGCTTCGCTCAGTCGATCAAGGTGGCGAGGATCTCCCGGATATGAGCGCGGTTCTTGCCGATTACGGTGATCGAATCGCTACCGTAGTACTCGCACAGGAAGGCACCGCGGTAGCCGAGCTCGAGGGCCTGGCTTATTGCGGCACGATAGTTGATTAAGCCAAACTCCATCGGCACTGGGAAGGACATCACCTGGCCGGTCGTTGGGTCCTCGTCGCGCAGGTAGTTCTTCACGTCGGCGTCGACGAGGATCGCCTTGACGAGCAGGCGCAGCATGCGCGCGACGGAGATCTGCGATCGCCTGCTTCTCGGCGCCACACGCACGCGTCAAGCTCCTTTTTATACGTAAACAACTCTCTTTTCACTCTGAACCCAAACTGCTTTAATCTCGACTTTGGGAGGTCAACCCCCGCCCATCCACCCTGAAAACGTCCGCTAACTACGCAAATTCCGGAGATGAACAGGTTGGTTCAATCACTTGTTAGGCGCCGCGTCAATTGGAGAGGCCAATGTCAAGCGACCAAACTCCTGATCCCGATGCGTTTCGTGACTTCGAACACGCAGGCTGGACGTCTAACGTATCCGAATACGAGGCGGCGTTCACACGCCTCACGAGGCAGGCCGTTGCGCCGTTATTGGATGCAGTGAACCTGCGCCACGGGGCTCGACTCCTCGACGTCGCGACCGGACCGGGTTATGTCGCGACTGCCGCGGCCGCGCGCGGAGCGAGGGCCCTGGGGGTCGACTTTTCCGCTCCGATGGTTGCGCATGCCCGTGCGATCAATCCCGCCGTTGAGTTTCAAGAAGGGGATGCGGAAGCACTTTCACTTGAGGATTGCAGCTTTGACGCCGTAGTCATGAATTTCGGAATGCTTCACCTTGCGCGACCCGAGCGAGCGATGACCGAGGCTGGGCGCGTCCTCAAGCCCGGTGGATGTTTTGCGTTCACCGTATGGGCGAGACCGGAGGAGGCAGTGGGATTTGAAATTATCCTGAAGGCCATTCAATCTCATGGTAACCCCGAGGTGCAATTGCCTCAGGGGCCGTCATTCTTCCGATTCAGTGATCCGGCCGAATGCGACCGAACGTTGCGCGAAGCGGGTTTCCTGAATGTTAGGGTTACGTCTATTCCTCAGGTTTGGCGGTTCAATGCGCCAGGTGGACTATTCGATGCCATTTATTACGGGGGCGTAAGAATCAAAGCAGTGCTTCGGGCCCAGTCCAACGAGGCACTTGAGGCAATTCGTAATGCGGCGAGCGAGGCTACCAAGAAATTCAACCGCCGCGGCACAATTGAACTTCCGATGCCCGCGATCCTCGCATCCGCGGTAAAGCCCCTGTGACCGTGCACGCTCCGCGGCCATGTTCCGGGCCGGTCGCGCGGAATAACCCGGCGCTCAACCGTCGCCACGGGCTTTTCCGGAGCTGGGCGCTGTCATGACACTCGCCCGAATCGTGAGCGACGCCACGCGTCAGCATCTCATCGTCAACTGGTTTAGTCGCGACTTTACAAACTCTTCGATCGTCAAATGCGCAGTTGACTGCGCATCATCGGGCTCGCTCCGATTCACTAGAGGGATTCAAGATCGGCGAGAGTCTTCCACGGTACATCGCTCGTCGCCGACGACCCAGCCGCGTTCGCGGAAGTCGAGGAGACGTCCTGCACCTCGCTCAGCCGAAGAACGGCGCGATGAAGTCAGAAAGAGCCGTCCGACGTTGATGCGGACGAGAGCAACGAGCTAGCCGCTCTCCGCCAGCGCTCGGCCGCTGACTCGGCCAATCCCTGCCGGACCACCGGCCCCTGTGACGACAGCCGTGCGCGGATCAGGCCATGGGGATAAGACAGTGGAGGTTGCAGGGTCTGCAGCGGTCATTGCTGCTCCTTCTCTTCGGTCCTTTGCTCAGTCGATCAAGGTGGCGAGGATGTCCCGGATATAAGCGCGGTTCTTGCCGATCACCGTGATCGCATCGCAGCCGTAGTGCTCGCACAGGAAGGCACCGCGGAAGCCGAGCTCGAGGGCCTGGCTTATTGCGGCACGGTAGTTGATCAAGCCAAACTCCATCGGCACTGGGAAGGACATCACCTGGCCGGTCGTCGGGTCCTCGTCGCGCAGGTAGTTCTTCACGTGCCAGTACCTGGCGTACGGCAGGACCTTGTCGAGCATGTCTTGCACCGGCTCGATCGGACGGTGCAGACGGATGAGGTTGGCGATATCGGGGTTCAAGCCGCAGGCGTCGTGTCCAACTTCCTTGAGGAACTTCACAGCCTTGTCGCAAGTCCCGACATAGGTGTCCTCGTAGATTTCGAGAGTGATCTGCTGGCCGTTACCCGCTGCGTGCTCCGCCAGCTCGCGGATCAACGAAGCGGCCCGACTTCGCACCTCCGGCGCCTCGTCGTCGTGCCAGCCCTCGGCCAGCCAGAACCATAACACGCGCTGTTGTTCAGCCGTCAGCTCCTGGAAGAAGCCAAAGTTGACCAGCGGGACGCCGAGCTCCGCCGCCACGTCGAGCACCCGGTGACTGTAGGCGAGGTACTCCTCGCCGTGTTCGGGATCCATCACGCTGCGACGTGAGGTCGAAATAGCGGGTATCGTCAGGCCGACATCGCTAAGCACACTCTTGAAGTCGGCGAGCCGCTCCGGACTGAGATCGCCGACCCGGACCCAGGTATCAGTGGGATCGACTTCGGTGAAGCCGATATGCCGCACCAACCGCAGGTGCTTGGCCCATTCCTCAGGTTCGGCGTCGTGGATCGCGCCACCGTGGGAGTCCTTGTTTCCAAATGGCAGCATGGCGGCCGCGATCGGCCAGTCCTCGGCGCTGTAAGGAGCATTGATCATTCGTCGCCTCCCTTCGGGGCCGGACCGAGTTCCTTGAGCAGTTGCCCTAGCCGGGCATAGGCGGTGTTGCGGTAGGCGACCAGCGGTGCTTGGTCGCCAGCTGCGGTGACGAAGCCGCCACCTTGCTTGACCCCGTAATGCCCGGCCGAGACCAGTTCGATGAGCATCTTGGGCGCCGCCAACCGCTCGCCGTAGTGCTGTTGCAAGGTGCGGAAGCCGTCGCGGTAAACGTCCAGGCCGGCCATGTCGGCGATGGCAAAGGGCCCAAAGAAGGGCAGCCGGTAACCAAAGGTGGTGCGGACGATAGTGTCCACGTCCTCTAGCGTGGCCACGCCTTCCTCGACCAGGTTGATCGCTTCCTTGAGCAGCACGAACTGCAGCCGGTTGAGCACAAAGCCGGCCTTGTCCCTAACGCGAGCGGTTAGCTTGCCCGTAACAGGCACCAAAGTTTCGACCGCTTCGATGACGGCCTCGTCGGTTCCGGAGTGCGCAATCAGCTCTACCCCGGGGATGAACGGCGCGGGGTTGGAAAAGTGGATGCCGAGGAAGCGCTCCGGGTGCACCAAGTTGACAGCGAGATCACCTATCGGCAGGGTCGAGGTGTTGCTGCCGATCACTGCTTCCGGGCGAGCCGCAGACTCGATACTTCGCAGCACTGGGCCCTTGACTTCAGCCCGTTCGAAGACCGCCTCCTCGATGAGATCTGCTTCGGCGACCGCCTCGGCGACGCTATCGGCAGCTCGAAGATTCTTTCGCACCATTTCCGCCGAGCCCGGCGCGAACAGCCCTCGGTTCTCGAAATCCTCAGCCTCTTGGCGAAGTCGATCGAGATGGCGCGCGGTGACGCCTGGATCGGCGTCCACGAGCACTACATCCATGCCCGCCATCGCGAAGACCTGGGCGATTCCGCCACCCATGTATCCGGCGCCAACGACGGCGATGTGCTCGATCATCGGGTTAGTCCGCTCCGCAAGACCAACCGCACCTTCAGATTCACGGTGGACTGATAGGAAATCGCTTTGGGCCCTCCGGGGCGTTGGCCCGGAGTCTGAAGCCGAAAGCGTGCGTTTCCATGGGCGCAGAGTGACAAAGCGGGCCCAGAAGTCAAACACGGATATTTTTGGAATTGGAGGTGCGGCACGGCGCGTGCCGCGGTTGCGGCAAGGTGAAAGGGGAGCGGCTCGACCACCCTTCGACGATGCGTTTCGTTTGGAAGAAGTCCTCCAAACATCTCACCGGTTGGAAATTTTCACGGGCTCTGCACTTCCCGGATCCGGCGTGCGCCTGGTGATGGGCGCGCGGGGCGCGTAACCATGTTGTGAGCGGCTGCTCATGCGCCTGGAACGGATCCCAAGAAAAGTTAACACGCCTAAGGCAAGAGATCGAATCCCATCCAGCATTCCAAGGTTTTCAAAAATCTCGTCAGCGCCGGTTGATTCAGGGCAGAGATTTCCTCCTCAAGTCGGGCGCGGTCATTAGGCCCGCCGGCCCGCTGAAACTTCGGATCGTCAGTGGCCGAGTTCGTCCTCGAGGTGGACCCGGATGATCTCATCGAATGAGGTTTCGGCGGTGAAGCCGAGCGCGCGGGCCCGGGTCGCTGCCAGGCCGGGCGCCCAGCCGGACACCATGCGAATGATCGTCTCGTCCGGCTCGCGGCGGATCAGCGCCACCGCCGAATCACCTGCGACGCGACGCAGCGCCTCGATCTGCTCCCCGACGGTCGCGCTGACGCCCGGCATCGACAGGGTCCGGTCCGGTCCGATCAAGGCGGAGTCGATCGTCGCCGCCCGGATCAGGAAGCCGACCGCCGAGCGCGGCGAGGCGTGCCAGTGCCGGACGGACTCGGGCACCGGCAACACTGCCTCCTGGCCGACCAGCGGCTCGCGCAGGATGCTGGAGAAGAACCCGGATGCCGCTGCGTTTGGCTTGCCAGGACGGATGCAGATGGTCGGCAGCCGGATGCCGACCCCGTCGACGAACCCACGCCGGGTGAAGTCCGCCAGCAGCAACTCGTCGATCGCTTTCTGAGTCCCGTAGCTCGTACGGGGCGTCGCCGGGAATTCGTCCGGGATGGGATCGGGCAACGGAGCGCCGTAGACCGCGATCGAGGACGTGAACACCAGCCGCGGCAGATAGCCGTCCGCGAGATGGGTGCGACGGATCGCCTCCAGCAGGTGACGGGTGCCGTCGAGATTGACCCGGTAACCCTTGTCGAAGTCGGCCTCCGCCTCGCCGGAGACGACCGCGGCTAGGTGGAGGATCACCTCCGGCCGGCGAGCCACCACAGCGTCGCCCGCCCCCGGTGCCGCCAGGTCGAGCACGGCGCGTTCGAGCACGCCCGTCCAGCCCTCAGGCGTCGCAGGCTCCACCACGTCGAACAGGCTGAGCCGGTCCAGGCCGACCCCGCCCAGGTGGCCGTCGGCAACGAGCCGATCGGTCAGCTTGCGGCCGATCATCCCGGCCGCGCCGGTCACTGCGACATGCACTGCGATCCTCCTCTCGTCTTCAGGCGGAGTTTGGGAACGCGCGGTTTACTTTCTGGGAAAAACGCCGAGCCCGGCTCGAAACTCCCTCGTTTCTCGAAATCCTCGGCACGCCCGGCACTTTATTGGCCGAGACCGCGATGCCGATTCCAGTGCCGCACGTTAAGAGCCCTTGCGAGTGCTTACCGTCCGCACCGGCGCGGGCTACTTTTTCGGCGATGTCGGGATAGAGAGAGGGGCCCGTGTTGTAAACCACAACGTCCTCTACGGTGTGGCCAAACTTTTCGAGGTATGCTCGAATAGCTTCTTTCAATCGAAAGGCTGCTTCGTCGCAGCCCAATGCGATGAACGTTTGCATTGCTGTGCTCATTAGAATTGCTTCATTTGTTAGCTGGTGAAATTGGCTTCTCTTGAGAAGCCGGTAGCTCGAGCTGGAACTAAGAGATGAATTGGCGAGATGTTTCGATAAGCTCTATGAAAGATTTTGGCTCCCAAGCAGCGCGGCCCACGAAGAGTCCGTCGACATCAGCAATTTCTGCATAGGAACGAAAATTCTGTTGGTTAACGCTACCGCCATAGAGCAATGGCACGTCAGCCGCAATCTCCGCTGAATGCAAGCTACCGAGAACTCTCCGAATGGCCGCATGCTGCTCTTGAACGTAGGAAGGATCTGCTGGTTGTCCTGCCGCCCCGATTGCCCAAGTTGGTTCGTAGGCCAGCATCACTTTTGGCAGCTCTTGGCGAGAAATGCCTTCCAGGCCGGCACGCATCTGTGTTTCCAATGTCTCCGCGCCTTTTCCTTGATCCTTTTGCCTGCTGTTCTCTCCGATGCAAACGAGTGCTGTGAGCCCGCATGCGAGGGCTGCTCGTATCTTTCGATTGACGTCCGCGTCAGTTTCCCCAAATTTTTGTCGGCGTTCGGAATGTCCGATTTCAACCAGGTCCACGGGAATATCAGCCAGCATACCGGCGGAAATTTCTCCCGTGGCTTCCACTCCGTCCTCCCAATGAACATTCTGGGCGCCGACCTTTAGCGGCAGGCCCGCTTCGCTCACAGCGTCACGGACGAGTTGCAGCGATGTAAACGATGGAATGACGAAGAGATAGTGCCTTGAGAGATCCAGTTCGCGCACAAGTGGGAGAAATTCCGCAACAAAGCGACGCGCTTGGGTGTTCGTCTTGTGCATCTTCCAATTCGTGCCGAGGTGAAATTTCATGAGCCTTTCTGAATGAAGTTGCGATGAATTGAATCAAAGGAGGTTGCCAGCACAACGATCGCGCCGTGACGATCGTCTGCCAATAGGGAGAGACGCCCAGGAAGACGATCACATTTTCGATAACCCCAATTATCGCTGCGCCAATAAGAGCGCCGAGCGGGTTGCCGACGCCTCCGGTCACCGTCAAGGAGGTCTACCGCGATTCCATCAGGCTTCATGGCGATCGAGCCGTTCCAAGATTTCGTTCTGCATAACGAAATCGGCGCTCTGCGGTGCCCGATAATCAATGCTTACCTTCGAGCCGGTCTGATCCTCGTTCATTTTGGCTGCCTTCTTGGCCACCTCGTTTACCTGGTCGAACCATAGATGCACGACCTTGGGAACGATCACGAACTCATATTCTGTCTTTCTATCCGCTTTTGATTCTTCGAGTGCAGCGGGTATGCAGCCGAGCCTCACAGCGGCT
Organism: uncultured Verrucomicrobiae bacterium; assembly: GCA_963731945.1. GTDB lineage: Bacteria > Verrucomicrobiota > Verrucomicrobiia > Chthoniobacterales > Terrimicrobiaceae > DASTFP01. The sequence goes on along the minus strand of CAVSXN010000016.1, from coordinate 783,049 downwards.
ACTACAAAGCCTAAGCAAGATTTGGAACATGTATTTCGTATTAGTTCGGATTTGTTGGTTGGGTTTGAAATCAGGAGTTACCGCACTTTTCCGCTGCGGCAGTGAGAGATTCCAGGAAGAGAGCCACTGACGTCGCTCCGGGATCTTGTGCCTCGCGCACACGTTCACCGAGCGCCGTGGCACGGCCGAAACGAGCGAGCATGCCAACGGTCGATTGAACTCCCTGTTTGGCTGCCGACGTCGCGGAGCGCAAGGCCGTAGCCAGGGGTTCCGCCTGTTTCGCCTCGAGCGCCTCTACAGCCGGAACCAGAGCATCCATCATCGTTTTGTCGCCGACTCCAGCCGGGCTCTTTCGCTTCAGGTCATTCAGGCCACGTCTCAGAAAACCCGCCAGCGTGGCAGCATCCATTGTCTCGCTCGCCGGGCAGTTCCTTGCGGAACGGAAGAGGACTCCAAACAAGATTCCGGATGCCCCTCCCATTGAATTCATCATTGCTGAGCCGATCGCCTCGAACTGTTGATTGACCGTCGCGAAGGTGGCCGCCTGAAGATCGCGGATTGCGGCGTCACTGCCACGCTTGATGGTGCTTCCGTGATCGCCATCGCCAAGCGCCTGATCGAGTTGGTTCAGATAATCCGCTTGCGACGACAAAGTAGTCAGGGCAGCCACAAGGGCCTCACGTGTTTCGAGTAAATTCAAGGGCTTTTTTTCCATGTTTCTAAGGTTTGATGATTGAAGGGAAAACGGTTGCGCCAGGTCAGGACCGGTGCGTGAAACAGTATGAGTCGCAGCTCGCGTCCAGCAGAGATTCAATCTCTTCGTCGAGGGGAAGCATCGTTATCGAGAATCCCGCCATGTCGAGAGAGGTCGCAAACTCACCCGCGACAAGCCGATCGATCTGAAGTCCCTTTGATCCCAGAGTACGCCGAACGTGGCCGGTCACGGCGAGCAATTCCAAGACGGTAGTGCCGCCCAAAGCGTTTACCATTACCGCCATCCGCTCCAAGGGCGTCTGGGTCGCCAAATAATCCTGCATGAGCAATTCGATCATTTTGGGGACCAAAGTTTCGGCGGGCTCGAAATCCGCCCGACTTACTCCCATCTCACCGTGCAATCCCATCCCGATTTCAATCGAGCCGATCGGCAGATCAAACATCGGCTCGCCCGTGTCAATTGAAGAAGCTGCTCCAAGAGCAACTCCAATCGAGCGTACCCGCGCGTTTACCTTCTCACCGACGCGCAGCACCTCCTCCAAGGATAAGCTGCGATCCGCCGCGGCGGAAACACACTTCAAAACAAAAATGTCCCCCGCCGTTCCCCGGCGCGCCTCAATCCGATCAACAGGCGCAGAGGCAATATCATCGTGAACCCGAACCTGGACGACCTTCGTCCCTTCGTTCTCCAACTCCTCAGCAGCAAAATCAAAATTCAGAACGTCGCCCGAGTAGTTGCCATAAATGCAGACAATCCCCTCGGCTTGACCCAAAGCCTCCGCAGTCGTCTGAATCGACAAGGGATTGGGCGCAGCAAAAACTGCGCCGGCAATCGCTCCATCTGCCATCCCCGGCCCCACCGCGCCCAGAAAAAGCGGTTCGTGCCCGCTCCCCCCTCCAACAAGTATGCGCACTCGTCGATCTTCATTGCCACGATAGATCAAGCCAAAATGCCCCCCAATACGCTCAAGACGCACGCGGCTGACTGCGAGGATACCCTCGATGGCGGATTCTACGGCGTTGTCAGAACTCACAAGAAACTTTCTCATAATTTTCAATCAAATGGAAAAAAGGAACGCAAGCGACCCGAGGCTATAACGTTCTCGTCCTTCTGTTAAGAGAGCTTGACTTCCAATTTGCACACTCGCATCCCGCCTTGGAAAGCATCAACTTATCGGCAATGCCTACGAAGTCCAAACCCTTATTCAGCAAGTCCGCGCAGAAACCGCCGCGAGTTGTGCCTGACGCAAGGCGATGTTCCGAGCGACCAGAAGGGCGCGCTCCAAATAGCTGACCTCTCCCGTCGCTTCGAACGCGGCGATCAGTGCCTCACAGCCATGCATGTTGGCATTCTGGCCGCGATATGGGGACAAAGTTTCCCAGTCCCCGGTCGCCTCGTCCGCATAGAGACCGTGCTCCTGCGACCAAAAGCGCTGTTCCATGAGATCGAAAGTTTCTTTGATGTGTTCGCTCGACTCAGCCAAGCCTGCGCGATGGGCGTAGGAGCAGGCTAGAAGAACAAAGGCGAGCCCATAGCAATGGTTGGTGGCATCCTCAATCTTGGCTTTTCCTTCGAGAAACCTTAGTGTCCACGCATAGCCTCCGGTGGTCGGATCTCGGTGCACGTTACGCAGGAAGTGTGCACCGCGCTTCACTCCCTCAAGATACTCCGGCTGGTGGAAATATTGATACGCCATCGAGTAGGTAAACAGGAAACGTGTGCTGCTCACCAAATGGCGTGTAACGGCATCATAGACGGTACCGTCTTCTTTGAAAAAATGGTAAAAACCTCCTCGGGGATCGACGGCGCGAGGATGGTAGAATTTCATCGTGTGGCCTTTGCGGGGTTGCGGCCAAATTGCCCGAAATGGAAAACGTGCCTTTTGCCGGAAAGTGGCAAGGACGCGAAGGCGTCGGACAATTTTTCAACAAAGTTCTCGACGTGCAGGATACGGTCGAATTTGTGCCGGGGGAATATATCGCCCAAGGCGATAAAGTGGTTGTTTTGGGGCATTTCCTGATGCGCATCAAGTCTACGGGCAGGGAGTTCAGCTCGGACTGGGCGCACGTTTGGACAGTCAAGAACGGCAAAGTTACCCGCTTTTACGAATATGTGGACACCGCCGTCGTTAGCAAAGCGTACACGGCCGCGAGAACTGCGACGAAGAGAAGTTAGCAGATCAGAGTGCGAAGCTGAATTCGTAGAATTCAGTGCAAGAATGTGGCCAAGGCAGACGATCTCCTACCACTCTCTCTCAGATAAAACACAAAGCGTGTACCGTTGCTCTCCGACGAAGCAAAGTACCGAGCCGGTCAGATCCCAGCGATCCGGCGACTGTCCCTCCACAAGCCATAGCCAGAGGAGCGAAGCGGCTATGGATATTCCCCCAAAGGCGGAATAAACCCTGCCTGCACTCTGCATCGGATGAGAAGTCAGCAGCCATGCGAACAGTCCGAGACCTGCGGCCGCCACAACCGCCCACCACGCGGTCTTGCATGTCGCAACCACAGAGACACAGCATAGCACCCAAGAATTTCTGCGAGCGCAGTCACCAGATAGAGCAAAGCGCCTCAATTCGCTCAGCTTATCAACCACGAGCGAATTCCGACATTCTTCTGGGATCCGTATTCCTTTTCTGAGGAGCGGTTCGATGCAGAACGTCACCGTGCCTGTGCGACTTCAGGGCGTCCGTGCGCGGATGCGTTCAAATGCGATCCAAGTGCGGTCGCGTTTCAGTTCTGCGACGCGGCTGGCTGAGGCGCGCTTGCCGCAACCGCCAGATAAGCACGCCGGAGATAGCGAGCAGGCCGGGGGCAAGACCGGCGAAGGTGTAGAGCACTTTCACCCAAGTCGCGCCGGTCCAGCCGAAGTGCAGGGCATGCATGGCGTTGTCCCACTTCTCGGCGAACGGCGCCTGGCGCACGTCGTTCACTTTTTCCACTGCGCCGGTCTCGGCGTTGAACATCACGCTGCTCGCCTTTTCCCAGAGCTGACCGTGGCGATCGATCATGAACCCGACGGCGGGCTCGCCGGCGTGTTCGGGAAAGAAAACCCCAAAGAGCTCGGCGCTCGGGAAGGTGCGGCGCGAGGTCTCAGCCATCGCTTCAATGCTCGCCAGGCGCGTGAGGTCGAAGGCCGGCTTCGACTCTTCGTGCTGCTCGAAAAGCTCGTGCTCAGCGATATGCCAGACGAACCACAGCCCGGTGAGGCCGAGCAGGAGATTCAGCGCGAGCGCGGTCACGCCGATCCATTTGTGCGCGTCGCTCACCGCCAGCCGCCAACCGCGTCCGAGCCGGACTGGCGCGCGCCACAGCCCGCGCAGGACGCCGCGGTAGAGATAGAAACCGGTGAGTGAGGAAGTGATGAGCGCGAGCCCGGCGAGGCCGCTGAAGACCAGACCCCATGTGCCGATGAAGAACTTGTAATGCAGCGTGAGCAGGAGGCCGCGGAGCCGGCCCGCTTCACCGCTGAAACCGATGACCTCGCCGGTGCGCGTGTCGAGCCCGGCCCAGGCCGTCTCGTGCTTTTCGTCCTCAAGATAGACCCAGACGCGCTCGCTGACGTGGTTGCCGTAGAATTCCACGCCTCCCACACGAAACTCGGGCACACTCGCTTGCAGCCGCACGAGTGCATCCTTGATCGACGGCCGCTCGGCGCCGGGTTTCATCGGTGACGGCTCGGCCTCGTAAAACCAGCGCTCCAGCTCCCAGTTCCAAACCAGCAACGCACCGGTGAGCCCGATGAAGAGCAGCAGCGCGCCCGCGCCGAGCCCGAGCCAGCGGTGGAGGAAATAGGCGCGCCGTCTCATCGCGTGGGGTCGCAGCGGCCCTAGAAGCGCACGCGCACAACTCCCACCGCGTAGAACGGCGCGCCCGCATGCACGCTGCGCGCCGTGTCTCCAAAGGCCGCGGCGACATATTCCTCGTCAGTAAAGTTGTTGAAGTTCACCTGCACCTCCCAGTTGTCACGCCGATAGTACAGGGCTGCGTTCAGGATCAGGTAGGCATCCACATACGCCGTATTCGCGGCGTCCACCACGCGTTCGCCCACATACTGGAAGCCCGCGCCGATCCCGAAGCCACGCAAGACGCCATTTTGGAATTCATACTTCGCCCAAAGCGCCGCGGTGTGCGCGGGCACGCCCACGAGTTGATTGCCGCGCGGCAGCGTGGTGTCCTCGACCACCTCGGCATCGGTGAATCCATACGAGCCGAGCACGCTCAGACTCGGCGTGATCTGCCCGGCGACCTCGAATTCAAAGCCCTGGCTGCGCTGCTCGCCAACGGCGACCGAGGCGCCGAAGGGAAAGGCCGGGTCGTTGATGTCCGCGGTGGCGATATTGTACTTGTTGATGTAGAAGTAACACGCGCTCACAAAGAGGCGCTCGTCCAGCAGCGTCGCCTTGATGCCCACGTCGAAGCCTTCGCCGGTCTCGGCCTCCAGCGGCAGGCCGTTGATGTCGACGCCGAAGTTCGGATTAAACGATTCGGAGTAACTGCCATAGACCGACAGGGAGTCGGTGATCTCATAAACGATGCCCGCCTGAAAGCTCCAGGCCTGCTCATGATTAGGCACGCCCGACTCGCCGGTCGGCTTGCGGTCCACATCGTCGTAGCGGACGCCGCCGCTGATGATCAGGTTCTTGGTGATGTTGAAGTGATTCTGCAGGTAAACGCCGTAGCGAGTGATCTCGTCGTTCTGATAGCCGCCGGTGAAGACCGGGATGTCGCCGATCGACGGCGGAAAGACGGCGTAGTTCGGACTGTAGTAATTGATCGGAACGAGATTGACCGGATCAAAACGCGTGAAGTTTTCGACGGTCGAAAAGCGGAAGTCGAAGCCCGCAAACAGGCGGTTGCGGAAGCCTCCGATCTCGTGGTCGCCCGAAAGGTTGAGCTGAGTGGCGATCTCTTGGTTGTTTTGATATTGGAAAGCAGGCGCCCGGTCATAAATGCCGGTCGTCGCGTCGAAGCTGAGCGGAAGCAGGATCGCGCTGTATTCGTAGTTGCTGTAAACGTAACGGAGCCGGTTTTCGACCGTCCAGCCGCCGCCGAGCTCGTGGCGCAAGTCGTATCCGACGATGTAATTGCCGCGTTCAAGGCGATCCTGCGGATGATTATTCACCCGCCCCACCGGCGCGACGATGTCGCCCTGCGCGCTGAGGCCGATGCCAAAGTCGGCGTAGTTATCATCGTAGGTCAGGTAGGCCAGCAGCGTGAGCGACGTCCTGGCGCTGAAATCAATCGTTACTGACGGCGCGAGATAGAAGCGATGATTGGCGCCGAAATAGTCGCGAAAGCCTTCGTCGTACCTATACAAGCCCACCAGCCGGTAGTGGACACCGCGATCGGAGTAGATCGGCGGGTTTTTCCCATCGCCCGCCAAGGCGCCATAACCAAAGAGCGGGCCGCCGATATCGAATCGCGGACTGATCGAACCAAAGCTGCCCACTTCGAGCTCCATTTCTAGCTGGCGCTGCTTGAGCGGGCGCTTCGAGACGAGATTGATCAGGCCGCCTGGATTCGCCTCGCCATAAAGAATCGAGTCCGGGCCCTTCAGCACCTCGATGCGCTCCAGGCCGTAGATCTCCGGATCCATAATGCCTCCAAAGCTCTCCAGGCGGAAGCCGTCGCGCAGCACCGGCGCACCCTCGAAACCGCGGATGATGAACGTGTTCTCGCGCCCGTCGTTGTCGCCGAGGAAAACAACGTTCGCTGACCGGGTGACGATATCCTCGATCGTCGCCGGGTTCAGATCGTCAATCACCTCCCGTGAAAACACCTGCACCGAGCGCGGCGTCTCCATCACTGGAAGCTGGATGCGCGTGGAGGTGGTCCAGGTCTGCGGCAAGTAGCCGGGTGTTTCCGCCACCACCACGACTTCCGGCAGGGTGGTCGACTCGCGCTCTTCGGCGACGGATGTGTCGAGGGTTTGACCGTTAGTGGCGACGGACGGGACCAGTGCCGCGCACAGGGCGAGAAAACTGGCGCGACGGAAGATCAAGGGTGTGAAGTTGTGAGCGAATAGGCGTAGAAACGTCATAAAGACGCCCGCTCTTTATCTGGCCGTGACACTGCGGCGCTAACGCTCGCTTGCTCTTTTTTATCGGTGCCTTGCGATGCGTTCTCTTTACGTGGTGGCGGAGCGAGAAGCCGAAAGCGTTTGGAACATGCCAAGAGCTGAGTTAAGCAATCCTCTTATGGGAAAACAGCGTCACGCCTTGACATATGACATTTGGGCAAACGCTCGGATCAGCGGATCTATCAGATCGCCTTCCGCAAGACGTTGACATCGCATAAGACATCCGATGCATACCACGAAACCCGTGAAGCGACGGACCCGGGACACGTAGCACACCACTTGGCATGATCGGCGTTCGTCCCGACGCACAGCATCGGGGTTTAGGGTGTCAGTTGATCGAAGCGGTGAAAGACTGCGCCCGGTCTGATGCCAAGTCCACGGGTATCACGCTCAACACCGAATGCGAAAGCAACCTGCGCCTCTTGAAGGAGTCGGTTTCGTAGATGCCCTGAAGCCGACGTCGGCCCGCTTCACACGTCGTCCTTTTACTGGCCCCGTGGTTGAGCGGTTGGCAAGCGTTGATCTCCAAAGAAAATGGAAAGGCTATCGAAGCGAGACCTCCTTCTTAGCGCGGCCTTTGAAAGGGAGTCATGATTGAGATCGCTCCCTGCGGAAGGAGCTTTATTGCCAGAAGGCAAGCCCCTCCAAGTTGCTTGTCAGGCGGCCAGGTGCGATAAATACCGAACCTAAGATGAAAAAGTCCCTCCTTGGATTCCAGGCAGTCAAGGTAGTTGCACTGGCCGCAACTGATGTCGTTCGTGCCAAGCGCTTCTACGCGGAAACTCTGCAACTGGAAGAAGATCGCGAAGCGACTGGCGAGGTGGGTTACCGAATCGGTAACTCGGTCTTGGTGATCCGCGAACACCCTCCGACCGACGATCCAAATCCGCGTATCACCTTGCAAGTCGAGGACGCCCGAGAGACCGAGAAGCGACTCAGGGAACGAGCCGTCGCCATATCGGATCCGGTGACGTTGTCCGATGAGAAGTTCTGGGTCGGCGCGTTCCTGGATTCCGAGGGAAACAAACTCTGGATTTGTTCCTACGCCTGACTCGCACTCTCTTCCCGCGACATATTTCGGTCGGGCGAAGCATTAGGGATAATACCGGCGCCTCACCAATCCCTCTTAGGACGGCGAACCGCACCAACGCCGTCCCAGAGCGCCGAGAAGACGGGAAGGAACGGCCTTATGGCTGCGGAATCGGAGCGCTTGGGATAGGGGGGTCTTCGAAGGGTCCCACGGTCGCCGAAAACTGGCTGTCCGACGGAGGGATGAACTGAAAAATTGGTGTGGGATCTCCAGGCGGAGGCGCCGCATTAACGTCTTCTTGTATGTAGTAAAACTTCTCTTCTGAAAAGAAGTAGATGTAGTCTGGTCGGTGCCGGGAGAGGAAGACCTTTTCGTTGTCCCAGTCCAGCAAGCGAACCTTGGCGCCTCTGTTCCAATGGCTTTGCAGCAATTCGACTGCGCCAAAGGGATCAAGCTGATATTGGTTCCGCGTGCGCGCAACGCGGTACATCGTCCCCCATTCTGTGTCCACATGTCCATACCTCCGAGCGACCGTTTGGCTGCGGAGGGCATCTCCACGCGGTGAGGGATTCTCCCTGGCGTAGGCTGACGCCAAAGTCGCGTAGCCGTTGCTCACCGCCTCTACGTAGAGCGCGCGGGGCGAAAGAGCATCTGGATTCTGGGGATCCGGAGTTTGGGGTGCCCGATTGTTCGAAACCGCGACGCTATAGAGCCCCCAACTTTCTTCAGGCCAATCAGGACTTTGACCGCCGTCATGAGTGAACGGGTAACCCGGATAGGCCAACGAGCCGTTTAGCATGGTGACTTGGCCCTGACTGTTCGTCTGATACTCGCCGGTCGCCGGATTCTCGGGCGAAACAGCCGTATTCACCTGTGTCGGGTCGAATTGGGAGTTCTTCCACCACTCGTCCGAATATTCGAAGTAAAATGCTCCGGCGACGAAGCCGAGGTTGGCGTTCATGAAGCTAATGTCGGCCGAAATGCTCTGCGCTCCGAGCGCCAGTTCACTCGCCGAAAGATCTCCCGCCGTGGCATTGCCCTGGGTGGGGCCGGGTTGACCGACGGGAATGTTTTTTCCGGCCGGAGTGCCCCATTCGGTCACCCAGAGTGGCCGCGCGTAGGCGCGATTGGCCGCGTTGACGACGTTTGTTTGGTAGTCAACAAAGTCCTGGCTCATGCCCGAATAGATATTCAAGCCCCAGACGTCCACGACCGTCGAGATCGCCTGCTCGATCGGAACATCATTGAAGGGCGTCGGCGGGTTCTGTCCGGCCTGGTCCTCCACCTTCAGGGTGCCGTCATACAAGGTGCTGTCGTCTTGGAAAGCGATGGTGACCAGCTTGTCGGGAGCCGCCGCTTTGATCGCCTTGTACATTTGCTGGTAGTACAACCAGACGCGGGAATCTTTATTAATCGGCGGCTGGTTTTGTTCGTTGGACATGCAAAAACCGATCACCGCCGGGTGCCGGCCATAGAGCGTGGCGATCTTTACGGCCGTTTGCAGGTAGAAATTTTGAAAGGCGTTTGAAATCTCGGGAGCGGCAAAGTTGAAGCAATCTCCTCCTTCCAAGGCGATGCCGAGCACGACGTAGATGCCAGATTGGTAACAGGCATCGAGGAACGGATTGTGATCGAAGAAGACCGTGTAAGGGTACTGCGTGTCTTCGAACACCGTCAGAGGGGTGTCCTGCGTGATGCTTTGCAGGTAGGCATTGTCGTCCTTCTTCAACCAATACCATGTGTAATAGGTCCGCAGCGCGTTAATCCCGATGCCCTTGAGGATCGCGGTATCACGCTGACCAATGTCATTCGGACTGTTAACACCGTTATAGCTCCACCAAGGCGGAGCGAACCAATCGCCAATGCCTGGCTGAAAAGTTGCCCCGCCAATCGGCGTGGGAGAATAATCGACGCCTTTGGCGAAGAAATTCGTGCCGTCTTTCTGCACAACCGTCTGATTGATCTTCCACGTCGTCGTCGGGAGAATGACCGGGTCCGGAGGAATTATGAGGGTGAGGGTGTAGTCCGTAGCGCCCGTCGAAGTCAGCACGGAAGGGCTGGTAAACGGACGGACGGTGTTCAAGTTATAAGACACGATTCCCTGGCCCGGCCCGCCGCTCCCAAACACTTGAATGAACACGAGCGCCGTGTCGGCAAAGTTGCCGTCCACTTGCAGAGTCACTGACACTGGTCCCGTGGTCGGATTCACCGACACCGATACCTGGTCGTTCGTGCCGTTCGCCGCCACGGTGATCGGCGTAGTCCCGGAAGTCAAAGTCGCCGTGCCATTGGCGGCGGGGGTGAGCAGGGTCAACTGCGGTGTGAAAGTGATGGCCTGACTGGACAGGTTGTTTACCAACAGGGTGACGGTCTGGGCTGTGGCAATGTGAACGAGCCCTCCGAGGAGGCCGGCAGCCAGCGTGACGATCCGGGTGTATCGACGAATAACAGCATTCATGAGATGATCTGCGGAACGAGCCCACGTGGAATCTCCTGGCATTGACCCCCACACTGGAAGCGCAAGCTGAACCTTCTCGGTGCTTTTTTGCAGATTCATAGGACGAAAGCAAGAATTGGCCTCGCCGCTCCAGCGATTTAAGGGAGTAACCAATATTTGCGCCTTAAACAGTCATGACGCCGAGGCGGCGGCGGCCATGTATCATCCGGACGCGAGCGTCGTGCGCCTGGAACAGGTGCACGGCAGCACGGTCGTGGCGGGTGGCGCGGAGGGAATCCGCGAAACGATGGCGGGCTATATCGCGATGAAACCGCACATGGACGTCGTCGTTCACCATACGATGGTATCGGGCGACTTCGCGCTGTGCCGATCCCAGTGGCGGATTACGGGCACGGACCCGCACGGCGGGCCCATCGAAATCCACCACCACGGCATGGAGGTCATGCGCCGCCTGCCGAGTGGCGAGTGGGTTTTCTTCATCGACCACCCTTGGGGGGCGGATTGCTCCTGGGCAGTAGACCGGTCGCCCCGCACCCGATAAATAGCGCGAGTGAAGACGGAGGAACCCGGACGGGAACCTGCCACCTTGCCGCTGAATATGGCGCCTCGCCACGGATCGCGGCCTCCGGAGGGAGGTCAAACCTTCTTCGCATGCCCCCTTCTTCGCGCCGCTGTGATTGCCCGAAGGGTGCAGGCCCTTGGCCGAAATCAATCCCGTTAGGGTCGCCGCTCTGCAAAACCCGCGGAACCGCATGAATAGAGCCTCTCAAGGCATCTGCTGAGCATGCACGGAGATGCACAGAAAAAGCACCTGAAGGCCCATTTTATTGGCACTTATTGGCAGCCAATTGGCACTGAAAATGGAATTTTAGAGTCACAAGCCTCGCATAGACCTGGGCCCGTCGGGGCGAGACTATGACGGAATCATCTCGCTCGGCGCATAAATCCGCATGACTTGCAAGCAGATGCATATCGTAAAATATCGCGATGTGAACCGGGCGGTCCTGATTGAGCGGATAGAGGAGGCAAGAAGGGTCCTCGAGAAGCTACTGAACCCTGCCTCAATCGGCGCCCTTGGAGCCCGACCGATTTGTTTCCCACCCCGACCAGTCCCTCAAGGAATGGCGAATAACGGCTCGTCCTACCGACTGACATGCAACGCACTTCAAGGATCGCGGCGCCCTGGTGCTGGCCGGGCAGCTGGTCGCGGATCGTCACCGTCTAGCAGCGACTCATAACGCATCACTGCCTGCCCCCGGAATGGAATGGGGGCCAGGGAACCGGCCGCCGGAAGCAGATCCGAACCCCACGTGCGCCATGGGCCAGACCAGCCGACCGCCGGCAGCAGCGTGCGTCCAAGATCGAGGAACGAAGCCAACCGCTCATCCGTGCGTGGTGGCACGTCGGCACCGATGATCAGCAAGGGCACATACTCGCGCTGGACACCGCCGCCGCGTTCGATGGCGCTGCCCGGCAGCCCCGCAGCGTGGTCGCCGAACAGCACCACCAGCCCACGCGGAGCGCGGTCGAGGAAGCCAGTCAGCAAACGATCGAGTTGGGCATCGACGCAGGCCATCGCGTCGCGGTAGTCATCGCCGCTGGTCGGGCCCGACCACCAGGCACGCTGTTGCGTGAACGGCTTGTGGCTGGTCATGGTCACAACGTGCAGCACGCACGGCGATGGCAGCGAGGGCAGGCGAGCGAGCACCGCGTCGACCAGCTCGCCATCGCGGGCGCCGAATTCGCCGGGATGCTGCACCAGACCCAGGCGGTCGAGATCCCACAACTCGTAGCCGAGGCGCGCCATGACCTGGGCGAAATTGAAGTATGCCCCGGGCAGGCCGTGGGCCAACGCCGTCGACCAGCCGGCTTCGCGGAGGCGGCGCACCCACGAATTGGGCCATGGGTATCCAGGTTGGTCGAAGGACACCGCGTCCCACAGCGGTTCGCAGCCTTCGACCACCGCCACGTCGCAATCAGCCGAGCCGCCGGGCCCGTGGTAAGCGAGGCAGCGCGGGTAGTACACGCCCGTCGGGATGCGCGCAGCGAGCCGTGGCATGGCGCGTTCGATGGCCCCGACGTCGAGGGATTCGACCTGCACCAGCAGCAACTCCCGACGCTCGGCGGCAGTGGTGCTGATCACGGCTTCAGGACCATAACGGAAATCCGCGGAGCGATCTCGCGCCCGGGACTGGGCCAGTTGGACCGGCAGCAGACCGAACTCGGGAATGAACACCGTCGGCGCGGTGTAGCGGTTATCGCGTTCGGCAGCGGCCCATTCCAACGCATGATGGGCCCGCACGCCCAGCCACGCGACCAGCGCGAGCTGCGCGACGCCCGCCACCGCTGACCACCGCCAGCGTCCGCGATCTGCGACGCACCACGCGACGACGAACGGCAGATCGACCAGCAGCCACAGCATGCCGACGCTCAGCGGGATGGCGCCATGACCGACCGCGGTCATGCCCTCCGCACCGATGCTCACAGCGGTGGCGAACATCAGGTGCAGACCGAAGTAGGCGAAATAGCTCCAGCACACCGCGAGGTAGAGGGTCTGCAGCAGCCAAGCTCCAAGCACCCCGGCGATGCCCAGTCCGCGGGCCATCCACCACCACAGGGCGGCCTGGACGACGCTGACCGCGAGACCGAACCCTACCTTCGACCCGTCCCAGTACCCAAAGGACAGGGCATGGACGAAGACCGCGAACTTGGCGGTCGTCGCCAGGACGAGGAGCGCGAGCAGCGCCCATGAACGTCGGCTTTCTGCGTTCCCGCTCCCCGCCCATGACTCCCCGTTCATTTCAATTTCATCACCGCCGCGCCCTGCCGCTCGTTCACCCGCGTGTGGGCTGAGAGGAAATCCCTTTTTGCCTCCGGGGACGCTTCCCGGAGTTTGTGGCCGCAAGCGTGCGTTTCTATGGGCGCAGAGTGACAAAAGCGGGTCCCGGAAGTCAAACACGAGTGCCCGGGGTGGCAGACCCCTGGATCAATCTGGCTTTTCAGTTCGGCTCTCCAAGAGATATCGAGTAAACGGAGGCAAAGACGACGAGGACCAACAATTCTGAAGCGCACAGAACGTGCCTTCAACGAGCCGCCGCATCGCTGAATTTGGAAATCAGGATACGATTCGATCGCCACTCAGCTTTGCAAGAGCCATCAATGCCGCGCTGGCTGGGCTCGCCATCGGTTTCCTCTTAGCGTCCTCCCGCAAGGCCGAATGCGTCATCACCGTGCTTTTCGCGAGGCCGCAGGCGAACCAGTGAGCAGCCCGCCTTTTTTTGAGGCGGTGTAAGGCGGAGCAGTCGGTTTGTGTTTTCGAATTCAGGGTATGCCAAAATCGAATTTGCATATCGGGGAAAACCTGAATCAGGCATCAGTCGATCGCCACGCGCCAAAAACTTGAATCGAATGGTCCATTCTGTGGTTGAATTCTATATGAGAACGAGATCATTTATTCTGCCACTGGCTGCGGCTGCGTCAGCGCTCGCCTTGTTGGCTACTTCGGCCGAAGCGGCCGATAGAAAAAAGAACAGGCGCGATAGGGACGATTACGGCTACTACCAACGCGATCGGGGCGATGACCGACGGGCCCGTGTTGTTCGATCCGGCCGTGCTGTTCGACCGGCCCGTTTTGATCGACCGGCCCGTTTCAATGGACCAGCTCGTTTTGATCGACCGGCCCGTTTTAATCGACCGGCCCGCTTTTATCGACCGGTCGGTTTTTATCAATCGGCCCGCTTTTATCGACCGGCCCGCTTTTATCGACCGGCCCGCTTTTATCCAGGTCCTGTGGTCGGGATTAGAATTGGATTACCGGGGATTAGATTTGGATTCCGCCTTTGATCGCGGGGCAATCGGAAGGACTGGATCGATCGGACCTACGTTACTCGGCTATTCCGCCGCTATAGCATGATCTTAGACGGTGTCTTCAAATCCGCGCGGCAGCCAGTCGTTTGTCGACTCGGTTCCGGTCCTGGGCGTTGTCGAATATCCCAGCAATGACAACGACGCCCCCTGAGCCCGACCGATTTGTTTCCCACCCCATCAGTCCCGCAGGGAGTATCGGCAAACGTGCGAAACTGCCGGAAAGTCCGGCTTCGAGGTTGCAGAGAGACATGGGCTTACGTCCTCCGGCTCGGAGGATTGATCGCGGAATTCTGCATTTCGAGCTTTAAGTTAATTGCCAGGAGAGTCGTGGGATTGCTTCGTAAATCAGCGGCGCGAGTTGCTGGAGAGCCTGCTTTTCGCCCCCCAAGGATCCGGTCCACCTGTCGTTGCTGTTGCGGCGCCATCCGGGCCCGCGATTTCCCTGCTTTGTGACCGAACCTGGCACGCATCATGGTGCATCGCCATAGTTGTGCTCCTTGATGAGTTCGCCGCTCTCAGCCCTTAGGACTTTGCTTTCTTCGAAGATCTCGACTTGCCAGAACTGTTGAGGGCGACCGCTTGCCGAACGAGCGCCTCGAAGGCGGACTCGTCAACTTCCTCTCCTTTGGATGTCGATCGCGCGGCGTACGTTTCCGTCGAGACTCGAGTTGAAGAGACGAGCCGGATCCTTCAGAGACGCGCCCTTGGCAAAGGTAAGCTTCACGACCTTCTTACAGGATTCGCCAGTGCAGATGATCCCGTCGTGCGACCATACGGGAGTGCCCATCCACTTCCACTCCTCCACGACGTCCGGGTCTGCCTCTTTGATGAGCTTGCGCATCCTGCTCAAGATCTCCCCGCGCCAATCTCCGGGCTGGGCAATTCTTTTGTCAATCAGCTCAGATGCCGACTGCCCTCGATCGAGCCCGACTCTTTCATATTCTCCTCCAAAAACTTCCAGACTCTTCCAGCTTGGGAGCAAGCCTTCCCTGCGCTCGGGAAGTTGGACGTCTTCGCCTTAGCCGCGGCCGGCTTCTTGGCGGACACTTTCGTGGACTTGGACGCAGTCGCGGCGGGCACGACGGAGCGGGCGGGGTGGACCTTAGTTTTATCCTGTTCCCACAGGTACTCGATTCTCGGCCAGCCCGCAATCCGCGAACGGATCCGGGTAGTCGGCCTAAAGCGCGGCTTCGGCTGCGGCGGCTCATCATCCAGCCCGCCGTCGGCTGCCAGCCGATGTTAGCCGGCCTCTTGTTTGACTCCTCACTGGAACAGGGCCGTTTGGGTCATCGACTGGTCGACACGCCACGCTCCATGACGAAGTGTGTCGGCGTCTCTGCGACAATTTCGAATCCGAGCCGGGCGTAGAGCTGTTGGGCCCGGTTCACTTTGAGTACTTGGAGCCTAACGGGACATCCGTCTTCCTGTGCCCTCTTGCAAACCTGAAGGACGAGATGAGTTCCGATCCCACGGCCCTGCACGGATGGGATAATCCAAATGCGGCTGAGAATGACGGCATTAGACTTCGAGAGCAGAAGAAGGCACCCAATCGGATGTCCGTCGAGAACGATAATTTGATGCCAGGAGACTGCAGCCTTTGCGAAACGCTTTTCCTGTTCGTCGGTGTCCCACCAACCCAATGCCGCCTCAACATGCGGACCCATTGCCTCACGATGAAGTTTTCGAAGAAAGGCCTCGTCTCTGTCGGCTGCCTGACGAAGCGTAACGTTTGGCCCCGGACCTTCATCGTACCAGTCACAATTCGACAGCGGGACAATGTGTTGCATACCGTTTTGAGCAGCCCGCCTTTCCGCGCTAACAAGTGATTCTGCCTTCTTCGGATATCATGCCAAATCGGAGTTACTCGCTAGCGAAAGGCGTTTCTGGGCGTTCGTTCGAAGAGACATCTATCTGGAGGCGAACCTCAACGTCAATCGCGAACCCTGCGGACGACACAAATGACTCGTACCTGGACTCACCCAGTTTTGCAACCGCTTCGGCTTAGCATCCGGATAAAGATTCGTCATTCCGGCAAAGGCTGCGCGGTCGGCGATCTTTGCCAGGTTATGCGCAAGCCCGTCCCATGTCACATACACGCGGTTTTCATGAAGGAACTTCTGTTCGAATTCGCCGTGGTCGATCCGGTACGGCGCCTCGAAGAGGTTGCTCTTGCCAGCTTCCTTCTGCCCACAAAGGCGGTAATGTCGTTGATCCCGATCCGGTCGAAGTCCCAGATATTCGGTACTTCGTGACTTTAAGTGCGTAAGCTTCGTCGATTAGCCCTTTTGAATCCTGAGTGAAGTTTCCAGCTGAGTTCGGATCCCATTTTCAGTGTAAAGGCACACTTCCTAACAAGGCAGCGAACGAAAGCTAGCCGTTCCAGAATCCTGTTTTTGCAAACTCCAGCAAAGGTTCTTGCGTCTGACCCGTCTCCAAAACGTGTGTTGGACCTTTCGACCTACTTTTGCCACTCTGCCGTCCGTGGAAAGGCACGCTGTCGGCTTCAGACGCCTGGCCAAAGCCCCGGAGGGACAAATGCGATTTCCTACCAATTGAGGCTACAAGTGTATTGCGCACGAAATTCGAAATCGAAATAGGCAGGAAGCGTTCTCATTCCTAACGTATCAGGCCGCGTTCGAGCAGCCTGCTGTTGCGGTCCGGCCTTTTCATCTCAAATCTGACGACCTTTCGAAGCCCGAGTCAAGGTAGGGGATGCGTCCGATCCGCCGCAAGCGTGCGAACGATCGTGAGGAAACGCCGTGCCGCAACAGTAGATGCGCTTGAAATTGTGTAGGCACAGCCCACAATCATCGGGGCCGGTGTCGGTTCGATCGGGCGCAGTTTCACACGTGAGCCGGCCAAGCTGCGGAAAACCTCGGGCACTATGGCCACACCACGGCCCGATTCGACTGCCGCGAGCAGCGACGTGGCACCATCGCACTCCATTGCAATCTCCGGCCTCGCTTCGAGAGTTGCGAAGATTGTTTCGAGCATCTCGTGGTATTCCGTGTACTCCGCCCGGGCATAAGCTGCAAGGGGCTCTCCCAGCAGGCGCCGCAGCGGCACTTTCGTCATACGGGCGAAGCGATGTTGGCGAGCTACGGCCACACGCAGTGCGTAGCGCACGATTTCCTCGAATAAGAACCCCGGCCGCGGACGGTTGCCAGGGTTTACCATCACGGAAACGTGAACGCGCCCGTCGAGCAACGCGCTCTCGAGGTCGTCGCTGGCGAGATCCAAAAGCGTCACGCGCACGCCTGGCATAGCTGTTCCAAAAGCCGCCAGCGCGCGTGGGAGAATTTCAGTTGTCGGCGAAGGCGCGTAACCGACACGGAGTTCACCAGTCTCGCCGCGAGCCAGGGCACGAACGGCCTGCAAGGCCTGGTCGGCGCGGGCAAGCACGGCGCCTGCCTCATCTGCAAAGAATTTTCCGGCCTCGGTGAGTTTGATCCCACGTGTGCTGCGCTCAAGCAGTTTTACGCCAAGCTCCTCTTCGAGATCTTGGAGTTGCCGACTCAACGCAGGTTGGGCGACGTGAAGTCTCCTCGCTGCCTGCGTCACGTTGCGAAGCTCGGCGACGGCTGCGAAGTAACGCAAATGGCGGAGTTCCACATCATATCATACTCGAAAAGCATCGCTGGGTCAGGAACAAGGTATTGGGAAAACGTTATGCCGTGGAGTAACCAATAGTTGCGCCGAGCCAGCCGGCCCGGTGGTTAAAAACGAAACCGCAAAGATTGTTAGAGAATATGAGTAAAAGAGAGCAACAAACGGAGATCACCAGGGGCGCTCCCGCACCAGAACTCGTTGACCTCTGGCTCGCGAGAGCCTTCAACAGTCATGACGTCGAGGCGGCGGCGGCCATGTATCACCCGGACGCGAGCGTCGTGCGCCTGGAACAGGTGCACGGCAGCACGGTCGTGGCGCGTGGCGCGGAGGGAATCCGCGAAACGATGGCGGGTTATATCGGGATGAAACCGCACATGGACGTCGTCGTTCACCATACGACGGTATCGGGCGAATTCGCGCTGTGCCGATCCCAGTGGCGGATCACGGGCACGGACCCGAACGGCGGGCCCATCGAAATCCACCACCACGGCATGGAGGTCATGCGCCGCCTGCCGAGTGGCGAGTGGGTTTTCTTCATCGACCACCCTTGGGGGGCGGATTGCTCCTGGGCAGTAGACCGGCCGCCCCACACCGAGTGACGCGCGCTGTGCATGTCGCCACCTGATCGCTCGTGGGTGATGGAGACAATCATGGTCCCGGCGGACGGGGCTTCACCGCACATATCACGAAACGCCTGGCAGCGGAGGGCACCGTGTCGTCAGCCAAAACCGCGACTTCGCACCGCCCGAGAGCGCAAATTCACCGTGGGAATCGAGCCGGTGAAATAACGCGACTGAAGACGGAGGAACCCGGGCGGGAACCTGCCGCCTTGCCGCTCAATCCCGAAGGCGCGCCTCGCCACGGATCGCGGCCTCCGGAGGAAGGTCGCAATATCGAAAAGAACCATGTTAAATCGCTGATTGCTGTTTCCGGCGATTTGATACCACGAGGCTCCGCCGCAATCTTGCGCTTTCTTGACTTCCGTAGGTTCCGCTTCCTCTCGCCTCGTCTGCTGGCTGCCACGTGCAGATTCTAAGTCACGACTTCGGGCGGTTTGTAGTCTGCCGGAACTGAGACGAATCTTGGCTCTTTGCCGCGCAAATCTATTAAGAGGGCGTCTCCGAGAAGAACCTGAGTCTGATAGCCTCCAAATTGTTCGCAAAGCTTCGTCCACTCCTCTTCAGGTATGGGCTTCGGGGCCACGAAGATGAATCTGTCGAGCTCGAATTCAACTTTCTTGAACCACATCCCGGTTTCGCTTTCTGTTGGCGACACGCTACTCATCTCAGGCTTTGAATGTACGGTATGCCGCCGTCGTTTGAAATCGGGCTCGTCCCCGGTTCTCGCCTCAGGCGATTTTCGCCAATCCCGTTTGGGGTCCCCAGAGGCGATGGCGAAGCCGGTTCGACCACCCTGCGCGCCAGCGCTTTCCCCAACCATGATGGTGGAGCCTGCTCTAGCAAGACAATCCCGTTAGACTCGCCGTTCTAAAAACGCCGCGAATCCGCATGAATAAGGGTATGTCGTTGTTCTTCCGTCATGCACACTCAGATGAAATGAAACGCACTCAGAACCACGTTTTATTTGCACTCACTGACATCTTTATTGGCACTGAAAACCGCATTCGGCGGGGTTACGGTCACGAATTACAGCGTTACGCTTTCAAGAAGGTCAGCAGATCGGAGTTAATGGTATCGGCCTCGGTCGTGGGCATGCCGTGCGGAAAGCCCTTGTAGGTTTTCAACGTGCCATTCTTCAGCAACTTTGCCGACAGCGGTGCCGAATCGGCATAAGGCACGATCTGGTCGTCATCGCCATGCATCACCAGAACCGGCACGGTGACCTTCTTCAGGTCTTCGGTGAAGTCCGTCTCGGAGAAGGCGCCGATGCCGTCATAGTGCGCCTTGGCGCCTCCCATCATTCCCTGACGCCACCAATTCCAGATCACCCCTTGGGAGGGTTTCGCACCAGGCCGGTTATAACCATAGAATGGTCCAGCCGGGACGTCGTAATAGAACTGGGCTCGGTTGGCGGCGAGTTGCGCCCGAAACCCGTCAAAAACCTCCATGGGCAGCCCGCCCGGGTTGGTCGCCGTCTTCACCATCAGCGGTGGCACCGCACTGATGATCACCGCTTTTGCCACCCGGCTTTCGCCGTGGCGCGCCAGGTAGTGCACCACTTCGCCGCCGCCGGTCGAATGGCCGACATGCACCGCACCCTTGAGGTCGAGATGTGCGGTCAGCGCTGCAAGGTCGTCGGCGTAATGATTCATGTCATGGCCGTCGCCGGTCTGCGTGGAGCGGCCATGGCCGCGCCGGTCGTGAGCGATCACGCGGAAGCCCTTGCCGAGGAAGAACAGCATCTGCGTGTCCCAATCATCGGCCGACAGCGGCCAGCCGTGGCTAAACACGATGGGCTGACCTTTGCCCCAGTCCTTATAGAAAATCTCAACGCCGTCTTTGGTGGTGATCGTCCTCATTCCAAACGATCGTAACGCCCTGAGTTCTTAACGCAACTCTGCCGTATGTCAGCCAATTCCCGGCGCAGTTGTGACCGGCGTTAATCAAATAAAGTGCTAGGATGCAGTCTCTTGACAATCGGTTAAGAAGCCGCTCTTGATGGCGTTTTGATCAGCTGTCCAGCCCCACGACTTTCTCGCCTCCTGCTGGCCATGCAAACGGCCAGATATGCCGAGGTCTTCCCGCGCTTGACGTTGAGGTTCGCCTCCAGACAGAGTGCTCTTCGAAACAAGATAATTCCGATCGGGCATGAAAGAGACTGAATCACTTGTCGGGCGACCTCCAGGGCGACGATCGACGTAGAGCCTGATTAACCGGAGCACAGATGTTATGAGCAAGGTTTGGTTTATCACGGGTGCCGGCAGCGGCATAGGAGCAGGAGTCGCCAATGCGGCGTTGCGCGCGGGCGACCGCGTCGTCGCGACCGGCCGAAATCTTGAAAAGGTGCGCAAGGTCTTCCCCGACGTGGCGTCGCAGAGCATCGCTTTTGTGCAGCTTGACGTTGCCGCTGAGGCACAGGCCAAAGCGGCGGTCGATGAGGCGACGAAGCGCTTTGGACGCATCGACGTCCTGGTCAACAATGCGGGCTACAGCCTGCTCGGCAATTTCGAGCAGATGACCACCGCCGAGATTCAGCAGCAGTTCGCGACGAACTTCTACGGCGTGGCGCACCTGATGCAGGCGGCGTTGCCCGTCATGAGGCGCCAGCGTTCTGGACATATCATCAACATCAGTTCCGTCGCCGGCGTGGTCGGGTTGAAGCACTGCGCGGCCTATGCCGCAACGAAGTTTGCCGTAGAAGGCCTTTCGCTGTCCGTCGCAACCGAAGTGGAAAGGTTCGGCATCAAGATCACCGTGGTCGAACCCGGCTTCTTCCGCACGGACCTGCTCGACGCGCACAACGTCCGCTGGGTCAGCAAGGTCATCGAGGACTACGCGCCCGAGGGCACGGCCGAGGACATGTGGTCGCAGTATAACGGCACGCAGCCCAACGATCCGGCGAAGCTGGGTGACGCGCTCGTCAAAATTGCCGCGATGCAAAATCCTCCCAAGGTGTTCGCTGCCGGAAGCGATGCTCTCAGCACGATCACGCCAGCGATCGAGGACCGGCTGCGCGATATGCGCGCCCATGAAACGCTGTCCAAGGGAATGGAGGGCTCGTTCTGAAGAAGGAGGCAGAGCCCATGTTGCAACCACTTCATCGACGCCTCATTATGCGACTCGGTGGTCCGTTGGACGTTCGGGATAGATCCGGGGTTTCCCATCAGTCTTGGCGGCCCTGAGATTTGGGCGCTTTGACCGGGATTCCACTAGATTTCTCAGAATCGGGCGACTTGCGAAGCAGCTTCTTCATCAGATCGTCAGTAACAACCGAGTGACAGCCGGCCTTGAGCGCGGGATGCTTTTCAAAAAAACGGGTCAGATCCTCCTTGTCCCACCAGACGTACCGCATCGGTGTTTGCGCCGTGACCGTTCCTGTAGCGGGCTCGCCGGAGAGATAACCCATCTCCCCAAATAGATCGAGATCGCTCAGCCTCGCGCGATACTCGCCAAGTAGCGTCACTTCAGCCGATCCTTCCATAATCAGCCCCACGCCATCCACGGGGCCGCCCTCCCGCAAGAGGGGCTCTCCGGGCGAGGCATTCCTCCATTTGGCGATGCGAATGATCTTTAGAAACTCTCCGGGTCGAAACGAGGAGAACAGCGTTTCGTAGAGTTCGCGTTCCTCATCGGTAAACGAGACGGAACGATTTTCGTTGAGGAGAGCACCGATGTTATAGGCGTTGATGGCGATAAATACGCCATTCCAAAAGAAGGAGGCCATGATCCAGTTATTGGTCGCCATCGCCGCGATCCAGACGAGACTTGAAATGATCGCGAGAACGCGCAGCCAAAGCATGTCGCGCACCAGAAAGGCTCCAAAGGATAAGGCACACGAGATATGCGTTAGAATTTCAGCGGCTGTTTGGCCTGATAGAGCTCCCATGCCGCCTTTGTATCCGACGATACCTCAGCTAACAAGAAAGCGGTTCCGTTCAGGGCACTTCACCATTTCCGTGTGCCATTTAACATAGCCTCGCGTCACTTTGTATATGCCAACCCACCAAAGAGGTTTCGTCACCAAGAAGGGGGTGACAAAAACTGCATTCAGGCGCAAATACAGGCGGCTCGATGATTGGGCAAAAGTGACGAAACCAGGAAACCTCAGTATCCGTAGGTGACGGAAACCCTTTTGGCACTTTCGTTGTAAGCAAAAAAAGGTTATGTATCAAAAAGTATATGCGGCATCCCACCTCGACAGCGTCAGTGGCAGGGCGAAGGAACGAGCCGAATGAACCGCATCTCGACGTTCCGAATCGCACTCTTGGAACTGAGCTTTCTCTTGAGAAGACTCAGCCTTTGCCTTTGTCCCCTTTCTTGCCTGACTTTTGTCCTCCTCCACCCTTCTTGCCAGGGGCGCCACCAGATTGCGGTCTGTTTGGCTTGGAATAGGAAGGCGCAGAACGTTGGGAACGCCCTTGAGATCGTTCGACCCGGGCAGCCTGCGAGGGCCTGTTCGGCCTGGAATAGGACGCCGCAGAACGCCGGGGGCCTCCCTTAGACTTTTCGACCCGGGCACCCTGCGAGGGCTTGTTCGGCCTGGAATAGGATGCTGCAGAACGCTGGGAGCCTCCCTTAGACCTTTCGACCCGGGCAGCCTGCGAGGGCCTGTTCGGCCTGGAATAGGATGCTGCAGAACGCTGGGACCCTCCCCTAGACCTTTCGACCCGGGCAGCCTGGGAGGGCCGGTTTGGCTTGGAATAGGATGCTGCGGAACGCTGCGAACGTCCAGCCCGGGCAGCCTGCGAAGACTTCTTTGCTTTAGAATAGGACGGGCTCGGAGCACCAGAGGGATCAAACTCCTTGGCCATGAACTGCTGCCGGGAATCGTTTGGTTTGGAAGACGGCGGCGTGGACCACTCTGATGGAGGCTGATCCACGTTAACAGACGAAGGAGGGCCTGCCTTCACGGACGAAGAGTCCGACCGCGATTTCCGTGCCGGACCTCGATTGGATTGCGCAGCTGGCTGCTTGATGAAGGGAGTTTCAGGGTCTTGTCTGACCATCCCGCGCGATTGATAGCCGCCATGGCTTTGTCCTTTTTCTTTCCATTCGCGGGCAACATTTCCCTGGCCGGAGCGCGCTGCCTGATCCCGCCAGCGCAGCGTGCGAGGAGAGACAGCGGGCGCATTGGAGGCCGGTTTCCGAATTTCGCCTCGCGCAGCGAGAGCGGGGGCCGACAATTGGGGATTTTCGCCGCGCCGGGCTTGCCGATTCCCGTCGCCGGGACCGCCGCTAAATTGAGGCCGCGAGGGTTTGACAACCGCTCCGAAACGCCGGCTCGCAACCCCGCCCGCGCGCCTTTCTGCGCGGGCGTATTCATTGGAGGCATTTGCCCTGTGGGAGCGCTGACGTTGCGCGTGCTGGCGCTGGATGCGCACGCTCGGCTGCCATACGCGTGCGGTATTGTTGTTAATGTTGACGACATTGGCGGTATTGATGTTCTGGCCGCGGTCCCAGCGGTCCCGATTTCGGTCGCGGTCCCAGCGGTCCCGATTTCGGTCATGCTTCCATCCCGGACGCCAGTCGCCCACGCACACGGTGCGCCGTTCCCAATCGCAGTCGTAGTTGAGCCATGAGCCAACCGCAAACCCGATTCCAAAGGTCAGCACCGGTCCAAAATCCGGCGCGTACGGCTGAACATAGACGACTTCGGGATCGTATTGCGGCACATAAATTACTTCGGATTCGGCAGGCACTATACGGACGCGCGTTTCCTCTTTGACGATCTTTTGCTGCGGAGTGTCGACGAGGTTACCGGCGGCTATTGCCTGCGCTCGGAGTTGCTGAATGGAATTCATCACATCAGCCGGTTGGTCGAGAAAGACCTCGCCGACCTGCGTCGTCCATTCAAGGTTTTGATCCAGCCATTTTATGATGTCAGGATAATGGATGAGTGACTTGACACTTTCGTCCCAAGGCTGATTTGCGGCCTGCGCTGAATCGCCGTTTGCAGCGATGTAGCGCGCCGCCATCACCAGATCGGCCGGCACGGTCGAAGCGGGCAAAATCAATGCGATAAGCGCATCCGGGTAAAGCGCAATGGGGGCGAGAAGCTCATTGAGCGCTTCTGGCCCGAGCTTCTGGGGAACGCTCTCTGCGGCGGCCTGCGTCGGCTCTGGCGGAGGAGCCTGCGCTCGGAGAGCACACGCCACGAACCCACCAAGCAGCACGATCAAGGAAAGCTTCCAACCTGTTCCTTCACCTGAAATCGCACTGAGGAAGGGTCTGGTGGTTTTCATGTTTTGCCTAATTCCTAAAACGAATGGCGACGATGGATATTCAGCCTCAATTTCGCAGCAGGTGGCTGCCTATGGGGATCGCTGCGGTATTTGTTTCGCCAGCGCCTCAACGAGAAAGCAGAACGATCATCGCCACGCCAGCCGGCTGGACATTCCTTAAAAGTTCGGGCCCAACTGGCGCAGGGTGCTTGGTTGCTCGATTTACTAAGCTGCATAGACATGCGACAATTCCTCCTGAAGATCAACCCGTGCGCCTCTTCACAGATAGAACACCCGGTCGCTCGTAAAGTTCTTCTCTTTTTACTAGCAGCACAAAGAGGTAGATCCTTCGAGCCACCGCATGAGAGGAATCTTCACGGCGCCAACGTTGCCCTTTTCGGAGGATGAATTGTGAGCAAGTTTCCTACCGAGCACGTCCCCCGGAGGCCTCCCGAAGAATACGAACCGCACTACTCGGCTGGGGTGCCAGTAATCGTTAATTTCTGTTCCGGCGGGCCTCCGAAGACACCGGAGGAGGCCTATTGGAGAGCGGTAAGCGCGGTGCAGAACGCCAAGGCGCAGAGAGATTATCGACGACGGCTTGAAGAGCGGGCGATTCGTGCGGGGCACGGAACTCATGCCTGACCGCCCTATTCGGGTAGCTCTGCTACCATGCGCGGACGAGGAACGTTGAAAAATCCGGAAGATCCCCTTTTCCCTTCGGCATCTTTGGTGTGCCCTCAACAGGCCGAGGAATGAGACGAGGTCGCGCAAGACTTGCTACCCCGAACTCCAAAGAACCAACAACCATCAGCTCCCATAAATTGAAGAACTTGGGCCGATTTCGGTATGCTTTTGACATATGCCTTGGAACGACTTTCCTCTGGTTTCTATTGCGATATCTGGGAGATAGAAATCCTGTTTGGGCGATCATTTCATTCATTGTCGTGTCAAACCCAAGCGTTGAAGTGGCGCGCCCGGCATTCCTGATTCGGATCACTCACACGCTCATGGGGTGTACTGTAGGAATCGTTTCCATACTTATTTTCGGGGCGACCGATTTGACTCTGCCAGTTGCTCTCACGGCGACAGCTCTGATCTGCACGCTCCCGACAAAGAGGCCGTCCAGTTGGAAACTTGCGCCCGGCACAGCTGCTCTCGTTGTTGCATCCGCAATAGTGGATCACTCCAGTCTGACCGCGCTGGAAGAAGCTCTCCGAAGAACGGGCGGTCGCCCTCGGAAGCATTACCGCAGTGCTCATCTCCTGGCTCTTTGCTCGACTGTCGAGCAAAAATACCTCCTCTCTCGCCCGGAACGACGAGAAAAAAGCCCTGACCCGCTTGAGCCTTCCCAGCTCAGTTGATGCTCATTGCTTCGCGCGCGACGTGCCCCGTGTAGTCGTGTGTCCGGTTCTTCAACCCGCGTGAGATCTTGGTCGTCGGGAACCCAAAAGTCGCCCTATGACCCCTGTGGGATACGCCTCTGCAGTTAGCGGCACTTCGCCGGGTTCAAGATGATGTCTGGAGCGAACGTCCGCAATGCTCAGCCGCGCCCTCTGGCCCCTCGCGAGCGCCCACCTACTCAACCTCGTGCTTCAACGGTTTCGTTCCGAGCGCCCCGGCGCAGGCGATGCTCAGGATGACCAGCGGCAGCCCGATGCCGAACGACCAGCGAATGCCGAAATGCTCCGCGACGAAACCGAGCAGCGGCGGTCCCAGCAGGAATGCGACGAATGAGATCTGTGCCAGCGATGCGACGTTGGTCGGCGCCGGCCGGTCGGTGAGTTGCGCCGCCGCGGACATTGCCAGAGGGAAGATCACCGAGGTGCCCACCCCCATCAGCGCAAAGCCGGCAAGCGCCAGCCAGTCACGGGAGGCGAAGAATACCAGCACCACGCCCACCCCGAGCACGCCGAGCAGCACCCGTGACACCGCGGTCGGCGAATAGCGCTCGACAAACGGATCGGCAAAGAACCGCGTCACCGCCTGTGCCCCAGCGCCGAGCGCCACCGCAAAGCCCGAGAGGAATGGAGACACCGCGAACACGTCGCGCATATAGATCGCAGCCCAGTCAATCCCCGCGCCCTCCATGATCATCGCGCTCAGGGTCACCGCGACGAGCACCATGATCGCCATTGTCGGCACGGCCAAATGCGCCGGCTCCTCGTCCGAGGCGCCGGCGCGGTGTGGCGCCGGGTCAAAGCGCCCGAGGATCAGCGCCACGCCCACGATCACCAGCGGCACCATGAGGAACAGGTGGATCTGCGCCGAGAGTCCCGCTTGCGCGACCAGCGCTGAAATGATGCCCGCCGAGAAAAAGCCAAAACTCCAGAACGCATGCGCCCGGTTCATGATGCGATAGCCGAGCATGTGCTCGGTGCGGTCGGCCTCGAGGTTCAAAATGATCTCGATGCCGCCGATGACGATCCCCACCGGAAACAGCAGCAGGAAAAACGAGAGCGGCCCGCGGGCAAAGCTCGCGATCGCATAGAGCACCGCCAGGAGCGGGATCATCGTCAGAATCGAGCGGCGATAGCCGATGCGCTCGAGGATCGGCCCGAAGAAGCTTAGCGACACCAGCGTCCCCGCGGCGGCGCCGATGAGGCCGAAGCCGAGCGCTCCCTCTCCAATCTGCATCATCCGTTGCAGGTCGGGCAGTCGTGGCGGCAGGCTGCCCATGCAGAACGAATAAACGAAGAAACCGCCAAATACCCGCTGTTGCGGCGGCAGATCGAGGCCGAATTTCATGGGAACAATCGACTTGGGAGTTAGGAGCGTTTCGGGAATTGCGGCAGTCCTCGTGGAACTGTCGCTTGTCTCTTTATCAATATTTCGGGCAGCAGGAAGTGAACTGCCATCATACCATTGGTTGCCGCCACTATCCAAGCAGGGGTTCTGTCATTCGATGGCGGAACTTCCACGAACGCAGAGAACCGCGCCGAACATAGTAGGGAAAGGTCACGCTCGCCATTTCTTGCTTTCGCGAGCCACACTGAAGATTTGACAGCGGGAAGCGCCACAGTTCGGCGAAAACGTGTGCAATCTCAGTTCTTCCGGCTACCCCGTTTCCGGGCCCATTCGCCTGCCGATGTGGAGAGCGCTGCGCGCAGGAAGAAGGGAGCCGGTGGCAAATATCGACGCCACCTGGCGCCCGAGACGGGCTGTCATACTCCGCCACGTGCCCACGGAGCTGGCTCGCGCAATTGAAAAAGCATCTCGCCCGCCTTTGGCACGAGAAGGATGCCTTCGTCTTCGCGATCGGCGTAGTCTCCCAGGTTAATCGAGTCCGGGTCGCAGTATCCGAGATTGATCTGCGCACACTTCTCGCGCGAAATACCCGTCGCTAGTGTCACCTGCGCCCGGCATTTCTCGACGCCGTTTTCGTAAGTGCCAACGCCGCGCACGTGAGTGGAATGGGCCAGTGTGCCCCACGCATAATTCTTATACTTGTCCCATTGTTTGAGAAAGTAATCGCGGCAGTGGTAGCCGATCTCTTCGATCACGCGCCCATGCGTTGTCGACACCTCGTGAATGTGGGGGGCATAGATTATGAGTTCGCCGCCGTCAGCAAGAACCGGCTCGAGTTTATACATACACTTCCCGCCAACCCACAGTTCGTCATACATTCCTGGCGCGCACGAGAGAATCGTGTGAAAAGGTTTTTCCTTGTAGGTAATGTGAAGTTGGCGAGAGAGCTCGGAGGCTTCCGTCCACGCCCCTTCCGGACTACCGACAAAAGCGCCGGCAAGCTCAGTCCCCTTTACGACGAGGCAAAAACAGAGCTTGGGCACGGTGATCATCGAGCCCGCGCGATCAACGACCTTTCGCACCGGCGTCCATTTGTTGCCAATGATCATCGGGTTGGTCACCACCGCTCCCAGCCAATGGAAAAAGTTGAGCACTTCGGGACCGGAAACGCCGGGAAACAGATACTTGTTTCCGCCGGAAAAGCCGACGACCTCGTGTGGAAACACCGGTCCGACGATGATGATTTGGTCGTAGTCAAACAATCGGCGGTTCACCCGCACCTCGACGTCCATGGCAAACAAGCCGCCCGAGAGCTCGCTGATTTCGCCCGACGGAATGGTTCCGATGAAAGCCAGCGCTTGCGGGTTATCCCACTCGTGATTTATCAACTGGACGCCGCGATAACGCCCACCGCGTTCCTTGAAGCGAGATTCCGAGCCGTTCACAAATCGCTTGCTCGCTCATCGGCTGATGCGTGCCGAGTGCGACCATCACGTCGAACGCCTGGGCCGCAGAGCTGATCTGCTGATGCAGTGCTTTGAAAAAAAGGTCAATCGGGGCGGAGCGCGTTGCATCCGGAACGATGAGCAGGATGCGCTTGGCCTGATGCTCTTTGGCAGGACAGGCTTGAGCCACCAGTTGATCAACTTGATCCTGAGTGACCGGCGCACCAGATACTGAAAGAACTTGGTCACTCATGGCAAGGCACTAAGCGGTTTGAGACGGGAACCACCATCGACGCGAAGCGCGATGCCCGCGACAAATTTCCTCGCGCAGGCCAGAGGTTGGCCGCGCCGATGACAACGTCAACCTCGCGCGTAAGAGGAGCATTCTCTCACGGTGCATTGCGAAGCCCAGTTCGGAGACTTCCTACGGGACCGCCCACCACCAGGCCATTGAGCGCGATAAGTTCGTTCCCCCTGAACCGGTCACGCGCGGAATACCGGTCGGTTTGCCGCCGACCGGAAAGCGTAGGAAGCAAGCGCTGCGATTTCGAAGCCCGAATCGTGCCCGGCTCGGAGGTCATCATTCTTCAAATTTCTCACTGGGGAGGCGTTTGAAGTTCGCCGGGTGTTCGCGCGTTCATCAGTTGATGGCGCTGGCGAGAAGATGAAAACTGAAGAGCAGCCACCTGACGAATATCGATCGCCGCTTACCGGAGAAGCCAGCCCATGACCTTCACAGCATCGCCAGCCACAATGCGGTGGCGGCGAGAAGCACGCCCATCGCAACGTTGAAGGTTCGCATTCGCGAGCCGACGCCAAGCCAGTTTCGGAGTGCGGCGCCGGCCCAGGCCCAAGTGACCAGACTGCCGATGGCGGCGAGCGAAAATACAGTCACAATAATCGCGATACCGGCGATGGTCGCATTGCTTGCCATGAACGATCCCGCGGTCGCCGCAGCAAGCATCCATGCTTTCGGATTGGCGTATTGAAAGGCGGCCGACTGCCAGAACGAAAGCGGCTTGAATCCGGTCAGATTCAAGTCCTTGCCTGCCGCATCCGGGTGCGGCCGTGCCAGCTGCCACGCAATGAAAAGCAGGTAGGCAATGCCGGCCCACTTGATCAAGGTTGCGATCAACGGATAGGCAAGCAAAAGAGCCGAGACGCCGGCGCCGCCGGCAATCAGCATGCTCGAGAATCCGAATGGCACGCCCAGCACATGCGGCAGCGAGGCGCGAAAGCCATGATTCACGCCGGTCACAGCCGCTATCATGTTGTTCGGCCCCGGCGTGAAGGAACCGACGAACGCCAGTAGCGCGAGCGCGAGCAGTTGTTCATGCGGCATTGCAAATCATACTCGGTGCTGCAAGCGGCTCGTCGAGCAACACCTGGAAACATGCCGGGGTAGGCGCGGCGGCCGTCGTCGAGACGTCGAAAGGAGAGCTCGCCTGGCGGGCTCTCTGCCAAAGGGCGTGGAGCAACGTTCGACGGCCTGGTTAATTTCGGGGCGTGGAGCAGCCCGTGAAGTTCGCTGAATCCGGAAATGGCCGCGTCCGCATCGCGAAGGAGTCGCCAGCGGCCGAGCAAGCAAGACGAAATTTCAATCAAGCCTGCCCTGGCCTGTCGCGGTGGGCTTTTGCTTTGTGCGGCGAGGCACACGTGTTGTATGGTACTTCATGAGCTTTCGCACCGGACTCGCAGGCATAGTCTCTTTGATGGTGGCCGGATGCCCCAGCGGTCCGTCGGGATTTACCAGAGGGTCCCCCGAATGGCGTGAAGAAAAGAAACGTCAACAGCAATTGTCCGTCGACCATGGCCGCCTTGGCTACGTCGGACATCAGGCGCCCGCGCTGGAGGGCACAACAGTACCTCCGCCCTGAGCGAGCTTGGACGTCGGACGAGAATCCATCCGCATGAAATCTCCCGCGATGCCACGTTCACAACCGAATAAAGCGCAAGATCGGCTGGACCTTGTCCGGTCGCTCATCGCTGCACGCCTCGGTATGCCTGGCCCCGCGCTGGCGCTTGTGCTGCGACGCGCGGCCGTCGCCGTCGCCGGCCGATGAACGCGCTTCGCGAAGAACTCGTGGGAGGGGTCCCCGACTGGAGTCAATTTGAACGAGTGATGATTCGCCTGCTCGCGGCGATGCTTCTTGGGGCGGTTATCGGCATTCAGCGGGAGAAAACGGGCAAGCCGGCAGGTTTGCGCACGCATATGCTTACGGCGATGGGCAGCGCGCTTTTCGTCCTTGGGGGCGCGGCATCTGGAATGTCGATGAGTGATTTGTCACGTGTAATCCAGGGTCTCGCGGCTGGCATTGGTTTCATCGGAGCGGGGGCGATTCTCAAGCTGCGCGAACAGCGCGAGATCGAGGGCCTGACCACGGCCGCGGGCATCTGGATGACCGCGGCCGTCGGTGTCGCCGTCGGGTTGGGACGGATCGGACTGGCGTTCTTGAGCGTGATTCTTACCTGGATCGTGCTTGCGGTGCTCGGTCGAATCGAGCAAGCCATCGACGCTAAGAAACCGCCAGGATAACCGAAAATTGCGGTGACATTTAGGAGAACCGCGCGGATGCCACCGCGCCGTCAATTTCGGAAGATCGCAAGGAGACCAGCGCGGACTTGATGGGGTTGCGGGTCCCCATCTCCGGCAAGCCGTGGCGCTCAGGGCAAGCTTGGCAGCATCGCCGGCAAACTGGCGCAACCTTTGTGGCAGAAAGGGTCCCACCCCTTTCCAGCCGTCAGCGTGGCGCGAGGGCCTTGCAACGGAGTCTTGGACCGCGCCCGCCAGGTGCAACGTCTCGACGCCAGGTCGATCGCTTACTTCACCTTTATGATGATGTACAAGGCATGAATGATGCCGGGCAGGTAACCGAGAAGAGTCAGGAGGATGTTGACCCAGAATTGCAACCCGAACCCCACTTGCAGGAAAACGCCAACCGGGGGCAGGATGATGGCGAGAATGATGCGCAGTATGTCCATGGTTTTGTCAAAGCAGCGCTTGAACGCTGTCTCTCTTGATCACTTCGTCGCTCGACAAGATGCCGGCTGCATCCTGACATCGCTCTTGAGAAGTAACATGGGGAGCGACGATTCGAGGTGGGAATCGCTTTAGCGAATCACAAGTTGGTAATCGGCGAACGGCACGTCAGACCTGAACCTTAAGCGGCGATCGCTCGCCACCGCTGAAAACAATGAAGTGACACCGTGGTGAGACGAATCTTTCAAGGCAGAACGCTCGCCTTGACGACGGCAGGAGCTCGAACGGTGGAAGCGATATCGCCGCAATCCCGGGAAAACAAATCGACGGAAAACGGGTTCGCGCCTAGCTTCCGAGCATCAAAAGGCAGGGGATTGAAGACAAATGATGCGTCATCTCGCTCGTTTCGGTTCCGACTCGCATCGACGCATTCGCCGAGGCGCGCTCGGACTGTGCAGCGGACATGCGCGAGGCAGATTCTTTTGCGACGCGGATGAAAACTCATGAAGACCCGTCCGCACCGAAGAAGATCGCCCTGGCCTTTCGTTTGGACTGCTCTCGGCTCGGCCGCGGGCGCCGTGGTTTTTACGCGCAACTTTCTCGAGGTAGAGAAGCGAATCGATCGCTTGATTTCCCTCGAGTACGGTCCGGAGGATCCGCCCTTCCGTCGCACGATGAGCCAGCTCCTCGGACCCCCGTTATTGGAAGGTAACTCAGTTAACGCGCTCCAGAACGGTGCAGAGATTTTCCCTGCCATGCTTGCCGCGATCCAGGCGGCCAAGCATTCGATCTCATTCGAGAACTTCATTTTTCACAAAGGGCGAGTTGTGGATCAGTTCGCTGAGGCGCTGGCAGAGCGAGCGAGCGCCGGAGCGAAGGTGCACTTTTTGCAGGATGCTTTCGGATGCGATTGCTTGCATGGTGAAGCGATGCGGCTGCTCAAGCGCTCCGGCGTTGAGGTGGAAATCTTTCGCTTTCTGCATCTCAGCCGCTTCAACTACCGCACGCACAGAAAGCTGCTGATCATTGACGGACGCGTTGGTTTCATCGGCGGCGTCGGAATCGGCGATGACTGGGAGGGCAACGGTAACTCGGTGCACCAGTGGCGCGATTCCCATTACCGCGTGGAGGGACCCGTCGTCGCGCAGATTCAACAGGCCTTCATGGATAACTGGATGCAAACCCGTGCGGTGGTGCTTCATGGCGATGATTACTTTCCAGAGCTGGC
Organism: uncultured Verrucomicrobiae bacterium; assembly: GCA_963731945.1. Taxonomy (GTDB): domain Bacteria; phylum Verrucomicrobiota; class Verrucomicrobiia; order Chthoniobacterales; family Terrimicrobiaceae; genus DASTFP01. The sequence continues at coordinate 750,047 of CAVSXN010000016.1, read as the reverse complement.
GCCAACCGGCGACACGCTTTGCCAGGTGTTTAAGAGCTCGGCGAGCGAAGGTGCGGATAGCGCGCGTGTGATGTTCCTTCTTTCCATCGCGGCCGCGCGTCGCACGGTACGCATCGCAAACTCCTACTTCATTCCCGATGATCTCTCCATTCAGACGCTCGTCGAGGCTTGCAGGCGCGGCGTGAAACTCGAGATCATCACGCCCGGGCCAAACATCGACCTGCGAGTGGTTCGAACGGTCGGGCGTTCGCGATGGAAGCCATTGCTCGAAGCGGGTGCGCGCTTCTACGAGTTCCAGCCGGCGCGTTTCCATTGCAAATACATGATTGTGGATGATTGCTGGGTCACCGTGGGCTCGGCAAACTTTGACAACCGCTCGCTGCGTCTCAACGAGGAAGCAAACCTGAATGTGCTGGACAGGGACTTCGCCGCTCAGCACAACCGCATATTCGATGCTGACAGGAATCAGTCTCGTGAAATCACCCTCGCCGATTGGCTGCAGCGTCCGCTTGCCGAGAGAATGATCGGCCGCACTGCGGGCCTGTTCCGCTCCCAAATGTGAAACCGAATCAAACTACCCAGAGGCATCGCGGGCGTTGAGAAGGAACGCCAATTCCGAACTTAGTCCGTGTATAAAAGGGCTTGGACGACAGGCGGTTGGCACAACCGCCTCTCCCACGGCAGGTGCATCCTGGCGAATCGGCCTGCTCGTCTCAGGGCTATCTTTTCATGTTCTTCCTAGCGTCCCTTAAGGCAGCCTCGGGAGAAGCTCTGCCACTGGTGGCAATCTCGAGCGCCGCTTTCATCGAGCTCCAGAACCTGCCCATCTGGGGAATATTGGGCATCACGACGCCGTTGAGGACGTTTTCATACGTTCCCCTGACTAAGGGATCCTTGGCACTCATCTGGTCGGCAAGAGCTTTCAGCGCAGGAACACCTAGCGGCGCGTCGGCATCGATGGACTTCAGGCCCTCCGCGCTGCAGACGTATTTTTCAAGGAACAGCTTTGCGAGGTCGGCATTGGGACTTGAGCGGTTGATGAGCGCGGTTAAGACGCCGACGAAAGGCTTGCCTGGATTGCCTCCAACACCCGGAACCGGCGCGAGTTCAAAATCGATGCCGCTTTTGCGAAGATCAGCCCAAGCCCACGGTCCGTTCACCATTGTCGCGAGTTCACCGCTGATCATTTTCTGTTCCATCACGCTTTGGGTTGAGCCCTTGGGGAGGACGCCCGTGTTGAGGAGATCCAGGATCGCCTTCAGTCCCTCGATCGCGCCGGCATTGTCGACGCCGACCTTCCTGACATCATAGCCCTCCTCAGTTCTCTTAAAGGAATAGGCCCCGGCACTGGCAAGGAACGGGAAGCTGAAGTAGGGGGATTTATAGTCCCACATGATCGCGATGAGCGTGGGTTTCTTTGCCTTGAGCTCTTCGGCGAATGCCGGAAATTCCGAGAGCTGCGTGGGGGGTTTTTCTGTGACGAGTTTTTTATTCCAGATTAACGAGACACACTCCAGGGCGAGAGGGTATCCCCAAACCCGCTTCTTGTGCGTCACTGCCTCCCATGCCATGGGAACGAAGCCCGCCTTGAAGTCCTCGCTGATTTTCAGCGGCCTGAGCAAACCCGCATCGGCCCATTCTCCGATTCGGTCATTGGCCCAGAGGACGATGTCAGGGCCTTTGCCGCTCTGAGCTGCTGCTTGGAATTTATTCGTGATCTCGCCCTGCGTTTCCACTTTGACCGAAACGCCGACCTCTTCTGCGAATCTCTTGCCGAGTTCGTTCAAGGCCCGATACCCCTTGTTATCGCTTATCCAAATGAGGAGTTCGCCGTCCGTCCACGCAGATCCTCGAGAGGTCGAAAAAACTACGAACAATACCAAGAGAATTAGCTTGTTCATCTTTGGGAACGCTGGACGTCGATGATAGTTCTCATAACAGAATTCTCCATTCTCGCCAAACGCGGCAGCGCGGTCAAAGAAACTTCGGGGATAGGCCGAGGGGTGAAGCCGATGCTCGTTGGCAAATCTTGCCGCACCTGCCCGCTCTTGAATAGGGGTCGCCAAGGCTGTGCGGGAGCGGGTGCGGCCATCGTCATTGTCTGAGGAGGCTTTGGCACCATGGCACAAGATCGAGCCGCCGGGGCGCGTCGGGCGAGAGAAATTGGAAACATTTTCTGCAAGCCAAAACGAATTGTGCGTAAACGCTCATTAGGGAGGGTTTGTTTTAACGCGAGAGGGCGAGGGTATGGAGCATAGGTCATCATCGAGGCCACGAGCACTGCTACGCGACGATCTTGCATCAACCGCGCACTTCAACTCTTGCGCCTGGGACTCTTTTGATGCCAAGCCCCACTTCCATCTTCCCCGGTGCGACGCAAAACATGCCGCCGCCGTCCTCTCCACGATTCTTTGCCTCTATCGTGCCACGGCGCGCCCGATACCCGCGAGGATTCGCGTTGGGCGTTACCAAGACTTTCACTCCGAAGCGGCGGGTGAAGAAGCAAATAGAACATCAAGAAAAAAATCCAAAATATGAAGATAGTTGACGGAACGAATGGTACGACGGCGTCGCGAATCCGGTCCGGCGTCTCGTCGCTGCTTGCGGCGATCGCGTTCGCCGGGCTTTCCACGAGCGGCAATGCCGACCCGGCTGCTGACCAGCAAGGGGGCTTGCCAAGGGTGAGCCAAAGTGAGGCGGATAAACTTCGGTTAAAGCGCTGGCGCGACGCGAGCACGGGTAAGGAGGTGCGGCGGGCGCAAGCCGTCAACCCTTACAGGACAAGACTTGTCGTTCGCAACGACGCGGGACGGCACATCTATTACTCTGTGAAATGGGTCCGAAGCGGCCAGCGGAAAAGTTACATCAGTGAGCGCGGGACGAAGAGATCGCGCGTGCAGGCGTTGGCGATCGCAGGCATCCCACAGATCCGCGTCGAGAACGCACGCGGCGGTCTCGGCGGAATGCAGCTCGTCCGCCTGGGAAGGGTCGTCGAATACCGAGACGCAGTGAGAGCGGGACAACCAGAATCCTGACCTGTCCCATTCCGTCGAGTTAACCCGGCTCTCACCTGCCTGAACGGCGCGGGCGAATGCGGCGATTTTCGCCAATACCGATGCGCGAGCGTTGCAACCGCTCGCGGCTGGCGGGCCTGAATCTGGTCGTTTTGACATAAGACCCGGGAATCTATGGCGAAAACGCTTAGCACATTCGCTTAAAGCGCCCTAACTAAGTTCCAGCCGCCGAACTTTCAGATGGCGGCAAAGGGCGGGCAGCCATCTCGCCAAGCCTCGCTTGGGAGGAGGGTGAATCCACGCAGTCGAATCCTGAGTGCGGACGATCCGGGCCAGTGCCTGACGGAGCCGGTGGAGAGTCTCTGTGGGCGTTTCCCCGGGAGAAGGGCTCGCCAAACCGTCGGACGCAATCACCAGCCGGTCACCGGGCTTGCTTCGCTTCCTCAGCATCGCCCTTGGCAAGGTTTGCAGCGCCTCAATGATGAAGCTCTTTCCGCTGGCTTCCGTTAGGCTAAGCAAAGCGCTCTCAAAACGGCGGGCCGTTGAGTTTCGGGCGCTCCATCGGATTCTTCCTCCTTCGAGAATTAGCAAATGAAATCGCGCGGAACCCGCGGACCGCGCAAGACCCGCCATCGCATCGCGCACCGAGCCGAGGAACCGGCTCATGCCGGTGGACCGGCTGGCATCGAGGAAGCACCAGAGATTTCTTTTCGCGGAAGGCAGCCTATGCCGCAGATGCAGGGCGGCTCCGCCCGGCAGCCATCCCCTCCTGGAAGAAAAGACCACCGATTCGAGCCAGGCGATTGGCCCCCTTGGTTCTTCCGAAAAGCCACCGCACGCGGACCGAACGCTCAGGGCCAGTTGTCGGGAAGATGGCCGTTGCCACCATTCTTGAAGGCTTCTGGACGATATCATTTGAGGAGGTGAGAGCTTTCCCGGATCCGGACGCGACTCCAGCGGCGCCGGCGATGTGGGCGGGAACGCTGCGCCTGGGGACTTGCCGGGCTGCGTGGCGGGTGGCGTGGAGGAGGGCATTCGGGAATTCGGCCGGTCGGGCTCTCGATGGCCGAGGCAAAGATCCCAAGCCTCTTCGAGGTCACCATCTTCCACCGACGTTCGGTTCGCCCAGGCTGCCGCACAACGCGCGGTGCGCACCACGGCGAGCTCCGCGCGAATGCCTTCCAGCTTCAGCGATTTTCCTTCCGCGGCCACCGCCAGGCGGTGCTCGTGCGAAATGTGCACGTCTTTGAGCCGCTCGCGCGCGAGCAATACGCGGGTCTTCAGATCCGATGTGGAGGCTGCGCAGGCCGCGACGAAGTTTTGGGGATCATCATCAAATTGAATGCGTCGCTGAACAATCTCCATGCGTTGCGCGGGCGTAAAATCATCCTGCACTCGCACGCCGTGGGCGAAACGATCGGAAAGCTGCGGGCGCAAGTCGCCTTCCTCCGGATTCATCGTTCCGACCAGAATATATCGGCTCTCGACGATCCGAGTGATACCATCCCGTTCCATGCGATATCGCCCGGAGGCCGCCGAATCGAGGATGAAATCGGCCAGGTGATCTGGCAGCAAATTGATTTCGTCGATGTAGAGCACGCCGCCATTCGCATCTTCGATCAAACCGGGCCGGCCCTGCCATTTGCTTTGCTCCACGAGCGTCTCGGCGTTCACGGATCCGAGCAAGCGATCCTCGGTCGTGCCAAGCGGGACTTCCACGAATGGGAGGTTGCCATCCGCGGTGGACTGCAGGATTTCCGCGAAGGCGCGGACCAGTGTGCTCTTGGCGCAGCCGCGGTGTCCGAGAAAGAGAGCGCCACCGATGCGCCGATCAATGGCGTGATAGATGAGCGATTTCTTGGCTTGCTCCATGCCAACGATCGCAGTGAAAGGAAATTGAATCATTCGAGTTGTCCTTGCAGCGCGAGCAAGTTTTCTTCCAGCGCGGAGAGGGTGGCCTCGCTGGGATGCTCCCACAATCCGCGTTCCGCCGCTTCCAGCAAGCGTTCAGTGGCCTCTTGCAGCGCCACGGGGTTGTGTCGCTGGAAAAATTCCTTCTGCTTGGGAGAAAGCAAGAGCGCCTGCGCGATTTCTTCGTAGTGATGATCCCCGACAAGATTCGTGGTCACATCGTATCCGAAGACGTAATCGACCGTCGCAGCCATCTCGAATGCGCCCTTGTAACCGTGCTGGCGCATGGCTTCGATCCAGCGCGGATTCAAAACGCGGCTGCGGATCACGCGGATCAATTCTTCGTTCAGCGTGCGAACGCGCAGCTGATCGGGGCGACTGGAGTCGCCGTGGTAATTGACAGGAGCGCTGCCGCGAAGTTGCTCGATGCTCGCCTGGAGCCCGCCCTGAAATTGAAAATAGTCGTCGGAATCGAGGATGTCGTGTTCGCGATTGTCTTGATTTTGGTGGACGACTTCGATTTCGGCGAGCCGGCTGCGGAACAAGCCGCTGGACTCGCTCGCGGTGCCATCGCTGTCGAACGCATATCCGCCCCACTTGCAAAAGACATCGGTCAAATCGCTTTTCGAGCTCCAGTTTCCGCAATCGATGAGCGGGAGGAGGCCTGTCCCATATGACCCGGGCTCGGAGCTGAACACGCGGAGGGTCGCGCGCCGGGCGGCATCGCATTCGTTTGTGCCTTGCTGAACAAGCGATTCACGGTCGCGCAGCCACGATTCGCGGATCGGATTCAGCTCCGGCGGTTCGTCCTGTTGCGCCAGCCGCTTTGGCACCGTCGCGAGCAGTCGCATGGTGTCTCCGAATGCATCGCGAAACAAGCCCGAAACCCGCATCAGGACATCCACCCGCGGTCGTCCCAGCAAGCTCAATGGCAGAATGCGAAAATCCACCACGCGTCCTGAGGATTCCTCCCACACCGGCTCGCAGCCCCACAACCATAGAGCTTGCGCGATATCATCGCCGCCCGTGCGCATGTTGGAAGTTCCCCAGACAACGAGCGCCAGCTTGCGCGGATACTCGCCACGCTCCAGCCGGTAACGCTCCAGCATCAGGTCGGCCATCGCTTTGCCGCACCGCCAGGAAGTCGGCGTGGGGATCACGCGGGGATCGATGCCGAAAAAGTTTCGCCCGGTGGGCAGCACGTCGAGCCTGCCGCGAGTAGGCGCGCCCGCGGGGCCAGGCGGCACAAACTTTCCATCGAGACCGTTGATAAGATTGCGAAGCTCGTCGCCGCATCGCGCAAGCCGCGGCGAAAGTTGATGGCGCACCAATTCGCGCAACCGCTGCAGGTCAGCGCTTTCTCCCGAAGCTTGCGCGCGCCGCAACGCATCGGCGATCCACGCCCGCGCTTTGCGGTCCAACTCATCGCGCATAGATGGCGTCAGGTTTTGCAAATCAACGGGCTCCCTTTGCAGCGCCTCCATCAGGCCCGGACGATCCCCACCCGGCACCCGCAGCAAACTTAGAAGAAAGTCGATCTCCTTTTCCCCGGCCGGCCTTTCGCCCAAGACATGGAGCGCCGATCGAATTTGGCTCTCCTTGATTTCACAAAGAAAATTTCCGACGGCCTCGATGGGTTTCGCGCTGCCAGGCAAATCCTTGCTCCACGAGGCAAGCGCGAGCAACTCCTCAATCTGGCGCTCGAGGTCCGCGGCACGGCTGGGATAGAGCGTCACGCAGTGGGCGTGCTCCTCGAGCAGGCGCTCCACCTTTTCGAGATCGTCGTAAAGACCGGCTCTCCCGAGAGGCGGCGTGAGATGATCGATGATCGCGGCAGACGCGCGACGTTTGGCCTGCGTGCCTTCCCCGGGATTGTTGACGATGAACGGATAGAGGTGAGGCAATGGGCCAAGACATAGTCGCGGGTAATCATCTTCGCCGAGCGCCACGCTTCGGCCCGGGAGCCATTCGAGGTTTCCGTGTTTGCCAAGATGGACAACGGCATGCGCGCCGAATACTTCCCGAATCCAAAGATAGAACGCGAGATACTCAGGCGGTGGTGGCAAGGTGGGACTGTGATAGATGGCCTGCGGCTGGAGCGAAAAGCCGCGAGGTGGTTGGATGCCGACAAAGACGTTGCCCAACTGTATTCCCGCGACGGGAAGATCATTGAGGAAAGTCAGCTTCCAATTCCTGTCCATTTCCTCCCTGCGCCTGGTTGGCAATGTCTCCAGGAAGGCTTCAAGCCGCGCGCGATCCAATGCCTGGCGGCACGGCTTGCCGTAAGAGTGTTCCGGATCATTGGTGATCCCACTCTGCAACCATTGCATCAACGCTTCGCCGTTGTCGGGAACAGGGTCCACCAAGTATCCCTCCGCTCGGAGGGTGCGCAGCAGGTTCACCGTGCTGGCGGGCGTGTCGAGCCCGACCCCATTGCCAATCCGCCCGTCGCGGTTCGGGTAGTTGGAAAGAATCACCGCGATCCTCTTGTCGCCATTCGGAAGCTCACGCAAACTGGCCCAACTCCGAGCCCACTCCGCGACATAGGCGATCTGCGACAGATCGGGGACGAGCCGTCTCACCTTAAACTGCATTTCCGGGATGAGGTCGCCGTTTTCCTTGAAACCCGCCACCGTGCCGAGAAGGCGTCCGTCGATCTCGGGCAGGGCGACATTCATCGCGATTTCGGCGGGAGGCAGACCTCCAAGGTTGCTCTCCCATGCTTCCCGGCCGCCAAGGGCCACCGGCACTTGCAGGACCGGGCACCCCAGTTCTTCGAGAAACGAAAGGCGATCGCCATCGTTCAAGCAGATGGAAAAGCTCTGCATGGTCACAACAACATGCGGCGGCGATTGGTGCGCGAGCCTTAACAGCTCAGCCTGGGCTGCGGGATTGCGCAGCGAAAGCGAGTAGAAACAGCAGACCTGAAATCCTCGATTCTCCAGCGCGGCGCACAAGGCATCCACCACCTCGAGGTCGCCGGTCTGATACCATGCGCGATAGAAGCAGAGCCATGCGCTGGGAGTTCCTGGCGCCCCGGAGACTTTGTAGATGCCGAATTCCGGCATCGGCGTCGCTTCCGGCAGATCGCCGGGGCGCTCCTGAAGCAGCCGCTCGATGCATTCTCCGGCGCGCCGCAGGTTGTCCGGGCCACCGTGTTTGAAAAAGCTGAACATGCGATTGCAGACCGCCGGGGGAAAATCGCTGAGCGCAGCGAGTTCTTCTTCGTCCGCGTCAGTGCCGGATAGAATAAGCAATTGCGGACGCTCTCCCGCTTCGTCTTTCAGGTCGGATAGTCCCTGAATGAAATGTGCAAAGTAGGCTTTGCCGCCCAGCAAGCGGGCCACCACGAGCTTCGCGTGACGGATGACATTTCCGATATAGTGGTCCGAGGCCACCGGCTGGCGTAACGGTAAAGCGTGCGCGACGCGCAATCGATTCCCAAATCGGCCGCTCCAGGTCGCGGCAACGCACGCCAGGTCGGTGTCGGCGGCGCTGAGAAAGACGATCTCTCCGGGAGTCTGGTCGATGAGGATCAACTCCCGCTCCGTGTCCAGGCAACCCGGCTGCGCCGCAGTCCAGTGCATGTTCTTACGCTACTTCCACTCCGAACCGGTAAGCTCGTTCATCATGCGAACGACCTGCTCACGGCGAGGATGATAGCCGATGAAAACCAGGCTTGATGCAGGCTCATGGCAGTTCTCTTGCTCGAAGTAGGTTTGGACGCGGGTGCGCACGGCTTGCACGACCAGGCGGTGCTGTTTGCCATCGACAGCGGCAAACCCCTTGGCCCGGAGTATCGGCTGATGCAGGGTGACTTCACGCACGGCGGTTTTTATCTTCGCCGCATCCTGCGGCTCCTTGCAGTGCAGCACGAATGACTGCCAGCCCGTATCATGCTCATGGAAATGCTGGTGCGTGTGCTCGTCATGCTGATGCGCCGAAAGGCCGGTGTGGGAATGGCCGTCAAACTGACTTTGGTCTTCCGGCGGGCGATCCAACTCGGCGGGCATCTGCCGGATCGGACCGTGATGATGATCGTGATGAGCGGCTGGCGCAGGCTCCTGATGCGCATTCAAGCCCATGCACAAGCGCGTATCGAGTTCCGCATGGTAGGCAAGCTCCAGAAAACGGATCTTTGCCGCTTTGTGGCGAATGAGCTCCTCAGCCTTCATGAGGGACTCTTCCGGCAACTCGTCGATCTTGTTGAGAACAACGACATCGGCGCTCTCCAACTGCTGGTTGAGAATCGAGTCGAGCGAGCCAAGATGCCTGGGGACTTCGCTTTGCTCCGCGCCGGGGATCGGTTTGCCCGTTTCGAGATTCCCGGCAAGGAGTTGCGGAGTGTCGACGACCGTGAGGACTGCATCGAGCTGGAAGTCGTTGCGGATTTCCGGCCACGCCAGGGCGCTCATCACGGGCGTTGGGAGAGCCAGTCCTGAGGTCTCGATGAGGACATGATCGACCTCATGCTTGCGACTTTGGAGCTGCCTCATTACGGGAAGAAAATCATCCTTGATGGTGCAACAGATGCAGCCGTTGGGAAGGTCGTGGATTTCCGCGCCGCACCCCTCGCCGGCGCTTCGTAGCAAGACGCCGTCCACGGAAACTTCACCGAACTCATTCACGAGGACGGCAAGCCGGCGGTCGGGATTCTTTTTCAACAGGCTACAGATCAAGGTGGTCTTCCCGGAGCCGAGGAAGCCGGTAATAATCGTTACTGGAATTTTCATCTAGAGTCTCTCAGCGAAGCTGCGCCCCGAACGAGGATTGGTCGAATTGACACGTTCGTGGCCTCACCTTTCGATCAGCTTGATCACGAAGTCGTTGACGCCCGGAAAGAGGCTAATGACCCCTGCGGACACTAGCATCGCCAAGCCTGCATAGCGATAAACGCGGAGTTGCAGCACCCGTTGGAGAAGAAGTCCCAACGCGATACCGGCGCCCTGCAGGAGCAATGCAGAAAGCAGGCATCCGGCGACAAATAATGACATGGCGTGAAGAGAGCTATCCTTAGCGATCAAGGCGCTCCCGTGGCACGAGGCGAAAAGCGCAACCACGCAAAGTGTGAAAAAAATCGACAGACGCGGACCCCAGGCGAGCAATCCCCCAAAGACCGCAATGGAAGCCAGGATCCCGTATTCCGCAAGTGGGACCGGCACACCCATGATGTTCAGGATGCCTCCGAGCAACACGAACGCGCTGAACACGCCAGGAATCGCCCACAAGGCCTTGCCGCCAAGTTGCGCGGCGATGAGACCGACAGCGATCGTCACGAGCATATGGTCAAGTCCGTGAATCGGCATGCTTAGGCCCTGCAGAAACGGCTCGCCGGTCATGGACTCGGCGTGATGAGCTTGAGCAAGTGATGGCAGGCCGATCAGGGATGCCAGCAATAATGCATACGGGGATGTTCTTATGAATTTGTTCATACTGCCTGTCTGTATTCTGTTTGTTTGGTTGATGATACTGGGAGGTTCGAAACTGAAGGGTGGCTCTGCAGGCAGCTGTCCAAGGTTTGTCTGGTGGTCTGAAAATCTCGGGCAACGACCGGATAGTTCATTCGCGGCCGCTCCACCACGATCAGAGTGGCGCCGATTGCTTGCGCCGCATCGGCCTTGGCCGGAAATCCGCCTGCTTCGCCGGAGTCTTTCGTGACCACGCAGTCAATTTTCCAGCTTCGCCAAAGTGTTTCGTTGAACTCTTTGGAGAACGGTCCTTGCATCGCGCAGAGGTGAGCGCGCGGAATTCCCAATTGGAGGGCCCGTTCCAGTGACGCCGGATCGGGTGCGAGGCGGACAAACCATTGGCGCTGCGCCGCCGACCTGTGTCTGACAAACGTTGCCAGATCTTTCGTGCCGGTCGCGAGGAAGAGTCTCGTTCCCCTGTCGACGGCCTCGGCTGCCGCCGCCTCCATGTCGCGGCAATAGATTGCCGCGGGCCGGCGCCCGGTTTGCGGCCGTTCATAGCGCACGTAGGGAATTCCAAGTTCGCGCGCGAGACCGATAAGTTGCCCCGAGATTTCCGTGGCAAAGGGATGCGTGGCATCGACGATGGCTTTCGCGCCAGAGTGCTGCAATTCCCTGCGGCGGGCTTGCAGGCCAATCTTTCCAGATCGAACAACGAGTCCGGGAAAGTTTTCGATGACCAGCTCCTGGCCGTATTCCGACGCGGTGGAAACGATCACGCGGTGCCCGCTGCCGGCAAGTTCCGAAGCCAGCGCGTTTCCATCGCTCGTGCCCGAGAAGACCCACACGGCTGGGAAGGCGGCGACGGGCGCCGATCCTTGTTCGGACGGGATGTCCCAGGAATTGTAGCCCCGCGGCGTGTAGATGAACTGTCGTTTGCGCCGGGTGAAGCGATTGCCCACGATGATCGTGGTCAGCATGTCGAATTCACGATCAAGCAACTCCGACAAGGTGCAGACGTAGTGCTCCTGGCCGTCGCGGTAAGCATTCCTGACGACGCCGCAGCACGTCTGCGGCGACTTGTGCTCGAGCAAAATGCGCAGGACGCGATAGACCCCATCCCACCGGGACCGGCTTTGCACGTTGTAGAAAACCGTCACGAAATCCGCCTGCGCGAGCTGGCGTGCGCGGTCCTCGATCCATTCCCACGGACAAAGCAGATCCGACAGCGAGAGTGTCGCGAAATCGTGCGACAACGGCGACCCGAGCACGGAGGCACAGCTATTCGCCGCGGATATTCCCGGAATAACCTTCAGCTCGAAATCATCCTCCTCGCGCATCTCCTCGAGAACGAGGGAGGCCATTGCGTACACACCGATATCGCCACCGGAGACCAGACTCGCAATCCGGCCATCGCGGGCGAGCTCGATCGCCTTGGCGGCTCGCTCCCGTTCCCTCGTGAGTGGCAGGGCATGTATTTCCTTCCCTTCGATCCAAGGGGCGATCCACCTCAAATAAAGCTCGTAGCCGACAATGGCATCACTGGCCCGCAACGCTGATCGCGCCATCGGCGGGATGAGCTCGGCGAAACCGGGGCCGGCGGAGACAAGGTATAACTGGCCGGATGCATTCATAGTCCAGAAACCTCCTCAACGATCGCGACCGAGACACCATCCCGACTTGTCTTGGGCAGCACAAGCCTGCCGCGGAACGTCGCCAGCAGGGCACAGGGCTCGCAAACGCCGGCGACGCCGAGCTTTTCCCGTACCCAGGAAGAACCATTGGTCACCCAGGGCCGTTGCTGGATCAGCGTTCTTGGAATGGACCGCAATGGAATCTCACAATCTTCGCACCATTGCAGCAGTCCCGTCTCCCGCGCTTTCAAATCGATCGTCGCAACTTCACGGATCTCTTTGCGGTCACGCGAAATTTTGGCCAGGGCGCCGCGAATGGCGGCGTCAATCTTCTCGCGGCTTATTCCCTTTCGACAGCCGATCCCCACGACAAGCGGCTTGAGCGTCTCCGTTGCGGTCGTGATGACCGGAACGGCTCCGGTGAGATTCGCCACGCGATAGGCCAGGCGATTCGCGCCCCCTTCGTGGCCGCCCAAGAGCGAGATCGCAAAGCGGCAGCCTTCATCAAGGACGACGATCGCAGGATCGGTCGTCTTGTCTTTTGGCAGCCCTTGCAAGTAACGAACAGCGATACCCGTGGTCATGACAAGAATCCATTGGCGATAACTTGGGTACGATGTCGCGAAGGCCTCGCGGTTCCTCGCGTCCCCGTCGGTCGCCATCCCGCAGAGTCTGCCTCCAAGGCTTTCCTCAAGATGCCGGCCGAGCTTCTCCGCTCTTGCACGCACGATCCAGATTCCGAGTGATGAAGTCATACGGAAGTGCTCCGGCTGGCTTTCCGAAACCGATGAGAGTACTCGGCAGAGTAAAGCCGCGATTCCGCCGCGAGCCTTTCGTCGAGAGCCTCGCCGACGAGCAGCATGGTCGATAGCTGCCAGTCGCTCGCACTGATTTCATCGAGCATTCTGCCAAGCGTGCCACGATGGACTCTTTCCTGTGGCCAGGTGGCTTTTTGAACGAGGGCAAACGGAGTTTCGGGTGAGTAGGATGCCAGAAGATCTGTGACGACCTGCGGCAGGTTGGCTCCCGATAGGAAAATGCAAAGCGTGGCGCGGTGGGCTGCGAGCGATCTCAGGGATTCCTTCTCGGGCACGCGCGAAGCGCGTCCGCTGGTGCGGGTGAGGATAATGGTTTGTGCGACCTCCGGCTTCGTGAGCTCGGCGTTTATCACCGCAGCCGCCGCGGCGAAGGAGGAGACCCCGGGGACCACCTCGTATTCAATTTCCAGCGCGTCAAGCCGTCGCATCTGTTCCGCGGTGGCTCCATAGATCGACGGATCCCCCGAGTGCAAGCGGACGACGTCCCAGTCTCGTTCGCGGGCCCGGATGTAGTGCCCTTCCTGTTCATCGAGGTTGAGTCTGGCGGTATCGATTACCTCCGCATCAACGCGGCAATGCGTCAGCATTTCTCGGCTGACCAGCGATCCGGCGTAGAGCACCATGCGCACTCGCGCCAGAATCTGCGCGCCTCGGACGGTTATCAGATCCGCGGCCCCGGGACCGGCCCCCACAAAATAGACTTTCATGAGCGAACCCCCGGGTGACGTTTCTTCGGCGGGCTTTTGCGAATGAGCATGGTCGCGAGGTAGCCCAGCGATTTCTCCGGGTCCATCCCGTGAACGCCGCTGTGAATTACTTCGTCGTCCATGCCGACATGACGAGCAAAAGCACAATTGGCCGATATGCCCATTTCTTGAAGCATGGCCAGAACCGCGGGAAGCCGCTTCCCGATCTTCAGCAAGACGACGATGTCGTGCGACTCGATGGCGGCCCGCAACTCCGGCACCTTGTCCGGGCACGGCAAGATCAGAACACGCTCCTTGCCTTCTCCCAGTGGAAATTCCGTCGCCGCCGCGACCGCGCAATAGCTGGTGACCCCGGGATAAGTTCGGTGCCGCAGCTCCGGCAGACAATCCTTCAATGCCGCCAGCGTGTAAATGTAAGTCGAGTATGTGAACGGGTCGCCGATCGTGAGATAAGCGATGTCTTTTCCTGCGCGCAATTCTGCGGCGATCGTTTCCGCAAGGGCGGCGTAGCGTTCGCACGAGCAGGTCGCGGTCGGAGTCCATCGTGAATTCCACCTCGCGAAACCGCTCGTCGGATATCTCATTCGACGGCAGACACCGGCGTGCCGCGGAATGATTCTTCGTCGTGGCGCGCGGCGCGAAGATAACATCGCATCGTTTCAAAAACTCCCAGGCGATCACCGGAATCAATCCCGGTTCGCCCGGGCCAACCCCAATCCCGCAAAACATGCCCGGCGTGCTCATGCGATTCCTCCCAATGCTTTGCCGTCCATTTGAAAGAGCCGCACGGCGACTTTATCCACGCGCTGCAGTCGCCGGGAAACCGCCGCGCCGATCCTGCTTTCGACCGCACTCCAGAATCGCGGCGCGGAATCCTCTGCCCGGAGAAGCTCCACCACGCCTTCCACCATCTTCGATTCTTCGACGCGGCGCAGAAGACAATCGCGCAGGCCAAACTCACTCGCGGCGCGGTGAATGGCGCGCACGGCGCTGCGGCTTTGCTGCGAGTGGGTCTCCCACACGTCGTCGAGCACTTTCGCGAGCTTGCCGGGATGGCCGACCACCCAGAGCAGCGGGAGCCGCCGGGCGTTCTCGATCAAAGTCTGCTCGACGCATTCCAAAGCGTAGCCGACGAAGTTCGACATCTGCACGACACGCTTCAGCGGAATCTTGAGAAAACCGCGCGCGAATCTCTGGCCGAGGTTGCCCGGCGCGAGCACGATTTCGTCGGGATTGCCGCCGAGCGCGACGCGGATGTAGATCTCGATCGATGCTTGAAATGCCGCCATCGATTTCGGTTCCACGATTCCGGTGGTTCCGAGAATCGAGATGCCGCCTTGAATCCCAAGGCGCGGATTGAAGGTGCGTTTGGCAATCTCCTGTCCGTTCTCGCAGCCGATCTGCAAATCGAATCCGGTATCGCGGATGCCATCTCCCTCATTCATAACTTCGTCGACGGCGTGGATCATCATGCGCCGCGGAACGGGATTGATCGCCGGCGACCCGATGCTGACTTGCATGCCGGGTTCCGTCACGACGCCGACTCCCTCGCCGCGCAGAAATACGATTTCGCCGGTGCGATTCCGTTTCACCCTCGCAAAAATGCGCGCGCGGTGGGTTTGGTCGGGATCATCTCCCGCGTCCTTGATCACATCGGCGCGCACCGCGCCGTCATCATCGCTCCGAATGCCATCAATGGGGATCGTGAGATACCGAGCGCCATCCGGCAGGGTCACATTCACTTCGGTTGGCAACTCGTTGCAGATGAGCTTGAGGAGCGCTGCCTTGACCGCGGCGGTCGCGCAACTGCCCGTGGTGAAGCCTCGCTTCAGGCCGTTTGCCGCCGTTTGTCCCAGATCGAAACGTGATCGCATCGTTGAATCGGGCGATGTTTTCCGAGGCATCATTTCCTGGCGAGTTCGTTGGCCATGCGAATGAGCAGGGCGTTCACGACGGCTGCCGCCCATGGCGAGCCGCCGCGCGTGCCGCGATTCGTGACGCGGGGGACTCGCAGGCAGCGTCGCAGGTTTTCTTTGCACTCGCGCGTCCCGACGAATCCGACCGGCAGGCCGATGATCAGGTGCGGGCGCCAGAGCTGTTCGTTGACGAGACGAACGGCTTCCTCCACCGCGCTCGGCGCGTCCCCGATGGCCAGGATGAGGTCGTTCCCAAATTGCATCCACGCCCGGCGAATCCCTGCCGCCGACCGGGTGAGCCCGCTAGCCTCCGCGAGCAGTCTCGTTTCCTCATCGTGCACCCAACAGAGCGTTTCCACCGACAAATCTTGCAAGAGGGTTCGGCGCAAGCCGCTTAGCACCATCGTGACATCCGTGACGATCCGAGTGCGTTGCGACAAGGCTTTCAAGCCAGCCTCCAAGGCGCCGGGCGAGATGAAAATGTCGTTCACGATCTCGAAATCCCCGCTGGCGTGAACGAGCCTCTGCAAGACGTCTCGCTGCAATTCGGGGATGCCGGACCAATCGCGCCCCGCGCGGATGATGCGAAAGCTTTCCGCTTCTATGGGATGCGGCGCGCGCGCATCGAGCGTTGGTTGCGCGGAGTTGCTGCCGTTCCCGCCGCGCGCATGAAAATGGTGTCCTTGCTGTGGCGCGCCAACCTCCTTTTCATAACCCACGATCTGAACGCGGTATTTGCAGAGGCTGCAGTTCATCGCCGCCTTGCCCGCGATGCTTTCGGCAGCCCTTTCGAGAAAGGCATCGGCGATGTGTTCGTGAATTCCGAGGTACTCGCACTTGAGGATTTCGAGCCCGGGATGACGCGCCCCAAGATCATCGACCGCCGCGTAGATCCTGTTGATCAAGACTCCCGTGAAGAGCATAAACGGCGCGACGATCATTCGCGAAAAACCAAGGCGCGCCGCGAGCTTGAGGCCGTCTGCCACAAGAGGTTTGGCGGCGCCGGAGTAACACACGAAGGAGGCTCCGAAGCCCATGCCCTCCTCCAACATCCGCGCGAGCTTGGATACATCGGAATTGGCATCGGGGTCCGTCGTGCCACGGCCCACGACGACAAGGCACGTGTCGGATCTCTTCGCGAGCCGCATCGAGCGCGACTCAGTTTCGACAATTCTCTCGCGCAAGAGTTTCAGCACCAGCGGGTGCAAATGGAGCGCTGCACCGTAGCTGAGCCGCGCCCGTGGAAATTCGCGCTGCAGGGCGAGCACTTCGCTTGGCATGTCATTCTTCGCGTGATTCGCGGCGAGCAGCAAGCCGGGCACAACCGCGATCTGCTGCGAACCCGCTCTGAGGCATGCTCTCACGGCCTCGTCGATCGTCGGGCGCGCAAACTCCAGAAAGCCATGCGCAACTCGCCGGCCGCCGCCGCGTTCCTTGACGATTTCCACGAGGCGTTCGAATTCACGCACCCCCTCGGGATCCCGGCTGCCGTGGCCGGCAATGACTATGCCGTAATCGTCTTGCTTTGCAGCGATCATGCTTTTGTCTCCGGTTCAATCTGGCTCGGCATTGGGTTCAGCGTGCGGATGAGCATGATGCTCATGTCGCTGAAATCCGCCGAGCAGGCGCCGAGCGAACCGCTCCACGCGGCCTCCGTTTGTGTGAGTCGTTCCCACACTTCAGTCGGGTGGTTGGCGGAAACGCCCCGCGATAGCAGGAACGCCGCGATGTCTTTCGGCATGAAATCCCAAGGACACGGGATCACGATCGCGTTCCGGTCATCCTCCAAAACGTGAACGAGGTGTCTCTTGAACGGCTCGAGATCGCCGCGCCGGTGGAAGGTGACGAAGGTCGTTTCGTCGAAGCAAACGCGGCCGCGCGCTGCGAGAATCTGCGCGGAAGAAACTCCAGCGACCGTCTCCACCCGATGGCCGCACGCGCGCTCCACGCGTTCGAGAAATTGGAATCCGGAAAAATGGATGTCGCCCATGAAAACGACGGCACATTTCAATCCCTGATGGTGCAGCCCGGCGACGACGCGCAACTTCTCCACCTGGTCTTTGTATCCCACGGTAACGACGCGGCAGCCAGGGCGAATCCGCGGGCGCACGAGGTCGACCACGGCCGTGAAGCCGGCTATCACATCTGCGGTCTCGATGAGGTCTTTGCCGCGCTGGGTCAAATACCCAAGATCGCCGGGACCGACGCCAATACACCAGATCATGCCTTCGCCCCCCTCAATAGCGGACGCAGCGCAGGTTCGCTGGTGGAAAAGTAAAGATGCACATACGAGGCATGGAGGTTGCGGCGAGTGAAGCCTTCGCGCCGCTCCGAGCCAAGGCGTTTGCGGCGCACCGACCACAGATTTGCCGCGCCGCTCTCCGCCCGCCACCGCGAGTAATGAAACTCGTGGCCGCGAAACTCCGCCCCGTCCGCGCCCGCGAGACCGGAGCATGTGCAGTAGCCGAAATGGTTGAGCCGGGCGGTCATCTCGATTGCGCCGGGCACCGCGCCGGCCATCGGGTGTCTTGTGCCGTCGAGCGCGATGAACTCATCGGCGAGCAGCATCAGGCCGCCACACTCGGCGTAGCAAGGCAGGCCCGCGTCGATTGCGCGGCGAATCTCCAAGCGCATCGACTCATTTTGCGAGATCGCGTCCGCGTAGACTTCCGGGAAGCCGCCGCCAAACACGACGCCGTCGATTCCATCCGGGAGCCCCGAATCGTGAATCGGAGAAAACTCCACCAGCTCCGCCCCGCAGCGACGCAGATAATCGAGATTGGATTCGTAGTAAAAATGAAAAGCCTCGTCTCGTGCCACGCCGATGCGGAGATGTCTTGCGCTGGTCAGACCGATGCTGGTTTGTGCGGGCGCAGGTGAAAGCATCGCCAGGATGCGCGGCAGATCGAGATGCTTTTCCGCGAGTTGGGCGAGTTCCTTGCGCGCAGGGAATGCCCGCTCCTGATTCGCCTGCAAGCCAAGGTGCCTTTCCGGCCAGGCCAATTCCTCACAAACCGGCACGACCCCAAGCACAGGCAGCTTGAGCGGGGCGATCGCCTCGCGCAAGTAGTCGGCATGACTGCTTCCGCTCACCTGGTTCAAAATGATCCCGGCGATCCGGCCATGCCCGGCTTCCTCAACAAATCCCCTCAGGGCCGCAGCCAGTGAGCGCCCGGCCTTGGCGCTGGGGACGACGAGCAAGACGGGCCAGCCGAGGAACCGCGCCAGTTCCATTGTGCTGCCTTCGTCCGAGCGCACATCGCTTCCGTCGAAAAGTCCCATCACGCCTTCGATGATCGAGACTTTTCCCGCACCGTGCACAGCCATCTCGCTGGCGATGCCGTCGCTTCCCATCATCCATGCATCGAGGTTGCGCGAAGCAGTTCCCGCAAACCGGCTGTGGTAGCCGGGATCGATGAAGTCCGGTCCGGCTTTGAAAGGCTGCACCGCGAGG
The DNA here is from genome assembly GCA_963731945.1 of uncultured Verrucomicrobiae bacterium. GTDB lineage: Bacteria > Verrucomicrobiota > Verrucomicrobiia > Chthoniobacterales > Terrimicrobiaceae > DASTFP01. The sequence goes on along the minus strand of CAVSXN010000016.1, from coordinate 731,185 downwards.
CCGCGTTCCGCGAGAGCAGCCAGCAACATGCAGGTCACGGCGGTTTTTCCCCCGCTGCTGTGCATCCCGCCAACAATCAGCCCGCCGGATGGGTTTGCCTTCATCAGAATTCAATCCCCCTGCGCGCTTCCACGCCTTGATCGAAGTGGTGCTTAACTTTTCGCATCTCGGTGACCACTCCGGCGCGCGCCATCAATTCTTCCGGGGCATATCGTCCCGTGAAAACGAGCTCCACGTTCGCGGGCCGTGCTTCGACCAACATGATCGCCCGAGGGAGTCCGATCAGATCACGGTGGATGCAATAGTTGATTTCGTCCACGATCACCAAATCATACTCGCCGCCGGTGAGCACGCGTTGCAGCGCATCCATTTCGTCGGCGAGCGCGGCGCGCATCGCTTCGACATGCTCGGGAATGTCTTTGCTCTTCGAAAGGATCCAATCCTGCGCGACGTTTTTATAAGTCAGGTTCGGGTGCAAATTCGGGCAGATGGCCAGTTCACCAGTTTTCCAGCGCGGCTTCATCATCCGCAAATAGTAAACGTGGAACCCGCAGCCGAGAGCGCGCAGCATGAGGCCCATCGATGCCGTGCTCTTGCCCTTGCCTTCGCCGGTGTAGATTTGAAAAGCGCCGCGTTGCAAACGCGGCCGTGGCGATTCAGTGGTCATGGCCGTGGAAAGTCTTCCGCGCGTAGGCAAGCGCGACAAGGACTGCCGAGCAGAAACCGGAAATCCGCCACATCCAGATCAGGCTCGGCGCAATGTCAGCCGGGCCGGCGGCCCGGCCGGGCGCGTTGAAAATGGGGCCGTCAACGCGTTCTCCATCGTAAACATTCCCGCCGCCCAGGCGCACGCCGATCGCGTAGGCCATGGCTGCCTCACCCCATCCGGCATTCGGACTGGCATGCGTGGCCGCCTCGCGGCGAATCGTTCTCCAACGAACCGTCGGTGAAAGAACACAAAACGCGCCTGCGCAGATTCGAGCGGGCAGCCAGTTCAAAATGTCGTCGAGGCGGGCTGATGCCTTGCCAAATTTTTCATACGCGTCTGTCCGGTGTCCCACGATGGAATCGAGCGTGTTGGTCGCCCGATAAAGCAACGCACCGGGCGCTCCCGCGATGCAGCTCCAGAAGAGCGGCGCGATGACCGCGTCTGTCGTGCTCTCAGCCACACTCTCGATGGCGGCCCGGCTGATTTCAGACTCGCCGAGGGCCTCGGTGTCGCGCCCGACGATCCACGCGAGGCGATTCCGGGCCGTTGCGAGATCGCCATCGGCAAGCGGCACGATGATCGCTTTGACATGGCGCGACAAATCCCTCGCCGCAATGGCCTGGTAGATGACCAGCGTCTCCAAGATCCGGGCGGCAAGCGGATTCAGCGCCGAGCAAACGCGATGCGCCCCCGCGTAGAGCGCGAACATCGTACCCGCGACGAGTGTCCAGAAGGCAACGCCGAGGGACACACTGCGGCGCAGACGCGCGGTAAGCAGTTTTTCGCAAGCTGCAGAAAGCCAGCCGGCGCCTCGCGCGACATGCGGCCAGCCGCGAGGATCGCCGAGGAGGGCGTCCAGCACGATGGCGGCGAGGATTTGGGAAGGATCAACCCGCCACATAGCGCCAGATTTCTCCGAGATTGAGGTGATTCTCCACGGCGTCTGCCATTCCGTCGTAAACGCTTTGCAAGTGGCTTCGCCACGGCACGGAGGAAGGTCGGTAGTGCGAAAAGTTCGCTTCTTTCGCCAAATGATCTCGCACTACGGACGACTCGAACAAACCGTGAACGTAGGTACCCCAGACCTTTCCCTTCCGGCAGCCTTCCGCGCGCGTGACGCCGCCATTCTGCACGCGTAAAAGGGCGTCGCACGGACTCGTGACTTGCGTCTGCCCCATGTGGATCTCGTAAGCTCTCCACTGGTCGCTGCCCCACAACGCCAGAATCTGCGAGACGGTCTTCTCTTTTGAAAAGCTCGTTTCGATCGGCAGCAGATTCAGCCCCGGCAGACTCCCGCCCTCGCCGGCGACGCCGTTCGGATCGCAAACGCGCTCGCCGAGCATTTGATAGCCGCCGCAGATGCCGACGACGGGAACACCGCGCTGCGCGATGGCTCTCACAGCTTCACCCAGGCCCGTGGCGCGCAGCCACTCGATGTCCGCGACGGTATTCTTGCTGCCTGGCAGGACGATGGCCTTGGCGTCCTCCAGGTCGCCAGGCTGGCGCGCCCATTGCACGCGAACGCCTTCGTCGAGCAACCACGGCTGGCAATCCTGCGAGTTCGACAAGTGCGGAAATCGAATCCACGCCAGCTTGTCGCCGGAGCCGCGTTCTTCCGCATCGCCGCAAAGGCTATCTTCACTCTCCGGCTGAAGATCGGCGCAAAAGGGAAGCACGCCGAGGTATGGCAGCGAAATCCTCTCACCGAGAAGCCGGGGCGCATCGGCGAAAAGCGATAGATCGCCACGAAACTTGTTGACGACGACGCCAAGTCCTCGCGCTTGATCGCGGGCCTCGAGCAGCGCCCACGTGCCGACAATTTGCGCGAAGACGCCGCCGCGCTCAATATCGGCGACCAGCAGCCACTTCCCGTCGAGATGGCGCACGGGTCGCAGATTCACAATGTCGCGCGACATCAAGTTCAGCTCCACCGGACTGCCGGCGCCTTCCAGAATCAGCACGTCGCACTTTTCCTTCCAATGCGCCAACGTTTCGCAAACCATCGGCCAGAGCTCCTCGATCAGCTGGTAATATTCGGCGGCTTTCACCTGCCTCCGCGCCCGGCCGAGGACCACCAACTGCGAACCGGCCCGGCCGGATGGCTTGAGCAGAATGGGATTCATCTCCACCGCCGGAAGCAGTCCGCATGCTTCCGCCTGCGCCGCTTGCGCGCGCCCGATTTCGCCGCCATCGAGGGTGGCGAAGGAATTGTTGGACATGTTCTGCGCCTTGAACGGCGCGACCTTGAGGCCTTTGCGGCGCAACCACGCGCAGAGCGCGGTCGCGAGCCAGCTCTTGCCGCTGTTCGACGAAGTGCCGAGAACCGAGATCGCCTTCATGCGGCCCTCCGATTCAGCGCGAGGCAGATCGCGGCGAGTTCTTGCGCGAGCAGATTGTTCTCCTCGTCAGTTCTGACGGCGACACGGATGAAGCGTCCTTTCGGAATGCCGTGAAACGAATCGCAGACACGCACGAGAAGTCCGCGGCGCCCCAATTCGCGGTAAATGCGCGCGGCGTCGAGCGACAAACTCTGTAACTCAACGAGCAGAAAATTGGCGGCGGACGGATAGACGCGGAGACCCGCGATCCGCGATAGTCTTGCCTCGAATCGCTCCTTGGCTCTGCGAAGTTCGCTCAGGCCGAGGAGGAGTCGCGCATAATTTGCGGGCGTCAAACACTCTGCCGACCATGCCTGTGCCACGGCGTTGATGCTCCACGGCGGTTGCATCGCACGGAGGCGCTCTAGCCACGCGGCATTCGACGCCGCCAAAAAACCCAGGCGCAGCCCCGGAATACGCCAGCTCTTGGTCAGTGAACGCAGCACGATGAGCGACCGGTGTTCGCCCAGGATTGGCAGAAGTGTTTCCTGCTCGAAATTTGCGACGAACTCGATGAATGCCTCGTCGACAAGCCATGTTCTTGGACGCGGCCACGGTTTTTCGAGGAGGGCGAGGTATTGTTCCCGGGTCTGCCAGGCGCCGGTCGGATTATTCGGGTTGCCGAGCACGACGACGTCGAACGGATCGAGCAGATGCTCCCACGCGCTGATCGACGCATGCCACATTTCGCGAGACAACGTGATCCGTTCCGGCTCACAGCCCGCGGCTTGGAACGCGCGATGATAGTCGCCGAATGCCGGCTCTATGATGCCGATCCGGCAACGGGTAAAAAGCCTGGCCGCGAGGTACAGCGCCTCGATGGCGCCGGCGGTGGGCAGAATGCGATCCGCGTTGACCGCACAAAGGCAAGCAAGTTGATCACGAAGACCGCGGGCATCGGCTTCGGGATAGCGTGCAATCTGCGAGCGCCATTTCTCCCACTCAGCCGAAGAGATGACAGGTGCGAGCACATTGATGTTCGCGCTGAAATCAATGAAGGCATCCTGCGACAGTCCGAACTCTCTCGCTGCCACCGACAATCGGCCGCCGTGCAAGGCCTGGGACACGGTTAGCCGCCTCCTTTCAGCACCAACGGCAAGCCGGCCACCAAATATTCCACCGTGGTCGCGTAGCGCGCGACAAGCATGTTCGCGGAGCCGGACAAATCGCGAAAGCTGCGACCCGCCGGTGTCGACGGAACAAGACCACTCCCGACTTCGCTGCTCACGAGAATCAGCGCACGCTCGTTCTGCCGGGCGGTCTGCACCGCCTCCTCCAACTCCGCCAGGATGCTTTCCGCGGAGCGAGTCTGCATTTGTTGAAACGAGAGCCAGAGCGTGAGGCAATCCACCAGCAAAAGACGGCCGTCGCCTTCGAGAATCTGATTCCGAAGATCGTAACGATTTTCGATTGTCCTCCAGTGGCTCGGCCGGCGCTGACGATGCCGTTCGATGCGCGCGCGCATTTCCTCATCCGCCTCGCCCGTCCAATACGTCGCAATGTAGGAAACCGGGAGACCGGAAGCGGCCGCCACGGCTTCGGCATGCCGGCTCTTTCCGCTTCGGCTGCCGCCCAGCACGAGATGCAGGAACGATTTCACGGCGCGACCTCCGCCCCAGAAAGCGCCGCACGGGGTTCGAGCACGACCCTCCAATGATCATCCCTGCATCGAAGGCAGGTCGTGCTACCGTACGGCACGTCAACCTCGAACGCCCGCCTCAGCGGCAAATCCGAGAAAGCGCAGATAGCCGCCCGGATGACACCGCCGTGCGTGACCACGAGGAGGTTGTCGGATGGCTGAGCCTCGATTTTTTGCAAAGCGGACACGACGCGGGACTGGAGCTGGTGAAACGATTCGCCGCCCGGCGGCGCAACGGTTACGAAGTCGTTCATCCACGCCGAGAGCGTATGGGGATCGTGGCTTCGGATCTCGTCCCAAGGCCGATTCTCCCACACGCCGAAATTCACCTCCCGCCAGACCGCATCAGGCTCCGGGCGAATGTTCAGCCTGGCTCCGATCGCGTCTGCCAGCATTCGGCAGCGCCGCAAATCGCTGGATAAAACCCGGCCCGGCCCAGCACGCGCGGCTTCCTCCGCAATGCGTTCGATGGCGGCGAGACCTTCGGCGGAAAGCCCGACATCGGTCTGTCCGACGCATTGTTTTCCACTGGCCGCAGTGGCCGGATGGCGCAAGAGACGGAGCAGCATTTTAAACGTCCGTTGACCGAAGTTGAGCTGTCAGCGCGAGGTACGATGCCAGCTCCACCAACTGGTTGGCCGCTCCCAGGCAATCGCCGGTCACGCCGCCGATCTTGCGTTTGAAATAGACGCCGGCGAGCCCCGTCACGAGGACCGCAGCGAGGATGCACGCAGCAGCCGCTTGGCCCATGAGCAGAAAAGCCAGCAGCACCGGGAATGCAAGTGCCGGCCAGAGTTGCCTTCGCGTCACGCTGTTGCCAAACGGCTTCGACTTCGATTCTCCCACGCGCACATGCGGGTAAAAGTAGAGCAGCGCCACGCAGGCCGCGCGCCCGAGTGCGTGCGCGGCAACCATGGCTGCGAAGGCCAGCCACACGCTCCGCTCCAGCAGGGTGTATAACAAAAGAAACTTTGCCGTCAGCGAAAACCAAAGAGCCAGCGCGCCGAACGTGCCCAGGCGGCTATCCTTCATGATTTCCAAGGAGCGCGAAGCGTTCTCGCCCCCAAACAGACCGTCCGCCGCATCCGCCAGTCCGTCCTCATGGATTCCACCCGTCATCGCGACCGTCGCCGCCATGCACAAGAGCACCGCGATCAACGCAGGCAAAACCAAATGGCCGACCGTGAGGACGATCCCTCCGGCCATGCCCACGAACATCCCTACAATGGGAAAATAAATCACCGAGCGCGAGTAACTGTCGCGCTGGAAATCGTAAAACCTGCTCACAGGAATCCGCGTCAAGAACACGACCGCGCCGAGAAATGAATTCATCTGCTCCCTCATGCGATTGGTGAAGCTCTGGGCGTTCATCGTTGCGCACCGATTTCGCCGGAAATGCCGGCGGAGTCGAACGTCGCCATCTCGCAGAGGATTTTTGCGGAAGCTTCCAGGATATGCATCGCCAGGGCGGCGCCAGTGCCTTCGCCGAGCCTCATCTTCAAATCGAGGAGCGGCTCCGCCTTCAACGCCTTCAACGCATTGCCGTGCGCTTGCTCGTCCGAGCGATGGCTGAAGAAACAGACCTCGCGGCATGAGATGTCGATCTCGAAAGCCGCGGCCGCCGCGGCGGTCGCAATAAAGCCATCAACCACCAGCGGCAATCTCACCTTGGCCGCTTCAAGAATCGTTCCTGACATCGCCGCGATTTCGTATCCACCGAAGGTTCGCAGCCAGTATGGCCCGCGCGGTTCGGTGTCCCGGGCGCCGTGCTTTTTCACGGCCGCTGCCACCACTTCGATCTTGCGTTTGAGCACGGAATCGCTGATGCCCGTGCCTCGGCCAACCGCCTGCTTCGCCTCGAACCCCAACAGGGCCACCAACAATGCCGACGCAGCGGTCGTGTTGCCGATGCCCATCTCGCCGATTCCCAGCAGATCAATTCCGTCCCCGATCGCGAGCCTGACTTGTTCCCGGCCGATCTCGATTGCTTGATCGCACTCCGCCCTCGTCATGGCGGGTTCCTCACAGAAATTGCGCGTGCCACGGCGGACGCAGCGCCGGAAGAAATTCGGCTGCCGCAGCAACCCCGCCGGCCACTCGCACCCGACGCCTGCGTCAACGACGTGGACTTGAATGCCCCCGTGGCGCGCCAGGACATTTATCGCCGCGCCGCCGCTCAAGAAATTCAACACCATCTGCTCCGTCACTTCGCGGGGGTAGGCGCTCACTCCTTCCGCCGTGACACCGTGGCAGCCCGCATAGATGCAGATGCGCTTCCGGCGCAGTCTTGGCTCCAAACTTTGTTGCAATCCCGCCAGCCGGACCGCGACCGTTTCTAACATGCCCAGCGAACCGGGAGGTTTTGTCTTTCGGTTAATCCTGTCCAAGGCTTGTGCTGGGATATCGGCTTGTGGCGCGGGGGGCAAAGACGGCTCCTTCGCGCGCGCGCGGTCGGTGAAGAGCTCTGCGGACGTCCCGATTGAAGCTGAACGATCAGTGTCTGCAGGCTTCATGAGGTCAACCCACCGCGCCGGCGCCCGGATAGCGCGACAAGACATCCGCAGGGATCGGGGGGGATCCGAACTGCCGGATATCGTGGCCCGAGCGAGCGAAGCGTTGATTCAGTTGCTTATCAACGCCGGAAGATTCGTCGGCACGAATCTCCAACGCTCGCTGCGTTTCAATTTTTTCGGTGTCAATTTTAATGTTTCTCACTCTCCATTTTCACGATGAAGCTTTTTCGCAATCGTCGCGCGACGACGCGCAGTGAAAATCCGCAGGCAGGTATTCGGACTCCAAGCTTACTCCGTTGAGGAGGGGCCTTTTCTCCGGCCTTCACCAACCGGGCAGGTTGATTGACTTTCCCGGAAAAACTTCGGCTTTCCCGGTGGAGAATCGTAACTTGATACCGCAGCGTAACTGTGACCGATTTTCACGGTCTTCCCTGATTCCACGGATCTTTATCGAGCTGTCAAAAAACTATCCGCATCGGAATCAGAAAGCGCGGCGTTGTCAATCCTGGAAGAACCGCCCGCTTCGCGACGTCGCCTCCGAGGCGCCATCAGCCAGAGTTCCTGTTTGGAAAACAATGGGGGCAAAGTCCTTGGCACGCAGCATTTCCCGCAGTCTCGCGAGCCGATCCAGATCGCCCTCGTCGCGCGGAAGCGCGAAAGCCATGAAGGTTCCGCTGTGGGCGACGAGCAGCGCCGCGTCGAATTGCTTCGCTATTCTGCAAGCCCAGCCGAAACACGGTTTCGGAAGCAAATCCTGGTTGATTTCGGCCGAACGTGTCACCGCATACAGGAGGGCGCCGGTTTCCCCGCTATCGCAGCAGCGGGCCAGGTCCGCATATTCCGGCGCGTAACGACTCCGTCGACGGTCCAAATGGGCTACCGCTTCGGTGGCGATTCTTCGCCTGGGCTCGCTGTCCCACCCCGCCAGCCAAAGCTTGGGAATTGGTCCTTGAATTGAAAACTCAGCCGACAACGGGTTTGCGCGCACCAATGCGCCCGGTCTGAATAGAAAATCCGAACGCTCCACCGCGCACATGATCGAAAACAACTCCGCCTCCGTCGTTTCGAGCGAGAGGTAGCGCGCCACGGCGACAAGCCCGGCGGCCATGTCCGCGCTGGACGTTCCCAGCCCCTTGGCAGAGGGCGACGAATTCTTTATTCTGATCTCAAAATCCCACGGAGGCTCGACGTGTTTTCGTGCCAGCAGGCTGCGGATTGCGCGCTCTGTTTTTTCGGCAGTGCGATGTGGTTCATTCTCCACCAATACGCGTAAAGAGGGACCGGAACGGGCCAGAGAAAATACGGTAGGCTTTGGGGAAATAACGGTCGCACTGTAAAGAAATGGGCTGCCATCCTGGGTAACACCCTGGAGAAATTCGCCGACCTTTCCCACCACCGCCACCGGGTACTTGTCAACGTCTGGAACCGGACCGTCCGAAATCACCTTCGCACTCCGATACGTGTTTCTCCGCAAGCTGTGAAGACCATTGCTGAGCCGTCAGCCGTATTCATGGCCATATGAAGACAACGATTGATTGCCCGATGCGCTGGTGGAACGGGTCAAGATCGCCGCCGCGCGCCGTCGAACGACCCTTCAAAAAGCTTGTCATCGAAGGCCTTCAGCATGTTCTAGGTTCCGGCGAGGCCTCTGCTTCGATGCGCGCAGAAGCACTCGCTCGTCTCCGCCAAGGTCTGCGTCTGGGCGCCAGCCTCTTTCTCGCGAGTCTGCGCATGAACGCAACCCTGTTCGTTGATACCAGCTTTCTCGTGTATGCCCTCGATCTCGACGCGGGAGGAAAACGCTTTCGACCTTCCTTGTGGGACGCCATGATCGTCGCCGCCGCCCGCGCCAGCGGAGCGAGCGAACTTTTGACCGAAGATTTGAACCACGGCCAGAACTATGGAGGCGTTCGGGTCCGGAACCCATTTGTTCACACGTAATCCGGCGCGGGATATTCGAGTGGAATCGAAGCCCTGCAGATCGAGCATCATGCGCACACGCTTTACCGATGTGACCTCCCCGCCCTCACCAGCCGACTCGGTCTGGACGGTCTGCAAAAACACGCACCGCGGGTCTTCGCAGCGCCTCTTTTTTCTGGTTATCGTGCCTGATGCCGAAAATTTCCTGCAAAGCGATCTTGTTTGACATGGATGGAGTCTTGGTCGACTCGACGCCCGCCGTCGTGCGTGTTTGGTCCGCGTGGGCGCGGCAGCACGGTTTCGACCCCGATGAGGTGGTCCACAGGTCCCACGGCCGCCCCAGCATCTCCACGATCCGCGAACTTCTTCCCGACGCCGATCACGAAGCAGAGAATCGCGAGGTCGAACGCCGCGAGATACTCGATGTCGACGAGTTGATTCCCTTGCCAGGCGTTCGCGAACTCCTGGCCTCTCTTCCCGCGGAGCGCTGGACGATCGTCACGTCATGCACGAAGCCCCTCGCCGACGCCCGTATTCGAGCCGCTGGCCTTGCCGCGCCCAGCCGGATGATCACCGCTCACGACATCGCGAGCGGCAAGCCGGATCCCGAGCCATATCTCAAGGGAGCGGCCTTGCTTGGCTTCGCCCCGCACGATTGCGTGGTCATTGAGGACGCCTCGGCTGGTGTCCGCTCCGGCAAGGCGGCGGGAGCCCGCGTCATGGCACTGCAGACCACCGAAACCAACGACGACCTCATCGCGTTGGGCGCCGATTGGATCGTGAAGGATTGTGGCTCGATCGTTTTCGAAAAAGAGCCTCTTGAAGCGAAGGACCAAACTCTTACGATCGAGGTTACCTTGTCGGGCATCCAGCCTTTCCAAAAATGATCGCGAGCAGTCGAAGACCGTTGCCAACCGGTCGTAACCAATTCACCACGACTCAAACGAGGCTTGAAAAAAGAAACTCCCGCTCGGTCTAACGACGGGCGCCTTCTGCTTAGCGATCGCACCGGGAATAAGTAATGAGAGTGACCAGTCCAGACTTCAGCGAAGGGGGCAACATTCCCGAACGTTTCACCTGCGACGGCCAGGACGTCAGCCCAACCCTAAGGATAGAAGGCGTGCCCAGAGCGGCGAAGAGTCTCGTGCTGATTGCTGACGATCCCGATGCGCGGTCGGGCATGTTCACCCATTGGCTCATGTGGAATCTGAGCACCCGATTTGACCGAGATCTTGGCAACCACCCCACCGGCGGGCGCGGTGCAGGGAGTCAACGATTTTGGAAGAAACGATTACGGTGGTCCGTGCCCGCCGTCGGGCGTGCATCGCTATCATTTCAGGTTGTTCGCGCTTGATACGACTCTGGAGTTGCCGGCGAAGTCAAAGCGCAAGGTTCTCGATGCCGCGATCCAGGGTCACACTATTGCTGAGGCGACGCTGATGGGACGGTACGCCAGAAGAGGCCGTTAAGAGACTGGAGCCTGCTCGCCGTGCCCTGGTTCGGCGACGGAAAAAGCATGGAGGTCACCACTCGGGGGAAGGGGTGACTTGAGTTCCGTTGGTCTGCAACCGCAGACCGGTATTTCCCAAGAGATGACAGTTCATCGGCTTCTGAATTTTTTTTTATCGCGCCAGATAGCCGCCGGTCACGTCCACATCGGTGCCGGTGATGGCGCTGGCTTCATCGGAACTTAGCCACATGACGGTGCGGGCCATTTCTTCGACTGTGGTGAGGCGTTTGATCGGGTATCCCGCCGCAACCGCATCGGCTTGCAAACCCCAGGAAGACAATGCCCGGTGCAGCATCGGCGTATCCACAGCACCGGGCGAGATGGAATTCACTCGGATGTTTTTCTCGGCGCTTTCCAGCGCGGCGATGCGGGTCAACTGGATCACGCCAGCCTTGCTCGCGCCGTAGGGCCCGATCATCGCGAAACCACGATGACCACCCACCGAGGCGTTGTTCACGATGCAACCGCCACCCTGCTCCTGCATCACGCGCAACTCTTCGCGCAGCGAGATGAAAAGTCCGGTCAGATTCGTGGCAATGACATTGCTCCAATCATCCAACGAGAGATCGGTGAGCGCTTTGGGAGGCGCCTCTACGCCGGAGTTGTTGAAGGCAACGTCTATGCGCCCGTATTGCTCGACGCAGCGTTTGATAAGATCCTCAACTTGCCCTGATTCACGGACATCGGTCCGAATGTACTTGGCTTCGCCGCCGCCCGCGCGAATCGCCTTCTCCACTTCGGCACCCAGGTTCTCGCGGCGTCCGCAAAAGACCACCTTCGCTCCATTCATCGCGAAGGCCTTGGCGGTTGCTTCGCCGATACCGGAGGTAGCCCCGGTTATGAGGACGACCTTCCCAGCAAATCGTCCGTTGAGGTTGGCCTGGCCGGAGGCAGGTTGCGGGGGATTTTGCGTGTTACCCTTGGCGCTTGAGCTGAGCGCGACTCCGGCGCTCGCCAGCGCGCTCAGGCGGATGATGTCTCGTCGATTCATGGCTTAGCTATGTTGAAGTTCTTTTGCAAGGAGGCCGGATCGCCCTCGTTGCTCCAGACGGTGGGTTTATCGGCTCATGGCAACCTGCCAGGATTCGACATCCTGCTCTTGAATGGGAGTGCGAAAGTTTTGAACAAAATTGCGGCGGCGCCGGGAATTTTCATCGCGTGCAGGTAAGCCCGAGCCGCTATTGGAATAACGATGCCTGCTGCAGAGTTTCGCGGACCCCGTTGAACGACGGCGAAAGGCTGGTAGAATGGATGCGTGCCGCTGGAACGACGATCCTCGATCATGCCCTTCGTGGACGCGGCGACAGGCGCCCCGGTGGATGCGATGCCTTTGGCGAAAGCCACCGTCACAAGCGCGCTGCTCCGCTGGGAAGGTGTTGTGGTCGAGCGAGGCGGGAATCCCGAATTCCATCCGCAAGATGTGACAGTGCCGCTTCATTACCTTGCGTTGAATTGCCACGAACCGCTGATTTTTGAGGCGAAGGATGCACGTGGGAAATATCGGCCGGCGCGGATCGATCCCGGCTGCCTTTGGATCAACCCGGCAGGAATGCCGTTTTCGCACCACGTCACGCGATACAATGAATACCTCCTCGTGGGCATCGACCCGCAACGGGCGGCAGCCGCAGTCTCGGAGCTATCGGCCTCGGGTCTTTGGGAATTCCGCAATGTCTACAACGTGAAGGATACTCGGTTGAAACTGCTCATGGAGACGCTGCTCGCCGAAGTGGAATGCGGCGGGGAAACCTCTATTCGTCGAAACGCTGCTCACCGCGATTTGCGCACATTTCTATAGGAACTACGCCACGGGCCGGATCGGGGAACAAGCACCGCGCAAGCTGCCTGGGGAGCGACTGACAAAGGTCACGGATTTCATGAAAGCGCGTTTGCGCGATGATACCGGACTTGACTCCCTGGCGAGACTTTCCGGCTTGAGTCGCTATGAGTTTATCCGCCAGTTCAAGGCCGCGACGGGACTGCCTCCCCACCGCTATCTTCTGCGCTTGCGACTCGAGGAAGCAAGACGCCGGATTGGACAGGGCAGCGGCATCGCCGAGGTCGCGTATGATCTCGGTTTCGCCGATCAGAGTCATTTGACGCGGCATTTCCGCGCGTTGTTTAAAACGACGCCCGGGACGCATGCGCGATCCTCTTGTTCAACTCAGCTCAACCGCAGGCTTTCGTTCTGATTCGTCACAAGAAGCGATGCATCACGAACGCATCGACCAGCCCTTTCGTTGCGTGACGGAAGACCTTCGGAAGGGTTCCCACGATGCGGAAGCCATGCCTTTTCCAGAGGGCGATCGCGGCTTCGTTGGATCTGACGACGATGTTGAATTGCATCGCGGAGAAACCCAGCCGCCTGGCTTGCTCGAGCGAGTGCTCGCACATCCTGGAGCCCAGCCCCTGGCCGCGTGCCTTGGAAGAAACCATGTAACTGGCATTCGCGACGTGAGAACCCAGCCCCGGCTGGTTTTTCTTCAGAATGTATGTGCCGTAAACTCGATCGCCGTCCGTAACGACGAACGCGTGATGATCTTCGGACAACCAATATCTCAAAGCGTCTTCACGAGATATCTGCGGGTCGAAGACGTAGGTGTCTCCCGACGCAACAACTTCTCGAAAAATTTCCCAAATCTCGTCGGAGTGAGCGTTCGTCGCGGGAATGATCGTCATCACCTTCAAGAGTGCTGATCCAGGTCCGGCGGACCTAGTTTGGCAATTTCATAGCCAACCGGGTAGCTCCGGTTCTTTCTGTCTGTGAAGAAGTTTGGGGTCTTCCGCGCGGGGAGGATTCGGACGATCCGGCCTCGCGCAATCAATGCGCCGCTGACGAGCTTTCGAATGAAAACAAACGGGCGCGGAAAGCCGAACGACGCCAGCATCTCGTCGTCAAGCAGGGCGTAGATTCCCCATCGCACGAGAGGTGTGAAAATTCGGGGCATCCAGGAAGCAAACAGATCGCGCGTGGCCATTCCGATTCGCTGATTTGTCTCCGCGAAACGGAAGTTGTCGCGTTCGTAGTCAAGACCGTAGCGCCGGAACTCGTCATAGGTCCCGGGTATTTCTTTGATTCCCATGCGCTTCCCTATTTCGCACCAGAAATAGTAGCTCGCGAGCTTCTCATTCCTTGCCATCCTCCGCCATCCGAACCGCTCGATCCAGCGTATGGGCTCATAGATGAAGGTCGAAAGGACGTACAAATAATCTCCGTTGGAGATATGGAAGCGGCTGTGCGCGCGATTCATCCTTCGCAGCGCTTCGCGACCCCGCTCACTGTCGTAACCCCACTTGGAGAGCTCAGCCACGATGAGCGCGGTGTCGTCGTAGCGTTTCTGCGTGCGCCTGTAGAACTCCCCTGTCCGATCGAGCAAAGCCGAGATACTGGGAACACAATATGTCCTGTAGAGTGCAACTTCCAAGGCGCGGGTCATATCCCACGGAAACTCGTAACCGCTCATCAGGTGGTAGATCTCGACGTGATCGCCCTTCGGGTCGAGTCCTTCGATTCTGCGGAGTCTGTCGTAGCGCCCCATATCGTTGCCGCCGGATCCTCAAGAGTTGAACCAAGCTACGGATTCGTTGAGGGAGGATCAAGTGCGTCTAAGCCATGCCGCCGGTGGTCAGTCTCGAAAACATCAGCGTTGCGGGCAATCCGGCTGCGCCTGGGTAAGCCTATCGTGGCGGACCCCTGCCGAGAATTCCGCCTGGCGCGGCGGAAAGAATTGGATGATATTCAGATAGGATGATCAACCAGCAGCGTGCGGACTCAAATGGAACTCCCATTCTATGGATAAATCGAGGTTGAGAAACCGAGCCTCCCTGCCAGATGCGCTCGCTGGATTAGGCGCTCGGCCGAAGGACGGCAAAAAATCCTGGCTCTCTTCGGCGTGCGGTGTTGCCGCCGTCAGCCGGTTGCATGATCGAGGAAGCGCTCGCAACGAGCGGAATTTCTCAACGGGAATTCGACGCGAACCTCCAAGTCCGAATGGCTGGCAATGGATGTAAGCAAGACAACGGAACTCAAGACTCAAACGTTCGCGAATGGGTTTAAAATCTCGTACCGAAACGATTGCGAGCTCGAGGTCATCTACGACGATATTTTTACCAAGAATACCTATTATTTCGCGTCGGAGAATCCTGAGCCTCGCATTATTGATTGCGGGGGGCATATCGGTCTTGCCGTCCTCTATTTCAAGAGCCTTTATCCGCGCGCCAGGATTGTAACCTTCGAGCCAAATCCGGAGACGTTTTTTCTGCTGCAAAGAAATATCGCCCAAAACAACCTTCGCGGCGTTGAGGCCATTAACAAGGCATTATCCCACGAGGACAAAGAGGATGCGACCCTCTACGTGGGTGAAGATTTTCTTGAGGCGTGGGACTCAACGGACACGTTGGAGGCCGATTTATGGGCGAACATGCATCGGTATCGGGGTATTCCCGTCCAGTCAGCGAGACTTTCATCGTACATGAACGGCAGGGTCGAGTTTATCAAACTCGATATCGAGGGCGCGGAGTATCATGTCCTCAAAGAGTCCAAAGCCAAAATAGGTTCGGCGGGAGCTATTACGCTCGAATATCACCAGAACGCGCGCAACCTCGCCGAAGGGAAGCTGGAAAAGACCCTCGACATTCTAAGGGCCGCCGGCTTCAGGCACGAGCTTTACTATCAAGCCCGGCCGATCGATCTCGACTCTCTCCCGAAGGATTTGGTTTACCAGATCATTATCAGGGCGCTGAGGCAAAGTTAGCCTCCGAGCAACGTCTGGTAGAGGCTGACATAGTTTTTCGCCATTCGTTTGGAGTCGAAAAGAAGCTCCGCTCGAGTTCGGCAGGCTTTCCGGTCGATTTTGCCAAGATCTTTTATTCTCGCCGCCATCTCCTCGATGGACGATATCAAGAAGCCGGACACGCCATCCTCGATAATTTCTCCCATTGAGGAGCGGTTCCAGGCGATAATCGGGGTTCCGGATGCCAGCGACTCGAGGGCAACCGTCGGGAGCGGGTCGTTCCACTGAATTGGCATTAAGACCGCCTTGGCCTCGGACAAGAGACTTCTCTTTTGTTCGAAGTTCAACGAGCCAATGTATTTCACCCGATCGCCGTCAATGAAAGGGTTGATTTTTCGCTGAAAATATTCTCCGCTTTCGTCGGTCGTTCCCGCCACAACGATGCTTTCATTGGCAAGAAGAGCGGCTTTGATGGCTTCGTATGTGCCTTTCGTTTCGTTTATTGCTCCCAGAAAGACAAGGTGGCGGCCGGCAGAGAAGTTAGGATTGTCCCACTTGTCCAGCGGAATCCCGTTGTAGATCACCTCAGCCTTTTCACGGTAGCCGGCGCGTTGGAACTGACTTACAAAAACGGTATTCACACATTTGACGAGCCTTTCCCACATTGTTCGAAAGAATTTTCTGTACTGGTCGGCCGGATAGTGCCAATGGAGCTCCTCAAATTCGATCGGATGATGAACTGTCGAGACTAAGGGGATGGGAAGGAGATGGGCAAAAAGGGTTGAGTAAAATCGCGTGTGATCGTGAATGATGTCGAAATTGCGACAATCGGCGAACGCTGCCGCCACGGGAAGAACCTTTCCCAGAATTGTTTCGGTGGTATCTTCGTCCGCCAGGGGCATCAGCTTGCCACCGGTGGTGGATGATAGCGGTGCGTAAAGCGTTACGTCATGACCCAAGTCGACAAGCTCTTGAGTGAGGATATAGACGATTTGGGAAAGTCCATTCTTGCTAGATTCCGTAACCGGTTCGAAAAGGGTCGCTATTTGGGCTATCCTAAGCCTTTTCATTCAAGTTTGGCCGTAGGG
This sequence comes from uncultured Verrucomicrobiae bacterium, assembly GCA_963731945.1. Classification (GTDB taxonomy): domain Bacteria; phylum Verrucomicrobiota; class Verrucomicrobiia; order Chthoniobacterales; family Terrimicrobiaceae; genus DASTFP01. The sequence continues at coordinate 714,698 of CAVSXN010000016.1, read as the reverse complement.
AATCTCACCAAGGCGAGGCAGGCTTGCAAAAGCAATTCGCTGTTGGATTTTCGACGCCCTTACAACGAGCGCCCGGCTTCCTTTGTGTGCGTGCCCCCTGAAGTCACGCGGCCTTGGCGGTGGTGGTGACGCCGGCCATCAGGCGCAGGATTGCCTCTTGGGTGGCCTGGGCGCGGGAGAGTTCTCCGGCGATCCTGCCGTCGCGCATGACCAGAATGCGCGTCGAAAGGTTGAGCACTTCGGGCAGTTCGGAGGAAATGAGGATGACGGCGAGACCCTGCCTGGCCAGGTCGTCAATGAGGGCATGGATGGCGGCCTTGGCTCCGACATCGACTCCGCGGGTGGGTTCATCGACGATGAGCAGCTTCCCGCCTCGGGCGAGCCATTTGGCCAGGACCACTTTCTGCTGGTTGCCTCCGCTGAGCGAACTGGGCGGGGCTTCCATCGAGGAGGCCTTGACCCGCAGCTTGCCAAAATAGTCCACCGAGACCTCCTCTTCCTTCTTGCGCTTGAGGATGCCGATGGCGCCGCGCAGTTTGTCCAGGATGGCCAGGCTCACGTTGGCCCGGATCGGCAATTCGAGCACCAGGCCCTGGCGCTTGCGATCCTCGGGAACAAGTCCCACCCCCGCAGCCATCGAACCCTTCGTCGAGCCCAGCGCCAGGGGCTTCCCGTTGAGCTCGACGGTGCCTTTGGCCGCCGAATCCAGCCCGAAAATCGCCTTGGCCACTTCGCTGCGCCCCGCCCCGACCAGTCCGGCAAAACCCACAATCTCTCCGGCGCGCACCTCAAAGTTCACGTCGCGAAAGCGGCCCGCAGAACTCAGGTTGTTCACCCGCAGGACCACCTCGCCCGCCTTGGCCGAAACATGCTGGGGAAAGTAGTCCGCCACGCTGCGCCCGATCATCATCTTGACCACCGCGTCCTGGGTGGCTTCCGCCCGGGGCAGCGTGCCCACATACTGCCCGTCGCGCAACACGCTGATCTGGTCGCACAGCCGAAAGAGCTCGGGCATGCGGTGGGAGACGTAAATCATGGTCATCCCGGCCTCGCGCAGACTCTCGATCAGCTTGAAGAGGTTCTGCGCGTCGGGCTCCGCCAACGAACTCGTCGGTTCGTCAAAGACCACGATCCGCGGGCCGATGCCCACCGCCGCCGCAATCTGCACGAGTTGCTCCTGCGCGGTGGACAGCTCATTCATGGGCCTGCTCACATCCAGGCGCACCCCAATCTTGGCCAGCAATTCCTTGGCCCGGCGCTCCATCTGCCCCTTGTCCACCATCACGCGCAGCCGGCGCGGATAGTGGCCCATGCTCAGATTCTCCGCCACGCTCAGATCCCGGCAAAAGGCCAGCTCCTGGTGCACCATCGCCACCCCCGCATCCATCGCGTCGCGCGGAGAGCTAAAGCTGTATGGCTTCCCGTCGATGAACATCTCCCCGCTGTCGGGCTTGTGGATGCCCGCCAGCACCTTCCCAAGGGTCGACTTGCCCGCCCCGTTCTCCCCCATCAGCCCGTGGCATTCCCCACGGGCGATGTCGAGGGTCACGTCCTTGAGGGCGATCACCCCGCCAAAGGTCTTCGTGATCGCCTTAAATTGAATGAAGCTCTCAGACATCGGCCGGCGGAAAGGCGGGGCGCTGGGCAGGGCGGTGGCCGCCTACTTCTTGAGCCACTTCTTCCAGTTCTCCGCGTAGGCGTCCACGTTCTCCTTGGTCACCATCGTCAAGGGGTCGATCACCTTCACCTCCGAGGGAGCCTGGTTGTTGACGATCTTGTTGAGCAGGATATCGATCGACTTGGTTCCCCAGCCGTAGCAGTCCTGGGCCAGCAGCGCCTCCACGTAGCCGTTGCGCACGTAGTTGAGCTGCGCGGGCAACGCATCCACGGCGACCACCTTGATCGAGCCCGCCGGCCACTTCAAGGCATCGGCGGTAAACAACGGCCAGCCCCCAATCATCGCCCAGCCTTGGATGCCAGGATTGGCGTTCTGCGCGTTCTGCACCGCCTCGGCCGCCTTCTCAGGGGTCTCCACATGGTAGAAAACCCCGGGATTGTTCAGCTTCATGTTGGGATACTTCGCCAGCGCCTCCTTGGCCCCCGCCACCCGGTTCTGCAGATTGGGCGCGCTCTGGTTGCCCGCCAGGATCGCAATCGTGCCCTTCTCGCCCATCGCCTTGGCCAAGACCTCCACCGTCTTCTGCCCGCACGCCTTGTCATCGGTGCCATAGTAGGCAAAGCGCTTGCTGGCGGGCGCATCGGAGTCAAAACACATCACGTTCACCCCGCGCGACACCGCCTTGTCGATCGACGGAGTCACCGTGTTGGCTTCCGAACACGAGATCGCGATCCCCTGCGCCCCTCGCCGCATCAGGGCCTCGACCGCCTCCGCCTGCTTGGTGGCGTCTTCGTCGTTGGGCGTGCGAATCTCCAGCTCCACATCCACCTTATACTTCTCCCCCAACTCCTTGGCCGCATCGGCCGCCCCGGCTTGGGCGGCTTGAAAGACATCGTTACTCAGGCTCTTGGCAATGAAGCCAATAATGACCTTCTTCTTGGCTTCCTCCGCGCGCGCGCTCGATTGAAAAATCGCCAGGCCGGCGACGGCGGCTGCGGCCACGATTCGGGTTAAACGGGTTATTTTCATATAGGGGGATTTCTCTTTTTTTTGACTTGATTGAGTTGCTTTCGATTTCTTTAGGGGAGCTGTTTGACGCACTGCGGTTAGGGAGAGGCGGCGCGGGGGACGGGCAACGCTCTCCTTGTTTCGCCTCACTTGCGACGGCTGTGCATGTAGAGGCTTAAGCGATCCAGAGAGACGGCCACGATGATGGCCAGACCGATGATGATGAGCCGGTATTCCTGCTCAAGGCGCAAAATGATGATCCCGTTCTCGATGAGCGCGATGACCAGGGTGCCCAGGAGCGCCCCAATCGCGCTGCCTCGCCCCCCGGTAAGACTCGCCCCGCCCACCACCGCCGCCGCAATCACCGTAAGCTCATAGCCCGTGCCCGTGCTCGTGGAGGCCGTGCCAAAGCGACCCAAAGAAACCATCCCCCCCACGCCCGCAGCCAGTCCCGCCAACGCGTAGGTGCGCAGCTTGATCCACCCCACCCGCAATCCGCTGAAACGCGCCGCCTCCTCATTGCCCCCAATCACGTAGGTCTCCCGTCCCGCCACCATCAGACGAAGATAAAACCAGCCCGCCCCCACGCAGATCAGCATGATGATCAGGGGCATCGGCTGCAGCCCAAACATCTCAATGCGCATGAACTCCGTCGTAAAGGCCGGCGGCAGCACCTTGCCCGCCGAGGGCAACGTCTTCTGCGGCGGCAGCACATTGGCCAGCCCGCGAAAAATGCTCATCGTCCCCAGCGTCACGATAAAGGGATGCAAATTCAGACTCACTATCAGTCCCCCGTTGATCAGCCCGCACAAAAGCCCCACCCCCAAGGGCACCAAGATCGCCACCGGCAACACCACCACCGCCGAGGCCTCCGGGGGCAAATTCTGCAACGCCGCCGCCCCCCCAAGCGCCGCCAGCGCCATGATCGATCCCACCGAAATGTCGATCCCCCCGGTGATGATCACGATCGTCACCCCGATCGCCATGATCGCGTAATACGACATCGGCGTCGCGATCCCATCGATCAAATTGTCGAAATTTAAAAACGTGTTCGGCCTCCCAGGCGCCGCATCCTGCCACCCGTAAAGCGCCAAGATCCCCCCCAAAAGCAACACCACCACCACCAAACCCAACTCCTGCGCAATCGAACGCCGCGCCGGCCTCGACCCCGCCGCGGGTGCTTGCGTCGCCGGTGAAGATGCGCTCGTGGCCATGCTCAGAAAAAGAACTTCATGTTGCGACAGTCGTTCGGGAGATCGGTCGACAATCCTCATCAAATTCCAATATGAGGCAAGCGAAATCAACGGTCTCAGCCGCCGAGACGTTGCATGGACTTTCCAGCCAAAAAACAGAAGCAAAACTCTTTCTGGATCTCTCCAAGAGCTCAAACTCCTTAGCTACACGCCCGTCAGGCGCTTGTTAACCCGTTCTGTGAAAACCCTGAAAACCTGACGCTTGGATGCTGGTTTAGACGAAGGGTGCTCAACCAGACGGCCACCACAGCGGTTGCGATGCCGTCATCTCTTGAATAGTGGCGACCGCTTGGGGCTTTCAACCGAAAAACGGCTGCGAGCCAGCGCGCACAATCCGACCAAGACGGAATTAGATCCGTCCCATCAGCAGGAGGATAATCAGGATAACGACAATCAACCCGACACCGGCGCTCGGATAGTAGCCCCAGCCCGAGCTATATGGCCAGCTTGGCAGCGCTCCGATTAGAAGCAGGATTAAGATGATCAGCAGAATGGTGGACATGACCTAAATTGGTTCACCATTGTTTCGCGCGAACCGGGTGAGTTGCGCGTCTTATTCTTGCTCCGGCGGCACGGCACACGCTCGAGGACTTTTCTTCTTCGCTCCCGCCAAGCGTGTGTTGCAGACGCAGGACAACAAAGGATAAGTGTTACCCTATGAAGACCGCTCGTTTCGCGGCAGTCGTTGAAGTTGCGGGCAATCCGCACACTCACCTGCTCCTCGTATCGCCAGAAAAGGACAAGGTCTTACAGGCGGCGATCAAAGCGCATCGCGTGATGACGGTGCATCAGGACCTGGTCGGAAACAAAGCAGATCACGGGACCGTTGGCTTTGAACCCGGCCGGGCACGGCAATTCCTGATCTTTCCGAAGTCGCTCTTCGAGTTCAAGGGAGTCCGTATCGTGGCAGTAAAGTACGACCTGCTCGAAGACGGAGTCCAGAACGCGCAGGCGAAACCCGCCAAGGCGCCCAAAGAAGCGCCGCCCGAGCCGATTTCGCACGAGGAAAAGGCAGAACCGGAGGAACCCGCGCACGAAAAAGTTGTCCGTTTCACGAAACCCGAGCCACCGCGCGAATCGGACGCGGAGAGCGAAGCCATCCAGGGCATAAAGAATCAGGTGCGGCATGCCATGGAGGCGTTAGAGCAGGGCAAGCAGGTTGCCGCGTTCAACCTTCTCAAGCGGATCGTCGATGGCTGACGGCCGACTCGAATTCCACTTGCGAACTCATAGCAACACCAAAGACTTATGAGACCACTGTGGAAAGGGGCAATCAGCTTCGGGCTGGTGACAATTCCCGTGTCGCTCTACCCGGCAACTCGCAGGGAGGAACTCAAGTTCCGGATGCTTCGAAAACGCGACCACAGTCCTATCAATTACAAGCGAGTAGCCGAAGCCGATGGGAAGGAGGTCCCATGGGATGAGATCGTGAAGGGATTCGAGTACGAGAAGGGCAAATACGTCATCCTCAAAGAGGAGGACTTCGCCCGCGTCGATGTTGAGGCGACCCAGACGGTGGACACGATAAACTTCGTCAAGATCGAAGATGTTGACCCGTTGCTCTTTCACAAGCCGTACTATCTCGAGGTGGGCAAGGGTGGCGACAAGGCGTATGTGCTGCTGAGGGATGCCTTGGCAAGGTCTGGGAAGATCGCCATCGCCAAAGTTGTCATACGTGCTCGGCAGCATCTCGCCGCGATAAAGCCCAAGGAGAACGGACTCATCCTGGAGTTGATGCACTTTCCGAGCGAACTCATCGATGTCTCGGAGTTCAAAGCCGCTGCAAAGAAATCTGTCGCAAGTGCCGAAATGCGGATGGCCGAACAACTCATCGAGAGCATGACTACGAGATGGAAACCCGAAGAATATACCGACGACTACCGCGACGCCCTGGAAAACTTGATCGAGGAAAAGATCGAGCACGGCGATAAGGCCGCGCCCGCTCCGCCCAAGAAAAAGCGACCGTCCAACGTCGTGGATCTCGTTTCCATTCTTCAGGAGAGCATCCAACAAAGCCAGGGAAAGGCCAAGGCTTCAGCGACAGGAGCCCATTCAAAGTCGAGAAAGGCGAATAAAGGCAGGAAAAAGGCCGCATGAGACTTGAATGCGGCCACGTGTCACCCACGCCGTTCTGGCGCAGAAGGCTTTCCCCTTCAAATGGACGGGCTTGCCAACAAAGTACGCGATCTCTAGCATCTAGCATCAGGCGGAACCCCGATGCCACGTTCAGGCGAGGGCCCTAGTGTTTGGAGCTAGCGACGCGGCGGGCAAGGGCACACGTTTTCACAAATCGTCATCCATGGGCAAATCCCCAACCTCCTACGCTGGGGCGTCCGCGAAACGCGGCGCCGGGCTCGCCTCGAGGGAGAACGCCCGCGCCGGGAATGGCCGCGATGGAGACTTCGAGGTAAACCTGCTGGAAGCGATGCTGTCGTTCCGTAAGGGAGATTTTTCCGCCCGGTTGCCGATAGGGTTGAGTGGGGTGCAGGGGAAAATCGCCGATGCCTTCAATGAAGTCGTGGCGATGAGCGAACGCCGCGCCCGGCAAGCCGCGCACGTTGCCCGGGTGGTTGGAAAGGAGGGCCGTCTTCGACAGCGTATGGCGACGAGTGGTTTCCTTGGCGGCTGGGCCGACGAAGTCGAAGCTCTAAACTCGCTCATGGACGACTTGACCCGACCGACCACGGAGGTCACACGCACAATCGGAGCGGTTGCCAAGGGTGATCTGAGCCAGCCAATGGCGCTTGAAGTTGATGGCCGCCGATTGAAAGGCGAATTCTTGCACTCGGCCAAACTGGTAAATCGGATGATTGAACAACTCGCCGTGTTCACCTCCGAGGTCACCCGCGTCGCGCGCGAAGTCGGAACGGAGGGAAAGCTCGGCGGCCAGGCCCAAGCGAGGGGAGTTTCCGGCGTTTGGAAGGATCTCACCGAAAGCGTCAATCAAATGGCCGGCAACCTCACCGCGCAGGTGCGCAATATCGCCGACGTCACGACAGCGGTCGCCCGCGGCGATTTGTCCCGCAAGATCACCGTTGCGGTAAAGGGAGAGATCCTCGAACTGAAAGAAACCATCAACACGATGGTCGATCAGCTTAATGCGTTTGCCGCCGAAGTGACTCGCGTGGCCCGGGAGGTCGGCACAGAAGGCAAACTCGGTGGCCAGGCCGAGGTTCGCGGAGTGGCCGGCACGTGGAAGGATCTCACGGATAACGTGAATTCGATGGCCAACAATCTCACTACGCAGGTCCGCAATATCGCCGATGTCACGACCGCGGTCGCACGAGGCGACTTGTCGCGCAAGATTACGGTGGATGTGAAAGGGGAAATCCTTGAGCTGAAGGAGACGATCAACACCATGGTGGACCAGCTCAATGCCTTCGCTTCAGAAGTGACCCGCGTGGCGCGCGAAGTCGGCACCGAGGGCAAGCTCGGCGGGCAGGCCATTGTGCCCGGGGTCGGAGGCACATGGAAAGACCTCACCGACAACGTCAACTCGATGGCCTCCAATCTCACGGCGCAAGTCCGCAACATCGCCGACGTCGCCACGGCGGTGGCAAATGGAGATCTCTCACGAACGATTACCGTGGACGTCAAGGGCGAGATCCTCGAGCTGAAGAACACCATCAATACGATGGTGGATCAATTGAACGGTTTCGCCTCCGAAGTAACCCGAGTGGCTCGCGAGGTCGGCACCGAGGGCAAGCTCGGCGGACAGGCACAGGTTCGCGGCGCGGGCGGAACCTGGAAAGATCTCACGGATAACGTGAATTCCATGGCCTCCAACCTCACCGCTCAGGTCCGCAACATCGCCGACGTCGCGACGGCCATCGCACGCGGCGACCTCTCGAGAAAGATCACCGTAGATGTCAAAGGCGAAATTCTTCGCTTGAAGAAGACCATGAACACGATGGTCGACCAATTGAACGCCTTTGCCTCGGAAGTGAGCCGCGTGGCGCGCGAAGTCGGCACCGAGGGCAAGCTCGGCGGACAGGCACAGGTACCGGATGTCGCTGGAACCTGGAAGGACCTTACGGACAACGTAAACTCGATGGCGAACAACCTGACAGGCCAAGTGAGAAACATCGCCGAAGTCACCACTGCGGTGGCCCGTGGAGATCTTTCCCGCAAGATCACGGTCGATGTAAAGGGCGAGATCCTCGAATTGAAAGACACCATCAACACGATGGTCGACCAACTCAACGCCTTCGCTTCGGAGGTGAGCCGGGTGGCGCGCGAGGTCGGCACGGAAGGCAAGCTTGGCGGGCAGGCGCAGGTCTCCGGGGTTGCGGGAACGTGGAAGGATCTCACCGACAACGTCAACTCGATGGCCTCCAACCTCACTGGCCAGGTGCGCAATATCGCGGAAGTGACCATCGCCGTCGCGAATGGAGATCTCTCTCGCAAGATCGCCGTGGACGTGCGCGGCGAGATTCTGCAACTCAAGGAAACCATCAATACCATGGTCGAGCAGTTGCGATCGTTCGCGTCGGAGGTCACCCGCGTGGCGCGCGAAGTTGGCACCGAGGGACGCCTTGGAGTGCAAGCAGTTGTGCCAGGCGTCGCTGGCACGTGGAAGGATCTTACCGACTCGGTAAACGCCATGGGCACCAACCTCACCGCGCAGGTCCGCAACATCGCCGAGGTGACGACCGCCGTGGCGCGCGGAGATTTGTCCAGGAAAATCACCGTCGATGTCAAGGGCGAGATCCTCGAGCTGAAGAACACCATCAACACCATGGTGGACCAGCTCAACGCCTTTGCGGCTGAAGTCACCCGGGTGGCTCGCGAGGTCGGCACGGAAGGCAAGCTCGGGGGCCAGGCACAGGTGCCGGGGGTGGCGGGCACGTGGAAGGACCTGACCGATTCGGTAAACGTCATGGCAGCAAACCTGACCGACCAGGTGCGGGGCATCGTCAAAGTGGTGACCGCCGTCGCCACCGGTAACTTGCGTCAAAAGCTGACCGTGCAGGCCAAGGGCGAAGTCGCCGCCCTCGCCGAGACCATCAATAACATGACCGATACTCTCGCGACGTTTGCCGATCAAGTTACGAACGTGGCGCGCGAGGTCGGCGTCGAGGGCCGTCTGGGGGGACAGGCCAACGTTCCAGGCACTGCGGGAACCTGGAAGGACCTCACCGCGAATGTCAATCTGCTCGCTGCCAACCTCACGACCCAGGTGCGCGCCATCGCGGAAGTTGCCACCGCTGTCACCCAGGGCGACCTGACGCGCTCGATCCAGGTGGGCGCGCGGGGAGAAGTCGCCGAGTTGAAGGACAACATCAACACGATGATCGACAATCTCCGCGTCACCACGGAGAGAAATCAGGAGCAGGACTGGCTCAAGACGAACCTCGCCAGGTTCACTCGCATGCTGCAGGGACAACGCGATCTCGTCACGGTGGGAGAGAAGCTGCTTGCAGAGCTGGCGCCATTGGTAAATGCCCAGCGTGGAACCATTTACCAGATGCTAGCGCTCGATGGAGAAGGCCCCTCCCTTCGCCGCCTGGCGGCATATGCGAGCAGCCCGGATCTCCGCGACTCCATCGCGTTGGGTGAAGGGCTCGTCGGCCAATGCGCGAGAGAAAATCAGCGCATCCTGCTTTCCGACGTGCCCACCGGCTACATGGCGATCCAGTCGTCGTTGGGCGGGGCGCAGCCTGCGAACGTGGTTGTGCTGCCGGTGCTCTTCGAAGGACAGACAAAGGCGGTCATCGAGCTGGCTTCCCTTCAGCAGTTCACGGATGCGCATTTGGGCTTCCTCGAACAGCTGACACAATCCATCGGCGTGGTGCTCAACACGATCGAAGCAACGATGCGCACCGAGGGCCTGCTCCAGCAAAGCCAGCAACTCACGGTGGATCTTCAGGAGGGGCAAAAGGCGCTCCAGCAAACCAACGAGGAACTCGAGCAAAAAGCGCGGCAGCTCGCCGAACAGAACGCGGAGGTTGAGCGCAAGAACATGGAAATCGAGCAGGCCCGCAGCGAGCTCGAGGAAAAGGCCGCGGAACTCGCCCTCACCTCGAAATACAAGTCCGAATTTCTCGCCAACATGTCGCACGAGCTGCGCACACCCCTGAACTCAATCCTCATTCTCGGTCAACAGCTCGCCGAGAACAGCGTCGGTAACCTCCAACCGAAGCAGATCGAGTTCGCACGCAATATCCACTCTGCCGGGTCCGATCTGCTCAATCTCATCAACGACATTCTCGATCTGTCAAAGATCGAGTCCGGCACGGTCACCGTCGAGGCCGCAGAGATTAGTTTCGCCTCGCTCAAGGAATCGGTGGAGCGGAGTTTCCGCCACATTGCGGAAAGCAAGAACTTGCCCTTTCTCGTTGAGTTCGATCCGGACTTGCCTGGCTTGTTCACAAGCGATTTGAAACGGCTCCAGCAGATCATTAAGAATCTCCTTTCCAATGCCTTCAAGTTCACCGTCCGTGGAGAAGTCGGCATGAAGGTCCGGCAGGCTAAAGATGGCTGGAGCTCCGACCATCCAAGCCTCCGTCGCGCCGAGCACGTGATCGCGCTCGCGATCAGCGATACGGGCATCGGCATCCCGCTTGAAAAGCAGCGCCTTGTCTTCGAGGCTTTCCAGCAAGCGGACGCGGGGACATCACGAAAATACGGAGGCACCGGCCTTGGACTGGCCATATCGCGGGAACTCGCCTCGCTGCTTGGAGGGGAAATAAGGTTGACCAGCAAACCCGGAGAAGGCAGCACCTTCACTCTCTACCTTCCGCTGCAGTACACCGGGCCGGCCGCTCCGGCAACCGCGCCGGTGAGCAATCCTGTAAAGCGACCGTCCGGCGCAACTTCGCTGGCGCTGCCCGTTTTGCCAGTTTCCCGCGAGGAGCGAATCCCCGACGACCGCAACGGAATTTCCCCGGGGGATCTCGCCGTGCTGATCGTCGAGGACGATCCCCACTATGCGCGTGTGCTCCTGGGTCTGGCGCGCGACCAGGGGTTCAAAGGTCTCGTGGCGACCCGCGGCCATGAAGCCATCACGCTCGCCCGTCAGTACCGGCCGACGGTGATCACGCTGGATATTTTTCTGCCCGACATGCTTGGTTGGACAGTGCTGAGTAACCTGAAGCTTTCCGCTGAGACGCGCCACATCCCGGTTCAGATCATTACAATTGAGGAGGAAAGAGAGCAAGGCGTCCACCACGGAGCCTTTTCCTACCTGGTAAAGCCCGCGACCACCGAGGATTTGGAGAGCGCCTTCAATCGAATCAAGGCCTTTGTGGCCCCGCGAAGGAAACAACTCCTGGTGGTCGAGGACGACGCTTTGGAACAAAAAAACATCGCCGAGCTCTTAAGCCATGGAGATATCGAGATTACGACTGCCTCAACGGGGGCCGAAGCTCTCGATACCCTCCTCGATCGTCCCTTCGACTGTTGCGTGCTCGACCTCCGGCTGCCCGATATGAGCGGGTTAGAACTTCTCGACAAGCTCCAGAGGGAGCCCGGTCTGCGCGAGGTTCCCATCGTCGTCTTTACCGGCAAAGCATTATCCGGCGAGGAGGAGAGGCGCCTGCATACAGCTGCGAAGTGCGTCATTTTGAAGAATGTTGAGTCGCCCGAGCGTCTGCTGGACGAGACCGCTCTTTTTCTCCACCGCGTGATTGCCGATTTGCCCGAGAGCAAGCAAATGATGCTCCGCAGGCTTCACGAATCCAACGACGCCTTGCGAGGTCGCAAAGTGCTCATCGTTGATGACGATGTCCGGAATATTTTCGCGCTCTCGATCGTTCTTGAGAATAGCGACATGGAAGTGTTGAGCGCCACGAACGGCCGGCAGGCCGTCAAGATGATCAAGGAGACCGCTGATCTCTCGATCGTGCTCATGGATATCATGATGCCGGCAATGGATGGCTACCAGACCATCCAAGAAATTCGGAAGGCCCCCGAATTTCGCACGCTGCCGATTCTCGCGCTGACCGCCAAAGCTATGAAAGGCGATCGCGAGAGATGCTTGGTGGCCGGCGCGAGTGATTACATTGCGAAACCGGTGAACCCCGAGCACCTGCTCTCTCTCTTACGCGTCTGGCTTCACCACTAAAGCGAGCAATACCCTTATCCATGGTTGCAACCGAGAGGATCCTTCAGGCTGAACCGGTCACGCAGCAACTTGACACGCTGGAATCGGCATCACCTGCCACCGTCCTCCTTGTGGATGACGACGCACGCAATCTCTTCGCGCTCGAAAGTGTTCTGGAGGGGGAAAATTATGCGATCGCGAAGGCTCAAACAGGCGATGAGGCTCTGCTCGCGCTGATGACCCAGGAGTTCGCCGCGATTGTTCTCGACGTTCAGATGCCGGAAGTCAATGGCATCGAGCTCGCCCGGCTCATCAAGCAGCGCCGACGCACACAGCATATCCCCATAATCTTTCTCACGGCACACTACCGTGAAGATGAGGATGTGGTGCTCGCCTACGATGTCGGAGCTGTGGACTATTTGACGAAGCCGGTCAATCCCGCCGTCTTGCGCTCCAAGGTAAACGTCTTTGTCGATCTTTTCCGAAAGACCCAGGCCCTTGCCGCGCTCAATGCCAAGCTCGAGACGCAGAATGCTCTCCTTCAACGTGAGGCGGAGGAACGCGTCCGGCGCATCAAGGCAGAAGCGGCGCGCGCGGAGGCTGAAGCCGAGAGCGCGGCCAAAGATCGCTTCCTGGCCATGCTTTCCCATGAACTTCGCACCCCGCTGACACCTATCGTCTATGCCGTCGCCCTGCTGGAAGCGGACCAAAATTGTCCCTCGCATATTCAGGAAGCGCTAGCCACCATCCGCCGCAACGTCGGCGTCGAGGCGCGCCTCATCGATGATCTGCTCGATTTGGCCCGTGTCCGCAACGGAAAGCTCACGTTGCAGAAGGAGCTTGTCGACGCCCACGAGATTCTGCGTGACGCGATTGCCATCTGTCTTGCGGACATCGGGCAGCGCAACAACAGGCTGATCGAGCAAATCGAAGCGAAGAACACCCAATTGGAAGCGGATCCCGCGCGCCTCCGTCAGATTTTCTGGAACCTGGTGAGCAATGCCGTGAAATTCACGCCCGCTGAAGGAACGATCGTAATCCGGACGAAAAACTCCGACGGCTGTCTGCTCGTGGAGGTGAACGACACGGGCGCCGGCATCGAAGCTCACAAGCTCACCCTTATTTTCGATGCCTTTGAGCAGGCTGCCCGGGATTCCCACGGCGGCTTGGGTCTCGGACTGGCCATTTGCAAGGCCTTGGTCGATTTGCACGGCGGGACAATCGAAGCCCGTAGCGCGGGGCCCGGCAGAGGCGCTTCGTTTATTGTCAAGTTTCCTTGTGCTGCGGTCGCGAAGAGCAGGAAATCATCGGAGGCCGCTTCGACGACCCGTCGCAGGGCGATCCGCATTCTTGTGGTTGATGACCATTGGGACACCGCGGAAAGCCTGCGCAGGGTGCTTGCCGAACAGGGTCACGAAGTCCAAGCCGCGGCCAGCATCTCGCAGGCCCTCGAAGTCGCGAAGGGCTACGAGTTCGAAGTGCTCATCTCGGATATCGGTTTGCCCGATGGCGATGGCGGGGAACTTCTGGCCCGCCTGATGAGCGCGACCGCGCGCCCGATTGCCGGAATTGCGATGAGCGGGTTCGGTATGGAGGATGATCGTCAGCGGAGTCTTCAGGCAGGCTTCGCCGAACACCTGACAAAGCCGGTTGAGATCGCCGTTCTTAATGAGGCGGTTACGCGTCTTGCCGCCCGTTAGGCCTAACTGGCGCGAATCATGCCACCAACCGTCTTTTCGGCGGCTTCCCGCCTTGCCACAAGGCGTCAACCTGGCAATCCCATATGAGAATCAGGGAGGGCCCCGATTGATTTCGAGACAACCTTTCTGCAGATTAGGGTTTTAAGCGAAGTGCTGCCGAAAGACGACCGTCGACACCTCAATGACTGACAAAAACCAAGAATTCGGCGCGGTGAAGAAAGCTCATTATCGTCAGGATAATCGCAGGAGGCTCAAGTCGATTTTGAAGCGGATGCTTGCAGGGACGCGTTCTCACGGGTTCTCGATCGATCGCGCATCGATCCGCCGCCTCGTCGAGTAATATCTCTTACGCCTCCCCGTGCGTCTTCGGCTTCCCAGAGGGGACAGGCCCTAGCGATTCTTCGGTCGTTGGGTGATCGGCCTCGAATTCCTGCGGCGTTTCGAGAGCGGCTTTTACCGCTTTGTCCGCAGGTTCCCAACTGTCTTCCATAGGGCTCTTTTCGGCATCAGGCGGTTCGGTGTCGCTGGTCTTCATGACTCCTCACAATTTCCCCGCAGCGGGTGCGCCGCGTAGCTTCCAATGTCGCTCACTGGGCAAGGAATGCGAGTTTTGTCGCACGCGCGACGACGGGAAAGTCGCGTAGGAAACGCGACCGGCGATTATCTGGTTGACGATCTTTCCGTATGGGATGGATTCGCGGATTTTCACGCGGCACGCTACAGATTACGCTCGTTGTCCTCGCGCTTCTCGTTGGCTTGCGGGTTGCGCTTCCTCATATCGTCAAGAAATACGTCAATAAGAAGCTCGACGAAATGCCGGAGTACGATGGTCGCATCGGTGATGTGGACATGCACCTTTGGCGGGGCGCTTATTCGATTCAGGACGTCGAGGTTATCAAGACGGAGGGGAAAGTGCCTGTGCCATTCTTTGATGCCAAGCGGGTGACGTTCTCGCTCGAGTGGAAGGCTCTCTTCAACGGCGCGCTGGTCGGCGAAATCGATTTCTTTGATCCGGTTATGAACTTCGTGCAAGGTCCCACCCGGCAAACCAGCCAGGTGGGAGTGGATAAGCCCTGGCTGGACGTGATCAAGCAGCTCTTCCCCTTGGATATCAATCGTTTCGCAGTTCACAATGGGACGGTTCACTACCGGGACTTTCACAGCAAACCGAAGGTTGATCTGAAAGTGGACCAAATAGCGGTGCTCGGAAGCAATTTCACAAATAGCCGAAAGCTTTCGAAATCTCTGGTTGCCGACATCAAGATGACAGGCAGGGCATTCGAGTCGGCTCCCCTCGAGATGAACGCGAAACTCGACCCTTCCACGGAAAAGGCGACCTTCGATCTGGCCGGAAGGATGAAAAGCGTCGCGCTGACCAAACTCAATGAGTTCGTCGAAGCTTACGGCAATTTCTCTTTCGAGAAGGGCAACCTCTCGGTGACCAGCGAACTCGCGGCCTCCAATGGCAAGCTGACGGGATATGTCAAACCACTGTTCGACGAGATCGCGATCATCGACCTCAGTGACGCGAAGGACAACCCGCTGAAGTTAGCCTGGGAAAGCCTCGTGGCGGGTGTCTCGAGACTCTTCCGAAATCAGCCCAAGAACCGCTTCGCGACCAAAATTCCGATCTCGGGAACTTTAGACAACCCAAAAGTGAACGTTCTGTCGACTTTGGGAAACATTCTAAAAAATGAGTTCATCCGCGCGTTTACGAGCGAGTTTGAGGGCGATATCGAACCCGCTGATGCAGAGAAAGAGAGAAAGCGCTGACATTTATCAAGTGTTGGCATCCATCAGCCAGCCTCAATCACTCGCCGGCGTAAACGGCACATCCCGCCTCGCACCTACCCAAATCTCCAATGTTTCAGAATGACGTTCTGTTTGCTCGTGCAGGCTTCTTTTGGCCTCCGAATCGCGCAGCAACACCGGACGGCTGACAAAAATGTTTTTGCCTTATTGTCGTGGAGGAGGATGAGCCGTATGGCAGAGCCGCCAAAAAAAAGTTCCAGAAGGATGACTGTCAAATCGGACGATTCCGGCCAGCCCTCGGGCGGAATTCGAATTCCTCAAGATGAGTTCGCATCCTGAAAGGCAAGAAGGGGGCCGTTTTCCCATTGTGGGCGTTGGCGCATCGGCAGGGGGATTGGACGCACTAACCAAGCTCGTGCGAAATTTGCCACTGAAGACGGGAATGGGATTTGTCCTGATCCAACATCTGGATCCCGAGCACGAAAGCGCTCTCCCTCAAATTTTAGCCAGGGTCGCCACGATACCCGTTTGCGAGGCGGCTGACAACCTGCCCGTCGAGGAGGATCACATTTACGTCATTCCGCCAAACCGAGCCATCACTATCGCGAGTGGTTCCTTAAAGCTCCATCCGCGATCCATGCCGCCTGCGCCCACCCGCGCAATTGATTTCTTTCTTGAATCGCTTGCCCGAGATCAGCATGAACGGGCCATCGGGATAATCCTTTCCGGCACGGCTTCGGACGGGACGCTTGGTTTATGTGCTGTGAAGGAAGAGGGGGGCATCACCTTTGCTCAGGATCGTTCCGCCGCATACGAGTCGATGCCTCGCAACGCGATCGCCGCAGGCTGCGTGGATTTTGTGCTTCCCCCGGACGCAATTGCCCGGGAGCTGGCGCGCATCGCCGTGCATCCGTCCATGGCGCAGGTTATTCGGGGTGAAATCCCCATTTCCCCCGGGACGGGACCGCCAAACCTCACCGGACTGTCCGGGGCCCCCGCCGACGAAGAGACCAGGGTCAAGAGAATCCTGCGATTGCTCCGCAATCATGCGGGCGTCGATTTCTCCCTTTACAAATCCAGCACCCTGGAGCGACGCGTGAATCGCCGGATGGTGTTGGCCAGGATCAACACGCTGGAAGGCTACGCGGATTTCCTCCAAAGCAATCCCAGGGAACTCGACGCGCTCTACTCCGACGTGCTCGTCAACGTGACAAGTTTCTTCCGTGACCCGGAGGGATTTACGACACTCAAGGAAGAAGTATTTCCAAGAATTCTCGCGGCTCATCAGAATGATCCCGTGCGGGCTTGGATTGTCGGCTGTTCCAGCGGCGAGGAGGCGTATTCCCTAGCCATGACGTTCCTGGAGGCCAAAGACAACAGCGAGTTCCAGCGCGAGCTCCAAATCTTCGCTACCGACCTACACGACGCCGTCCTCGATAAGGCGCGCGCTGGCCTTTACCCCAAAGCGGCGGTTCAGGATGTCTCGCGCGAACGATTGCGGAGGTTTTTTGTCGAGGAAGAAGGCGGCTATCGTGTGAACCGGGCCCTCCGCGACATGTGCATCTTTGCCCGGCAAAACTTTACGGGCGATCCGCCTTTCTCCCGGATCGACCTTATTAGCTGCCGCAACGTGCTGATCTATCTGGGAACCCAGCTGCAGCAAAAAGCGCTACCGGTCTTCCACTACGCTTTAAAGCCGGGCGGCTTCCTCTTTCTTGGCGCCTCCGAGTCGATCGGCTCCTCGACGGATCTTTTCGAACCATTCCGTAAAGAGCACAGGATCTTCACGAAAAGGGCGGTGCCTACGCCGATGTTCCGAATGCATTTTGCCCCGGTTAACTTGGAGGGAAAAACGGAGAATCTCTCCGGGAAATTCAGCGAGGGCGCTCGTCAACCGGAACCGGATATGTCGCGCGAGGCAGATATAATTATTCTGGACAAGTTTTCGCCGCCAGGTGTTCTCATCGACCGGGACCTGCAAATTCTTCAGTTTCGAGGCGACACCAGCCCATTTCTCAGACTGCCAGCCGGCAAGGCGACGCTGCGGCTGTTGAAGATGACGAAGCAGGGTCTAGTTCAGCCGCTGCGAGCAGCCATCCGGAAATGTCAGGTAGATGACAAGACCGTGCGGCAAGAGGGCGTTGTCACAGTTCTCAGCGGGAGTCAGCCGACGACGCTAAACCTTGAGGTCATCCCCGTTAAGCGCTCCCACGAGATTTGCTATCTCGTTCTGTTTGAAGAGGAGAGCCGGCGACCTGCAGAACGGCCTGCGAAGCGGAATCGTTCGCTCAAAGGCCGTGCGCCGGCCCGCGGAAAGAAGACAACCGAAGCGGATGACCGGATTGCCGAACTGGAGCGTGAACTGGTCGCCACGCGCGAGGAAGAGCACACCCTGGAGGAACAGCATGAAATCGCCAACGAGGCCCTGCAGGCTTACAATGAGGAGATTCAGTCCGGAAATGAGGAATTGCAGAGCATCAATGAGGAGCTCCAGACATCGCAGGAGGAGCTCGAATCGGCAAACGAAGAACTGACGACGGTCAACGAAGAGTTGGCGAGCAGGAACCAGGAGCTTGTTTATCTCAACAACGACCTAAAGAATCTCCAACTCAGCATCAACACGGGCATCGTTCTCATGGGACGAGATCTGACCATTCGCAGCTTCACCCCGCCCGCCGGAAAGATATTGAACCTCATCGGCGCCGATGTCGGTCGCCCATTTGGCCGCATCCGCGGCAATCTCGAAATTCCCGAACTGGAACAGCTTGTCGGCGAAGCAATCGACACCGCGAGTTTGCGCGAGCGTGAAGCGCAGGATAAGAACGGGCGTTGGTTTTCACTACGCATACGCCCTTACCTCACCATGGACAACAGAGTTGATGGCGCGGTGCTCATGCTCGTGGATATCGACGCCCTCAAGCGCAGCGAGCAAGCCATCGCGGCGACACGCGACTACGCCGAAGGAATTCTGCGCTCAATCCGCTACCCGCTCGTCGTTCTGACCGCGGACATGCGAATTGATACGGCCAACGCGGCTTTTTACGCGACTTTCAAGCTTCGCCCAACCGAGATCGAGGGGCGTTCGTTCTATGAAGTGTGCGATGGACAGTGGAACATCCCCCGGCTCCGGGAGCTGCTCGACGGAATTCTTCCCCGAAACGATTTCTTTAACGACTTCGAGATAACCCAGGAATTTGCCGGCATTGGTCGCCGAACCATGCTGCTGAATGGAAGGATCCTTCGATTTGGCGAGACGGGGGCTCCGGAGCGAATCCTGTTGGCCATCGACGACATCACGGAGAGCAAACAGCTGGATTCCGTCCGCCGTTCCGAAAGCCGTTATCGGAGGCTGTTTGAAGCGGCCAAGGATGGCATTCTGATCGTGGATTCTCAAACGCGGACGATTACCGATGCCAACCCGGTGATGTGCGAGCTGTTGGAATTGACCCGCGAGGAAATGATCGGCCGGGAGCTTCACACGATCGGCCTCTTCCCGAATAAGGCGACAACCGGGAAAGTGATGGACGAAGTTAGCGAAAAAGGATCCTTCCGCAGCAACGAATTGCAGTTCCGGACCAAAACGGGCGAGAGCCGCTATCTGGAATTGGTGAGCAATTTTTACGCCGAAGCAGACTCCACTGTGTTTCAGTTCAACGTCCGCGATATCACCGATCGGGTGGAGAATGCGCGGCAGCTCGCTTCGGCTCGCGACGCCGCCGAAGAGGCAAACCGCGCGAAAGACAAATTCCTGGCCGCGTTGAGCCATGAACTGCGCACTCCTCTCACCCCGATCCTCATCGTTTCCTCCACGATGGAGCGTTCTCCGAAACTCGCATCGGAACTGCGCCAGACTTTCGCGATGATCCGCAAAAATATCAGGCAAGAGGCGAGACTGATCGACGATCTGCTCGATTTAACAGGCATCGCGCAGGGACGATTGAAATTCCGTTTCAGTGAACTGGATATCCATCCATTGATCCAGGAAAGCCTCGAAGCCCTCCGCGCTGACATCGGCGAGAAGCAGCTAAAAATCACCCTCGATTTATCCGCACCCGAGCATTACGTGCGAGCCGATGCCGTGCGCCTGCGGCAGATTTTTGGAAATCTCCTGGGCAATGCGATAAAATTCACCCCTTCGTCGGGCCAGATCTCCGTGCGTTCGCTCAATGCCGGCAAAAAGTTGCATATAGAAATTACCGACACAGGCCTCGGCATCTCGGAAAAAGAATTGCCCCGGATCTTTGGAGAGTTTTTTCAGGGGGAGGAAGCGGCGTCGTTGCGTTTCGGGGGCGTTGGACTTGGACTCTTCACCACAGCTTTTCTTGTTCGCGAGCACGGTGGGCGCATCTGGGCCGAAAGCGGCGGCCGGCACCATGGCGCGACATTTCACGTCGAATTTCCCGTGTCTTCGGCTCCGGCGCCCCTCGCCGCTCCTTCCGCGCCGGGACCGTCCCGCGGCGCACTTCGCATCCTCCTTGTCGAAGACCACCAGGCAACCCGCGAGACGCTCGCTAAACTTCTCACCCGGCGCGGTCACACGGTTTCGGGGGCCGAGACCATTGCCCAAGGACGCCTTATCGCAAAGACAAACAAGTTCGACATCGTAATCAGCGACATCGGTCTGCCTGACGGGCGGGGCCACGATCTCATGCGCGAGTTGAAACGGGATTTCTCCCTGCCGGGCATTGCGCTCAGCGGTTATGGAATGGAGTCCGATATTTTACAGAGCCATGCAGCCGGCTTCTCGGCGCACCTTACCAAACCAGTGGATCTGGCGGTTCTCGAGGAAGCGATTCAGCGCGCTATGACCGCGGCGTAGTCTCGTATGGTATCCTTCAAGACCTGTCGCGCCTATCGGTCTTTCTTCCAGAGCGACCGGACCGCCGTGTCTTGCGAGTTCCTGGAAACCTGAGCGACTCGTCACGGCACCGTCAAATGGCCAGCCGTCTGGGAGATTTTACAATCGATGACTTGCGCGTTCGTGAAGCCCGCCTCTTAGTGCTGTGAGCCGAATTTTCCTGCTTTCGCCGGCCCGCGCCGGCGGTCGTCGCGCGCAACTCCTGTCGCGCCCGGATGCTACCTTCGAGCTCGCACGACAGGTGCAAATTGGCGATGCGACGTTGGGAGATGTTTTCGCGTTTTGCAGCGGGTTATACTTCCGGGGAAAACTGGTTTACGCGCGGCGGTTTGCGCGGTCAATCGACGGCGTCGCCGGCGTGCAAATTATCACACCGAGTCGAGGGCTGCTTTCGGCAGATACACGCGTTTGCGGCAGCGACCTCCGCGAATTCGCAAGCGTTTCCGTCGATGCTGCTGAGCCGCGGTTCACCCGACCGTTGCTGCGAACGGCGAAAATACTCGCGGAGGCGGACTGCGAGGTCGTCCTGCTCGGTAGCGTCGCGACCGGCAAGTATGTCGACCCCCTGCTGCCTGTCCTGGGTAATCGGCTTCTGTTTCCTTCTCAGTTTGTCGGTCGCGGCGATATGAGTCGAGGCGGACTGTTGCTGCGAAGCGCTGCGCGAAACGAGGAACTGGATTACATCTCGCTCTCAGGCGCAATCCGTCACGGCCGGCGGGCGGCAAGATTAGATGCCTTGTGAGCCTTATTTCGGCCCACCGGCCGATGCCTCATCTTGACCGACTGCTACCAACTTTGATCTCGCCCGGTATTCGCAAAGGTGCGACCGCTAAAGCGAAAACCGTCCAAATACATGGATCTTTGGATTGACAGGAAGTGGCGCACCACCGGTTCTGAGTTTCCCGCGTGCAGTTCCCAGGCTTTATCAAATACCTGTTTCTCGTCCACAGTCATGCGCAGGTTCTGACGAAGGTGCTCAGCCCATGTGGAGACCATGTAGTCCAACCGGAACAAGCCGGGATCGTCCAGACTCTCGTCAACCCGGCACTGAAACGCGCCGTTGCGTCGACAGGCGGCCTGAACTTCCTCCATCAAAATTCGAAAACGCTCTCGATCCTCGCTCGCGATCGAGTATTCGATCGTTACGGTAACCGGACCGTCGTCGTGTTGCGGAGAGACGGGAAAATCGTGCAGCGGGTTGAGCGGCGCCGCCTCAACGCTTGCTTCAGTGGCGAAGTTGATGGAAAATCTATGGCCGACAGCCAGCCCGGCCAGCGCGACGAAGGCAGCGCCCGCGAGAGTCAGATCAAGACCGGCATGCGTTGCCCCTGTTCCCAGGAGAACCGCCCCAAGGGCGATGCCTCCCTGCCCGAGCACGATTTGGAACGCGTTCATCCGTCCGCGCACCCATTCCGGCATCACCCGCTGTCCAGCCAGCCAAAGCTCGGATCCGGCCAATGCCCAAGCCACACCGGCCAGGGCGGCGCAAATCATCAAAGCCGGTGATTGGCGGATAAATGTCATCGCAAGCAGCACCGCAGCCGCAATCGCCATCGCCAGCGAAGTGATCGCATTGGGCGAGATCCGCTGCCTAAGGTACGGGAGCGCGAAGACCGCCCCTGCCAAAGACCCGACGCCCACGCATGTGAAGACAAGCCCAAGTTGGCCGGCGGAAAGTTGCAGTTCCTTGAGGGCGATGACAGGCAGGAGCGCCGGCACAAAGGAAATGACGAACGAAAAGAGGAGGCTTCTGACAAGGATCGTCTTGATGCGCGGGGAGTTGAGAGCATAGCGCAGCGAATTCATAAATGATTCCGCGAAATTTTCTCGAAGCCTGGTTGCCCGCTTCTGGCGCGGCTTCCACTGCAAGACGACAAGGGCGACCACGAGAAACATCGATGCGTTGATCGAAATGAGAAGCGGCGCGCCGAGCTGGGGCAGCAGAAAGCCGCCCAACGCAGGACCCACGATACTGGAGAGATTGGCTTGCACTCCTCCCAAGGTGACTGCGGAGGGCAGCTCTTCCTTGCTAACGATGTCCGGGACGACGGCCCCCCACACGGGGGCGGCGAAGGCAATCCCAATCCCGAGCGCGAAGATGCAGAAGAGAACAGCGCCGGGATTTAGGACCTCCTTCCATGCCCCGAGAGCGAGAAGCGCCGACCACGCTCCCTGCCATAGCACCGCGCTAACGATCACGGTGCGCCGATTGACGATGTCGGCGAGAGCGCCTGCCGGCAGCGTAAATAAGAAAAATGGCGTCGAGGCTGCGGTGGCTACGAGGGAGAGCAAGAAGGGGGAGGCGCCCAAGTCATTGATCAGCCATGTTGAGGTGACATCTTGCGCTGAAAGGAACGTCCCCGACAGCACGCTTGCCAGCCAAAGACGGCAAAAGGCACCATTTCGAAGAGCAAACCAAGTCGAGGTTGATTTCTTTTCCATCGCGGGCGGCCGGAGAGTCGTGCAATTGAACCCGCACCGGTCGAGCGCAAATCGGTTTGGCTGGGTCTTCCCCTCGACAATTGACGACTCACCCGCTCAAAGTTTCCGGCAAGTCCTCAGCGTCCACATTGGACAGCAAATAACCGATATCCCTTCTTGCCGCCATCCCTGCGTGAGCCTCGCTGCTAATGAATGCTGCGCCTAATCGTGTCGATCGACCCGCGTCGCCCCTGAGTCGTTCAAGATCTTCACGGCTTGTTCGGCTTGATCTGCGTCAGCTTTAATCAAAACGAACTTGCCTTTGTGAAGGAAGTTCGTGGCATACGCCTCGATCTCCTCCTCAGAAAGATCGTAGTCACGCAGACGGCGCCGAAAGGCTCGAACGACGGTGTCACGGTCGCGGGCATCCAACAAATTGGGTTCGTCAGCGCCCAAAACGACCGTCGGAACCGCTCCTGGCGCAAGGGTCGGCACAGCGGGATCGATGCTCCCCGGCTCTTCCGTCACCGAGGAGTCATCGTAGACACTGGCGTCGACTTCGGCATTAGCTAATCGCTCGACGGCTTTATCGATGTCACCGGACTGGTCAAAAATTCCGACAATGGTTGTCATGCTTCTTCGATGGCTCTCCGAACCTCCTCCTTGCTCTTGCCGAGCCGCTTTTGCAGACGGCCGAGCAACTCGTCCTCCTTCCCCTCGGCGAAGGTAAGATCGTCGTCGGTTAGTTCTCCGTATTTCTGCTTTAGCTTGCCCTTGACTTCGTTCCAGTTGCCTTTGATTTCAAGTTTATTCATGCTCTTGTATCGTAAGCAGGACCGTGGATGGACGTCCGGATGGAAACTTAGCGCTGAAAAATATCTGCGGCTGCCTGACCCGATTTTGCCAGGTGCACTCCGGGGCTGCCAGGGTGATTCGACGCCCCGATGATTAAGCCATCGGAAAAAGATTTTCCATTTTTTGCACTCACATCCGGCCCCGACCGCGAACCATTAGCTAGCATGAAAACTGGCTATCTTATTCAGGATGTTCGGAGGATCGAGTTGGAGAATCTGAGTGCAAAACCCGAAGGCGGCGCGTTTATAACCGCAGACGTGGCCAATGAACACGCCTCGCCGAGCATCGGTGACGCAAGCCTCGTCATCGAAGGCGAGGAGTTTGCCGGCAATGTCTTTCGCTGCACTGGCTCACAAGTGATATTCGAGTCCGACCGTTTCGCCGAGATCTCAAAGAAAATCGCACAAGAGACAAACGCTTGAGGTTGAGTGCGGCAATCGAGCGTAATGCGACTGCAGCGTTCCGGGGCGAATTCCACGTCGGAAAGGCGGAAGAAAAAACGAAAAGCTTGCTGCCTTTCGGTTAACGCGCGGAAGCGTCTGGGGAGCATACGCGTCCTTAGAATCAGAGTTTTCCGACGGAAAGCTGCGGCAGCCGCCGGTCGATTCCCCGAGAATAGATTGACAAGCATCCCGACCGGACGAACCGGTCGAGACGTTGTCATCTTATGTTTCCCGCGAAATCCGTCGGGAGTGGGCGAGCTTAGCGTCCGCTGTTCAATCGTCGACTTCGACCTCGACTTCCCCGTCATCATCGATTTCGACGCGATCGATTATCCGGTCGTCCCCCTCCGTGCTATACAGCACATTCACCGGCGTCCCCACCTTCACGCGGGTGCGGACCTCATCGTCCGTTAAGGCTTTGCCGCTTCGCGTCACATAAGTGACTTTCTCACCATAGCGGTAACTAACCGGCCCGCTGGTTTCCGTGACGACAAATGCAGATCCGGGCGAATACTCGGTGATTGTCCCTGTACCCCTCGTGGTAGTCGTGGTGGTCGTGGTGGTTTCGGTTTGGGCGAAGACCACCGGTGTGACAATCGCGCATGCGATGCCAAGTAGTGTGTTTTTAAGTTTCATAATTGGTTGAATCCATCAACTACATAAGAAATTTCTTATGGATATAGCTGATTCGTTTTGGGCGCGGCTCGCGCGTATCGAAATCGACCCCGACTGCACCATCAGGGCATCCCGGAGCCCGCATCGGGAGAGCGAAAATTCAAGGACCCGTTCAGGGGCGGTCAGGCGCGCGGGATGGCGTCTGAGTGGCCGGGAGCTCGTAGCTGAGCACGCCATCAACTAGTCGCGCCGCCGACGTGAAGTGATGATACTGTCTCCTCTTTGCATCAACGATGTGGATCACGGTCCAGCCCCACGCCTTCAGGAGATCCGAAATTAGCGAACGATGACAGCGCCACCATACGGCTTCCGCGCACATGATCGCAGATCTTTGTCCGCTCGCCAGAGTCGCGAGCCGGCGCATCGCGCGCGCGAACTCCGGGGTCTCCATGTAGTCGGCAAAGCCGCGAAAGGCCGCGTTCCGCCAGGCCAGGTTGCGCGAATCCGGCTGCGGCTTTCGGCGTCCGCCGAGATCAGGAAAGTGTTCGTAAGCGATGCCTTCGCGGCCCAAAGCCGGAGCGAGTTCCTCCTGATCGAAGTGCGGATATCTGCGCGAGCCAGGCAGGGCGCGGACATCCGCCAAGCCTTCGATCCGCTGCGAGCGCAACCCGTCGAGGAAATCTGCCAGCGACCGAGTCGAATGCCCAATCGTCCAGGCGGTCATTGGCGTTTCCCGAGCAAGAGCCGACCGGACTTCATCCATATCACGTGATTGGAAAGGGATCGCACGTTTGCGGGCGCGACGGCGGTTGGCACAACCGCTTCGACAATTGATCTGAAGCTGCGCTGCCAGGTGATCGGACGATCGGAGCGCTCGTGTTGCGCGGCGGCTATTCGGGGCTGGAACGCGGGATCGTTACCTCCTTGAGGGCTTCTGGCGTGAATTGACGATCGGTATAGGTCACATCGTGCTTGATGCGCGAGCCGTCCAACTCGGTGATGGAGTCTTGACGCGATCCGCGCACCGTCAAATTCGCCGGGATTTGGCGACCAATGTCGTCGGTCACCACACGGGCGGTGTCGATACGCCGTGCCGGTCGGCCCGGCGCCAAATATTTCTCGATGCGAAGCGGAGCGAGTCGGCGGGTGTCCACCCAAGTGCGCACACTGGCGAACGACGAGCGATCACCCTTCCCGGGTTTTGATTCAAGGATCTGGCAGGTGACCCCGTCCACGTCCTCAGTCCCGACGATGGCCTGGTCTTCCCACGCAAAGAAGTTGTCAACGAGATCCTCGTAGGAAAGATCGCTGCCGAACAGAGGCTCTTTCATTTCCGAAGCACCTAAGGGGCGCACGGTGTCGGGTGGAACGAAGATTGCCCCGCTGGCGGGCTTATCTCTTGTTTTTCGAAGAAGGACAGCCTCTCCCTTCCGTTCCTTGGGCCAAAGAATCTGGTAAACGACCTCGGTGTTCATTTTCGTTCGGCGGGCCTTGACCTGAATTTGAAGCGCGCTTTTGGTGGTGCCGGGAGGCTGCTTGACCTCCATGCGCAGACGCGCGTAGGAGGCGCCGTCTTGCTGCCACGCACTCAGACCGGACGCCAAGTCGGCCGCGGAGAGGGCCGCCGGGTCAGCGGACCGAACGGAGAAAACGAAGAGGGCAAGGCAGAAGCTGGTGGCGGCGAGGCGAAAGATCATTGGTGAAGATGGGTTTCATTAGAGAATTCGCGGGCGGAGTTTCGCCGGTTGTGAATTTCAGCCGCGCAAGGCGGGGCCCGGCGTCAGCCGGGAACTGCGCCACGCAGGATAGAGGCCGCTGACCACACCAACGAACACGGCTATGGCCACGGACGTTGCCAGAAGCCCGACGCTCAAGTCCGGCTCGAGGAGCCCGCGGATGGCGGGCGTGGTTTCCAAGACCTTCACCCCGGCCGCGCCTAGCAAAACGCCGATCACGCCCCCGAGAAATCCGAGCAGGGCGGATTCCCAAAGGACCATTCGGACGATGCGAGAGCGTTTCCAGCCGATGGCGAGCAACACGCAGATTTCGTGAGTGCGCTCGAATACGGTCATGAGCATCGTGTTCATCACGCCGAGCACGCCGACAAGCACGGCGAGCAAAGAGGTGCCCCAGCTCATGGCGCGAACCATTCGATATCCCTGACTGCTGCTCAGGTGCTCGCTCACCGCCACGGCTCGAACCTCCGGCACAACACTGTGGATCTGCTCACAAAGCCGCTGAACCTCTTCCTTAGTGGTTGAGGGAGTCACCCGAACGTCGATGACGTTGATTCGGCCCTCATTCCCCGTGATTTCCTGAAACAGCGACAGGGAGAGAATGACCGACCCGTCCTCGACCAGCGCGCCGCCACTGACAATTCCGACCACGGTGACTTCGGTGGCCTCAATCTGAATGGGATCGCCGACCTTTTTCTTAAGCACCTCAGCCGCCGTCTGGCCCAAGACAACGGCGGGTTCAGAGGCGTCGTGCGGCATTCGTCCAGAAACCAGTTTGAGGTTGCTCCACGAAAACCCACCCCATTCCCGGGCGGATAACACCATCATTTGCGAGTCTTCAATGCTCATCAGTTCCACCATCAGGGCGCAGGTGGCCGCCACGTGCGGGAGCTGGGCGATGCGGTCGCGCACCGAGACGCTGAACGGTTTCGGGGTCAGCGAAGAGCTCATGTTGCTGACGACCACATCGGTGCCCCGTGCGCTCAAGCCAACCTCCCAGCTTTTCTCAAAACCCCGCGAGATACCCACGAGCGCCACGACCGCGCCGATACCGATGGAGATGCCGATGAGGGTCAGGCCGGTTCGCACCGGGCGCCGCATCAAGCCACGCACCACAATTGCAAAAAAGGTCATGGTCAGTTTCCGGTGGACGGCAGGGTCGATCCCCGGTCCGACACAATCTGACCATCCATCATCAGCAAAGCTCTCGATGCGCGCCGGGCAATGGACATGTCGTGGGTGACCAGCACCAGGGTCATGTTCTGCTCCCGGTGCAGCTGCACGATCAGATCGAGAATCAACTGCGCGTTCACGCTGTCCAGATTTCCCGTCGGCTCGTCCGCAACGAGCACGGAGGGGCTATTGGCAAGGCTCCGCGCGATGGCGACGCGCTGTCTTTCTCCGCCGGAGAGCTTGGCAGGGAAATGGTCCAGGCGGTGCTCCAGCCCGACGGCCTTGAGCAACGCGATCGCGCGATCCTTCCTTTCCGACCGAGGCCGATTGGTTTCGAACATCGGAATCTGCACATTTTCGAGCGCCGTGAATGTGGGAAGCAAATGAAACGCCTGGAAGATGAAGCCGATCTCAAGGGCGCGATACGCCGCTGGGTCAGGCAGTTCCGCGATCGATTTTCCTCGATAGCGCAAGGTGCCCGCGGAGGGTCGATCGAGCGCGCCAAGCATTTGCAGCAGGGTGGTCTTCCCGCAACCGCTCGGTCCGGTAAGAGCCACAAATTCACCTTGCTCGATTCGAAAATCCACTCCGCGCAACGCCTGCACTTGCCCATCGTCGAAATCTTTTCTCAGCCCGGTCGCTTCGAACACGCAGGCCGCGGCGTCAATCCCGGGATTTGGCGATGATTGCTTCATGGCCGAAGGGCCGGATGGAACGAATCGAGGCCGAGGGTCGCTTACGCAGCCCGGGCCAGCTTCCGGGTGCCTCCCGCATTCGCGACGTGCCATTGGGCTCCCACTTTAGGGTCGGCAAGGCTGCGGAACAAATCCAGAAAGGCGTGCCAATAACTGGGGAAAGGCTCGCGTTCGCCTGGCGTCGCGGGCACGAGCACCGCGACAAACTGAGGCAGTTTCGCGTGCGGGAGTCTTGCGTGTCGATGATGCACGCCGTGATAAGGCTCGTGGAGCAGCGTGAACGAAATGAGCCGGCCCCGCCAATCGTCGGATACGATGCTCCGGGTCGAACCGTTCACCGTCGATCCGGTGAGCCCAAGGTGTTCAATATACTTGCGCAGGCTCTGCATGTTCGCGGCCAGCCAGGCCGGCGCCAGGTAGAGCCAAAGAAAATACTTCCACACATCCCACCCTGAAATCGCCGCGAAGATGACAATCCAGAGGCCGGCGGCCAGCAAAAACTCAAGCCAAATGCGACGCCGCAAGTCCTTTCTCCGAATCGTGGAGCCGGACCTCAAAAAAGCCCGGACGAAGAGAAACGGCGTGTAGAGCAAGCCGAAGGTCAGCTCGAGAACGGCGGCCAGGATGCGGGCCCGGCGGGACACTGCGGGCTTCACGAAGGGCCAGAGTTCCTCGTCCCGCTCGGTCGCCAGGTGCGCATGATGCGATTGATGCACCACCCGGTAGAGGCTGAAGCTCATGAAGCCGAAGGCACTGATGATCGTGCCATCTATTTCATTGAGAAGCCGGCTCTTTCTCAGCAGTCCGTGAGACGCTTCGTGCACCCCGATCAACATCCCGTGCATGAGATGGCTCAAGATGAGGACCAGCGGCACCGCCAGCCAATAGAAGCCGTGATAGACAGCGAAGCCCAGCGCAGCTTGCGTGATGAAGAGAATAATTATCAGCACCTGGAAGGCCTCCCTGCTCAGCCAGTGAGGCTCGTCCGGTTCCGTCACATTTTCTGTGGTTGAAGTAGTGTTCATCGGCGTCAGATCGTCAGGGCAGCTGTTCGGCTCTCGGGCGAGCGGCAAACCCCAGCCAGCACAGCCTCAAACAGAGAGCACAATTCTTGAATTTCCGCCTCGGGAAATAACTTCGGTCGAAATAGCCAGACCACCTCCAAAGCCTCGCCATTTTCTGTGATTTCGCAACCGAGATGGAAACGGGACGTGCCGGTGGAACGCATTTTCAGCCGGACTGACAGTCCGGGCACCGCGGCATACGGGAGGGGATGGTTCTGCAATGCAAAACGCACATCGAAGATCGGGGTATGCCCTGGCGATGGCGGATCGCCCAATGCGCGCGTGAGCTCGACAAAGGGAATGGCATTGGCAAAGCAGTCGATCGATGCCTGATGCACGACTCGAAGGCCATCGGAGAGAGGCCGGTCGTGCTCGACGTGCCCCCTCAGCGGGACGATGCCTGCACAGTAGCCCATGGTCCCGCGCATTGCCTGCTGGCTTCGGTTGGCCACCGGAGTTCCAACCACGACGTCCATCGCGCCCGCCCAGCGCGAGAGGGCGACCCGGAACGCGGTCAGCAAGACGCTGAAAAGTGTGGCGCCGTTGCGCCGGGCCAGTTCCCGCGCGGCGCGGCCGAGATTGGCGGGGACGAGCGAAACCGATCGCCGCAGCGGACTCGACATGGTGTCCGAATCGACAGGGAGGGTCCACAGCCGCTGTGCTCCCTCCAGGTGGGATCGCCAGAAAGGAACGCGCTGATCAATTTCCGCCGGGCGCCAAATGGCGCGCTCGGCAGCGCCCCATGCGCTGTAGGAGAGTTGCACGGGAGGAAGTCCAGCAGGCGCACCGACCCGTCCCAGGACATAGGCCTCACATAAGTCCCGGACGAAAGCGCCCAGAGTCCACCCGTCGGCGATGGCATGGTGAATGGCCAGCACCAACAAATGGTTGTCGGCACCGAGCCGAAGAACCTTCGCGCGATAGAGCGGACCCTGCACGAGATCGAATGGCTCGCTGAAGGTTTCCTGCATCAATGCTTCGATCGCTTCCGGCCGCCGGTCCGAAAGCTCGTGGAAGCGCATCCTCGACGGGCTGCTCGCACGGATCATCTGCATGGGCCGGTCCTTGCCGGGCAATATGGAAAGCCGCATGACTTCCTGCCGGTCGACGACTCGTTGCATCGCGGCCTCGCAGTCCGGCTGCGCGAGCAAGCCCCGGACTTCGATGAACGCGCAGATATGGTTCGACACATCGGCTGGCGGTATTGCCGACGCCTCCCACAGCTCCCGCTGGGCAAAGGTCAGTGGCTGAAGGTTGATCTCCCCGCTCTCCAGCCAGCGCTTCAATCGCGTTCGTCTGTCGTCGGACACGGCGATGGATCAAGTTCGAGAATCTGACGGCACCTCGTTGATCTCGGGATCGGCACTCAACTCGGTTCGACCGTCGAGCAATCGATCAATTTCTTCGTTGGAAAGCGCCTCGACGTCCACCTCTTCCGCAGGTGCCGGAGTCGCGGTCACCGCCGGCTGCGGGGGCGATCCGCCCGCCGTCGTGCCGCCCATGTGCCCGGCGATCAAGGTCACGATCTGTCCGATCGTGCGGGCGCGCATCAAGCTCGTGGGAGGGAGACCCACGCCGATGGCGCTCTCGATCGAGTTTTCGATTTCTGCGCCCATCAGGGAATCCAACCCGAGATCCGTGAGCGGCTGGTCATCGCGCAAGCTTTCCGGTTTCACACGCAACACGGAGCCCACGACATCACGAATCGCCTGCGCAAGGATGCTCTCCCGTTCTTCCGGCGCAGCCGATTCGATCTTCAGGCGCCAGTCACCCTTTGCGCCGGCGGCCTCCTGGTTTTCGACGCCTGCAGCGAGAATCTCTCCGAGCAGCGGATTTTCCTGCAAGCCGCGGAAGAACTGCCGCCATTTGGCCCAATCCACCCGAATCGCCATCACCTGGGTGATGCCCGTCGTCAGAAACGACTCCAGCAACGCCACGACTTCTCCCGGCGAAATTGGCATCGTTCCCTGCCGGGCAAGGAATTCGGCGACCCGCTCATTGCGGGCCACATAGCCGTCACCGCCCAGAACACCCCAGTTCACCGTAAGGGCTGGCAGGCCAAGGGCGTGTCGATAGTGAGCCAGCGAATCGAGAAAGGCATTGGCCGCCGCATAGTTGCCCTGCGCCGGATTGCCAAAGATGCTCGAGACGGAGGAGAACATGACAAAGCAGTCCAGTTCCATATCGCGGGTTTCTTGGTGCAGAAGCCAGGCCCCTTGGGCTTTCGGCGCTATGACGGCGCTCATGCGCTCGCGCGTGAGGGAAGCAAGCGGCGCGTCGTCGATCACCATTGCCAAATGAAAAACTCCCCTGAGCGGCTGATCGCCTGCACGAATTTCCGCGCCGAGCCGCGCGACGTCATCAGCCAAGCCGACATCCGCCCGCACGATGCTCACTTCCACGCCACGCTCGCGAAGGTTTTGCAGGAAGGCTTCCGCGTCCGCCGTCACGGCGCCGTTTCGACTTGTCAATACCAGGTGCCGGGCGCCGCAATCGACGAGCCAGAGGGCCAGCACCTTGCCGAATCCGCCGAACGCTCCGGTAATCAAGTAACAGCCGTCGTTCCTGACCGCAAAGGCTGGCGGCAACGGCTCGCCGCGGCGCGGAACGAACGCTTCGGGAAATGCGATCACGACTTTGCCCAGGTGCTTCCCCTGCGCCATGAGCCGGAAGGCCGCGTCGATACGGCACGCGGGAAAGGAGCGGAACGGCAGGGGCGAGAGCGCACCCCTCTCGACCATTTCCGCGATCTCTTCAAGCAGCTGTCGCGCAAGCCCTTCGTCGCCACTGAAAACAGCGTCCATGGCCACCACGTGGAAGGAAGCGTTGCGCCGCAAAGGCCAAAGTGGGATGTGGGTATTTTGATAGATGTCGCGTTTGCCGATCTCGATGAAGCGGCCAAATTCCGCCAGGCAGGAAAGCCCCATCGGAATCGCTTCGCCGGCGAGCGAGTTCAGGACGACGTCCACGCCGCGACCGGCCGTCAGCGCCATGACTGCATCTGCAAAATCAGCCCGGCGCGAGTCAATCACATGCTGGACTCCCAACGTTTCCAGCAACCCGCGCTTGACCGGGCTTCCCGCGGTGGCAATGACTTCCGCCCCCAGTTGTTGCGCGATTTGGATGGCTGCCATGCCCACGCCACCGGCGCCCGCATGAACAAGAATCCGCTCGCCGGCCCGAATCCGCGCCACGTTTTTGAGCGCGTGCAACGCGGTCATGAACACGACGGGGAGAGTGGCGGCCTCGTCGAACGACAGGTCGGGCGGGATTCGCCGCACGTCGCCAGCCCGCGCGAGGGTGTGGGTGCCAAGCCCGAACGCCGCGATGCCAAATACCCGGTCTCCTTGCGAGACGTGAACGACGCCGGCGCCGACCGACTTCACGATGCCGGCCACTTCATCGCCGAAGACCCGGGCATCGGGAGCCTCGCCAGGATACAGGGCGAGCGCCTTGAGAACATCCCGAAAATTCATTCCGGCCGCTTTGACTTCGACCAGCACCTCGCCAGCCCCGCAGAGCGGAACGGAAAAGGGTACGAAACGCAGCGTGTCAAGATGCCCCCGGTCGCGGGACTCGAGCCGCAACGGCACATCGGAATCGAGCCGCTGCTCGTGCTGCGGCCGGCCGCGGCCAAGGCGCTGCACGTATCGCGCTTCACCGCGGAAGGCGACTTCCCGCTCAGAATCGTTCCGCAATAGCTCACTCCACAGCAAGGCATCGTCTGCCGGGGAATCGAAAGGCGAGAGGTCGATTCCACGGCATACAAAGTTGGCGTGCTCGCTGAGCATCACCCGCAGCAACCCAATGGCGGGCGTCTGCGCCACCGCTACCGGGTGCGGTTTTCGGCCCACCGATTGCGCTCCTCTGGTCACAAGATCAATGCGGAGCTTTTCCGTTGATCCCGTGTTCTCAATCGCCTGAGTGAGGTGCAGCAACGCGTCGGTGCCCATCAGCGCGGTAATCCCTTCTGCCGGTTCGTCCAAAATCCATAGATAGACCAAACGCTGCGGGCGCGCGCTCCCGGCACATGCTTCAAGCAGCTGCTGCCAATCCTCGGGCGCCTCCGCGCGGAGCATGAAGGCGTCCATGCCGGCAGGCACAAAAGCAGAGCCGCGGCGCGCGATGCGACACCGCGCGCCCGAGGCGCGGATCCGCGAAGCCAAACGGTCGCCCATCCCGGAGCTGTCCGCAAAGATGAGCCATGACGTATCCCCGGGCAACTCCACGGGAGCCTCGGCCGGCGCCGAATCGCCAGAAGCCGGCTGATCCAGGGCTTTGCGCGCGAAGAGGCCGATTTGTCCTTCACCGCCCGTTGGACCAATCAGCCCAGGCAGCGAAGCCGTCTCACCAAACCCGGTCTCCCGCATGACTGCCTCCCACTGCCATCGTTCAAGCAGCGGATGGCGCGGGCGAAGATCTCGATCCGTGAAACGCCACCAACCGCTCGTGACACCGAAGACGGTGTCCGTCCACAACTGGGGTGTGGCGATATCAAGGACGAGCAGACTGCCCCCCGGCGCAAGAAGTTCGTGAATATGCCGCAAGGCGACACGCACTTCGCTGACCGCATGGAGCACATTGGTGCCGAGAATGAGATCGAATGCGCCGGCCTCGAAGCCCTGTTCGGTGCCGGGTTTTTCGAGATCAAAAGTCTTGAACTCCACCTCAGGAAAGGCGGCCAGCTTCTGCATTGCCCCGGCGAAGAATGCCGCAGACACGTCGCTGAACGTGTACGAGTGCAGGCCGCGCTCGAGCAACGGCAGCACGTGCGCCGTCAAACCGCCCGTGCCGGCCCCAACCTCGAGGATGCGGAGTCCGCGGCCCTCGGGAAGATGGCGGGCGGCTTCCTGCACCGCACTCGCGATGGCCGCCAACCAGTGGCTGGTGAAAAGCCCATCACCGTAGAATTGATCCAACAAATCCGCTCCCGCTCCGGCGAACAGGATCTGCACCGCCTCCTTTTCGCCGCGGAGGATCACTCCGAGTTCCGCGCAGTTCGCGGCGCAGAGCAACCCCTCGGTGAGATGACCGGAATGCTTCGCGATGAATGAGAGCAACGCTTCACGGGCCGAATCCGCCGCATTGTCGAACGCCGCAGTCAACCCATAGCCCGTGGCGTTCTTTTCAAGCAGTCCGCGTTGCGCAAGGCCGGCGAGCAGTCGCTCGAATATCGGCCCCATCGCTTCTGCCACGCCAAGGGACGACGCCGTCAGGAGTCGGCCCGATCCGGCTTGAGAGACCATCTCTCGAAACCCGCGGGCGAGCTGCGCTGCCGCGAGATCATCGCACGCGGCCATCGAGGCCTGAAGCCTGGTACGACCCCGGGTCGCGATCACCTGCTCGAGCGCCTCCCGGGCGACCTCTTGCAGCCGGGAGAGCGGGACCGGCCGAACGGCCGACCGCGCGCCGGACGGCTTACGCTCCCACGAGACGTTGTAGAGGACGTCGCGACCTCCCGGTGCGCCTGAGCGACGCGCGCCGGAGACGCCGATGGCCCGGAAGCCATCGACCAGAACACAAGGCTTGCCCGTCCCGTCATACAGGCAAAGCTTTCCCTCGACGAATTCGTCGCTGAACTGCTGCACTCCTGCGCGGACCAGACTTGAGGCTCCCGGCGAGCGCAGAAACAAAATTTTGGCAAAGCGGACGGGCAATTTCAGCCGCCCCTTGCGCCCTTCAACAGTCGCCGCCCCCGCGGAGAAAACTTGCAGCGCGCCATCAAAAAGAACGGGATGCAACTGATACTCTCCCGCACGGCGGGCAATCCCGTCGGACAACGAAACCTTGCCCGCCGATCGGCCCTCACCAGCCGACAGCTCCCGAATGGGGCGAAACTCCTCCCCGTAGCGAAGTCCCAAATCACCCATGTGATCGTAAAATTCGTCGAGTTCGACTGGTTCCAAGCCGTCCTCATGCGAATCATCCCACGTTGACGCTGCGAATGCCGATTCAGTGCGCTCGCCACGAAACGAACCGACCACGTGCACCGACCAGGCGACACTCTGCTCGAGCCGGCTCCGGATGGCGAAGCTGCGCGCTCCAGGCTCGTACGACAATTCCAGCAAGAGTCCGGACGGCGGATCGGGCAGAATGAGCGGCTTGCGAATCTCGAAGTCCTCGATGACAAAGGGCCGTCCCTCGAACAATTGCACCCCCGCCTCGAGGGCCATCTCGGCGAAAGCGGTTGCGGGAAAAATTGTCAGGTTCTCGACACGGTGATCCTTCAGGAATGCCATTTGCCGGCCGTCGAGCCGCGCAATCCACGTGGGGGTTGCGCGAGGCAGCCGCGTATCGAGCAATCCGCGGCCGCCAGGTCCTAAACGACCCTCGCGCCAATCGCTGGACTCGTTCCACCAACGGCTCTTCTCCCAAGCGTACGCCGGCAGGGAAAGCAGGCGCCGCGAAGGGGTCATGGCCGCAAAATCAAGAGCCACGCATGAGCGGTGCAAATCCATCGCCGTCTCCAGCATCGATTCATGTTCGCGCTCGCGGCGCGCCGAGGCCACCACGAGGCTCTTCTCGCCACGCGCCGAAAGGCATTCCTGGATCGAGATCAAGAGGGCCGGATGCGGGCTGATTTCGAGCCACAGATCCACGCCGAAATCAGCCAAGGCGCCAACGGCGGGCGCGAACTGCACGGGCTGCCTGACTCCCCGTCCCCAATGTGCCGCGTCACACGCTCCGCCGGATTGCCGTCGCCCTGTCACCGTACTGAAAAATGGAATGCTTTCTTGGTTTGGGGCGAGATCGGCGAGCGCCGATTCCAGCTCCTCGGACGCGGGCACCATCAAGGGATGATGGAAAGGGTGATCCACGCGCACCAGCCGCGCGAAAACGCTCCGCTGCTCCAACTCGGCCGCAATCGCTTCGAGCGACAGGCGGGGCCCGGAAAGAGTGAGCGAGCGCGGACCGTTAAACGCCGCGATGGTGACGCTGCGGCCATGGGGTGCGATGATCGCGCGCGCTTCGTCTTCCGCAAGGCCGACGGCGAGCATCGTTCCTTGCCCCCGCGCGCAATCGTCCATGAACCGCGCCCGCAGCACGATCACCCTCGCCGCTTGCTCCAAACTAAATACTCCCGCGACGCACGCCGCGGCTATTTCACCAACGCTGTGTCCGATCACCGCGGCGGGCTGCACTCCCCACGACTTCCACAATTCTGCAAGCGCCACCTGCATCGCGAAAATGGCCGGCTGCGCGATTTCCGTCCGATGCATCTGTGAGCCCGTTTCCGGGCGGCCAAGCTCCTCCAGCAAAGAATACTGCCACCGCCGCATGCTTGCGTCACACGCCTCGATCATCTTCCGGAAAACCGGCTCGTGCTCCATGAGTTCGCGTCCCATGCCCCACCATTGAGGACCCTGGCCGCTCATGACGAAGGCGACGCGGAGCGGGTGCTCGCGCCGTGGGGTGAAGGCCGTCCTGACCTTGGGGGAAGCCTGACCCGACGCGTGGGCTCGGAGTTCCTGAATCGCCTCCGCGGGCGAATTCGCGACAACAGTAAGACGGTGCTGGTGATGATTGCGCCGGGCCCCGAGCGTGTAGGTGAGATCTGGCAGCATCGGCGACTCGCCGTTGGATCTGCCTTTTTCCTCCAGCCAATCACTCAATCGTGACGCCGAGGATCGAAGCGCCCCCTCGGAGCGAGCGGACAGCATGAGCGGCCAAGAGCGGCCGGAACAAACAGCGAAAGTCGCGTGCGGGCGCGGGGGCGGCTCCGCGAGAATGACATGGGAATTCGATCCCCCGAACCCGAATGAATTGACCCCTGCCAGCCGGGCGCCGACGGTTTTCGGAAAGGCCTCCAGCTCAGTCGGAACGCGAAGCTTCAGCGCAGCGAAGTCGATGTGCGGATTGGGCGTTTCAAAATGCAGGCTGGCGGGAATCTGTGCGTGCTTGAGCACCAGTGCGGCTTTGACCAGGCCGGCGACCCCGGCGGCAGTTTCCAAGTGGCCGAGATTCGTCTTTACCGACCCAATGGCCAACGGCGCAGCGGCCAGGCGCTCCACGCACAGAGCCTCGGCCAGCGCATGAGCCTCGATCGGGTCCCCCACCGCCGTGCCGGTCCCGTGAGCCTCGACAAACCCGATTCGAGAAGGATCAATTCCGGCGTGCCGGCACGCGTCGCGCACCAGGCGAGCTTGGGCCTGCGCGCTGGGAAGCGAGATGCCGTTGGTGTGCCCGTCCTGATTCGTGGCTGTCCCAACGATCACCGCGTGGATGGAATCGCAGTCCTCGATGGCTTTGGAGAGCCGTTTGAGCACCACCATCCCCGCCCCCTCGCCCCGGACGAAACCGTTGGCAGAGGCATCGAATGCTTTGCAATGCCCGTCTGGCGAAAGCATCCCAGCCTGCGAAAACCCAATAAAACCGCCCTGCGTAATCATCACGGTGACCCCGCCGGCAAGGGCTGTGTCACCGTGACCCGCCCAAACATGCTCGCAAGCCATATGCACCGCGGTCAGCGCGGACGAACAGGCCGTATCCAGCGCGATGCTCGGCCCGCGCAAATTGAAGCAATAGGAGATACGGTTGGCGGCGATGCTATGCGCCGTCCCGGTCGGAGAGTGCGGACTGATGCCGTGGGAATCCCATGGGCTGCCCTGGATGACTTGATAATCGTTATGAGAAATTCCAACGAAGAGCGCGATGTCTGTCCCCCGATCCAAATCCAGGACGACGCCCGCATCCTCCATCGCCTCCCAGGCCGTCTCCAAAAGGAGCCGGTGCTGCGGATCCACATACGGCGCTTCGCGCGGCGAGATTCCGAAGAACTGCGGGTCAAACTGGTCGATCCCATCCAAAAATCCGCCGCGCCGGGCGATGGATTTTCCAACCAGACCCGGCTCCGAATCGTAGAACCGCTCGATATTCCAGCGGTCGGAGGGCACCTCGCACACCGCCTCGCGGCCTTCCACGAGAAGTTTCCAAAATGATTCAGCGTCGTTTACGCCTCCCGGGAACCGACAACCGATTCCTATGATGGCGATACCTTCTTTATGCATAAGATTATCTGGCGGAAACTGAGCTCGATCTTGCCCCGGGCGTCGGCCCGTTTTTTTGAGGCCAGCCCACCCTGTCAAGAAGGTGAGAAGTTAGACAAAACGGAAGCTTGGCAGGCAAGCCCTAAACTGTAGAGGGTAAAAACACTATGTGCGGCATTGCAGGCGTCATTGATCTGCTGGGGCAGCGGCCGGTGCCCGAGGGAGTCGTCAAAAAGATGGCTGAAGCTTTGGTGCATCGCGGCCCGGACGAGGAGGGATATTTCCGGCGACGCGGGGTGGAACTGGCCTCGCGAAGGCTCAGTATCGTCGGGCTGGCGGATGGCCAGCAACCGGTCGCCAATGAAGACCGGAGCGTATCGGTCGTTTTCAACGGCGAATTGTTCGATTACATCGAACAGAGAAACGAACTGGAGACGCGCGGGCATCGCTTCGTCACCCACTGCGACACCGAAGTCATTCC
This sequence comes from uncultured Verrucomicrobiae bacterium, assembly GCA_963731945.1. GTDB lineage: Bacteria > Verrucomicrobiota > Verrucomicrobiia > Chthoniobacterales > Terrimicrobiaceae > DASTFP01. The sequence continues at coordinate 675,995 of CAVSXN010000016.1, read as the reverse complement.
GCACCTGTGGGAAGAGAGTCAGGAAGAAATGTTCGTGCGCCTGCGGGGCCAATTCGCCATCGCCCTGTGGGACGAACGCGAGCAGAAACTTATTCTCGGCCGGGACCGCTTTGGCATATGCCCGCTCTACTGGACACGCCAGGGTGACTGGCTTCTCTTCGCCTCCGAGATCAAGGCATTGCTGGCCTCGGGAATGGTGCCCGCCCGGCCCGACCTGCGCGGGATCGATCGCGTCTTCACTTTCTCCGCCCTGCCGGCGCCGGTGACGTGCTTCGAAGGGGTCAACCTCCTGCCTCCCGCCCGTTACCTGCAAATCATCCCGGGAAGCGCTCGGACATCGCCCGTTATCAAAGAGCACGCCTACTGGGAGATGGATTTTCCGGACCGCGGCGAAGAGGATCCGGGACGGAACCCTCGCCGTCTGGTGGATGACTTTGAGCAGGTCATGCTGAAGGCCGTTGAAAAGAGATTGCGGGCGGACGTGCCGGTGGGCGCCTATTTGTCGGGTGGCGTTGACTCCAGCTTCATTGTCGCCCTGGCTTGCCGCCTCAAAGGCCCGGCCATCAACACTTACACCATTCGCGTCGACGCTCCCGAGCTCGACGAGCTTAGCGCGGCCAATCTCGCGGCCCGGCATATCGGCGCCAAGACGCCGATCGTGCAGGAATTCCGCACGAACGACGCCTTGGAAACGTATCCAAGGCTCATCCAGGCTGCCGAAACTCCGGTGATCGATACGTCATGCGCGGCATTGTTGCAGCTGGCCAGACGAGTCCATGACTGCGGGCAAAAGGTCGTTCTTACCGGGGAAGGGGCTGATGAGTGGCTGGTCGGATATCCCTGGTACAAAGCCGCCAAGGCTCTCGATTTCCTCGACATCGCTGCCCGGACTGCGGCTGAGCAACCTCGTCCGCCGCGCCTATCTCCGCCTGCACCATGTTCCGCAATTTCCACCCGAAATGAGAGGCCGCACGGAGCAATCGGTCGGCGGACCCAACGCATGGATCGATTCTTACGGGGTGCTCGCTCTCTCGAAGCTCCGCTTCTACGCCGAGCCGATGCGAGAAGTGCTGGCGACGACCAATCCTTGGTCCGAGCTGCAGCTCAACGTCGACCGCGCCCGGCGCTGGCACCCGCTGAACCGGGGCATCTGGATCGCGGCACGCGTGAATTTGGCCGGACACCTGCTCCAGGCCAAAGGGGATCGCGTGGCGATGCACTCTTCGGTGGAAGTTCGCTATCCGTTTCTGGATGAGGACGTCTTCGAGTTTCTGGCGCGGCTGCACCCGCGTTGGAAACTGCGAGGATTTCGCGACAAACACTTGTTGCGCCTGCTGGCCGAGCGCTGGCTGCCGCCAGCCATTTTCCGGCGCGGCAAAGTCATCTTTCGCGCTCCGCTGGACAGTTTCCACATCGACCCGGAACCCGCCTTCGTCAAGCAGCTCCTCAGCGAAGAATCGCTTCGTCGCACGGGCTATTTCGACATTGCGGCGGTGCGCCACTGGCGGACTGCTTTTCGAAAAATGCGGGCGAATTCCCTGCCCCGCCTCTCCGTGGAAATGGGCCTGGCAGCTGTCGTCGCCACGCAACTATGGCATCACCTGTTTATCGACGCGACGCTGGCGGAGCTGCCCACGTGGGCGGGTATCGGGGCGACGGCGAAGAAAGATTGATTTAGTGGAGGTTCGCGAGCGTCTCGCGACCGCGGCGTTTGGTTTCCGGATCGTCTTTCTCCACATTCGGCATGGCCAGCCCCTTCTCGATAAGCCGCTGCGCTTCCGCGGTTTGGCCCATTTGCGCGCAGGCGCGTCCCAGCTCGATATAGTGCATCAGGCGGCCAGGATTGATCTCGATGGCTTTCTCGAAGCACCTTACCGCCTCTTGCGTCGTTGTTTGCGGCAGTTTGCCGTAAAGGACCGACGCCAGCCCGCGTTTGAGCATGTTGACATCGGAGAGAACCCTGTGCCATCGCCCGAGCACGTGCCAGGCGAGATCGTTGCGAGGGTCGAGTTTTATCGCCTTGTCAGCACTGTCCTTGATGCGGCGGGAGGCCTCCATCTGATCCTTCGTTCCCATAAGGGGCAGCATCTTTCCGTAACTGATCGCAATAGAAAGCTGCGCCTCGGAATCGTTCGGAGCAAGCGCGGCCGCGCGTTGCGCATACTCCAAAGCAATACTCCCCAGCCTGAGCTTTTCCTCGCGCGTGGTGGCGTCAGCCATCAGGTGGCGATATTGCCGGGCAATACGCACGAGCAAGCGCACGTTCTTTGGCTGCAGCTTTTCGGCCGGGAGATAAAACTCAAGCGCCCGGGAGGCCTGAAGCTTTCCATCCAGCTCATCTCCCTGGGCAATCAGGTCGTTCGAGGAGTCGGCACGGATGACCGGGCAACATATCAGCAGCACCGCGCTGGCGAGGGATGCAAAGGAAGGAAGACTCATGGTTCCAGAAATCGTTTCGTGCGAAACCGGCCAACGGTCGTTCCAAGTTCGCATCGAGATTGCGCTGGCACTCACTTTCTTGAGGCACTGGATCGCGGCCGATCTTCTCCTCTTACTCGGATTCAAGCATTCGGCCCGCATTCACCAGCTCCGCCTCACTGCGAGGAGGTCCGACCAGTTGCAAACTCGTTACACGAACGTCATTGCCTTGCAACGGAATCGGTATCGCCAGGGCAGGATTACCGGCAAAGTTCACGGATTCCGTATTTTGCATATCGAGCACCAGAGCCTCAATCGCGGCGGATCGGCCAAAAAAGGGAACTTTGGGCGGTAGCTTCTGAAGCGTTGGCACGGCGATAAAATCAACCTCCCTGAAAATCTGACGGAGCGTTCGCTGCCACGCGGATCTCGCCAGCAAAGCGGCCCGATAGTTGTTCCTGTATTCGATTTCCCCCAGCAGAAGGCCCGCTTTGGTCGTGGGTGTGACTCCCTTCTTGTCCAAATATTTCCGATCGTTCAACCAGGCATCGGCAACCGCCAATGTTCGACCATGCCTATCGGCTTGATCCCACTTCTTCTTGAAGGCCCGGCTGAGTTTGACGACTCGAAAATGCTTCGCGGCCAGAGCGTCATCCAGTGCTTTGTCGATGGCCGGGTCCGTTCCGTCCATGTACAATCGCCCGATTCGAATCTCCCTGGCCGATGGTTTGGCGGCCACGGCTCTTTTGTATTGCGCCGCAAACCCCTCCTGCAACAAATCCATGCCTTGCACCAGTCGGGGAATATCTTTGGCCATCGGCCCAACCGTATCCAGATTCTCGGGCGAAAGAGGGAACACTCCTTTCAGCGACACAAGGCGGAAGGTCGTTTTCAGGCCCAGAATGCCACAACAAGCCGCCGGAACGCGAACGGAGCCGGCCGTATCCGTTCCAAAGGCAATGTCTGCCGTTCCGGTCGCGACAGCGACTGCCGAGCCGCTCGAAGAACCGCCAGGAATCAATCTGCGCTTGCCATTCGCGCGATTCCTGGGGGTTCCAAAGTACTCGTTCATTCCGGACCCGCCAAACGCAAACTCTGTGAGATTGGTCTTCCCCACGATCCTCACGTTTCGTTTCCGTGCTATCTCCAAACACTCCGCATCGCGCAAAGCCGGAGCACCGGCCCTCGCGATGTATTTGGAACCCGCGGTCGTGACCACGCCCTGAACGTCGATCAGGTCTTTGACGGCAAGGCGCAGTTCCTTACTGCTCTCAGGGGGGGGCCAGTACACAATGAAGGCTCGATCTTTGGTGACCGTACGCCTCGGCGAAGTGGTGCACCCACCAAGTAGACTGATCAACAAGAGTCCCGGGAGAACGGATCGGGCGAGGACGGAGGTGCGACGTTTCTTCATTGCAATGTCGAACTTACAGATACCGCACTGGCAACGGGGAATCCAGGCCATTGACTGTTCATGACGCGATCTTACGGCATCTCAGAGCCACCGAGCATGACCAAGCCGCAGCGACCGCCTGCGAAGTCCGCTCCGCCCTCGCTTTTTCCGCACCGGATTGCGATAAACTTCAACGTTTACGAGACACTAAATCTTCGCGGACGTTTCAGCGACATTTCCCTCACGACCTGCGTCTTCTTTCCGCGCCTTCGCTTTCGCGCGCGTAGAGTCTGCATGCGATTGATTACGCTGATGCCTTCCGCAGATCGAGGAATTCGACGGTCTGCGCGAATCGCTCGGTGCTTACGAAAAACGCACCGGCAGGCGCGTTCGTCGGGTCGAGAGAATGGGCATCCTGAATCTCGGTTATGACTACTTTCCACATATTATGGGCCGTTAACGGCGTCGCTCCTCAAGGAGGAGGTTCCAATCTTTCTCCCGACGAGGGATCAACCGGCGTCTAAAAGTAATCGGTTCGTAGCGTGTCCGCGGAGGTAAAGGTCTCCGGTAACCTCACGCTGACATCATTGCTGTGAATGCTTTTGAACGGCAACCGCATTGTCGGCGGGAGCCACATGCGAACCGAATCTATTCGCATAAACCTGCGTGAACTCCGCTCCGAAAAAGAGGATCTGCGAGGAATAATAAACCCATAAAAGCAACACAATGAGCGAGCCGGCAGCACCATACGACGAACCAATGCCGCTCTTGCCCAGATAAAAGCCCAGCGCAAACTTCCCGACCGTGAAGAGCGCTGCGGTTATGAAGGCGCCAATCCAAACATCGTGCCAAGCGATCTTGGCGTCAGGCAGGAACTTGAAGAGCATCGCGAAAAGGAGGGTAATCACCGCCAGCGAAAGAAGGGAATTCAGGACCTGGATGAGCGCCTCCATTCCCGGCACCATGCCGCCAAACCACTCTCCCACAAGAGCGATGGCTGCGGTGAGAAGAAGGGAAACCAGAAGCAGAAAGCCAACCACCAGGATAAAGCCAAAGGAGAGGATCCGATCTTGAATGATGCCGAGAAAGCCCCGCCCGGGCTTCGGTTGGACTCCCCAGATTGCATTGAGCGAAGTCTGCAGCTGTCCGAAAACGCCCGATGCACCAAAAAGCAGTGTCACAACGCCGACGATGGTCGCAACAATTCCGGTCGCCGGCTCTGCATGCGCGCTCTGAACAACGTCTTCAATTGCCTTGCCGCTTGCCTCGCCCAACAGACCCCGCAACTGGTCAAAAATCTGGCCCTGCGCGGCTTCCTGCCCAAAAACGAGCCCCGAAATGGCAATAACTATTATCAGCAGGGGAGCGAGTGAGAAAACGGTATAGTAGGCGAGCGCGGCGCCCAAGGTTGGCGCCTGGTCTTCCATCCAATCCCAGGCGGTCTGTTTTAGCAGCTGAAAACTTTCTTTCGGATTCATGTCCCAAGATTCGCTTCGGACGAGAGAGCTCGCGAGGATGCCTCGATGACGGAACTCATCTGATGCATCATTGCGCTTGGGTCGTCGGAATCGACCCCCGGTGCCTTCCCGCGCAGTCGTACCCGAGCGGAACAATCGCAAACCGGTCACAGCGGAATCGTCGCTCACGGAACATCGAGACGTCCAATCGTCTGCCGGGTTCCGAATCCTTTCAGACCGCAGACAAAGACATGAAACTCAATACACTTAAAGATCTTTACATTCACGAACTGAAGGACCTCTACAGCGCGGAGAAGCAAATCATCACGGCTCTGCCCAAGATGGCCCGAGCCGCGAGCAATGAGAAGCTGGGTGCCGGTTTCAAGGAGCATCTTGAACAGACCAGGGAACACGCCACCCGATTGGAGAAAATTCTGACCCGCCACGACCAGACGACTCGCGGCCCCAAGTGCAAAGGAATGGAAGGCTTGCTGAAGGAAGGTGCTGAGATGATCGAGGAAGAGGCCGATGAGGAAGTGCGTGATGCCGGCCTCATTTCCGCCGCGCAGCGCGTTGAGCATTACGAAATGGCCGGCTACGGCTGCGCCAGAACTTATGCCGAGATGCTCGGTGACAAGGAAGGTGCGCAACTCCTCCAAACAACCCTTACCGAAGAGGCCAATACCGACAAAAAGCTGACCAAGCTTGCGACTTCGGTCATCAACGTCGCCGCAGCAAATTAGGGCCGAATCGCCTCGGTGTCCAACCATCTGAACGTGCCATGCCCGAGAAAGCCGACCAAAATTCGCACAGCGGGCCCTCCAAGCGAAATGCAAACGAAGGCGAGGAGGAGCGACCTGAAAAACTCGACAAGGAGCACGGCGAGGAAGTCCCGACTCCGGAACCACAGGGCAAGCCGCCAACGAGCGGCCCATGAAGTGCAAGGAGGAATGCCCCTTTCGATTTCCATAGGATCGCGTTTGCTATGACGGCAACCCCTTCCAGTTCGTCTGCTCTACGAATATTCGTAATCGAGGATCATCGTGACAGTTTGCAGGCTCTGCAGATCTATCTCGAGTATGCAGGGCATTTCGTCCTGTGTGCCGGCAGCAAAGCAGAAGCCCTTAAAGAAATACCGGCCGCAAACTGCGACATTCTCATTTCGAATATCAGCCTCCCGGACGGCACCGGTTGGGAATTGATTCGAGAAATTGGGAAGTCGCGGCCTGCCTTCGCCATCGCCATGAGCGGCCACGGCACGAAAGCTGATAGCGAAAGAAGCACGAACGCCGGCTTCCGTCATCACCTGACCAAACCGGTTTCGCCGGAAAGGCTCAACACCATCCTGGCAGAAGCATTCACCGAACTAAGTCGAGAAAATAGGCGCCGCGCTCAATCGAGAGGACCGCGAGCATTTCACCCCAAGACACATGTCCAGGATTGACGCGCCATCAATGCCGGAGCCGATCACGCTAGCTGGCGTTCGAGCCGCGGCGCGCGATTGCCGGAGTTGTCCACTGTGGAAGAATGCGACTCAGACCGTCTTTGGTGAAGGTCACCGTTCGGCCAGAATCATGTTTGTCGGAGAGCAACCCGGCGATCTCGAGGACCAGATGGGCAAACCTTTCGTGGGACCGGCGGGGAGGCTGCTCGATCAAGCATTGACCGAAGCGGGCATATCACGCTCCGACTGTTATTTGACCAATGCGGTAAAGCATTTCAAATGGGAACCGCGGGGCAAGCGAAGACTCCATAAGAAGCCGTCACCTCGTGAGGTTGCCGCCTGCCGGCAATGGCTGGAAGCAGAGCTCCGGATCATTCATCCTCGGACGATCGTATGTTTGGGGGCGACCGCCGCTGCTGCAATTCTGGGCCCAAACGTTCGGGTCTTGCGTGATCGGGGACGCCCGGTTTCCTCCGCGTTGGCAGAACGGGTTTTGGTCACGATTCACCCCTCGCTCATCCTGCGCATGCCGGATCGAGCGGATGCGGAAGAGGAATACAAGCGGTTTGTTCGCGACCTGAAGCTGGCTGCATCGTAGGCAGGAATTCCGGTATCGCGGAATTTGCCGAGGCCTTGAGTCAAGGTCTGTCGATCGGCGGCTGGTTGACACGATCGCCCTCCGGAGCGTTGGCCGGAGTTCAAGCCGAAAGCGCTTCCGCGAGCGCAGAGTGACAAGAGTCGCCCCGGGAGTCAAACCCGCGTTTCGGCGACGGTAAGCCGGGCTGCTTCTGGCTTGTCTCGCGAACTACAGAAGAATAAACTGTGTGGAAGACACACGAAGGAGAAATCATGAAAGAGAGAATTTTTCTGAGCTTGGTTGCGGCACTATTCGCGATCGGCTTTTCTGGCCTACCTATCAGCTATGCGGCTGCTGAATTTGAGTGGGGTGACACCGCCGCGTTGAAGGAGCATTTGGAAAGCCATGTAAAGTATCCGGCCACAGGGAAGGTCATCAAAGAATCGTGCAAGGTCGAGATGCCAGATGAGTTTGCCAAACAGCAACGGGCCTACTTGGACTCCAAGCTCAAGGACGACACGACCTACAAGAATGTGGGAGAGGTTCTTGCGGCCTTAAATCTAAAGTAAGGCAACCGGCGACACAGTCAGGGAGTCAAGGCCGCATGCCCGAAAAGGGGCTACCTTGGTGCGGAGGTAACCGGTGATTAGTTCAGCACCGCCCACTTAAGGTCCTGTGCAGGCACAGGTCAGCAGCAACGCGATCGCAGTTGTCAGCTTCGCCAAAAAATTTATTAGCGGGGGCTGACACTCCCGCAAGTCCCCGCCAGTTGTAATTCGAGGGATCATCTTCGGTTGAATATTTCAACCGGAGACTGCTTGCTTTCTCGCTTCGAAATCAATTTCGATCCAAAAAGGAGGGACTGCCATTAAACTGGAAATCGAGATCAACGAAGGCGATGATCTCTCCTTTACTGTGGGCGATTAGTGATCTCACTGCGGAAAGTCCGTGACCATGCGCGGGGTGCCAAAGCTTCGAGGGATGGCGGCACGTAAAAAAATACACGCTTATCGGCTTTCCCTCTTCGATATGCCGAAGCGTAAATTTAATGAAAAGGCCAACATCTACCGAACTTGAGCAAGCCATTGAGGACATCGGTTACGTGATCCTCCAAGCTTGCGTGGCTCACGATCTCTACCATATCGAAGTTATCCCGGCCCTCAGAAAAATCGGCATCTCGGAGGACACGATAAAGATCGTCAACAACGCTTCCCTTGAATCACAACTCTTATTCTTGCGAAAGCTCAACGAGTTCTTTCAAAGAATAAAGACGACCTTCGCGCCGAGCAATATTTCGGCTTCAAATCTCCCGGGCCTTTCTTGGGCGATTTAGTGAAGGAGATCAACAAGGCAGTAGCACACATCACGCTCAGAGAGGCTCGCACGGGGAAGAAGGATTGGACCGAAATTGTCAAAGGCTCCGTGCCAGTTGCGATCGATAGATCGCTTGAATTTTTTCGCTTCTTGCGTGACTTGGATCAGCTTTCCAGCCCCAAGCGGGAAGACGCCCAATATTACATCGAGCAACTTGACCATATAAAGGACCTTCTCAATCGCCAACGCGCAGCAGTTCCTCCCGCTGCCGCAACTCCCCATTGAAGCCAAGGCTCCCGGCAACCTGAACCGTTTCGGCCGAGGAGGCCGCAAGCAAGCTGGAGATGACACACAGCACGACCTGCTTAATTCCCTAAGGCCGGGGCGGCTCGTCGCCAAGGTCTCCTTTAGCCGAGCCGCCCGTGGCCCACTTTCCCCTATGTCATTAATTTTCGGCTTGCCGCGCCTCATCTGCACCACAGATCGTGTAACATTTATTTAACACAACCTCGGTTGTGAGATTGGGACCGCGGGCCGAAGGTCCAACCCATGAACAGCCCGCGAGCTAGTCTGAAACTCACCGCTACCGACTACTCCTTTTGGCTAGCCTCAGGTTTCCTCGCAGGCATTGCTGTCGTCGCGATTGACAGCGTCATGAGTCTCCGACCTTCGGTTTTTCGCGACCAACTCTTCTGAAACCGGGCAGACCAACCGCGAAAAGAAATCCAGTGACCGCTACGCTTGACAGCTCCAGGCTTTTTCCTTCGCTCCGTTGATGAAAGACTCGGCTATCCCCCCGCACGCGGTCGACGGTCCCAAACCGAAGCCTCGAAGAGCCGTTCGCGTCTGGCTCTCCGACGGCAGTAGATTTTTGGCTATGTGGACAGGCACCAAATGGTGGAGTTCCAAAGGTGAGCTTGCCCCCGTCAAATGGGAGCTTGAAGAACGGAAGAAGAAAACAAAAAAACTTCGCAAGAAATTTCAGGACTCAGAAGACGCAGCTTGACCCGTTGCTCCGGATTTCAGTCCTCGATCCACAGTAACTCCTCCCACTGACGAGATTCGCCCCTAAAGCCTATGCTCTCTGCCATCTGAAAGGTGGAGATGACGCATCGCTCGACTGCTTGCCGCTCTTGCCTGCCCGTTGGCAAGCTGTCCGGTATTCCCGGCAGGAGCGGTAGAGGGTGCGTCGCGAACCCGTCGTGCTCGCCGGCTTTGAAGTTGGCCCATCAACTGCTCGACGGTCTGCTGCACCTCGGTAAGTTTCGCAATAAACGTTTCGCGATGCTCAATCGTGAAACGATAACGCTACGCGCGGCGAAAGAATTGACACCCAAAAATGAAGCAGATAGCACCAAGGTCATTTCTCGGTGCCGTTGCTCTCTGTAGAGTGTTGGTTGGCACGACCGCCTCAATTAACTTACCGCGATCCCGTCCACGCCTTCGTCCGCTAAATACACGCTCGAAGAGCTTCAGGGGGCAATTGCGGGATTCTGCGCCTCAGATGGCCTCGGGGTTCCGACGGACTCGAAGTATAGCGCCACGTCACGCATCTGGTCCGGCTTGAGGCGCTTGGCAATTGGCTCCATGAGGTGCGCGAAGGCCGAGCCTCCGCGATGACCCTTCTTAAAGAGCTCGAGTTGGAGGACCAGATAATCGGCGTGCTGCCCCCCGAGCGCGGGGTAGTGTGCTTTGTATTGCCCGCCTTCGGGTGCGTGACAATCGATGCACGACGCCACGCGCTGGTCGGGGATACCGTGTCGCGCAATCGCTCGGCCGCGCTCGATGGCGGCCGCGTTTTTTGCGTGCGGCGGAGGCGGCTCGGGAGGGGCCAGGTCAGCATAGTAACGAACGACCTCGCGCATGGCTTCGGCGCCGAGCCCGGCGCTGATTGGCTCCATGATGCCGCTGTGACGTTCGGCGCGCGCGTAGGATTCGAGCGCGTTCTCCAGATATCCCTGGCGCTGTCCGGCAAGTTTCGGAAAAGCCCCGCTGCCCATGCCGATGCCGTCGCTGCCGTGACAACGCGCGCAGGACCGCGCAATCGCCGACGGGATGAGAGGCGCACCACCGAGGGTGTGAATCGGAGCGGTCGCCGCAGATTCGCCTTGGACCAGCCGCCGATAACCAGCCTCGTCAAGATGGGGAAGCGTTTTCAGGAATGCGACAACCGCCCAGACCTCGTCGTCGCGCTGAAGGGCCGGCCAAGCAGGCATCCCGGTAAATTTCACGCCATGTTTCACAACATGGAATAGCTCTCGCGGCTTCAGCTCCTGAACCTTCGACGCAAGCTCCGGCGGATGCGGAGTCATCTGATGAGGTATGCGCGGTTGAGGCATCCCGGGGCTCCCGTGGCATGGCCGGCAGCCGATTTCATAGTGCGTTCCGCCTTTGAGGACGAGATCGGGATCGTCGAGAGACGGTGTTTGAATTCCCAAACTGTGGGTCGCGATCGACCGTCGCATGGCAAAGTGAAGAAACCACTCCGTGATCGGCCAATGGCGGGAGCTCGCCTCGATCGGGATGATTCCCGATGCGACCACGAGGAACGCGCCCAGTGCGGTAACCACCGCAAGCCCGGCAAGCGCGAGGAGAGCGCGTCTCTTCTTTACGCGAGGAACTTGCGAGGTGCCTCCCTCCGCGGCGCCCGGTGAAGTTTGCCCGGTCGTGGGCCGCCCGGGTGCCGGGGCGGAGCCCATGAGGCGCCACCAGAGCGATCCCACGATACCGCCAAGAGAAAACGCCAACGCCAGCACGCCCACGGCAAGAATTGCGCAGATCCTGAGAAGCCGGTGGATCATGCGACGACCCCTCGATTCTTCATCAGTCCCCTCACCAAACCAGCGGTAAGCCAGAGACCGCCGGCGAGGTAGGACAAGCCCCCGAGGAGTACCATGATCGCGCCGCCGAGATGCTGGTCTTCGAGACCCGCAAGACCCGCGAAATCTCCGGCGTGCTCGTATAACGCCCGCGGCGTGAGGGCGAGCAGCGCGCCAAGGAGCGTCATATGCATCGAGGTCAACAGAAGCGCCACGACTCCGGCGCCGGCGCGACTGTGTCTGCTGGTCGCGTCGCCTCCGAAGACCGACAACCACAGCAGCAGTCCGCAGATCAGAAACGCCGCTTGCTCGGCGGCCAGCCCCGAGGCGTCATGCCTCGCGAAGTGATGCAGGGCCGGGGTATGCCATGCCCAGACCACAACAAGCTCCAGGACAGAGATCGGGATCGGGGGAAACAGCGCGGGCCACTTCCTTACCGGATCGAGCGCCCCTCCCGCGATTCCAAGCGCGAGCAGAGGCGCTGCGATCGCCACAACTCCCATGTGCATCGCCATGTGGGCGGAAAATGCCTGCCCGGCGACTCGAGGCAGCGGCCCGAGCCATATTCCAGCCAGCACGAACAGTCCAAGGATCAACGGCACCGGGCGTTTCACCGGCAGTCCTCAAAAAATATTGCAACCAAGGCCACGAAGATCGTCGACACGGCGCTCAGCGTCGCGAGCAGAAGCGTCGCGAAGCCTAGAAAACGATGGCGGTCTTCCGGTGTGTCGAAATCATGCGACGTCATTCCGGCCGCGAATCTGTAACGGCGCCAGCCGTCCCATCCATTGAGCCCAATCCCGACGAGCGCGACCGCGGTATAGATGGCGATGGCGCCTCGCACGACCTCCAACTGGCTGTCCGGGCCGGCGAATTTTGCGCACCAAATCGCCGCGGTAAGGTAGCTCAGTAGAAAATGCGCGGCCCAAATCGCCGGTGAAACCGTCAGCCGCCAGAGGCTCTCGTTGGCTTCGGGCAAGGGATGCGTTTTCATTTCGCGAGCGGAAAACCGGCAATTACCGCCACCGTAATGAGGACGGTGATCGCGACGAAATGCCAGTAGAGGACCACGTTGGTAATGTCGATATCGTGATACGCGGTCATGCGTCCCGCCAGACGGCGCGCGAGGCAGTAGCAGTGCATGATCAATCCGATCGTGAGGTGGAGCGCCGTCCAGATCACGATTACCCAGACGGTCGCGGGATAGACATGGCTCTTCGGGTCAAGACCCGTCAGCCATGGTCCCGCGAGGAGAGCCGCGCCGCCGGCTGCCGTGAGCGCTCCGGCAGCCAACAGGCCAACATAAAACGCACCCGCCTGGTCGCGCCGATTCCAGCTCCGCGAAAGCACCGTCAGTGCCCAGGCGCCAAGCAGGAGACCCGCCGCCACGCACGGCCACAAGGCCCCCGGACCGCCCGCGGCGTCAGGCGGGAAATCTTCGTGGATGGTCCAGTAGAAGAAATAGCCGAAGATCAGGCTCATGAACGCTGTAAAATCCGCCAGCATCGTAATGAACATTGCCCACCAGCCCACCGAAGCAGGTCCCGACGCATAGAGAGGCAGTTTGAGACCGAGCCCCACGTCTTTCTCCGTCTTTTCGGGGATCACCGCCGTTGCGGTCCATAGCCAGAAGCAAATTACACCCAGTGCCGCGACAGCGCTCAGCCCGGCCAGCCACCACAAGTGATAGGTCCCGAAGATGAAGAAGCCTCCCGTCGTCAGAGCCGCAAAGGCCGCGACGAAGGTGTTGCCCGGCAGTCGCAGGCACTGAACGGGCTGCGCATCGATCGCCGTGGTCACGAGAGTTTCCCGGACGCCCTCCTCGGCATCGGGCAGGTAAAATCTTCCTTGATCCACATCGCGCACGAAGTTCGGCTGGTCCCAAAGCGGATAACGGCTGTCGATTTCGGGGATCGAGCGAACGCCCCACGGCTTTGAGGGCATTTCCGAAAGCCATTCGAGGGTTCCTGCGTTCCAGGGATTGCGAGCGGAGAGCGGCTGCCGCTTTTTGGGACGAATGATGTCCCAGGCAATGACTGCGAATCCCGCTCCCAGCACGAAGGCGCCAACGCTCGAGACGAGGTTCAGCAGGTCGAAACCCATGTCGGCGGGATAGGTGAACACGCGCCGTGGCATGCCGCGCAGCCCGGTGAAGTGCATGGGCAGAAATGTGACATTGAAGCCGGTGAAGGTGAGCCAGAACCCGACCCTCCCCAGCACGTCGGAGAGCTTTCTGCCGCTAATCAGCGGGAAGTAATAGTAGCACGCCGCAAGGACGGGAAAGATGGCGCCGCCGACAAGCACGTAATGGAGGTGGGCGACAATGAAGAAAGAGTCGTGCGCCTGAAAGTCGAACGGCGCGAGGGCCACCATCACGCCGGTCAGCCCGCCGAGAACGAAAATGGCCAACCCGCCGAAGGTGAAAAGCATTGGCACCGATGGCCGCAGCCGCCCGGCGGCGATCGTCGCGATGAAGCAGAAAATCTGCACCCCGGTTGGAATCGCCACCGCTTCCGATGCGGCCGAGAAAAGTCCCAGCGAAATCCCCGGCAGCCCTGTCGTGAACATGTGATGCACCCACAGGCCGAAACTTAGAAAACCGGTGCCCACCGCCGCGAGCACGATCCAGCCGTAGCCGACGATCGGCCGCTGCGCGAAGGTCGGCACGATCATCGCAAGCAGCGCCACCGAGGGCAGAAAAATGATGTAAACCTCCGGATGACCAAACAGCCAGAAGAGATGCTGCCACAGCAGAGGATCACCACCCCCCTCCGGGTTGAAGAACGGCCAGTGAAACGCGCGCTCGATTTCCAGCAACAGGCTCCCCGCGATGAGCGGCGGAAAGGCGAACAGCACCATCGCCGCAGCCACGAGGACGTACCAGCAATAGAGCGGAATCAAGTTGATGCGCATCCCCGGTGGCCTGCACTTCAGCGTTCCGACAATTAACTCCACCGCCGCCGCGATGGCCGCAATCTCGATAAAGGAGAATCCCAAAAGCCAGATATCCGCTCCGATTCCAGGTTGATAGGTTGATGTCAGGGGCGGGTACATGAACCAGCCTCCGCTCGGAGCGGCATCGAAAAAAATTGAGCCGCAAAGAAAAATCCCTCCGAGCAGGAAGCACCAGTAACCAAACGAGGAGAGTCTCGGGAAAGGCAGATCGCGTGCTCCCAGCATCTGCGGGAGGAAAATGACCGCGATGGCCTCAAACATCGGAATCGCAAAGAGAAACATCATCACCGAGCCGTGGACGGTGAAAACCTGATTGTAGAACTCGGCGGAGAGAAACTCGTTTCCGGGCACCGCGAGCTGAACGCGAATCAAAAGCGCCAGCGCGCCGCCAAATAGGAAGAACAGGAACGCGGTCGCCGTGTACCAAAGGCCAACCTCCGTGTTGTTGACCGCGGACCAGTAGCGCCAGCCTTTCGGCGTCTCCCATGCTTTCAGCAACCGTTCCTCCTGTGCCCGCCGGTGGTCCTCGGGAGGTTCATGCGAAAGAGGCTCGGGATCGCAGCGGGTCGTTTTCATTTGAGCGATTCGAGATATGCCGCAATCGCGCGCAATTCCTCCGGAGGCAGCATCCCAAAGTGCGGCATCTGCACACCCGGCTTGAGCTGGTTAGTCTCCCCGAGCCACCGATGAAAAGCGTCCGGCTCATTCGGCAGAATCCCCGCGCCGATGCTCAAGCGGCTTCCGACATGCGTGAGGTCGGGACCGACGACGCCATCCGCGGAGGTTCCGCGGACCGCGTGGCAAGCGGAACAGCCATTGGCAAAAAAGAAATCGCGACCTCGCACCGTCACGAACTCCGCAGGCTCCCGCGCAGGCTGTCGCTGTTCATCAAGCCATCGCGCAAATTCCTCTTTTTCCATGACAACCACGGGAAAGGCCATCAGCGCATGCGCCGTTCCGCAATATTCGGCGCAAACTCCGCGATAGATTCCGGCGCGCGTCGGCGCGAGGACCAACCGCGTTTTCCGCCCCGGAATCATGTCCATTTTTCCGCCCAACGCGGGAATCCAGAACGAGTGGATCACGTCAGGACTATCGAGATGGAACTCGACGGTTGTATCGACTGGCAGCCGAATCTCGTTGGCCAGAACGACCTCTCCGCCGTCGGGCGGCCGATAGCGCACCCGCCACCACCATTGCTCGCCGGTCACCGCAATCTCAAGACTCCCTTCGGGCGCGCGCGCCACCAGACCCGGCATCATCGACAGGCCATAAACCAGCAGGACGGCGAGAACAACCGTTGGCACGACGGCGCCGCCTCCGATGATCAGGAATTTCGCGAGGCGCTCCTCCTTCGCCGTCTTCGCTCCCCGCACGGCGTAAACCGCAAGGGCCGCCACCGCCAGCCACACCGCCACCGCCCCTCCAGCCATCACCCAAAACAGGCGGGCAATCTGCTCGGCGGCGCGGCCTGCCGGATCGAGCGCTGATTGCGGACCGTCGCAACCTCCGAGCCCGACCCAGCCAACGGCGATCGTGCAACCGGCGACTGAGCGCAGGACGCGCGGGAGAGTTTTTCTGCCGGCTCGGACGCCTTCGAACGCGGACCAACTCGGTGCACCTTTTGAGCACACGAGCACCCGCCTACGGTTCGGCCTCCGAATGAAATCGATGGTTGTGAAAAAGGTCGGCGATCGAACCGCAGGCGAGATCACGAAGCAGGAAGGTCAACGGCTGATTCGGCCCGCTTTTCGACTGGCGCAGGAACACCTGGGACGTGCGCTCTCGCCGGCGCGGCAGCGGATTAACCTTCCTCGGCAACGGCATGGTCAACATCGTGCCGAAAGCCGCGGGAATATTCAAAGGAGAATCCCGGCGAACCTGATCCTTTTGCGGTGTAGGATTGCGACACATTAGAGCGGGTGAGCCACTTGATTGCTGATCCCCGTAGCCACGCCAAGCAAGTTGCATAAAATTCCTTCCTCCGCTTGAGTAAAGCTATGAAGAGATTCGGGCTCCTTTCAATCCTCGTTCTGTGCTCGATTCTGAGTTTGCACGCAGATGATCAAATCGCGGCAGTTCAAGAAAAACTCAAGTCGCGAGGGTTTTACTACGGCGAAGTCGACGGGAAAAACAGCAATCAAACGGCCGCGGCGATCACACGCTTTCAAGTGAGAAACGGATTCCAGGTGACGGGCGAACTTAACGAGGAAACGATGAGATCGCTCGGACTGACGTTGGCCCAACCTCGTGAGCAAGATGCAGAGCCCAATTCCGGGCCAAAAATCGAAGCCTGGCGGGCCCTGCGTGAACAGGATCGGGAATTCTTGCGGCAGTCCACTGCCGCCCAACCGGCTGAGCAGACAGCGAATGAGAGCTTCGATGTCAGTCTAGTGGACCAGATCCGGGATTTTATCGCTGGCTTTGTCGTGGCAGGGATCACCCCGGATGTCGAACCGGAGCTTCAATTCTATGCAGACAAGGCGGACTATTATGACCGCGGACTTGTCAGCAAGGATTTCATCAAGAACGACATTTTGCGTTACAATCAGAAATGGCCGGTAAGACAGTACTGGCTGGAGGGCGATGTTCGCCTTCTCGATGGAACTGACGCGGATCCAATCGAGGTGGAGTTTCGAATCAATTACGTCGTGCAGAACCAGCAAAAGCAGAGTCGCGGAACGGCCGTCAAGACTCTCAAACTCCGCAAAATTCAAGACGGCCTGGAGATAGTTTCGGTTCGGGAGAAAACGCTCAAGTAGGCCGAATCGAGATGAATCAAGGCAGGCACGGGTTCAGGCCTCTCGCTTGACCAAGGCTCCGGCAGGGGATTTTCTCCGCGCCTCGGTTGCAACGGCCGGCGCAATCATCTGCGGATTGCCAAACCAAGACTCTCCGAGTTCGCGGAGGACGTGTCCTTTCTCCGGGGCCGGGAGCATTCGCGATTGGGTGCAATCCCTGATTGATTTGTCAGGGCATGTTCCGACGCGGCGATTCATGGCGAACTGCGAACTTCTTATGAGTTCAGAAGAGCAAAACTAGAGATCATTAGATGGCTTAGACCCTATCACACTTCGAAGCTCAGCTGTCATCGAATGGTCCGCAAAGGCTCTAACCGATGACAACGCAAACAACATGGAAGGAAATGCCCCAGTGCGGCTTGGCGAAGCCGTGGACCCGGAACGCAACTTCGGAACGTCGCCAATCACGCGCTCATAATAACGGCAGGATTGGGTTTTCGCGCATCCTTAGATCCGTCAGCAAAGGTCTGGTGATGATGATCGCCCTTGCTTTGCCACTCATCCTAAGCATAATCCGGGTTCCAGACGACCCCGTGAGCACCCTCGACACGTCGGTCGATCAGCCACGAGAACAGGGTTCCCGGGTCGCAGACGACCAAGATGCCGCCACCTTAGATCGGTTGTCCGATTCGTTCGAAGAGGCTGACGCCGTGGAGAGCACCGAGAACGCGTTTGACTTGCCGCCTTTTGACTATCGGAGCTGGGTCAATTCGGAGGAGACCGAAAACGCAATCTGGGCTTCAGGCGATGTCCCCGCTCCGATTTGGATCGAGTGGGTGTCCGCTCCCGGGTCGTCCTTGGAGAACGATTACAAACTGTCGAACACGGATTCGCCCGCGCAAGGCTTTGACAATGGTGTGGACAAGAAAGACAAGAGCGTTCCCGCCAAGAAAGCCGCGAGCCGCCTGGCCCGTCTGACCGTTTACTGGCCCGAAGAGGGCGATCATTACACGCGCCGTCGCATGAGTTCCACAGGCGCGTATCTCCGCGACGGCCATTGCGCGGTTGATCCGAAGGTGATTCCCTACGGGAGTGTCGTGAAGATACCAGGCATTGGGGAATACGTCGCTGTCGATACAGGTCCTGCCGTGGTTTCCCGGCGCGCCGCGCGAAACGCCGGACAGACCTCCCACGAACGGAATGCTCTCGTGGTCGATATTTTCTGCTCCAGCCGCTCGAAAGCGCAGGAGTTCAAGGAGAATGCCCCGGAGTTTGCCGTGATCACGTGGTCGCGCTAGCCACGGGAGATTTCCGAGCCACTCTGCCGCCCTGACCGTCTGGCCCGTGAGTTCCCAACACCGCCGACCGGCTGCCTCTGCAGGAAAGGCTAATCGCCTTCGGACGACTCAAAGGGAAGCCGCACAATGAATCGAGTGCCATCCTGACCTGTACTGAACTCAATCTTGCCTTGATGCCGTTCCACGACGATGCGGTGGCTGATGACCAAGCCAAGGCCAGTCCCCGATCGGCCCTTGGTGGTAAAGAAGGGTACGGCAAAGATATGCGGCTGTGCCTCAGGCGGAATCCCGGTGCCATTGTCGGCGATCTCAACGAGAAAGAACTCGCCGTCGCGACGCGTGCGGATATCGATGCGACCCGTGCCGCCCACGGCATAGATCGCATTGTCGATGAGATTCGTCCAAACTTGGTTCAACTCGCCGCCGTAGGCGCACAAGCGAGGGAGCGTGCGGTCGAAATCGCGCGTCACGGTGGCATTCTTCAGCTTATGGCCAAGGATGATCAGCGTGTTTTCGATCCCCTCATGCACGTCGATTTCCTGCCACGGCGCCTGGTCCATGAACGAATACGACTTCACCGCCCGAACCAACTCCGAGATGCGCTCGGTGCTGTGCGTGATGGATTTGAGCAAGTCGCGCGTGGTGACGTTTGCCGCGAGCCAGTGTATCGCGTTTTCCAGATCTCGCGCCGGCACGATCCGCTGCAAAGCTTCCAGCTCTTCCTGATCGACGCGGGCGCTCACCAGCGCGGGCGCGAGCTCCCAGGCGTCCGCGACATTCTGCGCATCGAGCCAGCCTTCGATCGCTTCCTCGCGGTCGCTTTGTTCGAGGGGATTCAGTTTCGGCTGGGATCCGGCACAGTGCACGGCCTCCTGGGAGGTCGCCACCAGTTGCTGCCACTGCTCGGCGCCAAGCGATTCATTAAGCTCGCAGGCGTAATCCTGAACCTTCTCCACGCTTTGACGCAGATCGGCGGCGGCGCAGCGCGCAGCCGTCGCGGGATTGTTGAGTTCGTGGGCCAGTCCGGCCGCCATCGCGCCAAGTTGCGCAAGCTTTTCGCGTTCCTGCGAGTAACTCTCCATGTTGCGGACACGCGTCGCGAGTGTGCGCATGATTTGTATCGCCACGGAAGACGAACAGCGGAGCAGATCCCAAAATCCCGGGCGTGCCAGCCGAAAAAGCCGGCTGTCGGCGACCGCCCGAATGAACACGGAATGCGGCATTTCGAGGAGGATCTGAATCTCGCCAAGGAAATCCCCGGGAATCACTTCCGCCAGGAAAATTTCCTGGTCCCCGTAGAATTTGGTCACACGCAGCTCGCCTTCCAGCATGATATAGAAAAAGTTCACCGCTTCGCCGGGACGCGTGAACGTCTCCCCCGCTTTAAAGCGAACCTCAGTTCCTGTCGAAAAGCACGCACGCTGGGAGTCGTCGAGTTGCGAGAAAAGCGGGATGTCAAAAATCGTGGCGAACGCACTGCCCGGAACCGCGGATTCCCCCGCAAGAGTGGCCATCGCATCCATGTCCGAACGCCGCAAGCGGGTCGAGGACGCCTGAGAGGACGGACGAGGCTTGGTTTCTTCGAAACCCTCTGTCAGTTCCGCCATGACGACGCGACTCGCGACGAGTGCCTCGGCCGCTTCGTTTCTCTCAATGCGCCGCTCGGGAAGTCGCACGATGAATCGCGTCTCGCCGGCTTTCGACTCGACCTCGATCTCACCACCGTGCCGGTCTCCCACAATGCCCTGGCTGATTGTCAGGCCGAGACCTTTTCCCGAACCGACGCCCTTTGTCGTGAAAAACGGCTCGAAGATATGCGTGAAATTCTCCGGGAAAATTCCCGGGCCATTGTCGATGATTTCCACGACCGTCTGGTTGTCGTCGCGCCGCGTTTCGATCGAGATTTCGCCATGGCCATTCACCGCATCCGCCGCGTTATCGAGGAGATTCACCCACACCTGCGCAAGCTCGCTCGGATAGCCGCGCACGCGGCGGCAGTCGGCGGCAAAATGCCGGCCGATGCGAATCCCCTTGAGCTTGTGATCCAGAACCGCAAGGGCCTTCTCGATTTGCTCGTGAACGTCGATGTCCGCGGCTTCCGCGCGCTCCTGCCGCGCACTGGAACGCACGGCGTCGACCAAACCCGCGATGCGCCCGGTGGATTGTTCTGCGTCGTCGAGCAGTGTGCGAATCGTCAGCCGCAAGGCGACCCATTTCGCCGCATCGCCGAAGACTTTCGGCGGAAGGTCTTGACGCAGTGAAGCCAGCGCGCTGGTCTCCACTCCCGCGCTGACGAGCACGGGTGCGATTTTCCACGAGTCGGCGACGCCGCTTTCGCGCAACCAGGCCCCAAGCACGTCTTCGGAATCACTTTGCTCAAGGGAGTGGTTTTGCCTGCCCGCCGGTGACTTCTCCAAAGCTGCACCCGCAAACTCGATCAACCGATCCCAGTGCTCATGCGCAAGCGTCTGGTGCAGCCGATGGGAGACAACTTGAATCGTCTGAATCACCTCCCCAAGGTGCACGGCGATGCGCTGCGCGGCGGCGGCGGGGTTATTCAACTCATGCGCGAGACCCGCAGACATCGTTCCGAGCGCGGCCAGCTTTTCGTGTTGGCGCGTCGAGCCTTCGAGGTTGCGGAGACGCAACGCCATCGCGCGAAAAATCTCGACCGCGATCGACGGGCAGTGCCGCAGGAGACGCCAAAAGCCCTCCTCCGGAAATACGATGACCCGGCAGTCTGATTCCGCGCGCCCCGTCAAGATGTAAGGAACGTCGAGCAACAGCGGCACTTCGCCGAAGAATGCGCCGGGCCGATAGCGCGCGACAACGACCTGCTGATCGCCGTAATGTTTCGCGACGCTGACTTCACCTTCCAAGAGAACAAAAAAATTCGCCGCGGGCTCCCCTTCCCTCACGAGCACCTCGCCGGTCTGGAGCCGCCTTTCCTCAACATCCTGCATGCATACGCCATCCTCATCCTTGAGGTCCGCAAAGAGCGGAACCCTGCGGAGCTGGACTTTCAAGGCCTCACAGTCGGTCAGTTGTTCGGTGGTGCTCAAGATCGGTTCAAGTATTGATGGCGGGCTCAATCGCGATGAAGCCGTCGTCCACGGCGGAGGCAACGGGCTTGATCGAGCCGTGAGGCACATTGTCTTCGGCCACGAAAATGCCGGGGATATTTGCTTCGAGAAAAGAGGGATTCACGTTGCGGGGGCCAATTCCGGGTGCAACGGGCGCTCGCGATCCAATTGGGTCTGCGGGTTCTCGGACGATTCAAATGGAAGCAGCACGCTGAATCGAGTGCCGGCCGGGCCTGTTTCGAACTCGATTTTTCCGTGATGGCGCTCGACGACAATTCTGTAGGTGATGACGAGTCCAAGTCCAGTGCCTGAGCGGCCCTTGGTTGTGAAAAAGGGCACGAAGAAGATATGCGGCTGTGCCTCAGGCGGAATCCCGGTGCCATTGTCGGCGATCTCAACGAGAAAGAACTCGCCGTCGCGACGCGTGCGGATATCGATGCGACCCGTGCCGCCCACGGCATAGATCGCATTGTCGATGAGATTCGTCCAAACTTGGTTCAACTCGCCGCCGTAGGCGCACAAGCGAGGGAGCGTGCGGTCGAAATCGCGCGTCACGGTGGCATTCTTCAGCTTATGGCCAAGGATGATCAGCGTGTTTTCGATCCCCTCATGCACGTCGATTTCCTGCCACGGCGCCTGGTCCATGAACGAATACGACTTCACCGCCCGAACCAACTCCGAGATGCGCTCGGTGCTGTGCGTGATGGATTTGAGCAAGTCGCGCGTGGTGACGTTTGCCGCGAGCCAGTGTATCGCGTTTTCCAGATCTCGCGCCGGCACGATCCGCTGCAAAGCTTCCAGCTCTTCCTGATCGACGCGGGCGCTCACCAGCGCGGGCGCGAGCTCCCAGGCGTCCGCGACATTCTGCGCATCGAGCCAGCCTTCGATCGCTTCCTCGCGGTCGCTTTGTTCGAGGGGATTCAGTTTCGGCTGGGATCCGGCACAATGCACGGCCTCCTTGGAGGCGGCAACCAGTTGCTGCCACTGCTCGGCCGTGAGGGTTTCATTGAGCTCGCAGGCGTAGTCCTGAACCTCCTCCACGCTCTGACGCAGGTCGGTGGCGGCGCGGCGCGCAGCCGTCGCGGGATTGTTCAATTCATGGGCCAGCCCGGCCGCCATCGCGCCAAGCTGCATGAGCTTCTCCCGCTCCTGCTTGTAGTCTTCCAAATTCCGCATGCGGGTTGCGAGAGTTCGCATGATTTCCCTGGCGACCGGAGGCGAACTGCGCAGCAGGTCCCACAGTCCCGCTCTTGGCAGGCGAAAAAGCCGGCTGTCGGCGACCACCCGAATGATCGCCCAATTCGGGACGTCGAGGAGTATTTCAATCTCGCCAAAGAATTCCCCGGGAACGACCTCTCCAAGGAAAATCTCCTGATCGCCGTAGTATTTGGTCACGCGCAGTTCGCCCTCCAGCATGACGTAGAAAGCGTCGGACGGATCGCCGTCCTGCAGGAAGGTCTCACCGGCCTTGGGACGGATCTCCGTTCCCGTGGAAAGGCATGCGCGCTGCGAGTCGTCGAGTTGAGCGAAAAGCGGGACATCGAAAACCGTCGCGAAGGCTCCATCGGAAACCGCGGGCGTCTGCGGGGGCGGCTGGGATTCCCTCTTTTCGAGCTGCTCCGCCAATTCTGCCAGGTACGCGCGATTCGCAACGATTGCCTCGGCCCCTTCGCTTCTTTCAATCAGCCGCACGGGCAATCGCACGATAAATCGCGTTTCACCTGCTTGCGATTCGACCTCGATCTCACCGCCGTGCCTGTCTCCCACGATACCCTGGCTAACCGTGAGGCCGAGACCCTTTCCCGAACCGACGACCTTTGTGGTGAAGAACGGCTCGAAGATGCGCGAGCGATTCTCCGGCGGAATGCCGGGGCCGTTGTCGATGATCTCCACGACCGTTTGGTTGTCGTCGCGTCGCGTTCGAATGGAGATTTCGCCCTTTCCGTTTACCGCATCCGCCGCGTTATCGAGCAAATTGACCCACACCTGCGCAAGCTCGCTCGGATAGCCGCGCACGTGCCCGCAGTCGGTGGCAAAATTCCGGCTAACGCGCACATTCTTCAGCTTGTGATCCAGAACCGCAAGGGCGCTCCCGATTTGCTCATGCACGTCGATATCCGCGGCTTCTGCGCGCTCCTGCTTCGCGCTGGAGCGCACCGCATCAACCAGATTGGCGATCCGCCCGGTGCATTGCTCAGCATCATCGAGCAATGTTTGGATCGTCATCCGCAAAGCGATCCATCGCACCGCGTCGCCGAAAGCGTTCTTCGGTAAACCTTCTCGCAACGAAACCAGTGCACTCGTGTCCAATCCCGCGCCGACGAACACCGGAGCGATTTTCCAGGCGTCCGTCACGCCGCATCCTCGCAGCCAGGCGACGAGGGCATCCTCCGAATCGCTCTGCTCGATCGACTGATGGTGCCTGCCAGTCGAAAGGTTCTCCAAAACCTCGCCCATGAACGCGATCAACCGGTCCCAGTGCTCATGCGCAAGCGCGTGATGCAATCGATGGGCGACCGATTGGATCGTCTGAATGACCTCTCCCAGATGCACGGCGATACGCTGGGCGGCGGCGGACGGATTATTCAATTCATGCGCCAAGCCGGCGGACATGGTTCCAAGGGCCTCCAGCTTTTCCCCCTGTCGCGCTGAACCCGCAAAATTCCGAAGACGCGTCACCATCGCGTTGAAGATCTCGCTCGAAATCGCCGGGCAGAGCCGCAACAGCTTCCAAAAAGCCTCCTCCGGAAAAACGATGAGCCGGCAATCGCGCTCGGCGCGTCCGGACAGACTGTAAGGCGTGCCCAGCAAGAGCGGGACTTCGCCAAAAAATGCGCCGGGTCTGTTGCGAGCCACCACGCTTTCCTGGTCACCGAGCTGCTTCCGAACGCTGATTTCTCCCTCCAGGAGAACGAAGAAATACTCCGCAGGCTCCCCTTCCCGGATGAGCGTTTCGCCAGGGACAAGCCGCCATTCCTCTGTCTCCCCGATGCAAACCTTATCCTCCTCCTTGAGGTTTGCAAAGAGGGGAACCTTGCGGAGCAGGGCCACCACTGCCTCGCAGTCCGTCATTCGTGCGATGGTGCTCAAAATCGGTTCAAGTATTGATGCACGAGCTCAATTGCGATCGAGCCTTCGCCCACGGCGGAAGCGACGCGCTTGATTGAGCCGTGACGCACATCGCCGGCCACGAAAATGCCGGGAACATTCGTTTCGAGCAAAAACGGATCGCGCTTCAAAGTCCAGTTCCGCGGGCGGCGGCCGTTCGCGATCAGATCAGGGCCGGACAAAATGAAGCCCCGCTCGTCGCATTCGATCAAATCCGCAATCGCGCTCGTATGGGGCATCGCGCCGATGAAGATGAAAAGAGCGATCGCCGGCACCGTTTTCACTTCGCCGGTTTCATCGTTGGCGATCGTGAGCGTGTCGAGGTTGCCATTGCCTTTGGCCTCGACCACCCGCGAGCGAAATTGCACGGCGATATTCTCAGTTTTCGCGATTTGATCGATCAGGTATTGCGACATCGTTTTCGCGAGCGACTCTCCGCGCACGAGCAGTGTCACGCTCTTGGCGAAGCGAGAGAGATACATGGCTGCCTGGCCCGCGGAGTTTCCCGCGCCCACGATGTAGGCATCATGATTCGCGCACGAGATCGCTTCGGTCGCCGCCGCGCCGTAGTAGACGCCCGCGCCCGTCAGTTTCTCGATTCCGGAAATCTCCAGACGCCGGTAAGAAACGCCGGTTGCGAGAAGCAGCGCCTGACAGCTGATCTCGCTGCCGTCGCTCAAAGTGATCACGCGATACGGGCCGTTCAACCGGATCTTCGTCGCGCGCTGCGGCGTGAGAATTTCTGTGCCAAAACGCCGCGCCTGCGCGACGGCACGGCGGGCGAGATCGCCGCCGCTCAGTCCCGAAGGGAACCCAAGGTAGTTCTCAATCCGCGAACTCGAGCCCGCCTGGCCGCCCGGCGCCTCACGCTCGATCATCACGGTTGTCAGCCCCTCCGACGCACCGTAAACAGCCGCCGCCAGACCGGCCGGTCCGGCACCGATGATGGCAAGATCATAGGACGGCATCTGCGCCCGTGTCTTGAGTCCGACCCTCTCAGCAAGCGCTTCAACGGTCGGCTCACAAACGTGCGAACCGTCGGCGAAAAGCACGATCGGCAAGTTTTTCTCTTTGCCAACTTGCTCGGCGAGTTTGCGCGCTTCGGCGTCGAGTTCGACATCGAGCCATTGGAACGGAACTTGATTGCGCGCGAGGAAATCCTTCACCGCATGCGCCTGGGGCGACCACTTGAGACCGATGACCCGGATCCCCTCAAAAGGCGGGTGAAAACTCGCCAGCCAATCGTCAAGGAGATCGTCAAGCACAGGGTAAAGCCGCTCCTCGGGCGGATCCCAGGGCTTCATCAAGTAATGGTCGATTTTTACAGAATTGATGGCGCTGATGGCCGCATCCGTGTCGGCGTAGGCGGTCAGCAGCGCGCGCTTCACGTCGGGAAATTCCTTCAGAGCTTGCTCCAGGAACTCGACGCCCGACATCCGGGGCATCCGCTGATCGACGAGGAACAGCGCCAGCGGTTCATTTCGCAACTTGATCTGTTTCACGGTTTCCAGCGCGGTCGCACCCGAATCGGCCCGCATCACGCGAAATCGCTCTCCGTACTGCCGGCGCAAGTCTCGCTCTACCGCACGCAGAACGTCCACGTCGTCATCAACTGTGAGAATTACTGGTTTCTTCATCCTTCCTCACTGCAAAGCTGCCGCGGCAATCGTGAAACGACAATTGCTTCTTGCACAGCCGGGCACCCGCGGAGGCGACAGAACTCGCTTCATGGTTCGCCCAATATTCATTGCTCATCTTCGCCCATTACCTTTGACAAAATCCTTCACATATCCGCCAAAAGCAATCTGCTTCCTCAAGACGCTTCCCCTGCATGGAGGAGACCTCAAACCCGTCTTTCCCCCTGATCTTCATTCGAACTCGCGACGAAAAACCCATCTGGAGTGACAAGCGATTCTCTCCGTCCGACACTCGTCCGCATGAAAATCGCTTGCGTCCTTTCCTCGCGCTCGTTGCCGGTGGGTTGGCGGGTTGCAACCTCAAGGAAAAGTACGCGCGCAACAACCTCGCTGCCGACCGGTGGCTGCAAGCAAACCGCGGCACGGCAAGCATTAGCGTGGAACGAGCTTGGGAGGCGTGGGAATCCGGCTGAGGAGAATTCCGCTTCGAGCAAGTCGGTTCCACAGCCGATGGCGCGATGGGAAACTACTCCGTCCGGGGCTTCGCGCAGGGATCGCGAGTTTTCCTGGCCCTGAGTTGGGAGGCTACCTCTATTGCACCATCGTTCTCAAAAAGAGCGGCGACATGCTGAGTGGATTCTACTCGTCCTCGGTTCCATACGATCGCGCCGATCAAGCCGCGGTGACTCTCCGACGCATCGGAGACTGAGCCAAAAACGGGAAGGTTCTGCGCTCGTGGCGCGTGCCGCCCCCACCCAGCGCAAAGCACGAGGCCTTGTGGCTTTGAGCAAAACTTTACCAACCCTCCGAGACGTTTGGCCGGCGCCGAGTCGGAAGCCGCTGGCGGTTGCGGTGCTTATGGCCCGGATAATCTTCCGCTTGATTGGCTCGCTTCGTGGTTGTCTCGATTATCTTTCTGCAAGATCAGTCTCCGGGCTTCTGCCGATTCTCTGGCCTGTTTCCTGCTTTCTCGCTAGACGGATGACTTGTATCGAGACACCTTCTCGAGAAGACCTTTCCGAGAGGTGCAAGCCTTCGCAACGAAGGCAGCACCCCAATATTCCATGGGCACACCAAATGCTGGCGGCGGATCTGCCGAAACTGAAACAATCACCGTCACCGTCTCGAAGCGATTCGCAGACGACGTGAGGGGTCTTGCATCCCTTTTCGGATACAGCGGCGACGAACTTGGTGAAGCGTTGGAATCAATTGCCGGATGGTGGCTCAAAACCCTCCGCGAGGATGACGGTGGCGAATTGATCGCCACCGCCGAGAGCCACCTCTGGCGAACCGAAGCCGCTTGCCGCTCGTTTGCCGAGCGTCTGCAGGAAAAGATCCCAGATGCCGAAATCAAGATCTATCAGGAGGCTCGCGGCTGGGGTGTTGAAATCACCCCTCCCGGCATCATGATGCGGGACTCGCGAGGAGCCGCAGGCTAGAGCACGCGCCGAAGACTGATCCCAGACCCGGCGAATCCACCCGGCGCAGGCTTCTTTGCATGCTAAAGAGTCAGACGATGGGAGGAGACTCGCAAGATGCGCGTGGCGGCTTAGAGGGACTCCCTATCTCACGTTGGACGTGAAGAGCTTGACTCGTGCACCCCGGCTCAAATAGTTCTGCCGGGAAACTCACCTCCGCCATAAAAACTCGCGAGCTATACGGTCTGGACCATGACACCGGGCGTTGGATGGCGTTCCGGCAGGTCGTGAATCTCGCATTCTTCGGCATCCAACATAGCTTCGGGTTGCAGACGGCAACCCGGGCGACGCCATGACGTGCGCCGGGTTGTTCCTGCTTTCGGTGGTTTTCGCGATAATGCTGGTCAAAACAGCGGATGGTCACGGGCCATTCATTTTGCCAATGCCGATGGACGTCGGGCACTGAGGCTGCGCCTTAGACGCGTTCAAGATGGCAGCGCAAGCTTCCTCTTCAGGCGGCCATCAGCAATCAACTCTCAACCATCAACTTACTTGGAGCTCCTCGGGCACGGGAAGCGCCCCCGTGACGCTTCCGAGGGCCGACGCCAGTGATCAATTCGTGCCATGTATCAGCATCAATTACACCAGCAAATCAACCAATGCGTGAAGGAAAAAGAACTTCCGGAAGGCGATGCCGGAATTCTTTTTCTTACCCGGTTTATCGCGAACGCCGCCACCATCAAGGCGCTCTACGACGAGATCTACGAGCATCATCCCAAAGCAAAAGAAAGTTTTGACCGGCTGCTGAACGTCATCACCACCGCTTTCGCCGACCGGCCCGAGAGCATGAAGGACAAAGACGATGAAAAGCAGGACCAGGGCTATTGGTTTCTAAGCAACCACATCACGGGGATGAGCCTTTATGTGGACCGCTTCTGCGGCAGTCTCTCGAACATGGAATCGAAGCTCGATTACCTGAAGGGGCTCGGCGTTAACCTGCTTCATCTGATGCCGGTTTTTGCGAGCCCTCCCGGCGAAAGCGACGGCGGCTATGCGGTATCGGACTACCGCACGGTGGATCCGCGCTTTGGGACGCTGGAAGATCTAAAGAAACTCCGGCAGGAGATGGGCACAAGGCAAATGTTCCTCATGGTCGATATCGTGCTTAACCACACCTCGCATCGTCATGAATGGGCGCAAAAAGCGAAACAAGGTGACGAAAACTACCAAGCCTATTTTCACATGTATCCCGATCGGGAGATGCCGGATCGCTTTGAGCGCAGTATGCCGGAGATCTTCCCCGAATCTTCGCCGGGCAATTTTGCCTATTGTAAGGAGATCAACAAGTGGGTGATGACGATCTTCCACAATTACCAGTGGGACCTCAACTATACCAATCCCGCGGTTCTCCTGGACATGCTCGAAATCATTTTCTTTTACGGAAACCTCGGCGTCGACGTCCTCCGGATCGATGCGCCCGCCTTTATCTGGAAACAAGTCGGCACGAATTGCCAGAATCTGCCCCAGACCCATACGCTCTTGCGGTTGATTAAACAATGCGTGCAAACCGCCATGCCGGGCATGGCCATCCTGGGTGAAGCGATTGTGGCCCCCAAAGAGATCTTGAAATATTTCGGCACCGGGCTCTTTACCGCCCGCGAGTGCGACCTGGCCTATGGCGCCACGAATATGGCCTTGCAATGGGATGCCCTGGCAACCGCCGATACCCGCGTGATGCTGGCGGCTCAGCACGACATTTTGCAAAAACCCTATGGCACATCGTGGATCACCTATACCCGCTGCCACGATGACATCGGACTTGGCTACGACAATCAAATGATCCAGCATGCCGGCTTCGCGCCGTTTCCGCATCGGAAATTCATCATGGACTACTATTCCGGCGCCTACCCCGGGTCACCGGCGTCGGGCGCCCTCTTTTCCGTGAATCCCAAGACGGGCGACGCTCGAATCAGCGGGTCGCTGGCTTCCTTGTGTGGGCTCGAGAAAGCATTGCTAAGCAAAGATAGCGCGGCGATCGACTTAGCGATCAGCAGAATCCTCATGATGCAGGCCCACAGCTTCCTCCTCGGAGGGATTCCCATGATCTTTTACGGCGATGAAGCCGGACATACTAACGATTATTCCTACCTCGACGACCCCGGCAAAGCTTACGATAACCGCTGGATGCACCGGCCGGTCATCGACTGGGAAAGGAACAAACGCGTCGCAGAGCAGGGCACCACCGAGGAACGGGTCTATTCGGCCACCCGGCGCTTGATCGCCATCCGCAACCAGCTGCCCATGATTGCGGATGCGAAGAACCTCACCTGGCTCCCCCCGCACAATCTCCACGTGGCGGGCTACCTGCGAACGCTGGAGAACCGGCGGCTCTACTGTCTCTTCAATTTTAGCGACCGACAGCAGGGCATCACCTGGTACGTCTTCAAAGAACACGGCGAGAATCCCGGGCGGCTTTTCGATCACTGGAATGAGCAGGAACACTCCGTGGGCCTTGATCATGAGTTCCTGACCCTGGCGCCCTATCAGTTCATGGTTTTGGAGCCTGTGGAAGCCGAACCCTAATTCACGACGTCCGCAGCCGTTGGGAGCCGCCGACGGCCCGCCATTGCCGCCGGCTTAAGCATCGTCGCCTTCCGCCTTGCGCGAGTGACGCTTCCAGTACTTCGCCCACGCCCCGTGATCTTTGCGCGTCACCCGCTCCATTCGCCCGGTCGCACCGGCCAGCCAGTCCTGGCCCAAGTCACGGCGCAGGCGATCCATCGCCAATTGCAGGTCGCTTGGACTTCTGCTGCCAAGATGAACGTTCGCCGTTTCAAATCCCATGGCCCGCAGGAGGGCGGGAGCAAAGACGAGACGGCAGTCTTCCTTGGAGGCGGGAAGTTCGATCTTGAAGGCATCGGGAGCCAGTTGCCGAACCAGCCAGCGATCGTGGACTTGCAGCCACGGATCGGGGCTGCGCACCGCCCGCTGCAGCAGCGTAGCCGTCAGAGACATCGCCGCGGGACGCATCTCCAGCCAGGAAAGAGCGGAAGGCACCAGCGCTTTTGCCTCGCGAGCGATAGGCTGATGATCGTTGCGTTTCATCACCGCAAGGTAGCGCCGGCGTCCAAGACTACCGAGTCCGCCCGGCTTTCTTTGTCTCCGGTAGGCCGGGATGCTTCCCCGCGGGAAAGCCGAACGAAAAACGTCGTCCAGCCCTCGGGGAAGCTCTTTCGCGCCAATCGCAGGATTGTCATCTTCATTGAGCTTCTTGGCCCAGAAAGTGGCACTGGGCTCGTTTACGGTGGTGACCAGGGCCATCAACTCGTGGCCATTGCCGTTCTCAAGTAACGTTGGCGCTCCGGCCGCCTCCAGCCCATCCCCATAACCCGCAAGGAGCAACTCGGCGACCTTTCCGATTGGGGCCTCAACTTCGACCGCTTCTGCGGCAAGAATGATGCTGGTGGCGAGGCGAACGAGATCGAGCGTGAACGGCACCTGGCATGCTTCGTCAAAGTCGTTGATTCCCCAGACGAGCCGGTTTCGCGAATCACGCCAGATCCCGAAGTTCTCGAGATGCAAGTCTCCGACGGCAAGCAGCGCGTCTTCGTTTCGCCCATGGAGATCACCGCATTCTTTGCGCCACCGCTGGAGCCAGCGATAAAATGTGGCGCGAAGAAAGGGGAAAGGACCCGACGCCATCAGTGCGTGCTTTTTGTCGAGCCGCTTTTCTTGCAGGTCGGTTTGATCCTCCAACCACGACTCATAGAAAACCGTGGACTCAACGATATTCACATCAGGGCGAATCGGCTGGAAGAGCGACCAGCGACTCGATCTCATGGAGTAAGTTACTCATGGAGAAAACAAGGACCTTTGGATGCTTACTCTCGCGCTCGAAAGCGCACGACGGTAGAGATGTGACAATCTCGTAACCTTCTGGCGGGGTTGCGAAGCGGCAGGCTCTTGTGCGCTCCCGGCCGCCAGTGCAGTGACGCAAGCACGCGCCTGCCGCGTCATCCCGGATTCCGCCGCTCATCCCGAACCCGAGAACTGCCTCTGCCTGATGGCGTTGAATATTGCAGTGATGACGGGCGGTTCGCGACTTGCGGCGATACCCGCCACTCTGTTAGGGCTTGAACGGACGCGCTCTTGATGCTTTCCTGAGGCATGCGTGCGATCTGGAAAGGGAGCATTACCTTTGGACTTGTGTATATCCCGGTGGCTGTTTACCCGGCCACGCGCGAGGAGAAAATCAGTTTCAGGCAACTGCGGGCGCGCGACCTGAGCCCGATTCGCTACAAAAAGGTCGCGGAAGCCGATGAGAAGGAAGTCAAGGCTGACGAGATCGTCAAGGGATTCGAATATGAAAAGGGACGTTGGGTGGTCCTGGAAGATGAGGACTTCGAAAAGGTCAAAATTGAATCAACGCATTCCATCGAGATCACTGATTTTGTGGAGCAGTCGCAAATCAACCCGAAATTCTTCTACAGACCCTATTTTCTGGAGGCGCAGAAGGGCGGAGAGAAGCCCTACGCGCTCTTGTATAAGGCGCTTTCGGAGTCGGGCAGGATCGGAATCGCCAAGGTCGCGATCCTGAACAGAGAATATTTGGCCGCCGTCAAACCGGACGGATTATTCTTGATTCTTGAGCTGATGCACTTCGCCCACGAGGTGCTCGAACCCGATACTCTCAAGACTCCTTCCGAGAAAGAGGTTTCTCCCAAGGAGCTGGCCATGGCCAGAGCGCTTATCGAATCGATGACGAGCGAGTGGGAACCGGCCAAATACAAGGATCAATACCGGGCGGCTGTGATGGAGTTGATCGAAGAGAAGGCGCAAAAGAGGCCGCCGTCCATTAAGCCGGCCGCGCCGCGCATGGCCTCGAACGTGGTGGATCTGGTCGCCGTCCTGCAGGAAAGCCTGCAAAAGGTGGGAACGAAAAGGTCGGAGCCGAAAAGCTCGAGCCGCGCGCGATCCACGAACGCGCTCCTGAAGCAAAAGAGAAGGCCCGCAGCGGCTTAGCGACGGGCAAATTTGTCGCGTGTGCGCCCCCGCGCACGGCAATGAGCGCATTTTTGGGCATCGCTCTCTACTTAATACGGCGAAGAGTCTCAGGCGCACGGGTGTCCGGCGTTGAGGACGAGGCTTGACATCACCGCTCCTGTGATCCTCATCAGTCTATTGCTGCGCCAATTCATTCCTTGTATAGCTAAGTCATCATGCCCGCAGAATTTCACTCTTCGCTCGACAAGTCCGTCAACGGGCTTAAATCCCTGATCCTGAATAGCCTCAAATTCACTCTCGCTCGTGACACGGAGACGGCGACGAAGCGCGATTGGTGGCTGGCGACCTCCAAGGCGGTGCAAGGCATGATCGTGGAACGAATGATCGCCACGGCCACCGCGCACAACAACCGCAACGCCAAGCGGGTTTACTATCTCTCGCTGGAGTTTCTGATGGGCAGGCTCTTTTCCAACAGCCTTTACAGCGCGGGAGTCGATGGCGACATGGTCCACGCCCTGGAGGAACTGGGTCTCGACTACGAGGAACTTCGCCATGAGGAGTATGACATGGGCCTGGGCAACGGCGGCCTGGGCCGGCTGGCCTCCTGCTTCCTGGACTCCCTGGCGACCCTGGACCTTCCCGCCATCGGCTACGGCATCCATTACCAATACGGGCTCTTCCGGCAGGAATTTCGCAATGGCTACCAGGTTGAGCTGCCCGACGCCTGGATGCAATACGGGACCCCTTGGGAGATCGTGCGCCCCGAGCACGCCACCGAGATCCAGGTCTATGGCCACGTGGAGAACGTCTTTGACAACCGCGGCAACTATGTTCCGCGCTGGATGGGCTGGAAGAAACTGGTGGGCATTCCCTATGACATCCCGGTGCCCGGCTATGGCACCAACACGGTGAACTTCCTTCGCCTCTGGGAATCGCGCGCCCCCGAAGAGTTCGATCTGGAGGCCTTCAACCGCGGGGGTTACGAGGAGGCCGTGCGCGAAAAGAACCACAGCGAAACCATCTCCAAGGTTCTCTACCCCAATGACAAGACCGATAGCGGCAAGGAACTGCGCCTGCTCCAGCAATACTTCTTTGTCGCCTGTTCGCTCAAGGATATCATCCGGCGTTTTCGCAGGACCAACGAGGACTGGGAAGACTTCCCGGACAAGGTCGCCATCCAGCTCAACGACACCCATCCCGCCATCGCCGTCGTCGAGTTGCAGCGCCTGCTCCATGACGAATATGCCATGCCTTGGGACAAGGCCTGGTCCATTGTCACGCGCACCTTCGCCTACACCAATCACACCCTGCTGCCCGAAGCCCTCGAGAAGTGGAGCGTGGGACTTTTCCAGAAGGTCGTGCCCCGTCATCTCCAGCTCATCTTTGAGATCAACAAGCGCTTTCTCGAGCACGTCGAGGCCAAGTGGCCGGGCGACACCAAGATCAAGCAGCACCTCTCCCTCATTGAAGAGGGCTCCATGCAGATGGTGCGCATGGCCCACCTCGCCGTCGTCGGCGGCCACTCGGTCAATGGGGTCGCCGCCCTGCATACCAAGTTGCTCAAAAAGGATCTCTTCCCGGAATTTGACGCCCTCTATCCGGGCAAGTTCAACAACAAGACCAACGGCATCACCCCGCGCCGCTGGCTCCTGGCCTGCAATCCGCGCCTCAGCGAACTCATCAGCTCCAAAATCGGCCATGGCTGGGAGCGCGATCTCGACAAGCTTCGCGCCCTGGAAGCCTTCGCCGAGGACCTCGATTTCCAAATCGCTTTCATGAACGTCAAGCAGGCCAACAAGGTCGATCTGGCCCGCATTATCAAGAGGGACTGCGGGGTCGAGGTCAACCCCGCCGCTCTTTTCGATGTGCACATCAAGCGCCTCCACGAATACAAACGCCAGCACCTCAATCTCCTGCACATCCTGGCCCTTTATCGCCGCCTCTTGCAAGACCCCGGCCTGGTGATCACCCCGCGCGTCTTCATCTTCGCCGCCAAGGCCGCCCCGGGTTACGACATGGCCAAGTGCATCATCAAGACCATCAATGCCGTGGCCAAGTGCATCAACAACGACAAGCGCATCGAGGACCGCATCAAAGTGGTCTTCCTGCCCAACTATCGCGTCTCCCTGGCCCAGCGCATCGTCCCAGCCGCCGATCTCTCCGAGCAAATCTCCACCGCAGGCAAGGAAGCCTCCGGCACCGGCAACATGAAGCTCGCCCTCAACGGCGCCCTGACCATCGGCACCCTCGACGGCGCCAACGTCGAAATCAAGGAAGAGGTCGGCGAGGAGAACATCTTCATCTTCGGGCTCACCGTCGATGAGGTCCACGCCCTCCTGCACAAAGGCTATGATCCCCAGCAATTCTACTTGAAAAACGAGGAACTGCGCGCCGTCGTCGACTGGGTCGGATCCAACTACTTCACCCCGGACGAACCCCCGGGGGTTCTGAGCATGCTGCGCGACAACCTCGTCTACAGCGACCCCTTCCTTTGCCTGGCAGACTTCGAGGCCTACAGCGAGTGCCAGAAAAAGGTCGACGCCGCCTTCCGCCAAAAATCCCTCTGGGCCAAAATGGCCATCCTCAACACCGCCAGAGTCGGCAAATTCTCCAGCGACCGCGCCATCACTGAATATGCACGCGAAATCTGGAAGGTCGAGCCCGTCTACGTCTGACAATGAGTCTCCGCCAAGGGATCGCCCTTTGTTGCGGCCGCCCCGCATCGGCCGCGGTAGAGCAACGACACGTCAAAGTCGTCAGAACGCAGTGATCGATTGAGCTTCCCGGGATCGTCCCGGAAGAATCCCTCGGAAACTCTGTCCGTCCCAGCATCCGGCCGACACCGTCGCGTAAACGGCGACGTTGAGGGAAGCCGGCGGTTACGACAAAGCCTCCTTACTTAACCCTCTGCCACTGTTTAATATCAAAATGGCTCATCCATCCGCACTTCACACACACGGCGTGGCAAGACTCTGCATCTTGCCTGACAAGGGTCCACCCGGAATCGCCGCACCTTCCCCCAGCGCACTTGCGCGGGCCATTCCTCGAAAAAATCTCCTTCTCCACGGCATACTTGACCAGTGCTCCCGCAAGGACACTCAGGATCAGCCCCGCAATAAAAAGGAAGATCATAGCGTTTTGATTTATTGATTTAAGGCTTCATCGAATGATTCGGCCGCCACCTGCGCATTGGACTCGAAAACCTGCAACAGACTGGACCGCCAAACACTGGATTATCGCGCTCTTTCTTGCTGGTTCAAAAAGTGACGCAGACTCCAGCACTCCTCAAACGGAATTTTCTCCGAAGACTTGCCTCCATTGCCCCTTGACCTGCCTAACGCTCTTCGACCATCATCCAAAGATGAATGCACTATCTCAAGCAGGGACGGTGCCCCGATCGCGCGTGAAGCGATTCCTTTGGTCAACCCGAACCAGCTGTAACCTGGTGCTGGCGTCCGGATCCTGTTCTCGTCGCTGCAAAGAAGCACGTGTCGGGCCTCAATGACCGAAACGACCCGTTCGATCGTAGCGGAACACCGTGACTGCCGAACCTCGTCAGGCCGAACGGGTTCTCCGCGTCGTGGAGTGGCTCGTCCTCGCGGCGGGCCTCGTCTTGTTTGGCGTGCTGGTCGCGCGGCTGGGGATCGATAGCGTCCTCGCCAACCTCCGGATGGTCGGTTGGGGCATTGCCTTGATCATCGCGGCGGAGATGCTGGCCTTCGCCGCCAATACTTTGGGCTGGCGCGCCGCGTTTCCAGGCGGAGTCCGCCTGCCCTCCTTTGGACAATTGTTGCTCACGCGCATCGCAGGCGACTCAATCAACTATTTGACCCCGACAGCGAACTTGGGTGGCGAATTTTTTCGGGTCCGCATGCTCCAGGGACAAACGGCGGTGGCACCGCTGGTCGCCTCGGTCATCGTGGCAAAGCTCACTCAAACAATCGGGCTGGTCGCCTTTATCGGCGTCGGGCTGGTCCTCGTCGTTGAC
Organism: uncultured Verrucomicrobiae bacterium; assembly: GCA_963731945.1. Lineage (GTDB taxonomy): Bacteria > Verrucomicrobiota > Verrucomicrobiia > Chthoniobacterales > Terrimicrobiaceae > DASTFP01. Next base: position 639,341 of record CAVSXN010000016.1, on the reverse strand, counting down.
GATACCCGCATTCCGGGCAGCGTGCGATGGGGGATTCTCGGGGGACTGCTTTGCTTCGCCGTTGTTTTGGCCGGGCTGCTGATCATGCAACGGCGCGGCTTTGCTCGCCCCCGCGCTTCGCTTCACCGATCGGTGGCCGGCAGTCCGCTTTCTGGCGCCGCTCCGGTCGTACATCGAGAAGATAGACGCCGAAATGGCGAGGACACACCGGGAATCGACGGGACAGATCGTTCTTTCGTCGGCAAGCTTCGCCGTTGGGTACGGCGCTGGCATCGTCGAAAGCTACCTGATCTTATGGTTTTTTGGTGTCCCTGTCAGCCTCGAACTCGCCCTCTCCATCGAGGTACTGGGAGTCATGCTCAATAATCTCATGTTCTTTGTCCCCCTGCGTGTCGGAACCCAAGAAGCGGGTAAAGTTCTGGTGTTCGCGATGCTCGGACTCAATCCCGCGCAGGGGCTGGCAGCCGGTGTTATCTGCCGAATTCGCGAACTCACCTGGTCCTTCATCGGACTTGCCATCCTGGCCCGATTTCGCCTTCGTGCGCAAACTCTTCCGCTGTCATCGGAAGGCTCATCGGCGCTCAGCGCGATCCCGTCAGAAGACTGCACTTGAACAGCGGCATCCGGCGCAACGTCACTAATACGCCGGTTTCGAGTGGCTGCGCCGGCATCTTGGCGGAGCCTATCAAGTTCACGAAATCCCGCACCAATGCCGGAACGCCATGCACATCGACTCAAATTTCGTGCCGCTGGCGCCAGGGAAAGTGCTCGTCAACCCCGAATACGTCGATCCCGCCAGGCTGCCCCCCATGTTTAAGTCCTGGGAGGTCCTGGTCGCTCCCCGTCCCGACCCGCCGCCACTCTCCGCCTGGCGCTTCCGCGTATCTCAGTGCAGCCCATGGATTAGCATCAACGTTCTCATGCTCGATCCAAAACGCGTTGTGGTGGAGGCCAGTCAGATCACTCTGATCCGGACACTTAGAGCCTGGGGGTTTGAACCGATCCCGTGCCCGTTTCTAAGCTATGCACCCTTCGGGGGCTCCTTCCACTGCGCCACCCTGGATATCCGGCGGCGAGGAGAGTTGCAGTCTTACTTTTAGCTCAAAACGGCCAGGTGCGCCAAGGCCCGGAGTGCCCAACAGAACTCCGGTATCTGCGATGAAGGCAATGCCCCGCCTAGAATCGGACCGATCGCAAACGTGCGCCATTCTCACCCGCCAATGCTGACGCCCGCTGACGACTCCGGTTCCACCGGCCTCCGCTCTGCGTTGGTGTTAAGGTAAGGGCAGGAGTGGGGGCGGGGCTGCGCATGCTTCGCGGCAAGTTCGTCATTTCGCTGTCCCCTGCCAGGCAGCGATGGACACGAAAAACTCTGCCATCACTCACCGAGATGGAGCAGCGATTTCAGTTCCGCCAAAGTGTTAACATAGTCGGTGGCATTCTCGCCGCGTGGAACTCCCGGCCGCAAAATCTGGACCGTTTTCATTCCCAGCTGATTGCCCGCTTCAATCTCCGAATCCGGGTTGTCACCCACCACGATCACCTCTTCCGGTTTGAGTTGCCGGGCGTCCAGGATTGACTTGAAGATCCCCTGCTTGCCCTTTCTATCGGCCTCGTCAATCGCGTCGACATGGATTCCCGCGAAAAGATGCTCGAAGTTCAGCGCCTTGATCTTGCTTTCCTGAAGTCGCCGAAAGCCGGAAGTCACCAAGTAGAGCTCGAGAGGCAGCTCCCGAAGGACATCGAGGTCGTCGTAGCCATTCATGGGAGTTTCGACGGCCGTGCTGGAGAAAACTTTCCAGCCGGCTGCGAGCATCTCGGCTGAGAACCCGTATTTTTCCGCGACGAAGTCGAGTGGGTGGCGCCAGCATTCTGAAATGGCCTCGCTGAGCGCTGCCTCGGAAAGTGTGCCGCGATTGGCAGCTCTTATCGCGGCGAAAGCCGGCTCGACGAGCTGCTCGCCGACTTCATTGGCCGCGGCGAGGCAGTTGTCCAAATCAAAAATCAAGGCTCTAATCACAACCTTGGAAGCTGCTAGATTTCAATGCGGCCGCCCAGCTCAATTGTGCGGTTAAATGGAAGCTTGAAAAATTCCGCCGGTCTTTGTGCGTGATGGCTCATCGCAATAAAGAGGTGCTCGCGCCATCCCGCCATACCGGGTTTCCTCGTGCTGACAATCGTCTCGCGCCCCAGAAAGAAGCTGGTTTTTTGCTCCTCGATGACAAAGTCCTTCTTCGCGCAACATTGGACGATCTCACTGATCGTCGGTGTTTCCATGAAACCGAAATGCGCGATGATCCGGTAGAATCCGTGCGAGAGATCTTTGAGCTCAATGCGAGAGTCTTTTTTAACGTAGGGGATTCGATCGGTGATGATAGTGAGCACAATGTTGCGCTCGTGAAGCACGCGGTTGTGCTTGAGATTGTGGAGGAGCGGCACGGGCGCGCCTTGGGGCTGCGCTGCCAGGAACATGGCGGTGCCCGGAACCCGTGCGGGAAGTCCTGACTCGCGCCCAAGCGCAGTCGTCGAGGCGATGAGATCCCTGAGCGAAAGCATTTGCAGCGAGTTCTTGCGCAGAAGGTAACGCCCCTTCTTCCATGTGGTCATCAACAGGAAGACCGCTACGCCGATTGCCAGAGGCAACCAGCCGCCTTCCGTCACCTTGATGCTGTTGGCGGCAAGGAACGTTCCTTCCACAGCGAGCAGAAGAGCGCAAAGTGCCGCGGCTCGGGGGATACTCCATTTCCATTCCCGGCGAGCTGCAAAGAAAAGCAGGAGGGTGGTGGCGACCATGGTCATGGTCACCGCGATCCCATAGGCGCTTGCCAGAGCGTTGCTGCTTCGAAAGCCAATGACCAGCGTGATGCACCCCACGGCCAGCAGGGTGTTGATTTGCGAAATGTAAATTTGCCCGCGTTCTTCGTGGGACGTGTGCTTGATATTGATAAAGGGCACATAGCCCATCTGCACAGCTTGCATGGTGAGGGAGAAAGCGCCGGAGATCAGTGCTTGCGAGGCAATCACCGTCGCCGCAGTGGCCAGCGCGATAAACGGCCAAAGCAGCCAGTTTGGGACCATGTGAAAGAGGGGACTTTCACGTGTCGCGGGATCGCGCAAGGCCAGGGCGCCTTGTCCAAGATAGTTGAGAAGAAGCGAAGGAAACACAATCGCGTGCCAGGCAAGAGCGATCGGTTTTCGCCCGAAATGTCCCAGGTCTGCGTAAAGAGCCTCCGCACCGGTGGCGACGAGAAAGACGCTGCCCATAATGATCAGCGACCCTGAACCGTGCGAGATCAGGAAACGCACAGCGTGGAGAGGGTTAATCGCCGCCAGGACGCCGGGATGGTGAATAATCTGGAGGATGCCGGTAATCGCCAGCGTCACGAACCACACGAGCATGACAGGTCCAAAAAGCTTCGCTACCGATTCGGTGCCCTTCCGCTGAAAGGTAAAGAGGATCACGAGAATCACCACCGTGATGGGAACCGTAAACGGCGCCAGCCAGGGGGCCGCGACACTCAACCCCTCTGTGGCGGAGAGCACCGAGATGGCGGGCGTGATGACTCCATCTCCATAGAGAAGGGCCGCGCCGAAGACGCCGATGACAATCATCGTGATGGTCAACTTGGACTTCTCTGCCTGGCTGACACTTTCAGGAAATGCGAGCGAAAGCAGCGCGAGAATTCCACCCTCGCCTTGATTGTCCGCGCGTGTGACAAAAGTGAGGTATTTGACGGTGACAAGCAGGGTAAGGGTCCAAATGATCAGCGACAGGATTCCCAGAATGCCCGCCTGATCTTCGATCCCGTGAGCAAGACACTCCCGGAATGCATAGAGAACGGAGGTGCCGATGTCCCCATAGACTATGCCGAGGGCCCCAAGGGCGCTACCGGCGGTGGCTCCATGGCTCGGCTTCATCTGAAGGAAAAGCGCGATGCGTTTGGCGAAATCGGCGGAAAACGAGGGCTGCGATTTGCCCAGCGCGTCAAAAGCCTTGTCGCGAAGCGGGAATGCACTGACCGGTCGCCTTGGGGTAGTGTGCCGCTCATGGATGGCTCATGATTGGAAGTCGGTGCACTTTCCCCGGAAGCAGATTAGGTGAAGCGCGTCACCCCACGGCTTATGCTTGATGGGGGCCAAGCAGGTCAAGTCCAGAGCGTGAAGGCATATCCTTTGAAACGCCCTCTCCCGCGCGCAAACGCAAGCCGGCTCCGGGAGCAGTCGTCTCGAGCGGTCAAAGCAATTCGAAGATTCCAAAAAACGGTCACTTGGGATCGCTTTACCGAATGGTTGATGCTCCTTCCGCTCGCAAGGGTAGTCAGTTCATCGATCGAATTGGAATAGGCGAGCGGCTGCGTTCGGACGTTTCAGGATCGCATCCCGGATGATCTCCGCCGCGATCACACTGTAGGTGATGCCATTGCCGCCAAATCCCAGGGCGAAATAGCAGCGCGGCATCTGCCGAATCTGGCCAATGTAAGCGAGACCGTCCTTGGTTTCCCCGAAGGTGCCAGCCCAGCGATAGGCAACTTCAAGGTCGATCGCCGGAAACATTTCACCAAACCGTTTGGCAAGCTGGTCGGTCCTCTTGGTCACGAGACGGTCCCGCCGTGCCGGACTGCGAAAGGGATCGTCTTCGCCGCCCACGAGAGCGCGATCATCGTCCGTCGTCCGCAGATAGAGGTACGGCCGCGCCGTTTCCCAAATCAGGCAGCGCTCCCACCAGCCGGGGAACTCTTGGAGAGGCTCACTGGCAAGGGCATAGGTGCTCTTGAGTTTTACCACGCGTTTTGGCAAAAATTCTTGCGCCTCATAACCCGTGGCGAAGACCGCTTGGTTCGCAACGATGTTGCACGAGCGGTTTGTTTGCAACCGCACACCATTCCCGCCCGCTTCGAATTTGTTTACCAGCGTCTGGTCGAAAATGCGCGCGCCATTCACGGCAGCGCGCGCCAGCAAGGCGTGGGTGAGACGATGACAGTCGAGCTCCGCCGCCGTTTGGGAAATAAGTGCGGCGGGGCGCGAAAACGAGAATCGTGCAGCCACCTCGGACTCGCCCCAATATTCAACATCGATGCCAGCCGCCCGCCGGGCGATGCATTCCGCGCGCAGCAAGTCGGCATCGGAGGTCCGGCACGCCAAGTAAGCGCTTTTCCTGCGTTGGAAGACGCATTCCACTCTCAGTTTTGCGACCAACCTCTCTATTGAATCGATGCTCTCCCGGCAGAGACGGTAGCACTCTTCGGCGTCGCGCCGGCCAATCCTGTCCGACAGCTCAACGAGCGGCGTATCAATTTCGTATTGCAGAAGGGCCGTGCTCGCGCTCGTGCTCCCGCTGCCCACGTCGCGCTTGTCGAGCACAACGATGGCGAGTCCCTCTCTTGCCAGGCATTCCGCGACAAATGCACCGCTGATTCCTGCGCCCAGAACGACAATATCACAGGTGACGTCTTCCTTTAGAGAAGGATACACGCTGAGCAGTCCGTTCCTCAATGGCCAGAAGGGTTGAGGGGAAACCAGATCCATTTTGAAGAATCGAATGTTAGGCTCATGGGCCCGGCATAAAACAAAAATATCGTTATGCCTCTTCTTCAAATGCCCGCAGCGAGTATCATCTCTTCCAAAGCCGAGGCGGGGCAATCATGCTTGCGAGAGAGGTCGATCTCAGGAAAATGATCCCTGCCCGGATCCGACGTCTTGAATATCGCTCCGTGGCTGATCAGTTAACCACTATGGAACCCACGAAAATCACCGGCGAGGGATTTCGCACGACGTTCGTGCTGATCCTGGTGCTGGCAATATCCGCCCTCTTCGTGGCCGTGGTGTGGCCCTTCCTTCAGGCGCTGCTGGTCGGTGCGATCCTGGCGGGGCTCTGCCACCCGATCTACCGCTGGATGGTGCGACTTCTTCGTGGCCGCGAGTCTCTCGCCTCCGCGGTCACACTGTTGATCCTTTTCCTCCTGATCGTCGGGCCGCTCAGCGCTCTTTTGGGCCTCGTGGTCAAACAGGCCCTGAATGTAAGCGAGCACGCGATCCCCTGGGTTCAGGAGCGCTTTGGCGCGGCGGGCTCCTTCGACATTCATCAATGGCTCGTCGCACGCTTTCCCTTGATCGCCGATCTCGTCCCAAGCCAGGGCGAAATCGTGAACAACCTGGGGACGGCAGCAAAGACGGCGGGGGGCTTTCTGGTGAGCTGGGCATCCGCGTTTACCGCCGGAACCGCCGGATTCTTCCTCCAGCTCTTTGTGATGATCTACGCCATGTTCTTCTTCTTGAAAGACGGAAGGTCCATTCTCCAAAAAATCTTCTATTACATGCCTCTCCGCCATGAGGACGAAATCCGGATGCTGGAGAGGTTTACGTCCGTGACGAGGGCGACGATCAAAGGTTCGTTGTTAATCGGCTTGATTCAGGGATCGCTGGCCGGGATCGCATTCTACTTCGCCGGCGTTGACGGGGCGGCGTTCTGGGGCACCATTATGGTGATTCTCTCGGTCATCCCAGGCGTTGGAACGGCGCTGGTCTGGGTGCCCACGGTCATCTATTTGTACGTAATCGGATCGCAAATATCCGCCACCCTTCTCGCAATTTGGTGCGCAGCTGTGGTGGGCACCGTAGACAATTTCCTGCGCCCGAGACTCGTCGGCAGGGACGCGGAAATGCCTGACCTCCTCATCTTGATCGGCACCTTGGGAGGGCTATTTTTCTTCGGACCGATCGGGTTCGTCATCGGACCCGTTGTCTGCGGACTTTTTCTCACGGCCTTGGATATCTACGGCGCCACCTTCAAAAGCATTCTCCCTCCGGTCAAGGACCTCAACACCGATGCGATAGTCAGGACTGAGCCGAACCTGGAAGAAAAGACACCTGCGGATCCGCGCGCTCGCAAACCACCAGCCAAAAAAGGGCGGCGCTAGGCCTACCGGGACGATTGCGAGGTTCATTCCACGCTGGCGTAGCCGTGGCTCGGGAAAGGCAGAGAGCGCGAGGCAGGCTCGGAGGCGAAAATCGAGCGTAAACGCATCGAAGTCCATCCGCGCGCATCGCACCGGCTATCAGCTCTCTTCGCGGTGCCTGAACGGCACGAGAGAAACTACCCACCGGGAGCAGCAGCCTGGACAAGCTGCGGCCGGCTCTTCACTGGGGGGCGCTTTATCTCCTGGTGCGGACCGGGACGCTTCCTCTTGCGGAACGGGTTTAGCTTCACGGTGCGGCGACGCCTGACAGCCTCGTCGATCGCGTGGATAATGCGAATATCCGCCAACCCTTCTGCGCCGGACGGCTCGGGCTCGCGATTTTCAATAACGCACCGGGAGAAGTAGTCCATTTCGGCTGCGAATTGATCGCCTTGGGGGAAGGTTTGCTTTTTCTCGCGAGCGCCGCGCCTGATCGTCCAGTGCATATCGCTGGTGTAATCGTAGGCTGGTTCGACCTCGAGAATCGCCTCGGTGCCGACCAGCTGAAAGCTGCTGATATCATGCGCTCCAAAACTACACGTGAAGGTCGCCAGCCGATCGCCCGGGAAGCGCAAGGCGGCGCTTACCATCTCATTGACTTCTTTGAATCGCGGATCGTCAGAGGTGGCGGACATTGCCGTGACCTCGATCGGTTCGGCGCCGAAAAGGTAGCGGGCCGCATTGATACAGTAGATGCCGATGTCAAGAAGCGGACCACCCCCGGTCTCGTCTTTCACGCGGATGTTGTCGTCTTTCACCTGCATGGCGAAAAGCGAACTGAAGATACGCAGCTCGCCGAGCTTGCCACTGCGAGCCAGTTCGATCGCCCGCACCTGAGAGTCCGTGAAATGGAGGCGATACGCGATCATCAATTTCACGCGAGCACGGTCGCAGGCACGGATCATCGCCTCGCAGTCACGCTGCGTGGTGGCCATGGGCTTTTCACAGAGCACATGAACCTTCGCCTTTGCGGCGCGTTCGGTGAATTGGCGATGTTGCGTATTTGGCAGAACGATAAAGGCCGCCTCGACCCCTTCCTTCTCCAAGGCGACCTCAAAGTCGTCGTAATCATACGCCGGCACTCCATACTTTTCGGAAAGGACGCGGCTTTTGGCGCCGTCCCCAGAGACAAGCACGGCCAGTTCCGACCGCCGCGCATGCCCGAAGGCCGGGAGAATCGCTACTTGAGACAAGTGACCCAATCCGACGATGGCGTAGCGGATTTTTGCGGTTCTTTTCATCACTGAAGCTGGTTCGCAATTCGCTCGAGCCTTGGCCGTCTCAAATCGCGGCGTGTCAGCGGTCAGGCAAAACGATTGCTCCGAACGTGATGGAGATGTCCCCTGATCAATAAAGAAGTGTCGTTCGACGTCGAGTGAGCGTATTCTTGAGCAGATAGTGCAGTGTTTTCCTAGGATGCTACGCCACCTCCGTATAGCAATTCGCCCGGCTTCCCTACGGGGCGCTCGCGTCTTTGTAAGGAAGCTGAAGCAGCCACGACAAATCCGAAAGCGAGCTGCTGTAGCTCGCCGCCATCAACTCTTTACACTCCGGCCGCATGCCAGAAACGCAAGGTCCGCTCCGCAGCAATATCCGCTGCGAATCCATTTGGTTCGACGAATGAGCCAGCGGACAGCAACAGACGTGGAAACCAACCATCTATGAGCCCTCCCGAAGAGAAGCCGCTTCCGACAGCCCCGAAATTGCTTGAAAGTGCTCCTGGCAGCTCGGGCGACGACAGCGTTTCAGGTGCAATGGAAAAGAAATCCGCTTCGACCTGGTTTGCCCTGCGAAACCCGGTGTTCTGCCGCTTATGGTTTGCGACTCTTTTATCGGGAACATTCGTCTCGTCGCAAGACGTCACCGCGACATGGTTGATGGACTACCTCGGCGCTTCGCCCTACCTGCTCTCTTTGATGGCCACCGCCGCATCCGCGCCGTTCTTTATCTTCACCCTGCCAGCAGGAGCCCTCGCCGACATCGTGAACCGCCGCACGGTGATCGTTGGCGCCGTCCTTTGGCAGGCACTCTGGTCGGCGGTTCTTGCCTTCGGAGCGTGGACGGATGTGCTAAATCCCGGTGCAGTGCTTGCGTGCGTCTTTGCGCTGGGCATTGGGCTTGCCTTTGGGGCGCCGGTTTGGGGAGCCGTCGTCCCCGACATCGTCAAGAGAGACGAACTGCCCTCGGCGGTGACGCTGGGAGGGGTGCAACTAAACCTCTCCGGGATCGTCGGGCCTGCCATCGGCGGTCTAATGCTGCCGCTGCTCGGCGCGCCTCTTCTCATTTCATTGAATACGCTGGCGTTTCTCGGAGTCGCTCTCGTGATCATGCAATGGAAGCCGCGGCAGGCGGCGGCAACCAGGCTGCGCGAGAACTTTACCGAATCGTTCATCAGTTCGGTGCGGTATGCTCGCAACTCGGGACGTATGAAGGTCATTCTATTTCGCAATGTGCTTTTTTCAGTTGTGATCTCGGTAATCCCGGCGCTGTTGCCCGTGATCGCCCTCAGGAATTGCAACTGTTCGCCCTCCCAACTCGGCCTGATCTTTGCGTGCGTGGGCGTCGGGTCATTGACCGGGGCGGTGTTCGTTTTGCCATTCCTGAGGCAGCGACTCTCGACAAACGCGATCATCTCGACCTCGATGGTGATAATGCTCTTCGTCCTCGTCTCAATGTCGCTCATCCGCCAGGTGCCTGCTTTGATGATCTCGACCGTATTTGCCGGCGTGGCTTGGGCGCTTGCGGGATCCGAACTTTGGGTGGCCGGACAGCGCGTGATGCCCGGATGGGTGCGCGGACGGATGAACGCGTTCCTGATAATGCTGGGTCAGGGAGGTATGGCGTTGGGAGCAATTCTCTGGGCGACCGGAGTGGCCAACGCCGGCCTCGATCTCACCTTTGCGGCTGCGGCTCTCGTGGCCCTCGTCGTTCTGGCCATCGGGCATCGCTTTTCGATCAACTTCGTCACGGAGGCCCGTGTCGATGAAGCGCCGCTCGATCACTCGCTGGATCTGGCCGTCGTTCCCGATCACGACGATGGTCCGATCACCATAACGATCGATTACCTCATCCCCCGTGAAGACCGGGAGCAGTTCGGCAGTCTCATGAAGGAGGTGCAGTCAGCATGCCGGCGCAACGGCGCATTCCAATGCACTCTCGACGAAAATCTGGATCAGTCCGGCTTGTTCCGTCTCGAATACCATGTCTCCACGTGGGCGGAGCATCTTCGTCTGCACCTGCGCATGACCGTCGATGAAACGAAATTTTACAAGGAGGCCTGGAACCTGCACGCTGGAGACTCGGAACCGCTCATACGCCACTTCCGCTCAACCCAAAGATTCATACAGCTTCCCGGTTTTGGCTTCTCAGGTCGGACCTTTGTGAACACGTCGAGAATGCCGAAGGCAAAGTTGTTGGCGACCGTGTCCGGCTCGTGACCGCAACGACGTGGCCTCTCCGTTTCAGCGAGAGCCTCTTCGAACTACAAAGCCCGTTTTCAGGCAGTTTGGAGACGGCCCCGAATCACGGGGTTGGCTGCTGCTCCAGCGATCCGCGATTTCCTAGTTCTCTGCCGCCGGACGGTCGAACGCTTCATTGCCGGCTCCGGCAGAGTCCCTGTCGCGTCCGAGGAGGCCAGCCTCTAGGGCATGGGCGCGCCCCTTGCCGCGGCAAAAAGAGAATACCATTCCTCGCGGCTCAGGGAGACTGAATCCGCTTTGGCGCAGGCCCGCAACCGATCGGGGCGGGAGCTTCCCAGCACGGGCTGTATTCCAGCCGGGTGTCTAAGAAGCCAGGCCAGCAGGATCGCCTCGGGGGTGGTTTCATGACGCTGCGCGTATTCACGCACCAGCGCGGCCGTTCCCTTGATGTTTTCAGGCTGATCATCGAGCGTCCCGGTAAAAACCCCCTGGGCCAAGGGGCTCCAAGCCTGGAGCAAGACACCCTTGATCCGGCAGTATTCCATGGTCCCCTCCCAGCCATCGGGGTAGCGGGGCGAGTTTTGGTTGAAGGAAATACCGACCTCGACGAAGCCATGGTGCAGCAGGTTCATCTCCACCTGATTCGCAACCAGAGGTTCGGGCAAAAAGGATTGGAGATATTCGATCTGGAACCGGTTCTGGTTCGAAACGCCGAAGTAGCGCACCTTGCCCGAAAGGCGGAGGTTCCGGAAAGCTTCGGCAATCTCCTCCCCTTCCCAAAGCGCGTCAGGCCGGTGCAGTAAAAGAATGTCCAACCGGTCGGTGCCCAGGCGCGCCAGAATCGCATCGACGCTCTCCAGGATGTGATCGCGGTCGAAATCAAATCGTTGCGGCGTTCCGCGCGGATCGTCCGCCCACCGTATGCCGCATTTTGACTGAATCACGATTCTGTCCCTGAGAGACGGTCTTTCCCGAAGCACGCGCCCGAAAACTTCCTCCGACCTTCCCCGGCCGTAAATATTGGCATGGTCGAAGAAATTCACGCCGATCTCCTCGGCGACATCGAGGAATTCGCGGGCTTGCCGCTCGTGGTCTGCCGTCAACCGGGTGTCCGGAGCAAAGCCGCCCCCCAAGCCCATGCAGCCCAGGGCCAAGCGGGACACCTCCAGATCAGTGTGAGGGATTTTTATCATTTTCATAGTCAGTGCTTGAAGCTTGAAGTTTACCAGACTTGGGCCGTGAGGAAAGATCTCATCCGCCTTGCCTGTTTTTCCGGTTGCTCAAAAGGCCGGCCAGCCTCAACAGGGAACGAGCTGCCGCTCCTTAGAGCAGGGGCACGAGTTCTTTTTCGAAAGCGTCCTTCGACGCAAAGCCGACATGCTTTGCGACAATCGAACCGCTCCGATCGATGATAAACGTGGTCGGTAATCCCTGGCCTCCGAAATCCTGCATGATCTTGACGTTGCCCATCACGACGGGGTAGTTCACACCGAACCGGGCCATGAACTCCTTGACCACAGATGGCCCTTTCTCGTCCATGGAAACGCCAACCACGACCAGACCCTTCGCACCGTATTCCTTCTGAAGCTCGATAAAGCCCGGTATTTCGGCCTTACACGGAGGACACCACGTCGCCCAGAAGTTTAGGATAACAACTTTGCCGTCGAAATCGGACGATTTCACCAGCTTGCCTTCAGGGTCCTTCAACTCCCACACCGGCGCACTTGAGGCTGCACGACCGCTATCGCCAGCAGAGCGAAACAACGGCCGAAGGGCGGGCAGCGCGAGAACCAGCAACGCCACCGCGAACAGGACTGCCAAGCCGAAACTCGATAGGCTTCGCGCCGTGATCATGGAGGATTCACCTTCAGCAACTAAGGATACGGCTGGCTGTCCAGACGACACGCACTTATCAGTAGAGACGGCATATCCTTCCGGGGCTAACGTTGACCACGATTGTAACGGTACGGGTCTCCATAGCGGATATGACTGCTTCCTTGCAAGGCCGAACCGACTCAGCTCGTTTCACAGACCTTCTTGCGGGACGCACCGGGCTTGTCTCCAGTGACCTGTCGCGCGTCCGGTTCGGGTAATGAGACGATTGCCGCGTGAAGGCAATAGCAAAAGCAGCCCGGCGTTCAATCTCACAGTCCTCCAGAGGTTGTTAGATGAGTCGAGAATCGTCCGTTCACCTTACACGAACCAGGCAACCACCGAGAACATGCTCCAACCCACGGGACCCGCCGCGTCGAGCCGCCGCAGAGAGCATCCGCTTCGCACCGCAGACCGACAAGCAACAGCAACACAGGTTCCATGCCGATTCGCCAATCAACCGTAATCTATTGATTGTCAATGGACATTCAAGGCACCAGCACCATGCTGCCAGCGCCCGCGAGGAGGATCGGCCGCCGCGGGTCGCGACGGCCGCCACCACCAGCGCTTGGCCGGGCCACCGAAAGTCAGATCCCTATCGGGACGATGACCCTGAACCTCATCGACCGCCTGAGTAGAGATGCCGGGTTCTTATCGGACGCGAAGAACCCGGGCGACCCAGGTTTCTCATGATCTCACCAAAATCCCCACGCTGATTCGCACCCGGCAGATCAGCCGCGATCCCCTCTCTTTCTCCCTTCAGCCAACCCCGATGATGTAATGCAAGTGTTTTTAGTTCGTAGCGTGTCATAACTTTTAGCTTGGCATCCGCAATCCTAACGCAGCGATCCCACTCTCAAACGCGCCTGCCAGAACGACTAGCGAGAGAACGAGGGTCGAGGGTGACTTCATTCGCCGTGCCAAAGCATCGTAAGGTTCCGAATCTCTGCGATCCCAACTTTCCGCATTTATTCACTTCTTTCCGGTTAACGTCCCTCTAAAGACGTCCCTCTACAAGATCCCGCCGGGCGGTCATTTCGCCCGCTTAGCGGTATGCTAGAGCCTTCAAGATAAGAACACAAGGCGGAAATGAGACAAAACCAAGAAAAACGCCAGCCCCTCGTAACGCTCCGGGGCCCGAGTCGCCTCGCACTTCAAGAAGAAGCGGCGGCTCCAGGAACTTCGACTTTTTTCGCTTTCAATTTGATCAGGAATTGGCCGGCAATATAAAGCGCGAGTCCGATCAGGGCCGCAGAGAAAACGCTGTTGAACAGGGAGGCATCAATCCCCGCCGCCTGCTGATAGCTGGCGTAACTGATGCTGATCAGCGCCCACAGTGTAATCACCAGAATGAAAATCAGAGGGACCACCGTAAACGCAACTCGCTTGCCACTCTGTTTAAGCCACATGGTCACGGACAAGAGTGTCAGGGCGGCAAGCAGCTGGTTCGACGCGCCGAAGAGAGTCCAAAACTTGAGCCAAAAACCTTCACCCGCCATCGAAAGCACCAGCGCCGGCGCGCCGACCGTAACCAGTGTCGCCAGTGTCGCGCCAAAAAGAGTTTTCAATCCCGTGAGCTCCTGAATCAGATAGCGGCCGAGCCTGGTGGCGACGTCAATGGTGTCAAAGACAAATGTTGAAAAGGCCATCGCGCCAAAGGTGATCGCGAAGGGCAAATTCTCTTTGCCGATGATCAGGGTTAGGAATTCGCCAAGCCCGTTGCCGTAGATGGTCCCCGGTCTTAATCCGCGAACATCATCCGCAGACATGATCATCACCGTCGCAAGAGCAAGGACGGCGACCAAGCCTTCCGCCAGCATCGCGCCGTAGCCGATCGCGTGCATGTCGGACTCCTTGTCGATCTGCTTGGAGGTGGTGCCGGAACAAACCAAGCCGTGGAACCCCGAACAGGCGCCACAGGCAATGGTCACAAACAGAAAGGGGAAAAGCGCTCCCGTCAGTCCACCCGCATCCCAACCTTTGAAAGCCGGTTGCTGAATGGTGTAGCCGCCGAAAAAGACGCCGATCAGTCCGACGGCGAGAGCCGAGTAAAGAATAAATCCCCCAAGATATCCTCGCGGCTGCAAGAGCAGCCACACCGGGCAAAGCGAGGCGAAAAAACAATATCCGCAAATGATGAGCACCCAGGTCTTGGCGTCGAACGCAAACAGCCCGGAAAACTGCGTTCCCATCCATACGACCACAAAAGTTGCGGGCACGAAGATCGCGGTCAGGAGCCAGAGCGGAGGTTTGAACAATCTTTGGGTCACGCCCATCACAATCGACAGCAGCAAATAAAATACGCTGGCCGCAGCGACCGCTCCTCCCGGATGAAAATCGACTTTAACGCCTTTGATCTCGTCAACAGCCGAGACAAAACTGCCTGCGGTGATATCGGCGAAAGCGACGATCACGTAGACCAGGGCTATCCAGATAAACGCCATCATCGCGCGGCCGGCCGGAGAGCTGATCCGCTCTTTGGCAACTTCTGCGATCGAACAGGCTCCGTGGCGCACACTGGCGGCAAGACTCATGAAATCGTGAACGGAACCTATCAGGACGACTCCGAGCGCGATCCAGAGCAGGCACGGCAGCCAGCCAAAAGCCAGACATGCGGCAATCGGACCCGCAATGGGGCCTGCCGCGGCGATGGCCGAGAAGTGCTGGCCAAAAAGGTAAAAGCTCTTGATCGGAACGAAATCCTCGCCGTCGTTGACCTTGTGGGCGGGCGTGGTCCTTTTGTTATCAAGCGCCAGCAGCCGCGAGATCCAGCGCCCGTAAGAGAAATAGGCTGTGGAAATGAGGACTATGAAAACAGCTGTAATGACCGCGACGCTCATCAGCTGCAAACGGAACTTCCGGGACCTCTGATTGAGTCATCGCCCTTCGGGCGGTTGGGACGCCCCTCCCTGGATCGCTGAACTGATCTCATGGACAGATCTTCGCCGAACGGGGCGAAGACGGTCAAGGCGGTAAGTAGGTTCACTGACCTCACGAAGCTGGTCTTGACACCGCCGGCTGTGACGAGATGAGGGTAAGCAGGACTCATGCCTCGGCGCTTTCGATCAAGCCGGCCATATCGCCGGGCAGCGGACTGGACCAGTCGAACTCTTGGCCGTAAAGTTTCAAGCACAGTCTCGCGGAGTGCAAAGCGTGGCGGGGAAGCCAGAGTTCGGCGGCCATTGCCTCCACCCATCCTCGATCGATGAAATCCAGGTAGTGATGGTTTCCCCGCGCGTAGATCTTGTCACCCAGAATCGGGAAGCCGACGGAAGCCAGATGCACGCGGATCTGATGCGTGCGGCCCGTTTCCGGTCTGGCCCTCAACACGGAAAACCTGCGGTCCTGCGGAAGGCTGAGTCGTTTTTCAACGCGAAAACGAGTCATTGCCGGCGCGCCAAGAGGGTGGACCGTTCGCTCGAGCCAGACGGCTGACGAGGCGACTCTTCCCAATCGCAGGATTGGACCATCAACGATCTCCTCGTCCCATGCGGGCCAGCCAAAAACCAGGGCCACATACTCCTTGCGGACACCGCCCTGCTGCATCGCCATCCCCGCAGCCCGGGCGGCACGCGCGTTCTTGGCAACAAGCAAGACCCCGCTCGTTTCGCGATCCAGACGGTTCACAAGAGAAACCCTTCCTCCCGTCGCCAGTTCATAGCCGAGCAACTCGCACAGTCCGTCCCAAAGGGTCCTTGGTCCGCCGGGTTTTGTCGGATGCACCAAGAGACCGGCAGGCTTGTGCACGGCTAGGAAATCCTCCGTTTCATCCAGGATCTCGAACTCAGCTTGATTCTCGGTGTTCACGCCACCAGTTTCAAACCTATCATGATTCGTCTCAACAAGGTCACGCGAATCTATTCGAAAGGCGAGGATGGCATCCGGGCTCTCGACGAGGTCAGCCTGCAGATTTCCTTTGGCCAGTTCGCCGCGGTCACGGGCCCCAGCGGCTGCGGCAAGAGCACGCTCCTCAATTTACTCGGCGGTCTTGACACACCGGATTTCGGGGAAATTTGGATCGGGGACCTTCCGCTCCACAATGCCAGGGACGCCGAACTCACCCGTTATCGACGTCACGACCTCGGAATCGTCTTCCAATTCTTTAATCTGCTTCCGGCCATGACCGTCGGCGAGAACGTCGAGTTGCCGTTGCTCTTGCGCGGCGAGCGCAAGACACGCCCCCGGGTCGCGGAAGCCCTTGACCTTGTCGACCTCTCGAATCGCAAGAATCACTATCCCCATCAGCTAAGCGGCGGCGAAATGCAACGCGCGGCCATTGCCCGGGCTGTCGCCGGACAACCAAAGATTCTCCTCGCCGACGAGCCCACCGGGAATCTCGACAGTGGCAGCGCCGAGCGTGTCACCCAGACTCTCCTAAAGATTGCTTCCCAAAAAATTGCCACGCTTGTTATTGTTACCCATAGCGAAGAGCTGGCCCGGCTGGCTGCGCGCCACATTACGATGCTCGATGGAAAAATTACCACGCAAAATCCGATTTGATGACAAGCTTCTGGCGAAGTTCACGGTTTTCGCCGAGTTGGCAGCTGATGAGCTTCATGTCTTGTTCGAACAGAGTGCCATCGAATCCTACGCCGCCGGCGAGCGGATCATCAATGCCGGCGACATCGGACATTGCATGTATGTCATCTTGCGCGGGAGAGCCCATGTGACCATAAAGCGCGGTGACGGAGAAATCGAGCTCGCCAGTCTTTCGGCTGGCGATTTTTTCGGTGAAGTGGCCCTGGTTGACGATGGTCCGCGTTCCGCCAGTGTCACCGCCACCGATCCCTGCGAGCTTCTCTGCATCACGCGAACGACCCTCGGTGTGCTGGCGGGCCTTCAACCGGGAGCCGCCATTCAGTTGCTGGCCGCCATCGGGCGCAACTTGGTCGCAAGGCTTCGCAAGGAAAATCAAAAATACATCGACCTGCTCCTGTCCGGCGGGCCAACCGTGATCGATCAGTCTTAGCTTCCGGATCTTCGTCCCCCTGGGAATGAGGCGGCGGTGACGGATCACTAACGCCAGTTTGGAATTTACACCGTGGAAAAACAACGCACCCTCGCATCCTCAGCCCGCCTCATCGGCACCGCCCTGCACACGGGCGAGAATGTCACCCTCACGCTTCATCCGGCGCCAACCGGTCACGGCTTTAAGTTCAAGCGCTCGGACCTTCCGGACGACCCCGTCATCGAAGCCAAGGTCGAAAACGTCAAGACCGTCGAGCGCGCGACGACGCTGGTCGAGGGCAGCGTCAAGATCCATACTGTCGAGCACGTCCTTTCCGCACTCGCCGGCATGGGGGTCGATAATGCTCTCGTGGAAATGGATTCCAACGAGCCTCCCATCGGCGACGGCAGCGCCGCGCCCTATGTCGGCGTGATCAAGGAGGCCGGCATCGTGGAGCAAGAGGCTGCCCGTTCGTTCCTGGAACCTCGAGAGCCAATCGTCATTCAAACCGGAGAATCCATCATCACGATCCTGCCGGACTCCAAGTTCCGAATCTCATGCACCCAAGTCGGACCCGGCGGGCGCTTTACCCAATACCTGAGCGCCGAGATCACCCCGGACTTTTACGAAAAGGAAATCGCCACCGCGCGCACGTTTGTCTTTTACGAAGATGTCAAACCGTTGATGGACAAGGGGCTCATCAAGGGGGGCAGCATCGAAAACGCCATCGTCGCGCGAGGCGACACGGTGCTCAGCAAGGAACCCCTCCGATTTTCGGACGAGTTCGTCCGTCACAAGATTCTGGATATCATCGGCGATCTCACTCTGAGCGGTCGCCGTCTGCGCGGACACGTCGTCGCCGTCAAGCCGGGCCACCTGCCCAACACCGAGGCCGCTCGTTCGCTCGTCAAGCGCAATTCCGAATATTTGGCCATGGCCCCGCGCCCGATCGCCGCGGCTGCAGGCGTGCTCGACATCAACGAAATCATGCGCACCCTGCCCCATCGCTACCCGTTCCTGATGGTGGACCGAATCGTTGAGTTTCAAGAGGACATCAAAGCCATCGGAGTAAAGACCGTCACGATCAACGAACCCTATTTTCAGGGACACTTCCCGGGACATCCCGTGATGCCCGGGGTTCTCCAGGTGGAAGCCATGGCCCAAGTCGCAAGCATTGTGATGATGCACAAGACCGAGAACGTCGGAAAAATCGGTTACTTCATGAGCGCGGACGGCGTTAAATTCAGGAAACCTGTCTTTCCGGGCGACACCCTTTTCATCCATTGCAAAATGCTGAGTATCAAGAGGCGTCTCGGCAAGGCCGAGTGCAAGTGCATCGTCAACGACGAGGTCGTGTCCGAAGCCGAACTGCTCTTCGGATTGGTGGACAAATGACGTCCCTCCATCGTCGAATTCCTCGTTCCGGCCTGGAATGATTCACCCCTCCGCCATCGTCGACTCCGGCGCGCAAATCGCCGGAGATGCCGAGATCGGTCCGTACTGCGTCGTTGGCCGGGACGTGGTCATCGGCCCGGGCTCAGTTCTCACAAATCATGTGACCGTGGCCGGCCCCGCGACTATCGGGCAAGCCAACCGATTCTTTCCCTATTGCTCCATCGGCCAGCGCACCCAGGATCTCAAGTATCTCGGCGAACCGACCTTCCTCGAGATCGGCGATCACAATAGCTTTCGAGAGTTCTGCACGGTGAATCGCGGGACAACGCCGGATACGAAAACAATCATCGGAAACCACAACAACTTTCTCGCTTATTCCCACGTCGCGCATGATTGCCTCGTTGGCGACTACGTGATTTTTTCCAACAATGGCACTCTGGCCGGCCATGTCATCGTCGAAGATCATGCGGTCATCGGCGGCTTAAGCGGAGTGCATCAGTTCTGCCGCGTCGGCCGGCACGCAATCCTTGGCGGCTGCACCAAGATCGTTCAGGACGTTCCGCCGTTTATGGTAGCCGACGGTAATCCGGCGGAAATCCGCGGCATCAACCAGGTGGGCCTGGAGCGGCGAGGCTTCGGCGCTGACGAAATTCGCTCGCTTCGCGAAGCGTACAGGCTTCTCTGCCGGGCCAATCTCAACGTCAAGCAAGCTTGCGAAGCCATCCGAACAGAACTCCCGCCGAACGAGCACCTTCTCCATCTTCTAGCCTTCATCGAAGCCAGCAAGCGCGGCATCGTGAGATGAACCGACCTGGCGAACGGCCAGTCGCCGGCGGCGGGGAGAAAAGAAACAGCCGTCAGCGACGCCGTCGATAAGGGGACGGCGTCACTGATCGGCTTTCTTGAGATGGGTTTCTGGAACTGTCCTAGAAACGACGAGGGCGTCCGCCGCGGTTTCCACCGCCACCGCCGAAGTTCTTGTTGCGACTGCCGCCAGCGCCTGCGCCCGCAAAATCCTCGCGGGGACGGGCTTCGTTTACGGTAAGGTTGCGCCCGTGAAATGTCTTTCCATTTAACCGCTCGGTGGCGGCCTGGGCTTCCTCGTCCGAGGACATGGTCACGAAGGCGAATCCTCGAGACTTTCCAGTCAATTTGTCTTGTATGAGAACGGCTTCACGGACGGTGCCGGCTTCGGCGAAGAGGTCCTGGAGATCGTTCTCGGTGGTGTCGAAGGAGAGATTCCCGACGTAGAGTTTGGTTGCCATATGGCTATGCTTTTGTGTTGTTAGGCGAGTCTCTGCGGCTGTTTCCGGTTATCGGATTTCAAATCGCCACTGAGAGCCTGCGGTTGTCACCGCTACTGACACAACTAGCAATCTACCAACGCCCCAAGGGGCTCTAACCTGCGATGGGGAATAGATCAGGTTTCTGACGGCGCGCAAGCGCGAACTTCCAAAATTTGAAACCGGGCAACTTTCCACGCTCAGCGCCCGGAACGGAGAGCTTGCGCGAACGAATCGGGCCACCTGCACGGCTCGGTCTCGCTTCCCAAGAGGAGCTGAGTCCTGGCGCGAATTGGTTAAACGAAGAGCGAGAGCGAGAGCAAGGCACTTCTCTGCTCGCTCTCGGCCAAATTGCGGGCCTGGCCAACGAATCTTCCGGGCAGAGCGGCGACCCTCACTCGGCGTGGTCGCCGGTCTGCGATTTCGATTCGCAAAGTTGCCGCGACTTCTCAACCAGTGTGAGGAACTCCGCGCGATAACTTCCGGGATCTTCGCCAAGATTTCGTCGGGCGATCTTCTGGATCTCTTGCCAGGAGATATCCCCGGCATTGGGGGAACCGCGAAGTTTCATGCCGAAGGCGGCCACGGCCGCCGCGAACTGGAAGTCTTCCGATGCCAGATTGAAGTCCTTTTCCCCCGATGCCGGGACCGACGATTCGATCTGGCGGCTCTCGTTACCTTCGGGTGCCTTGTAACGAAGCTTGACGGTCAGTAATTCATTAGAACTTGGCGAGGGTTCCGCGGAAGGCCTCTGATATTTCAAGGGATCGACCGCCGACTGGTCCGGCAACGACTGGCCTGCCGGCACGATTTCATAAAGGGCGGTCACGGTGTGGCCAGCGCCGATCTCGCCCGCGTCCTTCTTGTCGTCCTTAAAATCCTCCTTGGCCAGCAGCCGATTTTCGTAACCGATGAGGCGGTAACCGGCGACGCGCGTGGGACTGAATTCCACCTGAACTTTCACATCCTTGGCGATGGCGAAGAGCGTCGCGCCCATCTCTTCGACAAGGACTTTACGGCCCTCGCTTGGCGAATCGATGTACGAATAGTTGCCGTTGCCCCTATCGGCCAGCTTTTCCATGGTCGAGTCCTTCAGGTTCCCTGTGCCGAAGCCGAGGACCGAAAGAAAGACGCCTGCGGCTCGTTCTCTCTCGATAAGCGAGACCAACTCGCTTTGGCTGGTCAGGCCGACATTAAAGTCGCCATCGGTGCAAAGGATCACGCGGTTATTGCCCTCCCTGAGAAAATTCTCGCGCGCGGTCTGATAAGCCAGGCGGATCCCTCCGGCACCATTTGTGGATCCTCCTGCTTCAAGGTCGTCAAGCGCCTTCAGAATCCGGCTCACATCCGTTCCCGGAGTCGAGGGCAACACGAGACCTGACGAACCCGCATAAACGACGATCGCCACGCGGTCCCCGGGCGACAATTTCTCAATCAGCCCTCGAAGCGAACGCTTGAGAAGGGGCAGTTTGTCGGGGTCCCTCATTGACCCGGAGACATCGATCAAAAACACCAAGTTGCTTGATGGACGTCCGGCGGCCGGAAGGCCGCGGCCCCTGAGGCCAATCCGGACGAGTCCATGCCCGGCATTCCACGGAGCACGAGCCATCTCGACACTGACCGAGAACGGATCTCCCGCCTGCGGCTCCGGATAGGCATAGGAAAAGTAATTGATCATTTCCTCGGTGCGCACCGCTCCGGAGGGCGGGAGTCGATCGCTTCGCAAAAACCGGCGCACATTCGAATAGCTCGCGGTATCGACATCGATCGAGAAGGTCGATAGCGGATTGCCGCGAACATCCCGAAACCGGTTCTCCTCAATGCCGTCGTACGCTTCGGTATCAAATTCCTCATCCGCCGCGCGTTTGAATCGCCCCAACTCGCTGGCCTTATTGGAACCGCGAGGTTGTCCAGATCCCCCCATCGAAAATTCGGCGATTCGGCCGGCGCTTTGAAATGCGGTCGACGCCTTGCTTTCCACTGGCGATCCAGGAACCGCGGCCGCTGCCGCCGGCGTGCTTGCGGTCGCTGGCCGGTCCAAGCGGGAATCAGCCGGGGACGCCGACCAACCCAAGTCTTGC
Source organism: uncultured Verrucomicrobiae bacterium (assembly GCA_963731945.1). Lineage (GTDB taxonomy): Bacteria > Verrucomicrobiota > Verrucomicrobiia > Chthoniobacterales > Terrimicrobiaceae > DASTFP01. The sequence goes on along the minus strand of CAVSXN010000016.1, from coordinate 617,387 downwards.
GGGCTTGGCAGAGCCGGTGCCGGAACCGATTGAGCGGACGCCAGGAGCTCGGAGGCAGACGCTTGATTTTCGGCCGGATCGGGCGCGGCTTCCGCTCGTGGCAGGGAAGCATCGACGCCGGCTGCACCATGCGACGTCTCGCGCCCGGGCCAGCTCAGGAGATCCGCTTTCCACGGAACCAAAGGAGCCAGCAACAAACAAGCGGCCAGCGCTGCGAGCGCCCCCGCCCAAGCGGCGCGGCGAAAGCTCTGTTCGCGCCTGACGATCCGCAAGTTGCGCAGGCACTCTTGCCTGAGGTTCGCGCGCGTCCTTTCGTCTAAACCGTGCTCCGCGGCCGGCAATGCTGCGAGCTTCTGACAAAGAACAGAGGTCTCCTCCAGCTCGCGCTGAAGTTCGTCCGAAAGGGCAAGTTCCTTTTCAAATTCCTCCCGCGCGGCCGCCGGAAGTTCGCCGAGCGCGTATTGCGTCACACGGGGATCCTCAATTTTCATGGTAGGGCTCCTGTATTCTCGCGCTTCCAAAGCCGGCGGAGCGTTTGCATGGCAACGTGCAGCTGGACGCCTACGTTCGACACGCTCATTTGCATGGCTTCACCCATTTGCTTGTAGCTTAGGCCCGCTTCAAATTTGAGGCGGACCAACTCCCGTTGCTGTTGCGGCAACTGATCGATCAGCCATCTCAAGCGGACGGTCTCCTCGGCGGCGGCAACCTCGGCGGCGGGACTGAGATCCTCCGAAGGGTGTTCCTCGTCGATCGCATCACCCGTAAAACGGGCGATCTTCCGGACGTGATCGAGCGCGCAATTCCGGCAAACAAAGAACAACCACGCGGCCAGCCGCGGCTCCAGCGCCCTGACGTCCTGGCGGCTGAGTCGAAGAAAAGTTTCCTGCACGGCATCGCGTGCGGACTCCGGTTCGCCCGTGATCGCCTTGGCGAAGCTGATAAGCGCCCGTTCATAGCGCTCAAGCGCGGAGTCGATTATTTCCTCGGAGGACATGCCTTTCTACAAAGTCAACGGGGCCATGCCAGTTTCATTAGCGGCTTTCTTGACCCAAGGTAAAAAACTTGAAGCATGCGCCGCTATTTCGCGCGCGGGAACCTGGTGGCCAGAAGCCGCCAGAATGTCGTCACTTCCTCGACACGCAGCGCGAAGCAAGCAATGAGATAAACGCTCCCGGCGCATAGGATGATCGCGAACAAGGCTGCGGCCTTCGACCAGAGGCTCGGGCCCTCCAGCCATGAGGCGCCATGGCTCGCACCCAGCCAGCACGCGAACCCCAGCGCGGCCGCAGCCAGGCCGCAGCGCGCGAGAGAGCTGAGGAAGCGTCCGGTCTCGAGCGTCTGCGCATTGCGGCGCATCAGCAAATACAGCGTCAAAAAATTTGCCGCGGCGGAGAGGGAGGTCGCCAGCGCCAGCCCGCGATGACCCAGCCCGAATTGAAAAATGAAGAAATAGTTAAGGCAAAAATTCAAGCCAATCGCGGCGAAGCTCACAAACATCGGCGTCCATTTCTTGTCAATCGCATAGAACGCCGGGGATAGCACCTTGATGCCGGCGTAACAAACCAAGCCCAACGAATAAAATTGCAGGGCGAGGCCCGTCTGGACCGTGTCGTGGTGTTTGAACTCTCCGCGCTCGTAGATGATGCCGATGATCGGCTGCGCGAGGATGAAGAGGCCGACCGCGGAGGGAAGTGTGAGGAACACCGCGAGGCGCATCGCCTTGCCCAGGGTGGGTCCGAACTCCGAGCGATCCGCGTGGGCGGCAATTCGGGAGACGACCGGCAGCGTGATCGTGGCAACGGCCACGCCGAACACCCCAATTGGCAACTGCATGAGACGAAAGGCGAAATTCAGCCAGGAAACCGCCTCCTTTCCCACGAAGGACGCAAAGCTGCTGTTGACCATTACGTTGATCTGCACCGCGCTGGCGGCGATCACGGACGGCACCATCAGAAGAAGAATCTTGCGTATCCCGGGATCCTTCCATTGAAAGTCCGGCCGAAATCTGTAACCCACCCGGCGCAGGCTCGGGAGCTGGACCGCGAACTGAAGGAGCCCCCCAACCAGAGTCCCTATGGCCAGACCGGCCAAGGCCTTTTCACCGAAACCCGGATCGAACAACCATCCAAAAAGGATTCCGCCGGCGATCGAGCCGATGTTGAAGAAGCTGGAGGCCATCGCCGGCACCCCGAAAACATTCTTGGCATTGAGCATTCCCATGACCAGCGCGGCCAATGAAACCAGCAAGATGAAGGGATACATGATCCGCGTCAGCTGAATGGTAAGTCTCGCATCCTCCGGCGCGAAACCCGGCGCCAAAACATCAATAAGCTGTTTGGCGAAGACCACGCCCAGCAAACTGACGATGCTCATGAAAATCGCGGCCAGCGTCATCATTTTGGAAGCCAGGGCCCACGCCGACCGGTCTCCCTCCTTCTCGATCTTCTGCGAAAAAACGGTAATGAATGCCGTCGAGAGCGCCCCCTCCGCAAAGAGATCGCGAAGCAGATTGGGAGCACGAAAAGCAATCGTGAATATCCCCATAAGCGCCGAGCCAAACAGCCCCGCGAAGAGGATCTCGCGGACGAGACCGAGTAGGCGCGAACACATGACCGCCACGGCAATCACCCCGCTCGCCCTCGTGTTAAGTCTGCGCCCGTTACTCACGCGAGGCAGCCTTGCGCAAACGCTCCATGATCGCAACGCCCAAGCCAGTCTCGGGAACGGCTTCCGCAACGATCAGGTCGAGACCCGCTTCGTCGAGGCGGCGCATGGCGCCGTAAAGATTCGCAGCGGCTTCCCGCAGGTCCTGCTTGCGGCTGAGATGCTCGACGCGTGCGAATCCCTCTCCGGATCGCGACCAAAGCAGCCCGCCAGTCTCTCTTGGCCATCGCATCCTCTCGGCTTCAAATAAGTCTTCACGCTCGGGATCCGACCGCCGCAATATGATCAACGGTGTCTGCGGCGCGTAGTGGCTTTGCATCGAACCCGGTGTCTGAATTTCAGCATGCCGGGACAACACGACACCAAACTCAGCCAGTCGCTCCTGGGTAATTGGCCCGCTTCGCAAAATTTCCGCGCGCTGCTCGCGGACGAGCACAATGGTCGATTCGAGCCCGTGGACGCAGCGCCCACCGTCCACGATTAGCGGAATGCGACCTCCCAATTCCTTCATCACATCCGCGGCGGTGGTCGGACTGATCCGGCCAAAACGGTTGGCGCTCGGCGCGGCGATCGGCTTGCCATACCGTTGCGCGATCTGACGAAAGATCGGATCGGCGCTCATCCGCAAGGCCACCGTGCCCTGTCCAGACGTCACCAGATCGGACGCTAGCTCCGTCCGTGGCAGGACCATCGTGAGCGGACCGGGCCAGAATTCCTTGGCAAGGCGGCGAGCGAGCTCGCTGGGTCGTGAGAGACGCTCTAGCCATTCCACGCCAGGAAGATGCACTATCAATGGGTCACTCAGGGGACGTTCTTTCACTTCGAAGATTTTTGCGCAAGCCAGGGGATCGAGTGCGGCGGCACCGAGTCCATACACGGTCTCCGTGGGCAGGGCGACAAGCCCTCCTGATGCGAGGAGCTTGGCGGCTTCCTCAAGACCTTCAGGGGCCGTAACCACCCGGGTCTTCAATTTTCCAGTTCGCTATTCAGTGCGTCCTGGGTCTGCTGGCGCCGAAAAGCCTCCAAAGCTTTCCCAATCGCCGAATGGTCCCCAGCCAGCAAGGCCGCCGCGAAAAGGGCGGCATTCTTTGCCCCCGCAACGCCAATCGCGAATGTTGCAACGGGAATTCCCGCAGGCATTTGGACGATGGAAAGCAGTGAATCTAACCCGCGCAATGCACGGCTCTGAATTGGAACGCCAAGGACCGGCAAGAGCGTTTGCGCGGCAATCATCCCAGGCAGATGGGCGGCGCCACCCGCTCCCGCGATGATCGCCTTCAAGCCGCGCCCTGCGGCAGACTTTGCATAGTCCGCCATGAGATCCGGCATGCGATGTGCCGAGACGACTTTACATTCGTGAGGCACCGCCAGCCTCTCCAGCAACGCGGAAGCCTCGCGCATCGTTTCCCAGTCCGTCTTGCTGCCCATCACAACACCAACTAAAGGAGATTGGCCCGAAGTTTGCTGCATCTTCCGTGACAATTAGTATTGCGAAGCGTCGATTGACGCCTCCATGCGTCCAGAGCGATGCGCATGGGTGCTGCTCGATCAACTCGCGGAACGTTAACAGAAGTGTATGGCAAGAGGAATAGTAAAGTGGTTCAACGAGAAAAAGGGATTCGGGTTCATCGTAGATCCTGCGGTGAACGGCGACATCTTCGTCCACTTCTCAGCAATCGTCACCAAGGGGTTTAGAACGCTGAAAGAAGGCGAGGAAGTAGAGTATGAACTCTACGAAGATCAAAAGGGTTCGCGCGCCAAGAATGTTATGAGAGTTTGAGGGGGTGCTACCCAACCTCATTCTCATCGGATTCATGGGATGCGGGAAATCCTCGGTGGGCCGCCGTCTTGCCGGACTGACCGGTCACCGGTTTGTTGATACCGACGAGCTCATTGCGCAAGGCGAGGGCCGCACGATCGCTGAGATTTTCGCCCGGAATGGCGAAGAGTACTTCCGCGAAGCCGAACAACGTTCGCTCGAGAATCTGGTGGGAGTCTGCGGCATTATTCTCTCAACGGGAGGAGGCCTCGTCCTGCGACCTGTCAACCGCAAGATCCTCAAGAGAGTCGGGATTGTTGCGTGGCTGGACGCAAGTCCGGATACTCTCTTCGAGCGAGCGATTCGCAGCGGTAAGCGACCCCTGCTGCAAACCGAAGATCCCCGAGAGACCTTTGACGAACTCTTGAGCGTCAGGCGCGAACTTTATAGCCTGACGGCAGACTTTAGAATCGACACGACGCGATTGAGTCATGACGAAGCGGCTCAAGTTCTCCTGGATGAGGCTCTTCGCAGGCATCGGCGTTTTGGTGATTGACGCTCCATCCTCGATGGGACTTAACTGAGTGTCCCAACAAACCCCAAACTACTACATTCAAATGGCTACAATCGGCATCAATGGCTTCGGACGCATCGGACGGCTCTTCTTCCGCGCGATGGTTGAGCAAGGACTTCTCGAGAAGGGCTACAAGGTCGCTGCGGTTAACGATCTCGTTCCGGCGGACAATCTGGCGTACCTTCTCAAGTACGACTCGACTCAGGGTGGATTCAAGGGCGAGGTCTACAGCGAGAAGTCTTCGGCGGATGCTCCTGAAGATGATACGCTGGTGGTGAACGGAGCCAAGATCAAGTGCCTTGCCGTCACCAAGGGACCTGCGGCGCTTCCCTGGAAGGAACTCGGCGTGGATGTCGTGATCGAATCGACGGGGCTCTTTACCGAGGCCGCCAAGGCCAAGGGTCATCTCGAAGCCGGCGCCAAAAAAGTCATCATCTCGGCTCCCGGAAAGGGCGATGACATCACGATCGTCATCGGCGTCAACAACGACAAATACGATCCCGAGAAGCACCATATCATTTCCAATGCGAGCTGTACGACGAACTGTCTTGCGCCGGTCGTCCACGTGCTGCTGAAGGAAGGCTTTGGCATCGAGGAGGGGCTGATGACCACCATCCATAGCTACACAGCCACACAGAAGACGGTCGATGGACCTTCGCGCAAGGATTGGAAGGGTGGACGCACCGCAGCCACCAACATTATTCCAAGCACCACCGGCGCCGCCAAGGCGGTTGGCCTTGTTTGCCCCGAAGTCAAAGGCAAGCTCACTGGCATGGCCTTCCGGGTTCCGTCGCCGACGGTGTCCGTCGTCGATCTAACCGTCAAGACCGTCAAGGAGACGAGCTACAAAGAGATCTGCGCGGCAATGAAGAATGCCAGCGAGACCTATCTCAAGGGAATTCTGGGCTACACGGAGGATGAAGTGGTTTCGACCGATTTCGTCCACGATACCCGTTCGAGCATCTTCGACGCCGGCAGCGGCATCGAGTTGAACAGCAAGTTCTTCAAGCTCATCAGCTGGTACGACAACGAGTGGGGCTACAGCTACCGCTGCGTGGACCTGCTCAAGCAGATCGCTTAGAATTCGCCGCGCGAATTCTTATGAAAAAGTCCATTACCGACGTTCCGTTGAAGGGTCGCCGCGCCATCATGCGGGTGGACTTCAACGTGCCGCAGGACAAGGCAACGGGAGCCATCACCAATCCGGCTCGCATCACGGCGGCCATGCCGACGATCAAATACATCCTCGACCAGGGGGCTTCCCTGGTGCTCATGAGCCACCTTGGCCGACCGGATGGAAAGAGGGTTGAAAAATTCACTCTCAAGCCCGTGGCGGAAAAGCTCGAGGAGCTTCTCGGCAAGCCCGTGAAGTTCCTCTCCGATTGTGTGGGCCCGGAAGTCGAAGAGGCGTGCTCCTCGCTCAAGCCGGGAGAAGTCGCCTTGCTGGAGAATCTTCGCTTCCACATTGAGGAGGAAGGCAAGGTCAAGAACAAGGACGGCACGAAGACGAAAGCCGATCCCGAGAAGGAGGCGGCTTTCCGCGCTTCACTCACGAGACTCGGCGACGTCTACGTCAATGATGCCTTCGGGACGGCGCATCGCGCGCATTCCTCGGTCGTGGGCGTGAATTTGCCGGACAAGGTTGCGGGATTTCTCATGCAAAAGGAACTCGACGCCTTTGCAGCCGTTCTGGAGAATCCAAAGCGCCCCGTGCTGGCCATCCTGGGCGGCGCGAAAGTCGCCGACAAGATTCCGCTCATCCGAAACCTTCTCGACAAGGCTGATGAGATCATCATCGGGGGCGGGATGACCTTCACCTTCAAAAAGGTGCTCGATGGGATGGAAATCGGCGAGAGCATGTTCGACCCCGAAGGCGCGAAAATCGTCGGGGAATTGATGGAAAAGGCCAAAGCCAAGGGCGTGAAAATCCATCTTCCCGTCGACTTCGTCTGCGGCGACAAGTTCGACGCCGAAGCCAAGACCCAGACCGTCGACGACAAGACAGGGATCCCTTCGGGTTGGATGGGCCTGGACGTCGGTCCCAAGAGCCGCGAGCTTTTCGACGAAGTGATTGGTCGCGCCAAGACCATTATCTGGAACGGACCGCCCGGGGTGTTCGAGTTCGACCGCTTTGCCGAAGGCACCAAGACGATGGCGGCAGCCATTGCCGCAGCGACGGCCGCCGGTGGCGTCTCGGTCGTCGGCGGCGGCGACACCGCCACTGCCGCCAAAAAGTTCAAGGTGGTGGACAAAGTGAGTCACGCTTCGACGGGCGGCGGCGCGTCCCTCGAGCTGCTGGAAGGCAAGACATTGCCGGGAGTCGCAAACCTGAGCGAAAAATAATCTAAAAATCTGCGGAAACCAACAACGACAGCGAAGCAATGCCGGATCGATTTCCTCTCTGAGTGATCCCAAAGCCAGAGCTTCATCACCCCCAAGACAAAATGCGCAAGAAAATCATCGCCGCGAACTGGAAGATGAACATGAACGCCACGGAGGCGAAAAACTTTCTCGAAGCCTTTCGTTCGGCCATCGAGGAGGTCACCAGCGTTGAGGTAGTCATTGCGCCGCCCTTCACTCTCCTGCCGAAGCTCTCCGAGCTGCTGGGAGGTTCGCAAAAGATCCGCCTCGGCGCACAGAATTTCTACTTCGAGAAATCGGGCGCTTACACCGGCGAGATCAGCGCGACCATGCTTCGTGAACTCTTCGTCAAATATGTCATCGTTGGCCACAGCGAGCGGCGCCAAATTTTTGGGGAAACCGATTCACTGATCAACAAGAAGGTGCTGGCGGCCCATGCCAATGAGCTCAAACCGATTCTCTGCGTCGGGGAAACGCTCGAAGAGCGAGAAGCCGGCACTGAAAAACAGGTGTTGGAAACTCAATTGCGCGGCGGCCTGGCCGGGGTTGGGGCCGAGCAGCTCTTGGAAACGGTGGTCGCCTACGAACCCGTTTGGGCGATCGGAACAGGAAAAACAGCCACCTCCGCCCAGGCGCAGGACGCCCACGCCCACGTGCGCTCCGTGCTCAAGGAACTCTCTGACGAGGCCACCGCCAGCAAAGTACGAATTCAATACGGCGGTAGCGTGAAGGCAGCCAACGCCCAAGAACTCCTCACCCAACCGGACATCGACGGCGCCCTGGTCGGAGGGGCAAGCCTCGAGGCTCGCGGATTCGCAGAAATCGTCAAGGCTGGTCAGCAGGCGTAGCCAAGGCGTTTTGAGCTTTTCGCTCTCCGGACTGGTCAGGCGACAAGCCCCTGCAAGGATACCGGTGCAATCCGACTGATTGGAAAGCAATGGATGAACGTTCCCGTTAAACGAATTCCGCATCGGATCGAGCCGGATCCCCGTCGGACGATAGCTCGATTTTTCAACCCGGGCGGGGATCCGCGTGCCAAGGCGATCATCGCGCGGGTAAGCCGGATGCCTGAAACGGAAGCCTCAGCGCTGCTGAAGCGAGTCGAGGACGAGTTCGGCAAGAAGCATCGGAAGATCCGCGAGATCTTTCTCGAGCATTACCAAGCGGTGCTGGAATTTGTCCCCGCTGCCACTGCACTGAGCGAGGCCCGACGGTTGCTCATCGGCGCCTATTTCACGATGGAATATTCGGTGGAATCCGCGGCGCTCTTCAATCCGTCGATGGTTCCGGCACGAAACCAGATCGGGTTGCCGGAAGGGAGCACGCGCTTTGCGATGAGTCTGCGAGCGACCGGGGAAGGGCATGTCTCCTCGATCGTTTTTCTTCGAGGACTCATAGATAAGGACTGCAACATTTCCGTGGACGAACGGAGCCCGTTTCTGCGTCCACTAAAGGTCACGATCCAGCCGCGCCGACAGGAAGTCTGGCGCCAGTCGCTGATTGCTGCGGGCGCCTTGAGTAAGTCCGCAGCAAAAATTCTTTCCGGCTTACCTGACGGTTTTACCGTTGAGGAACTTGGCAAAGCCCTCGAAAAAGCCCGCGCCGGGTTTGATACCCCCAGTGAGTACGAGGAGACGAAAGAAAACCTCCTCGCGGTGGCGCACGGAAACTACGATTTGGAAGTTCCGGAGGACGGCAACTGGTCGGAGGCGGTTATTTTCCCAACTTCGCAGAACGAGTCGCGGGGAATCGAGGATGCGCGCATGGTGCGGTTCGTGGATGACGATGGTTCGGTGCGCTACTACGCAACTTACACCGCGTACAATGGGTTCCGGATATTTCCGCAACTTTCAGAGCACGATGGGGGCCGGTTCTTGAAGATTCGCACACTGATGGGGAGCGGAGCTCGGAACAAAGGCATGGCGCTGTTTCCGCGCAAAATCGGCGGAAAATACACCATGGTTTCCAGGCTCGACGGCGAGAACCTGTTCCTGATGCAGTCAGATGAAGTTTATCGTTGGGAAGATCCGAAATTGCTGCAGCAGCCTAAGTTCTACTGGGAACTGGTGCAGATAGGCAATTGTGGCTCTCCGATGGAAACAAAGGAGGGCTGGTTGCTGCTAACGCATGGGGTCGGCCCGATGCGGCAGTATTGCATCGGGGCTACGCTTCTGGATCTAAGCGACCCTTCCAAAATTATCGGCCAGACGGAAGAGCCCCTTTTGGTTCCGACCGCGGAGGAGAGCTCCGGTTACGTTCCCAATGTTGTCTATACGTGCGGGGGGATGATTCACAACGAGTTGGTTGTGATTCCCTACGCGATGAGCGATGTCGCGACGAGTTTCGCAACGGTCGAGTTGGAAGCGTTGCTCAAGGCAATGAAGGCGCAGCGTCCCTAAGAGACCTTGCACCACCGGCTCCTGACCTCTGGCGAGTGACGCGTCTCTCTCTCGAAGGCGAAGGCCGGCGACGTCATGCGGCGAGCGAAGGAGGGTGCCGGTGGCCTGTATTTTGTTTTCGGGGATGCGCGCTGGTTCAATCGCCCAACAAACTAGGGGTTTCGCAGTGCCGCGACCGTCGGGTCGCCGCGGCTACAGCTGCGGTCAACGTGGTCGCGGATCCGTAAAGTCCTGGCGGACAACCTTTCCGAATTCCGCGAGGGTCTCCCGCAGGCCCTCGTCGAGGCTGCTGACCGGCCGCCATCCCGCGGCATGTATCTTGTTCGTGGAGGCGCAGGAGTGCCGGACATCTCCCGGTCGCTCGGGAAGATGCAAGACGGGCGACCGGGATCCCATCCTGGCGAGAATTCGGCGAACCACCTCGTTGACTGTCGTTTGATGACCGTAGCCGCAGTTGAACGCGCCCGTTAACTCAACCTTCTCCGCGGCAAACACGAGACTGGAAACCGCATCCTTCACATAGATAAAGTCGCGGCTTTGTTCTCCGTCGCCGAAAATAGTCAGCGGCTCGCCCCGCACGGCGAGATCCATAAACGCGGGCACCGCCGCAGCATAGGGGCCCGCAGGATCCTGACCTGGCCCAAAAACATTGAAGAAACGAAGCGACGCGGTGTTGAGCCAGCCTTCGCGAGCGAACATTTCGCAGTAGTATTCGCCATCGAGTTTGGTGATCGCATAAGGGCTCTTTGGCTTGGGCGTCGTCGTCTCCACCGTAGGCACCGGCGGATCGTCGCCGTAAACAGCGGCAGAACTCGCGAAGACAAGCTTTCGCACGCCGGCGTCCGCCGCGGCCCGGAGCACATTCAAAGTTCCCAAGGTATTGATCTCTACGCATTCACGCGGGTTTTCCATCGATTCCTTGGAGCTGATCATCGCGGCGAGATGGAAAACGATTTCCGTTCCCGAAACTGCGGCGCGCAGTGCATCGGTATCAAGCACGCTTGCTTCGATCATTTCAAGGTCGAGGCCCCTGAGGCTGAGGCGATTTCCCCCGCGGAGGTTGTCAAGAATCCGCACCTCAGCGTGCGGTTGCCAGAACGCCGCCAGGTGACTCCCGATAAAGCCAGCGCCGCCAGTAATCAGCATCTTCATGGCTAAGGAATGTTTCTCGTCCGGTTGTATCTCAACTATCCGCCGCCGAAGCACGCGCCGCCGGCATCGCCTCATCCGGCATCGAACTGGCTCACACGACGAAAGATCTCGAAGCGTTCCGCAATCTGCGTTTCCGTCACCGTTTTGAGCCTCTCCAGGCTGAATGCCTCCACGTTGTAACTCGCCAGAACGCTTCCATGAACGACGGCACGACGAAGAGCGGAAAACTCCACGTCCGCACCACCCTTTGCAAGGTAGCCGGCGAGGCCACCCGCAAAGGTATCGCCCGCGCCGGTCGGATCATGGATGTCTTCGAGCGGATATGCCGGGCAGCTGAAAAACTGCCCGTCCTCCCCGAAGAGCAGGCAACCGTGCTCGCCCTTCTTTACGGCGATGTATCGAGGACCCATGTCGCGCAGCCGCCGGGCCGCCTTGATCAAACTGGTCTCGTCCGTCAACTGGCGCGCCTCGCCGTCATTTAGGATGAGCATATGAATGCGCGCAAGAAGCTCCAACAACCTCGGTCTGGCGACGTCGATCCAAAGATCCATCGTATCTGCGATCACGAAGCGGGGCAGCCTCACCTGGTCGAGCACATGGTGCTGCAAATCAGGCGCGATATTCGCGAGGAGCACGATGGGAGTGTCCTTATAGGCCTCGGGCAATGCCGGGGTAAAGTGCTCAAAAACGTTCAATGCCACCGAACGCGTCTCGCGGATGTTCAGATCCCACATATACTCCCCGGACCATCGGAAGGTTTTGCCGGGAGCCATTTGCAGGCCGGCAAGGTCGACCTTCCGGTGCTTGAAGAGTTCGATATGTTCGTCTGGAAAATCGTCGCCGACAATTCCGACAAGGTTGACAGCGCTGAAAAAGCTCGCCGCCACACATCCATACGAAGCGGAGCCTCCCAGGAGGTTATGATGCTCCTCGAGCGGCGTCTTGATGTCATCGAGGGCGATCGATCCGACGACTAATACAGACATAGCCTGCGCAGCTTGCCACAGCCCGCAATTTGAGCGAGCAAAAAACCGTCCCGGCTCGAATCTCCAAGACCGGCTCATTCCGACAACGCCACTTAAGCTATTCGCCGGCAAGGTTCAGCCGGCCGTCTAATTCCTGGTCACGGGCTTATCAAAGTCGTCCACCGGCAAACCGAGCCCTTGCTGTCGCACGATGGCGTCGAGCTCGAGCAGGCCACCCTTTGTTCTAATAGAGATGATGAGTGTGAGAAGCTAAAAAATCGTTCGAAGAGTGCCCGCCACACCCGGAGTTCTCTCGATATTAGGGGATGGCGCCATTCGTCAACGATGTAACGATCCTTGTCTAAGAAACCCAGCACCCTCTTTCGCTAGCAAATAAATTTTGTTCTTGACTTGCAAAAAACATTTCATTCTCGCTGTCGCGAATCGCAGTCGGCTTATGACTAATACCATGCCCTTCCCGGTATTGTGTCCGTCAAGATCTCTTAAATACTTCGTCGCTAATTACTGCATTAGCATCAACCTCGGAGACATCCCTATGGTAGCCGTCGCAAGCCCCTCGGCAGTCGACGACGGCACAGTCGAGCGCAAGCCGCTCATGACCCCTTCGGCCATTTTAATGATGAACGTGGGGTTCTTCGGAATCCAGTACAGCTTTGGGTTGCGGCAGACCGCGATCAACCCCCTCTTCACGCTAATTGGGGCCAACGCTCACGACCTGCCCTTGCTCAACCTCGCCGGGCCGATGACCGGCCTGCTCGTCCAGCCGATAATCGGCGCGATGAGCGACAAGACGTGGAGCCCGAAATGGGGACGCCGCAAGCCGTACTTCCTGATTGGGGCAATCGGCTGCTCGATCTGCCTGTTCCTCTTCCCGTTCGTCACGGCCCTGTGGATGGCCGTCGTGCTCCTATGGTTGCTCGACGCGGCCAACAACACGGCCATGGAGCCATACCGCGCGTTCATTTCCGACAGGCTACCCAAGTCGCAGCTCGCCCGCGGCTTCCTGACCCAGAGCCTGTTCGTCGGGGCCGGCGCTGTCTTGGCAAACCTTTCAATATTCGTCTTCCAGAAGCTGATCGCGGGTGCGACCGCGAGCGGCGTTCCCTTCTGGGTCTACTGGGCCTTCTGGATCGGCGCCGTATGCTCGATCGTCTCGATCATGATTTCTGTGATGTCGACGTCCGAGATTCCCCCGACCGACGAGGAGCTCGCCGAGCTGCGGGCCAAGCCGGGTGGTCTCGGGCATGCTGTCGCCGAGGTCGCCGATGCGGTGCGCAAGATGCCGGTCGGCATGCACAAGATCGGTCTGGTCTTCTTCTTTCAGTAATACGCGATGTTCATCTACTGGCAGTTCGTGACAGTGAGCATGGGCGAATCGATTTTCGGCGCCGCTCCGAAAGATCCGGGCTACCAGGAAGCCGTTGGCTGGACCGGCCTGGTAAATGGTTCCTACAACCTTGTGACCGCGATCTCGGCTCTCTTTCTTATCGGCCTGGCGCGCAAGATGGGCGCGAAGCGGCTTCACGCGGGCGCCCTGTTGCTAGCTGCTCTGTCGTTGGTGGCCTTGGCGCACATTAGCAACAAGTTTTTGGTCTTTGTGCCGATGATTGGCTTGGGCATCGCCTGGGCCAGCATGCTCGGCGTCCCTTACGTCATGGTCGTGAGCATGGTTCCCAAGGATCGTGCCGGCGTCTACATGGGAGTCCTGAACATGATGATCGTCATCCCGATGCTTATAGAGACGGTCACCTTTGGCTGGATCTTGAGCACCTGCTCAGCAGCAAGGGCAGCAATGCGATTATTATGGCGGGCGTCATGCTAGCCTGCGGCGCTATCGCCATGCTTTGGGTCGAAGATCCTGATGAGGCCGACGATTCGCCGCTCATGCCACTCGCCACGCACCGGCACATCACGGTCTACAACCGGGTGGTGGTCGGCACCGACGGCTCACCGGCTTCGCAGCATGCGGTCGCTCACGCTGCCGGGGTTGCCAACGCCGCGGACGCTCACCTGGTCGTGATCTCGGCCTACAATCTGAAGGCGGGCCGGGCCGGGCCACGCCAAGAGCTCGCCGGGGAAGAGGCGGCTCGATCTGCGCTGCGCGACTCGGTGGCGCAGTCACCGCCGAGCGAACCCGGCCGATCGACCAGCGGATCGTCGCCGGGGATCCGGCGAAGGCCTTGCTCGACACCGCGGGGACGAACCCGGACAACTTGATCGTGGTCGGCAACCGCGGCCTCGGCGCCGCCGAAGGCCAGCTGCCGGATCTCGTCCCAAGCGATGTCGTGAAGAACGCGTCGTGCGACGTCTTGATTGTCCAGACGGCGAAGGCGGCCGAAAAGGCTTAGGGCGGACAGGGCCGACCTGCGCGATCACCGGCCTGCGGCGAGCCCGTTGGAGCCGTCCAATGCGACGGTGCGAGCCAGCCCGTTCGGTGAGTTGGGGTACAGTTTGTCTATTATGCCCCGCTGAGTGGATTCGGCCAATTGCCTTGGGCGCGTCCTGTTGTGTTCGACATGCCAGCTTTCAGGATAACGCTCGCTTAGCGCAGATTGTCGAAGAGTCCTCGGTGAGGGCATTCATCGCATAGCTTCCCGTGAAAGCTCTGATATGCCCGAGAGCTCCCGGCTTGATGTCGAGGCCCTAATCTCTTTGCGCTTCAGCCTGGATTGCCACAGCCCACACCTGGGCGAGGACCAAAATCTGCCTAAGCCCCTTTCTCGAGGATTGCTCAACGGGTCGTCAGCGACTAGCCAATACGCATCCCGATGATCTCCATAACGATTGAGAACCTGGTTAAGAAATTCGGAGAGCAGACCGCGCTGGCTGGCATCACCCTTCGCATCGAGGCGGGTGAGATCTTTTTCCTTTTAGGCCCCAGCGGTTGCGGCAAGACCACCCTTCTTCGCAACATCGCCGGCTTCTATACGCCCGATGCCGGACGTATCCTTTTCGGAGATGAGGACGTCACCACTTTGCCGCCACACAAGCGAAACACGGCAATGATGTTCCAAAGCTATGCGCTCTGGCCGCACATGACCGTTGCGAAGAATGTGGCCTTTGGTCTCGAGGAGCGCCGCGTGCCTTCCGGGGAGATCGACCGGCGCGTCAATCAGGCTCTCTCCTCGGTGCGGATGGAAGACTACGCTGAACGCAAGATCGCTCAACTTTCCGGCGGTCAGCAACAGCGAGTTGCCCTCGCGCGCGCACTCGTCATCCGTCCCCGCGCCCTGCTGCTCGATGAACCTTTGTCGAACCTCGATGCCAAGCTGCGCCTCGAAATGCGCGGCGAAATCCGCCGCGTCTGCAAGGAATCCGGTCTCACCGCGATCTACGTGACCCATGATCAAAAAGAAGCCCTGTCGATCTCCGACAGGATGGCCATCCTTGAGGGCGGAAAAATTGCGCAGATCGGCCGACCAGAGGAAGTCTATCGCCGTCCTCAGTCGCGCATCATCGCGGATTTCATTGGGGAAACCAATTTCATTCCCGGTAAAATCACCTCATCGAACAACGAAACCACGGTGGTCGAGACATCGATCGGCACGTTCGAGGGAATCGTCAGCGATCCGGCGTGGAAACCGCGGCCAGGCGACTCGGCCACGCTCTCGATCCGCCCCGAAAGCTGGACGATCAGCCCGGAATCAAGCGGCATGAACAGCGCGCAGGGACGAATCGGGGAGTCCATCTACCTCGGCGAAATCGCGCAATACCAGTTTCTTGCAGGTTCCCTCGCGCTCAAGATTTTTGAGATGAACCCGCATCTTTCCAACCGGTCTGCGGACCGCGAGTTCTTTGTGAGCGCCAAACCGCGGGACGTTGTGGTCCTGCGCAGCTAAGAGCATCCCATGCGCACTCTGGCCGTCTTTGCCGCTCTGGCGTTCATCGTCGCCATTCCATTCGTGCTCAAGCCCAAGGACGATCTGCTTGCCCGGGCGGATGACAGCGTCGTTATCATCACGCCGCACAATGAACAAATCCGCTACGAGTTCAGCCGGGCCTTCGGTGACTATTACAAACAAAAAACGGGTCGCACCATCCGCATCGACTGGCGGATGCCGGGCGGAGCAAGCGAAATCGCGCGCTATATCCGGGGCGAATTTTACGCGGCGTTTGAGAGAGAGTGGAAATCGGCCGGGCGCGAGTGGACTGCCGAAACGGCCGCCACATTTGATGATCCAAAAGCGCAGAGCGAAGCCCGTCAGGCGTTTCTGGCTTCAGATGTTGGCATCGGGATCGACCTCTTCTTTGGAGGGGGAGCTTACGACTTTCAGCAACAGGCCGACGCCGGGCGCCTGGTCGATTCCGGAATTCTCCAGAGCCGCCCCGATTGGTTTGGAAACAACTCAATTCCTCAAACTGTATCCGGAGAGCTTTTTTACGACGCAGCCGGCCGATGGATCGGGACCGTTCTTTCTTCGTTCGGCATTTGCTACAATTCCGATTCCCTGCGACGGCTTGCCGTCGGCGAGATCCCGGCCGCGTGGTCCGATCTCGGCGATCCGCGTTTCTTCAAGCAAGTTGCCCTTGCAGATCCCACCAAGAGCGGATCAGCCGCAAAGGCCTTCGAGATGATTATCCAGCAGCAAATTCAGGACGCGATCCACGCGGCGGATGGATCGGAAGAGGCTAGCTTGCAAGCGGGGTGGGAACGCGGGCTGCAGATTATCCAGCGGGCGTCCGCCAATGCCCGCTACTTTACCGATGCGGCGTCCCAAGTCCCGGTCGATGTCTCGCTCGGCGATGCCGCCCTCGGCATGTGTATCGATTTCTACGGGCGCTTCCAGAGCGAGGCGATCCGGGTGGGAAATACCCCCTCGCGCTTGCAATATTTCACTCCGGCGGGCGGCTCTTCCGTTGGCGTGGACCCGATCGCGCTGTTCCGAGGTGCGCCGAACCCGGAGCCGGCAAAGATGTTCATCGAATTCGTGCTTTCCCTTGAAGGGCAGAAGCTCTGGAACTTCAAAGTTGGAACACCGGGAGGGCCCGTAAAATATGCCCTCAGGCGCCAGCCGGTTCGAAAGGAACTCTACGCTTCGGAATATGCGTCATATCGCTCCGACCCGGGGGTCGATCCGTACGAGGAGGCAAAATCTTTCATGTATCATCCGAAGTGGACCGGTCCCCTTTTCAAGGTCATGAGCTTCATCATCCGTATCATGTGTCTCGATAGTCACGATGAGCAAGTCGCCGCGTGGAAAGCTCTCGTTGCCGCCGGTTTTCCCCCGGAGGCCACGGCGCTTTTCGGCAATATGAGCGCCGTTGGTTACAATGAGGCTTTCGAAAAGTTCCGCCCAATCCTCGGCGCGGCGAACCGAATCCAGGAAGTGCAACTCGCACGCGAGCTCGGAGATCAATTTCGCGCACAGTACCGCGCGGCGGAGCAACTCGCCAAGGCCGGAAAATGACAGGGACTATGAAATAGCGTATGTCCAGGCGCCTCTCGATCCTTGTTTTCGCCCTGACCGGCTTGTTCTTCTTTTTCTTCTTCGCGTGGCCGATCGGCGAGACGCTGCGCGGCGCGTTCTTCACCGCGGAAGGAACCTTTACCGCAGCCTTCGTCGTGGAGGTCTTCAAAAACCCAATCTACCTCGAGGGCCTGGCCAATGCTTTCCTTTTCGCCGTCGCAAGCACCATCCTCTCTGTTTTGCTGGCTCTTCCCCTCGCCTTTCTGAGCGACCGGTTCGTCTTCCCTGGCAAGAGTCTTCTTTCCGGTCTGATCCTTGTGCCAATGATTCTGCCGCCCTTCGTCGGCGCGATTGGCATCAAACAGATCCTCGGACAAGAAGGCGCGCTTAACGCCCTGCTGCAAACCCTCGGGCTGATGAGCACGGCTCATCCGATCGACTGGCTGGGCCAGGGCCGTTTCTGGGGCGTGGTTGTGATGAATGCCCTCCATCTCTACCCGATCCTCTACCTGAACATCGTCGCCGCCCTGGCAAACCTCGATCCCGCCATGGAGGAGGCGGCGGAAAACCTCGGATGCACCGGCTTTCGAAAATTTCGCAGGATTACGCTTCCTCTGATCATGCCAGGGCTTTTCGCCGGTGGAACGATCGTCTTCATCTGGGCATTTACGGAACTGGGCGTACCGCTGATGTTCGAGTTCACCCGCGTGACCTCGGTGCAGATTTTCTCGGGCATCAACGACATCGGAGGAAATCCTTTCCCCTTCGCGCTCGTCGCAGTCATGCTCGCCGCGTCGGTGACCCTTTACGCAATCAGCAAGTGGGCCTTCGGCCGCGATTCGCACGCGATGATGGCCAAGGCGACAAGCCAGGCCGGACCTCGCGCGGCCGGACCGCTGATGAGCGCGTTTTGCACGGCGTTCTTTTGCGCGATCACTGCCCTCGCCATTCTTCCCCATTTCGGGGTCATTCTCGTCGCGTTTTCGCGGGACTGGTATGGCACGATCCTTCCCACCGGCTGGACGCTTGAGCATTTTAGGGACGCCCTCGGCCATAGCCTCACGCTCCCTTCCATTCAAAACAGCCTCAAATACGCCAGTCTCGCCACGCTGGTGGATGTCGTGCTGGGAATCGCCATAGCCTTCGTGGTGGTGCGAACGAAACTTCACGGCCGCGAAATCCTCGACGCGATGGCTATGCTTCCGCTCGCCGTGCCCGGCATCGTTCTTGCATTCGGTTATCTGGCCATGACCCAGGAAGGAAAGATTTTGGGAGCGCTCAACCCGATCAGGGATCCGCTGCCGATTCTCGTCATCGCCTACAGCGTTCGCAGACTCCCCTACGTTGTCCGCTCCGCCGCCGCGGGATTTCAGCAAACGAGCGTCACCCTTGAGGAAGCCGCTCAGAATCTTGGCTGCCCGCCGCTCAGAACGCTGATGAAAATTACCATCCCGCTCATCATGGCGAATCTGCTGGCCGGCGCTCTGCTCGCGTTTTCGTTCGCGATGCTGGAGGTCAGCGATTCCCTGATTCTCGCCCAGAGGCAGCAGGACTATCCGATCACCAAGGCCATCTACGAACTGTATCAATTGCTCGGCGATGGACGCTTTATCG
Organism: uncultured Verrucomicrobiae bacterium; assembly: GCA_963731945.1. GTDB lineage: Bacteria > Verrucomicrobiota > Verrucomicrobiia > Chthoniobacterales > Terrimicrobiaceae > DASTFP01. The sequence goes on along the minus strand of CAVSXN010000016.1, from coordinate 598,467 downwards.
CCAGCGCCCTGGGCGTTTGGGCAATGTGCTTCCTCGGCACGACCATCATCGGAGCCAGCCTGATCCTCGGCAAGAAACTGGGAGCGATCTTCCGAGTCTAAAACTGGTCTGCGACCCATTTCGTCCTCAAGATCAATAATGATTTCGATGATCTTCGGGCAGCGTTCGACTCGGTGATGCAGTTGCTCGAAAGCAATCACGCTCCCTCCGAAGTCATCTTCGCCGCCAACCTGGCCATTGAGGAAAACGCGACCAACATTATCAAGTACGGATACGAGGATGACCCGAAGCATGAGATCGCTATCGGCCTCGAAATGACGGAAAATCTGCTCATCATCGAAATCAGCGACGACGGAAAAGAATTCAATCCTTTCGATCGACCCGAAGCGGACATCTTGCTTCCGACCAAAGAGCCCAAAATAGCGGTCTTGGCGTCTACCTCGTCCGCAGAATGCTCACGCCTGCGCATACGACCGCCGTGACGGTCGAAACACCATACGGCTCAGTAAAAAGCTGTGCCGAAACTGGAACTCCGTCATTCGCAGTGACGGCGTCGCGAGGAAGGTCCCTCGGCACGCAGGACCGGGCGGTGCCTGTGACAATTCCAAAAAGTCAAAAAATTGCTTCTTTGGGAATCAGGGCTTCACGAGATATCTTGCGGGAGGATGAACAAACTATTGATTGTCGCGCTGGTCGTTGGGGTGACAAGCGGGCCGCTTCGGGCGCTTGATCCTTCGGTTGGCCAGCTCGCCGTATCCGTGGCCCCCGGGTGGGATTCGCCTTCCGGCAAACTCCAACTCTTTGAGCGTGAGGGCAAGGGCTGGCGCGCGGCGTCTCCGCCACTGCGCGTGCTCTACGGAAAAGGCGGTCTCGCATGGGGACGCGGCGTCCTGGGGATGAACGAGCCCGGCCCACAAAAAACCGAACGCGACAAGCGCGCGCCGGCAGGCGTTTTCAAGATTGGAATGATTTACACCTACGACCCAGCCCTTCCGGCTGGGGCACGCTACCCATTTCACACGATGACCGAAGCCGACGCCTGGATCGACGACCCGACGCTGCCGCACTACAATCAACATGTCGTCGTCGATCCCCAGAATCCGCCGCCGTGGTTTGAAAAGCAAAAAATGCGTTTGAACGATCCACCACATCGCTGGCTCATCGAGATTCGGCACAATGCAGATCCCCCGGTGCCCAACGCCGGCAGCGCGATCTTCTTCCATATCCAGAGGGGACCTGACCGCTCGTCCGCCGGCTGCACTGTCATGCCGGAAGCATCTATACTGAGGATCATCCAGTGGCTGAGAAAAGAAAAGAATCCCTACTACGTGCTACTCCCTCGCGATGAATATCTGAAGCGATGGAAGGCCTGGGGACTCCCTTCACCGGAGGATGCCGCCGGAATCCTCTAGAGACGCCTCTCAGCGAAGCGGCCTTAAGATCCTTGAGGCCGCCAGCGTCTTGGTGAGCGCGGGAGAAATTCCTTCCGCTCACGCTGCGTGTCTTGCGAGTCAGCGGGCGCTCACCCCATCGACGCAGCTCAACGGTGAGCAGACCGAAAAAGAATGCGCTTTTCACTCCCGCCCACGCGGAGTTCGATCGGCCATTGGATCGAGAGAATTTCGACGTGGGCAGGATGCTCTCCTTGTGGAAGCTCTGCCGATCCTGTTCAATGCGGGGAACCCCATCTTCTGCAATGAAGCTTTCCTACTACGGTCACTCGTGCTTTTCGGTGGAAATTGGAGGCAAATCGCTCCTTTTCGATCCATTTGTTACGCCGAATCCACTCGCCAGCCACGTCAAGGTCGATCAGATCGAGGCCGACTACATTCTCATTTCGCACGGTCACTTCGACCATATCGACGACGCGATTGAAATCGCCAAACGAACCAACGCCACCGTCGTCTCCAATTATCGAAATCGTCGTCTGGCTTGGCAAGCAGGGTATCGAAAACGCTCACCCGATGAATCTCGGCGGAGCGCGAACTTTCGATTTTGGCCGGGTGAAGTACGTCAATGCCGTCCATTCAAGCCAGCTCCCCGACGGCAGCTATGGCGGCAACCCCGGTGGGTTCGTCGTCGAGAGTGCTCAAGGGACCTTCTACTATTCGGGAGACACCGCGCTGACCTACGACATGCAATTGATCGCCGAAGAGTTCGAGCTGCGTTTCGCCGTGCTGCCCATCGGGGACAATCTCACGATGGGGGCAAAGGATGCTGCAAAAGCTGCCGGCCTCGTTAAATGCACGCAAGTGGTCGGCGTCCACTACGACACGTGGCCGCTCATCAAAATTGACCAGGCCGAGGCAGCCTCGGCCTTCGCGAAAGCGGGCGTGAAGCTGCACTTGCTGCCGATTGGCGGCTCCCTCGACATGTGAGATTTCTTTGCAAGCACGGAAATCCGTTGTATCCTACTATCCATGAACCTCCCAATCGCATTCGGTATGCCGGGTTGGCCGGAAACCATCTTCATTCTCGTGATTGTGATTCTGCTTTTCGGCGCGAAAAAGCTTCCCGAGCTCGCTCGCGGAATCGGACAGAGCCTGGGAGAATTCAAGAAGGCCCGTGATGAGTTCGAGCGCGAGGTGCGCAAGTCGTCTGCCGAACTTGAAGTCAAAGAGCCCGCCGAAAAACAGCCCCATCAGCCTTCCTAAGTTTTGCGCGGGGTGACCCGGCACATGCGCAAGGCCGCCTGCTGGCTTCTCGGCCTTTTCCTCTGCGCTCCTCTTGCCGGCAGGGAAATTGTCGTTGCGTCTTACAACGTCGAAAACTATCTGCCCACCGACAGGCAGAAAGACGGCGTCTTGATCAAGAATGCTCCAAAGCCTGAGCGAGAAATAGCGGCCGTCGTTAACGTTCTGAGCCAGATTCAGCCGGACATTGTCGGACTCATCGAGATCGGTGACGAATCGATGCTCGAAGACCTTCAGAGGCGGTTAAAAGCCGCGGGTCTCGACTATTCGTATCGCGAGTGGGTCAAGGGGGCAGATGAACAGCGCCACATTTGTCTGCTGAGCAAGTTTCCGATCATCGAACGAAATTCACGGAATGATGTTCGCTTCGAGCTCGATGGCCGAATGCTTAGAATGAACCGGGGGATCCTGGATGTGACGGTCGAAGTCACTCCCGCTTACCGTCTCCGGCTCGTTGGCGCTCACCTGAAATCGCGCCGCATTGTGCCAGAATACGACCAGGCTCTTATGCGGGCGAAGGAGGCCTGGTCGCTTCGCGAACACGTCGACAAAATTCTTGCAGCCGCTCCAAAGATAAATTTGCTGCTGTTCGGCGATCTCAACGACACGAAAAACGAATATCCTATCCGCGAAATCATCGGCTGGAAAGGGACTCCGAACCACATGATGGACCTCTTGTTGCGCGACAGCCGCGGCGAGCACTGGACGTACTATTGGAAAACCGCCGACGAATATTCTCGCGTCGACTATCTCCTCGTCAGCCCCGGCTTGGCTAAGGAAGTGATTGCCGGGAAATGCGGCATTAACGATTCGCCGTATTGGAATGAGGCAAGTGATCACCGCGCAATCTACGCGGTAATTTCGGCCGTTGACCGGACATGAGGCGGCTCGTTTTCTGGCTGTTGCTCCTCCTCATTCCGCCGCGGCTGGTCGCTGGCGTGGCGGAGGATTGGAGCCATATCCTTTCGCTCGACTCGGGACCGAAGAAGAAGCCGGCAACGCGGGATGAGGCAGCCCTCCTGGCGACCAACCACCTGCTCATACAAAGGAAGGCCATCGAGCAATTTCTGGTGCGATATCCTGGCGATCCCCGCGCCTTTGATGCCAGGCTCAAGCTCGCTGGAATCCTCGCCGCCCAAGGCAAGATCGCCAGCGACCAAAGCGAAGTGGATGCCGCCCTCCGATTACTTGGAGAACTGGAAAAGACCCCTGGTGTCCCGCGTGAGAAGTTGGCGGATGCCGGGTTCGCGCGCGCGTCCCTCTTAATGCAAAACCAGAAGGGCAGCGCAGATCGGATGCGCGAATCCATCGTTCAGTCCGCACGGAACTTTACCGCGAAGTATTCCGGCGACCGTCGCGGTCCCCGCCTGCTCGTCGAGGCCGCGACCGTGTGCGACGACGTCCCCAATCAAAAGCGAGACCTCCTCGAAGAAGCGCTGCGTCTAACGGACGAGGAACCGCTCAAACGCCGAATTGCGGACGACCTGAAGCGGCTTGATCTCTTGGGAAAGCCCTTGGATCTGAAGATGACGGCTCTGGGCGGCGGCGAGATCGAGATCGCCAATCTCCGCGGGTATGTCGTCGTGCTGATCTTCTGGGCCGTTGACTCCCCACACAGCCTGCTCTGGATGCGGGATTTTCGCTCATCGTGGGAGACCCTGCCAAAGGATCAAATTCGCGTCATCACGGTCAGCCTCGATGAAAACCAAAAGTCCCTCGAAAGCCGTCTCCGCCAGCTCCGTGCCAACTGGCCCACGCACTTTGACGGCCTCGGTTGGCAAAGCCCCGTTGCCCGCTCCTCAGGCATTAACGCGCTCCCTTCGGTCTGGATTCTGGATAAGAAAGGCATTTTGAGAACGATCAATGCCCGATCCGGTTACGAAACATGGATTCGAGAACTTCTCCGTGAAGGGGCAGTTCCTTGAGTTTAGCGCGATCGGCACGGAGGGTCACTCCTCGAGAAGTTCACCGTCTACTCTCCAAACCACTAGTTTTCTTGACAAGCGCCGGCAGCGTTTTTGCTGGGAGAATTCATCCTAGCTTAGTCCAGTCTGCTTGAATCGTGGCAACGCGCGTGGCGAGACGTGAGCCCTATCTTCCCACCGCGGAGCTTTCAGCGAGGAAGGCGGCTTTACACTTGCGGCCTTCCTTGGTGAGATCCTAGAATTCGGCGTCCAGCAAAACCTCGCCATGAGCGTCCCGCCTGAGAACCCCGAGCAAACCAGCGGCACCTGCTTCGTCGTGATGGGGTTTGGGAAGAAGACCGACTTCGAGACTGGGCGCGTCCTCGACCTTGACCAGTCCTACAAGAACCTCATCAAACCGGCTGTCGAAGCCGCTGGGCTGAAATGCGTCCGCGCGGACGAGATCGTCCACTCCGGGTTGATCGACGTGCCGATGTACGAACTGCTGCTGAAGGCCGACGTCGTTGTCGCGGATCTCTCCACATCCAACAAGAACGCCATTTACGAGCTCGGCGTCCGGCACGCGCTTCGACCATATACGACAGTCGTGATTGCCGAAGAGATGATGATGAAGTCGCCCTTCTTCGACCTGAACCACATTGTTTTCCGGAACTATCGGCATTTGGGCGAAGATATCGGCGTGGGTGAAATGAAGCGTTTTTCGGCGGAACTGACGAGCTCGCTCAAACAGATCCTGGCGAAAGAACCGAAGCTTCGCTGGGACAGTCCGGTCTACAAGTTCATCGAGAAGCTCGCTCCGCCAGCCATCGTGGAAGAGGTGAAAGCTGCGAGGGCAGCGGCGAAATCCGCCGGCGTAGTCCTCAGCGAGGCTCGTGCCGCGAACGCCGGCTCGGAGGTGCATAGCCAGATGATGCAGCGAGTCGAGGAGGCGCAGAGAAAGGGCGATTGGCTCAAAGCGAAGATGCTCCTCGATGAAATCCGTGAGATGCGGAAGGCCAAGGATCCGGAGATTTCTGGAGACCAACCGGCCGAAGATCCATACATCCTTCAGCGCCTCGCCCTCGCGACTTACAAAAGCAAATATCCCGGCCCCGAGGAAGCACTCAAAGAAGCGCGCAATCTTTTGGCGGTCCTTGAGCCGCAGACTTCCAATGACACCGAGACGCTTGGCCTTTGGGGTTCGGTGCACAAGCAGCTTTGGGAGCTAGGCAAAGACGAAAGTCACCTCGATGAAGCCGTCCGTGCCTATGAACGCGGGTTCTATCTGCGCAACGATTACTATAACGGGATCAACTTCGCCTTTTTGCTCAACGTCCGCGCCGCGAATACTGCCGACCGAGCGGAAGCGATCTCCGATTTCGTGCAGGCGCGCCGCGTGCGCAAAGAAGTCCGGTCCATCTGTGAACAGTTGCTTGCGGATAATTCAATTCCCACTTCCTCAGCAGGGTCGCCGACGATGGCAACCAGGCATCCAGACACTAGGTATTGGGTGATGGCCACATTGGCCGAAGCATGCTTCGGCGTGGGAGACGCAGTGGAAGGTCAGCGTCGGCTGGATGAGGCGCTTGCCGCCGCGTCGCAGGGATGGATGAGCAAAACAACTCGGGATCAGATCGACAAGCTCAAGCAACTGCTCGCCGACTCTCCGTTAAAGCACCTCCAACCGACTGCATCATAAATCTGGGCGGCAGTGGAATGACCTTGCCAACCTCCGTGGATCTGTCGTCGTGCTGGTAATTGGTCCGCCAACTGGCCGACGCACTTTGACCGCCTCGCCTGGCACAGCCTCGTTGCACGCTCATAGGCATCAAACGCGCTCCCCTCTGTTTGGATTCTCGATGAGAAAGGCAAAACTGATGCGACCGAGTATCGGAGAGTGACTGGCGTGCGCAGCCCACGCGCTCGCCGGGCCGTATTTGCTACGGCGACGCATGCCAGAACTTTTCGAAGGCTTCCGACCAGTCGCGCGTTTCGACGCGGCCGCGGGCCAGCCCCCCCATGCGTTCCCGCAGTTTGGGATCTTCCGTAAGACGTCGAATGGCTTCGGCCAGCTCGCCGGCATCGAGCGCCTTCGTGATAAAGCCATCCCTCCCGTGCTGCACAAGATCTCTGGGACCCCCCACATCCGAGACAATTACCGGCAAGCCACTCGCCTGGGCCTCAACGACCGCATTCCCGAAAGTATCCGTCGTGCTTGGAAAGACAAAAAAGTCAGCCGAGGCGAAAGCGCTGGCCAGTTCCTCCCCGCGCAGGTAACCGGTGAAAATCGCGTCGGGAAGCAGGCGCTTCATTTCTGGAAGATACGGGCCGTCGCCAACGAAAATCGGGCGCACAGGTTTTCTCCATTCAGCAAGCCGGCGCGTGGAAGCCACCAGCGTGTCAAGGTTCTTTTCCTTGGAGATGCGACCGACGAAAAGCATGCCAACCTCTCCGTCGCGCAATCCCCGCGCGAGCCAGAACTTCGCGTCACGCTTCGACGGGTGGAACAGTTTGGTGTCCAAGCCGCGCGGCAGAATCTTCAGCTTTTCAGCGGGAATGCCGCGTTCGATCCAGCATCGCTGATAATCCTGAGAGTTCACGTAGATCACGTCGAGCTGACTGTAGAACCAATGCATGTAGTTCCATGTCAGTGTCTCCAGGAAAGAATCATCAGTTAAGATTCGTACATACTGCGGAAAATCGGTGTGATAGATGCCCACCGCGCGAAGACCCAGGGTCTTGGCGGCGTAGAGCGCGCTTAGCCCCACCGGACCAGGCGTGCTGATGATCAACTCGGAATAGTTTTCGCGGGTCAGATAATCCATCATGAGGAGCAGAGGCGGAAAACTGAGGCGCTGCAGCTCGTATTCCGGGAGCTCGAATTCTCCAACCGGCGGGAAATTCTTGAGAGGGATGCCGGGCTCTGGCGTACCCGAGCGGCACGTCACCACCGTGATATCGTAGCCGGCAGCCGCACCCACCGTGGCCATCTTGCGAATCGTTGTCGCGACGCCATTCACGTCTTCAAGGGTGTCGGTGAACCATGCCCGCTTTTGATTTTCGAGAAAGGCGGGAGACGCTCCGGCCAGCACGCGAGTCATTTCGCGCAACCATTCTCCCCGAGGCTGGCGGAAGGCGTGGATGTACGGGCTCAGTATCGCGCCGATCGGAACCAAGGCACTAATCGTCTGGATGCTCTCGATGAACCGTGCGTTGGAAAGTTGGGCGATGAATTGGGTGGCAAAGCGGTAGGTAAGTTGGCCGGCGATGAGATTGGCCATCAGAAAGGCGCGTCGCTCCGGCTCCGGCACGCCGGCAGTCTCGCGGGCCAGCGCCGCCCTCACTTCGGTCCGGGAAAAGTAAGCCGAGAGTTCTTTCCAGAGCGAGGTGTTGCTCGCCATCGCCATCTCGAAAATCTTTCCCGTGGCGATACCTTGGGCGAGGAACCCAAGCTTCTCGGCCAGGCTGAACTCGGTAGGATCTTTTCCCTCCATGAAGCGGGAGAACGCCTTCTCGATCAAACCGGCTCCCGGATCGTTCGGCCGCACTGAGAACTTCGCTTTCGCATACCGAAAAGCCGTGCTGTAGGTTCCGTGCGCCAGCGCGAGCGGTGAGCCCCCTTCCCCGCCCGCCTCACAGCGCCCCTCCCGGATGTTCGCGAGGAACTCCAAAGAAGTCGGCGACCACGGTGTCTCAGTGAAAGCGCGCGCGGGATAGACGCCTCCATGATCGTCCGAACCGCCAACGAAAACCTTCCGCCAAGGTTCGTCGTGAGAGGGATGGAGTCCGGTCCTCGCCACAAACACCTCTATGCTCGCCGGGGTCAGCGAGCCCAAGGCATACCTTGCCGCATCGCTCAGCCGGGAATGGTATCGTCCGTTGATGCCTTCAAAATGCCGGAAGGTCAGGGCGAGCTTCTGGAAGTGAAGGGGCGTCAGCTTCTCGTCCGGACTGTGCAGGGGGTGTGCGACAGCGTGCGCCAGCGATTGTTCGGCCAGATAGCGCTGCAAATCGAAAACATTGTCCCGCTGTGCCTGGATCTCTCGGTGCTGCGTCTCGGTGAGGCCCCATACCAGAATATGCACCTTGCATTCATCGTCGGGAAAGTTTGCCGTCACCTCCTCGCCGAAAATCACCCCGGGCAGGTGCGCGATTTCCAGGCATCCGGCGATCGTGTTGTGATCCGTGATCGTTACAAACTGCATTCCGATTTCCCGGAGGCGCTTGTAGGTTTGCAGAGGATCCGAATAGCTTGCAGGAAATTCCAGACGACGCAGCACCCAGTCCGCGGCGCGGGTGCTGTGGCGTGAGTGAATATGAAGGTCGGCTTTCGACTTCGCGGGGTTCATCGGAGGGAACGCAGCTGCGCGAGCCAATCCTCATAGGTCATCGCATCGCGACCGGCAAGCGCCGCGCGTATCAATCCCAAGGCCTGCCGCCGAATCCTCCCGTGCTGCCAATCTGGCGGATGCACGCCGATTCGCAGGAGCGGCGCTCCTCGGAGCCTGCGAGCAAGCAAGGCGTTCCAACAAAGGCTCAGCACCCTGCGCCATCCGGCGCGGACGCTCCAGGCAAGGCTTTGCGAGAAAGTCTCCCGGCCACTGACAAGATCCTTGAAACTTCGGAGGCGCGTCGTGTAGTCGAATCCTGCACTTTTCACCGCGGCCTCAGCTTCAGATCCCAAGAGCCACGCGGGAGCGATGAAGCCCTTGGGAAACAGACCGGTCGCGGCGAAATCGCGCTTCCCCCTTTGGAGCCGGGAGAGCGCCTCGCCTTCGGGCAGATCGTAGAACTCCCCCTCGCCGGCGGTGTAGTGCTCCGTAATCGCGGACTTCCACCATCCTTCGGCGCCTTCGCCCGGCCGGCTATGAAAGTATCCGTGTAAGACAACCTCGTGTCGCTGCGACGCTGTTTTCAGCCAATCGGAAAAGACGGCATCCTCCCCGATTGGCGCCTTCTTGTGGTGATTGGGAATTACCAAGAGGGGCATTCGCTCCACTCCGGCCGCGGAAAGGTCATCCAACATGCGCACCACCACGTCTCGAGTGAGGGGGCTGACATCGTGAACGGAAACGACAAGGGCCCGGCGCGGCGTTTGCATTTGCTGAAAGCGTGTGTTAACGGGATGATGTTAATCAATGTCTGAAGAAAATCCCAAGCCACAGAAGGAGCAGCGCCCTCCAGGGGGCGGAGACCCCCAGTTGAACTGGCGCGGTCTGGTGCTCTTTGCAGTCGCCCTCGCCCTGATCGGCGGAGCATTTCTCTTCCGCGGAGGCAACTTCACTCAAATGGAAGAAATTTCCAACAAGCAATTTCTCGAATTGCTCAAGGCTGGAAAAATCGTCTCGACCGAGCAGCGGCCCGTCGAAATCGTCGTCGAAGAGGGCCGCAACACCCAGTCGATTTCCGGCTTCTACAAGCGCAAGTCCCCGACGACGAATGAAGATATTGAGGCTCCCTTCCGGACTCCAATTTACATGCCGTTCAATGGCGCCCAGATGGAACAGGCGCTGGCTGCCGCGAACATCACGCCCTCCGTCAAACCGGAATCCAATGTCCTCGCTTCGGCAATCGTCAGCTTCCTTCCAATCGCTCTCTTCCTCGTCATCCTCTATTTTTTCTTCCGGTCACAGATCAAGATGGCCGGACGCAGCGCCTTAAGTTTCGGGAAGAGCAAGGCGCGGATGCTGTCGAAGGAAAAGAACCGAATTACCTTCAAGGATGTGGCCGGTGTCGAGGAAGCCAAAGAAGAGGTTTCGGAGCTGGTCGAGTTTCTTAAGGATCCCAAGAGATTCCAGAAGCTCGGCGGACGCATTCCGAAAGGCGTTCTCATGGTGGGACCCCCTGGAACCGGTAAGACGCTCATCGCCCGGGCGATCGCCGGCGAAGCGGATGTGCCCTTCTTCTCCATCAGCGGCTCCGATTTCGTCGAGATGTTCGTCGGCGTGGGAGCCTCGCGCGTTCGCGACATGTTCGAGCAGGGCAAGAAGAACGCTCCCTGCCTCATTTTCATCGACGAAATCGATGCGGTCGGCCGCCATCGCGGGCACGGTCTTGGCGGCGGGCACGACGAGCGGGAGCAAACGCTCAACCAACTTCTTGTGGAAATGGACGGCTTCGATACTCAGGATGGCGTCATCATCATTGCGGCGACCAACCGTCCCGACGTCCTCGACCCGGCTCTGCTGCGCCCCGGCCGCTTTGACCGTCAGGTGACCGTCAGCTTGCCGGACGTCAATGGCCGTGAAGAGATCCTGAAGGTTCACTCCAAGAAAGTGAAACTTTCCGCGAACGTGGAGCTTGGCGTCATTGCCCGCGGGACCCCCGGATTTTCCGGCGCCGAGCTGGCCAACGTCATCAATGAAGCCGCTCTAATCGCCGCGCGCCGTGGTCTCAAAGCCATCACCCTCGCCGAGCTTGAGGAAGCGCGGGACAAGGTCCGTTGGGGCCGTGAGCGGCGCAGCCTGGCCATGAGCGACCAGGAGAAGATTTCGACCGCCTGGCACGAGGCGGGCCACGCGATCGTCAATGTGCTGCTCAAGCATACCCATCCGCTTCACAAGGTCACCATCATCCCCCGCGCGAATTTCCTGGGTGCGACCATGTATCTGCCCGAGGGCGACAAGTATTCCACGCAACGCAAGGAGGCTCTGGATCTTCTGGCGGTGACGGCCGCTGGACGTGTTTCTGAGGAGCTTTTCACCCAGGATATTTCCAACGGCGCCGCTGGCGACATCAAGCAAATGACCCGGCTGGCGCGCAAGATGGTATGCGAATGGGGCATGAGCGAGACACTTGGCATGGTGGAATACGGAGAGCATGAAGATTATGTGTTCCTGGGGAGGGACATCAATCGATCCCGGGAATACAGCGAGTCCACCGCTCAGGAAATCGACCGCGAAGTTCGCAGGCTCGTCGATGACGCCTACCAGCGCGCCAGGAACCTTATTCTGGAAAATCGCGTCAAGGTCGAAGTAATCGCCAAGGCTTTGCTTGAATTCGAAACCCTGGATGCGGCGCATATCCACGAGATCATTGCCTGCGGTGAGTTGAAGAACCCGCCGCGCAAGGAGAAAGCGCCTCCTCCCCTTCCGCCTCCTCCGGCTGACTCCGTTCCAGAACCCCACGAGCCAATCAAACCGCAACTGCCTCCCGGAGGGTTGGCTGCGCCAGCACCCGCCTAGAGCAAGGCCGAGAGGCCGTTCGATCGTTCTTGGGGGTTGGCCTGCCGGCCCAACCAGGCGCAGATCCCTCCCCGCGCGTCACGGCCATTCGGAAATTTCGAGATCTAAGCAAGACCACCATCGGAGAGCAACTTCAGAGCTCTCCTGGGGTCCTGCACGCGCAAGATCAACAGACCCTTCTTCGCAGACGGCATCGAGGCGAGATAGGCATACTCAATGTTGATCTTGTGGGACGAAAGCACTTTGGCGATCCGAGAAAGGCTGCCGGGCTTGTTGTCATTTTCGATCATCAGCACGTCGGTTTCCAGGACCAAGGTGCCGCGCGATTCGAAGATGGCGAGGGCCTTCCGGGTATCGCTCACCACCATCCGAACCACCGCATGGTCCACGGTGTCGGAAATAGTCAGACCGTAAATATTGACGCGACCAGCGGCCATCGCGTCACAGACTTCACCGAGGGTCCCGGGTTTGTTGGCGATAAAGATCGCTAGCTGCTCAACGATTCTCACGGAACGGTCGAGTTATCGTGAAGCAGTGACATTTTCGTTGATCACCTGTCCGGCGTCATCCTTCGCTTTGTCCTCCGCGGGAGCGACAGGTTTCGCAGCGGGAACAGTCGGGCTCACTTTCCAGAATTTTGCGGCATAAGTGGGCCAGTCAGCAAGGATTTCCCGCGCGATCTCGCTCTCAGTATACTCCAAGTGTTTGTAGATAAAGCCTTTCAAAGCCGTCACATCTTCCTCGGCTTCCAGACGCGAGGGAGTAATAAGTTGCGGGTTGTAGCGATTGAGAAACTCGTCGTCGAGATCCAGCACGTAAGAAACGCCACCGGTCATCCCCGCGCCAAAATTTTTGCCCGTTGCTCCGAGGACCACCACGATACCGTTCGTCATATACTCGCAGCAATGGTCGCCCACGCCTTCGACAACAGCCGTCCCGCCGGAATTCCGGACGCAGAAGCGCTCGCCGCCCCGTCCATTTGCAAATAGCGCGCCGCCAGTGGCTCCATACATGACGGTATTGCCAAGGACGATGCAATCGTGGGGCTTGTATTTACGTTCGGCGATTGCCTTGATTACGATTTCGCCGCCGCTCATGCCCTTGCCGACATAATCGTTGGCCTCTCCGGTGAGAATCAAGCGCACACCAGGCGCGAGGAAAGTGCCGAAGCTCTGTCCTGAGCTGCCACTGAAACGAAGTTCGATCGTGCCCTCGGGAAGACCCTCTTCGCCATACTGGTAACCGATCTCGCCGGAGACCTGCGTGCCAACGGAGCGATTGATATTCGTGATCTTGTAGGAAAGAGAGATCGGCTTGCCATCACTGATGGCGTCCTTGGCATCCTGCAGGATGATATCGTCCAATGTGCGGTCATCGGGCCCGTCATTGCGAGCGCGCGTGGCATGGCGGATCATCGTCGAGTCGTCCTTCGCCACATCGACGAGCAATGGCGCAAGGTTGAGCGTGTTGGCCTTTGGGTGGCCCGGGACCTGCCGCTGCCGCAGGCATTCGGTATGGCCCACCATTTCGTTAATCGTGCGAAAACCGAGGCGCGCCATGATCTCCCTCACCTCCGTGGCGACGGCGTTGAAGAAAGCCACCACGTTCTCCGGCTTGCCTTTGAACTTGCCACGCAATCTTTCATCCAGAGTTGCGACTCCCACCGGGCAGGTATTCAAATGGCACTGTCGCACATAGACGCACCCCATTGCGATGAGGGCGGAGGTCCCGAAGTTGTACTCCTCGGCGCCAAGAAGTGTCGCATAAACGATGTCCTCCCCCGATCGCATGCCTCCGTCGGTTCGCAAGGTCACTCTGTTTCGCAAGCCGTTGAGGAGAAGCACCTGATGGGTCTCGGCGACACCCATCTCCCAAGCCCCGCCCGCGTTCTTGACCGAACTCAAAGGCGAGGCGCCCGTGCCGCCTTCATGCCCGCTGACCAAAATGATGTCGGCATGAGCCTTGGCCACACCAGCCGCGATGGTTCCAACGCCAGCTTCGGCAACCAGCTTCACGCAGACACGCGCGCGACGATTGACCTGCTTCAGATCATAGATCAATTGGGCAAGGTCTTCGATGGAATAGATATCGTGATGCGGCGGAGGAGAGATGAGAGTCACCCCGGGCACCGCGTGCCGCAGTCTCGCGATATACGCGCTGACCTTGTGGCCTGGCAGCTGGCCGCCCTCTCCAGGTTTCGCACCCTGTGCCATCTTGATTTCGATTTCCTTTGCGCTGGCGAGATAGGCTGCGGTGACGCCGAAGCGCCCGCTGGCGATCTGCTTGATCGCGCTGTTCGCCCAGTCTCCATCCTCCCGGCGCTTGAAGCGCACGGGGTCCTCGCCGCCTTCGCCGCTGTTGGACTTTCCGCCGATGCGATTCATGGCGATGGCAAGCGTCTCGTGAGCCTCGGGACTCAGCGCGCCGAGAGACATGCCCGCCGTCGTAAAACGGCGACGAATCTCCTCGATCGATTCAACTTCGTCTACCGGCACGGGCCCGGTCGGCAGCGCGTTCATTTCGAGCAGATTACGGAGCGAATGCGGGCGGTTGGTCAGGACGGCGTCAACATACTTCTTGTAGTCTTCGGCTTTTCCGGCCTTATCCGCGCCCTTGATGCCAACGTAGGTATGAAAACTCTGAATGACCGGCGGCGTGACCGCGTGCAACTCGCCGCCGCGGCGGAATCGGAAGTAACCCGGATCCTCCAGCTTCCCGGCCTCGATGGGAACGGCATCGCCGAAGGCGAGCGCGTGCCGGGTTAGACTTTCGGTCGCGATTTCAGAGAAACCCACACCCTCGATCTGAGTGGAAGTACCGGTGAAACACTCATCGACCAATTGCGATGAAATACCGATCGCCTCGAAGACCTGCGCGCCTCGGTAGCTGCTCACCAGCGAAATTCCCATCTTGGACATGATTTTGAGCAGGCCATTCTCGAGCGCCTTCTTGTAATTCATGGCTGCCTTCCCGAAATCCGGCTCCACCGATCCCTTTTCGACCAATTCGCGGAGCGTCTCGAACGCCAGGTAAGGGTTTACGCAACTCGCACCGAATCCGATAAGGCAAGCTATTTGATGAACGTCGCGAGCTTCCGCCGTCTCACAAATCATGCTGGCCTTCATGCGTTTGCCAACACGACGCAGATGGTGGTGCACAGCTCCTATCGCCAACAGCATCGGCACCGCCACGTTCTGAAAATCCACACCCCGATCGGACAGGACGATCAAACGGATCCCGCTATCCACGGCCTCTTCGGATTCCCTGCAAATCCTGCGGATCGCGTTTTGCAGACCCGCCGCGCCTTCCGCAATGGGCCAGACGCATGGGATCGTTCTCGACGAAAACGCGCCGCCGATCGCGATCAGCATTTCGACCTCAGCGTCGAACAGCACCGGTGATTCGAGGATGATTTGCCGGCAATGCTCCGGGGTTTCCGACAGGAGGTTGCGGCGCCATCCCAGAACAGAATGGAGAGACATCACCAGCTTTTCGCGGATGGGGTCGATTGGCGGGTTGGTCACCTGCGCAAAAAGCTGCTTGAAGTAGGTGTAAAGAAGCCGCGGCCGAAGCGATAAGACTGCGAGTGGCGTGTCATCACCCATCGAGCCGACCGCCTCCGCGCCGTCCTTGAACATCGGCTTGAGCACAATATCGAGTTCCTCGCTCGAGTAACCAAAAGCAATCTGCCGTTGAGTCAGAGTGAGAATATCGAGCTCTCCGGACGCCGCCGAAACTTGTTTCGGGTCGAGATGCTCGAAGCGCTGGAGATTGTTCTTGAGCCACTCTCCGTAAGGTTTTCGCCCTGCGAGCATCGCTTTGATGTCGCTGTCGTGCAGAAGGCTCCCACCCGCCGTGTCGACGGCAATCATTTCTCCAGGCGCGAGCCGCCCCATATCAACGACGTTTCGCAAATCGATTCCGGAGATGCCGACCTCTGAGCCAAGGCACAAGACGCCTTCATCGGTCAGCATATATCGGGCCGGACGCAAACCGTTCCGGTCAAGGCAGGCCGCGACGGTAATTCCGTCCGTGAAACACAGTGCAGCTGGGCCGTCCCACGGTTCACAAATACAGCGATGGTACTCGTAAAAGTCGGCCACAGCCTGGGGAATCTTCTTATCCGACCGCCATGCCGGCGGGACAAGCATGGACATCGCGTGCAAGATGCTGCGCCCGCTCATCGTGAGCACCTCGAGCACGTTGTCGAGGCTCGCGGAATCCGAGCCGCCGGGCTGAATTATCGGCTTGAGAAGGTCAATGTCCTTTCCCCAAAAATCCGCCTGCAATTCGGCCTCGCGAGCAATCGTCCAGTTGCGATTTCCACGAACCGTATTGATTTCCCCGTTGTGCGCCAGCATTCGAAATGGCTGTGCGAGCGGCCACTTTGGAAAGGTATTGGTGCTATACCTTTGGTGATACACGCAAATGGCCGTCTCATAATCCGGGTTCGACAGGTCGGGGTAATACTTCTCCAGGGACGCGGAAACGAGCAGCCCCTTGTAGACGATCACCCGGTGCGAAAACGAGGGGATGTAGAAATTGCCGATCTTATCCGCCGCCGCCGTATCCTCGATCTCATTCCGGGCAAGAAAGAGGCGCCGTTCGTAGTCGTCATCTGCCATGCCCCACGGCTTGCCAATGAGAACATGCTCGATCCGCGGCATGGTCGTTTGCGCCTTCTCGCCAAGAACGCGAATGTTGATCGGCACCTCGCGCCAGCCGAACAAGAAGAGTCCGCGCTTCTCGAGGACTTCCTGAGTGATCGCCTTGGCTCGAGCCTGGGCATAAGCGTTGTCGTGGGGGAGAAACATCACCCCCACGGCAAGATCCCCCTCTTTGTAAAGTGTGTGACCCAATCGGACGACTTCGGGCACGAAAAGCTTGTAGGGAATCTGCGTGATCACGCCCGCGCCGTCCCCGGTCTTAGCATCCGCATCCAGCGCGCCACGGTGCATGAGACTGCAAATCGAACGAAGCCCGAGCCGCAGGATCCGATTCGAACGGCGTCCGTTCACCTGCGCGATAAAGCCCGTTCCGCACGAGTCGTGCTCGTGATCGGGGTTATATAGACCTTGATTCGCGACGGTGCACGGTTGGCTTGCAGTCTTCATTCGTTAAGTTTTCCCAGTTCTTGTTCCGGTTGCTTCAGTGCGCTTGATGCCCAGGAATACCGAGCAACTTTCATTCCATACGCGGCCCGTGTCATCAACTTTCTGAGATTCCGGCAGGAAAATTATGGATGTGTCATCTCCTCAGCGCGCACCCATCGATCGAACTCCTCTGGGCTGAGATAGCCCAGGGCGAGAGCGGCATCCTTCAAGCCGGTTCCTTCCTTGTGCGCTTTCTTAGCGATCTTCGCCGCCTTGTCGTAGCCGATGTGCGGATTCAGCGCAGTCACAAGCATGAGGGAATTCTTCACGTAATCCGCGATGCGCTCGCGGTTTGGTTCAATGCCCACGGCACAGTGCTCGTTGAAAGAAACGCAACCGTCCGCAAGCAAGCGAACAGAATTAAGAAAGTTGAAGATAATAACGGGTTTGAAGACATTGAGTTCAAAGTTGCCCTGGGAGGCGGCGAAGCCAATGGCCGCGTCGTTGCCCATCACCTGGACAGCCACCATCGTCAGCGATTCACTCTGTGTGGGGTTTACCTTTCCCGGCATGATCGAGGAGCCGGGCTCGTTTTCCGGAATCGTCAGCTCGCCGAGACCGCAACGAGGTCCCGAGGCCAGCCAACGGATATCATTGGCGATCTTCATGCAGGATGAGGCGAGGCTCTTAAGGGCGCCGCCGGCAAAGACGAATTCGTTGTGGGCGGAAAGAGCGGCGAATTTGTTGGGAGCGGCAAAGAAAGGCAGGCCGGTCAATCCCGCAATGTGCGCGGCGGCGCGATCTCCGAATTCAGCGTGAGAGTTCAGGCCGGTGCCGACAGCGGTTCCGCCGATAGCCAGGGAATAGAGACCGGGCAGCGAATCTTCTATGCGTCGGATGTCATCGTCCAAAAGGGCCACATAACCAGAAAACTCCTGACCCAGAGTTAGCGGCGTGGCGTCCTGCAAATGGGTGCGGCCGATCTTCACGATCGAGGCGAAGGCCTTGGCCTTTGCATCGAGGGTGTCGCGAAGTCCGCGAACGGCCGGCAGCAATGCCCCAACCACCCGGGAAGCCGCTGCGATATTCATCGCCGTGGGAAACGTGTCATTCGACGATTGCGACATATTGACGTCATCGTTGGGATGAATCGGTTTCTTGGATCCAAGCTCCCCGCCGGCAATCCTTATCGCGCGGTTAGAAATGACTTCATTGGCGTTCATGTTGCTTTGCGTGCCGCTGCCTGTCTGCCAGATACGCAAAGGAAAGTGGTCATCGAGTTTTCCTTCGATGACTTCGTCAGCCGCCTGCGCAATTAGTTGGCACTTTTCTTCTAAGAGCTTGCCAAGATCGCGATTCGCCAGCGCGCATGCCTTCTTGAGAACGCCAAGAGCGCGGATCAACTCCGGCGGCTTAACGTCGTTGCCAATGTCGAAGTGGATCAGCGACCGGGCAGTCTGCGCTCCCCAGTAGCGGTCATGGGGAACGTGGATGGGACCCATCGTGTCCGTTTCGACGCGATGAGTTTTCGTCGGGGAAAGAGAGGCTGGTTGGTTGCTCACGGGCAAAATCTAGGCGGTTTGCAGCGAATTGAAAAGGCTTCCAACTCAACAGCCAAATTTCTCGCGCAATCGCCCCAGAAACACCCTCTGGCTCTCATTGATTTTCTTTTCTGCTTCGGCCAGAGAGAAGAACTCCGCCCGATCGATCTCTGGAAAGGGCCGGGTTTTTCCCGAGTGCGGTGGCCACTCCATTTCAAACAGATTGCTCGTCAACGAGATCGTCTGATCTGGTTCGGCCTCGATCGCCCAAGCGTAAACGATCTTGCCGCCCTTCTGCTTTACCCAACCGAGATCGACGAGATTTCCCTTTACAGCGAGGCCGATTTCCTCGCGAAACTCGCGCGCCGCCGCGGTCAGAAAATCTTCGCCTTCCTCGGCTTCGCCCTTGGGAATGCTCCAGGCACCCTCGTCTCTCTTTTTCCAAAATGGGCCGCCTGGATGGACCAGGAGCACCTCGAGCCCGCCCGCCCTCCGCCTATACATCAGTACGCCCGCGCTCTGTTTCGCTCGCATTCCTCATTCAAAACGCATCGTCATCTTTACAAATCTGTCTGCAAGTGCTCGGCATCCACCCTCCTACAGGAAGTTCCGAAGAAGAATTCCGGAGCGCTGCGCGACCGAGAACTGATTTTTTGGCGCTCTTGGTTCGATTCGTTCTCCTGATCGCCGCGGTGCTTTTGAGGAAGCCGCGCACGGGAAGGCGCCAGCAGAAAGCACCACAGCCAACAGAAGGGCAAGCCGATCGAGCCTAGGAGATGTTGGCGATCGTGGGCTGGGAGACCGAGGGCTGGCTGACGAAAGCTAGTTTTTCGCCGTCGCGCTTCACATGAATATTCTCATGGGTCTTGATATTCCCGCGAAGCATTTCCTCGGCCAGCGGATCCTCGAGATAGCGTTCCACCGCGCGGCGCATTGGGCGGGCGCCATACTGCGGATCGTATCCCTTCTCGATGAGAAAATCCTTTGCGGATTCCTCGAGGATAAGAAGAATATTCTTTGCCTTGATGCGTTGGATCACCTTGGCCACTTCCAAATCGACAATCTGAATGAGATCCGGCTTGGTCAGCGTGTGAAAGACGATTGTGTCGTCGAGCCGGTTTAGGAACTCGGGCTTGAAGATTCGCTTGGTCTCCTCGAGGATCTTGTCCCGCATCACGTCATAGTTATCGTCCAATTTGGGAGCGCCAAAGCCGAGGGTGGTCTGCCTGCGAATCAAATCCGCGCCAACATTGGAGGTCATGATGATGATCGTGTTGCGAAAATCGATCTTCCGGCCAAGCGAGTCGGTAATTTTTCCTTCCTCAAGAATCTGCAGCAGCAAGTGCATCACATCCGGGTGCGCTTTCTCAATCTCATCGAAGAGCACAACCGAGTAGGGCCGTCTCCGAACCGCCTCGGAAAGCTGGCCGCCCTCTTCATAACCCACATAGCCCGGCGGAGAACCGATGAGGCGAGACGCGGTGAATTTTTCCATGTACTCGGACATGTCGATCTGGATGAGGGCGTCGGCGTCCCCAAACATGAACTCCGCGAGCGTCCTGGCCAGGAAGGTCTTTCCCACGCCGGTCGGGCCAAGGAAAACAAAGGAACCGATCGGCCTGCGGGGATCTTTGAGGTCGGCGCGCGAGCGGCGGAGCGCTTTGCTGATGGCGATGACCGCTTCGTCCTGGCCGATCACCTTGCCCTTGAGCTCGCTTTCCATCGCGAGAAGTTTTTGCGTCTCCTGCTGCTCCATCCGGGACAGCGGAACCCCCGTCCACTTCGAGACGACGTGCATGATTTCGTCTTCAGTGACGACGACCTCCTTCTCTTCCTTATTGATGCGCCATTCCGAGAGGATCGTATCGAGATGGTCTTTTGCCTGTTTCTCGCTGTCGCGCAGGGCAGCCGCCTTCTCGAAATCTTGCGCTTTGATTGCCGCCTCTTTGTCGACACGGATTTGCTCAATCTGGGCCTCGATGTTCTTCACGTCCGGCGGGCGCGTCATGGCCGCGATGCGCGCGCGCGATCCCGCCTCGTCCATCACATCGATGGCCTTGTCGGGCAGGAAGCGTCCGGTGAGGTAGCGGTCGGAGAGCTTGGCCGCAGCTTCAAGGGCCTCATCGACAATCCTCGCCTTGTGATGGGCCTCATACTTATGGCGAATTCCCTTGAGGATGAGAATGGTCTCGTCAACGCTCGGCGCCTCCACCTTGACAGTCTGGAAGCGACGCTCGAGAGCAGCGTCCTTCTCTATGTATTTGCGGTATTCATTGAGCGTTGTCGCTCCGATGCATTGCAACTCCCCGCGGGAGAGAGCGGGTTTAATGATATTCGAGGCGTCCATCGCGCCCTCAGCCGAGCCGGCGCCGACGATCGTATGAAGCTCGTCGATAAAAAGAATCACGTTCTTCGTGCGGCGGATTTCATCCATCACCGCCTTGATGCGCTCCTCAAACTGGCCGCGGTACTTTGTCCCCGCGACCATCAGCGCCAGATCGAGGGTAATCACCTTCTTATCGCGGAGGAGTTCGGGCACCTTGCCGGCGACGATCTCCTGCGCGAGGCCTTCGGCGATGGCGGTCTTGCCCACGCCAGCCTCACCAATCAACACCGGATTGTTCTTGGTCCGGCGGCAAAGAATCTGGATCACGCGTTCGATCTCGTCGGCGCGCCCAATGACGGGATCCAGCTCATTTTTCTTGGCGAGTTCCGTGAGGTCGCGTCCGAAGGCGCGCAATGCCGGGGTCTTCGAATCCTTCTTTCCTCCGGCTTCGGCAGGCACGCCTTCGCTTTCTTCCTGGGGAGCGAAGTTCGGATCGAGTTCCTTGAGGATTTCGTTACGCGTGCGTTCGATGTCGATCTCAAGACTCTTCAGGACACGCGCGGCCACGCCCTCGCCCTCGCGCAGCAGACCCAGCAGAATATGCTCCGTGCCCACATAAGAATGCTGCAGCGCCTTGGCCTCCTTGCCGGCAAGGGCCAGCACCTTCTTCACGCGGGGCGTGTAGGGAATGTTCCCCACCATTTTGGTTTCCGGGCCCGAACCCACCTGTTTCTCAACCTCCATGCGCACCGTTTCAAGGTCGAGCCCCATCTTTTGAAGGACGTTGACCGCGACACCCTGTCCCAGCTTGATGAGACCAAGAAGCAGATGCTCGGTCCCGACATAATTGTGGTTGAAGCGGTCCGCTTCCTTGCGGGCAAGAGCAAGGACTTGTTGCGCGCGAGGTGTGAAGTTATTCATCATTTTCCTGCGATCCCGAGGGTTTTATCGTAATCTTTGCAGTATCCGGCTCAGGAACGCCCTTTAGTTTGGCGCGAATCAAGGTGGCGCGCAAGGCGTCCCTTTCCTCAGCCGACATTTTTTGAGCCTGAGCGCCTTTCTGAAGATGCGCCGGCTGGGTTTCGATGAATAGCTCATCGACCGGAAAGCGGTGAGCTTCGGGAAAAAGACCGAGGTCGATGCCAAGCTTAATGACGGAAAGCTGATTGAGAGCTTCCTTAGAACTGATTGAATGCGCGTGCGAGAGCACGCCGTAGCCGCGCCCGATCTGATCGAGAAGCGCAACCGGCTTGCGCTGGAGCAACAGCAGGCGGGCGTTTTGTTCGTGCTCAATAATGGTTTCTATGACCTTCTTGAGCCGCTCGATGATTTCGTCCTCCGCCTCACCGAGCGTAATTTGATTGGAAACTTGAAAAAGATTTCCCATCGCCTCGGTGCCTTCCCCATGCAGACCGCGCACGGCGAGTCCGATCTTATTGACCGAGTTGATGATCTTGTTCATTTGATCACTCATGACCAGCCCGGGCAAATGGAGCATTGCCGATGCCCGCATTCCGGTGCCGACGTTCGTCGGGCACGCGGTGAGATAGCCAAGCTTCGAATGAAAGGCAAAATCGAGCAGGGGTTCCAGTTCGCTGTCCGCCTGGTTAATCATGGCGAAAACTTTTCCCAACTGGAGTCCGCAGCAGATGGCTTGCATCCGCAGATGATCCTCCTCGTTGATCATAAAGCTCAGACTTTGCGGGGCATTCATTACCACCGCGCTGCCGACGCCCTTGGCCGCGTGTTCGCGGCTGATCAGATGTCTTTCGACAAGAACCTGCTTCTCCAAGGGAGAAAGAGCTTCCAGATTCTCCGAAAACGCGTCGTCCATCGCCGGCAACTGCATGACGGCAGCCTTCGTGGTCTTCAGCACCTCGATGCGTTCCGCTTTCTTGGCCCAGCCTGGAAACGGCTTCCCCTTGATGTTGCGCGCCAGGCGCACCCGGCTGGTCACGACGATCTGCCGGTGGGGACCGTCTCCGCTGAGCCATTCACCCGTATTGGCGATAATCTTGGAGATCTTCATACCCGCTGGCCGGATTCGATTCGACGGATCTGATCTCGAAGGTCCGCCGCTTTTTCATACTCCTCCTCGGCCACGGCCCTCTCAAGACTGGATTGAAGGTTCTTGATCTGCGCATCCAGCTGGCGATTCTTTAAGAGGCTGGCCGGAGCCTTGCCGACGTGCTCGGAGCCCTTGTGCATGTTTTTCAACATCGCTTCGAGGCTCTCGCCGAAAACGTCATAGCATGCGCTGCAGCCCAGGCGACCCGTCTTCTTGAAGTCCGCCTGAGTAAAGCCGCAAACCGGGCAGGTAATGCCGCTTGGGGAGCGCTCAATATCCTGAGCCGCACCCATTCCAAGCAAGAGGTCGGCAAGCGCGAATCCCGTCGGGTCATTCACGCCCTTCTCTTTCGAGCAGGCCTCGCAGAGGTTCACCTTCTGCATCTTGCCGCCGACAATCTGCGTCAGGAAAACCGTCGCCTCCTTTTGTTGGCAAACATCACATTGCATACCACTCAATAAATCGCTGTCCCTGTCGTCTCTGTCAACTGATGGAACCGGGCGATCAGGCTGCGTGTGACCGGTCCCGGTGCTCCGTCTCCGATCACACGGCTGTCGAGCTTCACCACCGGAATCACTTCGGCCGCTGTGCCCGTTAGAAAACACTCGTCGGCAGTAAAAACATCGTATCGCGTCATCTGCGGTTCGCTAATGGGGATGCCAAGTTCCGCCGCCATTTCGAAAGCGACCTTCCGAGTAATTCCGGCGAGCGCTCCGGAGGAAATCGGCGGGGTGAAGATCTCTCCATCCTTCACCGTGAAAATATTGTCTCCCGTGCATTCTGCCACGAAACCTTGCTCATTAAGCATCAGTCCTTCGCCCGCGCCCGCCTGCTGGGCTTCAATCTTCGCGAGCACGTTGTTGAGGTAATTGAGAGACTTGACCATTGGGCTCAACGCCCCATGCGGGATGCGCCGCGTCGCGCAAGTCACAACATGCAGGCCGTCTCGATACATCTGTTCCGGATAAAGGGTGATCTTGGAGGCAATGATGAAGACAGTGGCTCGCGGGCACAATGCTGGATTCAATCCCAGATCGCCGCTGCCGCGCGTCACGACAAGGCGCACGTAACCATCATGAAGCTCGTTCCTGCGAATGGTCTCCAGGACAGCGTCCATCAGCGCAGACTTCCCATGGGGAATTTGCAGGCAAATGGCCTTGGCGGAATCGTAAAGCCGGTCGATATGCTCGATCAGCCGGAAGACCTTTCCGTGATAGAAGCGGATGCCCTCAAACACGCCGTCGCCGTAGAGCAGACCATGATCAAAGACTGAGATCTTTGCGTCTTCTTTCTCGTAAAACTCGCCATCCAGATAGATCTTCATTATGCAATCCCGCACTTCATGCGGAAAATGCTTGACCTTGCAACTCAAACGTTTCCGGCCCGGCTTTTAATGGGCTCAAAGAGCCCGCCGCCCGACCGGAATTCTTGACGCCCCGGCGCTTCAATCGCACGGGAGGAATTCGACTCGTTATCACGAGCCGATGCCGAAAGCGCTCAGCTGGCGAGCTTCTTGCCCCCCAAGGCGAGAATGGCGCTGCGCTGTTCGGACGTCAACACCGCGAGGATCTCAGCGTGCTGCGCGACCCGTCGGTTCCTCAGCAACTGAAGGCGATGTTGTTGGCTAATCTTCCCTTCCTCAAATTTGCGGTTGATCTTCCCCACATACGCAATGCCCCTCTTTCGGATGTCCTCGAGCTGGCGCTTCTGCTGCTCGGTCAATCCAAGCTTTGCCTGCATGCTTGGCGCATAAACCATGGTTGCGCCGAGAACATTGCCTTCAATTTCTGATAACGTCTCGCGTTGGCCCTCGTTGAGAACCGATAGAGCTCGCTTGTTAAATCGCTCATTGAGTCGAAGAAGCTTTGACTCAGCAGCAGCGCGCTCCTGCGCGGTCACCGGCATCGGATTCGCCAGCTTGCGCGAGACCGACTTGTACTCGTCGCGCAGTGAATCGAGCAATGCGCGCTGCAATGAGTCCAGCTTCAATACTGAGCGGACCTTGTCTGTGCCAAGCAGGATCGGCAGGGAACCAGGGTGATTGACAGCTGCCGTCGTCGCACTGACGCGCGAAGCAAACGTACAGAGAATGATTGCGGCAAAGAGAGCCTTGAACACGCTTAGAAGGCTTTGGCAATCATCGCTTCGAGACGCACGATATCCGCAGCAAAGTTGCGAATGCCTTCAGCAAGCTTGTCAGTCGCCATCGGCTCTTCGTTCAGAAGCCAGCGAAATACCTTTTCGGTCACTTCAATGCGCTCAACGTCTGCTGCTTTTGCCGCCTCGGGACTCAGCTTCCTGGTCACTTGCCCATCTGACTCCTGCAATTTGGCAAGCAGATCCGGACTGATCGTCAGCAGATCGCAACCGGCCAGTTCAAGGATCTCACCGACGTTGCGGAAGCTCGCCCCCATCACTTGAGTCTTATAGCCGAACTTCTTGTAGTAGGTGTAGATCTTGTTCACCGACTGTACGCCCGGATCTTCGGCGCCCACATACTCCTTGCCGGTGGTCTTTTTGTAATAGTCGTAGATTCGGCCCACAAAGGGCGAAATGAGCGTAACCCCCGCTTCGGTGCATGCGATGGCCTGTGCCAGCGAAAACATAAGCGTCAGGTTGCAGTGAATGCCTTCCTTCTCGCAGACCTCAGCGGCACGGGCCCCCTCCCAAGTCGAGGCGATCTTAATGAGAACGCGCTCGCGCGGAATGCCCGCCTTTTCGTAAAGACCGATGAGATAGCGTGCCTTCTGAACGGTCGCCTCCGTATCGAAAGACAAACGGGCATCAACTTCGGTGGAGACACGGCCCGGAACGATTTCGAGGATCTCCAATCCAAATGCAATCAAGAGATCGTCTATGATCTTCTTGTGGAGAGCAGGACCACTCAGCGACGAGGCTTTGTTGTCGGCAATGGCCTTATCCAGAAGGGGTTTGTAATCCGCGAGTTGAACCGCCTTGAAAATCAAGGTCGGATTTGTCGTGGCGTCTTGCGGCGCATATTTTCGGATCGATTCGAAATCGCCCGTATCCGCGACGACGGTCGTAAATTGCTTAAGCTGATCCAGTTGGTTCGCTGCGGTAAGTATTGCGCTCATGGTGTGATCTGTGTACGAAACTATGGCTGCGCGCCAACCTAAAAGCAACTCCGAAAATTCGGAGCTTGGTCTGGCCTATGCTGGTCACAGGAAACGAACGCCAAAGCTCTCCAATCTTCTTTCAGACTTGCATTTTCATGCAAAACGAACACCCGCTATCGACATGCGCATCGAAATCATCGCCGCCTCGCGCTTAGGGATCACGGGTGGCGCGTTTGTCGTGCTTCTCGTTTCCTTCTGCATGCAGGCCTTCTCCAGCACTGAAGACGCTGCACGCTATTCGGCAGGGCGTGGCGAACGCGCTCTTCTCGTCTGGCAGGATGGCCGGCTGCAAATGGAACGCTATCGCGCCGGAGGGTCGCGGGGAAAAACCGAAAACGTCTACAGCATCACCAAGAGCCTTTGCGCGCTGGGAACCTTCGCGGCCATAAGCCGCAACGTCGTGAGGCTAGACGAGCCCGTGAGCCTTACCTTGACCGAATGGCGAAACGACCCTCAAAAGCGCCTCATTACCGTCCGGGATCTGCTCAACCAAACGTCCGGTCTCTCCGCCGGATTCAAGGAGATCTATTCCACGGGCCTTCGCAACAAAGACAAGGCCGCCCTCAAGCTTCCAGTCGTTTCGACTCCGGGTGAGGCATTCGCCTATGGGCCTTCGCACTATGAAGCTCTGGAAGCTCTCATGGCGCGGAAGCTTGCCCGATCACCACTTGTCTGGATCGACCGGGCGCTGTTCGGTCCCCTCGGAATCAAGCCGGGCGGTTGGAGACGAGATCGGCTCGGCAATCCCTTTTTTTCGGCAGGAGCACAACTTTCCGCCCGCGACCTTCTGGCTGCCGGACAAGTGGTTCGACGCCAGGGCTGGAACCAAATCTTGTCGCGGGTTCCCGCCTCTTTGATTCGCACGGCATCGACCGGGTCTTCGGCCAATCCCATGTACGGCCTCGGTTTTTGGCTGAACCGGCGCGCGCCGGAAAAGGACGCCGTCGAATGCGACGTCGAAGAAGCCATTTCGGCCCAGCGGCCCGCCTGGGCCCGTTCCTGTCTGTCAAAGAACGCGCCGTCCGACCTGGTTGCGATGGTCGGCTCTCATGGTCAACGCGTTTACATTTCGAAGTCGCGAGACCTTATCATCGTTCGTCTTGGGCACGGGAGCGGATTTCGGGATCCGGACTTCCTTCGCGCATTCTTCCGATAGCAGCCGGGCAGACCGGGCAATTCTCGACGACCGTTAGTGGTTCGATTCTCGACGGTGATGGTCAGGACGGGCGGGTGTTGTCCGGGGTTGCGTGTTGCGGGTCGATGGGCCTGAGTTCGCAGAAAATGCCGCATTCCAGGCATGGGTTGCCTCGGGCGATCTGCGCGGCTTCGTCAAG
Organism: uncultured Verrucomicrobiae bacterium; assembly: GCA_963731945.1. GTDB lineage: Bacteria > Verrucomicrobiota > Verrucomicrobiia > Chthoniobacterales > Terrimicrobiaceae > DASTFP01. The sequence continues at coordinate 571,187 of CAVSXN010000016.1, read as the reverse complement.
GTTGTTGGCGAGAATGAACCAGTAGCCCGCGACCACTTCCTTGGATTCGCCGAAAGGGCCGTCCGTGATCACATTCTTCCCCGCAACCGTCTTACCTTCATAGGTGAGCCGTTGCCCGCGTTTCATTTTCCCCTCATCAACCAATCGATCGAGCCAGACGTAGAACTGATCGATTGCGTTCTGGATCTCTTCCCTCGAAAGGTTTTCGTCCCACTGGCCGCGGGAAATTACGAGGTATTCGGCTAGAGAAGGTTGTCCGCTCATCATGGTTTGTCTTCCGGGTTCGCATTCGCCGCGCGCGGCGAGCATCGGTTGAAATGCATCCGTTAAACTACGCCAGGTCTGTCGCGAGCGCCAAGAGCGACGATGAAAATGGCCATCCCTGCTGGTTCGTGCTCGCTATTGCTGAGCAGCCTTCTCCGGGCTTGGGGCACGTTGTTTGACGGCCAGAAGCAGGTTGGACTCGCCAGGTCTCCACTTGTAGCCGGTTCCAAATGGCAGGGAGACGGCAGCGCCCGGCGCCGCGAACGCCGCCTGAAGATCGCTCTGATAGTGCTTCGCGAAGATGTCCAGCGTCCCCGAATACGTGCCAAAGAGCCAGAAGCGCCAGCCGCCGTCCCGGAAAAACCGAAACGGAATCCCCGAATCGTCCTGCAGAATCGAGGCGGCCTGATTGAGAAGGAAAGAACGAATTCGTGAAAAATAGGACTCGTGGAGCAGGTAGGAAGCGGCCTTGAGATACACATTCCCTGCGCCGAAGCGCCCCGCCCATGCCAGGATCGCGGGATTGGATTTCAGGGCATCATCGGCCACGTTTGCTTGAACATAGTAGATGGTCTGAATGCCCGCGCGACCCTCGCGCCGAAAGTCGATTCGAACTCCTGGCAACACGCCGCGCGAACCAGAATAGGAGTTCCCGTATTCCTGGAGCGTTCCATTGCCGGCCACGCCGACGTATCTGGCAGACAAAATCTCGCCGCCCGTAAGCGTAATGAACATGTAGATCAAAGGCAGCACGCCGCGAAAAACCGTGCGATCCAGTTCGGCTTTCATATCCTTGGTGATAAAATGCCCGTAAGAAAGGACGACTTCCGCCGATTTTCGCAAGTTCTCCAAACCCTCTGCGACGGCCTGCGGCGCCAGCGTGTTCGGCGCGGGAATTGAGCCCACCGATTCCAATCCGCCGAGAAGATAGACCGGCGCATCCGGGTAAAGCGCCAGCGCGCTCACGGCATCGGGTCCCGCGAAGAAATAGTAGACCGGAAGATTCATCGGGATCCGGGAGGCGAGCTCCGCCGCACTCCATGCCCGCATCTTAGCGAAATAGGTCTTGTCGTAGCGCTGAGAAAGGCGGGCGAGATTCGCCACGTGCCCGGAGTAGTCCGGAGACTTCTGCATGGCGGAAAGTGGCGACGCGGGCGGCAGAGGCACCCCCGCCAGGAATTTGGCCACGTCGTCCGGGGCGGCGGACTGCGCGGGCATCGCGCGACGCACCTCCTGCGCAGAAAGCAGGAGCGTCGCCCCGAGAAAAATCGTCGCGACAAGAAGAGACGTTTTCATTCACGTATCCTGCCTCCGCGCGCGAGGAAATACAGTCCGATTCCCAGTAGCAGCGTCACCAGGCCCGCCAAGGCTTGTTCGGGCCTGTCGATCGCGCTATAAACCATGGCGAAAAGGTTCAAGGCCAGGAAGACGATGGGGGTCAGCGGATACCCGAAACAGCGAAACGGCCTTGGGAGATTTGGCCGGCGCCGGCGCAAGACCAGAACGCCCAGAACAGTCAGGAAACTGCACGCAAGGATGGAAAACTGGGCGTAGACCAGCACGGTTTCAAACGTCGATGTGGCGAGCATTAGCAGCACGAGCAGGGTCTGCACACCGATCGCCATGCGCGGCACACCCCCAGAGGAGGTCCTCGCAAAGAACCGTAAGGCGGGATAGTCCTGCCCAACCGCCTGAGCGACGCGCGGGCCCGCCCAGGTCATCGCGCTGACGGAAGAAATCAAACCTCCGGCGATCAACCCCGCCATCACACGCCCCCCCTGCTCGCCAAGCAGGTTTCGAGCAGCGATCTCTCCCACCTCGATCTTTCCTGAAAAGGCGTCCATCGGTCCGCTCATGAGAAAGACTGCATTCAGCAGCACATAGAGAATCGTAACGACCACTGTGGCCACCAGCAGCGCTCCAGGCACCGTGCGCTGCGGCACGCGCACCTCGCCGATGATATACGCCGCCGCATTCCATCCCGAGTAGGAATACAAGACGAACATCAACGAGACCGCGAACGGTCCGCTAAAGATCAGCCCGAAGTCTCCCTGATGAGGCGCAAATGCCGGAGGACCGCCCAGCAGAAATCCCAGGCCAACAAAGGCGGCGATCAACCCGACCTTCAAAGTGGTGATCACGACCTGAAAATTCCCGCTCGCCCGCACCGTGAGCGAATGCACCGCCGCGAGAATCACGACCGCGACGACAGAAACCCACGCGGCGGGGATGCCGGGAAGCGCTGCGGCCATATACTTGCCAAGCGCCATCGCGGAAAGCGCAATCGGCGCGGAAAAACCGACTGTCACGGAGACGAAGCCGCCCATGAAGCCTATGGCCGGATGATAGATCGCCGAAAGGAAGTTGTATTCGCCCCCTGACCGCGGCAGCGCTGCCGCCAATTCCGCATAGCTCAGCGCCCCACAGAGGGCCACGATCCCGCCAACCGCCCAAACCAGCAACACCAGAAAGGGCGAGGGAATCGCCTGCACTTGGAAGCCAAGGCTCGTAAAGACGCCCGTCCCGATCATGTTTGCCAGCGCCAGCGCCGTGCACGTGATGAGGCCGACTTTCCGAAAACCACCCATATCGTTTGGACTGTCGGAAATGGGGCTCTCACCCACAAGCCGACAATTTCGCTACAGATATCTCATAAGGCTCTCCTTCAGGGCCGAACGAGCGCGAAAAATAATGCTCTTCACTGCCGGCACACTGGTCCTGAGCACTTTTGCGATTTCCTCGTAGGGCATTCCCTCATAACGCCGCAGCACGATGGCCGTCCGCTGGTTCTCCGGGAGACCCGCGATGGCCGCGTCAATCGCCTCCTGCAATTCTGCGTCAATCAACCTTTCGCTGGGCGCGGGCGCGTCGGGGTCGGCGTATTGCTGATGCCCGGCCGCATCCTGATCGGTTTCCATCGGCATCAAATGTGTCCGCCGCCTGCGGCGCATCTCGTTGAAGACGAGATTGCGCGTGATGGTCATGAGCCAGGTCGTGAATTTTGCAGTCGGTTCATAGCGCGCGGCGGATTTCCAGACACGGACGAACACCTGCTGCCCAATGTCCTCCGCGTCCGCCGCGCAGCCCAGCATCTTCGCCGCGGTGCCCACCACGCTGTGCTGATGCCGCTCCACCAGCACTTCGAAGGCCTCGAGGTCGCCCGCCTTAACGCGAAGCATCAGCGAAATATCATCCTGGGCTTCATCGCCATCCGCGAGCCCGCGCGATGGCTCGGGCTGATCTCTTGGAGCGGGCGCTGCGCCTCCGGACGCGAAGTTCACCCACCATTAAACCATGAAAGCTTCCAAATGACTCACAAAATCGGCTTGGCGAACACATCGGACGGCGATTTGCTGAAAGACTTCATGCCTCAGCCAATCGTCGCCAGCTACTGCAACACTTTCCTCAAGCGCGAGATGCGGCATATTTATAGACAGGTGACCGGATTTCGGGAGTTTCAGACTTTCGTCATGACCAAGTCCCGCGAGAACGCCGAGGTCTTTCCCTTTCACGACGTCGAGGTTCTTCCACGCCCGCGGATCAATTTTCTCTCACGTTTCCATAAGAAATACATCCAGCGCCTGGAACCGGTCTTTTATCGCGGAGAATATGACCAGCTCGACAGCGTTTTGAGCCGCCGCCATGCCGACTTGCTGCACGTTTACTTCGGCCACACGGGCGTTCACCTGTTGCCGTTCGTGCGAAACTGGCCCAAACCCGCGCTCGTTTCCTTTCATGGCATGGACATCATGCTGCGCGACGAGGAACCCGGCTACAACGACAGGCTGCGAGAACTCCTGGAGACGTTGCCTCTCGTTCTCGCGCGGAGTGAGTCGCTCGCCGCGCGGCTCGTGGAACTGGGCTGCGAGGCCGGAAAAATCCGTATCAATCGTACGGGAGTGCCAATGGAAGGATTTCCATACTTCGCTCGTTCTCTTCCCGCCGACGGTGGATGGCGGATGATCCAAGCTTCGCGATTCATCGAAAAGAAGGGCTTGGACGTTACCCTGCAGGCCTTCGCCGAATTCCGGAGCAAATACCCTGCCGCCGAGCTCGTTCTGGCGGGTGAGGGTCCGCTCACGAACCGGCTCAAAGAAATTACTCAGCGTCTCGGCCTTTCCGAGGCGGTTTACTATCCTGGCTTCCTCGGGCAGAACGACCTCGCGGCCGCCTACCGCTCGGCCCATCTGTTCCTGCATCCAAGCCAGACCACGAAGGCTGGCGATCAGGAGGGCGTTCCCAATTCGATGCTCGAGGCCATGGCCAGCGGTCTTCCGGTGGTGGCCACCCGGCATGGCGGAATTCCCGAAGCTGTGCAATCCGGACGCGATGGCCTTCTCGTTCCCGAACGCGACAGCGGTGCGCTTGCCGCCGCTCTTCTGGAGATCGCCGACAATCCCGCGATCTATCAAACCTTCTCGCGGAACGCCGCCGAGTCGGTCCGCGACAAATTCGAACAGGCTCGCTCCGTCGCAAAGCTGGAAGGTTTCTACCGCGAGGTCATCAATTGAAGAAATCCCGACGTGTCTTTCCGGCGTTCGCCCCAACCCGCCGAAGAAGCAGATCGTAAACAGGACGCGAATCCGCGAGGAACTTCAGCTGAAACTCGCTCGCCGGATATTCGCGCCCGTCACAAATCTCGCGCCGAAAACCAGCCAGACACGCCGCGTGAAACTCGATCGCGCGCGCATAGTCTGGATCATCGGTGATCAGACGCAGAAATCCGCGGCATTTGAGGATTCGCCCGGCCTCGCGCAGGAATGCGAGTTGCACCATCCGCCGTGTCTTGTGACGCCGCTTCGGCCACGGATCCGGAAAGAGAATGTGAACGTAATCCGCGCACGCTCCTGGAAGTCGGCCAAGAGTCTCCCCGCCTTCGCCGTGAACAACCGCCGCATTTTCGAGTCCGAGCCGGAAGATCTTTTTCTGTGCGCTTTCGACGCGCGTACGCTGCCGCTCGACACCAAGAAAGTTCACCGCGGGATACTTGCCGGCCATTTCAACAAGAAATCGTCCCCGGTGACATCCGACATCAATCTCCAGCGGGCGGGAAGCGGGTCCCCGCCAACCGCCGGGAAGCGGGTCAGGCAGCGTTTCGGCGAAAGGAGTAAATGTCCGCTCTGTGGCTTGGAAGCGCGCCATGTTCGGTGAGAATTTCACAAAGGCTCGCAGACGTTTTATCCAAATCGAACAGCTCGCGGCAGCGAACTCGCCCATTCAGGCCCAGCGTGCGCGCGAGATCTGGATTGTCCATCAGCCAGGCCATCCTTTCCGCGAGCGCGCAGGAATCTCTCTCGGGCACGATAAACCCGGTTTCCCCATCGACGATCATCTCGGAAACCGCCGCCACGCTGGTGGATACGACAGGAAGGCCCGCCGCCATGGCCTCCATGATCACCGTGGGAAGATTGTCCATCGCGCCGTCCTCGGCCCGCGTGCAGGACAGAACGAACATGCGCGAGTTTTCGAGCAGCCGTTTGATTTCACCTTCGGCTTTCGGACCCGTGATCGAGACGCGCTTCTCCACCCCCAGCAAAGCCGCCTGTTCTTTCAAACTCTCTTCGAGCGGGCCGTTGCCAATGATTTGGCATTCGAAGTCCCTGCCCTCAAGACGCGAACAAGCTTCCACCAACGTGCAGAAGCCTTTCTTCGCGATGTAGCGGCCCACGCTGAGAATCAGGGGGCGGCCGCAGGGAAAACAACTTGTCGGGAAGCGCTCGACCTCGATGCCATTGAAGACCCGAAAGAATTTTCCGGCCTGGGAGGGATAGTTGGCGCGCAGATACCGAAGGCTGAATTCGCTGACTGTCACCACCAGGGCGGCCGCCTCAAATATCTGAGCCAGACGCTCCGGAGGTTCGTCGCGGAAAATGTCGTTGGCGTGCGCGGTGATGCTGTATTCCACGCCAAAAAGCCTGTTCAGCCAAAATGCCGTCCGGGCCGCGCTTCCGGCAAAGTGCACATGAAGATGGCGAATGCCGGCCTCCCGGAGCATTGGCCCGAGCCAGAGCGCCTCGTAAATGCGCCGCTTCTGTTCCTCACAACCCCAGAGAGAACGCAGGCTCTCCAGCGCCCTGCGCGCGGATCGCCGAAAATTCGTGTCCGAAGCCAAAATCGTATCGAACTTCTCGGGCAGAAAATAGATGGGCCCAATATCCGAGAAGTAATCCTGTAACGGCTCCCCGGCCGGCTTGCGAATGGAAAACACGGGAAACTCAAGGCCCCTCCCGTGCATCGCCTCCACCTCCCGAACGCAAAAGGTCTGGCTGAAGGAGGGAAAACGCTCAAACAAATAGGCAAAGCCAAGGGGCGCCGAAATTCTTCCTGGCATGACTTTACGCGGCGTCCTTGTCTTGTCGCTTACGCACGAGCGGGGTTCGCTTTCCCTCGACCACCGCCCGATTGATCGTAATTTCCGCGATATCATCGCGCCCCGGTGAATCAAACATCACATCGAGCATGATGCGTTCGAGCAGAGCGCGCAGAGCCCGCGCGCCGGTTCCTTTGCGCACGGCCTCGGCGGCCAAAGCGCGAAGAGCATCTTTGGTAAAAGTCAAACCCACGCCGTCCATCGCCATGAGTTTTGCGTATTGCTTGACCATGGCATTCTTCGGATCGGTCAGAATCATCAGCAGCTCATCCTCGCACAACGCATCAAGGGTGCTGACGACGGGCAGACGGCCGATGAATTCCGGAATCAGCCCGAAACTAAGCAGATCCTCCGGTTCGACCGAATGGATCGCTTCCCGCGCCACCGTGTCCGGGTCACGAAGATCGCGGGCATGGAAGCCCATCGTCTTCCCGCCCAGACGGCGCTGGACAATCTTTTCCAAACCGACAAATGCCCCGCCGCAGACGAAGAGAATTCTCTCAGTGTTCACCTGAATGTATTCCTGGTGCGGATGTTTGCGGCCTCCCTGCGGCGGCACATTGCACACCGTGCCCTCGAGAATCTTCAGCAGCGCCTGCTGGACGCCTTCTCCAGACACGTCGCGGGTGATACTTACATTCTCGGTCTTGCGCCCGATCTTGTCGATTTCGTCGATGTAAACGATACCCATCTCGGTGCGTTTGACATCGTAATCGGCATTCTGAAGAAGCCGCAGAACAATGTTCTCGACATCCTCTCCGACATAGCCGGCTTCCGTGATCGTGGTCGCATCGGCGATGCAAAACGGAACGTCCAGGATGCGTGCCAAGGTTCGCGCGAGAAGGGTCTTCCCCGACCCGGTCGGTCCGATCAAGAGGATATTGCTCTTCTCAATTTCGATGTCGGCAAGCAGACCGAGTTGCTGAACGGTTGCGTCGAAAGCCGCGCCATCCTGCAGGATGCGTTTGTAATGATTGTGGACGGCCACCGCCAGGACCTTCTTGGCCTTTTGCTGTCCGATGACGTGCTGGTCGAGTTCGCGCATGATCTCCGCGGGCTTGGGCACGCGGATCGCCGTCTTCTGTTTGCGCGCTTCGTCGTTGAGCTCCTTATCAAGGATCCCCTTGCAGACGGTGATGCAGCTGTCACAGATGTAAACGCCCGGGCCCGCGATCAGCTTGCGCACCTCCGCGTGGCTTTTGCCACAGAAGGAGCACATTGTGAGGTTGCTCGCTCGAGCCATGAAGATAGTCTACTCGGAAGGCTTCTCGACGGGAAGCTCTTTAAGCTCCTTGCGTGATTTCACGACTTCATCGACGAGACCATATTCCTTGGCCTCGTCGGCGCTCATATAGTAGTCGCGATCCGCGTCCCTGGTCACTTGCTCAACGGGCCGGCCCGTGTGAATCGAAAGAATCTGGTTCAGCCGCTTCTTGAGTTTGAACATAAACTCAACTTGCCTTTCCACGTCGCTGGCCTGGCCCTGCGCACCGCCGGATACCTGGTGGATCATGATATCGGAGTTAGGCAACGCGTAGCGCTTGCCCTTCGTTCCCGCGCAGAGCAGCACCGCGCCCATGCTGGCGGCGATGCCCATGCAGTAGGTGTTCACGTCGCAAGTCACGAACTGCATCGTATCGTAGACCGCCAGCCCCGCCGTGACCGAACCGCCCGGAGAGTTGATATAGATGTTGATGTCCTTCTTGGCATCTTCCATCTGCAAAAAAAGCATTTGCGCGACGACCAGGTTGGCCACGTGATCGTCGATCGGAGTGCCAATAAAGATGATCCGGTCCTTCAGCAGCCGGGAATAAATGTCGAAGGCGCGCTCTCCGCGACTTGTCTGCTCAACGACCGTGGGGACGAGATACGAATTCTTCATAAAAATCATGCTGTGGCGGCTGGCTGCCCGGAAGGTTCGCGCACCGTAACATTCGCCGCCAGCAAATCAAGGGCCTTGCCAATTAGGATCTGCTCGCGCAAAGGACCAATTCCGTCGCGGCGCTGAAGATCTTTCACCAGCTTGCCGACCGGGATTTGGTAACGCGCAGCCATTTCGATCACGCGCCGCGAAAGGTCCTCTTCGGAGACCTCCAGCTTCTCCTTCTCCGCAACCCGCAGAAGCAGGAAGTTGCCACGGACACGGTCCTTGGCTCCCTGCTGGGCCGCTCCGACAAGCTCGCCCTGGTGCTTGCGGATTTCATCGTCGCTGATTCCTCGAACCTGATTCTCGCGGACGATGTCGTGCAGAATGCCGGTCATCTCCTTCTCAACGACCGGAGCCGGCAGTTCACAGTCCACCTTTTCGAGCAAAAATCTGACGGCGGCCATCCGTATCGCATTTTGAAACTGGGTCTCCGCGAGGCCCTCCAGGCGCCCCCGCACCTTCTGCACAAGCTGGTCCGCCGTGGCGCCAGCCTCGATCTTGTCCGCAAGAGCATCATCGAGATCCGGGAGGTTCTTCGTATTGATGGCATGAAGCGCCACTGAGTAATCGACCGTCTTGCCCGCGAGCTTGGCAACGGAAAAATCTTCGGGAAGATCGAGGGGAAACGATCTCTCCTCGTTGACACTCATCCCGGCAATCGCCCGGCAAAATCCAGGCAACAGGGTGCCTTCGTCCATGAGAATCCAAGCGTTACGGCGGCCCTGAAGCTGCGCGGGTGCTTCGGGGATCGCTTCGCCGAGCGGCCTCCCATCGAAGATCGCCGAGTAGGTGAGGACCGCGTAGTCGCCCATCGCCAGCGAGCGGCCTTCGACCGGCGTGTAGGTTGCATGCGGTTCGCGAAGCTGAGCCAGCCAGCGTCCGACGCTTTCCTCGGTGACCTCCTCCCTGCCGATCTCAGCAGAAATGAAGGAATAATCGGGCAGTTCGAACTCCGGCGCAGTCACCACCGTCGCGCGATAGCGCATGGTTCGGTCATCGGCAATTTCCACGTTCTCGACCTGCGAGACGGAAAGAACCCGGAGATTGTTTTCCCGAATGGCTTCGTCGAGACTTTCGCGCAGGAGCTTAGAGGTGAGTTCTTCCTTAATCTTTTTTGCAAAGCGGCTTTCCACGAGCGCTTGCGGGGCCTTGCCCGGACGATAGCCGGGAATCCGTGCCTGGCGCTGAAAATCTCGCGCAACGTTCGACCACTCTTTGGAGACTTGATCGGATGGCAGCTCGACGCGCAGCGTGACGAGGCAATTCGGTTGGGCTTCAACAACAACGTTCATGTGCAAACAAGTCAGATAAGCACAGCCGCGCGACATGCACAACCGGCGAATTCTGCCCTCGGCGGGAAGCCTTCGCTTCGCTGGCGCGGCTCCGAGGCCTCCCGCGAGCAAAATGCAATCTAAGGAGCATCCCAGCTTCAATAAGCCATCGCAAAAGTCTGGGTTCTCCGCAGCGCGGCCCACCACAACAGTTGCGTCAAGCGGGCGTCTCGCTATCGTGCGCCACGGTGATTCGCTTATTCGTCTACGGACTTCCGACGTTGCTGCTCGCGCTGATCGCGGCTTCGTTCATCAACGTTTCCCTGCTTTCGACGAAAAAGAAGAACGAGATGTCCATCGGCACCCTCGGCGAACCCTCCAGCCTCAACCCCATTCAGCAGGCCGATGCCGCGGCGAGCGAAGTCCAGGCCGTAATCTTCAACGGACTTCTCAAATACGATCAGAATCTCGAAATCACAACCGACCTCGCGAAATCCTTCAAGTTAGGCCAAACGACGACGGTCTTCTTTTCGGATCCCAACGCCACGCTTAGCGCTCTGCTCAAGGTGCAAGCTGAGAACCACCGCTGGCAGGAATGGAAATTGAACTCTGTGAGTATTCAAGACAGCCGCCTGCTCCTTGAACTGGGCGAGCCAGGCATGGACAATTCGCGAAAGATCGTTTCCCTGTTTGACGCGTCGACCATGGTCCCCCTTCATCTCGTGCGCGTCGATTTGCAGGAGAAGGCCAGGGAGACCCTCGATGCCTTCCGCAGCGCGTCGAACGACTCCCGGATCATCCGTGATTGGATCGAATCAACCACGGCGTTTGAGATGACGATCGAAGGTGATCCGGACGACTTCCTGAAGAAACTCGAAGCCTTCCTCTCGACCAAGCCCGATCTCAAGGCCCGGGCGGCAATCGTCCAAGCCGAGCAATTCCTCGCCGAGCCAAGAGTCGTCTTTGCGCTCAGGGATGACGTCCGCTGGCACGATGGCGAACCCTTCACATCGCGCGATGTCGCCTTCACCTATCGCGCCATCATGGACGATGCCACCGCCTCCCCGCGTAAGCCGGACTTTCTTTACATTCTCCGCATCGAAACGCCGGACCCCCACACGGTCCGCGTCATCTACCGCAGGCCCTATTCGCCGGCCCTGAGCAGCTGGATGATCGGAATACTTCCCGCCCACATCCTCGAAAACAAACCGCCGGACTGGTGGGCAGTGAACTTCAACCGCAATCCGGTGGGAACGGGGCCATTTCGCTTCGACGAGTGGAAAACGAACGAGTATCTCCGCGTCACTCGCAATCCGGACTACTTCGACGCGCCGGGACCCTGGCTCGATTCCATCGTCTTCCGGGTGCTTCCAGACCAACTCGCGCTCCGGCTGGCTTTCGAAACCCGGCAAGTGGATTTCTGGAGTGTCGACCCGTGGGCGGTCGGACATTTCGAGAACGATAAGCGCTTCGATCTCTTTTCGTCACCAAGCAGTTCCTACACCTATGTCGGCTGGAACCTCCGCCGCCAAATCTTCCAGGATGAGAGAGTTCGTCAGGCCTTGGCCCATGCCGTCAACGTCCCCGAAATGGTCAAATATATTCTCTACGGCCATGGCGTCCAAAGCACCGGAATCTTTACGCCAAAGATGTGGTTTTTCGACCCGAACATTCAACCCTTCGTGTATGATCCCGAAAAAGCGCGACAGCTTCTCGCCGAAGCCGGTTGGAAGCCAGGGAAGGATGGAATTCTTGAGAAGGACGGACAGCGATTTTCATTCACGCTCATCACCAACAATGGCAACGAAATCCGCCGCGACATCGCCACGCTCGTCCAGGACGATCTCAAAAAGCTCGGTATCGAAGTGAGGATCGAGCTCTACGAATGGGCCGTTTTTTTGAAGAACTTTATCAACAAGGCAAATTTCGACGCGATGGTGCTGGGTTGGGCGCTCGGCCCCGATTACGACCAGTACCAAATCTGGCACTCCTCGCAAAACAACCCGGAGCAGCTAAACGTCGTCGACTATAAGAATCCCGAGGTCGATAAACTGCTCGTAAGTATCCGCGAGGAATACAGCCGTGAGAAAATCGTCAAGCTCGCCGGCCTCATCCAGAGCACGGTGTATCGCGACCAACCCTACTTGTTCCTTTACGTGCCCGAAGGAACATCGGTGATGTGGAAGGACAGCTACCGCATCCGGCGCCCCGACCGCCAGGGCGGATGGATCAACACCCCTGTCGAGATGACGAAGGCAGGTTGGGGATACTACATGGACTGGTTTTACCGGCCGGAATACGGGGACCTGCTGCCAAAATGAGACGACCTCGCTCTCCGTCATGCTGACCTTCATCCTTCGGCGTCTCCTCATCAGTGTCGTGCTGCTCTTCCTCATCAGCATCATCTCGTTCTTCATCATTACGCTCACTCCCGGAAGCCCGTATCCTTGGGGAGAGCTGAACCCAAGGATCACGCCGCAGGTCAAGGAAGCCTTCAAGAAAAAGTTCCATCTCGATCGGCCTCTCTACGAGCAATACTGGCTCAACATGCGCGACCTTTTCAGCGGGCGTCTGAAAAGCATCAAGGACGACCGGCCTGTCCTCACACGAATCGCCGAGCGCCTCCCCGCCACGGTCTCTCTCAATGTTCTCGCGATCTTCCTCTCACTGACCTTCGGTCTCCTGCTCGGCGTCTACGCCGCGAAACACGCCGGCAGACTCCCCGATGTGCTCACCTCGATCCTGGCCTTCGTTTTCATTGCACTTCCGGGTTTCTGGATTTCGGACTTGATCGTTATCGGCCTCGTGAAATTTACCAATGCGCCGATTCTTGGCACGCAAACCTATGGCATCGATTTCCCGAACGTCCTGACGCTCTGGCTGGATCGATTCTGGCATGTTGCCCTGCCCGCGCTCGTGCTGTCCATCGGAGGGGTTGCCGCCCAGTCGCGTTTCATTCGGGCCAGCATGATCGAAACGATGCGCGAGGATTACATTCGAACGGCGTTCGCCAAGGGTCTCGCTCAGCAAACGGTTTTCTACAAACACGCGCTACGCAATTCCATCCGCCCGCTGATTACCGGTATCGGCGGGCTCCTGCCCGGGCTGATCGGAGGTTCGATCATCATCGAGACCATTTTCGCTTACCCGGGACTCGGCCGGCTCGGCTACGAGGCCGTTCTCGAGCGGGACTATCCGACTCTGGTGGCGCTGAATTTTATCGTCGCGGCACTCGTGCTGCTTGGAAATCTTATTTCCGACGTCCTCTACGCGGTCGTCGATCCCCGGGTTCGTCTCGAGTAAAATGGTCGCGGACTTCCGAGCATCATCAGTCGAGATTCAAGCGGGAATCCTGGCCAGTCCGAGCCGCCGGGTCTGGCGACGCTTCCGCGGCAACCCGGTCGGCCTGGCCGCCGCGATGATCGTTGGCTTATTCTTTGTCATCGCTGTGGTCACAGGGCTCTGTGCCTGGTCTGGCAACTATTTCCCGCAGGATCCAAACGCCACAAACCTCGCGCTCAAGCTCAAATCGCCGAGCCTCGCTCATTGGCTGGGCACCGACAATCTCGGACGCGACGTTTTCTCGCGAATGTTGAACGGTTCGTACATCTCGCTCACCGTCGGTTTCATCGCGGTGGCCGTGTCGCTTTTTATCGGCGTGACCGTTGGCGCAATTTCCGGCTACCTCGGCGGTTGGGTTGACAATGTCGTCATGCGCGTGGTGGATGCCATCCTCTGTTTTCCGACCTTCTTTCTGATCCTCACCGCCGTCGCTTTGCTTGGTCCAAATATCATCAATATCATTGTGGTGATCGGCCTCGTAAGCTGGACGGGAACGGCCCGCCTGGTGCGTGCTGAGTTCCTGACCTTGCGTGAAAGCGAATACGTCCAGGCGGCTCGAACGCTCGGTCAACGGAACCTCTTGATTATCTTCCGCCATATCTTGCCCAACGCCGCCGCTCCAATCATTGTCACCGCCGTCCTGGGCATCCCCGAGGCCATCCTTACCGAGGCGAGCCTGAGCTTCCTGGGTTTCGGCGTCCAACCTCCGCAGGCCACCTGGGGCAACATCATCACCGACGGGAAGACCTACCTCCTCGACGCGTGGTGGTTGATCGTTTTCCCCGGGTTGGCGATTTTCATCGCCGCTCTCTCGTTCTATCTCGCCGGTGACGCCCTGCGCCAGGCGTCCGAAACCCGCTCAGAAAAGAAATGACCACGCCAAACCTGCTCGAAATCCATCAGCTCTCCATCAGATTTCGCACCGACGAGGGGCTGGTCGATGCCGTCAAGAACGTCTCCTTTTCTCTCAAGGAAGGGGCGTCGCTGGCCATTGTGGGAGAGAGCGGAAGCGGCAAGAGCGTGACGGCGCTTTCCCTTACCCGGCTTCTTCCCGAACCTCCGGCAGAAATCGTCCAAGGAGACATCGTCTTCCAAGGGGAACACGTTCTCAGCATGAACCTTCAACGACTGCGCGCCATCCGGGGCGGGGGCATCGCCTACATCTTTCAGGAGCCCTCGACTTCACTGAATCCGGTTTACTCCATCCGCAGTCAGATCGCCGAAGCCATCCAGTTGCATCGCCCCGAGATTGAGGATGTGGATGCCGAGATCGTTCGATGCCTGACCGCCGTCGGCATCGTTAACCCGGAACGGCGCATGCGGGACTACCCTCATCAGCTAAGCGGGGGCATGCAGCAGCGCGCGATGATCGCGATGGCACTAAGCTGCAGGCCTGCTCTTCTGGTTGCCGACGAGCCCACCACCGCACTCGACGTGACGATTCAAGCACAAATCTTGAACGAGTTGAAACGCCTGCGCGGCGAGTTCGGCATGGCCCTCATCCTCATCACGCACAACATCGCGATTATCACCGGCCTTTGCGATCGGCTCGCCGTGATGTTCCGCGGCGAGATCGTGGAATACGGCGAGTCCGAAAGCGTCCTTAGAAATCCGCAGCATCCCTACACCAAGGCGCTCATTTCCTGCGTTCCCAGGCTCGGCTCAAAGGAAAAACGACTCAAGACGATCGAATACGATTGGCTGCAGGAAGCATGATTTTTTGAGGTTGTTGTTGTCAGACGGTTCGGTTTTGCCAAAGTCCCCCTCAGCAACCTGCTACGAAAGGAGGGGAAGTTATCGTGAAACTCGTCAAAGTCTTCGCTGCACTCGCACTTGCGGCGGCCAGTTTGAGCCTTGGAGCGTGCGCAAGCAAGTCGCAGGCGGCACCACCACCGCCGCCCAGCGTGGGAATGTCCAAATAACTCAGTTTCGGGGTCGGGCGGGATGCGCATCCCGCCCGACCTTCATAAAGTTGGAGCGGCTCACATGCGGATTGCCGGCCGCATAAAACCTCCAGGGAAGCCCGGCAGCGCGCGAAATGCCCACGCGCGGCGAAGCCGCAACTTCTTGACTCCTTCGCCCCATGGAGAAGGAGAACGCCGGATCCGCGCACAAGTCCCGGCCGTGGTGTCCGCCGGTGACGCCGAGCGCCATCGTAAGCTTTCCGGGGCCGGAGCAAAGCTTCAACGGGTCTCGCGTTCCTCGCGAATTCTTCATTTGCTCGATGCCTTCGACCGGTTCCAGAGCGCGGATCAGCACGAAACCCATTCGCTTTCCCTTAACGAGAACGTTCAGCATCCAGTGCGCCCCATAGCTGAAGTAAACATAGGCTGCCCCGGCCCGGTGACTCGTGACAAAGACCCTCGCACTTGGGCGAACGGCCGTATGACACGCTTCGTCGCCGTCCACATCATAGGCTTCCGTTTCGACCACGATTCCGCTGAGCGGGCCCCACTTCAGCGTGCATCCGATTAGTTCCCGCGCGCAACTCAGCGGGTCACGCTCAAAGAAACGACGCTTCAACATGGATCCTCGCTCTTGGTTTAATCGACGCCAGGGACGCGAATTTCGCCGCCCTTGACGGAGCAGAGACGAATAGATCACTTTTGAGGTATCAGCAAGCCGCTAAGTCATCTCCAGAAGACGGCTTTTGCCCTCGATTGCTGAACGCAAGTCGCTGGCATTCCCATAAGACCTGAGCGAGATTTCACAATGAGCGGCTCCGAACAAATCGCCATTGAGTTGAGCCAAGGCGATGCCCTTGTCGTCGTCGATGCGCAAAACGACTTTCTGCCGGGAGGCGCGCTGGCGGTCTCGCAAAGCGACGAGATCCTCCCGATCCTCAACCACTACATCGCCGGCTTCGAAAAGCGTCGGCTGCCGATCTTCATGACGCGTGATTGGCACCCTCCCAATCACTGCTCGTTTAAGGACTACGGCGGTCCCTGGCCCACCCACTGCGTGGCCGGCAGTGATGGCGCGGCTTTCTCGGCGGAACTCAAACTGACCGCCCCGGCCAGAATTATCTCGAAGGCAACCACACCCGAGCTCGAATACTACTCAGACTTCGGCACAACGAATTTCGAAGCAGACCTGCGAGCGTCCGGCGTGTCCCGCCTCTTTGTCGGAGGACTTGCCACCGACTATTGCGTCTTGAGCACCGTGACGGACGCGCTTGCCCTTGGCTTCAACACGTTCCTCCTCCTCGACGCAATCCGCGGCGTGAACCTGCATCCCAGCGACAGCCGAAATGCAGAGCAGGAAATGATCCGGCTGGGCGCGAAACCCATCAGATTGCAAGATGTTCAATTGTGAACACGGATTATGGCCCGCTGCTGACCGACAGGTACCAACTCACTATGCTGCAAGCGTACTGGCAGCACGGAATGCACGGGACAGCGGTTTTCGAGTTCTTCGTTCGCAGACTTCCCGCCCAGCGTAATTTTCTGGTCGCCGCGGGACTCGATCAGGCCCTTGCCTACCTTGAAGAGTCGGCATTCACGGCGGACGACATCGAGTGGCTGGCGCAAACGCAAAGCTTCCAACCGGATTTTCTGCGATGGCTCAAGGATCTGCGTTTCACCGGGAACGTTAATGCCATGCCCGAAGGCACCGTGTTCTTCGCGGAGGAACCGATTCTCCAGGTGACCGCGCCCCTGCCCGAGGCACAAATCGTCGAGACGCGCCTGATCAATCTCCTCCACTTCCAGACCGCGATCGCCTCGAAAGCTGTTCGTTCGGTGCTGGCCGCGCCGGGCAAGCTGCTGGTGGAATTCGGCCTGCGCAGAGCTCATGGCGCGGAAGCAGCCCTCATGGCGGCGCGCGCGAGCTACCTCGCCGGTTTTCAGGGAACTTCGAACGTGCTTGCCGGAAAGCTTTTCGGAATTCCGCTCTTCGGCACTATGGCCCATTCCTTCATTCAGGCCCACGAGGACGAGATGACAGCATTCGAACATTTCGCCGATGCAAATTCGAGGGACATCGTTCTGCTGATCGATTCTTATGACATCGAGGCCGCCGCAGCCAAAGTCGTGCAGTTGGCGCCGACATTGAAGGAGCGCGATGTTAGGATCAATGGTGTGCGCATTGACAGCGGTGATCTCGGCCGCAATGCGGCCAAGGTGCGCGGAATTCTCGACGAGGCCGGCCTTCGCGACGTGACCATTTTTGCCAGCGGCGACATCGATGAATACGGCTTGCGCGAGCTGGTCGGCAACAAGGCGCCCATCGATGGTTTCGGGATCGGGACCCGGCTGGATACTCTGTCCGATGCGCCATATCTCGAATGCGCGTACAAATTACAGGAATACGCGGACCGGCCGCGCCGCAAGCGCTCCGAGGGAAAAGCGAGTTGGCCGGGGCGCAAGCAGGTTTTTCGCCGGCTCGACCGCTTCGACCGCATGGCCGGCGATACCTTGACGCTTTCTCATGAAAACGAGGAAGCCGAGCCTTTGTTGGTCCCCGTCATGCGCGACGGCAAACGCCTCGCCAACCCTCGTCCGCTGCCGGCTTTGCGCGAGTTTACCGCGAGCCAACTGAGCCGGCTGCCAGATCGCCTGCGGACGCTCGAACCTTCCGAACCTTTTGAAGTCGCCATCTCCGAGTCGGTCCGGCAGTGTGCGCATGCGCTGGATGACCGGAACCCTTAGTTTGGGGGCTCTCCCGTGCCGCTGTGCACCTGCTCGGTGAATTCAAGGAGCCAGGCGCTCAATCGCCCACGAGTCATCCGCCTGCCGGGTATATTCGAAGCGATCGTGTAACCGGTTTGGGCCGCCCTGCCAGAACTCAATCGTCTCCGGTTTCATCCGGTAGCCACCCCAGAATGAGGGGAGCGGCACTTTCCCCGAGCCGAACTTGCGTTTCAATTGCTCCAATTCCATTTCGAGGACCTTGCGCGAGGAAATCTTGCTGCTCTGCGGAGACGCCCAGGCCGAGAGCTGGCTTTCGCGCGGACGCTTTGCGAAGTAGTCCAGCACTTCAACGGTAGGGAGCCTCGAGACAGAACCCGTGGCGATCACCTGGCGCTCGAGCCCAATCCAGGGAAAAAGCACCGATGCCTTTGGATTTTCAGCGAGCTGCCGCGCCTTGCGACTCTCGAGATTGGTGAAGAAAACGAATCCCCGCTCGTCCACGCCCTTCAGAAGGACGGTGCGAACAGAGGGCCTGCCATCCTTCCAGGCCGTCGCGAGGCTCATCGCATTGGGTTCGATGACGCCGGCGCGAAATGCGTCTTTGAGCCAGAGCGAAAACTGTGAGAGAGGATCCGCGTGAAGATCGCCGCGCCGCAATCGCTGGGAGCGATAATCTTTGCGAACGTCAGCAATATCTTCAGATGTCTTTTCCACTCGATCTAAGATGTATCACATTCCCGACGATTTTTCCGCACCGGCTGCGATCTGTCCCCAACTACGAAGCTGTGCCAGGGCTTTCAAGATACCCGCGGTCGTGAACTCAAGCGCCTTCGCCGTGCTCACGGTCACGAGCTCACCCGCCGCGAATTCCACTGGCGGTTCATAGGATCGGTTCAATTCTTCGAAATCCTCGAGGCGCGCATCGGAGATCTCCCGCGATTTTCCATCGCGTTGCGCCAACCGTTCCTTCACGATGGCATCCGGCGCCCGAGCCTGCACAAAACAAAAAGCAATCCCTTCGCCCTTCAACCGGCGTTTGACCATTTCCCGATGGTTACGCCGGGCGAACGTCGCATCGAGAATCGAGCTGTGTCCCTCCAGAGCCCGCTTCGTGGCCTGCCGGACCAAAGCCTCATACGTCCTCTTGGCCATCGCTTCGGCGTAAAGTCGCCGACGCGCGACTGCTCCGCCGCGCTGATAAAGCGGAGCGCGGGCAATCCGCTTCCGTATTCGATCCGAGGAGATTACCTCCCAGCCTAACTCCCGTCCCAATGAGGCTGCCAGAGTACTCTTACCAGACCCAACCCGCCCCATGATGATGGCAACCATTGGTTCAGAACCGCAAACCGCATACTGCAAAGCAAGCTGGAAATACCGCCGCGCCTTCGCGCGACTCTTTGACCGGTCTCTCTCAAGAGAAATCCCCGCGCCCTGAAGACTTTCAACCTTGCCGCGCACAAAGGCTCGGTAACACTTGTAGAAATCCATGAGTTTCGGGATGCCTTGATCGCGCAGTGCCCCAGCCATCCGTTTCATCAGGTAGCGCGACAGGTCGCGTCTTCCCTGATAGTCGAAGTCCATTGCGAGAAAGGCGATATCGTTGGCGTGATCGATGTATCGGAAACGGTCGTTGAACTCGATGCAATCGTAGATCGAAACGCGCGCGGGAGTAAGGTGAACATGATCGAGGTGCAGATCGCCGTGACAATCGCCAATCCGCCGCTCGCGCACCCGGCTTTTCAGCAGGGAGGCATTACGCCTGTAAAAGGCGTTGGTGGCGAGGCGGATCGTCTCGAACGCGGGCCTTGAAATCGTCGTGCTCACAAAGTTCTTCGCCTGGCGGAAGTTTTCGCGGGTGCTAATTCTGAGCCGATCGACGCGGCCCCAGCTGACGATTTCATCCGACGGCTCCTGAGATTGATAGAATGCCCGGAGGATTGACACGATGCGATCGAGCTCCCCACGCCCGACCTTTTTGCGTTTCAACAGCCGCGAGAGAAAATAGCGGCCATCAAGCTTCCGCATTTTAACGGCATATTCGACCACCACGCCTCCGGCGCCGAACGTCAGTTTTCCCTCTCTCGAGCGGATCGGAACAACTCCCAGATGAACATCGGCACAGAGCCGCCGATTAAGGAAGATCTCGCGTTCGGAAAAGTAGCGGCGCTTTTCCAGCGTCGAAAAATCGAGAAATCCCAAGTTTACCGGTTTCTTCACTTTGAAAACGTAAGGTCCGGCCAGGCAAACGTAGGAAGCATGGGTCTCGATCAGCCGGACACTCCTCGGACGGGGCGAGTACGAGCGGCGATCGAGGAGGAACGCGAGAAGCTGCTTCTCGCTAATCGGGCTGGTTCCTGCAGTCCTCGCCTTCGAAGCCTTGGCGTCGGCAGCCTTCCGGAGAGCGCCTTCGAACCGTTCGCAACTCATCCAAGTTCCCTGCGCTTTGAGCGCTCAAATAGCTCACCGACCTGCCCGTCGGTCGTCTGATCAAAGATCTCGTACCATTGTCCGACAGCGTAAAAATTTTCCGGCTCGATGACGGTGATGACGTCGTCGGCTTCCGTTTTCAGCTCCCTGCAGGTCGCCGGAGGCGCGACCGGCACCGCGACGATGATTCGGGCCGGGCCCTGCTGCCGCAATGCGGCGACGGCTGCCCGCATTGTTGATCCAGTCGCAATTCCGTCGTCGACGAGAAGGATTGTCTTGCCGGTCGCATCCGGCTCGGGAGCGGCACCGCGATACAAGCGCTCGCGGCGCCTCAGTTCGACGCTCTCCTTTTCCGCGATCTCATCCAGCACCCTGCTCGAGACGCCGAACGAGCGGACGACTTCGTCATTGAGCACGCGCACATTGCCGCTCGCAATCGCGCCCATCGCCAGTTCCTCGTCCCCGGGAAGCCCCAACTTGCGCACAACGAAGATGTCCAAAGGAGCCTTGAGAGACTTCGCGACCTCAAAACCCACCGGCACGCCACCCCTCGGCAACGCGAGGACCAAAAGGCCCGCGCAATCGGCATACCCGCCAAGAACCGCCGCCAGCAAGCGACCCGCTTCGACCCGATCATGGAAGAGCTTTTTCATACTCCGTGCAAAGGCCCGCCCCGGTTGGCGGTCCAAATACAACTGCAATGTGTCCTCCGAATGCAATCGCGGCAAGATGCACCGTGAAATTTCGTCAAACCGTGCTGGCCGCTTTCAACGCCGGAATTCCCTGCCGACGTTTCTTCGGCCGGCTGAATATTCGCTTCGACGATAGCAATTCTTAGCTTATACTTTGCGAGCTCTCTGGCGGTGGCTGCTCCGATGACGCCGGCATCAATTATCGTGGCGTCGAATATTCTTGAATCTTTAGCTTCATAATTTGCGACTCAACTCGCCCGGCGATCTTCTGACTCCGGCAGCCGAGCTCACTATCTCCGAAAATTCTCCTCGACGCATTTCGCCGCCAGGCAAACCGCGCTCGGTCTCCAACCCTCGGCAGCAAGAGAAGTTACTCACGCTGGGCGGGAAAGCTGTGGCCAGATCGATCTCCAAAGCGCGGACGACCGATGATTAGTTCACAGCCATCAGGCCGCCCACTCCTTCGCGCGCTCAAGCGCCTTATGCCACCTGGAACGAAGACTCGCGCGTCGATCGTCGCTGATTTTCGGCTCGAACTGGCGATCGGAGGCCCATTGGGAGGCGATTTCCTCCTTCGACTTGTAAAAGCCGACCGCCAATCCGGCCAGATACGCTGCACCCATCGCGGTTGTTTCGGTAATCTTCGGTCGAACAACGGGCACACCCAGCAGATCCGCCTGGAACTGCATCAGGAGATTGTTTTTGCACGCACCGCCATCGACCCTAAGTTCCGCGAGCCGGATGCCGGAGTCGGCTTCCATCGCGGTGAGAATGTCGGCGACCTGGAAACCGATCCCTTCGAGGGCGGCGCGAGCGATATGGGCAGACGTGCTTCCGCGGGTCAGTCCCACGATCGCGCCGCGCGCGTAAGCATCCCAATGCGGAGCGCCAAGCCCAGCAAAGGCCGGAACCAAAAAGACATCGCCGCTATCCGGAACGCTGGAAGCCAGTTCCTCGATCTCAGGCGCGGTTTTGATGAACCCGAGACCGTCGCGCAGCCATTGGACGACTGCTCCCGCGACGAAAACGCTCCCCTCGAGTGCATAGTCTGTCCGGCCTCCTTGGCGCCAGGCGATGGTCGTCAACAGTTTGTTCTTCGTGGAGATCGGTTCGGTGCCCGTGTTCATGAGCATAAAACAACCCGTCCCATAAGTGTTCTTCACCATTCCCGGCTTGGCACACATCTGACCGAACAGCGCAGCCTGCTGATCGCCGGCAATTCCGGCAATCGGCATGCCAGTATTGTAGGTCTCACCGTAAACTTCACTCGAACTCTTAACTTCGGGCAGAATCGCGCGGGGGATATTGAGCACCCCCAGAAGCTCGTCATCCCAATCTCGGGTGTGAATGTTGAAAAACATCGTTCGCGAAGCGTTGGTCTCGTCCGTAACGTGAACTTTGCCGTTCGTCAGTTTCCAGATGATCCAGGTGTCCATCGTCCCGAAAGCCAGTTCACCGCGCTCCGCTCGCTCGCGAGCGCCCGGAACGTTGTCCAACAGCCACCGGACTTTTGTCCCGGAGAAATACGCATCAATCACCAACCCTGTCTTCTGCTGAACGAGCGATTCGAGACCATCCGCGCGCATCTGATCGCAAAACGAAGCGGTCCGACGATCCTGCCACACGATTGCGTTGAAGATGGGATCGCCCGTTTTTCGGTCCCAGATCACCACGGTCTCCCGTTGGTTGGTAATTCCGATCGCTGCGATGTCTTTCGGATGGACGTTGGCACCGGCGGCCGCATCTGCGGCGACACCAAACTGACTTGCCCAGATCTCGTTGGCATCGTGCTCAACCCATGCCGGCTGTGGAAAAATCTGCGTGAACTCCTTTTGAGCGACATAGACGACCTCTCCGGAGTGGTCGATCACTAAGGCGCGTGAACTGGTGGTGCCTTGATCCAAGGCTAAGAGATATTTAGGCATAGTAAGTTACGGTTAATGGGGATGGAAGGAAATCAAGACCTCCCGCCCTTTCCTCGGAATTGAGAAGGATCCTCTCCGCCCGGGCGTTCGCTTTCTTGAATGGCATTGGCTTTGATCAAGGCATATCCAATGGACAGATCATAAGCAAACGCCCCGAGCAAACCGCCGACATTGGACCGAGTAGCGGCGGGAGCCAGACGCCTGTTCCATCGGTCAGCCCGTTGTTCGTGAAGCCCGCGACGACGGCAAAACGACGCGGGCAGAGATCGCGAGGCCGATTGATGGCATAGCCGTTCATGCTCCCGAAAAAAATGCCAGTTGCCAGGACCAGGAGGCCGATTATGAGTAACGGAAAACGGGATCCGGGCGAAGTCTGGATCGGATGATATCATCGCCCCGCGGACAAAAGCAAAGCCTCCTTCGGCGACCCTGCTTAGAAATCTAGCAAGACGTAGCCCTGGGCGACCTTCGTATAGTCTTCGATGGCTTTCTTTTTCCATGCGTCGTCTTTACCGAGCTCTCGCGCAATCAGGTCGGCAACAGCCGGCGCCGCTTCGATACTCGCGCGCGCTCCAAGCAAAAGCCCACGTGTCCGCCGCGAAAGAACGTCCTCCACGTTGCGCGCCATCTCCTCCCGGACAGCCCAAACCACCTCGGCCCTTAGATAAGGAAGCTCCGGGTGAATCTTTCCCGCCAAGGCAGGCTCTGCGGCCAAGAGTTCCTCAATTGCCGGTGCGTCGGCGCCATAAACTCCCAGGCTTGGCGCCTCAATAGTCTGCGTCGTCCAGCCGTGGATCTGCAAATGCACCGTCTTGCACGGCCGCTCGTCCATACCCGCCATCGTCTGCGCCTGGTCCACGGCGTCCTCCGCCATCTTGCGATAGGTGGTCCACTTTCCGCCCGCGATCGTGAGGAGGCCGGAATTCGAAATCAAAATGGTGTGATCTCGAGAAAGCGCCGCCGTGCTCTTCGCATCGCCCACTTTTACCAGCGGTCGTAGTCCTGCAAAGACGCTGAGCACATCCTTGCGGGTCGGAGGCTTGGAAAGGTACTTCGCGGCGTTGGTGAGAATGAACCCGATCTCTTCGTCCATGGGAGTCGGCTCCCGCTGGATGTTATCCACTGGCACATCGGTTGTTCCGACGACCACGTGGTCGTGCCACGGCACTGCGAACAACACCCTGCCGTCCGGCGTATGCGGCACCATGATCGCGCTGGTTCCCGGAAGAAACGATTTTGGCAGCACCACATGGGAGCCCTGACTGGCAGCGACGATGCCTTTCGCTGCCGGGTCGTCCATCTTGCGGATGGAATCGGTGAAGACACCGGTCGCGTTGATCACGACCTTTGCACGAATGGTGTGCTCATTGCCCGATTCCCGATCCCAAACGGAAGCCCCCACTATCAGATCGTCCTCCTTAATGAGAGCGCTGACCGGCATGTAGTTCACCGCCGCCCCGCCCAAATCAAAAATTGTCTGAGCGAGATTCACCGCCAGTCTCGAGTCGTCAAACTGACCATCGTAGTATTCAACGCCCCGTTGAAGACCGGAAGGTTCCAGCGTCGGAATTCGCCGGAGGGTTTCCTCGCGCGAGAGAACTTCCGAGGGATTTAGCCCGAGCTTGCCCGCAAGGCGATCGTAGATCTTCATTCCGATGCCGTAGAAAGGTCCTTCCCACCAGGTATAAATTGGAACGATAAAGGACAGGTGGTGCACGAGATGAGGCGCGTTTTCGCAGAGCAGTCCGCGTTCGCGGAGCGCTTCGAGAACAAGGGAGATATTCCCTTGTTTCAGATAACGAACGCCACCGTGCACCAGCTTGGTGCTTCGGCTGGACGTTCCCTGGGCAAAATCATCCTGTTCGACCAACAAGGTGCTATAGCCACGCGCGGCCGCGTCCACAGCCACACCAAGGCCAGTCGCACCTCCGCCTATGACCAGGAAATCCCAAGCCTTCGTATTTTCGATCCGATCAACTGCTTTCTCACGTCTCATTGGGGGTCTAACTCCGAGTTTAGGGTTGGCTTATCTTACGATTCTTAACGGAGTCAAGATCGCGCCGGACAGACTCTGCGCCGACCTCTAGCGACGCACCTTTTTTTGCAAGAATTGCACATCCTGCCAAAGCAAAATGCACGCTTGTTCGCCATGGGCGCTCAGTTTGGCAAAAACGAGATAACTAGGGGCGCAGCGATTCGCGAGCGTTGGCCGTTCTTTCCGGAAGAACATATTCCTCGTAGGCGCGAAGGAGGAGTTCCAGAGCCGCGATCTCGTGCCGGATCGACTCGCCTTCGCTGGTGTCGGCCACGCGGCGGGGTGGATCGAAGATGCACATGGCATGAATTTTTGGAATGATATCGGAGCCTTGCGTGATCGCTTCGCTGATCGATTCGAAATGATGATGCTGGGCAAGATAGGTGCGGTCGGCGTCAAGCACTAGCGTGAAACCATTGTCCCCGTAAACCTCGGAGAACGCTCCGTCGATGGTGACGGCCTGCTTGCTGGCTTTGATGGGCGATTCCCCTTTCTCAAGTTTCACCGGAACGTGGCCGTTGACAATGAGACCGTTCCGGGGATCAACCCCAAAGTCGCTCAAGATCTTGCGACAAAATTCCTTTTCGTGGATCAACTTGAAATACGGATTCTTCGTCTCAATCCGGGCCTCTTTCTCCGCGACGAAGTAATTTTCGAACGTGGAGATCTTGTCCTTTCCGAAAAGTGGTGAAAGCGGGCCGCACCAGAGATACCAGAGCAGGTCGAGATGGCGCGGCTCCTTGTTGCGAAACGCGCGATGAACCGCCTGGCTGAGCGCCTCGAAAAGGGCTCGTCCGCGGTACTCGATGCCGTCGACCTTCAGGGGAAGGAAATTGCCGGTCTCATCGACGGGGACGCAGCCGTGAAAAATCAAATTGTAATCGCGCACAAGATACATTGTTCCCTTGTGCTCAAGGTAACGCATCTGATCCCGTAATGTCTGGCTTTGCAGGAACGAGTGCCGCAACTGCGCCATACACTCTTCCTCCTCGGGCGAAAGCGCGTAGGGGTCGCTCCAGTCGATGGTCGGCAAATTTCGGTCGAGCATCGCGTAGCGGTGACCGTCGACCGGCACCGTCCAGTCCTGGCGGTCGACTTGATGAAGAAGGTTGCGGTGTTCGAGGTGAAAATCCGGATTTCGCCTGATCGCCTGGCTTTCGAGCTTAAACTGAATGATCGCCATCGCCTTTTGCATCTCTCTCATGGAGAGCGCATCGCGTATACCCTTGCCGTGGCACGAGAAGCAGGTTGCCGGATCGTCAGACCACACTGTCCGCACCAGTTTCTCAAGCGGGGCCATCGGAATCCCGTAGCCCATCTCGAGCTGGAAAAGCCGCTGATAGCGCAGCGAAATCCGCAAGACCGCGGCGATGCACGCATCCTGGCCGAGCGAGGCCCCCATCCACGCAACGTCGTGATTTCCCCAGGTGATCGCGACGCTGGGCTGGCGCATGACGTAATCGATCGCTTTGTCGATGCGCGGACCGCGGTCGCCGAAATCGCCAGCGACGATCAGTTCGGAAAAAAGGAGGTTGCGGATGATGCGCGCCATGAGCCGCAGGAAGGTGAGCTCCTGGCCGTGCTCGACAAACTGGTCGAGCATCGAGTCGATGTAATCCTCCGAGCGTTCGAGATAGGCGCCAAAGAGGAGCTCTCGAAACAGTGTCTCGTAATACGGCGGGAAAACGCGCTCGATCGCCTCCATGCTGTAATGACGCGAGAGCTGGCGCAGCAGCTCAATTTCGAGCCGGATCTCCCGTCTCAGAAATTGGCGCCGAGCCGCGCTGTCGGGCAATCGGTCCTGAACGTGCTCGTAGGTCTCGCGGGGATAGTAGATGATATTGAGCAGGTCAAGCTTCTCGCCCGCGGTCAGGCGCTTGCCAAATGTGTGTTCGACCAGCGGGCGCAAACACCCGGATGCGTTCTTGATCACGTGAATCAGCTTCTTGAACTCACCGTGAATGTCACTGATCACATGGACGGCGCCTTTCGGCAGAGTAAGAGCGGCTCGAAGGTTGGCAATCGCGGCCAGCGTGGCGTCGGTGTTGGGATACTGAACACTGAGTGCCCGCAAGTACGCGAGGGTTTGCTCGTCCGCAGAAAAATGATTGGGGAGAGAAGGCTGGTCACTCATAAACAAAATTTTTCAGCTTGCAGGCTGGTGATCTCGGCTGTCCAGATGCTCAGCGATTCCAAGGGAACAAGTTGCGGCCGTCAAGTTGCGAGAGGATCTTCGGCACGCCCGCACATCACGATTCTCGGGCATCCGCTTGCTCCGACCCCCGGAGCATAGATGATCCGAATTCCTTCAGCAAAAAAAATCCGCCCGTAGTCCGGGATCTCTTCATGTCGAAGATTGGCCAGCGGTGCAACGCTGGCAAAAACAGTGACCCGCAAGAGCGCCTCAATCAGCGACGGATCGCTAAAATTTGAGGACGATCTTCCCAAAATGCGCGCCGCTCTCCATGTAGGCCAATGCTGCCCGCGCTTCGGCAAAGGGGAAGCTCCGATCGATCACCGGCTTCAGGGCGTTCCGAGCGATCGCACGATTCATGTCCTCAAACATTTGGCGGGAACCAACGAAAATTCCCTGCAGGCGAACCGATTTCATCAAGACGCGGACAGGGTCCAGCCCGCTGCCGCCCGCCAGGACACCAATGACTGAGATGCCGCCGCCCATGCGCACAGCATTCAATGACTTCGGCAGCGTCCCGGCTCCCCCGACTTCGACAATGTGATCGACTCCAACCTTGTCGGTCAGTCGAAGAACCTCCTTATCCCAATCAAGGGTGCTCCGGTAATTAATCGTGTCGTCTGCGCCCAATCTGCGGACTCGGGCAATCTTTTCATCGCTGCTCGAGGTCGCGATCACGCGGGCCCCGTGCAGCTTTGCAAATTGGAGAGCGAAGGTCGAAACTCCGCCCGTCCCGAGCGTCAAAACCGTCTCCCCCGCCTTGAGATTTCCGAATTCGATGAGCGCATGCCAAGCGGTAACCGCGGCACAAGGCAGGGTGGCGGCTTCCTCGTACGAGAGATGATCAGGAAACCGGACCAGACCACCCTCGTCGAATGCGGCGTATTCACGCAAGACGCCATCCAAATCTCCGCCACCCAGCGCGGTCCGCGCTTGCTCCCGCGTGAGCGCTCCCTCGAGCCAGTCCTGCATAAAAATCGGACACACGCGGTCTCCAACTTTCCAGCGCTTCACGTCTTCTCCAATCTCGACGACCTCCCCTGCCCCGTCGGATAACGGCACAGACGGGAACTTGGCGTCGGGTTTGTAGATGCCCTTGAAGAACATCACATCTCGATAGTTCAATGACGCCGCATGGAATTTGACCACGACCTGACGCGCGGACGCTCGCGGCTCGCTGCGATCGGTCAGGACAAGATTCTCCAGCCCAAATTTTCGATATTCGAATGTTTTCATCGGCCTTCTTCAAGTAACGTCGCTGCGCATTCATTTGGCCACTTGTTGTTTCCTCCAAGGCCCGCGAAAAATCGACGGCCCTCGCGAGATCATCCGAGCGACCCAGCCGCGCGAGCCGTCGGCAGCGTGCGCGTGGGGCAAAGCCTGATGCGTTGGGCGGGGTCGCAGAAACTGACCACGAGAGAGCTCCAACCGGGTCAAAAGCCTCCGGGCGGGAACCATGCAAGATATCCCGGCTTCCAAAACCTTGCGTTTCTTCGTTGAAATCTCGATAGAAAATCATGACACAGCGGGTCACCACTCACGATCTGGCTCGAGAAGCCGGGGTGTCGCGCACAACGGTCTCGCACGTCCTGAATAATCAGCCAGGAATCAACCTCAGTCCCAAGACGAGGGAGCGAGTCTTGGCGACCGCCCGAAAATTGGGATACGTGCCGAACTCCGCCGCTCAGATGCTCGTTACCGGTCGTAGCCATTGCATCGGCTTGGTCCTTTCGCGCCCCGACCTGCTCGCGGTGGACGCCTTCGTGGCAATTATGACCCATGGCCTGAACGAAGTGTGTCGCGAGCGAGGCTATCGGCTGATCATGGAAGCTATCCAGGGACCGCCCGGCGACGATGCCTATTCGAACTTTGCGAAAAGCAAACGCGTTGACAGTCTGATCATCATCAATCCTCGCAAGGGTGATGTTGCGCTGAAAAGGATCATCAAATCGAAGTTTCCCGTGCTGATCGCGGGAACGACCGACCTGCCAGGTGAAAACGCCATCACAACGCACGAGGGTCAAGCCAGTTGCCAAGTCACCAGCCACTTGATATCGCTCGGACACCAGCGAATTGCCCATATCTGTCACGCTTCGCTGGACTACGAGGCCGCCTGCCGGCGTTTCGAAGGTTATCGCACGGCTCTGGAAACGGCAAACCTCCCGTTCGACCAGGCGCTGGTCGCTCCAGGCGACTTTACCTTTGAAAGCGGCTACCGCGCGATGAAGCAGATCCTCGCCTCGAATGCTCGTTCCACCGCCCTTTTCGCCGGCAATGACACCATTGCGATTGGTGCAATGCTGGCAATTCGCGAAGCAGGACTTTCGATTCCACGGGACTACGCCGTGGTCGGATACGACGACATCCCCAGCGCAGCCTACGCGTGCCCACCGCTCACCACCCTCCGCACGCATGCCTACGAATACGGGAAACTCTTCGCGGAGGCAGCCATCAAGCTGATAAACAAGGCACCGATCGGGAGCCGGCAAGATGCCCTTCCACTTGATTTGATCGTCCGAGAGTCTTGCGGAGCGAAGATGCAAGGAATCGATTCCATACCTTTGCCAAACTCTCGAACGCCTCGGACGGAACCCAAAAAGCCTCGCAGCTAGCGGGCCCCGCCGGCGGTTTCCCTACCCCTCCCTAAATGGCGACCGTCAGTTGGTTCCACACCCAATTCGCGAAAAAAATATTTTGACAGATTACTAGCACATGTCAATATTCCGTCCACCTAGCACCTGTCACTTCATATGCCGCAAGCCAATTCCACCCCGCCGGACCCGGCGGCGCGCAAGCGAACACGGCTAACCGACGTCTTGCGAACCACCAAAGTCGCGCTGGATCCCATCTGCTCGAGGGAACGGAATATTGAAGGAGGCCAACGAGGAAGCAACGCGCTCTTCGAGTAATGATAGCCTTGGCACCTCGAAAGAAATCCCCGACCGCGCCGCGGATGCTCAGCCGCGGCACGGTCCCTGAGCCGAATCAAAAACAATCATGAACTTAACTAATGAGTAGCGCACCACGAAAAATCACCTTCATTGGCGCCGGCAGCACTATTTTCGCTAAGAATCTGATTGGGGATATTCTCTCCTTTCCCGAGCTCGCCGACTCCAAGATCTGCTTGTATGACATCGACGAGAACCGTCTCAAGACATCGGAACTCGTGGCGCGACGCATCGCCCAAACTCTTGGGGCTCCCTGCAGCATCGAATCAACCACCGACCGCTCCCGGGCTCTCGACGGCGCATCTTACGCGATCAACATGATCCAGGTCGGCGGCTATCGTCCGTGCACCGTCACCGATTTCGAGATCCCCAAGCGCTACGGTTTGCGTCAGACGATCGCCGACACGCTGGGCATTGGCGGAATCATGCGGGCGGTGCGAACAATCCCGGTGCTGATCGGCATGTGTCGGGACATGGAACGGCTTTGCCCTGAGGCGCTTCATCTCAATTATGTGAACCCGATGGCGATGAACTGCTGGGCGCTCAGCCAAACGACGAACGTCCAGACCATCGGGCTCTGCCATAGCGTCCAACACACCGCGGGAGAGCTTTCCCACGACATTGGTGTGCCGCTCGAGGAGATCAACTATGTGGTCGCCGGAATCAACCATGTGGCCTTCTTCCTGCGTTTCGAGCGAAACGGACACGACCTCTATCCGGAGATCGAGCGCGTCATCGCCGAGGGACGAGTTCCCGATGCCAACCGTGTCCGCTACGATATGTTCAAACGGCTTGGTTATTTCGTCACCGAGTCTAGCGAACACTTCGCGGAGTATGTTCCTTGGTACATCAAGCGAGGCCGCGAGGATCTCATCGCGAGGTTCAACATTCCGCTGGATGAGTATCCGCGCCGTTGCGAATTTCAAATGGCAGAGTGGGAGCACCTTCGAAAAGAGTTGGAAAGCTCGGACAAGCCCGTCGAGATACGCCGCAGCGTCGAATACGGCTCCTTGATTATCCACAGTCTGGAGACGGGAACTCCCCGGGTGGTCTATAGCAACGTGGCCAATCGCAATCTCATTGAAAACCTTCCTGCTGGCTGCTGCGTTGAGGTTCCTTGCGTGGTCGACCGAAACGGCATTCAACCGGTTCGGATTGGACGCATTCCGTCCCAGCTCGCCGCGCTTATGCAGACGAACATCAACGTCCAGGCCCTGACCGTTGAAGCGATCCTCAAGGGCGATCGCAACCTGCTCCACCACGCGGCCATGTTCGATCCGCATACCGCCGCTGAGCTTGATCTCGATCAGATCAGCTCCCTCGTCGACGATCTTCTCACTGCCCATGGGGAGTGGATTCCCGAAGCGCTTAGACCCGGCTCGGAAACGTCCAAGGCTGCCTGAAGAAGACGCGATTTTCAAGACTTGCCTGACAACGCTGTGACCCCACCGATTACCACTCACGATATTGCGCGGGAAGCCGGTGTGTCGCGGACAACCGTTTCGTACGTCTTAAGCGATCGACCCGGCATCAGTGTGAGTTCCGGGACGCGGAAGCGCGTCCTGAACACCGCGCGACGACTTGGCTATGTTTCAAACTCAGCCGCGGAAATGCTCGTTACCGGACGCAGCCGGAGCATCGGCGTGGTCCTGTCGCGTCCTGAGCTGATTTCCGAGGACGGCTTTATCCCGATCATGATTTATGGCCTGAATGAGGTGTGCAGGGCGCGCGGATACCGCTTATTGATGGAGGCCGTTCACGATCCGCCAGGCATCGACGACTATTTGGATCTGGCGAAAAGCAAACGCATTGACGGTATGATCGTCATCAACCCGCGCAAGGGAGACGCCGCTTTGCGAAAGGTAGTCGAATCGAAGTTCCCTGTTTTGGTTTCGGGCTCTTCCGAGCGCCCGGAGGAAAGCGCGATTGCGACGCGGGAATGCGGAGCCAGCCGCCAGGTGACCAGTCACTTGATATCGCTCGGACACCGAAGGATTGCCCATATTGGTCACGCCTCGCTTCACTACGTAGCAGTGCATCGGCGGCTAAGAGGCTATCGGGCCGCCCTCAGAGCGGCGAACCTTCCTTTCGAGAAAGCCCTTTTCGTCGAGGGGGATTTCACCTCTGAAAGCGGCTACCGGGCGATGAAGCAGATCCTGGCTTCGAAGGCGCATCCGACCGCGCTGTTCGCCGGCAATGACACCATCGCCATCGGCGCGATGCTGGCCGTTCGCGAGGCTGGACTTTCCATTCCAGAAGATTTCGCCGTCGCCGGATACGACGACCTTCCCATAGCGGCTTATGCATGCCCCCCGCTCACCACGGTGCGCACACATGCCTTCATGCAGGGGAAACTCCTCGCAGAGGCTGCCATTGGGCTGATGGACAAAGAAAGGATCGGAAGCCAGCAAGATGTCCTCCCGCTCGAGTTGATCGTCCGAGAATCTTGCGGAGCGAAAAGAAAAGGGATTTCCCCTGAACCAGAGAAAGATCGCCGAACCTCGCGAACGTCCAGACTGACCTTCGCCGCCATGGCTCCAGCCGTCGAGCTTTAGAAGCACCTTTCGCGCGGGTGCGCCAGGGCCCGATGACCCCTAAAAAAACGGTTCGTCCGACTCGATCAGATGAGGGGAACTCCCTATCCACTTGATCTCGATAAGGTCACGCTTCCTCGATCCTGAACATCTTCGCTGAACGCTCCCCGGCAGAGCCGTTTTGCGCAGGATGGCCTCATTATGGCGCCGCGTT
Source organism: uncultured Verrucomicrobiae bacterium (assembly GCA_963731945.1). Taxonomy (GTDB): domain Bacteria; phylum Verrucomicrobiota; class Verrucomicrobiia; order Chthoniobacterales; family Terrimicrobiaceae; genus DASTFP01. Next base: position 538,413 of record CAVSXN010000016.1, on the reverse strand, counting down.
AGTCTTTCCCTCCGCCAGCCGACAAACGACGATTTGTTGCCGAGGTGTTCAAGCATGAATGTGAAACTTTGTCCTTCGGGTGCTTCGTGAAGGGCTCTTGCACCTTGCGTCAACGCCATCAAGGGGTTCCGGTTTTCAAGGCAGAGATCGGTTTGCAGTTTGCGAGAATATTAGCGCTCTTTTGCTTCGCTCAAACGTCCTGACGCCGACGAGATGATGTTTTGCAAGAGGATGAAGGCTAGGACGAGCATGCCGACAACGATGCGCGTCCACCATGTATTCAGGTTCCCCTGGAAGGTGATCAAAGTCTGAATCAAACCGAGTATCAGCACGCCCATCGCCGTGCCCGCCATAAAACCCACCCCGCCGCTCAGGAGCGTGCCCCCAATAACGACCGCCGCGATGGCGTCCAGTTCAAGTCCGACACAGGACGCTGGATCACCTGACTGCGTATAGAACGTATACACGACGCCGGAAAGCGCCGAGCAGAACCCCGAGACGGTGTAGGTGAAAATCTTGGTTCGCCCGACCGGCAAGCCCATGAGCGTGGCGGATTGCTCGTCACCGCCCAGCGCGTAAATGTAGCGGCCAAAGCGCGTGTAGTGCGCAACGAACAATGCCGCGATGAAAATCACGATATAGCACGTCGCGGTAAACGGCACGCTGACGCGTTCGGTGAGTTGAATTGAAAGATCTTCCGTTATGTGTTGGAGGAAAAAGGGATGCTCGATGCCGAGCGACTGCGGGTGAACAACGAAACCCATGCCGCGCGCGAGAAACATTCCCGCCAGCGTGACGAGGAAAGGCGGGAGGTCGAACCAGCGGATCAGGCATCCCATGACTGTCCCGAACAGCGCGCCGATCAGCAGAGAGGCGGAGATTGCCGCGAGCGGATGGACCCCGTTCCCGACCAACGACGCGATCAGAATGCTGGTGAACGCGACCACCGCGCCGACTGATAGGTCAATGCCGCCGGAGAGGATGACAAAGGTCGCTCCCACTGCCGCTACACCCAGAAAGGCATTATCGCCGACAAGGTTCACGCCAACCCGCAGGGAGCCGAAGTTCGGAAACGAAAAACAGCCCACCGCGTAGAGCGCGAGAAGCACCACGGCAGTCGCCAGCAGAGAAATGTATTTCGAAGAGATGGGCAGCTTCATGACGTCTTTCCACGGAAAAGGACCGCCGCCTTGCGTCGCAACACAGGCGATTGGAGCAGGCACACTGCCAGTATCGCGAGGGCCTTCGGAACCGGAGCGACATCTGCGCTGACGTTGCGCATATACATCGTCGTAGTGAGTGCCTGGATGAAGAGCGCGCCGACAAGGGCTCCGGCCAGATAGAATCGCCCTCCCGTCAAAGCCGTGCCTCCGACCACGACGGCGAGGATGGCATCCAACTCAAGAAAAAGGCCGGCGTGATTCGCGTCCGCGCACCTAATGTTGGAGGCCGCCACCAGCCCGGCCAGGCCTGCACAGAAGCCGGAAAACACATAGACGAGAAATTTAACGGTCGCACCGTTTACGCCCGCGTAGACGCTTGCCATTTGGTTATCACCAACCGATTCGATGAACAGTCCGATCGCCGTTTTGCGCGTCAGGACGATCGTGACGCCCAACATTCCGAGGCTCAACAGAACGGGAAATGGCAGCCCGAGAAAACTTCCGTTGCCGATGTACGTCAGCCGATGGTCGGTGAACGTGATAATCTGACCGCCCGTGATCAATTGCGCGACACCGCGGCCGGCCACCATCAGGATAAGTGTCGCGACGATAGGCTGCACCTTGAAGCCCCCCACCAGAAGACCGTTCCAGGCGCCCGCCAGCAACGCCACACCGAGCGCCGCGGCGATGACCAGTGGAAAGGGAACTCCCGCGATGTTGATCAACTGCGCCGCAACCGCGCCGGCAATCGCCATCACCGCGCCCACGGATAAATCCACGCCGCCGGTCGCAATGACCAAGGCCATGCCCAGCGCAAGCAACATCACCTTTGAACCGTGATTGAGGATGTCAATCAAGACTCCGTAAAGGCGCCCGTCGCGCACTTCCACGCGGAAGAAACCCTCCGTGAAGACGAGATTGAAGAGCAGGAGCAAGGCAAGGCCGGCTACCGGCCAGACCAGGCTGCTCCACCAGCGCACCTCTCCTGTTTGTAAAGGATCACGCGCCACGTTCGTGTCCCGCGATGGTGCGCATTATCGTATCCTCATTGATCTCATCGCCAGCGAGCTCGCCAGCCTTGATCCGGTCGCGCAACACGATCACCCGCTGCGAATCGCGCACGACTTCCTCCAGCTCGGAGCTGATAAATAGAATCGCCATCCCTTCGTCCCGCAAGGAATGCATAAGTCTTTCAATCTCCGCCTTTGCGCCCACGTCGATACCGCGAGTCGGTTCGTCGAGAATCAAGAAGCGAGGATGCGTGGCCAGCCAGCGAGCAAGGAGCACCTTCTGCTGGTTGCCTCCGCTAAGATTCATCACCGCCTGCTCGGGTCCGGGAGTACGGATGCCGAGCGACTTGATGAATTCTTCGGCGATATCCTCTTGCCGTTTTCGCGAAAGCGTGTTCGTGGCGCCTTGGCGCGCCTGAAGCGCGAGGATGATATTTTCGCGCACCGACAGGTGCGGGACAATGCCTTCAACCTTGCGATTCTCCGGCGTGAAGGCGAAACCCTCACGAATGGCCTGCCGCGGCGAATGAAAGGCCACTTTCCGCCCCTCCACAAGCATCTCGCCAGTCTGAGGCTTGTCGATGCCGAAAAGCAGGCGCGCGGTTTCCGTCCGACCCGACCCCAACAATCCGGCCAATCCGACGATCTCTCCCTTGCTAATCGTCATGTCCATCGGCGCGATCGAACCCTCTCGGCCGAACTTCCGAAGTTCGACGAGCGGTTCCGGCTCGTGATTCGCGTCAGCGGCGCTTCGTCGTGCGGACTCCAACTGCTTGATGTCCTTTCCAATCATTCGGCTCACAAGCTCCACTTTCGGCAGCTTCGCCGTCTCGTATTCACCGACCAGCCGGCCATCACGAAGCACCGTTATGCGATCCGAAATCGCGTAAACCTGATCGAGGAAGTGGGTGACAAACACGATGCCCATGCCCTGCGTTCGAAGCTTGCGCAAAACCTTGAAAAGCTCCTTCACCTCCTGCTCGTCGAGGCTCGAAGTCGGCTCATCGAGGACCAAAAGCTTCGCCGAAACGTCCAGCGCGCGGGCAATAGCGATTAGCTGTTGGATTGCAATCGAGCACACGGACAGGGGTTGCGAAACATCGAGTTTCAAATCCACGCGCGCGAGGGCCGCTTCGGCGCGCCTGGAGACAGCGCGCCAGCGGATCATCCCAAAACGCGTCGGCTGTCGGCCGAGGCAGATATTCTCGGCGACGGAACGTTGCGGGATCAGATTAACCTCTTGGTACACCGTGCTCACACCAAGCCCCTCCGCGATCTTGGGGGAGCGCGGGTCGATCTCCACGCCGTCCAGCCGAATCGTCCCGCCGTCGCGCGGATAGACGCCGGTCAGGACCTTGATGAGGGTGCTCTTGCCCGCACCGTTTTCACCCATCAAACCATGGACCTCACCGCGGCGGACGGTGAAGTCCACGCCTTGCAGCGCCTTTACGCCGGGAAAGCTCTTGGCAAGACCACGAATTTCAAGCAGTTCGCTTGTTTCAGTTCGCATGCGACTTCCTTCGGTGGCCAACGCGCCTTATGACCGAACACGCGGTCCCGAGACAAAGGTCCTCAGCCCCCTGCAAGTGAAACTGTCGTCAAGCGCTGCTCAAGGCCCAATCGACCGTGACTAATATTTTCGTTTGGGCAGTTCCGCCGCGGCCTGCTCCTGCACAAAGACGCCTTCCTCGGTCTGGACACGCTTGGGCAGCGTCTTTTTCGCCATAATGGCCTCAACGGCATCGAAGAGTTGAGGACCGATCAACGGATTGCACTCGACGGTGCAATTGAGCTTGCCTGCTGCCATCGCTTCGAACGCGCCCCGCACGCCATCAATCGAGACGATGAGGATATCCTTGCCCGGCTTGATGCCCGCCTCCTCCATCGCCTGGATCGCACCGAGTGCCATATCGTCGTTGTGCGCGAAGAGCGCGGTAATGTTCTTGCCATCGGGACTCTTGAGAAACGCCTCCATGACTTCCTTGCCCTTTGCTCGCGTGAAATCGCCGCTCTGCGATTTCACGATCTTCATGTCAGGAAACTTCGCGATGACTTCCTCGAAGCCTTTCTTACGATCGATCGCCGGAGCGGAGCCCGGCGTGCCGACCAGTTCGGCGATGACGGCCTTGCCGTCCGTCGCCTTGGCAAGCCAGTTGCCAGCGCGGCGGCCTTCCTCGACGAAATCCGATCCGATGAAGGTCACGTAGAGCGAATCATCCGAGACTTTAACCGCTCGGTCGCTTAAAACGACGGGAATCCCCGCCTTTTTGATCTCGCGCATCACCGGCTCCCAACCCGTCTCCACAACGGGCGAAAAAGCTATCACGTCCACATCCTGGGCGATAAACGAGCGCAATGCCTTGATTTGGTTCTCTTGTTTCTGCTGTGCGTCGGCAAACTTGAGATCAATGCCTCGCTTGGCTGCTTCGGACTTGATCGACTCGGTATTGGCTGTGCGCCAGCCGCTCTCCGCGCCAATCTGAGAAAAGCCGACGACAATTGGTTTGTCAGCGCCGAATGCCGGCGGAGCGCACGCCAACGCCAGCGTCAGGCACTGGAGAACTCTCTTTGAGACGTTGATGAGGCGAATGAGTGGTTTTTCTGTTTCGTGTACGGGGGTGTTCATGGGGTTTTTTTCGATCGAGGTTGTTGGACAAAGCGAGACGCTCCTCGCGACGAACTTCGGTCATGCCGCTCGGTGCTCCTTCGCGCGCCTTGGGGGGGTCATGCTTTAATCTCGTGAAAGATAAACCCAGAGTGTCGAATTGTGAAGCATTCCTTCGCAGGCCGCGAAGCGGCCAGACATCTTTGAACCGGTTCAGCGGGGCGCCGACGAGCCGTTGGAGCGCCAAAAACATCCCTTCACGCCGGCAGTTTGGCCGTAAGGGCAAAAACGCTCTCGATAAGAAACGGCTTTGAAAAAATCCGGCGAGCGGCAATCAATGCCCTTCCGATCTGAAAGGCACGCCAGCCTTTCTCCGTCATCTGCGAATTGTTTGTTCGAATTTTCGCCTTGGGCGAATCCCTGAGGGCTAAGTCGCCCAGAAACCGCCGTCGACCCGAAGGGCAAGTCCGTTGAGCATTCCGGCCGAATCGCTAAGAACAAAACAAACCACTGAAGCGATATCCTCGCATTCGGCAAATCTTTGCAGCGGAATGCGTGCAAGCATGGGCCCACCTTTGCTCGGATCGCTCCAAGCTCGCTTGCCCATTTCGGTCATCACCACGGTGGGATTAATCGAGTTGACTCTAATTCCGTGCGGGCCAAGTTCGACGGCCATCACCTTGCTCAATTGATCCAGCCCTGCTTTGGACGCGGCGTAGGCGGCGTGATCGGGCAAGGCTTGAAATGATGACATGCTCGAGACGTTAACAATTGAACCGGGCACGCCGCGTTCGATCATCCTCTTGGCAACAACCTGCGACACGATCACGACAGACCTGAGGTTTATCGCAATCGTGGCTTCCCAAGATTCAACTTTGATCTCAAGAAACGGTTCCAAAATCGCGATGGCAGCATTATTGACAAGGAGATCAATGTCCCCAGCCTGCTCGGCCATCCGTCGAGCGTCGGTCGCGTTCCCAAGGTCGGCGACGATCGTCTCGCAGCCGATCTCTTTCTGAAGCGCTTTGAGGTCTGCTTCCGTCCGGCTGACAGCCACGACTTGAGCATTGAAACGGCGGAGCATCACGGCAATTTCCCGGCCGATGCCTTTTCCGGCGCCCGTTACCAGCGCCCGGCGGTTCTTGAAATCAATTCGCTGCGTCGATGGATCAAGTTTCATAAAAGTTCTAAACGGGGTTGCAAGCAATCGCCGACCGAGTTCATGAGGTGTAAACCCGCGCTTCCCATCCTTTCAGGTTCAAGAGCGACGTGTTTTCCTCATCGCTTTCCGAGTTCGAGATTATCATCTGAACCGCCTTGAGACCCCGGGGAATCGCATAAGCAACCGTGTCTTTCGAGAAGTTCAGGACGACAAGGTATCCATCCGTCCCGAGCGTCCGCGTGTAAGCAAATATGGCAGGATTCTCTGGGTCGAGGTCTTCGTAGTCTCCGTAGATCAGAGCGGGAGCCTTCTTCCGCAGGTCAATGACCTTTCGAAAATAGTTGTAAATCGAGCCTTGGTCTGCTTGAGCCTGCTTGGCGTTGATCTCCTTGAAGTTCGGATTTACGGCGAGCCATGCCTTGGCCGCGGGAGTAAAGCCACCATTAGGCGAATCATCCCACTGCATAGGGGTGCGGGAGTGGTCGCGGCTGGTTTTCAGCATGTGCGCGATAAATTCGTCTGCGCTCACTTGGTTGGTCAAAACCTCAGCCTTCCACGCGTTCTTCACCTCAATATCATCGAATTCATCGACCCTCGTAAACGGATAGTTCGTCATCCCTAATTCATCGCCTTGATAGATAAAAGGTGTTCCCTTCAACGTCAGCAGCATTGTCGCCAAGAGTTTCGCAGACGGAACACGATACTCGGGGGAATCATCGCCGAAGTGAGAAACAGCGCGCGGGTTGTCGTGATTCGACAAAAAGACCGTATGCCAACTGTGTACATCCAAACCCGTGTCAAAGCGGCTGTAAATTGCCTTCAGATCGGGCAGGGTCCACGGCTTCCATCTCCACGCTTCGCCGCGGTCGAGTCTGACAACATCGAAGTGGAAAATCATGTTCAGCTCGTGGCGCCTTTCGTCAACGAGCAGTGGTGTCTGCTCAAGCGTCACCCCAAAGGCCTCGCCTACGGTCATAACGTCATACTTCGACAGCACCTCGCGATTCATTTCCTGCAGGTAGTCGTGAAGCTTTGGACCGGCCGCATAGATGAACTCGGGGCGTCCGTCGTAATCGTCCGGATAATTCGGAAAGCTTTGCTGTTTCGAAATGAAGGGGATTACGTCCATGCGGAAGCCGTCTGCCCCCTTATCAAGCCAGAACTTCATGAGATCATAGATCTCGCCACGAACTCCCGAATTCTCCCAATTGAGATCCGGCTGCTTCTCGGAAAACAGATGCAGGTAGTACTCGCCAGTTGGATCGTCCCGTTTCCAGGCCGAACCTGAAAAGAACGATATCCAGTCATTCGGCTCCTTGCCATCCTTGGCGGGCCTCCAGATGTAATGGTCGCGATACGGATTGTTCTTCGACTTGCGGCTCTCCACGAACCAGACGTGTTCATCGCTGGTATGGTTTACAACCAGATCCAGGATCATCTTCATCCCCCGCTGCTTGACACCCTTCAGCAATTTGTCGAAGTCGGCCATGGTGCCGAACTCGGTCATGACCTTTCGGTAATCGCGAATGTCGTAACCATTGTCCGCATTCGGTGAGTCAAAATGTGGGCTCAGCCAAATAACGTCCACACCCAGGCCCTTGATGTAGTCGAGCTCCGAAGTGATACCCTTCAGGTCGCCAATACCGTCGCCATTAGAGTCCTTGAATGAGCGCGGGTAGATTTGGTATACGATCGCTTCCTTCCACCACTTCCGGGTGTAGCCATTTGAGGTGGTCTCGTTGCGTGCGTTCACTGTGAAATACAATGTCGCGCCGAAGAAGGCGAACGATTGGCCGATTGGGACTGACCAATCGGGTAAGGCATCTCTTGAGGCCGCTCAGTTTTCGTCCCGATCAAGGGTTCGAGCACCCTCGCTTACAACGACTATGTGAGCACCTGTTCGGTTTTGGGATCGAAGAGGGTAGTCCTGTCCATATCAAAGTGGGCGACGACCTCCTCACCCAAATGGAAGATATGGTCGCCTTGAATTCGGGCGATAATGGTTCCCGAGCCTGTCTTCAGATACACAAGGGATTCTGCACCCATCGGCTCAGCAATCTCCACCTTCAAAGTGACCGGCGTCGTTGCGATATCTGATGCTGGTTCTCTGGTGATCTGCTCGGGCCGAATCCCAAAAACGACCTCCTTGTCGACATACTTGGCCCCAAGTGCTGCGATAGCACCGCTCAGAGGAAGCGTCAGCGGGTTCGAGTCAGCGGTCTCAATGAAAACCAGCGCCCCTTCGCGCTTCTGAATCTTACCCTTGATCAGATTCATCGGCGGGCTTCCGATGAAGCCCGCCACAAACATGTTGTCAGGCTGCCGAAACAGAGTTAGCGGATCGGCCACCTGCATGATCACGCCGTCGCGCATCACACATATGCGGTCTCCCATCGTCATCGCCTCCACCTGATCGTGGGTCACATAGATCATCGTCGAGCCCAACTCCGCGTGAAGCCGCGAGATCTCCGCGCGCATCTGAACGCGCATCTTGGCATCCAGGTTGGACAGAGGTTCATCGAAAAGGAATACCTTCGGATTCCGCACGATTGCCCGGCCGAGTGCCACTCGCTGGCGTTGACCACCCGATAAGGCTCCCGGCTTACGCTGCATCATATGATCCAGGCCAAGGGCTTTCGACGTTTTCCCGACGGTATCCGCGATGAATTCCTTCGTCTTCTTCGCCAACTTGAGGCCAAAAGCCATGTTGTCCCAGAGGTTCATATGCGGATAGAGAGCATAGCTCTGAAACACCATCGAAATCCCGCGATCTTTCGGTTCAAGATCGTTAACGACTCTATCTCCGATCGAGATTGTCCCACTCGAGATCTTCTCGAGTCCAGCGACCATTCGAAGGCACGTCGATTTGCCGCAACCAGAAGGTCCGACCAAGACCATGAATTCCCCATCTTTGATATCGAGGTCGATATTCTTGACCGCCGTAAACGTCGGGCGTCCGCGGTCATCCGTGTAGGTCTTAACCAGACTCTTGATTTTTACAGAAGCGTCTTCTTTGGTTTTCATGCGATAACGGCTCAGGTGCTTTCGTTCATTTCTTCGGCAGGCGAAAAAGACCGCACGTCTTCTTTCTCCGCGCTAGCTTTTTGCCGAGCGAATTGCTGGGCGAAAGTATAGGACTTCGTATTCATACCACGCAGCCCCTAACCCTTCACAGCCCCTGCGGTGAGGCCAGCCACGATCCGATTCTGGAAGTACATCACCATAAAAATCAAGGGAATCGTAACGACCATCGAGGCCGCCATGATCGACCCCCACGGCTGTTCGTACGCACTCACACCACTAAATTGCGAAATCACAACCGGAACCGTTTTCATATTGTCGGTCACGGTAAAGGTGAGCGCAAACAAGAATTCGTTCCAAGCGCCAATGAAGGCCAAAAGTCCCGTGGAGATCATCCCTGGCACCGTTAAGGGAAGCAAGACTTCCCAAAATACTGTCAAAGGAGACGCCCCGTCAACGTAGGCAGCTTCCTCAAGTTCCTTCGGGAGGCTGCGAAAATACTGCGTCATCACCCATATTGTAAAAGGCATCGAGAAGATCAAATAGGTGAGGATGAGACCCGGCCGTGTGTTGAAAAGTCCCAACGTCTTGAGCATGACGAACAGACCCGAAAGGACTGCGATTTGCGGGAACATCGTCATCGTCAGGACCAGGTAAAGTACAAACCCCTTGTAACGGAACGGGAGTCGGCCGAGAGCATAGGCGCACAGGCTCCCGAGTCCGAGAGCGATCAGGACGGTAACTCCTGCAATGATGATGGAGTTAACGAGGCTCATAACGAACCGGGGATCCTTGAAGACAGCCAGATAGTGATCGAGCGTCAGAGATCTGGGAACAATTTGCGTCGAGAAGAGCTCCTGGCTCGGCCGGAACGATGAGACAAGCGCATACAGGAACGGGAACAGATTAAAGACCAGGATTATGACAACCATCACCCAAAATAACACCTTGAGGACAACCGCCTTGGATTCTTTGTCTTTCATTGGAAGCTGGTCTTGCTAATGCGTGTGTAGAGCACCACGAAAACCATGATGAATACGAGAATGATGACAGAGGTCGCGGAACCCACACCCGCATCCAGGAAATCTATCAGTTGCAACCGATTATAAGTCGCCATGGTCGCCATGTCTCCTGCGCCCCCGACCATGATGTAGAAGATATCGAACACTCGCAGCGCATCGAGGGTCCGAAAGATGAGTGCCACAAGCAGCGTTGGCATGATGAACGGAAGGGTCAAATAAAAGAATGTTTTGACTCCGGTGGCTCCATCGATAGCACCCGCCTCGTACATATCTCCGGGAATCGTCTGCAAACCAGCAAGTATCAAAAGCGCCATAAAGGGAACGGTCTTCCAGACGTCAACGGCGATGATGACCGGGATGGCTGTCTCTGGAACCGCGAGCCATGCGATTTTTTCCGGGATGATGTGGAAATTTGTCAGCAAGAGATTCACGACCCCATAAACATCATTGAACATCCATTTCCAGATCTGCGACGAGACGACCGTCGGGATCGCCCAAGGAATCAGAATGGCAATCCGGAAAAAGGTCCTGCCCTTGAATTTCGCGTTTGCCACCAGCGCCACGACCAGACCGAGAATTGTCTCCAGCGTGACAGAGAAGAAGGTGAAGACCAGCGTATTCCAAACTGCGCGCCACCAGTCGGGGTCGGAGAGGACGAATGCGTAATTTTCGAGGCCCACAAAGCTTGCCGGGGTAACCCCGTCAAGCTTGTATTTCAAGAACGAATAGACGACAACCTGAGCGAGCGGATACCCAATTACCAGCACTACGACGAGCACCGCCGGTATGATCAAATACCACGCTAAACGCCTCTGCTTGTCGTAAAGGTCAATTTGTCGCGCGGCCATTTTTTGCCTTTCCTCGGAGGGATCTAGCGCACGATTCGTTTGGCGACCTTCTCGACCGCCGAGACCGCGTTCTGGGGTGTTTCTCCGCCCGTCAGCACCTTATTTACGTTCTGAAAAAAGGAGGTTGAAAGTTGATTGTAGTCAGCCCCAGTGACCGTTGAAGGGCGTGCCACCGCATTTTCCAAAACCGGCAGCATGTTCTTGAACCACGGAACTTTGGCGAGAACGTCCGCATCCGTATACAACGCGGGTCGTGATGGGAGCAGACTGAACTCGATCGCGCGCTTCTTTAAGGTCTCAGGAGAGGTGAGAGTACGAACCAGATCGGCCGCAGCGTCAGGGGCCTTGGAGTAGGCAGAAACCATCAATTGCCATCCACCGAGCGCGGCGGCGTTCTTGCCGTTCTCGCCACCCTTCGGCAGCACCGATATATCGAATTTGCCGGCAATCACGCTCTTTGGATCGTTGCCTAAAGCATAGGCATACGGCCAGTTACGCATGAAGGCTGCGTTGCCAGCCTGCCAAACATTTCGCGCCTCTTCTTCGCCGTAGGTGGTAACACCTTTGGGCGAGATCGTTCCCACCCAGCCTTTTGCGGTTTCAAGCGCCTTGATGGCATTCGGATTGTTGATGGTGACCTTTTTGTCCGGCTCAACGATTGTGCCACCATCAAAGCTGTAGATCCACTCAATCGCATTACAGGTCACGGATTCGCTCGCTTTTCCCTGAAACACGAAGCCTTGAAAATCCGGTTTGCCAGCCGCGCGTTCTCCCTCCTGAATCTTCTTCGCCATTGCCGTGAGCTCTTCCCATGTTTTCGGCGGCTCCTTGTAGCCATACTTTTCGAGAAGATCAGTGCGATAGTAGAGGATGCCCGCATCTCCAAACCACGGAATTGAAACCAGTTTGCCGCCGACAGTGTTGTTCTGGATGATGCGCGGAAAAAATTGGCCGACGTCGTCTTTGAAATACTTATTCAGATCAACTGCGTGCGGGGCGCAGATACCTTGCCAAATAACATCGACCATATAGACGTCGATATCAGGGCTTTTCGCCGCCCAGTATTGCTGAGCTTGCTGCAGCGCCGCCGAAGCGTCCTGGGGCCGGCTGATGAATTCGACCTTGTTTCCCGTCTTCTGGGCCCACTCTTGGGCCACGGCTCTGGAAGAAGCTTCCGCCCCACCGGTCTCGCCGGCGAACCTAATTAAGGCGCCCTGACCGAACGCTTCCGGGGAAAGGAAGGCGACGAGGAAGAAAGAACCAAACCACGGGATAATTCTTTGCCTTAGCGATCGTTTCGGGGAATTCGCACGAGGCAACTTTGTGAGGAGAACAGGGATGCGCATAGTCGAGGGTGGATGCCGCGATTAGAGCGAGAGCAGCCTTATGCGTCAAGATTAAATTTCCGCCAGGGGAAAGGGTGCCACCCTCTGCATAACCGGGACCATCGCCGACAGGCGGCGAGCACCTTGAAATGGCCAATTAACGCTTCAATGGCGAGTGCGACGATGGCATTGCCTTCGCTGTCCGTGCCTCCGCCCAGAAATTAGCTAACCAGCGCGCCACGCCGGACGGACTGAGAAAATCGCCCTCAAGCTGGCGTCAATCCGGCTGGGCTCCCAGGTCATTCTCGCGGATGGGCCGCCCCGAGATTGCCCCATGATCCGTACCAGCGGTAGGCGAGATCGCTGTCCATATCGTAGGCTGCCATTTTCTCCTCAGTCGTTTCAAAGGCTGCGACAAGCCTCCGTGCTCTCTCCAGGTAGCGTTGGTACTCCGCGTCGGTGCCAATATAGGCGACGCCGTTCTTCTCGTCCTTATAGGCGTAGAAGACACTCCCTCTCACAACGCCCCGGTACAGCTTATAAGGCGTCAGCGCGGCGTAGGCTTCACGTTGCCGTGGCGTCTCCGGAACTCGAGCCACGAAACCGTTTTCCGAAAGCGTCCTTGTCTTAGTGTCGATTTCAAAGGTCGTGCAGCCATTGAGAATTAGAAGCGCGCATACGGCAGGGAGCCCGGCGAATAAGGCTTTGCCAACCGACGAGCCGCGGCCTTCGCGGTTCAGTTCTTCAGATCGTGGTGCTGACCAAGAGGTTTTCATAGGCAGGAAGTTCGGGGACCTTTCCGGATAATGAATGTGGGTTAGGAAGCATCCCAAGCGCAACACAAATTCGTGACCGAACCATTTCGCTGGCGCCATGGGTTCTTCATGGGTGGCTGCGCCAAAAAAGCCCCGATAGCTCCGAAGGGCAATCGAGGAAATGGCAGCGTCTCCCCAAGCGGGGACCAGAACCGTCTTGGGTGTGAGGCCGGCGTCCCGCGGGACCACAGATCTCAGAAAGGATGCCACGAAGTGGCGGCGGAAGCATCGCGATAAGGTCGGCAGGGCGTTCGGCAAGTCTCCCTGCCCGAAAGCTCCCGCTTGGCCAACCTGAGGGTCGTTCGCGCGCGGCATTTGTCGGCTCACCCGAACTCTGGCAGGGCTAAGGCTCAAGAAATCGTGCCGTCACACGTGCATGAGGCTAAAGATGCCCTGAGGATCGTCCGTCAGTTCGAAGCCCTGTCAGCGAGCGCGCGAAGTTCCACGGCGCTACCGCACAAAAAAAAGGCGCCGCCCGAAGGCGGCGCCATCTTTGTCAATTTAAGCGTCTTTTCGCCTCAACGATCAGTCTACCGGACTCGCCGCCCCAAAGTCGTCCCACGAGCCGTACCAGCGATAGGTGAGGTCGTTGTCCATATTTTCGGCGACCTGCTTTTCCTCCGCCAGCTTGGCCTTGGAGGCAAGCTGTTGGAACTGCGCATAGTTCGCCTTGTTGCCAATGTAAGCTACGCCGGCTTTCTCGTCCTTGTAGGCGTAGATGGTCTTGCCTTTCCAGGTGCCACGGTGCAACTTATAAGGAGGAAGCGCCTCGAATGCCGCTTTCTGCTTCGGCGTCGACGGCGTGCGTGCCTTGAAGCCCGCCGAGGTGAGAAGCGACTCCTGGCTGGCGGCCTCCATGCTCGCGCAGCCGGCGAGCGTGAATAGTCCGCAGGCGGCGAGGAGTGAAGCTAGGACGAGATAGCACAGGCTTCGCTCTTCCGGACCGGAGTGTGTTCTCATAGAACGCATGTTGGTAGGTATCCAGTGTGATGCACAATCAGGCTTGCCTGACTACCACCATGTCTCCGCCTGCACCCCAAACGTGAAGCCGTAGTTCTGGTTCGCGTAGGGCGAACCGCCAATGGCGCCTTGGAGTTCTTCAGACCAGACGGCGAAGGTGGCGAAGGCGCGCAACTCAGGACGGGTGAAAAAGCCGCCTCTCGGTTTGATGGTCGGGGCGATCGTGAAGATACCCAGCGAGCCTCCCTCGCCGAACCCTGCCCCCGTTCTCCGGTTGTTGTCGAGATAGGCGTAGGCGAATGCACCCTGAATTGCAAAGGGACCCCACAGCCAATAGTAAGGCCTGATGCCAACACTAAAGAGATTGTTGTAGCGCGAGGCGCTCGAAATAGAGCCATTAGAGTTGACCTGGTAGCTGGTGAAGCCCTGATCATTGAACTGATAGCTTGCCCAGGTGCCCATCGAGAAGTTATCCGTCGGATTCCATACCCAGAAGACGTTTGCCCGTGCCTGTTGGCTATTGTTGTAGGGATCAACACTCTTGAACGTGCCGCTCGGTGAGTTATCTTGCGCGAGCGCAGAATTGTAAGCGTTAACGAGCTTATCCAAGTTGACACCGCTGGGATCAAAATCGACGAGTCCCCAACCGTAGAGAAGGCCGAGTTGCACGAAGCTAAGCTTGCCCCAATTCGGAGGAAGGTCCCACTGTTGGACCAGTCCACCGCCAACGCCGCCCGAATTGTCGACGAAACCGTCTCCCGTCGTTCCATCGTTAAAGGCGATATCGAAGTTGCCACCCTGCTGGTAGGAGCCAATGAGGACCAGTTTCAATTTGCCCGCAGAGGAAGTCGACATCCCCCCAACGGATATCAAGCACGTGCCTGTAGAAATCCCCCTCGCCGCCATTGACCTGGAGGTTGATATTGTCGAAACTGGTATCGTCCAGGCAAAAATCTCCCGGTGCCGCTTCTGATTCCTCCGAAATAGGCGATCGCCAAGCTGCCAGGGCCCAACGGGATGTTATAGACGCCGGCGCCCATTCCCGATGTGTTCAGGAAGAAGTAATCCGATGGATGGATATCGTACCGGTCGTAGAACCGCTGACCGCCCCAGAAGGTGACCTCCGGCGCGCTCTTGATGACATTCTTCATCTCAATGTAGGCCTCTACGATTCCGGCACCCCAGCCATCATTGTCGAGGTTAAGACCGACCTGTTTGTCGACGCTGTCGAAAAATTGGAAGGTCATCTTGACCCTGACATCCATCACGTCGGGATCATCCCCGAGCATGTGGTCCAGGATCGGACCCGTTTCAATATAGAAGTCGTTTTCGTTGCCAAGACGTTGCGTTTTGCCAAAGGCTGACGTCAGGGGTATTGAAATTGAACGTCTGGCCGACCCCATTTGCAGTAAAGCCAGTGCCGGCGCGGAAGTAACCATGCCACTTGAAGTTGCGCGTAAACGTGTCGAGAGCCGGGATAACTACCGGACCTCCCTTGAGATCGATCGCCTGGCCATCCGGCCCGGTTATTGATCTCGATTGTGCGATGGAAGCCGACATGGCAACTTGCGCCTCCATCGACTTCATTTTCGCCTCCATTTCGCCGAGGCGTTTGGCGTAGTCCTCCTGCATCTGCTGCATCTGCGCTTTGAGCTGCGAAAGCTCGGCGTCGCTGGTTTGGGCGGAGAGATTAGCCATGCTGAGGCAGGTCGCACCTGCCACCAAACCTAGAAGCAGGCCCCTAGCTCGGGGCCGCGAAGTTGGAGTTGATGAAGGGTGGAAAGGCATCGGGAGGAGAGGCATACGCATATGATGGGTCCTTTGTTTTTGACGAAGCGAGAGAAAATTGAGAATTTCCCGATTAATCAAGAAGAAATTAAAAAAAAGTGAAAAAAATTTGAACGTTTTGGTTTTTGCCATTTTTGGTCCCCAAAAAACGGGCGCGTCAGCGAGGGTGAAGGAGGTCGCCAGGCCCGCGATTTCAATGCCTTTAATCAGCTGTTAAGCTCGCTCAAGCTACGCCAGAAGCCGGTCGCAACGCCCTTCCGAGACTGACATCTGTTTCAGGCGAATGACGATGGTGTTCAAGACCTGGATGCGATAGTTCAGAAGCTCAAAAAATCGGTTTCGACCTCGTCCGGCTCTGCCTCTCGGCATCGACGACCGGCTTTTTGGCTTTTCGCTCGCATTCTAATGGATCCGCGCGCCCGCGATCCCGGCCCCACTGTCCCATCACTGGCGGCCCAAGGCTTTCAGCTCTCCCCGACGGGCAGAATCAGCGGCTTCTGTGGCGCGTTCTTTGGCGGTATTAACTGTGATTGTTGGCGAATGAGGGAGCGCTTGCACGCGGGAAGCAGCCCAAATGCCGGCACCGCGAACCTGCCGAGCGACGTTTCCGTCACCCGGAATTCGCTCAGCCGCTGAGAAGCGATTTTTTATGGCAGGCTGTTCAACCAGCGGATATACACGATTGATATGTTACGCGGGCTGTTGTGCGATCGGCGGAAATCCGCGCTCATTCATTCTGCGGTCGGCTCCGATAAGAGTTCCTTGAAACACTCTGGGTTGGCTTGTGTTTCGCTGATTCCTTCTTTCCGGCCTCCGGCCGCGTCGACCGGCTTCACATTTGACGAATGGAACCCTCCAAGGCCAGTTCGGACGCAACGAATGCGGTAACGCGCTCCTCGGGCATCCTGTTGCACCCGACCTCTTTGCCGGGCCGTTTCGGCATCGGCGATTTCGGCCCGACGGCATACACTTGGATCGACCAACTCGCCCACGCTCGGCAGAAGTGGTGGCAGATTCTGCCCCTTGGCCCAACTGGCTACGGCGACTCGCCCTATCAATGCTTCTCGGCTTTTGCGGGCAATCCCCTGTTGATTAGCCCGGAACTGTTGGTGAAAGACGGTCTGCTGATGCCACACGATCTGGCGGCGGGGCCCTTTCGCGACGACCGGGTCATATTCGGCTGGGTGGTCGAATGGAAAAAAGCACTCCTGGCCAAGGCGTGGGAACATTTCCAGGCGAAGCAAGACAGCGCTCTGCACCAGGCTGTCGCAGAATTCTCGAATCAGAAAGCAGCCTGGCTCGAAGACTATGGCCTCTTCATGGCTCTGAAGGAGGCCCACGGCGGAGCAAGTTGGACGCAATGGCCCGAGCCGATTCGGATTCGCGAAGCGGCAGCCATGAACGATGCCCGCCGCGATTTAGCCGAAGCTGCTGCTCGACACAGATTTACTCAGTTCCTGTTTTTCAAGCAGTGGGAAGACCTCAAGCGCCAGGCGAAAGAGCGCGGCATCCAGTTGATCGGAGACTTGCCCATTTTTGTTTCGATTGATTCGGCCGACGTCTGGGCGAATCCAGATTTCTTTTACCTCGACGAGCATCGCCAGCCAACCGTCGTCGCGGGAGTGCCACCGGACTACTTTAGCGCCACGGGCCAGCTTTGGGGAAATCCCCTTTACAATTGGGAGGCGCTGAAGGAGACGGGATACAGGTGGTGGCTGGACAGGCTCGCTGCGACGCTGGAACAAGTGGACGTCGTGCGGCTCGATCACTTTCGCGGCTTCGAGGCGTACTGGGAAGTGCCGGCGCGCGAGACGACCGCGATAAATGGCCGCTGGGTCGCGGGACCTGGCAGCGACTTTTTTGAAGCCGTGAACCGGCACTTCGGTCGCTTGCCGTTGATCGCCGAAGACTTGGGTCTGATCACGCCTCCTGTCGAGGCTTTGCGCCGCCAGTTCGGCTTGCCGGGCATGCGCATCCTGCAGTTCGCCTTCGGCGGCGCTACCGAAGCCCGCTTCTTGCCCCACAACTTCGAGCGCCATACTGTCGTCTACACCGGCTCTCACGACAATGACTGCACGCGCGGGTGGCACGCGGGAATGAACGACGCCGAACGCGAATTTTTCCATCGATACGCCGCGGCCACCGGTGAGGATCCTGCCTGGGATCTAATTCGCCTGGCCTGGTCCTCCGTGGCCGAGATAGCCATTGCGCCACTGCAGGACGTCCTCGATTTGGGTAACGAGGCACGCATGAATTACCCTGGCCAGCCCGCGGGTAACTGGGATTGGCGCTTTCAGGCTAATATGCTCACGAATGAGAGGTTGGACCGGCTGGCGAAATTGACCGAGATATACGACCGCTGCTGACGAAGGCGCAAAATGATGCCTTACATGGTGGCTTGTAGCGGCAGGTGATCCCGGCAGCGTCCTCGCGGAGATCAATCAAGAGTCGCGGAAGGCTATCGGCCTTGCGCCACTCTAGCTAGCCCCACCAGGTGGCCGGGCGCGGCGATAACGCGGAACTCCCCCACGCCAGCAGTGCCGCTGCCCCCGCTCGACGATGAAAGAGACCTTAGGTAAGAGGGGACTTGCCCCTGCGATCACTGGCTCAGAAGAGAATCTTCAGATAGCGCATCGAATGAAAGCCCTGATCAAATCCGTTTTCGCGAAGCCGGACTTGCCTGTCCAGACCATCGTTGGAATATTCGACAACGCTCGATACTTGGACAAGGCCATCGAACGACTGTCGCACGCGGGGCTTGAAGACACTGTTTTCGATGAGGCCATTTTAAGGGAACAGGCAATCAATGTGGGTCCGCCGGTCTTCGCGTCGGGCTCCGCGCCACCAGTGGTTTGGGAGAGTGCTGAAGCCGCCTTGCTGTCTTAGAGCGGTCTCCACGGCAATATGACAAGAGCGACGGTTAAGAACGCCAGGGCATTAAGTGAGACGAACAACGGCGCGTGAAGCAGCGATAGAAAGAGTCAGCCTAAGGCGGGACCAATAATCCCGGATAGGTTTACTTGCATTCCACCCAGAGTTATCGCTGAGGAAAGCTCTTCCTTGCTCACGACGTCCGGCACAATTGCTCCCAAAACCGGGGCGCCAAAGACAAGACCAATGCCGATCATGAAGATGCTGGCGAGCACAGCGTTGGGATTGATCGCCTTGGTGAAAGCCCCAAGCGCAAGGAGCGCCACACACACTCCCTGCCACAAGACTGCACTTATGATCACGGTGCGCCGATTCGCGATATCAGCAAAGGCGCCGGCCGGCAGCGTAAAAAGAAAGAAACGGAGTGGATGCAGCGGTTGCCATGAAAGAGAGCAAGGGCGACGAAGCGCCAAGACGTGCATCAACCACGTCGCAGCGGTGTCTTGCGTCGAGACGATCGTGCCCGACAGCACGCTGGCCAGCCAAAGGCGCAGAACACCGGGTTCCGCAGCGCAAACCACGTCGAGGTCGATTTCATACTCATCGCTCGCGCCGTGAAAGCACCCCAGGCGGACGCTTCCCAACTTTCCTTTATCCCCAGAAATCTACTCCTAAGCAATGTTATGGATGCAAGTCGGGCGAAACTGCGAACGGAACTCGACAAAGTCTTCCACCGCTCCGTCGCCACCCGGGGTGAGCCCAGCCCGAGTCAACGACAACCGGCGCTCACGCCTAAGACACCCAAGCGAACCTAAGGCGTCGGGACTTTAGGAAGCCCAAGAGATTACCATACCAATGCTCGGCGCCGGGCATCGGTCACATTCCGGCTCTGGGGGCGGTGGTCACCGATGCCAGGCTTGACGAGCCCGCCGTATGCACAAAGGTGCGTCCATAGAAGCCATAGCCGTGCAGGTGCACGCGTCTCTGAGTTGCAAGATAATGGCAGACAACTGGTTCTAAGTCCCCGGCGTGCAAGTCCCACACGGCATTGAATACATCCGTCTCATCGGCAGTCATGCGAAAGTTTTGACGCAGGTGCTCAGCCCATGTGGATACTATGTATTCCAGCCGGAAAATCCCGGGCCGCTCCAGGCATTCGTCGAGCCGGCATTGGAAAGCACCGTTGCGCCTGACGGTAGCCTGAACTTCTTGCATAAGAGTTCGAAACCGCGGCCGATCCTCGCGTTCGATCGCATACTCGATGGTTACGGTGATCGGCCCATCTTCGTGTTGAGGCGACACCGGGAAATCATGCAGCGGATTGAGGGGCGCTGCGTCAACACTCGCTTCGGCGGCGAAGTTGATTGAGAATCGAAATCCGAGGGCGAAGACCGCCACGGCCAGAGCAGCCGCGGCGGCAAAGGTCACGCCGGGACCGGCATGCGCCACTCCCGATCCCCAAATAAGTGCCCCGATCGCGATTCCGCCTTGCCCCAGCATGATCTGGAACGAGTTCATACGTCCACGCACCCAATCGGGCATCACGCGCTGTCCAGCCACCCAGAGCTCGGATCCCGAAAGCGCCCAAGCCACCCCGGCAAATGCCGCGCATGCCATCAAAACAGGCAATTCGCGCATAAGTGCCAACGCGAGCAGCACAGCGACCAGTGTCGCCATAGAGATGGAAGTGATGGCGTTCGACGAGGTGCGCTGCCTAAGATAGGGGAGCGCCAGCACAGCTCCCGCCAGTGATCCGGCGCCCACGCAGGTGAATACCAGGCCGAGTTGGGACGCAGACAGTTGCAACTCTTTGAGCGCAATGACGGGCAAGAGCGCCGGGACGATCGAGATAACAAGCGAAAAAAGCAGGTTGCGAAAGAGGATGAGCTTCATGCGCTCCGAATGACGTGCGTATCTCAACGAGCTGATGAACGATTCGGTGAAGTTTTCGCGGAGAATCACTGAGTCCGCCTGATGCGGCTTCCACTGCAAGACGGCAAATACGACGAAGACAAACATCAGCGCGTTTACCGAAATGAGAAGCGGTGCGCCAAAGAGCGGCACCAGCAAACCACCGAGAGCGGGACCTACGATTCCCGAGAGATTCAATTGAACTCCTCCCAGCGTGATGGCTGAGGGCAGTTCGTCCTTGCTGACGATGTCCGGAATAATGGCTCCCAACACCGGAGCGCCAAAGGCAAGCCCGATGCCCAGTGCGAAGATGACAACCAGCACAGAAGCCGGCTCGATCACTCGTGTCCAGGCGCCGAGAGCGAGAAGGGCTGAGCAGCCTCCTTGCCACACAAGGGCGCCGACGAGCACAGTGCGGCGGTTCGCGATGTCGGCAACGGCGCCGGCCGGCAGCGTCAATAGGAAGAACGGAGCCGCCGCAGCCGTTGCCATCAGAGAAAGCGCGAACGATGAGGCGCCCAGACCATGCATCAACCAGGTCGCAGTGATGTCCTGGGCCGAAACGAACGTGCCCGACAACACACTGGCAAGCCAGAGCCGGCAAAACACCGGGTTTCGCAGCGCAAACCAGGTCGAGGCCGATTTCATTGGTCATGGCAAGCGGCATGACCAGGGCCGCTAGTCCCCAAGTTCCATCCCTTGCGTGAAGCTCGCCGGCGATTTTGGGGTCAGTTCGCATGAATGTCCGCCACGAGGCACGCCCCCTTCGCGCATAGCCGGCATTGTGAAATTGGTCATGAGGCTGCCACGGGTCTGGGTGCGGCCGGTTTCCGCTTCGGCAGAGTCGATGTGGTCGAGAAGGTTCGCCCGCTAAAGCCAAAATTGTTCGGAAACACGCATTTCTGGCTCGAAAGATAATAATCCACGATCGGACTTGCGTCCGCAGCGTGCAGATCCCAGGCATCATTGAAGACGTCTCGATCGTCCACAGTCATTCGATTGGTCTGGCGGAGATGGTCGGCCCAAGTGGACAGCTGGAATTCCAGACGAAACTGGCCCGGGTGGTCCAGGCTTTCGTCAAGCCGGCAGTCGAACGCGCCATTGCGCCGAATTGCCGCCTGAACTCCTTGCATCAAAGAGTAAAACTTCTCCCGATCCTTTTTAGCAATGGTGTATTTAATCGTTACGGTGACCGGTCCGTCATCATGGTCAGGGCACGCGGGGAAATTCCACTGCTGATTGAGCGGCGCCGCATCAACGCTGGCCTCGGCGGCAAAGTCGATGGAAATCCGATGCCCGAGGGCCAACACCGCGAGAGCCAAAATCGCCGCCGCGGAAAAGGTCATATTGAGACCAGCTTGCGTTACACCCGACCCCCAGATGAGGGCGCCAATCGCAATGCCACCTTGCCCCAGCATGATCTGGAACGCGTTCATCCGTCCGCGCACCCATCCCGGTATCACGCGCTGTCCTGCCACCCAAAGCTCGGATCCCGCCAGCGACCAAGCCACTCCCGCAAGAAATGCGCAAAGCATCAAAGTGGGCAGTGAGCGCAGGAGAGCCAAGGCGAGCAGCACGACCACCATTATCGCCATGGCAATCGACGTGATCGCATTCGCTGAGGTCTTCGCCCTCAGGTAGGGAAGCGCGAAAACTGCTCCTGCCAATGACCCCACCGCCAGACAGGTAAAGACAAACCCCAGCTGAGCAGCGGAAAGTTGCATCTCCTTGAGCGCAATCACGGGCAGGAGCGCCGGTATAATTGAGATAACAAGCGCAAAAAGCACGTTTCTGAAGAGGACAATCTTCATCCCGTGCGAGTGGCGCGCGTATCGCAGCGAACTGATAAACGATTCCGTGAAGCTTTCGCGAAGAACGAGCGACTTTTCTTGACGCGGTTTCCACTGCAAGACGGCGAGAGCGACCGCTAGAAACGC
Organism: uncultured Verrucomicrobiae bacterium; assembly: GCA_963731945.1. Classification (GTDB taxonomy): domain Bacteria; phylum Verrucomicrobiota; class Verrucomicrobiia; order Chthoniobacterales; family Terrimicrobiaceae; genus DASTFP01. The sequence continues at coordinate 515,975 of CAVSXN010000016.1, read as the reverse complement.
CACGGCATTGAAGGAAATAAGAAGCGACACGCCGAGCAGGGGCAGAAGAATACCGGCCAGAGCGGGGCCGACAATTCCGGAGAGGTTCAACTGCACTCCTCCCAGCGTGATCGCGGAAGCCAGCTCATCTTTGGCGGCAATGTCCGGGACGATGGCGCCCCAAACCGGAGCGTAAAATGCAACGCCCAATCCAAGCATGAAGATGCAAACAAGCACAAGGTTGGGGTCAATAACCCGCGTCCATGCTCCAATAGCGAGCAATCCTGAGCAGGCTGCCTGCCACAGCACGGCGATCACGATCACGACGCGCCGATTCGCGATATCCGCGACAGCGCCCGCCGGCAGCGTGAACAAAAAGAATGGCGCGGAGGCCGCGGTGGCCATGAGCGATAGCGCAAGCGACGAACCGCCAAGATCGTGCATCAACCACGTCGCAGCCATGTCCTGAGCCGAGACGAACGTCCCCGACAGCACACTCGCAAGCCAGAGACGGAGAAACACCGGGTTTCTAAGTGCGTACCACGTCGAGGTTGTATTCATATCTGTCCAAGCGTCATGAAAAAATAAACCTACGCCGTCCGGTGGCCATCCAAATCTGCTATCCGCAGATGGCGACTCTATCAGCTATTCAAGCGTCGGAGGTGACCGCCACCAATCTCGGCCTCGGCATTCGCGACGCATTGACAAAGGTGCGGCCCGAGAACCCAAAACCGGGCAAATGAATGAACTTCTGGGTCGAGAGGAAATGGCGCACGACCGGTTCCGAGTCGCCCTCGTGAAGATTCCAGGCCTTCTTGAAGACTCTCGTCTCATCGACGGTCATGCGCGCGTTCTGGCGAAGATGCTCGGCCCATGTCGAGAGCATGTATTCCAAACGGAACAAGCCGGGCTGATCCAGGCTTTCGTCAAGCCGGCAGTGGAATGCGCCGTTCCGCCTAAGGGTGGCCTGAACCTCTTGCATCAATATCCGAAACTTCTCTCGATCGTCGCCGGCGATCGCATACTCGATTGTGATCGTGACCGGTCCCTTGTCGTCGTCGGGGGCCTCCGACAAATCGTGCAGGTGATTGAGCGGGGCGGCATCAACTCGAGCTTCTGTGGCGAAGTTGATTGAAAATCGATGCCCGATGGCCAGCGCGGCAAGCGTTACGACGGCCGCACCTGCAAAGGTCAGGTCGAGACCGGCATTTGCCGCTCCCATCCCCCAGATGACCGCCCCGATCGCCATGCTGCCTTGTCCGAGCATGATCTGGAAAGAATTCATTCGTCCGCGCACCCATCCCGGCATCACCCGCTGGGCAGCCACCCACAGCTCGGATCCCGCGAGCGCCCATCCCACTCCGGCAAGTGCCGCAGATGCCATCAAGGCGGGCACTTCGCGGATCAATGCCATCGAGAGCAAAACGACGACTATTATCGCCATCGCGATCGAAATGATGGCATTCGGCGAGATCCGCTGCCTGAGATACGGCAGAGCAAAAACCGCGCCCCCCAAGGACCCGACTCCCACACACGCAAAGATGAGGCCAAGCTGAGCGGCCGAACATCCGCATTCTCTAAGCGCGATCACGGGCAAGAGCGCCGGAATGACCGAGATGACCATCGAAAAGAGCAGATTCCGGAAGAGGATCGTCTTCATGCGCGCCGAGTTCCGAGCGTAGCGCAGCGAACTGATCAACGATTCGCTGAAGTTTTCGCGGAGCCTGGTCGTCGGCATTTCTCGCGGTCTCCACTGCAACACGACAAGAGCTACGACCAGAAATGTCAGCGTATTGATCGAAATGAGGAGCGGCGCGCCCAGGAGCGGCAGCAAGAGACCGCCCAGAGCAGGCCCCACAATTCCCGAGAGATTGATTTGCACTCCTCCCAGCGTGACGGCAGAGGGCAGCTCTTCTTTGCTAACGATATCGGGGACAATGGCTCCCCAAACCGGGGCGCTAAAGGCAAGCCCGATCCCCAGCGCGAAAATGCAGGCCAGCACTGCGGTGGGGCTGATCGCGCCTGTCCACGCCCCAAAGGCCAGGAGGGCCGAGCAGGCTCCCTGCCAGACCACCGCGCTCACGATCAAGGCGCGCCGGTTCACGATGTCAGCAACGGCGCCGGCCGGCAGCGTGAAGAGAAAAAATGGCGCGGAGGCAGCGGCCGCCATGAGGGAAAGGAAGAACGACGAAGCTCCCAGACTGCTCATCAACCACGTCGCCGTCACGTCTTGGGCGGAGACGAACGTCCCCGACAACACACTCGCCAACCATAAACGGCAAAACACCGGGTTCCGAAGGGCGAACCAAGTTGAAGTCGACTTATTTTCCATTGGAAACGGCATCAGAAAGTGACCCGGAGCCCCTGGACGCCGTCCGAATTTTGCCGTTGCCAAGCGTCACAGGGATCGTGCCGTCAGCGGATCGGAAAACTCAGTCTATTCTCAAGGGATTGCCCGGGCTCAGGAATTCCAAAAGCTCTACGCGTACCCCCGGCCGGGAGACTCTTTTTTTTCTTCTAAAACGCAAACGCAGCCAGTGAATCCCATGACACCGCCTCGAATACCCGCACCACTCGCCTTACTACCCGTTTCACCCATCCCATGCATACCACTACTCCTTAAAAACTGCCCTCCTTTTCGGATAGCCGAAAAGCGATTTATTGTCAAATTTGGGATGGCAGTATTTATCCTTTTCGCCTCGCGTTGTGCTGGTCTTTGCAAGAGCGCGCACCATGCAGGACCGCGACTCGGGCTCGCTGACCCTGTCGGCCCGCTCTGCCGGGAGCGATGCTCGACGAAAATGGCGTTCGGTGCGATCTCAGAATTGCTTTGATTTCCGCCCCTCGGGCGATACGGTCTCGGCGGACAATCCCAAACCCATTGGCCTACCGGGCGACACCAAACAATGAACTGGTATTACGTGAAGGACAATGCGCAAGCGGGTCCCGTCGATCACTTGGCGCTCGAGGGGCTCTTTCGCGATGGGACAATCAGCGAGAGCACGCTGGTCTGGAGCGCCGGAATGGAAAGCTGGCGGCCATATTCCGAGGTTCGGCCCGGCCAACCGGCCGCATTAACTGGCAGCGGGGTCGTTTGCGCGGAATGCGGCAAGACCTTTGACAAAGGCGAAATGATCCGGCACGGCGAGACATCGGTCTGCGCGGGCTGCAATCCTGTTTTTCTTCAAAAACTGGCCGAAGGAGCCAAACCGGCCGCCGGGGCTATGAGATACGCCGGATTTTGGATCCGATTCGCTGCGAAGCTGGTGGATGGAATCATCATGGGCGTGGTGCTCGGCTTGCCGATCATTGCGATTATGTCCTCGATGGGAGTGTTAGAGAATGCTCCGGAAGAGCCCTCCGAGACCGACGTGCTCGTTCAGGTGCTGTTCCAAATCGTCTACTTCGTGGTCTACGGAGCCTACTCGATTTTCTTCACCGGCAAATACGGCGCCACACCCGGCAAAATGGCGTTCAAGATCAAGGTGGTGGATGCGACCGGCGCACAGATCGGATACCAACGTGCCACGGGGAGGTTCTTCGCCGAAATCCTCAGTGGCCTCATTTGCTACATCGGCTACATCATGGTTGCCTTTGACGACCAAAAGCGCGCCCTCCATGACCGCATGTGCAATACTCGGGTCATTTACCAACAGTAAGTGGCATTCAAGGGCAATTAGATACTCCTCGCGGCGCTTCACGCGCGCAAAGCGAGTGCGCTCCCCAAACTTGAAAACGAAGGCAGGGTCCTCCCGACTGAGTCGTGCTACTCCTTGACGCCGCCGGCGGTAAGCCCGCCGATGACGAATTTCTGGCACCAGAGGAAGACAACCGTAATCGGCACGCCGCTCAAAACCGCTAAGGCAGAAAATCGTCCCCAGAACTTTTTCTGTTCGAAGAGGAAGGAATTGGCGCCGACCGCCAAGGTCCAATTGTCCCCGGATTGCAAGACAACAGAGGCCACCGGATACTCTGACATGTAGGAGATGAATGAGAGAATGAAGACGACCGAAAAAATCGGCAGACTCATGGGCAGAAGAATCCAAATGAATGTTTGAAACTGATTGGCTCCATCGATTCGGGCCGATTCCTCCATGCTCGCCGGAATCATTTCAAAGTAACCTTTGATCATCCAGATATAGCCTGAAATGCCACCGAGGTAGATCATGATGAGACCGGCATGCGTGTTCAGCCCGAGCCACTTGGCATACTGTCCGACGAAATCGAGAATAACATAGAACGCGATCAGTGACAGAACCATTGGAAACATCTGAAGAATGAGCAAACTATTCAGGGTCGCTGATCTAAACTTAAATTGAAGGCGGGCGAATGCGTAAGCCGCGGTTCCAGAAAGGCAAATGATGCCGAGGGAAGCCAAGAGAGAGACTTTGATTGAGTTCCAAAACCAGAGCAGCGGGGGGGTCTCCGCCTCGATCGTTCTCGTTTCCCCGGTGGCGGCGTCGACGACCTCCTCATAAGGTATGCCGAGAACGAACTTCCAATGCTCCAAACTGAATCTTTCCGGGATCAAACGGCTCGGCGCCAAATTACCCTGGTTGAATGAGGCCGATACCACCATTAGGAACGGGACCACCACCAACGTCACGAAGCCAATGAGGAACGCGTGCGCGGCTACCTTGCCTGCGAGTGCCTTTTGCTCAGAAGTCATCTGTTCCAAAGTGGGACCGCGAAATCGTCCGGAAGATCCCGACTTGCGGAGCCGCCACCGCAAGGTCCGGCAGCGGCCGGGCCAAAACGGCTCTCGGCGCCATCGCCGGTCCGTCAGCCAGGGGAACTTCGGTTCTTAGCCGGAACTTAGCCATAAATCTTGGGGTCAATTCCTGTCAGTCTGCTAAATCTTAATCTTGCGCGCGGTCATCCTGAGATTGATCCAGGAAAGGAAACCGACGATGAAAAAGAGGACCGTGGCGATTGCGCTGGCGAGACCATAGTTCGTTCCGGTATCGCGAAAGGCGATATTGAAGGTATAGTTCACCAGCAGATCGGTCTCGCCCGCGATGCCACCGCCAACCATCCTGGGACCGCCGCCTGTGAGGAGATAGATTAGATTAAAGTTATTAAAGTTAAACGCGAAACTCGAGATAAGAATCGGGACCATTGGGGTCAGGACCAGCGGCAGGGTCAGCCGGAAGAAGTCGACGATCCGGTTGCTTCCATCGATCGCACTGGCCTCATAGATTGCCGTGGGAATCGACTGGAGCATTCCCGAGCAAATCAGCATCATGTAAGGGTAGCCCAGCCAGATATTCACCAGCAGGACCATCGCGCGCGCACCCCATGGATCGGTTTCCCATTCGGGAGCGAAACCAAAAACACCCCTGAGAATCTGGTTCGCCGCGCCAAAATCCTGATTGAACGTTCCTTTCAGGATAAGGATCGAGAGCACCGCCGGGACCGCGTAGGGAAGAATCAACAGCGTCCGATAGACTCTCCGAAAGGCGAGATCCTCCCGCTGGAGAAGCACCGAGAGGAGCATGCCCGCCGCGAAGGTTAGGATTACAGAAAGCCCCGAGAATGTGACTGTCCAAACGAATATCCTGAAGAACGGACCCTGAATTCGGGGGTCCGTCAGGATTTGGATGTAGTTGTCCAGGCCAGTAAAAGTCCTGAATCCGACGCCCACTTGTTCTCCTTTTTCGTTGACGAAAAATCCCAGCCTGAAATCTGGCCGGATAACCGTGCCATCCTTTTTGCTGGTCAGGGAGCCATCTTGATTCGGAGACCAGACACGCTCCCTCGATCCAAATTTCGTGAGCCCTTCCATCGCAACCAGCCGATCGTCCGGGAGAGCGAATTGAAGGGTTCTCATTGGCATAAAGAGCCTTTCCCGGGTAATTTGACCCATTTCCAGAGGTCTCCCGCTGACCTCCTCCGCGGGCGCCAAGGCGGTTAGCTTCGCCGTCTCTGGCTCGGCTTTCGCTTGCTCCCCGGGTTTCAGATCGAACGGCGCAGAGGCGAAGCGCTTCGTCGGATCCTTTTGATCTTCGAGATAGAGGATATACTGCGCATTTTCCTGAGCGTACAACTTGTATTTGTAAGACTCGGTGCCGGCAGGAATCGTTTCCTGAAGAAGCAGGGCCAGGGAGCGGTCGAAAGTCAGAAGGTTCTGCGAACTGTATTTCGTGAAACTGAGAAAGACCATGTAGGCGATCGGGAAGATCACAAAGAGCCCGAATCCGAGAAATCCCGGGAAAAGATACCGAAACGTGTAGGCCGATTCGCTTAGAAAGACTAACGCGCCCACGCCAATCACAATCAACATCGCCAGAGCGACCCAAGCCGCCCCGGCGTGATAAACAATAAAGTTAAGGTAGAGCGCTGGGATGACGAACAACGCCACCAAAAGGTGCCGGATCTGCAGCTTTCCTTTCACCCTTATTTTTCCATGAGCTTGTCGGCCTCATCCAGCGCGAACTGAGCAGTGGCCTGGCCGCTCGTGGTAATCTGGAGCGCAGCCCCGATGGAACTCCAGAACTTGCCAATCTGAGGAATGTTAGGCATAACGACCCCATCCAGGGCGTTTTGATAAGTTAGTTTGATTAGAGGATTCTTGGCACTCAGCTCCTCGGCGAGGGCCTTCAGGGCCGGGACGCCTAATGCAATATCCGCGTCGATGGTCCTCAAGCCTTCTTCCGTGCAGACATATTCTTCCAGAAATTGCACCGCGAGATCGCCGTTCGGGGATGCGCGATTGATCAAGGCAGAAAGAACGCCGACCAGCGGTCTGCCAGGCTTGCCCCCGACGCCGGGCAACGGAGCAAGATCGAAATCGATTCCACATTTTCGAAGATCGAGCCAAGCCCACGGCCCGCTAACCATCATCGCCAGCTCGCCTCTGCACATTTTCTGCTCCATGACGCTGTAGGTGGAGCCCTTCGGCATGATGCCCGAGTTGAGAAGGTCCAGAATCTCCTGCAGCCCCTTGACTGCGCCGGGAACATTGACGCCGGCATCTTTGACGTCGTAGCCGCCCTCGATTTTCTTGAAAGGATATCCGCCGTCGCTGGCGAGAAACGGCCAGCTAAAATAAGGGGTTCCATAGTCCCACATAATCGGGATCACGCCAGGGTGCGTGATCTTGAGTGCCTTGGCGAACTCCGGGATCTCCGAAAGCTGGGTCGGCGGCGGACCCGTGACGATCTTTTTGTTGTAGATTAGCGAGACGGCCTCGAGGGCAAGAGGATACCCCCAGATCTGATTCTTGTGCGTGACGGCATCCCAGGTCATGGGGATGAAGGCCGCTTTGAACTCCTCCGAGACCTCCAGCGGCTTGAGCAGGCCGGCGTCGGCCCATTCTCCGAGCCGGTCGTGCGCCCAAATGACGATATCAGGTCCTTTGCCGCTCTGGGCGGCGGACTGGAACTTGTCGGTGAGCCCGTCCGGGGTCTCCACTTTAACCGGGATCCCAAGATCTTTTTCAAACTTCTTACCGAGCTCGGCGAGGCCACGCCAACCCTTGTCAACGCCGACCCAGACAAGGAGTTCGCCGTCGGTCCAGCCAAACGCGCGAAGCGCGGAGAAGATTATGAAGGTTACGGAGAGTAGGTATTTGGTCATGGAATTAGTATAGCTGCCGAAATGCAATTCAGCGGGCATGCTCTTCGCGGTTCAGCGACTGCAGCCCGAAATTGTTGGGTATTCGTGACCGCCGTGGTCACTGACCACCACAGGAGAGAGGACTTTTTCATGTGGCGCTCTAGTTGGAGTTAAACGGCAGAATTAGAGGGCCATCCGCATCCGATGTCTAGAACATTACCGTTCCCTCTCAAGACGGAAAACGGCAGAACCCAACAGCGTGGCAAACTTGCTCGGGAACGCTTTCTCGGGGTGCGCGTCTCTGAGCTTGAGAAAGCTGTTTTTATCGGGTTTCCGTCCGAATGCTTGAAGGTGCGCGCCTTGTGGTTACAGTCCGAAGCTCAAGTTATGGCGGAGATCATCATCAACGATATCGTGCTCCACGCTGCGGAGTTATTGCGCTCCCTGGAGGGAGCAGGCCCTATTGGATCACCCAGGGCGGAACTTGTCGCCGGCAAAGGTCGCAAGGGCAAGGAGGAAGCCCTTGCCACTCTGATCGCGCGACGCGAAGTGTTGAATGTCGGGAACACTAAAAAGCCCCGATTTGCCCTCGCAAGACTATGCGATCGGCTCGAGCTTGCCCGCATCGCCATCGAGGAAAAGGCCGTTGCGGGGCGCGCCAATCTCTTCTCCAGGCGGGAACTCGCCGAAGGGTGTCCTCCTGCAGCAGAGGAGGAATTAGACGCGGCGCTCGACGAGCTCGTGCGGGAGAGGCGTCTCATTCGTGCCGAGCGAGGAAAGACGACCTATTACCTTCATACAGCAGCGCTCGGGACTCTGACCACCTTCGACGCGAGGTGGCAAGGCGCGACCAGCCGCGCGGCAACTGTGCTGACCGTGGATCGCATCCAGCAAGCCTATCGCGAAATCGTTCGGGACACGGGATTTTCCGACGTCACCATCTCGGAACTGCAGCGACGTGCAGGCGTGGCGCTCGAAGCGCTTAAGCGCTGGCTTCTCGAGGAAAGCCGCGCAGGTCGCGTATTGCCGACACGCGGCGACTGGTCGCTCGCCGACGGGGATTCGCGTGCCGCCGCCATCGATATCGCAGGAGAACCACATCTACGCGTTCGCATTACCCCATGAAACTCTCGGAGCTACCGTCCAACCCGTTTGATGACAATGTCGTTTTTGAGCCGCGTGAGGCAGAGCAGCCCATTGCGGGACTAAACGACCGGCCGCTCGCGGCTCTGCTGAAACAGTTCGACCGGCTGGAAGCCGAGGCGCGCCCGCGACGGAAGCCGCTGCGGCTCAAGGCGCAGCTGGTCACGTCCGCCGAGCCGGGGTACGGGAAGTCGCACCTGATCGGGCGCCTCTTCAAAGAGCTTGGCGCGCGCGCGACGCAAGTTTACCTGCGACCGTTCCAGGATGCCGGTTCATCCTGGCGATCAATCCTGCTTAAGGTCGTGCAGGAGTTGGATCGGCCCGACGACCCGCATCTCACCACCGCCACGCCAGGGCAACTCACGCAGCTCGACGCGATCGCGTTCGGTGTCATGGCGCACCTGTTGGCGGGTCTCGTAGAAAAGGGCCGCGCCGATTGCGAAAATGGAGCCGAAGGCGCGCTGGCGATGCGCCTCGATCCGCTCGAGGCGTTCGGGCACGGGCGCGATGGCCACTATTTGCTGGGGTGGATGCGCGCGCAATTTCCCGACTTGCTGCCGCACCTTCTCCGCGAACTGCGGGAATCGGGAGTGACCTTGCACGCGCCGGCGCGTGCGTGGCTGCGGGTGCTCTACGGATACGCCTTTTCAGACGGGGGTCTGGAACGTGACTCCGCCATGGAATGGCTGAAGGGCAATGGTCTCTCAGCCGAGGAAGTGGCGCCGCTTGGCCTCGACGAACGCGAGATTGCCGTCTTCGACGATACCGCCTCCAAGCGAAACGAAGACGCCATGCGGCGACTGCATGATCTCCTCACGCTCGCCGGCTTTTATCGGCCGTTCCTGTTCTGCTTTGATCAGACAGAGCTTTTCACCGCTGCTGCGGATCTGTGCGCAGAGTTTGGGAGCGTCATCGAGCAGTTGGTGAATCACGGGCTCAATCACATGACCGTCGTCACCACCAACCTTGAACCGTGGGCGCGCGTCATCGTCCGAAATTTCCAAACGGCGCACGTCGACAGGTTCAGCTCGCCGATTGAACTGGAAGGAATGACACAGCCACAAGCTCTCGCAATGGCGCGCCAGCGGCTCGCGGGCTGTGGCGTGGCCGAACCCGATATCGGATCGTTTTGCGACGATCACTGGCTCGACGGGGTTTTTCACGACAAGAAAGCGCACAGTGTCCGGGCCTTTCTGCGATTCTGCGCCCGTCGTTGCGCCGATCTCTCCGAGGGACGGGCAACGGTCGCACCGGAACTGAGCGTGAACGACTACTATGCGCACTACGAGCGCGAAGTGCGGTCAAAGCCGATCGTGTTCGATCCCGACGTCTTGCGCTGGAGCGTGGGTGAGGAGATGGCTTCCGGAGCACTCGCCGGCTACCAGGTCGAACGCTTCTACGACGCAAAGCACCTTTTTCCCATCTCTTGGAAAAGCCGCTCGTGTCAGATTCTCTTTGGTTTTGAGGATTCTTCGCACTCGCGTCGCTGGGACACGATGCTTCGCGAGGCCACAAGACTCGCCGCAGCCGAAGAGACGCGACGGGCCGAGACGAGGGTCGTCTGCTTGCGAACGCCCGAGCAACCGGAGATTCCGGGTACAGGCTGGCGCGCCTTGGGACCGAAATTCGAGGCGGCCAGCGGCTACTTCTCCGTTCATGTGGTGTCGGAGCACGATATCGCGACCGTTTTCGCCTGCTACGAACTCTACGCGAACGTCGTGGAAGGCAACGCCCAGATCGCACGGGACGAGGCGTTGCGATTCATTCGTGAAAAGCTCGGGCTCTGGTGGAGTCGGCTGCTTGAGAGGCCTGCGCCGCCTTCCGTTACCAAGCCAGGCTCCCCAATGATCGAACGTCCCTCGAGGCGTCTTCTCTCCAGGATCCGCGCGGCTATGGCAATCCGGCTCTTCTGAGCAGTCAAGTATTCGCCTTCAAAACGCAACCGTCCATCCCACAGCTTGGGCTTGTTCTTTGGTGTAGGAAACACCGTGGACCTTCCGCCCTTGGCCATCCAGCACCGTGATGATCCCTCCCTTGTTGGAAAGCGCCATGGGCTTTTCGATTTGCACGCGCAGCGTTGCGCCCGCCGCCAGCTTCCCGCTCAGCGGCATCTTTTGTTTCTGTTTGTCGGCCAGTTTCCAGCCGGCAAGGTCGATCTCGCGGTTGCTCGTGTTCAGCAGCGTGACAAATTCGCGCTCTGGTGATTCCACGGCGTTAATCAATGCCGCCATGATCCGCACGAGTCCGTCCGGCAAATCCTCCGTCGGCGGATTCCCAGGGGTGGGGACATTCGGCCCTTGGCCGTTGCCAGGTTGATCCGGCGGCTTCGGAAGCGCGTGACCGGTCACGTCGTCTGTGTGCCAGCTCTGGCTCTGGAACGCGGTGAACACCGCTGCCCATTGCTGCTGTTCAGGAAAATGGAAAAGGAGACCCCCATCGCCCCAGACGCCGTCGCTTTCGCGGAATTGCTGACTGTTGCCCTGATTCATGTGCACTTCATGCACGCCGCGCCCGGGGCGGAAGCCGAAATAACGGTCTGCTTGCTCTTCCGGTCCCCACGGTCCGCCGTACGCGAAGATGACGGCCGTTTCGTCGGCCAAAGCGCGCTGCACCAAACCGTCGAACTTTTCGTTGAGGTCATTGTCCGGACCCGGCACATCGTGGGGGAGCGGCACCATCTTGAAAGGATCAAAGAGATTTCCCCGGATGAAATCGAGCGCCCCGCTCGTTGGCGTGTGGTCCAACTCACGAAAGCCCTCGCCGATCCCTGCGAGAAAATCTGTTATCGGGTGCGCAAATCGGTCATCGACAATGTAGAGCAGCTCCGAAGGGCTCTGGCGGCTTTTGACGTTGATCGCAATGCGATAATGTTCCGCACCGCCTACGGCGCGGATTTGGTAATGGGGCGTCTGGCCGGCGCCGAGGCGTCGGTCAATTGGGCGTGCTTTGAGAACTCCGTAATGGGGAATGGGCATGGCGGGGGACCGGTTCGGGCTCTTCGTTTCTTTGAAAGTGGCTGGGCACCAGCGGGAGCGTTTCCCTCGTCGGGAAATCATGCAGTGTTCCCTTCAATAAACAGTCGAGCACATTCAGGTTGTGTGGCGGGTTGACACGACGACTTTCCTTCCATAGCAGTTCGTCCTGCCGCAGCCAAGCACGGTCTCATTAGGAGGGATCGTTTCGTCGAGAATTTGCGAACGCGTCCGCCGCGCCGGTCATCGTGCGTGTTAAGCTTGCCGGAGAAGAATCGACGAGGGAGTAATGTCTTGAACGAGAGAGGGCTCAAAGTCATGCAATCCAGCAAGAAATTTGGTTTGTCTTGCGCCTTGGCGCTACCGCTCACCGATCAGTTTGAAATCGACTGCTTCCGGCTGGCGGCGCACGCCCGCCAGTGCCTGGAAGCCGGGTGTTCCAGCGTGACCGTGTTTGGCAGCACCGGCGAAGGCGCTTCCGTAACCCTTGCCGAACGGGAGAAGGTCCTGGACGCGTTATCGGATTCCGGGATCAATCTACGTCACCAGGTCCTCGGCGGTGTCGCAGCCGCATCGATCGGCGATGCCGCGGAGCAGGCGAGATTACTGCTCAAGCGGGATTGTCGCGGAGTGTTACTTGCGCCCCCCTTTTATTTCAAGAACGTATCCGACGAGGGCCTCTACGCCTGGTTCTCGCAAGTATTCGAAAGGGTCGGGAACGACGCGCGCGGTGTCATTCTGTACAATATTCCCTCCGTGACGCAGGTTGAACTGTCGGCGAACCTTGTCAGCCGGCTGAAGGCCGCGTTTCCCGATGTGGTCGAAGGAGTGAAAGACTCCGGAAGCGATTGGGTCTACACAGAGCATCTCCTCAAGACTCATGATGATCTTCTGATTCTGATCGGCAACGAACGCCATCTTTCCCGCGGTGTTCGGCTCGGAGCCCAGGGCGCGATTTCGGGACTGGCCAACCTCATTCCCGAACTATTGCGGAGATTGGTCGAGACGGGCGAGGACGATCCCCGGATCGACAGGTTTGAGGACGAACTCGCCGAGCTTCCGTTTGCGCCTGCGGTGAAGGCCCTTCTCGCGCACCTTCAGCACGATCCTGCCTGGCTAAACCTGCGCCCTCCCCTCATGACGCTGTCGAAGGCTCAGGCGGCGCGTCTTGCCCACGCCTACGGCGAGATTTTCGGCCAATAGAGCAAATGCCCCCAAGAAATTTGCAAAGAGCCGAGACGAAATGGCCTGTCTTTTCCTATCACCGAAATTCGACAATGGCCTTGCCGATTTGCCGTGCCAGGCGCTGGCGATACTCGCTGCTCGAGGCGCGTCTGGCATCCTGCGGATTGGTCAGGAACCCGCATTCGACAAGCACCGCCAGAATCCTCGATTTTCTGAGCACATAATAGTTCGCTCGCTTGGTTCCGCGATTTTCCCCCGAAGTCGTTTTCATCGCATTACGCTGGATCAGGCGAGCCAGCTTCTTGGCCCGCGGTGAAGCGTAAAAGGTCTCGATCCCGCTCGCTCCGACACGCCTCCCGGAATTAAAGTGTATGCTCACGAAAATCGCGCGTCTTCGCGAATTCGCGATCGCCACTCTCCTGTCCAGCGAGACAAATACGTCACTGGATCTGGTCATCACGGTGCGGAAGCCGGCGTTTGCCAGGTAGGTTCGAAGGCGACGAGCCACATCGAGCGCCACTCCTTTCTCGGGAATGATGTTCGATGGGATCCCTCCCCGGTCGTGTCCCCCATGCCCGGCATCGATCACGACCGTCGAAAATGATGCGCCGAAAACCGGCGCCGAAGCCAGAGCGCAGGCCGCAAGGGCCAAAAGCGCAGAAACAAGTTTCGATGACATGGATTGCTTTGAGCGACGCTCGGTGGCCCCTCGATCAGCCCAGCGATTCACCGCAACGAAAGGGCTCAAGTGGTTGTCCTTCCTCCTCCGGATGCTGGCGCGCAGCTGAATTCGTAATCTTCGGCATGGAAAAGGGACTCTATCGAGGATGCCGAGCCAGCGCGACCCAGAAAATGGCCGGGCAGTTCACGAGCCGCGATGCGGTCCGAACTGACCGGGCGGTTCCTTTCTTCGGCAACCGCGAGGTCTCACGCGTCCGTCGGTGACGCGAGGCAATCCCGCCGTCTCCGCCCGAGCGATGACGTCACATTTTGCTTCCGTTATATATCCCCGGATATATTGATCGGTCGCATGATCGGCGCGCGCAACCGCATCCAGGGCAAGATCGCCTCAGCGGCGTCCGGCAAGCGCGCCTGCCGGGCCCGCGGCACCTGGGTCGAGCGGGGCAATGATCTCCTCCACCTGATCAGGTCGACGGACGGCACGATCGAGAAGCAAGGCAAGGAAATTGTCCGATGATGAGAACAAGGGCACTCCTTTTCTTCCTGGCGCCCGCAAGTTGCATCCCCTCCGTTCGGGCTGAACAGCTTCAGGTCTTTGCCGCTGCGAGCCTTACAGATGCCTTGACGGAAATCGCGCCTGCTTACGAAGCAGCGAGCGGGGAGAAATTGCGGTTCAACTTCGGCGCCTCGAGTGCCCTCGCCCGCCAGATTCAAGAGGGCGCGCCGGCTGATCTCTTTATCTCGGCCGATGAAGCGAAGATGGACTCCCTCCAGAAGGCGGGCATGATTCTGGATGACACCCGGCAAAGCCTGCTTTCGAACGCCCTCGTCGTCGTGGTCGAAGCCGGCAGCCCGCTCAAGCTGGACTCGGCACAGGCGCTCGTCCAGCCTGCCGTCAAGCGCATTGCCCTGGCCGATACCAAGGGAGTGCCGGCCGGTGTCTACGCGAAGCAATATCTCGAAAAGATCGGCGTGTGGGAGACGGTGAAAGATCGCGTGGTTCCGACCGAAAATGTGCGAGCCGCGCTCGCGGCGGTCGAGGCCGGGAATGCGGAGGCCGGAATTGTCTATAAAACGGACGCCGCCATTTCCAAAGCGGTCAAAATCGCCTGCGAAGTTCCTGCCGGGGAGGGACCGGACATTTCGTATCCATTCGCGGTGGCAAGGGAATCGGGGAATCCCGAGGCAGCCAGAAAGTTTCTGGAATACCTGAAATCGGAAGCCGCTCTCGCGATCTTCAGAAAATACGGATTTATCATCCGCCAATAGCGCTCGCCGATGCGCGCCTCCGAGTGGGAAATCGTCGGTTTCACGTTCTGGATGGCCGTGATCGCGACCGTCGTCATTCTGCCTTTCGGGGTGGCGCTGGCTTGGTTCCTTGCACGAAAGTCATGGCGAGGGAAGGCGATCGTCGAAACCTTCGTCGCGCTGCCCCTGGTCATGCCGCCGGTGGCCACCGGACTGATCTTGCTCAAGCTTCTCGGGCGCAAGGGACCGATCGGCGGCTTTCTCCACGCGCATTTCGATTTCGACATTGTGTTCACCTGGCGGGCCGTGGTGGCGGCCATGGCGGTCATGTCATTTCCCTTGCTGGTGCGAGGCGCCCGAATTGCCTTCGAAGGGGTCAACCCGCGCTTTGAGCAAGTCGCCGCAACCCTGGGAGCCTCGCCGTTGCGGGTTTTCCTGACGGTTACCTTTCCACTGGCCATTCGCGGCATCATCGCGGGAAGCGTGCTCGCTTTCGCGCGGGCGCTCGGAGAATTCGGCGCAACCATCCTCGTTGCCGGCAATATTCCCGGCAAGACGACAACGCTTTCGGTTTCGATCTACAGCGATATTCAACTCGGGCACGACACCGACGCATCTCGTCTGCTGGCCGTTTCCGTGGTCCTCGCCTTTGCCGCTGTCTGGATAAGTGAGTGGCTTTTCAAGCGCAGCGCGCCGTCCGCATGAGTCTGGTTCTCAAGAACGTCTTTGTCCGGTTGGGCGATATCGCATTGGAACTGGATCTAACGCTCGACCGGAAGATCACCGCGCTTTTTGGGCCGTCGGGTTCCGGGAAGACATCCGTTCTGGAGATGGTTGCGGGATTGAGGCGACCCGAGCAAGGCCTGATCGAGCTCGACGGCGTTCCGCTGACGAATATCGCGCAACGAATCTTCGTCCCCGCGCGCAAGCGGGCCATCGGTTACGTTCCGCAGGATCTGGCCCTTTTTCCGCATCTCCGCGTGCGCCAAAATATCGCCTATGGCCTGAAAAGCCAATCGTCCTCCGACCGGCAAGCCTTTCATGAAAAGCTCTGCCGCGTGCTGGAGATTGAGCGGTTGCTCGATCGGATGCCCGGTTCGCTTTCCGGAGGTGAGAAACAGCGCGTCGCCTTGGCGCGGGCACTCCTGGCGTCTCCGCGGCTTCTCCTCCTGGATGAACCGCTGGCGAGCCTCGACCAATCGCTGAAGGATCGCATCATGCCCTACCTGGAACGCATTCGGGAAGAATTCGCCATCCCCATGCTCTATGTCTCCCACTCGGCAGGAGAGCTCATTGCCCTGTGCGAGGACGTGGTCGTTCTCCAAACGGGCAAGTGCGTGGCGCACGGATCACCCGACCAGCTTTTCACCTCGTCGGACGCAAAAGTCTATCAATTGAGAGAGCGTTAGGCCGGCTGGGATCGACCGCATTCGCCTTTGATGTCGATAATCGTTAGCGCTGCGCCCCCGTGCTGGCTTCCCACAAATTGCGGATCGCCTCCAGAGATGAGTCGGAATCGCTTTGGGGGAAATATTCGAATCCGATGCCACCTGTGTAACCCCGATTTTGGATAAGGCGCAGCATCGCCGCCCAATCCACCGAGCCGGTTCCGGGTTCATGCCGGCCCGGCACATCCGCGATATGGAAATGACCGATTTCAGAGAGATGATCCGTGACGATCTTCGTGAGATCGGCACCCATGATCCCGAAATGATACAGGTCGCAGAGGATTTTCAGCCGCGGGCTTCCGACTTCGCGAACGATCGCTGACGCGACGTCCATATCATCAAGATAATATCCGACATGGTCCACCCGGGTATTCAGCGGCTCCAGGATCAAAGTCATATCGCCGGGGACCAGGGAAATGAGCTGCCGCAGGGCGGCGACCGTATTCCTGAACTTGATGTCGTCGGAGATTTTTTCGAAGCGTTCCGCGACGCTTCCGTCCGGATTCAACGCGTTGGTGAGGAGCATGAGCGTCTGACAACCCAGCGTTCGCGCGATGGGTATGGCGTCCGACGCATCGGCGAACAAAACGGCATGCGTTTCCTCGGCAACGGGGCTCCCCTTTCGATGGCCGCTGAAATTGACGACCTGAACGTCATGCTTGCGACAGGCCGCGTGAATGGCGGGAATGTTCTTGTCCCGCCAGCTCCAAAATTCGACATGTCGAAATCCGGCGGAAGCGACACGAGGAATTTTCTCCTCGGTCAACAGCTCGGGATACAGCGGATCCAGGCAAATAACGGGTGTCATCGGCTTTCGGGTGCTCGCAAGGGCAGGCTTCCGCTTCGCAGGAATCAGCGTTTCCTGGCGCGCAGGCCGTCAAAGTAAACGATGACGATAATCAGGACACCGGTGATAATGCGCTGCCAAAACGCATTGACGTTCAGCAGGTTGGCACCGTTATTGATCGTCGTAAGGATAAAGGAACCGAGCAGCGGGCCGTGCACGGAGCCAACGGCGCCAAAGAGGCTCGTGCCGCCTATGACCGACGAAGCGATCGCCTGCAATTCCCAGCCCTCTGCTTGAGTCGCGTTGCCGATGCCAATGCGGGAAGCGAGCAGGATGCCCACAAAAGAGGCGCAGACCGCCGAGAGGATGTAGGCGATATAAATCATTCGCGTCGTGTTAACACCCGAAAGGCGCGCGGCCTCCGGGTTGGAACCAATCGCGAAGAGATAGCGCCCGAAACGGCTTTGATGCAGAAAAATGTACGCCGGGACCGCCACCACGACTACCATCCAAAAGAGATTAGGCACCCCAAGGAAATCCCCGCGCGAGAACCCCGTAAAGGTCGTATTCGTGATCGAAATGGTCGCGCCGTTGGTAATCAGCAGACCCACCCCGCGCAGCGCGGTCAGGGTCGCCAAGGTCATAATAAAGGGCGGCAAGCCCATCTTGGTGATTCCAAAGGCATGAAAAGCCCCAATGCCAAAACCGAAGGCGAGAGTGATGAGATATGGCCGCCCAAATCGGAAAACCGTGCGTCAGCAGCCACGCCACGATGACACTGGTAAAACCTACGACCGCGCCGACGGAAAGATCGATGCCAGCGGTAATGATGACGAAAGTCTCGCCCATCGCCAGGATCGCGGTCATCGAGCCCTGACGCAGCAGATTGCTGATGTTATTATAAGTCCAAAAACTGGTGGTGCTGAACGCCAGCAAGATCCACATCAACGCGAGGAGGCCCACCAGGGTGAGGCCGAGAAGCGTCCCCATGCGCGCCTGTCTTTTTGTCGCGGCCAACTGCGCCGCAGCAGCTATCGCTTCGTCGCCCTTCTTGGTTTCAACACTCATCTTGATGATCCTCTCAAATGCGGGTTCTGATTCGCGGTCGCTCGGCGTCAGACGCCGAGCGCTTGCGTCAAAATTGTTTCGTGCAATGCCTTCTCGTTGACATTGGCGCTATCGTAGCTCGCCACGAGCCGCCCGCGGCGAAAGACGTGCAGGGTATCAGAAAGATCGTAGACCTCCGGCAGGTAGGAGGAGATCAGGATTATGCCCGCCCCTTTCTTAAGCAGTCTGGCGAAAAGCTTATAAATCTCGACCTTGGTGCCCACGTCGACACCGACGGTCGGCTCGTCGAAGATGTAGAGATCGGCCCCGTGGTTTAGCCATTTGCCGACGACAATCTTCTGCTGGTTGCCGCCGGAGAGGCTCGACGCCGGAGCCTCGCGCGACGCCGTCTTGATTTGTACTTCCCGGATCTGCTTATCGGCGGACGCTCTCTCCGCGAAGGGATTGATAACCAATCCCTTCACCAGCCGCTTGTAGATCGGCAGATTGAGATTGAGTCCCACCCCAAGGTTCAGGCAGAGCCCCTGATCGCGACGACTCTCGGGCACCAGCGCGATGCCCATGGAGATCGCATCTTTCTCTTTTCGAATATCGACCGGCTTGCCTTTCCAAAAAATCTGTCCTCCGGTCTTAGGGGAACGCCCGAAGAGACTCAACACGAATTCGCTTCGCCCGGCGCCGATCAACCCATACAGCCCAATAACCTCTCCGGCCCTCACCCGCACGCTCACGTCCTCGAAGCCCTTGCCGGTGAGCTTTTCCGTCCGCAGGATCTCCTCGCCAAAGGGAATTGTCTCCTTGTAATGGATCTGCTCGATGGTGCGGGCAATCATCCCGGCGATAAGCTTCTCTTCGTTCGTCTCGGCGACGCGCTGGGTGGAAACCAGGGCTCCGTCGCGCAAAATCGAAACCCGATCGGCCAGCTGGAAGACCTCTTCGAGCCGATGCGAGATGTAGACGATGGTGACACCCTGCGCCTTAAGACGGCCGATGAGCGCGAAGAGCTGCGCGGCCTCCTGGCGGGTCAAATAGCCAGTGGGCTCATCAAAGATAAGGAACCTTGTGCCACGTGTCGAGGCGCGAGCGGTCGCAACCAGTTGCTGCTGCCCGATGGTTAGAGACGAGAGCAGCGCCGACGCCGGTAGCTTGAAGCCGATGTCATCGAGGATCTTCTGGGCTTCGCGAACCATCTCGCGATGTTGGAGCATCCCCAAACGCACCTTCTCGTCCCCGAGGAACAGGTTGGCCGCCACGGTAAGATGCGGGCAAAGCACGACCTCCTGGTGCACGGCGTTGATGCCATGGTTGATCGCCTCATGGGGCGTCGCTAGGGCCACCGGCTTACCTTCCCAATAGACTTCGCCGCTCGAGCGCACATGCACTCCCGTAAGCATCTTGATGAGCGTCGATTTGCCGGCGCCATTCTCGCCGACGATCGCATGGACTTCACCCGCCTCGAAGTCGAGGTCGACCGCTTTCAGGGCGTGGGTCGCCCCGAAACGCTTGTCGAGCTTCTTGAGAACCAGCAGGGGCGTTTTCGCCCCTGCTTGGTTGCTGCCACCCTGCTGCTGAGTCTGGTTCATCGACGGCCCAGATTCACAAGTCGAAAGCGCCCTTGATTTTGGTTACTTGCTGACGTCGGGGGTCAGGAGCTCCTTCGAGCGCTCGGTGTTCATGTTTTCCTTAGTGATCAGGTTGACCCCGGTATCCACATCCTTCGGGACCTTTTCACCCTTTGATGCGGCAAGTGCCGTCTTGATCCCTTCGTATCCCATACGGGCCGGATCTTGCACGACGAGCGCTTGAACGTAGCCGTCCGCCAGCAGTTTGACGGTCTTGTCGTCTGAGTCAAAGCCGATGAGCATGATTTTGTCGGCGACCTTATTCTCGGCGATCGCCTGACCCGCTCCCTGCGTCATGATAAGATTCGAGGTAAAGACACCGCGCAAGTTCGGGTTCGCGGTGATCAGATCCGTCATCATGTTCAGGCCTGTCGTTGCCATCCCGTCCGCAAACTTGTCTGCGATAAGTTTCAACCCCGGATATTTGGCCGCAATTTGCTCTTTGAAGCCTTTAGCGCGCGCGTCCAACGAACCGACGCCGGGAATCGAGGTGATCAAAGCGATATCACCCTCGGGTTTTCCATATTTTGCCTGGATAGCCGCCGCAAGGCCGTCCGCGGCGACACGTCCAGCCTGGACGTTATCGGTAGTCAGGAACGATGTGAAGGCCTTGGAATCCGCAGGCGAGTCGATGCCGATGATCATCACCTTCTTGGCTGCTTCGTCGATCGGCTGGCCAAGGGCCGCGAACTGCGTGGGCGCAATGACGATCGCGGCCGGTTTGCCCGAGACGGCATTCTCGAGGATCGAGATCTGGCCATTGATATCGGACTCGGACTGCGCGCCAAGCTCCGGCACGTTGACATTCAGTTCCCGGCCTGCTTTGCGCGCGCCCGAAAACACGATCTGCCAAAAGAATGAAGTGGTGTCCTTGACGATGATCGGAATGGTGGGTTTCGGGTCGGCGGCAGGAACTGTCTCAATCACACCGGCTACGGCGATGGCGGCAACGAGGCCGGAAATTTTGCGCAAGTATGGGAACGAACTGAAGGGTTTCATGGGCTAATATCGCGATTAAAACGCCGCTGATGGGGGGTTTATCCGGAGACGGGGGCGGCGAGTTTCCATGCCGGATTCACTTTCGAACGTTATCAGCTGATAATGATTGCCACGCGATATTGCAAGGCGTTTTTTCTGCCACTCGCTTTGTACCTTCCCGGCAAGTAATTCCTATGTGTTTTCGAGGAACTGCCGGCACCGATCAGGAAATGGCTTCCCGGTGCGGTTCCACCGGACAAAGGATCGGTGACGCCCGCACCGAACCCGTCATTAGGAGGGCGAAGCTCCGCCGAGCCATGGAATCGGCTCACCGGGAGGTTCACCTCCTAATTTGGCCGCGAACGCAGGGCGACAGCGATGATCGGATCTCAATCAGAGTAGACGCGCGCAGCGCGCACTTGAACCGTCTTGCCGGAGGGCATCCGAAGTGCGGTGAGACAGCCTCCGTAAACGCATCCGGTATCTATCCCGTAAAATTTCCCTTCCAAGATCAAAGGTTCGCATTGGGTGCGCCCATACCTTTTGTGGCCGGCGACGAGAGGGCGATCGAGGATGATCCGGTCCTTCCAATCGCTGTCGAGGTTAACGTCGCCGGTAATCACTTCCACCGGCTGGTCTGCGAGTGCCACGCCGTTCATGATCGCGCCGTGCACGGCAATCAGGTCCTCATTTTCGAAATAGAGCGGCATCCTGCCGGCAAGCTCGAGGTATCGCTCGTAGCAGGCCGGGGGCATCGACTCCCGTGTGAGGATGCTCTCGGGCTTCGGCGGTCTTCCCGTTTTCCATTTCAGATGATCGAGCTCGTGGTTGCCGAGCAGGCAAACACAATCCAGCGATTCGAAGGTCTTGAGAACGCCTACGGGATCGGGTCCCTTGTTCAGGAGGTCGCCCAAGAGGACCAATCGCTCATCGGAGTTTGGAGCAAGCTTGTCCAGAAGCGCGGTGAACTCACGACTGCACCCGTGAATGTCTCCGATAATGATCGTGGTCATGGAGCCATGATCCTCCCGATGCGGGAGGGATGATCAACCAGCGGCAACCGGGAAAGGCCGCGCCCACGGCTTGGCTTTCCCCGAGACCGAAAGTGAGATTTGCGGGATTCTTCACCTAACGGCATATTCCCCGAGAATTGCTTGCAGCATGACCTTCGAGAAGCATCGTGCGGAAACTCGTCCATATGCCCCCGACCAACGGAATTTCCGAGCCTAAGCGCGCGGGAATCGTGTGGGGCTCCTTTATTGGAGACGCGCTCGCGATGCCCGTCCACTGGTATTACGACCGAGCCGCGCTGCGCCGCGACTACGGCGTTGTTCGCGACTATCTGGCGCCGCGAAACCCGCATCCCGACAGCATTCTTGAGCGCTCCCGATACGTCGCGCTCAACGCCCGCGGCGAAATCCTGCACGAACAGGCTCGATACTGGGGAAAGCCCGGCGTCCACTATCATCAGTTCCTCCGGGCCGGGGAAAACACGCTGAACCTCCAGCTCGGCAAAGTGCTCATCGAGTCGCTCATCGCGTGCCGGGGCTACGACGCGGACGATTACCTCGAACGCTATCTCGAGTTCATGCTCACCCCGGGCCGGCACCGGGACACCTATGTCGAAGAGTGCCATCGGAAGTTCTTTGCCAGCTACGCTCGCGGCACTTCCCCGCGAGCATGCGGCCGCAGCGATATTTGCATCGGCGGCCTCGCGCACGTGGGCATACTGTGCGCCGGCTTGGGATGCGACGCGAAGAGAGCGCGCCAGGCGGTCCGCGAACACATCGCGCTGACCCATCGCGCGCCGGAAATCCTCGACGCGGGCGACACGCTCGCGCGGATCCTGTGCCTCGTCGCCGGCGGCGCCGAGCTGCGCGCCACAATCTTTGAAGAGGCAGGGGCCTGGATATCCAGGAAAAATGCGGAGGAATGGTCGCACGATCCTCACGACGTTGTGGTCGGCCAGCGGATCAGTCCTGCCTGCTACATCCCCGGCGCCTTTCCGGCGTCGCTCTATCTGGCCTGGAAGCATGCGGAAGACTTCGAGGCCGGGCTCATCGCCAACACCAACGTCGGCGGCGAAAACTGCCACCGCGGGGTGGTCGTCGGCGCGCTTCTCGGCGGCGCGTTGGGGATGGGCCGTATCCCGTCAAGGTTCGTCGATGGGATTCAGAGCGCGCCTGACTTGCGAATACAGATCGACGCGTTGACCGTTTCGGCTCGCGACTAGCGATCATTGGACGACGCAACCGTAAGAGCCCGGTCAATCTCGCGGAAAAGTTCCTCCTCGGTGTCATCGCTGACGGGGCCGGTGACCTGCTTTAGAATCCAGCCGCGGCGGTCGATGACATAGATATTCGCGACGCCCTTCGCGTACCCGAATCGCTTCACGACCGCACCGCCCCAATCGAGCATGACCGAGTGCGTGACGCGCTTCCGGAAAACCTTGCAGATCATGCCGTGAAACGGCTTCGGAATCATCGAAACATCCGCAACGCCGTCGATGTCGATACGCCGTTCATAGCGGTCGTATAGCTTCTGAATCCATGGCGCCAGCTGGCCCGAGCCTTTGTGGTCGGCGACGGTCATCGCGGTGATCTTCGCCTTTGGGAATCGATAGCTGCGCGTCATGGCGTTCTGGTCGGTGAGCTCGAAATCGCCGAGTTTTTGCAGTGGCGAAGCGATGACCGTGGAGCCGGCGGCTACGAGAGTCAAAAAAGCGAGTGAAACTTTCATGCCACGGAAGCGTGAGGGTAGGCGCGGTCCCTCCAAACCGCGGGGCGCCGGCCAAGGGAGCGGAAGAACGCGAACCATTGGATGGCGAGGAGCGCACAAACGCCGAGAGGATGAAGGAGCGCACCGCTGAGTGGTTGTCGAAAGCGAGCGACGGCGAGCAGCCGCGGCAAAAACCCGGCACTCGTCCCCAGGAGCGAAAGAGTGAAGGCCAGCGGCGAGGCCGGCGCGCCAAAAAACATCGCGACGAGCACGCAGAGCGGCAGAACTTGTCCGCCAAAGAGAACGACGGTGGCGGGACCGATCAGGTGCGGCGAGCCGAGAGCCTCGTGAGCGTTTCGCGCGAGGCCTCGCCACACGTCTGCCCCCTTTGAGTACATCCGGCAGATTGCGATGTCGGTGGCATCGAAGAGGTCGGTGGCCAGGCCGGCGGCACGGAAGACGCGCGGGAGTTTCGGGCCGTCGTGCAGCGTGCTGCGGATCGCGCCGTGCCCGCCACACTCGTGATAAGCTTCGCGGACGGCGGTGAAAAGCTGGCCGCAACCGGCGCTGCAGGCCGGCTCGCGACCGCGTCTCATCCGCCGGATCGGCAGAAATCCAAGAAGAACAAAATGCACGAGCGGAATCAGCAGCCGCTCGGAAAAGGTTTTCGTCTCCTGACCGGGCACACCGCTCGCGAGCGCGGCGCCGCTTTGCGCCATGAAAGCCGATATTCGCGAAAGGGCATCGGGTTTGAGCCGCACATCGGCGTCAAGGAAGATAAGCAGCGGATGCGAGGCAAGATGAGAGAGCAAGTGACACGCGTGTTGTTTGCCGCACCAGCCGGCGGGCAACGGCGGAGCGCTCTCCACGCGCACGCGATGGTCGCTCTCCGCGATTTCGCGAACAACTTGCACGGTGCGATCCGTCGAGCCGTCGTCGAGGACGATCACCTCAAAGTGAGCATCCGTGTTCATAAGAATCGAGCGCACGGCTTGTCCGATGTTCCTTTCCTCATTGCGCGCCGGAATGAGGACAGAACACCGGGCGGGCCCATTGCCGCCGATTGGCGGCGGCCTGTAAAGCGAGAGGTTGCGCACGAACAACGCGGCGGGGACGACGGCCAGGATAAAGCTGGCTGCTGCGAGCAACGCGATCAATTCAGTTTCTCCGGCTGATGCTCTGACGCAAATTCCGCGCCGCTGATCCGTGCGCGGATCCGGCGCCACAAGTCGTAGACCGCACTTACGCCAGAGGCTCCTTTCTCAACGACGACCCAATCGGCAAGATCGCGCCGGCAGGATCGGGTCGCGAGTTCATCCTGCGCATCCTCGAGCGCGCTCGCGAAAAACTCCGTCCACTCGTCCGCGCTCCGGTTGGGCTCATCGCTTGGAATCGCGGCCTCGCCAAAGGAAATCAGGATCTCCGGCCGCGGCTCTGTCCAAAAGGAGTATTCGATCGCCAGCGGGAGGAACTCCACCTCCTGCGCCTGCACGGCGAGCACGCCAAGGCCGCGTTGAAGGCGGAGCGGCCGTTCTCGCACATCCATAAAGCGCCCTTGCGGGGTCAGCCACACCAGATTGCGCCTCGACGCAAGGATCGCGCGCATCGTTCGAAGAAAAGTCATCGCACCGCGTGTCGAATTTCGCTCAACCCCGAAGATGCCCAGGTATTTGAAGAAACCGTACTTCCGCAGCGATGCGACGTCGATGGGAGCATACGATCTTCTGTCCGAAAACCATTTTCGCGACAAATACAAACAAACGAGCGGGTCCCACCAGGAGGCATGGTTTAGATAAATGACCAGTGGACGACGAGTGGCGCGCGGCGGCGGCCCGCTTCTCAGGATTCGGATCGCGTGAAATCGCCAGCGCAGGTATTGGCGGCTATACGCGGCAAAAAGCCTGACGATAGGCACGGACACTTCCGGCAGCGCTCCTCTCGCAGTTGCCTGTGATTTCATCTTCAACGCGACTGGGCAGCGTATTCGCCCGATGCGTCGTGATCAAGCGCGTCGGCGGCGATCCACCCTGACATCAGGACCATCGGGACGCCTGGGCCGGGGTGCGCCGCGCCTCCGGCGAGATAAAGACCCCGCACGTCCGGGCTGCGGTTGCCCGGCTTGAACGCTCCGAGAAAGTGTCCATGGCTCGCGAGCCCATAGATTGCCCCGTTGAGCACATGGTAGCGGCGGTCGATATCCGCCGGCGTCAGCGCCTGCTCGAAAACGATTCGAGATTCGATATCCCTCATTCCGCCGGTGCGCTTGAGCTTTTCCAGTATGACGCGCCGATACTCGGGGAGAATCCTGCCCCAGTCGTGATGGGGCCGCAGATAAGGGGTGTGAACCAGAACATAAAGCGCCTCTCCTCCGCGAGGGGCGACCGAGGGCTCGGTGCCTGACGGGGCGCAAACGTAACATGTGGGATCGGGAGCGGGCAGGCCTTGGCGGTAGATCGCGCGAAACTCCACCTCGGGGTCTTGTGAAAAGACAAAGTTGTGATGCAGGAGATGATCGTAGCGCCGCTTCAAGCCAAGGTAGAAAACGACGCCGGAGCACGCGGGTTCGTAGCGCCGCCTCCTCTCGAAAGCGGCTGAGGCCGCGCCATCCAGCAATTCACGATGAGTCCTCACGGAATCGCAATTCGAAACGACGGCATCGACGTCGATCGCGGTCCCTTTTTCCAGCAGCAAGCCGCAGACCGCTCGGTTCGCAGTGACGATTTTTTCCACGCGCACATTGCGCCGAAACTCGACGCCCAGCGATTCCGCAAGCTTGGTCAGCGCCTCCGGAATGGCGCGTGTGCCGCCCATGGGATACCAGACGCCTTCGCGTGTCTGCATGTGCGCGATGCCGCAGAGCACTGCCGGAGAGGCGTCGGGCGCGGAGCCCACATATTGCGTGAAATGATCGACCATCTGGGACACGCGCGCGTCGCGAATGTGGCTGCGTACCACTCCGGAGACGCTCCGGCCCGGCCGCATCGCGAGCACGTCGCCGAGGACGCCGGACTGAAAAGTCGCGCGCGCGTTGAACATGTCGCGCAGCCCGCTGACGGAACGCCAAAAGAAATAGTTGTCGGAGATGCGGTGGAGCCTTTCGGACAGCTTGAGGAAACGGCGATAGCCGTCCGCGGTTTTCGTCGTGGGAGAGAAGGCGGCGAGCTTCTCCGTCATCGCAGCGGTGTCCGCAACCAGGTCGAGTGTCGAGCCGTCGTCAAAGAACGAGCGCCACTGGGGGTCGAGCCGGACGAGATCGAGCATGCTGGCGGAGTGCCGTCCGGCTTCGGAAAAGATCTGATCGAGGACGGCCGGCAGCGTCAGGATGGTCGGGCCCATGTCGAAGCGAAACCCGTGGCTTTCGAGAACCGCCGCTTTGCCGCCCAGCCAGTCGTTGCGCTCAAAGAGGATGACCTCATAACCGCGCGCTGCCAAAACGCAGGCCGAGGCCAGGCCTCCCAGTCCCCCGCCGATGACGCCTACTCGTTTCATGAGTTGGTCTTTCTGGTTCTCTCGATGAGTGTGCCGAACAAGTCGCGCAACGCGCGCAGGCGTTGCGGGCCGCGACCGTGCGCGGCGAAGATGTAGGAGGAAAAAAGTCGCGCATCTTCGGCCCCCGGCTCATCGAAGTGCGGGCGCGATCGGCCATGCCGCACCGCGACGACATGGGGAAACGTCATTTCCAGCAAACCCTCGTCCCCGCGCGTGACCCCGAAACCGCTCGCCTTCACACCGCCGAATGGCATGCGTGGGTCCGCTGTCGGAACGATGAGATCATTGATGATGACAAATCCGCTCACAATGCGGCCCGCGATCGAGCGCGCCCGCACGACGTCTCGCGAGAAAATGGACACGCCGAGAGCAAACCGGGTTGCCGCAACGCGGCGCAGAGCGGCCTCCTCGCTGGAGACTTCCTCAATCGGCAATGCCGGAACGCCGGCTCGCGACATGCGCGCGATAAGATCGCGCGCGCGGGGCCCGATGACAACGATTCTGCACGGCGCGATGCAGGTTTGGCCACCGTTCCACCGGGTGCCGAAACGCAAAGCGCGCACGACGAGGGACAGATCGGCGTCGGCGAGAACCAGCACGGCATCTTCGCCGGAAAGCTCCATCACGGCCGGAGTGTTGCGGTGCGCAAGCCCGGAGAGAACGTCGCGTCCATTCTCCGAGGAGCCGGTGAAGATCACTTTGTCCACACCTCGGGCGATCGCGCTCCGCGCAGCGGCAACGCTTTCCGGCAGGATGGTGAGCAACCCGGAACTCAGGCCGGCCGCACGGGCAAGCCTGCCAAAAGCCGACGCCACGCCGTCCGTGCCCGGCGCCGGCTTAAGCAAGACCGCGTTCCCGGCCGCCAGCGCATGGAGCGCCTGAACCGCCGGCAGAAAGAGCGGATAGTTCCCAGGACCGATCACCAGCACGATCCCGAAGGGCTGGCGCTGCACTTCAAACGAAGCCCCGCGCAGCCAAAGCGGCCGCCCCCTGCTTCCACAGCGGCGCGGCGAAAGCACGCTGGCGGCGCGGCGCTCCAGCCATCGACACGCATCGGCCAGCGGCAAAACTTCCGAGACGAGCTTCTCCGCGACAGTGCGCCGGCTCGATTCTGCGGCCGCGCTCGCCAGGGCGTCCGCCTGCCTGGCGATCTGGTGCCGGAGGTTGCGAACAAACTGTAGCCGTTGGGAGACGGGCGCGGCGGCCCACTTCTCCTGAGATTCGCGCGCCGCGGCAAGGGGCGCAACCACCGGTTCGGCCTCGACGCAAGACTCCCTCATACGGCTTCCAGATTCATTCGCGAAAGTCGCGGCCGTGGTGCCGGCGGCGCGCCTGCCGGAAAGCCGAGGTCGGCGAGCAGCAAGCGCGCGCTGATTCGCGCGGATTCAAAGATCACTGGGAGGCCGCTGCCCGGATGCGTGCCGCCGCCGACAAGATACACCCCATCGAGATCCTCAAAGCGATTGCGCGGCCGAAGGTGCAGCATCTGATCCAGACTGTGCGTCAAATTGAAGGTCGCGCCGCGGTGAATCTCATATTGCTGATCCCAGTCCGACGGAGTGATCAGGCGCTCATAGCGGATGCGGCGCTTGATATCTGTGAATCCGGCTTTCTCAATCTGCTTCAGCATCAAAGCGCGGAAGCGCTCGCGCTCGCGCGACCAATCCACGTTCGGGTGCTGGTGAGTCACCGGCGCAAGCACATACAGCGTGCTCATCCCGCTGGGCGCGAGCGACGGATCCGTCATGCAGGAGTTTTGGACGTAAAACGACGGGTCGCTTGAGAGAACGTGCTGGTTCTCGATTTCGTCGAGATTTCGCGCGTAATCGCGAGCGATATAAATGCTGTGATGCGGCAGCCCGAACCTGCCTTCCACGCCAAGATACATCATGAAGGTCGAGCACGAGAACTTCTTCCGCGCGATCTTGCGATCGGTCCAGCGACGCCGCAATCGATCGGGGACCAAGCGCGACATGGCGCGAGCAAAGTCGGCGTTGATCACGATGGCCCCGGCCCGCTCGACGCCGGCCGGCGTCCGAACGCCAACCGCTCGCCGGCCTTGAAAAATGATCTCCTCCACCGGTTGGTCAAGCCGGATCTCCACGCCAAGACGCTCCGCGACACGCGCCATCGCCGCCGTCACCGCAGAGCAACCGCCGACCGGATGAAATACCCCGTGTTCGTACTCAATAAAGGAAAGAATCGAAAAGAGGCTCGGACAGCGAAACGGCGACATCCCGAGATACTTCGACTGAAACGAAAACGCGAGCCGCACGCGCTGATCACGAAAGAAGCGTTTCAAATAGGAATCCAGCGACTGATGGGGACGCAGCATGGGAAGCATCTTCAGCAGACGCTCGTTGAACAGATCCCGCCATCCAAGGAAAGGAGTCTCCAGACAGGGCTCCATGCGCCTGAGCTTGGTGCGATTCTCATCGATAAAACGACGGAATCCCGCCGCGTCGCCCGGAACGATCGCCGCAATCTCCCTCTCCATGCGCCGGAAATTCGATGTCGCATTCAGCTCGCCACCCTCGCCGAAAATGATCCGATAGTGGGGATCGAGCCGGATAAGGTCGACCTCGTCGCCCAGGCTCGCTCCCGCCGCGCCCAAGATTTCGTTAAGCACACGCGGGTAGAGAAAAAACGTCGGACCCAAATCGAATCTGAACCCGTTTCCCTCAATCGCCGACGTCCGGCCGCCCAAGATCGAACGCCGCTCAAGCACTGTAACCTTCAACCCGGCACTGGCAAGCAGGATGGCCGAGGCCAAACCTCCAGGACCAGCTCCGATTATGATCACGGAAGAGTTCATGATGGCCGGTGTCTATTCTGTCTAGCTACTGTCTAGATAACTGGTGCGGACGTGACCGCATGTCAAGGGTTCGTCTAAATTAAGTTGCCGAAATCTGGTCGCGCGTCTATGTTGTGTCTATTGCCCCACCGATGAATTACCTGATCCAACTGGTCGTCCGTGAGACTGGGCTTACGGCGCACGTGCTCCGTGTCTGGGAAAGACGCTACGGGGCGGTCGTCCCGAAAAGGACAGCCACGCGCCGCCGGGTATACAGTGACGAGGATGTGGAACGGCTCAAGCTTCTTCGGCAGTTGACACTCATGGGCCACCCGATCGGGAGCGTGGCGAATCTGCCCGATGAACAACTCAAGGCACGTCTCGATGCGCAATCAGGCAGATCCTTCCCGATGGGACAGGTGAGTATCACGCTGGACGCGCCGATTATCCGGGATTGCATCCAGGCGGTGAAGACCTTCAACCTTGAAGCGCTCAATTCGCTGCTTGAGCAGACGGCCGTCGGCTCGGGTTACAATGCGCTCCTACGCCATGTGATCGTTCCGCTGGCGCACCGGGTTGGTGTCCTCTGGGATGAGGGCCTCCTCACGATCTCCCACGAACATTTCGCGACGGCGGCGATTCGCGCGTTCCTCCTGAATCCGGCGCGGCAATACGCCGGAGAAAGCTCTCATTCGACGCTCGTGGCCGCCACCCCCCAGGGGCAGCTTCACGAACTTGGCGCCGTCATGGCGACGGCGCTTGCCGCCGAGCAAGGATGGCGAGCCGTTTATCTCGGTCCGAGTCTGCCCGCCGCGGAGATCGCCGGGGCGGCAATGCAAAATCGGGCCAGAGCCGTCGCGTTGAGCATCATCTATCCGGCGGACGATCCGAATCTGGAACGCGAACTTCACGATTTGCGTCGATTTCTGCCTGCCAGCGTTGCTGTTCTGATAGGCGGCCGTTCCGCCGAACACTATCGCGCGGCCATCGAATCCATCGGCGCCATCTTGGTCAACGATCTCGCCCGTCTGCAGGTCGAACTGGCCAGGATCCGCGAAACCAGAAAACAAAGAAGTTGAAAGCTATGTTCACAAAAAACCATTGGCTGGCTGAGGGATCGCCGGCGCCAGCACTCAAAGTCGTCGACCAGAACGGCGCGATCTTGGATCTCGGCGATGCCTACGCAAAGAGCCCGGTTCTCGTTTACTTCTATCTTCGCTCTGGGACGCCCCTATGCACCATGCACGCCTGCCGGTTGCGCGATGGTTTTGCCCAACTTCACGAACGCAACATCCAGCTTTTTGGCATCAGCAGCGATCACCCTGAGCGGCTGAAAAAGTTTGCCACGAGGCACGATCTTCCGTTCCGGTTGCTCTCCGACGGCGATGGCCGGATCGCGAAGGCGTTTGGCGTCACCACCTTTCTGGGATTGCCCGCGCGCCGCGCCTTTCTGATTCACGATGGTGTTATCCGCTGGGAGGGTCACGCCTCCGAGGCGGCGATGAGAGCCTCTGAACTCATCCGCTTTCGTTGAACGCATTTTGCCAGCGGGCTGCCTGCCTGGCCATTTCTGAAGTTCCTTCCGCGTCTGCTCAAGTCAGCGCGCCAAAGGACGCCGACCGTTGGATCGAATGCCATCCGCCTCGCGGTTCCGCGCCTGAAGATGATTCGGGGAGCCTGGCCGGACGGCGCCAAGCTTAAAAAGATGGGCCGGAGACATGGTGTCGAACTGCGCCCGAACTTCGACATCGTTGACGAAATAACGAACACAACCCCCCTCGCCTCGTGGAGGCCGCGGCGCGATCAACTTGCTTCAGTTGGCGTGTGTGGAGCGAGTCGCCTGCGAAAAGCATTCAGCCGTTCTCTGCCTTCCGGCGTGCCTCAGCTTGCAAGATCTCACGTTTGCGGCCGGTTTCATGCTCGGCGCGCCCGGCCAACTCCAGCGCTTTCTTTTCGCTCTCGCTGAGCTGGCGCGCGGCGTCACTCTTGGGCACCGCAGAGTCCACTGTGTTTTTGGAGTTTGGTAAGCTCTTCATGACGCTAAAGGCGCCATTCACGCAAGCTTGGCGTCCATGGTGATATTCGCCTTGAGCAACTTGGAAACGGGGCAGCCCTCTTTTGCTTTTTTCGCGATCTCCTGAAATTTGCTTTCCTCCAAACCAGGGACAGTTGCCTGGACGTCAAGGTGGACAGAGGTTATCGAAAAACCTCCCCCGACGTTCTCAACGGTCACCGTCGCGGTCGTCTCGATCTTTTCCGCCGTGACGCCCGCCTCTCCGAGTTGGCCGGAAAGCGCCATGGAAAAGCAGCCTGCATGCGCTGCGCCAATCAACTCCTCGGGGTTGGTGCCAGCTTCATCACCGAACCGCTTGGCGAACGAATACGGCACGCTGGAAAGCGCTCCGCTTTCCGTCGAAACGACTCCGGCACCATCTTTTATACCACCTTTCCAAATCGCAGATCCTTTTCGCTTCATAATGCGAAATCGTATGGTGCTGCTCCCGCGCGCGTAAAGAATTTTTCGCTAACTGACTCTCCAAGCCGAGCATCCGGCGCCTGGGAACGCGCAAGGCGCCTGCCAGCCACGATCTCTTGCTGAGGTTCCCTTCCAGATCGCCATGATGCCGACAAAATCCACGTCCTTTTTCACCCGATTCGCGAAGTGGACGTCACACGCCGCCGGGCAGCCGGTCGCGTTCGCGATCGCGCTGGGAACGCTGCTGCTTTGGGCCGTCTCGGGGCCTCTCTTCGGCTTTAGCGACACTTGGCAACTGATAATCAACACGGGAACCACCATCGTCACCTTCCTGATGGTCTTTCTGATTCAAAACACCCAAAACCGCGACTCGGAAGCCATGCACGTGAAACTCGACGAGCTCATTCGAGCCGACAAGTCCGCGCACAATGCGCTGCTCGATCTCGAAGATCTCGAAGAGGACGAGCTTGATCGCATCCGCGCAAGCTACGAAAAACTTGCGGCCCAGGCGCGAGGCGAGCTGAAAAGGCGCAAACCGCCCGCGAAGGCGAAAACGAAAGAGGGCGGAACAACCAAGGGATCATGATTCTTACTTCGCCGCACTGGTGGCGGTCAGAGCCTTGTCGTGATTCCCGGAACTCGAGCCGTTGCCTTGGGAATTGGCAGGCGCAAGAAGCACCCGATTTTGCGGAACCTCCTCCGTAATGACGAGGAACTTGGCGAGTTGTTGCTTCCCGAAGACAGTCGTGAGGGCCACATCGCTCGCGTCGCGACCCCGGGCAATAACGATGCGCCCGATGCGGCGGCGATTGTGCCTGGGGTCGAACGCATACCACCGCCCTCCGAGATACACTTCCATCCACGCGCTAAAGTCCATCGGATCAGGAGCCGGGGGAATGCCGATGTCACCGAGATAGCCTGTGACGTAACGAGCAGGCACATTCAGGCTACGGCAGAATGCGATGGCAAGATGCGTAAAGTCCCGGCAAACACCAACCCGCTCGCGAAAAGCTTCCAGCGCCGTCCGGTTGGACCTGGCTTTCATGTAGTCAAACTTGATGTGACCGTGGACGAAATCGCAGATTCGTTGAACGCGCGCCCACCCCGCCGGAGCAGCGGCAAAATTCGCCCACGCGAAGTCCGAAAGCTCGCTATCGACTTCGCAGTAGCGGCTTGGCAGCAAATAGACCAGGTTTTCCGAGGGAAGCCTGAAAATCTCCTCCTGCGCAGCGTGAGGCGCGAAGGCGTCCGGCGTTCCGCTGTCGCGGAGGATGCCTCGATTGACAAAGCGGACGATCCCCGGTTTACACTGGACCCGCCCGCACCGGTTTCCGTAGGCGTCGGTGTATTCCTCGAAAGGCCCTTGCGGATCGATTCGAAAATCCTCACCGGAAACAAGATCTTTGCGGCGGGAAGGATGGATTCTCAGGCAGAACAGCACGGCGGTTTCCACCTCAAGGCGAAGCGAAATATCGTAGCCAAAGGAAATATGCATTTTCAGGATTAACGTTGAAAATCCCCCGGCCAGCGCAGCAGCACCCTCGCAAGAAGGCGTGCTCCAATGAGCAGGGAATTTTCATCCATATCGAATGTCGGGGTGTGCAAGGGTGTAATTTTCTTCCCCTTTCGCTTCACCCCGAGCCTGATCATGCAACCGGGAACGGACGTCAAATAGTCGGCAAAATCCTCGGCACCCATGCTCGGACGCCCCTGCACGATGACGTGATCCTCGCCCGCCACATCGCGAGCGGCCTCGAGACAGATCGCGGTCACGGCGGGATCATTCACGACGCCGGGAAGCTGCGCATCGAACGTGACGCGCACCGCACCGCCCAGGGCTTGTGCAGTGCCCCGGCAAAGTTTGCTGATGATATCGCGGGCGTTTCGCGAGGCCATTGGATCGAGGGCGCGGATCGTTCCCTTCAGAAAAACGGCGTCCGGAATGACGTTCGCCGTTTGGCCTCCCTGGATCTGGCCAATCGTCACAACCAGGGGATCACGGGCATCCGTCTTTCGGGGAACGGCCTGATAGATAAGGGTGACAAGGTGCGCCGCGATGGCGATTGGATCAATCGTGTTATGCGGACGCGCCCCGTGTCCGCCGCGGCCCCGGACTTCGATCTCAAAATCCTGGCAAAATGCTGTTTGCGGACCGGCGGTGAGCGCAAGCTTTCCCGAAGCAATTGTGGGATCGACATGCAGGGCAACGATTGCGTCGACTCCGCTGAGCGCGCCCCGTTTGACCATCTCGCGCGCGCCGTGGCCGCTTTCCTCCGATGGCTGGAAGATGCCGCGCCAGCCGACCGAAATTGGGCCTGCAGACTTTAGTGCCAGAAGAGTGCCTAGCAAAATCGCCGAATGCGCGTCGTGGCCGCACGCGTGCATGACGCCGTCATTTCGCGAGCGGTAGGGGACCTCGTTCTCCTCGAGGATGGGCAGCGCATCAATGTCCGCGCGGAGCGCAATCGTGGGAGCCTTTGGCGCAGATGGCTTGGATACGGCAGTGATGATCCCGCGCCCGTCCGGTCCCGCTTCATGCGAAATCCCAGCGGCACTAAGCCGTTTGGCGACAAACGCGGTCGAAGCAAGCTCAGCGCCGCTAAGCTCCGGATAAGTGTGCAGGTGGCGGCGAATCTTCACCAGCTCCGGCGCAAGTTGCACTATGCGACGGTCTACTGGCTCAAATGGCGTTGACGATTGAGGCGCTTGACGGCTCGACATGGTGGCAGAGAGCCTATCCGCCAAGGAGCTTATCACCAGCAGGAATCCGTCTTCGCGATTGCTTCTGAAGCGATGCCCATGGCCCCTTCACCTCCGCGGAGCCGAAGCTATAAAATCGTTCCCCAGGGCACAGCCGCGCGTCTGCGGCGCACGCCTTCTCATATCCGCCGCGAAACCCCGCCGCACTCTGTTTTTCAGCTAGGCCGCTACGCGATAGTTCACCAGAACGTATAGATCCCTCAAATTGTCGGCCCGCAGTTCGCCGGGGCTTACGGTCAACGTAAACTCGGCTCCCGACTCATTGCTAATTTCCTCGGAGGATGCAAAATCGAATACGGTGAGGCCTGTCTCGCTGTCAATTTCCGGTTCCTTCGCTTGGTGATTGAGCTGAATCGCCCCATGGCCAGAAGGCAACTGTCCCTGGGGATCGAGATAAACTTTGACCGAGACGGTCTGCAGGAGGATGGATTTTTGTCTATCCGGATTTCCATCTCCGTTTGTATCCTCCCACACGTAGTCCAAATACCTTGGGAAATGTTGCTTGCCCAAGCGGAGGGTGATCTCTTGCGGTTGGTCTGCGGCCGGCGAGAAAAATCGATTCCACTCCACGGAGAATTCCTGACGCAGGCTGAAGAGGCGCGCGAGCGTCACCCCGCTGCTCAGAAGCTTTTTCCAGTTGTTAAGCGCGGCCATCAACTGCTTATTGACATCCTGTTTAAGGCTCTCTCCGCCATCCCGTGCGTTATAGCTGAGGTGGATCACCACATCGGCGATGGTGTTGTAGTCGAAAAGACGAATCGCCTGTGGCAACTCCAGACGCCACGTGCTGATGGCGCCCGCGCCTTCGAACGGCAGGTAGCGCTCGTCGTGGAAATTGAGCTCAAACATGCCGGCGTCGCCGCTGCCCGTGCTGGTCGCGATCGCCGTTTGCGGCCGCACCGCGGCATCTGCTTCCGGAGCAAGCGAGAGGTCGGTTGGGACCTCCCGGCGGGTCCAACTCTGCGTCAGCCTTAGCGTCGCGCTGACGTTCGTGAAAGGTCCCGCGACGCAGGGAATGGTGACACGGACCGCCTTGATGCGGCGGAAGTATTGGCCGGGAAAGTCGAGATCGAACAGCAGCTCGGGGATATGGATATCGCACCTTCCGGTCTCGCGCAGGGCGAGCAGTGCGGCCGGGTCGAGTTGGAAGAGCGAAATCGGCTTGGTGATCTCAAATTCGCGCTTGTTCTGATCGAGGTAGGACATTTCCATGCGCCTGAGGTCGTGGTTGAGCAGTTCCCCCGAGGTCAGACCTTTTTTCAGGCTATCCCAATAGCCAAAGGTGACAAAGGAGGTCGTCACGCCCAGCTCGTGCTGATAGGCCTTCTCAGCGCGCTTGGCCAAATCGTAGGCCATCTGATAGCTCGTGAAGTAAACACTGGAGATCTGCGTCACCATCCAGCTGTAAAGTTCCTGGTTGGTGTACTTGCCGCTCATGAAATCATGGACTTCCTGCGCGTGTTCGATTTGCTGCTGGTGGTTGTCGCGTTCTAGTTCGGCAATCGCGACCCGGATTTGGGCAGCGGCGATCTGTTTGTCGATCTGTTCAAGCTCCTTCACTGCCAAATCTGCTTGATGCCCCCAATCTTGCGCACGCCTGTCATAGCCTCCCTTGATAGAGGCTCGATTCGCCTGATACGACGCGATGGATGCAAGGAAGTTGTAAAAACTGGCGTAGGCGCGAAGCACGTTGCCGGCATTCGAGCCACCTTGAGTCGAACCTGCGGCTACACCCACGGTGACATCAGGAAAGGCAAACGCAATGGACGCGGCCATATCATAACCCTGCCCAACCGACTGGAGGATCTGTGCGGACTCAAGGTGAGAGAGGTTCAACGACTCTTGAGCGTTTAGTCCTTGGGAAATGAGTTGCTCATGATATGCCCGCCGCGCCTCGGCGATTATCCTCGCCTCTTGAAGCCCTCCCAAGGTCTCGGTTGCCTCCTCGACTTGCTTCTCACGGACCTGCCGAGCCGCCTCAAGGATCTGCTTCTCGTGACTCGCCCGCAGTAGCGCCAGCGCCTCACCGTCCTGCTTTTCCAAAGCGCCAAGCAGGGCAGCCCCCAAGGATCGGACGTCGTTGCAAAACTCGACCGCTTTCTGCAGCATGAACTGGAACCGGTAAGGCGGCAGAGCGGCGTAGAGGTCGTTGAGGACACTGCTCAGGTCGACGCCCGCGGCCGTGGCGGCCACGAGCAAGGCGGGGTCAATCGGCGGTTCGAAGAGCGGCAATTGCCGCACAACACCTTCGATATTCATGCAATTGCGGATCTTGAATAGCCTGTCGGCGACGGTATCCCAGTAGCCCAACAGCTGCTCGTTGTTGGGAATACAGAAATAAAATGCCAGCGTCGGCAACGGGACCGTGCTCGTCGAAGACGATGAGATCAGCGTCGCGGGAATCTGGTCCTCGATTTCCACGAGCGCGTTGGAAAACTCATCGAGTTGAGCCGCCAGTGTGTTGTATGTTTGATTGTCCTCAACCGCCGTTGTCGGCAGCGACTCAGGTCTTGTCCCCAAGAGATCGGCCGCAAGGATGTAGAGCTGGGTCGCCTCATTGATCGCCTCGATGGTGTCACGGCGAAAGAGGCTGTCACCCCAGGCGATCAAGTTGTCGAGATACTTCATCACCACGGTCTTTTGATAGGCTCCGGGGCGCAATCGCGCGATCAGATGGGGGTTGAACGGGTGTTCCCGCCATTGCGCCACTTGCTCTTCCAACGCGGGGTCACCCGCATTGAGTTCAAGCAATAGCGCATTGATGTCCTGCGGGGTATTTTCGAGATAAAAGGGATAAAATACCCAATACCGTTCGGGACCAATGACGTCAGACGGATCGACGCGCAGAGTCGGGTTAAAAATGTAGTGGAACCAGCGTTGCGCCTCTTCGAAACGTTGATTCTGGCTGAGACGAACGGCGATTAGCAGTGGCGCGTGGAAGAACAGTTCCCAGTTGTACGGACCAAACGCCCCGGCATTTGCGAAATCAACCTCTTTTAAGGGGTATGAAGCCACGTTGGCCAAGTCAGGATCGTAGGTTGATCTGAAGAATTCACTGGACAACGACTGCACCGAACGCCGCATGAGACCGGCCACCCCAGCCCCGTTGATCTCCTCAAAGAAAGTGCAGACGAGCGCATGGTAGAAGGCGTTAAAGTCAAAAACCTTCTCGGTCACTAGCTGAAAGGTGATTCCTCCAACGGCGCCGTCGCTGAAGATCGCGCCACTCTGATCCAACAAGTCTTGGATGGCGATTAGCCTTTGGTCCGCAATCAAGGAGGCTGAACCCTGTCCAATCCTTCTGGCCCGCCCAAGCCTTCTCTGTGCAGATCGCCGCGCCCTGCATCCTACGCGGTGGCGCAGAGCCATTCGGTCATCTTCTGTCTTTGCCCGGTTGGGCAGCATTGATCGGGAAGCCGCCTCGAAAGTGGCGAAATTTCCATCCTGAAGCGCCTTATACGGTGCAGCCTGATCACGCGGCACGACATGGAAACAGCGCGTTTCGTCCTGATAGAAGAGGTCGTCCTGCGAGGCATACTCGATGTACTGGTGCGGCACAGCCAGCGTGAATTGGCCCGGCGTTTCATTCAAAGCGGTTAGGTAGTCTATGTTCCCCGTCCAGTTGCCCGCTGCGTCTACCCTGTTCGATGGCAGGATAAGCGGCAAGTCGACGCCCTCATCCTCGACGAACTGCATGTTTGTCAGCGATATCGACGCATCAAATAGGTGAGTGGGGGAAACTACTGGTTCTTCATACGCCGTCACGACCACTCGCCCATTGCATCCCGTAAAGCAGAAGAAACCGTGGGAGAGGACGGCGTCTGGACGAGTCTTATAGCAGTGGATAATCAGCTGGTCGCTCGCCAATGGGTGAGCCGTTATCCGGCCCACCACCTCAACCGGATCTCCTCCGCCTGGTCCTTGCGTCTCATCCAATACTTGCGACGGCGCGGTGCCAGGCTTTAAGAAGATCGCTTTCTCGGCGCGATTCGGAATGGGAACAGTCAGCGCCGCTTCGGAGACCTTCTTGGCGGTCCAGGCTCTGTCCGTGTACTCTGACCATGCTAGTTGAATCTCCCAAACCTTCTCCTCACTATTGAGCGCGTCGGACTTACACTCGGTCCAGTCGGCGATTACTTCGTGATAGGCGTCGGTGTCGAAATCCTCATCAAGGAAAGCAATAAGGATGAGCAGCAAGTCAACATAGGGCGACAGATCAGAACTCCCCGACTCCAAGATGGCTTCCATATTTGGTTCGTAGTAGCTGTCAATCTCCTGCTCGATGGAGCTATCGATTCGATCGGGAAACTCCATCTTAAGCATTTCACTGAGCGACTTGCAGGCAATCGTCTCTGTGGCTCCTTCGCTGAACAATGGCCAGATCAGATACAGCCGCCTCTTCCAAACCACCGCCAACAGATGGTCCCCCGGGATATCGATGTTTACTCTTGCCCAAGCGGTCCAATAGGTTCCGTCCACAAACTGACGATAATAGTAGATATGCGGCGTAGCTTGGGTTCGAGCGATGACGTGGAGAATGTCGATCGGCTCTTCACCCTCTTCCTTTTGGTGATAAACTGCGCGGACGTCGAGATTCGCAACCTCATCCAGCTTCCCCAAATAGCTGACCAAAGCATTCTCCGCTGTCTCCTCGGTTACTTCGTTCTGCAAAAGCTCGTTCTCGAGTTCCTTGAAGAAAGGTGACTTGTCATCGCGAAGCTCCGGCAGAATCCAGTTCTCCGGATACAAGAAGATCTTGCGGTTCGCCTCCCACACCCGATAACTCTTCATCCATTGCCATTGCTCGGCCGCTGCTTCGGAGATCTGCGCATCCGGCCCCAAGTTCATCAAACAGCGTTGGACAAAAAGCTGCACGGAGCTGATTGCTTGTTTGATGCGCGATGTGCTCATGCAGGCGCTCATCTCGACATCGATCAGATAGCGTTCATAAAGATCGCTGCTGTCCTCGATATCCTTATGGGCCGCGATCAGATGCGCCACCAAGACCCTGCGCTGCTGCTCGCGCAGCGTGTTCTTGAGCGGCTCTGCGATGGTCAACCACGACTCGTTGGAATACTTAGCCTTTACGGTGCTCTTGATATCGCGGGCAATCGCCCTCATTTCGCCAAAGTCTGGCGAAATTCTCCAGGCAGCCACAGCCGCGGCAGATAGTCCCAAGCGCTTCAGCAGCGTCACCGCCTTGTCGAGCCGGACGAGATAGCGCTCATCGCGATAGTGCTCGGGGTAACTCAGAGCAAAGCCGTCTGCACCCGTTAAGAAAACCAGATCGTCGAAGTTCCAACCTGTGACGATGCTGAGTTCTTCCAATACCGCCTGGCGGGTGTCGGGCGTGTGCGCTAATTCGAGCACATGAAACATTGTGGCATCGCCAGCTGCGTACGCATCGCGCAGGCTATAGAGAGCAACCAGCCGCTCCCAACCGCGGAATGGCTGAGCGACCGAGGCGGCATCGGTTAGCGCAGTCAGCGGAAGCCTGGTGAAATCCAGCCAACCCAGCCCGGGACCTTTTTCGAACAGCCACCTTAGCTCGTCGGCCTTCGTGGCAAACTTCGTCAGAGCCATGGAGATCTTATGCAACAGACGATAGGTGTTGAGGACCTCTTCGCTGTAAATCTCGGTGTCGGGCGTGATCGCCAGGAACGCATCAATCGCTTTGCGCCCGGGGTTGCCTGGTGCCATCACATATTGAGTCAGCAACGCCTCGGCGATCGCCACGTCCAGACCCAAATTCCCGGCGAGCGTCTGAACCACCTGCTGCGTGCTCAACGTCCTTCGCAAGTACCCCAACAGGGACCGGAGCACATACCCATAGCGTGCCTGTGGCTTCTCCAACGCGGTGGGGCCGACGAGCTGCTGCTTCGCCTCAGCCACATCCAGGAACGTTGCAAAGTGTTCCTCAATGAACGCTGCCTGCTCGGCCTCGCTCAGCAGAGAATCCCCCGCGAGCAGAACCATCGCCGTCTGCAAATCTTCCGCGGCGAGCAACAGCGACAACCGATTCGCCGTGAAGCTTCCCGTCGGGTCAGGAACAAACGCGTTCTCGGCCGCCACGGACTGCAGTGCCGTGGCGATCCCGTCGAGCAACAACGTGATGCTGCTCTCGATCGGCGCGATGCCGGCGGTTTCGTCGTAAACGTGCCGCAGCAGGTAGTCGAGCTCCGCCACGCTGAAGTCCGACGCGCCAATTGCCTCGGCGCGAGCGGCCAGATCGAGCGCTGCCTGCGGATTGGCAAACGGATCGCAGCCCGTCAGGATGCGCACCGACAAAAATTCTTCGACCGCCAGGCCAAGCGCGCGCGCCAACGAGACGTTGTGAAACAGTTTCGACAGCAGCTCGAGCGTGAGTCCATCAGCCTCGTCAATGCCTTCGTCGTCGAGCACGAGGGAAAGCTCTGCTTCTGTGATGGCCAGCGCGGCCAGAAGCGCCGCCGTGTGGTCGCCCATCGCCGCGGTGCCCGCGTTTTCCAAGTCGCTGCGATCCACCCTGAGTGCGAAGGCTTCATCCACCGGACTCAGGACTGCGTTATTGAGGAACAGGCTTTCATAGAAAGAAACCTCTTCGCTATCGGGGTCGATGACCGCGGTGCTGATTGCGGACCACCAACTCAGCATTTCGATGATCGGAATCATTAATTGATCGTGCAGGCGGCGGATCTGTGAGATCTGCATCAGGAACTCGGCGGTGAGATCCTGCGCCCGCAGGGCCGTGATGGCCTGGTCCAGTTCCAGCGTCGTCCAGCCCAATGCTTTTTGTAACCGCAAGAACCGATGGATCCGGTCGAGGGCCGGCTCGGTCAGCCGGTCGAGGGTGGCTCCTTCGAGGGTGCAGGGCGCGGCGAAACTGATCGAAATCCCGACCTCGATGGGCCCGGGTGGCAAGTCCGGTAGCGGGAGACCCGGCGGGATGATGATTACTTTTCCGCGAAAGGGGTTGATGTAGCGTGTAAAGAGCAACTCCACCAGCGCTTCGAAGCTCAGCTCCGCCTGGCGCAAGAATGTCGGCACGTCAAAAAGAGCCGCCGGCCAGCTCGCGGCATCAACGCCCCAGTAATCCCAGGGCTGGCGGATTGGACTCACGGAGCCCATGACGATGTGTGACTCTTGCGGCGAGAGCCCGAGCCGCTCCAATGCAATTGCCTGGTCCAAATCGGGTTGATTGGAGCCAGACAGGCCGCGACGCTGCAAAATATCCATCAGCTCGTCGAGGGAGACCCCAAGGTGCCCGAGGTAGGTTCTCGCCTCCCACAGCCAAAGGTTGAACGGCAGTAGCCGGGGATAGACCTCCATGGCTACACGTCGGTAGGCCAGATCATTCAAATACTCGGCGTTGGCGCTGAAGTTCCTCAGCCGTCCACGTCGTTTGCTGCGCGACAGGCTGCTGTCGGGCAACCGCGCTTTCCAAGACCTCGTTCACGAGATCGATGTAGGGCATCTCGGTGTCCGTGTTGTCGCAGGAAAGCTCGATGTCGCCGATATCTCCCCTGTACTTGAACAGAACGTCGAGGGCGGTCTTGTCGTCGCGGACTTTGCCATCGGGCTCTGTCGCGGGCTGCTGCTTTTAAAAATTGCAGCAAATCCACCAGGTAAGCCGCCGGGCTGTAGACGGAGCGGCAGTGCTCGCACGCGCAAAAACTGAGAGAGCCAAACAGCGTTTGCCACGTTGGGCTGGTGGCCGGCTGCTGTCGCTGTCGTGTGAATGACGCGGGGCATCAAGCTGTTGAGCGATGTACTGTGTTTGCTGAAAACAGTCAGAGCCAGGGCTGTCGTTTGATCGGCTTTATCGTAAATTGATTCGGCGATATTCGCTCCCGCCAAGGACCGTGCCAAACGATTTCGTGAAGGGCGCTTTGCCCATGCGGACGATACCTTGGGCGGAGTCGAGGCCGGCCGTCGATAACGTCGTCATGGCGTCGAACCGTCCAACATCGGGCGTCAGGCGGTACAGCCGCTGCCATGCTTTTGATCTGTCTAATCAGAGCGGGCACATCGGAAACATCGGCGAACGCCGTGTCGGCATGGTCGTGCAGATAACGATCCACATTGCTGGTGAACGCAAAGTCGAAGCTGTTGTCGAAGAATTTGATCAGGTCGCTCTCGGGTTGCGTGAGGCGGAAGCCTCTCACGATGGTCTTCGTCGGGAAGGCCCGCTCGAGTGTTTGTTGCAAACTCTTCGCGTAGTTGCGCACCTCGCTCGGCTTGCGTTTCGCCCGGCGTGTTCGGCGGAGCTCCGGTTTTCTCAACCAGGGCGAGCCAGTTCTCCGCCGGCAGGCCGACGAGATCTTGGACCGACCCGGATTTCGCCGCTCCACGCTTCCAGCTTGCAGTTCTTGCAACCAGTGGCATATAGCCGCCGGTCAGCGTGCCGAGCTGCAACGTGTACTGTACCGTTCGCCGTTGTTTCCGGGTCTAAGCTTGGATCCTGTCTTAGTGCCGCCCAAAATTCCTCGATTGTTCCCTCGTGCTGTGCGTAGCGCGTGAGCAAGGCGTTCTGCTGCCGCCGACCGGCAAACCTGCCGTATTGAGCAATCCCGTCAGCGCAGGTATTCGCCTGGCCCTCGGGCGCCTGAAGCGCCAGGTTGACTGCCGCCTGCTTCAACTTGCGCCAGAATGTCATCGATCGCCGGTTCCAGCGTCAGCCGGAACTATATTTGCGGCCACTGCAGCCTTCAGCGCACCGCCTTGCACCCTGGTTTGCTGCGACAGCAACGCCGGCAAGCTGGACTGGCAATCCTCTTCGGAAGAAACCGTAGAAAACGGCAGCGGTAATATCCGTCTGTTCCTTATATCGATTGGCCACCACCAGATAGGCGATCAGGAGCGCGTCTTGCGTGGTCTTGCAGGCCAGGAGTTCGATGTCCCCTGCCTTAAGGGCAACGAACGATGCGCCATCCAAATGCGGTTGGACAGCGCTCGTCAGCCGCTCAAACTCCGAAAAGCCGCGATACGACTCTCCGCCGACAATCACGTCGACCACTTGCCGGCGGCGTGCATTGCAGACGAACGCAGTGAAGTGGGCGATGTCTTGATCGGGTCTGACAACCGTCACCCTCACCACAAGATCAACTGCATTGACGCCTGGCGGCGGGTTATAGCCAATCGCGTAAAAGCCCTTGGCGTCAGTGCTCACCCCTCTGCCGAGAGAGATTTCGCTGCGCAAATTCTTATGGAAGGCCTCGACTTTGGCGCCCGTCACGGGAGGCCCATTGGCACGCAGCACGCGGCCCATCACGGTGCATGATGGCGATTGGGGAGTTGGCGGGGTCGGATCTGTACCAGGGGGGAGACCGTCCAGCGCGCCGAGCTCGGTCAGAATATTATTCATCGCGCTGGCGGTGGCCTCATCGATAACTCCTGTGACACTTAGTTGGCGGTCC
The DNA here is from genome assembly GCA_963731945.1 of uncultured Verrucomicrobiae bacterium. GTDB lineage: Bacteria > Verrucomicrobiota > Verrucomicrobiia > Chthoniobacterales > Terrimicrobiaceae > DASTFP01. Next base: position 471,675 of record CAVSXN010000016.1, on the reverse strand, counting down.
GACTGGAACCTGCTCACAGATTGCCGGGTGGACCTACCAAAACGCTGGCTGCTTCGCTCCTGATCGGCAACCGGCAATTCGAACAGCGCCAGCGCCGCCTGGAGATTGCCCACATCGGGGCCCTGCATCCGTAGTCTCAGGGGAAAGATGATCCGTTTCATAGTGATAACCTGGTCCTCGGCGACGGATTGGATTCAAGCAGTTCAGCGCCACCCGACGGCAGGCCGAAGGCCCGCTTCTTCGCCAAGGTCGCGTTGATCGCCCTGTCGGCGGCCACGTCGTCAGTTGGCATCAATTGATGCGAAGTTTGAAGCTTGCAGATTGTTCGACGCGCGAAAGCCCGATCGTGCCGGGCCTCTTACTTCACGTCGGAAATTGGCGATTCGAGCAACGTCAACGCCTCGTCGAGACCGGCCACGTGGGGGCCTTTCCTTGGCGGCTTCAGCGAAAGAAATGATCGGTTTCAAGCTATCTCCCGCTCTGCGAATCGCTTGCGATCGCGTAGGGGTTTGTTGCGTTCATCCGCGACCCAAAAAACTACAAAAATTACCTCAAGCTATGCGAGCTCTTTCCTCGACTCGCTATTTTTCGTGCTGCGTCATGACACTGCGCATGGCCGCTTGGGGGAAAGCTGATCGCGTTCATCCTTCCCGTGGCTCACGGTCGCGGAAAAAATGGGAAAGCTCTAATGCCCTATGCATTCCATCGAGTTGGGGAAATATGCGCAATAGGCATCTAGCTCTGATTCGAAATCGAAGGCGTCTTTCGTATTTCTCTGGGTCGCGCCCATATACCCCCATCCTCTTCGAATAGTGTACTGGTCGTAACTCTCGTCCGGTGGAAACTGCCATTTCAGGCCTTGCCGACCCGGAATTGCGTTATCGCTGGTACTCGTTCAAGAACGCGTTGGCGTGCGCGCCCCATTGGGCGGTGAACAACGAAAAACTTAGCTTCCGCATGCTCGCCCCCCAAACGAAGTTGCCGAAATCTTTTCTGTTGTAAGCGTATTCTCCTGCCACAAAGAGGTAGCTCCTCGCGGAGTCGATGTAGGAGATGCTGCTGGTGGCGTCCATCTCTCCTCCACTTAAGCTTTCCGAGAAGGCGTAGCGAAACCGGGGAAAGAGAGTCCCTTTGCTTGCGTGGAAGCCGCCCGTCGTTTGCGTCGTGAAGACGTCGAGGTGCTTCTCCGCTTCCACGAATAGTTTCTGCCCTGGAAAAACGCCCTGCCGATCGTTGTTGACCGTCACCCCCTTGTCAGTATCAGTGGCATCTCTGGGATCGTTGAAGCGATAAAACTTCGTAAAGGTCCATTCTCCTTCCTTGGTTTTTGTTCCGACCCCGATGACATCGCCGGCGATATCCGTCGCCAGGTCGGCGTAGCTTCCAGATCGCGGCAGAGCCTCCACGAATCTCGCGACCCGCTCTTCGCCGTAAATCGTTGGGTCGTTGAGGTCTTCAAAGGCGAACACGCGGCCAGCGGGATTTTCGTTCGTTTCGTCGTCGGGCAACATCCCGCTTTGATCCCTCAGCACCGTAGGTCGGTTGCGCGCATAGCGGTACAGGTTGGTGCCATCGACCAGACCCGCAGGATCAGCAGCCGTCCATCGCCCAAGCCACGCCGCGTAATACCGCGCCCCGTGGTAGCTCAGCCCGTCTCCTCGTCCCGCTCCTTCCCCGTGTACCGATACCGCTTCGGCGTCCGGCCTTGAGACTTTGCTCACGGCCTGATAGGACGTGCTGCCGTAGGGGTAATACTCCTCGTAGGAGATGATCTGCCCGGCTCGTCCAGCTCCAGGCTGGCCGAGCCGAGGTGGTTGCCGAACTGGTAGCGGATCAGTTGCGCCGGTGAGCCGTCGTCGCCGTGCGTGCGCGTCTCCACCAGCGCGACGCGCTGCTGGTCGTCCATCACGTGCAGCGTCTCGCGCTCCAGCGTCACCGTGCTGCCGTCGCCGTCGTACTCGCGGTAGATCTCGAAGCCGCCGAGATAGATGCGCTCGTTCTTCCGGTCGGCGTTCGCCCGACGCGGCCTGTCGCTCGGTGACCTTGCGCACGCGCTGCCCGGCGGCGTCGTAGACGTAGTAGGTCGTCTCCGGCGTGCCGCCGTGTGACCACCTGCTGCGACGTGGCCTCGAGCTGGTCCTTGGTAGTTCCAGCGCATCAGCGGCAGGTGCGGCATGCGCGGTCATGTTGCCGTGGGCGTCGTAGGTGTAGAGCTCGCGGCGGCCCGTTCGCCGACCTGCGTCGCGCTCAGGCGGTTGCTGGCCTTGCCGGGTTCGAGCAGGCTGGCTTCGTCGTAGGCGTAAGCGCGCGTCCAGCCCGGATGCGCTGGGTCGCTGCCGCGGTGCTGCATGGCTCAGGAAGTTGCCGACGGCGTCGTAGACGTAGCGCTCGATGTAGCGCCCCATCGCGTTGCCGTCGCCGGGATGGTCGAGACCGGTGTGGAACTGGTTGAAGGCGTCGGGCGCGGTGGGCGGATTCAGTTGGCCGTCGATCTGGCCCGAGGTGCTCGCGGCCGGTGGCCTCGATCAGCCGGTAGAGCGCGTCGTAGGTGTAGTCGTTGCTCGGCTCGACGCGCGGGTTGCGGAAGTAGATCGTCTGCTGCGCGTCGTCCTGGATGTGGGTGATGTTGCCGGCCGGGTCGTAGGTGTAGTGCAGGTCCTGCAGGCGCTCGGCGGCCGCTGCAGCGTTTGCAGGCGAATCAGCCGGAAGGTCAGCGGGTCGTAGTCGTAGGTCGTGCTGACGCCGTTGTCGTAGTCGATGCGCTCGCGCTGGCCCTTGGCGTTGTAGTCGATGTTGGTGACGAAGGGCGTCCACACGAGTTGGCCGCCAGCGTCTCGCCGCGCAGGTTGGCGTCGACCGCGTTCGAGCAGGTTGGCCTCGTTGTAAGCGGGGCGGATGACGCTGTTGTCCGGCGTGGTCAGCGTCACGCGGGCGGTTGAGCGCGTCGTAGCGCGTGCTGGCTGGTGAAGATCTCCGCCTCCAGCGCCACGGTGCGCCGACCAGTCCAGGGTGTTCTTGTAGTCGACGGCGCAGCTGCCGGCTGCTGCTCAAGCAGGTTGCCCTTGAAGTCGTAATCGTCGGTGGTGACGACGCCCGCGCCGTCGAAGGCTTGATACGGCTTGCCGCGCAGGTTGTTCGCCTCCGGGTTCGGCTGGCTCTCGCCGTACACGATCTTGTCGACCAGCAGCTCCGATCGCGCTGCCTTCCTGCAGATAGACCTCGGTGGGCCGGCGCAGCGCGTCGTAGGCGGTGCGCAGTCGGTGGCCGCGGCTGTCCCAGGCGCGGATCGGCTTGCCGGCCACGTCGTTGAGCATCCAGCGCGCGCCCGCCTCCATGCTGAGCTGGTGGATGCGGTTGCCGAGCATGTCGTAGGCGTAGCGCATGACGATGCGCCCGATGCGCGTCGCCGTTCTGCACGATGGCATCGCGCACCGCGCGCTGGTTGCCTTCGATGTCGAGCTCGACGCGGGTGGCGAAGCTGTCCTCGGTGCCGTCGCGGTCGTGCCGGCGTCGAACCCGTTGTGCGCCACGGTCAGGAACGGGCGGCCCAGGGCGTCGAAGTGGGCGGTGGTGGGCGTGTCGGCGTGGGCGGCGGCCTTCTCGCGCTGCGCGCTGCTCGTGCGGGCCCATGCGCGCCGCCGATGCGCTGCGCGTGCCAGGTCTGCCAGGTCGCCGGGCTGGCGTCTTGAAGTACTCCGCCACGTAGCCGCTGGATGTCCGGATCGGTGCGCGGGTCGCCGGTCTGGTCGTTGGCGGCGACGCGTGTCGTTGACGTCGTAGGTGGTCTGCTGCCAGGGGTCGAACACCACCTTCTCGTAGGTGTGGTTCGGGTGCAGCGTGGCGACGACGCGCTCGACCGGGTCGTAGAACAGCACCGGGCTGACGCCGACCGTGACGCCGAACTCGAAGCGGTGCGTGGCGCTGAAGAAGGGCTCGTACTGGCGGACCGGCTTGCCCTTGTTGTTGAAGATGGTCCAGCCGCTGCCGACCCAGCGCGGATTGACCACCGGCCCGCCTTCGACCAGCGGCCCCGGCTCGGCCTGGATCTTCTTCTGGATCTCGCGGCCGAAGCCGTCGGAGTAGGAGAAGCTGAGCTGGATCTTGAGTCCGTTGCGGCGGCAGCAGGTCGGCTGACGTGGGTTTCGCGGGCCAGCGTGGCAGCGCACGGCCGGCTGCCACTTGGTCGGATCGTTCGGGTTGCCTGCTGCGTGCGGCGGAAGCGGTCGAGGTCGTAGACGATGCGCGTGGTGGCGCTGCTCGCAGCAGGCTGTGCGCGGTCGGCGATGCGGGTCTGGCAGCGTCGAAGAAGCCGTCGAGCTGGCTTGCGTCGAGGTCGGCGACGAAGCCGGTCGAGCGAGTCGCCTTCCACCGGTGCGGGCGTCGGCTTGCCCATGACCGCGGTGCCGACCACCATGCCGAGCGTGTCGAAGGCGACTTCGGTCCGGTTGCGGTTGGGGTCGCTGACGAGGCGCGGCTGCAGCACGCGGTAGTCGTTGACGTCCACCGTCGACCACGGTTGCCCAGCGCGTCGCGGGTTTCGACCATCAGCAGGTCGTTGGCGTCGAAGTCGACGAACGGCGTCCTGACCGAAGGGGTCGCGGTAGCGGCGCGGCAGGAAGAAGTGCTGCCGCGCCTGCGCCAGTTCGGTGGCGGCGGTGTCGACGCGGGTTGGTGGTGAAGAACGACTCGCCCGGACGGGATCCACCAGTGGTCGTCGGCATCGGTCGCGGGGAAGCGGCCGTCGGCCTTGAGCGTCTGGCTTCGCAGGTAGCCGCCCCGGTCGCCGGCCTGGCCGCCGAGCACGGCGGCCGGGTCGGGCAGCAGCGGCTCGGCGGCTGACCCGCGCGTGGACGCTGGAAGACCTGCGTCAGCAGCCCGGGGGTGAAGGCGAGCTTGTAGCTCTCGCCGGGCAGGGCGAGCGGCTGCACTCGCCCAGCGGCAGCAGTGCAGCGGTCGCTCGAGAGGTCGTCGCGGCGGTAGAGCGTGCGCAGCTACTCGATCAGGCGGCGCTGCCTTGCCGTTGGTGGGCGCGGCTTCGTAGGCGATCTCAGCTGTCGAAGACGTGTGCGTCAGGCCGTCTGCGCAGCGGTCGGGCTCGAACGAAGTCGGCAGCTCTGGAAGCGGCCTGCGGCGCCCGTCGGCGTGTAGCCGGTCAGCTCGTAGGTGCGCGTCTCGCAGGGCAGCGGCGTGCGGTAGTCGTCCGGGTACGAGGCAGCGATCGTCGATCGCGTTGGTGACGCGGTTCTCGGTGTAGGTGAGCGAGCGTCTGTCGTCTGCTTCGTCCCGGTCCGTCTGGCAACGGGCAGCGTCGGATCGGGCTGGCGGCGCCCGTAGCCGATGGCGGCTTCCTTCAGCACGTTGCCGTAGTCGTCGACCTCCAGCGTCAGCGCGTGCTGGATGCGCGGATCGGCCGGGTTGCGCTCGTAGTGGTAGCTGATCGCCTCGCGCGGCGTGGGTGAAGAAGACGGCGTGGCGGTTGCCGCCTCGCGGCTGCAAGCGCTCGGATGGTGAAGTTCTGCTCGGTGACGGTGTAGGGATGGCCGTCGGGATGTCGTCGCGTGCCCGTGCCATCGAGCGCGTAGACCTCCTGGCGCAGCATCGAGCCCTTGAGCGCGCGGCAGGCTTCGCGCTCTTCCTCCAGCGTCAGGCCGGCGGGCAGCACCGTGTCGGGCAGCAGCAGCGCTCGGGCTTCGGCGTCGGTCAGGCCCGGCTCGCGGAAGTACTCGCCCTGGTCGTCGGCGTCGAGCAGCCCGGCGAAGAAGTCGGAGACGTGGTCGCGGCCGAGGTAGACGCCGGTGTGGAACCAGGTCTTGGTGTGCACCGGCGGCACGTGCGACGCGGCGTCGACGTTGGTGGCCGCGGGCAGCGTGCCGTCGGCGGTGAGCGCCGCGAACTCCTCGGTGTCCCACTGCTCGACCATGCCGAAGCCGCGGAACTCGCGCTCCTCGCCGTCGAAGTAGCCGTGGTGGTAGGCGTAGCGGGTGACGAAGCGGTTGCGGCTGATGTGGTCGTAGGTCTCGACGCGCTCGACCACGTGCACCGGGAACGGCAGCCGGGTGATCCAGGGTTTGCCGTCGCGCTTGTCCTGCAGGTAGAACTTGGTCGAGGGGGCGTAGTCGACGCGGGTCTCGGCGCCCAGGTTGTTGATCGTCTTGACCAGCAGATGCGGCTTCTGGCCGCCCATCAGGTTGACGTAGCGCATCGGCCGCCGCGCATCGCCCGGCAGCGGCGACGACCAGACCAGGCAGGCGGTGCCGTTGCCGAGCAGGTCGGTGGGCACGATGCGCGACCAGGTCGTCGACGCGCGGGAACGACGCTCAGCGGCTGCGGCTCGCTCCAGCTGTTGCCCGACTGGTTGAAGTAGAGGCGCACGCCGTCGCGGTGCAGGTAGATGATGTCGGTGGTGCCGCTGCCGTCGATGTCGGCCAGGCGGATGCGCTTGTGGTCGAACTGGTCCGGGTGGTCGAACCAGGGCGCGTTGTCCATCGTCACCTTGGCGCCGAAGCGGCCGTAGCCCAGGTTGGGCCAGTAGCAGACCTCGCCGTTGCGGATGCGCACGAGGTCGGTCAGGCCGTCGCCGGTCAGGTCGGCGAGGTAGATGGACTGCGTGCCGTCGGCGAAGACGAGGCGCGGGCCTTTCTCCTCGTCGAGCGCCTGCGCGACGCGGCGGGCCGGGCCGAAGCCCTCCTCGGCCAGCGAGGCGTGCCAGACGAAGGCGTCGTCTTCGGTGATCAGCACGTCGGCGTGGCCGTCGCCGTCCAGGTCGACGAACTTCAGGTTCGGGTCGCGCAGTGTCGCGGTTCAGGCGCGAGGTGAAGGGGCGGAAGGGCTGCCAGCCTTCGGCCTCGTCGTGCTCGTACAGGCCGGGCATGGGGCCGTCCAGCACCACCAGGTCGGGCTGGCCGTCGCCGGCCAGGTCCATGAACTGCGCGCGCCGCCGCTCAGGGCGAGGTTGGGCTTGAGTGGCGACGGTTTCGAGCGGCGCGAACTCGCCTTCACGACTCGGCCGTCGGTCGCTGTCCGGGATCGGGCTGAGGTTGCGCTTGTAGAACCAGGCGCCGGCCTGCTCGGTGAGGATGCCGGGGATGCCTTCGCCGTGCAGGTCGGTCCACTGGTAGGCAGCGCCGTCCAGCCCGATGGGCAGGTTCTCCAGGCTCTCGGCGTCGACCTCCTCGCACCGTGTCCTGCACGACGGGCTCGGTGTACTCGAACTCGACCGGCGGCAGGCTGCGCTGGTCGATAGCCGCCGTTGTTGCGGCGGTAGCCGGTCTGGGTGACCGCGCGCAGGAAGGTGTAGACGGGGTTGCGGGCGTCGGCGGGGTCGTGCTCGTCGCGAGTAGGTGAAGTCGGTCGAGCGCACCAGGCAGTCGCGTGCCGACGCCCGCCTCGCCCGGGAAGTGGTGGAACATCAGCACCCGCTGGCAGAGGCGGCAGGTGCGCACCTCGAAGCCCGCGCGGTAGGACGAGAACGGGTCGGCGCGGTAGGTCCACTGGCCCGCGTCGTCCGGCTTTGGCGCGTCGGCGTCGTGCTCGCCGTAGTCGAAGACCACCTCGAACATCCAGCCGGCGTTGTCGAGCTGCGCCGTCGGTCAGCAAGCGCGGCCGGCTGCCCGGCGTTGTCCAGCAACGGCGTGCGGTTGCCGTAGCGGATGCGCTTGAGGTAGCGGTTGGCCGTGCGGCGGGGGTCGTTCGCGTCGCCCCGGTTGCGCTCGTGGGCACTGCGTCGAGATCGACGCCGGCGCCGTCCTCCGGCTTGTACTCGTAGAGCGACGGCGTTGCCCTTGTCGTCGCGCGTCTCGCAGATCAGCCAGCTGAAGATGCGGCTGGGGTCAGCGGGATCGGCGATGCGCGAGTCGGCGTCCTTGCCGTAGAGGGTGAGGATGTTGTCCTTGGAGATCGAGCGCCAGTGGACGTCGCCGGGGTCGGCGATGTTGGTCCAGCGCTCGATGCGGGCGAACAGCCCCTCGATGCGCGGCCGGTAGCGGTGGATACGGTAGATCGTGCCGCCGACGGTGCGGGTTGGCAACTTCTCACGCCCCCACGAGCCTTGCGCATCCTGCTCGAGCACCGGCACCAGGTCCTCGGCGCCCGACAGGATGAAGACGTCGGACTCGCCGGCGTCGTCATACTGCGGCAGGCCCTTGTCGGTCTTGCGCGTGATCGGCGGCAAACCGAGTGACCAGCCGAAGCCGAACGGCCCGTTGCCCGCGCCGGAGTCGTAGGAGAGCGAGAGCTGCGGGCCGAAGCCGGAGCGGCCGGGACTCGTCGCGATCGGCACCGTCATCGAGCCGGTGCCGGTCACCGGGTTGGCGGCGAACTTCTCGCCGATGCCGCGGATGGCGCCGCCGCCCTTGGGCAAAGACAAGGAAGGCGCGGAAAACGCGCCTTGGCCGTTTCCAGCTTCCTTGCTACCCCTCTGCGTGGTTTTCGAATCGAACATCAGCGCATAACCTGTTCTTTGAGTCTCGCGCGGATGCTCGGGCCACTCATCCTCGCGCTCGCCTTGAGTTTTCGATCCGGCGTGCTGCCCATGAGACCTCTCGTCTTTTCCCTGCCGGCGGCGCGCGCAATGCGTCCGCGCGCGCGCCCTCTCCGACTGAAACTCGTGTCGTGCCTGACGACTGGCTCATCGCCGCACCTCCAAAATTTTATGCTGCTCCTGAAAGATCAATTCTTGCGCGCCCGTGCCTCAAATATTTCCGAAGGCAACTCTTCCTTCGCTGAGGTTTCGTTATCGTGCAGTGAACCGTCGAACGCGCGAAACATCTTATGCGGCCAGGGATATCTGCCGTTCCAAGAGGGATGCTGACAAAGCGTCCTGGGTACGGCGCATTTCGGCGAGGGAAAGCAAAAACGCGAGCGTGGATTCCGCGCCCTGGTTCTGATTGACGCGGTCAATGTGCAGGCCATCCCGACAGCCACCGCTCTGGGCATCATAGAGCGCAAGACCGAGGTCGTTGCTTCCCTGGAACCATTCGAATGCCTTGCCGGCCTGAGTGAGCCAATACGGATCGCCGGTGGCTTCATGAGCTTCGAGACAGGCGCATATCATCGCATGAGCCTCGACCGGCTGTTGGTCGAACAACGCGGGCTCCTCACCGCGTTTCCAAAAGCCGTTGGAACCAATCGGCCGGAAATGCCCATCCGGAGCGATCTGGTGTTCGGCGAGCCAGCGCAGACTCTTGAGGCCGATTTCGCGAAGATCGGGTTGATTCGCCCAGCGGCCCGTCAACATCAATGCGTGCGGAAGTCGGGCGTTGTCGTAAGCGACGACATCCTCAAACCATAACCAATCCTGGCTGGCAACCGTGTCATAGAGAGCGCGCAAACGCTGCGCCAATTCCGCGCGAACCTGATTAGCCATGAGATCGCCGCTCAACGTGCGAAGGTACTCGTGCAGGCCGATGATCGTGAAGGCCCATGCCCGCGGATACGTGAAATCTATTACGGCCGGCAGTGCCTTCTCGAAAAGCTCCGCCGCCCAGGAGCGCAGTCCCTCGCGCCGGGAGCGGCCGACACAGGTGCCAAGAGCCCACAATGCTCTTCCGTGGCTGTCTTCGGAGCCGATTTCGCCGATCCAATCCCGATGGTAGGACATGAAGTTGCGGAAGCGTCCAAGGCTTGCATCAAACGCGTTCTGCAAAAACGCCGCGTAAATGCTGGTCAACCGAGTACGCTCAGGGAAGCCCTCCTCGAGCTCCTCCAGGAGCATCATCAGGATGAGCGCCCGGGCGTTGTCGTCAGTGCAGTAGCCGTGCTCGTAGTTGGGAAGCGTATAAACAGCGTGCTGCAGCATTCCGGTGTCATCCGTCAGGCATATGAGATGATCGAGCCTCCAAACAGGGACGGCGGCCTGCTGATCCAACGTGGGAGCCTCAATTCGTTTTGCAGTCTGGTCAGAGTGCTCGTGACGCGCGCGTTCAAAGCTCCGCATGTAATCATGCGCTACATGCGACCAAACCATCTTTCGCCCCAGCAAATAGGCGGCCTTGCGCATGGAGTGGCGGGTTGTCTCGTTACGAAGCAGATCGCAAACCGCTTCGGAAATCGACGGCGCGTCGGCGAAGGGAACAAGCACTCCGCGCCCATCCGCCAGCAATTCCTCCGCATGCCAGTAAGGTGTGGAAATGACTGCCTTGCCCGCGCCGAAACTATAGGCAAGCGTACCGCTCGTGATTTGGGTCTTGTTCAAATACGGCGTGATATAAATGTCGGTCGCGCCGAGAAACTCCAGCAACTCGTCCGTGTCCACGAAGCGATTGAAAAAAATCACGTTCTTTTCGACGCCGTTTTTCTTGGCAAGGCGCTCGAGGCTGAGCCGGTACGTCTCGCCGTGGTCCCGGGAAAGAGTGGGATGCGTCGCGCCGAGCACGATATACACGACCTTGGGAAATTCCCGCACGATCGCTGGCAGCGCGTTGAGGACGTGTTCGATGCCCTTGTTTGGTGAGAGAAGGCCGAAGGTAAGCAGGACCGGGCGCCCCTCCGCCCCGAATTTGTCCTTGTAATAGTTCGGATCGGCGAACGGGACATCAGGGATGCCGTGGGGGATGAGATCGATCTTTCCCATCGGTGTTTCGTAAACGTCGCGAAGAAACTCAATGCCCTTTTCGGCCATCGACACGACGCGCGCCGAAAGTTTGACCACCTCCTGGAGAACCAGCTTCTGTTCCCGCGAGGGATCGCGCAGGATCGTATGCAAAGTTGTGACAACGGGCATTCGGAGATTTCGCAGCAATGTCAGCAAATGGCGGCCGCTCGGGCCCCCAAAGATTCCGAATTCGTGCTGCAGGCAGAGCACATCGACGTTAATCAAATTCAAAAAATCGGCCGCCCGCCGGTACGCGGAGATATCCTGTTCCGGAATTTCGAAACGCACTTCGGGAGGATAATCATATCCCGAGGGGCAATCGGTCATCGCAATAATCGAACTTTGCAGTCCCGGATACTGGGCGGCGATCGCCTGCCGCAAATCCGCCGTGAAGGTGGCGATCCCGCATTGCCGCGGAATATAATCCGCCAGAAATGCGATCTTCTGAACGTTGCGGGGCAGTTCCATAAGGGGCTAATAACTTTCGAATGCCATCAATCATCTGGCTGGATCATAACGTATCACGATCGAGCGCGAAGGCGAGAGGGAAGCTCTTCGACCCAAAGACGCACCCCGCCCTCATCTCGTTCTCGCTTTTCGCAGGGACGGGTTCTAAAATCCAGTCATTATGAAGGCCCCGCTTGCCATTCTTGCGATTCTGGCTGCTCTCGTCGTGCTCATTCTCATTGGCGGCTGCGGAACGTACAACAAGCTCGTCGGTCTCAAACAACAGGTGGACCGAAGCTGGGCGGATGTCCAAAATGTCTACCAGCGCCGCGCCGACCTCGTTCCAAATCTCGTGCGCACCGTGGAGGGCGCGGCTAATTTTGAGAAAAGCACGCTCACTGAAGTGATTCAGGCGCGGCAGCAGGTCACCAAAGTGCAGCTCGATCCGAGTTCGGCACCAACCGATCCGCAGAGCTTGCAGCGTTTTCAGCAGACTCAAGATCAGCTGTCGAACTCCCTCGCCCGGCTCCTGGTCGTCGTCGAGCGCTATCCGGAGCTGAAGGCGAATGCCAACTTCCAGGAATTACAGGCCCAACTTGAGGGAACCGAGAACCGCATCACGGTCGAACGCCGCAAATTCAACGAGACCGTGCAGGCATACAACACGGCAGTGCAAAGCATGCCCACAGCGCTCTTCGCCGGTCTGCTCGGATTTTCTCCGAGACCCTACTTTACGGCGCGGGAGGGAGCGGATGTCGCCCCGCGAGGTGAAGTTCGACTTTGGCGCCGGCTCTCCCGCCCCGAAGCCTCCCGCGACACCTGCCACAAATCAATAGAGAGGGCTCATGCCGCCCATCCGCAGGGTGAAGAGACATCGCTTCCGGCGGTGCCTGCTGCTCGCCGTATGCCTTTCACAAGCTGTTCTTGCCGCGGCGGCGGACCCTCTGCCTGCGAAACCTTCTCAGTTCGTGAGCGACAAGGCAGGCATTCTGTCGGCACAAACGATTGCCACGCTGAATTCCCGTCTGGAGGCGTTCGAGCGCGATACCTCGAATCAGGTGATCGTCGCGACGTTTCCCAAGGTGCCGGACGGGTTTGTGCTGGAAGATTTCAGCCAGCGCACCGCAGAAGCGTGGGGCATCGGACAAAGGAAGGATGACAATGGTGTCGCTCTTTTCGTCTTTCCGAAGGATCGCAAGACACGCATTGAAGTCGGCTATGGGCTCGAGGGCGCTCTGCCGGATATTCTCGCCAAGAGGATCATTGAAAACGAAATGCTTCCTGCTTTTCGCGCCGGAAATTTCGATTCCGGCGTGAGCCGCGGCGTAAACGCCATCCTTCAGGCAACGCGCGGAGAATATCAAGGCACCGGCCGCACAGATGCAGATCGTGAAGGGGGCGAGCAAGGCTCCTGGATCTTCCTCCTTTTGTTCATCCTGATTATCATGATCATCATCACCGCAAATCGAAACGCCCTACGGCGCGGCACCTACTATGGACCGCGCGGAAGGCGCACGGTCTGGACTCCCCCCATCGGAGGAGGATGGGGCGGTGGAGGATTTGGCCGCGGATCGGGCGGAGGGGGCGGATTCAGCGGAGGAGGCGGGAGCTTCGGAGGCGGAGGAGCCAGCGGCAGCTGGTAAGCGACACAAGAGCATGAAACCGCACGATTTTCTTCAAAAGCTGGACGATGCGGAAGTCGTTCGCGCCATTCAGGAAGCGGAGCGCCGGACGTCCGGCGAAATCCGCGTCTTCGTCACCGACCGGGACTTGGGCAATGATAAAGCTGTCGATCGCGCCGCCGCCCGGTTTGAAAAGCTCGGGATGACAGCCACGCGCGACCGCAACGCGGTGCTTCTTTACTTCGCGCCCCGCGCCCATCAGTTCGCCATCGTCGGCGACAAGGGCATTCATGAGAAATGCGGGGAATCGTTCTGGCGTGACGTAGCATCGGGCATCCGCGACCAGCTTCGCGACGGACACTTCACGAAGGCCGTCGTTCACGCAATCGAAAAAACAGCCGACGTCCTGACCCGCCACTTCCCTCGCCTGCCCGATGATCGCAACGAGCTTCCAAATGAAGTGGACCGGGAATGACCCGTTATCCCCGGAGAGCCGGTTGGGATTGTCCTGCTATTGCCAGTAGCCCGAGCGCCAGTAGCGGCGGCCGTCGTTGCCTGTGTAGTCTGCCATTCGTCCACGCGACCGTCGTGCAAGGACGCTGCACCCCGCCGTCGCCAAAGAGCGTTCGGCCGTGTGCCGCCCGTTGCCTGACTTGGACTGAGAATCCCGATCGAAAAGTTACGGAACTTCGATGTCCATGGCCTCGGCAGCACGAAGTTGCTGACGATATGCGGCCGAGGAGAGGAGATGCTCGATCTCCTCTCCGGCCTCAACTTCCAGGCGGAAGAGCCAGCCTGCACCATACGGATCCTGCGTCAAAAGCTCTGGATGCGATTCGAGATCCCGGTTGACCTTGACGATGCTGCCGCTAAGGGGGGCGCAGACGGGTCGGGTCGAATTGGCAAAAACGACCGTCGCGACGCCGTCGCCCACCTTTACGGCCTTGCCCACTTGCGGAAGTTCAATCCGCTTGATCTCCCCGGCACCGGACGGATCATTCGCCGCCAAACCCACCACGGCGCTCGCAGCATCCACTAAAATCCATTCGTGACTTCGTGTATACTCTCGATCCTCCGGCACATTCATGGATATCGTGTTTCGCAGTGTTATGGTCCTTATCAAAACCATCGACCACAAGGCTTCGGCTGGCAAATTCTGGTTGAAGGCCGCACCGGTGCTCGCCGCCGCCCAATCAACAATCGAGAAAAGGGATTCGGCGTCGCTTGCCGTTCAAGGCCACCCGACTCCGTTGTCTCCTGAATGCGCCTCCCCTTCGATTTCAGGACGATGAAATGGCAAGCGTTGGCCACCGATTTCGACGGCACCATTGCCACGGACGGAGTGGTGGATGAACCGACCCGTCTCGCGTTGACCCGATTTCGCTCGGCAGACGCGCGCACGTTTCTTGTCACTGGGCGCGAACTGGCAGACTTCGAGGCCATGGGATCTTTCTTATCCCTGTTCGACATGATCATCGCTGAAAACGGCGCCGTGCTGCATGATCCGGGCACCGGAGAAACTCGCGCGCTTTGCCCTCCGCCGCCCGAAGCGCTCGTCGCGGAACTTACCCGTCGCGGAGTCAGTCCGCTCGGTGTCGGCGCCGCGATCATCGCAACACGCGAGCCCCATGAAACCGTCGCCATCGAAGTGATCAAGGAACTCGGACTCGAATTCCAGGTCATCTTCAACAAGGGAGCCGTCATGATCCTCCCCTCCGGAATCAACAAGGCCAGCGGCCTCCGCGCCGCTCTGAAGCTCTTCGGCTTATCAGCGGACACGGTGATCGGAGCGGGTGACGCGGAGAACGACCATGCCTTTCTGGAGCTTTGCGGCCTGTCCGTGGCGGTTGCAAATGCTCTGCCAAGTCTCAAGAACAAGGCGGCGCTCGTTACCCGGCACAGCGCGGGAGCCGGAGTGACGGAACTGATCGATTCGGCGCTTCGAGGAGAACTCGACGGCCATATTCGCACGGAGTTCCTTCAGTAAAACGCGCTGATGGCTTGATCTGGGAAACCAGGGTCACCCTCAAGCATGGGCCAACCTCATGGCGGACCCATCGCAGCGAGGCGCACATTTGACATACACCGGAACCTCGACTCTGCAGATCACGGTGGGATTTTCGCATACCCGATAAACCGGCTCGCGGGATTCTTCCCATTTGGCTTCGGGAGCACGAAATCGAAAACGCTCACGCCGAATTTCTTGTCTCCGCGGTAGGTGCGCCCGTCGCTCGCCCCGACCATGAGAGGACGCCCATCGGATCGCGCCTTTCCAAGATAAATCATCGAATGGGATACAGGAGGGTCCGTGTTAACCGCGTAAGTCCCCGTCCAGAAGAGAAGATCTCCGGGGCGCAAATCGTCCAATTCGAAGCTGTCCGCGCTGTTGCTTACGACGGCATGAAATGTGTTGGCTTTTCGCACCCAAACGTATTGCAGACTTGCCGATCGGGGGGCGTCCGCAATTCCCGACTTCTGCAAAAGAAAGTAGATTGTGCCAGAACAGTCCATTCCACCGCGATCCGGATCGGCAGAACCATAAAGATACCCAAGCTGGCGCTCCGTAAGTTCCAATGCGGCGGTCAAGAGCTTCTGAACCTCCGGCGAATTGGAGTCGAAGCTGCGAAGGTCGTCCGGCTTTAGTGAGGAAACATCCACCGGCATTGGCGAGGAGGATGCATCCGTATCTTCGGACGAGGAAGCATTCGTCGCTTCGGACGAGGGAGATGCCTTCGTTGGCTGGGGCGAGGGAGATGCCTTCGTTGCTTTGGGCGAGGGAGACGCTTTCGTTGCTTTGGGCGAGGGAGATGCTTTCGTTGCCTGGGACGAGGGCTTTGTTTTCGTTGACCGGGGCGAAGGACTTGCGTTCGCGGCTTGAGGCGAGGGAGTTGTTTTGGCTGTCTGGCCCGACGCAGTCGGAGAAATGGATAGGCCGGCAATCGCCAGCGCGCCCCAAAGGCCGCCGACCAGAATGCAGGTTCTGGTGCGATCGGCTACGAGCCGGCAATATCGAGGCCTTTGGGATTGCAATTTTGAAAACATTTAACCGGAATCGCTGGAGTTGCCAAAGTGGGATGCCATAATATACTCCGAAAAAACAACCGGAACCGACCCGGCAGCCGAAAAACACAACAGCATCATGTCATACCCGCCTTCTGACTTTGGACCGGATCCAGAATCGTCCCCGGACTTTGCCGATTTTGATAGTTCGTCGGAATCTCGCCGCCGTGGTCATGGTTACGCGCGAGAAAATCCACTCCCCCTCGTCCTGCTTGCGCTTGTCCTCGGAGCGCTCGTTGGCGCTTTTTTGAGCCGCCGCGAGCGAAAGCAGAAGGATGCCGTGCAGGTGGCGAAAGAGTGGATTGAGAGCGCACTCGGGCAACTGACCGAAAAGCTTCCGCAAATCGCTGAAAAACTTCCGCAACCCAAAAAACCTACTATCTCATGGTGCCCGGCCGCGTTTCTGGACCAAGCTCAGCAAGTAGGAAAAAAACTGAAATGCTGGTGATTTATGAACTCTGAAAACTACTCTCTCCAGTCCTCGCTAGAAAAGGGCTGTCAATCGCTCAACGAATCTTTCAATCAAAGCGTCCGGGATTTGGAGGACAAGGTCCGCTCGACGCCGCTCATTGCCGTCTCCCTTGCGGTCGGGTTGGGTTACGTGCTTCGCTTTTTTCCGATAGCCCTGATTATCGGAATCGTTACGAAACTCTTTTTCTTTGCGCTCAAACCGCTCATTTTGATCTTCGGTGCGCTCAAGCTCTATGAGTTCATCCAAAAGCAAGGCGGAGACATGCGATCATCGCGAGAGATGGAGCGGGACCGGGAGCCTCTTTTGGATTCTCCCTCGGGTCCGCCCGAACCTTAGCCGCAATCCGCCTCATCGGGTCCGGAAAAGCCTCGCGTCCCCGCGCTTCGCGCTGAGGACCTCCGGCTGCAACTCCCGCTGAATCAAATACGAAGGGATCGAGAAGTCCCTTCTTCAGGATGCTCGCTTGCTCCGACCCTTGGCCGCAAGGTCACTCAGCGACACCACGCCTATGACGCGCATATTTTCGTCCACGACCGGCAGAAATTGCAGGCCATGCTCGCGCATGATTTTCTGCGCTTCATCGACAGATTGATTCTCGGAACAATAGTAGGGTTTTTGTGACATGATACCCCGGACAAGCGTTGTCTCCGGGTCGTGCCCGAATCCGGCGGCTTTTCGCTCGGGAAACTTACCCTCCACCGCGCCCACGAGGCGATCACCGGAGGCGACCGGCAAGCGGTCGGCATTGAGCGATCTCATCTTCTCGCCGGCTTCCTTGAGCGAGTTCTTTTCTTGCAATGGTTTCGGCTCTTCAGAAGCCACTTCCTTGACCCGTTTGAAATGTTGTCCGCTGGTCTTACGGACTCGTTTAGCCGCGCTTTTCTTTGACATAGTCTTGTTTCGGGGTATCGATGCGGGCCGCGATTGCGGTCTTCAATTCGCGTGAAAATGGTTTCGCGTGCTTGCAAGAGTCCCTTTTCGGGGGCTACCTAGTAAGTTCCCGACCACGTCGCGTGAGAATTCTCATTGTCGAAAATCACGAAGATAGCCTGACTTACCTGACCCGCTACCTGGAGCAGCAAGGGCACGAGGTCTGCGGCGCGCGTGATATGGCTTCAGCCCTCGAGGTGATTTCTTCATTGCGCTTCGATGTCTTGATCAGCGATCTGGGGCTTCCAGACGGCGATGGATGGCAATTGCTCGCTCAAATGAAGCCCAGACCATTTGGAATCGCGATGAGCGGCTTCGGAGCTGGCTCGGATCGCGAGAAGAGCCATGCCGCGGGCTACAAACATCACTTGACGAAACCATTCCTCCCCGACGATCTCGACGTCCTGTTGCAAGAGGCTGCTTCACAAATTCCGTAAGAGGAGCGGCCGATTGCCTGAAAAATACGCCCGCCACCCGCCTTGGGAGCGATTCAAGGAAAAATAGAAAGGAATTTTATGCTTAGCTGGGCGCTTACCTTCTTGATCATCGCACTGATCGCAGCATTACTCGGTTTCGGAGGAATCGCGGGTTCCGCGGCGTGGATCGCGCAAATTCTCTTCGTTCTGTTCATAATACTGTTCGCCTTGTCCTTCCTCTTCCGCGGGCGCCCTCCCGGCGCCTGATGGAAATTAAAGACCTGTTACTGGCGATGCCTCCGCAGAGATCCGGAGCGAGTCGCGGGGAATGGGGAAAAAACTGTATGAGCCTCGAAGATTTTTAGTACAAATTGTTCAAGTTCTTGGCAGATGACTCAGCACAACGGTTTTGGTGCTAGCGAAACGACGCATTTAGAAGAGATTGCTGCTATCCTTGGCCTCTTGGAAGCGAGTGGGATTGCGCTGGTCACGATCGACTCGGCGCTCGCCGTCTCCGCGTGGAGCGCCGCAGCCAAGCTGCTTTTCGGATGGCGGCACAAGGAGATCAGCGGGCGAAAGATTTCGCTGCTTGCCCCTGACGGCAGCCTGGAGGGTCCGCTTGCTTCAGCACGCGACGTGTTGGCAAGGCGCTTCGAGTCCTCCTGCCAAACGAAAGAAGGCAAAAAGATTCTAGTGGATGTTTGTGCGTGCGCGCTGCCCGGTCAAATTCAGCGTCACTTGCTGATGATCAAGGATCTAACCGAATTGAAGTTTTTGGAGCATGCATTTCTGGATGCGGCTGAGCGAGAGCAACGGAGGATCGGCCAGGAAATGCACGATCACCTCTGTCAGCACATTCTTGGTGCAGCCTTTGCCGTGAAGGCTCTCGCCGGTGAGCTTGATCGCGAGGGATCTCGCCACGCCAGTCAACTGCATGACCTCGCCCGCCTGGTGAACGAGGCGGTCACTCAGGTCCGCGACATCTCCCGAGGCCTTCATCCGGTCGAACTCGAATCCGGAGGATTGCCGATGGCGCTAAGGGGCCTCGCAGGCCGGGTTAGCCACAAGGTTCCCTGCGAGTTTCGCTATCACGAAGACGCGTCAATCGAAAACTCCGACCCAGCGCTTCACGCCTATCGTATCGCCCAAGAAGCCGTGGTTCACGCATTGCACGAGACGGGTGCCACGAAGATTTCCATCCGCCTTTCCGAAAAAGACGGTTCCATTCGCCTCGAGATAACCGACGATGGCGCGAAGCAGGGTCCGTTGACCATCGATCCGGATCATCTCGCATCGAAAACCTTGCACTATCGTGCTCAAGCCATTCATGGCGACCTTCGCGTCAAATTTCGCAGCCGCATTGGAACCCACATCACCTGCACGTTTCCTCGCGCGTCATGAACTTCGCCAAGACAAGAAACGAGGCGGAAAATTCCTCCGAGCAACAAAAGAGGCGTGTCCTGATCGTCGATGATCATCCCGTTTTCCGGCATGGCATAACCGCGCTCATCAACGCCGAACCCGATCTCGTCGTGTGCTGCGAGGCGTCCTCTTCCCCTTCTGCTCTCGATGCCATGAGGACATCGCAACCGGACGTCGCCCTGCTGGACATTTCCCTGCCCGGAACCAACGGAATCGAATTGATCAAATTGATGAAGGCCGAGCAGCCCGATTTGCCGCTTCTCATGCTGTCGATGCACGATGAATCACTCTACGCTCTTCGCGCGCTCCGGGCAGGTGCGCTCGGCTACGTCATGAAAGCCGAGGCCCTGACCCACGTGCTCGCGGCGCTGCGGAAAGTGCTCAAGGGAGAAATCTACGTCAGCGCGGAGTTTAGCGAACGCCTTATCTTCCAAGCCGTTCAATCCGTCGAAGGCGGCATGGGATCTCCCGTGGATAAACTTTCGGATCGGGAGCTCGAAGTGCTTGAACTGCTCGGACGCGGCCTGGGAACCAAGGCCATCGCCTCCGAACTCCATCTGAGCGTGAAAACCATCGAAACTCACCGCGCGCACATCAAAGAAAAGCTCGGCTTCAAAGATGCCAGCGAGATGATCCGCTTCGCCATCGACTGGGTCGCACAGGAAAAAGGTTGATTCGCTTGCCGCGAACTTTCAGAAGTGCGCCGTTAACGAAAGTTGGGCACCAAATCAGTGAGATTTCGGACGCTGCCGTCAGGCATCAGCAATAGGGGGCCGTTCCCGTGAATACTGCTCACCTCGATGAGCCAGGGTTGCTTTGTCCCAGCGATACGGCGTGGAGGGCCGCGCATCGAACCTCGTCGGAGTGTAATGAATCTCCAATTTGTTGCCGCCAGAACCGTATGCTCCATATTTCTTCAAAAGCGGGCACTTCCACACTTCTCGGGACTGGGTGTACGGATCCATCGTCGTTAGCCACCAATTCTGGTATTCTTGCGAGTTAGCGGTCGAAAAATCAGGCTGCTGGGGCCAATGGCCATTGTCCTGAATGTATGTCGCGAAGCTGACATGCAGGTTTCTCAGGTTTCCAATGCATTTCCCTTTTGCGACTGAGGCGGCAATTTTCGAGTAACCCTGAATCGCCAATGCAGTCAAAATTGCAATGATTCCGATCGAAACGAGAAGCTCGGTCAAAGTGAAAGCCGAAAGACAATGACGCTTTGAGCGCGAGCAAGTTGCCGCCGACGCCGAAAGTCCTTTTGGTCATGCACGGAAGGGAGAAAAGGACAGAACACTCACTAAAGCAAAGCCGAAAAACACCCTCCGGCCTCCCGGTGCGCGAATCGTCTAACCAGATGCGGTCCGCCTAGTTGGTTGTGCCAGTAGTTGTACCGGTGGTTGTGCCGAAAGTCGTCCCAGTCGTAGTCGTCCCAGCCGTAGTCGTCGCCGCGCCAGAAGACGTTGGCGTAGGCGACGGAGTAGGCGTCGCGGCAGGAGCCGCCGTAGTGCCCGTAAAAACGCGGGTCCCTTGAAATTCGAAGTCGGTTTTGGAAATGCCAGCCCCCGGAATAGTTATTGCAAAAACGGGTTGGAAGTCCGGACTAGGTGGCAGTAGTAGTGATAGATCGTACCAGTCGGTCAACAACTGTAGGTGATAGTAGGATCAGTAATGAATATAAGCTGGTCAGTTCGCTCCGGCGTTCCCTGCAAAGTGCCATCGCCTCCAAATGCGCCCTCCGGAGAATGTAACGAAATATACCCACGAAAGTCTCCAGACGCTGTATTGCCAGGAACTATAAATGCGGTTGGGAAAGTCAAAGCTTCCACCACTTTCAAATGGTAAAGTAGTCGTTCCCCCATTGAGAACACCGGCGACCTTCGTCTGAGAAATCGCCGCGACAACCGATCCTTGAAAAATGTTGCCATCGACAAAGAAGACCCAACTGTTGACCGTCACGCTCTGGGTGGATGTCTGGATCCCGCCAACAATTTGAAATGAAAACACCCCTGTGAGGTTGACGCCCGTAGCAACCGCTTGATAGATACCATCCATGCCGCTTAGCAAAGGCGATTCATTCGTAAAGGGCGGCGGACCGGCCATAGCAAGTGCAGCCGGTGGGAAGCTTCCCGCACGCGCCAAGCCAATCGTCGCGATCAAGATAAGAAGGGAGGAGGCAGCTTTCATCTTGCCGATGTCCATTAAGGAACCTCATATCGCTTGGCAAGAACAAAGTGGGCAGGCACAGCAATGTCCCTGCAACGACCGATGAAGTCTTGCGAATGCCATTCGGCGCCCGCAAGAGTATCCGCTACGAATCCTGACTTTCCAGCCAGGCCAGCGCCTTGAGGTAGCTTTGCCTGCCAAGGTAGTGGCGCAATTCCGGATCGCATTGGGCAGGAAGCTGGGCGATCGCCGCATCCAGCCGGGAGGCGGCCGACTTGAGTTGTTCGAGATGGGCCTGTGGATTGCGATCGCGCGATTCGTGATCCGCGACAACCTTCAACCGTTCTTGCAGCGCGGCACGCAGTTCGGAGAAACCTGCGGTCATCGCTGTTCCTCCCGCGCGCGCAGGGATTTCGGCGGACCCAGGATCTCAGACAGCACCACCGCGTCACGCAAACCTCCCGCCGAGCCGAGGAGTTCCCGGATCCGCGAGGGGCTCACCGCAGCTTCGACCTTGGAACGAGCCGGCCGGCCGGCCCGGTGAGGCATTTCAATAAACCGATACTCTTCATGCGCAGGAGAGAGTGAGACATGCGAAATGACCTGCCTGGCAGGAAGCGGCAGCGGCGGTAGTGGTGGCGGAGCTATTGGCGATGGAAGGGGCTGTTCCACCCTCTTTGGGAGAGCGGGCGGCTTGGCGTCGTCAGGCAGCCCCAGCGCCTCTCGCAAACGGCGCATGGATACCTCAGGTTCGGCCTCAGGCGCTCGAGAAGGTTCGCCTCGCAAACTATCGCCACTCTTGGCTGTGCCCTGTTCCAGCTTACGCGCTTCGCGCAGCTGGGAGGATTTCTTGACGAGCCAGTTGATGAAGCTGATCAATGCGATCAGCAACAAAATGACGAGCTGTTCCATTTGGCGTTAGTTTAGCTCGTCGGACGTCAATGACCCTGCCCGGGCTTTTCCGTGCCCGCGATGGAGTCGCGCATGCCGGTGTCGGACTGAATGTTTTTCATCTTAAGGTAATCCATGACGCCAAGGTTGCCGCTGCGAAAGGCCTCGGCCATGGCCAGAGGCACCTGGGCTTCGGCTTCAACGACTTTGGCACGCATCTCCTGCGTGCGCGCCTTCATTTCCTGCTCGCTGGCGACCGCGGCAGCGCGCCGCATTTCCGCCTTGGCCTGCGCGACGACTTTGTCGGCTTCTGCCTGCTCGGCCTGCAGCTTTGCCCCGACGTTGTCGCCAATGTCCACATCGGCAATGTCCACCGAAAGAATTTCAAACGCGGTGCCGCTGTCGAGACCCTTCTGAAGCACCACCTTCGAAATGCGGTCCGGGTTCTCGAGGACGTCCTTGTAAGATACTGCCGAACCGATCGACGTCACGATGCCTTCTCCGACACGCGCAATAATGGTTTCCTCGGTGGCGCCTCCGACGAAGCGGTCAAGATTCGAGCGCACGGTCACGCGGGCGCGCACCTTCACCCCGATGCCGTCACGAGCCACGGCATCGATCGTGACTCGCCCGCCGGACTGCTGAGGATTCGGGCAGTCGATCACCTTGGGATTTATGCTCGTGCGCACGGCTTCCAGCACGGTTTTGCTGGTGCCCTTGATGGCGAGATCGATCGCGCACGCCCGGTTAAAGTCGAGCGTGATGCCGGCCTTGTCTGCGGCAATCAGCGCGAGCACGACGTGGGCGACGTTCCCTCCCGAGAGAAAGTGCGCCTCCAACGAATCGGTGTCGAGCGGCAGACCGGCCTTCACCGCCGTGATGCGGCTGTCGACAATAAGGCCCACAGGAACCCGGCGCAGACGCATGCCGATAAGCTTGGCAAAGGCCACCGGCGCATCCGCGATCTTTGCGCGAAGCCACACGCCGAAGAAATTGGCCAGGATCAACACCAGCACCACGCCGATGACGGCGGCGATGCCGACGAGAATGAGAGCGAAGAGATTCATTGGGTCGAATTGATTTGGCGGCACAGCTTATGCATCGGCGCTGATCCGGCTACACCTTTTTTCGAACAACCACGCGCAGCCCCTCTTCGCGAACCACCACAACCGGCTCGTCAGGCGCAATAAAATCGCTCTCCGCGACGACGTCCACCTTCCGGCCGCCGATGAAGGCCGAGCCTGCGGGCCGAAGCGGCGTGAGCGAACGCCCTTGCGCTCCCAGCAACTCGGACGGAGACGCACGCTCTCCGACACCCTTGAGATGGCTTTTTTGCAGCATGATTCTCCTCCCGATCGCGGTGTGCGGAAACGCCGCCATCCACGCAAAGAACCCTGCGGTGCTGAGCACACAGACGCCGACAAAAACGATCGAGCCGGTGACGGCGTTGTAGAACAGAAAGGCCACGATCACCGCACCCGAAAGGCATAGTCCTCCGAGCAGTCCGAGCACCATACCCGGAACGAACACTTCCGCGGCGAGCATCAGAAAGCCGACGATGATCAGAACGACGATTGCTTCAAACGGGCCCATGACTCGTCAAAGATGCGATTTATCACAGCACGAGTCGCTCCTAATCGTCCTCAGCTTTTGGCCCAATGGTCCGCTCGCCGGTCAGAAACTCCTGGACCGTTCCCACGGTCCGGAGAGTCGTGTCCTTCACGGTATTGGCGACGCCTCCCACCGTTCCGCCGACCCTGCCGAGAAAGCCACCGATTCTCCTGCCCGTCTCCGAGTCACTAAATTGCTCGGACGATTCGGCAGATGGCGCCTCAACAGCCTCCAGCGGCATGACCACCGTGCCGTTTTCAGCCGAAATCTGGATCACACCGACTTTCATTCCCATGCTGTTGTGAAGCCGAAGAATCCACATCGGGGCGCCCCCCGCGGCGTCTGCCCGCAACGTGTAGTCCACCCAGCTAAAGCCGAGCCTCTTGGCAATCGCCTGCTTGTTGGCGATTTCAAAAGCGCGGTCCGAATCCAGGTTCAAGCGTGTGAGAGCGATCGCCGGCTCAGAGCCGACGCCAGCGTAGCCTTTCAAAGGAGTGCGCTGTGACACGATCACGTCGCCGGAGGCCACGACTTCACGAATGCCCCCCCTCGCGTCCGGATCGCTGAGAACGACTTTCCATTCCTGCGGCTGGGGCTCGCCGCGTTCGCCGGTCACCTCGAGCAGGCTCGCCGAGCTATCCGCCGCCTTTTGCGCCGCCTTGAGCGCCAGATACGCCGTTCCCCCATCGGCGCTCGCCGAAGCGGCAACCAACCACCAGCCGAGTGCAAGCGTAAAGAATCGTCCCATCGCGAAACCATCACGCACAACGGTCGAGTTTTCCACGCAAAAAATCCGGCTGGCAGTACGGTCGGCGGAATGCGAAAGGTGAACCATGCCGGCGGAAGTTGAATCGCTTCGCAAGTCCCTGAATATCTACAAAGGCTTGGTCGAAGTCAGCGGCCTCATTAACTCCATCACCGACTACGATGAGCTTCTCCGGGCAATTCTTGACGTCGCCCGGCGTGTCATCCTTGCCGAAGCGGCTTCACTATTCTTCGTCAACCAGGAGACCGGCGCGCTGGAGCTTGCCATCACTTCGTTCGCCGATGGACAGTTCAGCGAGCCAAGGATTTCCGTCCCGCGCGGCCAGGGCATTGTGGGATGGGTGCTCACTCACGGAGAAAGCTTGCTCATCCCGAATGCCTACGCCGATGCCCGTTTTTACAAGGATGCCGATCAGCAAACCGGCTTTCGCACCCGTTCAATCTTGTGCGCTCCGCTTAAACATCACGGCGAAGTGATTGGCGTGCTCCAGATCCTCAACCCGCGCGACAAAGAGAGCTTCGACGAACAGGAGCTCGAAGGGTTCACTGCCTATGCAAATCTCACGGCCACCGCCATCGAGAAGCTGCGCGCATTCGAGCGCACGCGCGCGCAGGAGCGCGTTGAGCGAGACCTGGCCATTGCCAGCGATATCCAGCGCGAACTGCTCGCGCGGGCGATTCCTCCGCGGATCCCGGGAGCTGTTTTTGCCGCCCACAACGAGGCCGCTTCGAACGTTGGCGGAGATTTCTACAACGTTTTCGTCCGAAGCCCCTATGAAAGCTACTTCGCGATCGGGGACGTGTCGGGCAAGGGCATCTCCGCATCGCTTTTGATGGCTCAAACTCTCAGTGCCATGCAGTTCGTCTTCGCGGCAACGACGAGTCCGTCGGACGCCCTGGCCAAGTTGAATTCGACGCTCTATGAGCAGATCGTCCGCGGAATGTTTGTCACGACCATCGTGGGACGGATCATCCCCTCCGCCAGCAGGATCGAGTTGGCGAGCGCCGGTCATTGCAAGCCGGTCGTGCTTCGGGCTGACGGGTCGGCCGCCGAGATCGAAACGAATGGCTCCCTGCCTCTGGGGATTCTGCCGAAGGTCGCCTACCAGCAAGGCAAGATCGACCTCCACCGCGGTGATTGGTTCGTGTGCTACACGGACGGGCTCTCGGAATCGAGGAATTGGGCGGATGAAGCCTTCTTCGAACAAAAAATCATCTCGTCTCTCGCCGCGCGGAAATTCCAGTCCCCCCGGTTGATCGTGGAGCATTTGATCGAATGCGAACGCCGGCACCGCGGCGCGAGGAGGCAGAGCGACGACCTGACGATCCTCGCGGGAGGACTGGCGTGAAACTTAAATTCACCTTCACGAGCGATCCCCACCAGCTGGCCGAAGTGCGCGGCTGCGTGCGGTCGTTTCTCGATCATTGTGGTTTCGACGAGTGCTCGATCGAACTCCTGGTGCTGGGACTGGATGAGGCCTGCACGAACATCATCCGTCACGCCTACGGTCACAATGGCAAGCCGGTCCGGCTCGAAATGGAACGCCTTCGTGACCGCGTGCGCTTTGTTTTGCGAGACTACGGGCGCTCGTGCGATCCCGAGTGCATCCGTGGCCGGAATCTCGAAGACGTCCGGCCCGGCGGCGTCGGAGTGCACATAATCCGCCAGGTGTTTGATTACGTGAAATACGAACCACGCCGGCGAGGCACGAGACTCATCCTTGAAAAGAAATTCGTTGAAGATCCGCGGCTCTTTACGCGAGGGTAAGGAGTGGCCCGCGATATTTCACCTGCCGGCTGCTATTCGACTTTTCCCGCGGGCAGGCCCTGCAGGAGCGGATCCGGCCGGGACATGGCGCTCCGTATCTCGACATGACGCCCCGTTTCCGCAGCGTCAACGATCGAGTGCATGACATCGAGCACGTGATAAGCCATGCTCTCATTGGCACGATGCGCGCGGCTTGCGGCAATCGCCGCCGCCATCTCGGCGACCCCAATGCCACGGCTGTCATCCTCGTAATCGAACTCCAGCGGCATTTCCCGCCATTCCTTCTCTCCGCGCCGGAGAAGCCAGACCGGGCCGCCGAAGCTGGCGGGATCCGGAACGGCGAGTGTCCCTTCCGAGCCGAAGATCTCAATTTTCGGAAGTCGGGTTCCGCTGACATCAAAGCTCGTCGTCAGCGTGACGATCGGGCCCGAGTCGAAATCGAGCACGGCGCTGACATGGGTATGCACATCCACGTCGATGAGCTTCCCTGCTTGCGGCTGGCTGGTGATCTCGCGCTGCTTGAAGCTGCTCCGCGCTGACCCGGTGACACGTTTCACGGAACCAAGCAGCGCTGTCAAAGCGCCCAGATAGTAAGGACCTCTGTCAAAGAGCGGCCCTCCGCCCCTCTTGTAAAAGGACTCCGGGTTTGGGTGCCAGCCTTCCGGCCCGCGGTTTAGCATGAAGCCCGCGCCGGCCAAAGGGACACCGATCGCTCCCTCATCGATGAGCTTGCGGCACGTCTGCAATCCGGCGCCAAGAAAGGTATCCGGCGCGCAGCCAATGCGGAGGCCCCGGTCGCGCGCGAGGCCGATGCAATCGCGCGCCTCGCGCCTGCGCAAGGCGAGTGGCTTTTCGCTATAAACATGCTTGCCCGCCGTGAGGGCTTTGGTCGTGATCTCGGCGTGCGCCGCCGGAAACGTCAGGTTGACCACGAGCGCGATTCCAGGGTCGGCGAGCAATTGCCCGACCTCGCTCGCTCTTGGAATTTGCTCCTCCCGGGCCAGGGCCTCCGCGCGCGACATCTCGATGTCCGCACACGCCAAGATTTCGAGATTTTCGAACTTTCTGCGGGCGCCACAGTAGATCTTGCCAGTGTTGCCGCAGCCGATAATTCCAATCGGGACACTGCTCATAGCTCTCCCGGAACTCTACCGGTTCGCAGCCATTCGGGAGCGGGAGGCGCGCCATTACCCCCAAACGGTTTCGCCATCTGGAAGGTTCCTCGGCGGTTTCGCGGGGAGTCTAGTCCCTTCTCGGGGCGGACGTCGCGTGCTTCTCGGGAAAATGATCTTCGCAATGAATTTCGAAGACATCGACCGAATCGTCCGTCGCGAAGTAGAGCGATCCCGTTTCGCGCTCCAGCTTGAAAAAATACCTGGACTCGCCTCCCCCGCTGCCGACGGCATCGGCTTGAGCTCTCAGAATATCAGCCAGCAAGCGAAATCCCTCCGGATTTCCCGAAATGTAGATCGCACGCTTTCCTGAGTTCGTCTTTCCCGTAAGAACCCGCAGCGCACCGCGCAGAGCCTGGTTTTCACCTAGAATTTCCTTCACAGTTTTCATGGCAAACTTATCTCCCTTCTTCACGAGTATCTGGAAGGGCCCTCTCCGCAAAGTTTATTTTTGGACTTCGCTCCAAAAGGGAACATGCGAAGCGGGAACTGGATCATTCAGTCCTTCCGCCTGAACGCAAACAAATGGCTGTTAAAGGGAGTTAAACCCCACATCGGACGAATGTCGGAGACCAGACCTTCCTCGCTGAACGGGGACAACACCTCCTCGCGCGTCGGAAAGTTCCAGCCGCACTTGGGAATCCACCGGCTGAAATGGACGAACCATTCCTCGAACTTTGTTGCCGCGAATCGCCAATTTCTTTCGTTCAACGCCAGCCGGATCAAGGCAACCCCGCGCGGCGCAATGCTCGCGGCGACCTTCTTGAGCAGGCGTCTCTGATCCTCATCGCTAAAGTAGTGAAGGACATCGAGCATGACAATATCACCCAAATGGTCCTGAAAATTCATGGCGTCCCTTGCATGGAATTCTTCCCCGGTTTCGCCGAGCACCTGCCGCGCGATTTCGATTTTCCGTTGATCCACATCCAAACCAAGGATCGGCGCACGATAGCCATTTGCTCGCAGATACGCCGCGAGCAATCCCATGCCGCAGCCGAGATCAAGCAGGGGACGCTGCGAGCCTTGCAAGATGGACGCGACGGCAGGATACGCGGGGTCCAAGGCGATCTTGCCGATCGCGTAGCAGTATAGATTCGGCCATTGCCGGTATCGGCCGGCGGCCTCGCGAAGCGGAGAATTCATGCCCTGGCCGCTCTCCCCACCGCCTGATGATAAGCCGGCAGCAAGGCCAGGCCGAACAACCCCCAAAGCAACGACAGCGATGCGCCTCCCAGCGAAATGGACACCGCTTGCGCAGCGGGAGCGCCCCACAATTCACCGAGGACGGTCGCGAACAATTGCTCGCGCACCCCGAATCCGCCAAGACTGATCGGAAGAGCCGAAATGATATCCACGGCAGGCATGAAAGCGAAAAACTCCTCGACGGGCACCCGCAATCCGAAAGCCCGAGCGCTGAAGTAAAAGGTCAAGAAGTGGGCAAGCAACATCGCCACCGATAGAATCGAGGCAAGCAATGTCTGCCTCCAAGCGGTGACAAACAGAAAATACGCTTCGGTGAACTCGATGATCATCCCCCGTCCCGGAAACCGTCGCGGCAAGCGGCTGGTGAGGCCCTTTGCGCTCATGAGGAAGGAAAATGCCGCCAACACCACAACCGCGACGAGGTAAATGAAGACTCCCTTGATGAGACCAGCGACCACGGCGCTGCGCATGAGCCAGTCCAAACGCCAAAGCATAAAAACAAGCGAACACAGAATCAAAGCGCCGAAGCCGCTCATCCGATCCATAAGAACGGACAGGAGGGCGGCAGTCTTCCGATGGCCCTTGGCAGCGAGCCACACAACCTTCACCGCGTCGCCACCAACAGCGCCCACCAGGAAATTGTTAAAGAACAGGCCCACGAAACTCAGGCGGACGACATCCCACGCAGGAATCTCGCATTCCCAGAACTCGGAGGAAGATCGCCCATCGCACAACCCCGAGCAAGTTGCCCGCGCCAGCGGCAAGAAAACCGGCCGTGAGCCATCCCGGATCCGCCGAAGTCAAGACATGCCAAGTCCGCGTGCGAAAATCCTCCCTCCAGAAGATCCATGCCAGCAACGCCACGCTGACCAGCGATTGAAGAAAGAGAGGGACCCATTTTTTCATGCCAACAAGCCTTCAAGCAAAGCGACCGGCGCGTTTCACCGGAGTGAGCGAGGAAAACCAAGACCCGGGGAGTGTGCCCCGCCTCGAAGAGAATGTCCGACGAAATTTTGGGCCATCTCTGCTTTTTTCCACCGGAAGTTTCCGTTAAATTACCCTGCATGCCTTCCGCGCGAGCCGAATCTTCGCCTTCTCTCGCAGGGCACGTTGCTGCCCGACCCTTGCCCCCACAAATGTCCTGGAGCTACGTGAGGCAGATTTCTTGCGTTTTGTCGTTCTTCGGACTCGGACTCGTGGTGAGTTCGATTTGTGCACTGCTCGCCCGATGTTTCGGCAGCAGAATCCCTTCATCCACGGGACAGCTCCTCATCCGCGGCCTCTTCAAGGGATGGTTGCATTTCTCCTGCAGAATCGGCGCAGTCGACATTAGCTTTCCCGAAGCGGAACGGCTTCGAGATCTTCGCGGAACGCTCCTCGCTCCCAATCATCCGAGTCTGATCGATGCCGTCATCCTTCTTGCCATTGTTCCCCGCACGGTTTGCATCATGCGAGCGAGCTTGATTCAAAGCCCGTTTTTCGGCGGCGCGGCGCGGCTCGCGGGATTCGTCCCGAACGACAAGGGCTCCGCGCTCATCAGGCAGAGTGTGAGAAAACTCGAAGCAGGCGAGAATCTCCTGATTTTTCCGGAGGGCACCCGCACCGTTGCGCAAGCGATCAATCCTTTCAAGAACGGCTTCGCCCTCATCGCAAAAAAGGCTGGTGCATCCATCCAGACCGTCTTCATCGAGCGTGAGGGCCGCTACCTCTCGAAAGGCGTTTCTCTCTTCGCACCCTCCCGGATCCCTATTCGATTCCGGCTCCACCTCGGTCAAGTCATTCAGGCGGGGCCCGGGGAAACCGCCCAGCAGCTTTCCGCGCGCCTCGAGCTTTATTTTCGCGAGCGCCTGGAGAACACGGGCGAGGACGTCCGCCTCCTTAAAGCCTCTTGAATTCCCCGCCTTCCGCCGGAAACGGCTCGCGCCTGGTCGTCCTGCCCAGCTACAACAGCGGTCCCCTGCTGGCTAGGACAGCCCGGGCCGCGCTTGAAAACTGGAAACCCGTCTGGATCGTGCTTGATGGCAGCACGGATTCCAGCGTGGCGGAAGCCCAAGACCTCTCGCGTCAGTCCGCGCATCTGCGACTCTTTACGTTGGACCACAACCACGGCAAAGGCGGTGCCACGCTCGTGGCGATGCAAGCGGCGCTCAAGGCAGGATACACCCACGCGCTGGTGGTCGATGCGGATGGCCAGCACCCTGCGGACCGGATCGCTTCGTTCATGCAGATCTCGAGCAATCACCCAGAGGCAATGGTCCTCGGAGTTCCCGTCTTTGGACCGGATGCCCCTCCGGAACGCGTGAAGGGACGCCGCATCGGAAACTGGTTTGCCAACCTGGAAACGCTTTGGGGCGGGGTGCACGATTCGCTCTTCGGCTTCCGGCTGTACCCGCTCAAGCCCGCGGTCCGGATCATGGAGTCAATCCGAACGGCCCGACGATTCGACTTCGACACCGAGCTTGTCGTCAGGCTCTTCTGGGCGGGAGTCCGCCCCATAAACCAGCGTGTTCCCGTTCATTATCCTCCTCGCCGGGCAGGAGGTATTACGCATTTCAAATATCTTCGCGACAACTTGCTGCTTGCAGGAACGCATACGCGGCTGTGTCTTCTGATGCTCTTGCGCCTTTGGCCGGTTTGGAAACTGCGAAAACGATGGAGAGACGAAACTTGGTGCTAGCTGTCCGGCTCGCCGCCGTCTTGGGCGTCCTGTCGATGCGCGGACGGGCGCGTGCAATCGCCTGGGGCCTGCACGATTTTCTCTGGCTGTATCCGACTCTTCGAAGAAACTGCCCATGGCACGGCGAAGTGCTCACTCGTTTCGACACAGCCGAGCGTTTGATCTGGCTCACCATCGACGACGGCCCCGACGCCGAAGGCACCCCCCGAATCCTCGACTTGCTCGCCAAGCACGATGCGAAGGCAGGATTTTTCGTGATCGGAAAGAAAGTCGAACAAAACTCCGCCCTATGCCGCCGGATCGTCTCCGAGGGTCACGCCGTCGAAAATCACACCTATTCGCATCCCGCCGGTTTTTGGTGGGCGATGCCTCGACCGTTTGTTCGCCGGGAGATCGATCGGGGATACCAGGCGATTCTTGGGGCGACCGGCCACGCGCCGCGGTTCTTTCGCTCTCCGGTCGGCATGAACAACTCGTCCATTCATCCGGTTGCGGCGGAGTTGGGACTTCGCGTGGCCGGCTGGTCGGTGGATGGCTGCGACGGCTGCCCCGACGCACCCACAGCGATCGTCTCGAGAATCATGCGGGCGATCCACCCGGGCGCGGTTGTCCTTATCCATGAGGGCGCCGGATCGAGGCACCGGCTTCTCACCCTCGCGCGTCTTCTGGATAAACTTGGCGAAACCGGATATCGTTCCATTCTTCCGCCCGAACATATCCTTCGTTGATGCACGCTCCCTTGTCCGACCAAAAACCGCACACCGAGCGATGGGCCTACCGCAGGCTTTATTCCGCAAACATTTTTGAGTTGGCCACGCGGATCTATCCTTTCTTCCGCCGCCCGGGCGCCCAGGTTCTCAGCCGGACGGTGGCATGGACGTATGCCGTGACGCAGCCCGCGATCCGCAAAATCGTTCGCGATAACCTCTCGCTGCTCCAAAAGGAGCCTGTCTCCGAAAGAGACGCGATTTCGGTCTTCGTCAACTTTGGGGCGACCATCGCCGACTACGTGGCCGTGGGAGCGCTCTCGCCTGAAAAGGCGCTCGCCTTCTGTGCCGAACACGAAGGCATTGAGCATCTCCAGGCCGCCACGTCGGCGGGGAGCGGCGTCATTCTCGCCACGGGCCACTTCAGCTTCTTCGAATTCGGGGCTGTTGTTCTCGGGCGTATGGGCCGCAAAGTGACGATCGCAACCCTCCCGGAGCCATCGGACAAACTCACCGCCTGGCGCGCCGAATGGAGACGGCGCTGGGGCACCGAGACGATCGCCGTGGGGATCGATCCTTTCTCCTCTCTTCAAGTCGCCCGCGCCATTGGGGAAGGCCATTGTATGGCGATGCTCGCCGACCGGCCAATCGCCGAACGCGGCATTTCCTTTGATTTACCGAACGGCCGGACCATGCTTTCCTCCTCACCCGCGCTCCTTTCATCGATGACGGGATGCAAGATCCTGCCGGTCGTCGTCGCCCGCTTGCCAGGCGGACGCTACCGAATCACCGCCAAACCAGCTGTCCAGGCGCGCCGTGTGCCGCACGACCAGCGCAATGGAGAAATCGCTCGCTGCACTCGCGAACTGGGCGCCTCCCTGTTTGAAGAAATTCGCCGCGCGCCCTTGCAGTGGTATCAATTCGTACCCGTCGGACTATGAGGCAGCTGCTGGCCGTATTGGTCACCGCCTCAACCCTCGCTGCGCAGGAACTCCCGCCAAAGGAAGTCGAGGCCTTCTTGTCGCGCCTATCCGAGAGCAGGGGCGGCGCGGCCATGCAGGCAAATTTTCGCGAGGAACGCCGGCTGGCGCTCATGAATAAACCGGTCATCGAGACCGGAAGTCTCTCCTTCCTTCCTCCAGATAAGTTTCGCCGGCAGGTGGATGGAGGGAGCCTGACAGTTTGCGACGGCGACACCCTTTGGCTGTATTACCCGCAATTCGGCGAGGCGGAAAGATATGCCTTGTCCTCCAATCGCGCTCTTCGCGAATCCGTCGCAGCGATGACTTCGGGCTTCGGACTGCAGAACCTGTCGAAGAGCTATCACGTCAAGGTCTGGAAAACTGCGGACGGCTACCGGGCCAAGCTTACCCCGAAAACCTCCAGCTTGCGAAGAGCGGTTTCCGAATTTCAAGTGGATATCTCCGATGAGCTTTCCGCGAAACGCCTCGAGATCGTTGGCGCGGACGGCGACCGCACGCTCATAGTCTTCACCAACGAACGCAGAGTGAACCTGTCCCCTGATGACTTCAAATTCCAGCCGTCCGAAGGCGTCCACGTCTCCGAGCCCCTCCGATAACGGCGCGTCGGAGCGAACTACGCCTCCATCGCCACGTCGCCTTCGAAACGGTCAGAGGAGGAAAAGCGCAACGGACCGCGCACGGTGAGCTTGCGGCAATGCAGCAAGGACGGCACTCCGCCGGCGAGCGCGGTCTCGAGTTGGTCCACGAGCTTGAAATGCTTGCTATCGAGATCGATCTCGGGCGGAATGCCCTCGCGTTCCGGCGCAAGCATTGCGCGGCCGTCCTCGGTGATCACATAGGCGTCCGAGCGAAGGGCCAGCAGGTCCGATGTCGTCTTGACCGGGGCGAAGCGCGTGCGCGGGACGACGACGGCGCCAGCTCCCGCAAAGCATTCAATGGCCGCGCCCATTGCGGTCTCGAGTTGAAAAACCGCGGGCGATTTCTTGTCACGCGGATCCACGGTCTTCTGGTTCGTAATCACCGGCAGGGGGAGCAATCCCCCGTTGCGTTGAAGCCCTTCAGCCAGATGATCGAGCCTAAGCCAGAGATTGTTGGTATTGAAATACCGGTGACGGTTGGTGTCCTGAAAGAAATTCATATCCTCCTCCGAACACTGCGCCGACTCACGGAGGAGCAACTGGCCGTCGCTCGCCCGCTTTGCGAGGTGGCCACCCTTGCGGTCCGCAGCGGTTCTGGTCGTGACCTCCATCAGGAAGGGCATATCCGAGCCGGCGAACCAATTCAGCAGCGCCGGATCCATGGTCGCCCCCAGATTGTCCGAGTTGCTCACGAAGAGGTAAAGGTATCCCTCCTTCAGCAGGCGATCGAGGACGCCTGA
The DNA here is from genome assembly GCA_963731945.1 of uncultured Verrucomicrobiae bacterium. Lineage (GTDB taxonomy): Bacteria > Verrucomicrobiota > Verrucomicrobiia > Chthoniobacterales > Terrimicrobiaceae > DASTFP01. The sequence continues at coordinate 437,397 of CAVSXN010000016.1, read as the reverse complement.
GCCGAGGATCGCCGGATAGAGGTCGCCATGGCCGGGCGGGCACCATTCGAGGTCGGGATCCGCGGGCCATTCGACGGGCGTCAACTTCTCGACAGCAATCTTGGGCACTTTGTTCTGAAGAAGCTCGAGGTCGGCAGGGGCGCCCAGCTCCGGATAGCGGGCCAGATGCCGCCGCGTGTCCTCGCTTGTGCTGAAGCTGTTCATCAACAGAAAGCGCAAGTTTGCCCCCGTCTGCTTTCGAGCAGCCAGCACCTGCCGGGCGATCAGGTCGAGGAAAGTCTCGCCATTGCGAACGACCAGGAGCGATTTCGCCTTTTCCAAGCCCATGCTCGTGCCGAGGCCCCCGTTGAGTTTCAGCATGACGGCCTTTGCGAGAAGTCCTCCGTCTGCCTGCCCTCCGGAAATCTCCTCGTAATTCGGCAGTCGCTCGACAGGGTTAATGGAACTTTCGGAGATCAACCCGCTTTCCTGGGAAGCGAGCAGCGCAAACGCGCGTTCAAATGCTGCGATGGCCGCTTCGCTCAGACCGGCGGCTTGCATCTTTTCGCGGAAAGGGGAGAAGGAGGCGTTCACGGTTTTTTTCTTTTAGCTTTTGGTTTCGCCCCGGCGCTCTGCCTCCGAGGCGATGGCCCGAACGGTCGCCTTTGCTTCGTTCAGTGCTTGGGTCTTCAGTCCGGATACCAAATTGGTGAGAGGCACAGTAAGATTCGTGTAGCGCATCAGCGTCTTCCCCGCTCCGTAAGGCTCGATCCGGAGCGAGCCATTGCTTGACTTGGCCAGAGGAGACTGGAGCAGAGTCCATTTCACCTCGTAGGAATTCCCCTTCTTAATGTAGGTGTTTCGGACGGTGTAGGAGATGCTCTGCAGCACCGGAACCTTCACCCGGTATTGCACATCCTTGCTGCCATCGGGGTTGTTCGCGATCACCTTCGCCGACAACATTCCCGGCGTGTACGAGGGAGCCGCGGAATAGTCGGAAAAGAGATCGGCCACGACTTTGGGCGAAGCATCAACGACTTTGTAAAGCTTGATTCTTGGCCAGGGTGCACCCTGCACGTCCTCGCTTTTCACCACGATCTGGCCCGCGGCCAGTTCATCGCGGGCGTACTCGGGAACTTCGTCCAGAAGATCCGCCCGAACGTCCGAGAGAACAAACATCGCAGTCAAGATAAGGACCGGAGTGCGCAGGGCCATGACGAAGTGACTATCGCGTCGGCAGAAGTTTTGCAAACCGACAAAATGTTCCCGCGCTTTTATTCGCATCATGGCTTTCTCAGGATCTGGAGACCGAGCTCGCGAAGCTGCCGCGGCTCTGCCGGGGTCGGCGAACCCATCATCAAATCCTCTCCGCGATTGTTCTTGGGAAAGGCGACCACGTCCCGAATGTTGTCCGTGCCCGCGGCAAGCATGACAAGACGGTCAACGCCCAAGGCGATTCCGCCGTGCGGCGGCGCCCCGAAGCGGAAGGCTTTGAGCAGGTGCTGGAAAAGAAGTTGCTGTTTGTCAGGGGGGATGCCGAGCACCTCAAACACTCTGGCCTGCAAATCGCGTTCATGAATCCGGATGCTGCCGCCTCCGATCTCGACACCATTGAGAACCACGTCATAGGCCTGGGCCCTAACCTTGGCGAACTCCCCTGCTTCCAACCAGTGGAGATCTTCGCCTTTGGGGCGCGTAAACGGATGATGAACGGCATTCCATTTTTGTTCGTCGGCGCTGTAGACCAGAAGCGGGAAATCCACCACCCACAAAAATTCCAATGCGCTCGAGTTCTCATTGAGGCCGATAATTTCGGCCACGCGCAGTCGGATACGGCCAAGGACGGTGCAGACTACTTCCCATTGGTCGGCTCCGAAGAGGAGGAGATCGCCTTCCTCAATTCTCAACCGGCTGGCCAGCGCACTCTTCTCCACATCAGAAAAAAACTTCACAATCGGCGACTTCCATTCTCCGCCCTCAACCTTGATGAACGCCAGTCCCCGGGCGCCGGATTGGCGCGCAATCTCCGTAAGATGCTCGATCTGGCCCGCGGTAATGTTCGCGAATCCCTTGGCGTTGATGGCTTTCACTACGCCGCCGGATTCGATGGCCGAGCGAAACACTTTGAATTGGCTCTCGCGAAAAACGTCGTCGAGGGCGACGAGCTCCATCCCGAACCGGCGATCCGGCTTGTCGATTCCATAGCGATCCATGGCTTCCTGATAGGTCAGGCGTGGAAAGGGACGCGACACGTCGGCACCTAGCGCGATTTTGAAAATTCGCGCAAGCAAGCCCTCCACCAGCGAAAAAATCTCCTCTTCGGTCGCGAAGGATACCTCCACGTCGATTTGCGTCAACTCGGTAATCCGATCGGCACGGGGATCCTCGTCGCGGAAGCATTTGGCGATCTGGAAATACCGCTCCACGCCACCCACCATCAGCAATTGCTTGTATTGTTGCGGGGACTGGGAAAGCGCGTAAAAGCTCCCCGGAAAGATTCGGCTCGGCACGAGGAACTCACGCGCCCCCTCCGGGGTGCTTTTCGAGAGCAGGGGCGTTTCGATTTCAAGAAAACCCTGCGCGTCGAAATAGTCGCGGGTGGCCTTCGTGATCTTGTGGCGCATCGTGAGATTGCGCACCATCTCCGGCCGGCGTAAGTCCAAATAACGATGTTCAAGACGCAAATCTTCGCCAACCGACTCCTCACCCATGGGGAACGGCAGAACATCCGCTTTGTTCAAAATGGTCAGCTCGTCCGCGACGACTTCAATCTCGCCGGTGGCGAGCTTGAGGTTCTCAGTGCCCGCGAGACGCGGGGAGACCGTTCCGGATACTTGAACAACATCTTCGCTCCGGAGCCCATGGGCCAGGGCGGCCGCATCGGGATGGGCCTCGGGACGAAAAACGACCTGGGTGATGCCATTGCGATCACGAAGGTCAATGAAAACAACGCCACCATGGTCGCGGCGGGAATCCACCCAACCGCAAAGCGTGACACGCGCTCCGGAGTCCGCCTTGCGCAGGGCGCCGCAATGATTCGTGCGATAACTCATAAATTGAAAAATTAACCACAGGGAACACAAAGGGCACCGAGGCTGATTTTTTCCTCCGTGTTCTCTGTTTTCTCTGTGGCTAACCGCCTTTTTGCCGGTTTCGAAGCCAATCCGCAAGCTCCGTATGCAGGATCTTGTCTTCCCGACGGGTCGCGAGCGTTTTGATCGTCACCTGTGGCCACTCGTCTCCAACAAGCACCGCCAACTCCGCGCCGGCCTGCCCGGCGGCTTGGAATTGCCTTCCGACCTTCTCGGCCGTGAGCGGAAAATCAACGCGCAGACCGGCGTCGCGAAGTTGCTGAAGGATGGCCAGCGCCTCGGGACGCCGCTCTTCCTTCGCGATGACCACGAAAATATCCGCCGCGTGCTCCTGCGCGATCCAAGCATCCATCTTCGCCTTGGCGCGAGGCGTATCCTCGATGAGATTCGCGAGGACAACGTCCCCCATGCCGAATCCGAGAGCCGGGAGACTCACTTTTCCATCGCTCATCAAACTCAACAGGTTGTCGTAGCGGCCGCCACCGGCAAGAGCGCGCTCCCTCTTGCCGCGGTCGAAAATCTCGAACACGAAGCCCGTATAATAGGCCAGCCCGCGAACGATCGCCGAGTCCAATTCGGTAAATATCGCGAGATCTCTCTTTACCAACTCGCGAAGAGTGGCCTCGAGGCCCGCATCCGCGTAAGGCTTCGCCATAAAATCCCGAACCCGGGACAGACCAATTCCAAACTCCTTCAGCTTCGCCTCACTCGTGGCGTCATCCTCACGCCCGATCTTGTCGATCACTCGAAGAAACTCGGTCGATCTCCGCAAGTCGCCCCCATTTTCCGCGAAGAAGTTGACCCAAATCGAGCGGTCACAAATCCGCACAACGAAATCCTTCTCAGTGAATCCGAAGCCTCGCAAGACATCGATCGCCAGGGCAACCAGCTCGACATCCGCCGCGAACGAAGCTTCTCCGACGATGTCCGCGTTTAGCTGGTAAAATTCGCGGAGGCGTCCGCGTTGCTGCTTTTCATAGCGAAAGAACTGCGGACAGCAGAACCACTTTAGCGGCTTTTTGAAGTCTTTCTCACGCGCGGCGACCATGCGCGCCAAGGTCGGCGTCATCTCCGGCCGCATGGCGACATGGCGCCCAGCCTTGTCGGGAAAGTCGAAAAGCTGTCCGATCAATTCGCCGCCGCTTTTCTTCTCGTACAGCTCAATGGGCTCCAGCACAGGGCCGTCGTACTCGACGAAGCCGTAACGGCGCGCGACCTCGCGCCACGTCGCAAGGATGTAATTCCGGCGCGCGCAATCGTTGGGATAAAAGTCCCGAAACCCTGGGAGATTTTGCATGTTCAGCGGGCGGTGCGTCCTGGCGGATGTGAAGCGGATCGAGAGCGCATGAGCCGCTCAAGTTGGCGCGCTCCGGCCGTCCTGCAAAGAGTTTTTGGCATACGCAGCGGGCGTTGCCTGCGAACGAAATCAGACCGCTTCAATTCCGCGTCACGAGATAGACACCCGCGGAGAACCGCCAGAGCATTCCGGCTGTCTGCATGACCAAAGAGAGCAGGATCAAGCCGTGGGTCATGAGATACGCCGCATTACCAAGGCGGTTGTCGGATCGCCGTCGAAGCTCGAAGGCCGCCCAGACAAGCACGAAGACACAGGGAATCCAGAGGCTTCCCATGAAGCGGTCCCCGCGCCCGATCGGCCAGTACCAGCCATAGAGAATCGAATACACGGCCGCCAGCATCATCGCGAAGACCAGGCAGGAGGCATTTCCGGGCCGCTTCAAGCCTTCGAAAAACTGCGATCTGGAGCCGGCAAGAAAAACCGCGCACAGGCCCCCCAGCAGCAAAAGATATGCGCCGCGGTGAGCCAATGGCTGCTCCCACTTCTTCCCGGCCGGACGCCAAAATACCCCGTGAAGCGGAAGCTTGGCTTCCGGGAAGAGAAAACGGACGAGAACCTCCCGCATTCCCGCGCCCAAGCGTTCCGCAGCGTCACCGATTCCATGCCGCCGGAAATACCAGGAAGGCGTAGGTGTTTCCTCGCTCGGAAGCTGTTCGAGTTGCACCCGCCCCGGATACTTGTCCTGAAATGGCCATGCCTCCGTCATGAAATCATCCATCCACATCCAGTATCTGGTGTAGTTGAAAAGCGGTTTGCCGAAATGCGTGGCGCTGAATGCTGCCAGCGGGACAAGCATCACCGCGAGGATGACCAGCGCCAAAACCAATCCCGCCGCATTCCGGGCAATACTCCATTCGGAATTCGCGGCGAACCACGTAAGCGCTCCCCGCAAGGCAAAGGCGACGCAAAAGACGACCAGAAACGGAGCCAGCGAAGGTTTGGCGAGATACGCCAATCCGCAGACGAAGCCGAAATAGACATAGTGCCGAAAAGCCGCACCGCGCAGAATCTGCCATCCCAAAACGCAGGCCAAAAAAAAGAGGATGTAATACAGCGGCTCCGGCTGAAAATACGTGCCTCGAACCACAAGAATTCCCAGACTGCTCAACAACAGCAAATTCGCGGTGGCCAACGGATCAAGCCAGCGCGTAACCGCGATACCCAGCCCGCAGAGAAACGCGACGCAAAGCAGCGTATTGAGCCATTTGCCTCGCTCAAAGAAGACGCGCTGGTCCTCGGTGTAGGCGGCGCGCGCGATCCACGACCACAACGGGTGCCGGACACCATCGGTGCGCTGCGGCAGCAGGTCGTCGCGCGATGTCGCGGCCAGCCACATCTCCGCGCCTTGGTCCGAAGCCACCGGATCCTGGTTCGAGTGACGAATCGTCACGGCCGCCGCAATCAAGTGAATCGCAACCACCAGAGGAAGCGTCAAGGCCAGCGCGCCCCAGTTGTGCCCTTTTAACCATTTCGGGACCGAGGTCGCCCTGGACCTAGCGCAGTCAGTCATCGATCGATTTCCTGTCTGCCTCCGATCAATTCAAAGAAGTGCGCCCGCTTGGTCAGGTCCGCCTTTGTCCAGGCGAGAAATCCCGAGATGGCGACCACGGCCAGCGTACAAACGATGACGAGAGGACTTTTGAGCAGATGCTCGGGCTCGAGCCGGGCTCCTTCCTCACTCATCGCCCGATGGAGATAGACGCAAATTGCCACGACCACGAGCGGGAAGACGAAAACAAGATTCGGGCGGTAGACGGCGATGGCAACGCCCATGCAGAAACAGAAGAAGTTCGCATGGGTCACCATGGAGAGAATGAGGGAACGTTCCGTATAAACTCGAAAGGACTTTCTGTAGTCGCCGCTGCGCCGCGCGTCTCCAATAAAGCGGAACTCCGCATAGCGCTTGCCCGCCATGAGGAGCGCGCCGAAGAACCACCAGGCCAGGACGATCGACAACGGGGGGAAAACGTTCGCGGGGAGCAACGCAAACCAGCCGAGCCACAGACGAATGGGATTGTTGAAGGACTCCGCGATCACGTCGAGATAGGCTCGATCCTTGAGCCGGAAAGGTTCGACATTGTAGAGAAGGCCGCTGAGGAGCAGCAGCGCGAGCGAGACGATGTAGCCGGTGTTGAACCAGGCGGCCGCCAGCGCAAAGGCGACCACGGTGAGCGCCGCCATGATTATCCAAAGCACCGAAACTTTCACCGTGCCGGCCGGCACGGGACGCAACCGCTTGGTTGGATGCATCCGGTCGAAGGGCGCATCGAGGATCTCGTTGACGATATAGTTTGCGGACGCAATCAAACAGGCGGGAACAAGCGACAACGCGATCCGCGAGGCGAGATCGAACGTGCTCTGTGGCACCTGGTCCGGAACCAGCGCGATGGCGACGAGATGCCCAAAGAAGATGAAGACATTCTTCAGCCAGTGATCCAGCCGGAGAACCTTGAGATATTCGATCATCGCCGGAGTCTTACCTCCCTCAAACGCAAATCAAGCAACAGTTTGCCAGTGTAGAGTTTGCCTTGCTTCAAAGCGCCAAATCCGCCAACCCATCGGTAACATGGCAACCGGCTCTTCAGAAAAGGCCATCTCCGAGGCAATCGTCGGTTACGCGGGATGGAGATTCTTCCGTTACGAGACGGTCGCCTCGACCAACGATCTCGCGCGCAACCTGCTACCGTGGAGCGCCGTGTGCGCGTCGGCCCAAACGGCGGGACGCGGCCGCTTCGGGCGCTCCTTCGTCTCTGATCCCGGCGGCCTGTGGCTTTCCGCCACGCTCCCGGCTGATGGCGGCGCCGTTCGCTGGAACGGATTCTCCTTGATGGTTGGCTGTCACTTGCTGCGCGTGCTCGAGAATCTCGCGGTCCCCGATGCGCGACTGCGCTGGCCGAACGACCTCATGAGCGCAAAGAAGAAACTCGCGGGTCTGCTTATCGAGCAGGGGTCTCGCCAGACGCTCACCGTGGGAATTGGCATGAACATCCGCAACGCGCCGTGGCTGTGCGATCCCGCGCTTGCAGACACCAGCACACGGCTTGCGGACCTCTTGCCAGCAATTCCAACCATCGATGAGCTTGCCGCCCTGATTCTCGACGCCCTGGCGGATGCCCACCATGAAATGCTCGAAGGCGGTCTTTCCAAAGCGGTTCGCGAAAGTAATACCCATTGGAATACCGAGCGCCCAATCCTCATCACTCTCATCGCCGGTGGAAACATCGCCGGAAGATTTATGGGGCTGGACCAAGACGCCAACCTTAGAATTCTTGATGCGTCGGGACGGGAGCACCTCGTGGAACACCATCACGTCGCGCAACTCAAAGAACTGGCGTGATCCTGCTGGTCAATCGAAACGCAGGCTCACCAGTTCGCCGAAGACATAGCCGATAAAAATGTCCACTTCCGCTCGCAATGGAATCCGGTTCTCGTCATCGGAAATCCAGACCGACCCGCTGCGAAATTTGCCGTGCGGGACAAGACGACCCTTTTTCTTGACGTCGATTCGCTGGATTTCGAAATCGAGTTTGATCGCCCGACGAAGCGTCCCCGCGATCCTGATTTGCTCACGCTTGGCCACGGTGACGTCGACGAGAAAGGGCGCGTCGCCCGGAAAAGCCACGACGGCGATCTTGTCTCCGTTGTTCAAGACTTGACTGCGAATGAGCAGCATTGCGGAGATGATGTCGCGAACGGGCTCCACCTTGATTCGCTTCCATCTGGCCACGTTCTTCGGATCGGATGGGACAGCGCGGATGCGCCAGAGTCCCTCCGGCTTGAAGACCGCCTCCGTTCTCACCCTCTTCTTCGCGTACTTCTCCGTCTGCAAAAATCCGACGGGCTTGAGACCTTCTTTGAGAATGACCGCTTCGTGTCTTGCGTCCAGCTGCCAAAGCGTTCGCGCCAGGCCGTTCGTCCCTCCTTCAACCTCGACGTTGATCTTGTCTTCCGAATACCAAAGCCTCGCCTTCGCGCTCGCAGCCTCTATGTCCGACCAGCCAAAACGAAACTCTCCCGAAAATGGTCGGACCAGGGGAAAGGGACCCGGGGTTTCCGGACCGATTCTGTCAGTCCATGGCTCGGCGGACTCGCAGACGGATACGACCATCGCGGCCAGAACGATGACCGCGGAAGCCAGCTTCACGCGGTCGGTACCACGGGTTCGAGAAATTTGCCAGGAACCCATCCTCGTTCTCCACCCGGTGCACTGCAGAAAGTCCAATCGCCGCTCCGCTTCAATATCTGCACAGACGCAGCACCCGGAAGGCGAATGACCGTCGCCGATTGGTCCGCGGGAGCGGAGAGAAGCGTTACGCCCGCCTTTTCGGAAACGACCGCCGTGTTCCGTTCGGAAACGCGCGGATCAGCCAGGTAGCCAACCAGGAACGACCCGGTGCCCACCGCCACGAGACTCAACGCCCCGGCCAGGGGCAAGAAACGTTCGGATCTCAAAAAAATGGCGAAGAGCAGGGCGAAGGCCCCGAGCCAGGCGAGCGCGCATCCCGTGATCACGAGTGCCTTCAGCGGCACTCGCTCCGCCACCCGTTCCCGCCAGCCCGCAGGAATGGACGCGACCCCCTGCGAACGCTCGATCTCCGAGAGAGCCATGCGTGCATCGACCATGCGGGGATCGAGCATGATTGCCCGGCGCAGGTCCACCGCCGCCTGCGCGCGTTCTCCGCTCTTTTGCCTGGCTATTCCGAGGCTGTAATAGAGTCCGGCACTTGGGCCTGCCTTGGCCAAAGCCGATTCGAAGGAGCGGATTGCCTCGGCGAAATCACCCTTGGAGAAGGCAACCTTGCCGTCCTGGATCGTGTCCGCTTGCACGGAAATGGTCAGCAGGAGGAAACAGGCGAGAAACGATTTACCTGCGCAATTCATGATCGAAATTTTTAAGTTGGTCGAGGACCTGTGTGCGCTCCCCGACGTCGAGCTTCAGGTGCGGAGCACTTGCCGAATATTTCCATTCATCGTGCCGGTTCAAAACAGTACGAACGGCAGACTTCGTCTCGTCGCTCACGCTTGAATTTTCCAGCAGATCCCGCGCATCGGCGTGCGACCCATTGGAGGCGAGGCGCGAATGCACAAACTCCTCAGCGATCTGGAAGAACTGTTGCGCGCTGCATTGGGCATCTTCCATCTTGTGAAGAAGTCTGCGGCTGTCCCGTCGCGCGGCAGATTTCTTTGCGAACGGTGAAACGGCCACCGCATGCCCCAAACCAAGCATCAGCGCAGCCGACCAAGCGATGGCCAGAGCGCCATTCACCGTAAGAAAACCGCGATCGTGAATGAGAGGCGCGAAAGAAGCAGGAGAGAAGTTCGACGCGAGCAGACTTTCCTCTGGAGTCGGCGCGGAGACAGCCGGCGAAGGTTGAGCTTCGGGAACGGGAGTTGCGGCCGCCACTGTAGCCGCAGCCTGATCAGCCGTTCCCTTTGCCGCCACCTCGATCGCGGCGCTTTTGATCGTGACATATTTTTCGAGCGATGGGTCGAAAAACGACAGCTGTGCCAAAGGTGTTTTCGACCGGTCTTCGCGCGCGACAAGCATGTACTCAAAGCGCTTCTCGCCATTGAATCCAATCGGATCGCTGGGGCTCGCCTCAAACTTTTCTCCCGGAGGATAGGTGCGCCAACCATCGTCCTCGAGCAGGGCAGGCGGCCTCATCGCATCAAAGTTTCCGCGCCCGGACACTGTGACCGTCAAAGAAATCGGATCGCCGGCCGCAGCCTGCTTCGGCGCGGCGGATGCCTCCAAAGAAAACTGCCCGATCGCGCCGCTGAAATCCTCGGGCCGGCCGTCTTTCGGCAGGGGTTTGACATCAAGTTTCACCGATTGCGTTGGCACGGTCGTCTGACGGATGTCGCCGGACGACATCATATTCCCGAAGAATCCTCCGAAAAAGTCGTCCATGCCCGAAGGACCCCTGCCAGGAAGCTGAATCTGAGACTCCATGCTCGCCGGAGGAATCTCCAGGGTTCCTGACTTCGCGGCCGAAAAGGCTGTCTGGAAAATGACGACGTTGTAAACGCGCCCGTCGACCTCCTGCTGCTTTTCAATCGGTTTCGAAAAGCGCATCACGGTAAATCCGTCGCCCGAGAAGGAGGGGCGATCGGGCAGGCGGACGGGATAGCTCGCGTCGAAATAGAACCTCAATTCAATCGGCACAACCTCGCCAACATAGACCGCCTTCTTGGGAATAATCAGATCTCCAAAGGCGATCTTCTTCTCGTTGGATTGGTTCGTCTGTGAGCGAGGCGTCGGTCTCGCCGAGGATGGAGGGGAAACGCTCGGCCGAGCCGCCTGACTCTGAGGAACGGGGATGGCCGGCAAGACGGGCACGCCTTGACCTCCCGACACACTCAACCTGAGCGGAGAGGTTTTCACGGTCTTCCCTCCCACGGCCACGGGAATTGAGGGGATCGTGAACTCCCCCTGCCGTAGCGGGACGATCAGATAACTGTAAGTGGAAGTCGCCGTCGAGTTGACCCCCCCGCCGTTCATCTGCCACTGCATCTGTTCCGATTTCCCGATAAAACGAGCATCGATACCGTCGATCTTCAGCTGTTGGGGAACTTGGGCGCCGCGTGCTCCCGTCACCGAGATGCTTAGCCGCACAGGCTGGCCCACCGCGGCATGAATTTGAGACAACTCGGCCTGCACTTTCTGGGCTGCGCCACTCCGGACAAGGCCGAACATGACGAGGGCGAAAAGGCCAAGGAGCTTGATCGTTCGAGTCTTCATTACCAATCCTTCAAAGTGTCCTCCGTTTCCTGCCTTTGCATCAATCGCACGCGTTCCTCTTCTGAGCGAAGAGAATTTAGCAAACCGTTGGCCTGTGAGGCGCTCATCTCGCCTTCTTTCTCAACAGGCTCGGCCGAGCCGGCGCCTCCGGCAGGGTCGCCTTTTTGTTCCTCCTGACTAGGCTTTAGGTCGCCTCGCTTCCTTTCACCAGGCGTCGGTTGCGGTGTTGGTTGCGGCCGCTGGCCCTCTTCTTGGGTCTGGTTCTGGGCCGTTTCCTGCCGCCCCTGCTCCTTCTGTCCCTCTCCATTTTGATCGGGCTGCTCCTCTTGGTCAGGTTTCTTCTGGCCGTTCTCACCTTGCTTGGGCTGCTTTTGCTCTTCCTTTTTCTGATCGTCTGACTTCTCCCCTTTTTGATCCCGAGCAGACTCGCCCTGCTGGTTATTGCTCGCCTGCTGGTCCTGCTTCTGCTGCTGGTCCTGCTTCTGCTGCTGGTCCTGCTTCTGCTGCTGGTCCTGCTTCTGCTGCTGATCCTGCTTCTGCTGCTGATCCTGCTTCTGCTGCTGATCCTGCTTCTGCTGCTGGTCCTGCTTCTGCTGCTGATCCTGCTTCTGCTGCTGATCCTGCTTCTGCTGCTGATCCTGTTTCTGCTGCTGGTCCTGCTTTTGCTGCTGGTCCTGCTTTTGCTGGTCCTGCTTTTCTTTCTCTTCCTGTTTCTGCAGGTCCTCGAGCATCTTCTTGACGATGTCGCGGTTTTCCTCGGCCTGCTTGTTTTTCGGATCGAGATTCAATGCCTCTGTGTAATGTTGAACGGCGTTTTGCCAATCCGCTTTCTTTTCTCCATTTCCCTTGGCCGCCTCGCCGCGGCGGACCAGGGAATTGGCCAGGTTGTACGAAGCATCTTCCTGCAGTTTGTGATCCTCGCTCAGCAGAGCCTTTGTGAAATGGTCGACTGCCTTGGCGAAATCGCCCAATTTGTACGAAGCGGCCCCGGCATTAAAATGCAGCTTTTCGGACTCCGGCGCCGTCTGCAGCCTTCTCTCGAATTCTGCCTTCGCCTTGTCGAAATTTCCGGCCTGGTACTCTTCAAGGCCCGTGGCGGCCGGAGAAGAAGAAATGGACAGGAGGACTACGGTTGCGGCCGCCGCGCCTTTGCGTAAAGGGGACACCCTCCTCCTGTCACTGAGCATCAGCCAAAGGACCAGCAGAGCAACCGCAAAGCCTGACGGCCACTGATAGCGTTCGATGGGCTGCCGGGATGTCATGATTCCCGTCTCGCCTTCATCGAGGACTAGAATTCCTTTTTCAAAAATCTTGCGCGCCGCATCAGGACCAAGCGGCTCATAGAATCCACCGCCAGCCTCCGCGATTTCCCTGAGCCGCTTGTCATCCAATCGGCTCTGGACCGGCTTGCCGCCCGTGTCTCGGACAAAATCCGTTCCCCCGTCTTCGGTCCGAAGAGGAATCAGGGAACCCTCCCCGGAACCGATTCCCACCGTGAAGATGCGCACGCCAAGAGTTGCAGCCCTCTTCGCGGCAGAAATTCCGTCTGCATCGAGTTCTTCGCCATCGGTGAGAATAATCAAAGCACGAGTCTGGCCCTCTCCCTTGCCAAAGGCCTGCTCCGCAGTGCGAATCGCCTCAGCGATATTCGTTCCACCCTTTGGGATGACCGTTGCGTCGAGTTCCTCAAGCGACGTCAGCACCGCGTTATAGTCTAGCGTCAGCGGAGCTTGCAGAAAAGCCGAGCCGGCGAAGGCGACCAGACCGATTCGATCGCCGTGCACCAGGCCAATTAAGTCTTGCGCGACCAGCTTGGCCCGGGCCAGCCGGCTGGGGGCGACATCCGTGGCGAGCATGCTGCGCGAGGTGTCAACCGCCACGATTACGTCCCGCCCCCTCTGCTTGACCTCGCGCTGGATGAATCCCCATTGCGGGCGCGCAAGAGCCGCTACGACCAAACCGAAGACCATGAGGATCAGCAGCGACTTCAAACTCCGCCGTCCCCTGCTAACCGAGCCGGCGAGCTGCGCCCGCAGGCGAGGCGCCACGACCTTCGACAGCAACGCTTCACCGCGTTGCTGCGACCAGAAGTAAAGCCCGGCAACAAGAGGAACGATCGCCAAGGCGAAAAACCAGGCGGGCTGGGAAAATGTCAGGGGAGACGTTTCCATACGGTTTGGGAAAGAAGAACCTCCGATCCCAGCAAAACGAAACCCGCCAGGAGAAAAATTGGGAAGAGGTCACGATAGTCCGATGTCTTCTCGACGCTCACCTTCGTCTTCTCCATTTGGTCGATTTCATTGAACACCTCCTTCAAGGAATGCGTGTCGGCGGCGCGGAAATACTTCCCCCTGGAAACGGAAGAAATTTGCTTTAGCAAATCATCATTGTAGTCCATTCGGACATTGCGGTAAACGGTCCTGCCAAATGGATCATTGAAGGGGAAGGGCACTTCTCCTTTCGTCCCCGCGCCGATGGTGTAGATCCTGATTCCGAGCGCCTTGGATGCCTCGGTTGCCGTCAGGGGAGTGACACGCCCCGCGTTATTGTCGCCATCGGTCAGCAGGACGATCAATTTGCTTTTCGCCTCTTTGTCCTTGAGCCGGTTTGCAGCCGAGGCAATCGCCGAGCCGATGGCCGTGCCATCCTCAACCATGCCAATTTGAAGACGGTCGAGATTCTGGATCAGCCAGTCATGATCCAGGGTGAGCGGACTGACCAGATAAGGCCTTCCCGCGAAAGCCACGATGCCGATGCGATCGTTCGGCCGCTGGCGAATGAATTGTTCGGTGACCTGCTTGACCGCGTCAATGCGATTGGCGCGCTGCGCTCCTATGTTGTAGTCCTCAGCAAGCATCGAACGCGACACGTCGAGAGCCAGCATGATATCCACGCCGCTCGCTTGAATTCGGGTGAGGGTGCGACCCAGCTGAGGACGGGCTAGAGCCACAATAAGGCTCGCCAGCGCGAGATGCGTCAGCAACACGAGCAAGGCCCCTGCCCGCGAACGCCGCCGTCGCCCCAAGGCAGACAGCGCGGAAGTACTCGAAAACGTCACACCCGGCGTCCCGCCCAAGCGACCCTTCAACACGGCCAAGATCGGCAGCAACAGCAGACAGAGCAACACCCACGGGTGGGCGAAACTGAACCCAAACGGACCGCTGTCGCTCATTTCGCTACGCTCGTTAAGATGGGATTGGTTCCCCGGACCAAGCGCTCGGCGGCGTCGAGCAACGCTTGAATCTCGTCCGCAGCCGCGGGGAGTCGCGCGTATTTGAGCAGGTCCACAGATTCAAGAAACTCCGAGAGAGCCGCTTTCTCGTTCTCCGTGAAGACCGCGTTCTCGCGCAGGGCCTCGAGAAACTCGACGGACGTGCGCGTCAACGCATCCACACCGTGCTGATCGCGAATATAGGTGCGCAAGGCATCGGAAATCTTGACACCGAAGGCGTAGGGATCGGTCTCGGGGCCTTCGCGCCGCAATTGCTCGAGAGCAGCCAAAGCGCGTTGTCGAGGAGTCAACACGGGAGCGGGACGCTTCCTCCTCGTCAGCCAAAAAACCAGGCCAACCAAGGTGAGAAGCGCGAGAGCCGCCGCGACGACCACCCAGACCGGGTAGGGGAAAAGCCAAACCGGGCCGGCAATGTCGTGGATGGGCGCCGGCGTTGGCGGCGGCGGGACGGGCGTCATGCGGCCAGCCTCCTTTCGCGCCTCTCGAAAAATGCGCTCAGGGCGACGAGGTAGTCTTCGTCCGTGGCGAGCGGCACAACATCCACTCCGCGCGAGCCGAAAAGCTTGTTGAGATGCTTGCGCCGGCGCTCCTCCCCGGCGGCGAACGCGCTGCGGACGGTGGAACTCGAGGTGTTGATTTCGATTTGCTCGCCGGTCTCCGCATCCTCGAAAGTGACCAAGCCGACGTCCGGAAGCCGCTCTTCCCCGGGATCGAGCACCGGCATGGCGACGAGATCGTGACGGCGGCTGGCCACGGTGAGGGGCTTTGTGTAATCGGGCGCAAGAAAATCCGAAATGACAAAAACGACCGCGCGGCGTGAAATGACCTTGTTCAGATACTCGAGGGCCGCACCGAGATCGGTTTGCTTGCCCTTGGGCTGAAAATAGATCATCTCGCGAATCAAGCGCAGAGTATGGAGACGTCCCTTCTTGGGAGCAATGAATAGCTCGACCTGGTCGGAAAACAGCAGCAAGCCGACCTTGTCGCTATTGTTGATGGCGCTGAAAGCAAGGATCGCCGCGACCTCGGCGGCAAGCTCGCGCTTGCTCAATTCGATGCTGCCGAAACTTCCTGACGCGCTGACGTCCACCAGAAGCATCACCGTGAGCTCACGCTCTTCGGTGAATTTCTTGACGTAGGGCGCGTTCATCCGCGCCGTCACGTTCCAATCAATGCTGCGGATGTCATCGCCCGCCGCATATTCGCGGACTTCCTCAAAATTCATGCCGCGGCCCTTGAAGACGCTGTGATAACGGCCCGAAAAGGATGCATTGACCAGCCGCCTCGTGCGCAGCTCAATGCGGCGGATTTTTTTCAGAATTTCCCGTGGGTCTTGATTCATATGACGGGGGGACTCGCGATTGGTAGATGATCCGTCGTTCAACAGGGCCGCTTCGCGAACGAAAAACGAATGGGCTGAGCGCTTGCCGGTCAGGGCACGGCGAGCCCAGCGAAGATCTTCTCGACAATCATCTCGCTCGTGACCGATTCGGCTTCCGCCTCATAGCTTACCTGGATTCGATGGCGCAACACATCCAGGCCGATTGATTTGACATCCTGAGGTGTCACATACCCACGCCCCGCGATGAACGCCTGGGCCTTGGCGGCGAGCGTCAGGTAAATCGTCGCGCGCGGCGAAGCTCCAAACCGAATCATGCCGTCGAGCTTGAGCTTGTAAGCCGCAGGATCGCGAGTCGCCCACACGATGTTGACGATGTAATCCTTGACGCGATCGTCCACGTAAATCGAATTCACGACGCCGCGGGAATGAACGATCTCCTCCGGGGAGACGATCGCCTGAACGCTTAGCAAAGGAGAGGATGTCGCCATGGTATCGAGGATCTCCCGCTCCTCTTCGCGAGTCGGATAACCGACATTTACCTTGAGCATGAAGCGATCAAGCTGCGCCTCGGGAAGCTGATAGGTTCCCTCCTGTTCGATCGGATTTTGCGTCGCCAGCACGAGAAAGGGATCGGAAAGCGGATACGTGGTGTCGCTGATGGTCACCTGGCGTTCCTGCATCGCTTCGAGCAACGCGCTTTGCACCTTTGCCGGGGCACGGTTGATCTCATCCGCAAGAATGAGATTTGAAAAAATCGGGCCGAGCTTGGTGGAGAACTCCCCGTCTCTCGGATTGTAGATCAGCGTGCCGATCAGGTCGGCCGGGAGAAGATCGGGCGTAAACTGAATTCGCTGAAAGCCTGTCCGGATACACGAGGCCAGCGTGCGCACGGTCAACGTTTTCGCCAGGCCGGGCACGCCCTCCAGAAGCACATGGCCGTTGCATAGCAATCCCGTCAGAAGACGGTGGACAAGCTTTTTCTGGCCGACGACGACCTTGCTGACTTCTGAAACCAGGGGCTCAACCCACTGGCGCGCCTCCTGAACCTGATTGTTTGTTTGCTGTGCAAGAATACTCATGGGAAATACCGGAAGGAAATTGACGAGGTATTTACAACCTGAGACAGCGCGTCTGAAAAGGCGTTCATTTTTATTCGCGGACCAAATAAGGCCCAACATCGAAGGAATCGCCGACCTTCAGCGCATCGTAGCGCTTCTTGTTAACCCAAACATTATACGGGTTTTTCGCTCCGTCAGACGCGACAACCTCGACGGTCAGGATGTAATCCCCCTCGGATTCCTGGACCGCCAACCCACCCCGGCGAGCCAGGGTCACCTGATGTTCCGGTCTCGGCACGAATTCCTTCGCGACGATCCGGCCGGTCATTTTCGCCCGATCGATTTGCGTTCCGCTTTGCCAGATCGCGAGGAGGAGAAATCCGACCAGAAACAAACCGATTGAGACGGCCGCAACGATGACACGCGCAGGGTGTCCCGCCCTGATCGCGCGCGAATTCATAAGGAGACCATAGCAGGCCGGATGAGGCCTTGAATCAAAAACCAAGCCCATCAATCGCCAAGGCGCTCTCTAAAACTGGCGATGACTTTGAGGGCCTCTTCGACTGGAGCCAGCACGGTGACGTGTCCCATCTTCCTGCCTGGACGCGGCTCCGCCTTGCCGTAGAGGTGGAGTTTTGCTCGCGGCTCGGAAAGGACCACGCCCCAGTCCGGCTCCCCCTGCTCCCACAAATGACCGAGCAGATTCCACATCACCACCGGGGTAAGCAAAGCGCTCGAGCCGAGCGGAAGCCCGCAGACGGCCCGAAGTTGCTGCTCGAACTGGCTCGTGACGCAGGCATCAAACGTGTAATGGCCGGAATTGTGAGGACGAGGCGCCAATTCGTTCACCAGCAACCGGCCGTCCTGCGTGAGAAAAAATTCGACCGCCAGCACTCCGACCACGCCGAGCGATGCGGTGATGTCCGACGCAAGCCGGACCGCGGCTTCGCACACCGCGGGTGAAAACCGCGCGGGAACAATCGAGACGTCAAGAATGTGGAGCTTGTGAAGATTCTCAGAGGGTGGAAAAGCGACCATCTGGCCATCGAGGCCCCGCGCCACGATCACAGAAAGTTCCGCTTCGAACGGAATCCATTTTTCGAGGACACCGCGTGCAGCATGAAAATCCTGCCAGAGTCTCTTGAAATCGAGGTCTTCCCCGAGCTTGAGTTGACCTTTTCCGTCGTATCCGAAATCCGCTGTCTTCAGCACGGATGGCGTTCCGATCCTCTCCAGTGCTGCGCAGAGGCCTTCCGGGGAATCCACAATGGCAAAAGGCGCATGAGGAAAGCCCTGCCCGGCCAAGAACGCTTTCTCCCGCTCCCGGTTCTGGCAAATGTGCAGCACCTCGCCGCGCGGACGCAACGGACGCAGGCTGGCCACTTCGTTGATTGCCGAGAGGGGGATGTTTTCGAACTCGAAGGAAATGACATCCACTTGCCGGGCAAAACGTTTCAAGGCCGCGGAGTCGGTATAGGGCGCATTGATTTCCACGTCGCTGATCTGCCCTGCGGGACTATCGGGATGCGGCTCGAACGCATGCACCCGATAACCCATCCTCCTCGCCGCGATCCCGAACATGCGGCCAAGCTGCCCGCCTCCGAGAATTCCCACCGTTGAACCCGGTTCGATTGAAAGTCCTTCCGATGCGCTCCGGGCACTGCTAAAATATCGTGCTTTTTTCGGCATGACGGATCGCTTCACTTATTGGCTTGCGCTCGGCGTGATCACTATAATCCGCCGGCTCCCCCTCGCGGTATGCTTTGTGCTTGGACAGGTCATTGGCGCCTTTTTGTGGGCGATCCTGCCCCGCTACCGCAAGCTCGCAAGGGAAAATCTTTCGGCGGCCTTCGCGAACGAGAAGTCTTCGTCGGAGATCCGGCGACTGACGTTCCGTCATTTCACGACGCTCGGCGCCAATGGGATGTGCGCATTCAAATTTGCCGCGCTTCCGCAGAAGACGATCCTGCGCATTGCGCCGTTTGAGAACAGCGAAGTCGTGCAGCGGAACATTCTCGACGGCCGGGGCGTCGTCCTGACCATCAGCCACATGGGCAGCTGGGAGCTCTATGCGCAGGCTGCCTTCCAGCGCCCCGAGACCCGTTTCGGAACCGTCTACCAGGCCTTGCGCAACCCTTATCTGGACGAGCTCATCAATCGAGACCGTCGCAAAGGCGTGGAGACCTTTGATCGGAAGGAAGGGTTCAAGGCGGCCATCGCCCTGCTGCGAAAACCGGGATGCGCGGCCGTGCTGGTGGATCAAAGTGCCGGCAACGGCGGAATTTGGATGCCGTTCTTCAATCGCTTGTGTTCGACCTCTCCGCTCGCGGCCGCACTCGCGATCCGCACGAATTCCGCGGTCGTCCCCGCCGCCATCTTTACGTCCGGCTTCGCCCGCTGGCGCATCGTCTATGATGAAGAGATCCCCTATGATCGAAACAAACCAGAGCAACTCACCGCGGACATCAATGCCGTGCTTGAGCGCCAGATTCGCAGCTCGCCCGCGGATTGGTTCTGGGTCCACAACCGCTGGAAGACTCCGTGGCCCTACCTCGTCATCGCCAAACAGAAGCGCGGGATCTATTTGCCGCCAGGCACTGATCCGCAGAAGCTGAATCCCTTTCGTCTCGTGATCCGCTCACCAAACTGGCTGGGCGACGCGGTGATGAGCCTGCGGACCGCGCGCGCCTTCAAGCACGGCCGACCAGACGCCCGGCTTGCCATCCTGGCTCCGGCGAAGCTCGAAGCCTTCTGGAAATCGGTTGCCGAGGTCGATGAAGTGATTTCGTTCGCCCCGGCGGAGTCGGTCTTCGCCACCGCGAAGAAGATACGCGGACGTTTTGATGCTGCGGTAATCTTCCCCAATTCCTTTCGGAGCGCGGCCGAGGCGTGGCTTGCCGGCATCCCCCGCAGGGTGGGATATCGCGGGCGACTGCGTTCGCTGCTGCTTACGCAAATCATCGATGAGCCCAAGAAGAAGAAGGTGGCACGGCCCAAACACCAGGCTGACCGATACTTTCACATTGCAACACGCTGCGGCGCCGTGGAACCTCCTCCGAGCCCCGTTCAGCGTTCGCGGGCCATGGTTGACGGCATCGTCCTTGGCGTCTGCCCGGGTGCCGAGTACGGACCCGCCAAGCGCTGGCCGACCGAGCGCTTCCGAAAGACCATGGAGATCGTCTCGCAAAAGATCGCATGTTCGTGGCTCATCATCGGAACGGACAACGACCGAAGCCTGGCATCCGAAATTCTGCAGAGCTTCGGCGGAAAAGCCGAGGACCTCACCGGCAAGACCTCGCTCGACGAGTTGATCGAGCGGCTTCGAGGTCTGCGCGTGCTCCTCACCAATGACACGGGAACGATGCACCTCGCCGACAGTCTTGGCATTCCGCTTGTGGCGGTTTTCGGCTCGACCGAACCGCGGTTGACCGGGCCCCGCTCACCGGCAAGCACGGTCCTGCGACATCAGGTCGAATGCAGCCCCTGCTTTTTGCGCGAGTGCCCACTCGACTTTCGATGCATGCATGCTATTCCCCCCGAAGAAGCGGCGAGGGCCGTTCTTGAGCTGATCGAGCGGGGCTAGCTTGTCTTCCGCCCGCTCGCCGGCCTCTAATCAGTTTTGCTTTCGAGCGCCGTAGGCGTTGTTCCGATCCACCATGAACAGATTGGCCCCGCGGCGTTGGAGCACGAAAGTATTATTGTCACCATGCTTCGTCCATGGCCCGGCGGGAACATCGCGCGCCTCGACGAATTTCCAATCGCAGACATCCTTGCCGCCCATGAGCAGATAGTCGCGCACGGCCGGTGAGACATCCAGTCCCGCGCCCTGGTTCAAATTGGGGAGCGGCCTCTGGTTTCCGAACACATATTGCCAGTGGTCGGTGCGGAAGGGACCGCAATCCTCCCACTGGGCGTAGGCAATCCGCCCGCCTCTCTTGATGGCAACCCAGCGGCCTTTCAGCACACTTTTCCCGGGTCGTTCGAAGGCCTGCTTGAACCAGGGAATCGCCCTCCGGGCTTCAGATTTGGTCGTGCCCCGAGTCACGTCATTGTAGGGAAGAGCCACGTAGAACGGATTCTGTCTCGGGGTGAATCGGGCGGGGATATAATTTCTTCTTTGGGATGGATCGGGGTTATCGAGCCCCCCGTAATTCTGGGCCCATCGGACGTCCCACGAGCTCTTATAGTTAGGGACAGGATTGTTGGCCGTTGGACGCTCACCGACCCAGAAAACCGTCGTCACAATGCCGCGTTTCCATGGATAGCGATTAAATCCGGAGCGGAAATTCGTCGGCGCGACAACCTGAGGTTCAAGTTTGAGCAAGGCATTCTCACGCAGCCGCATGGCTGCCTTCTGAAAATCCGTGCTGGTGGAAATCGCCGATTGCGCCTCCGACGCCCTCAGTGTGGCGGTCACAAAAAGGACCGCCAATATGGTTGGAGCGAATTTCATGCCGGACTCGTAGGGGCGCCTACTATCGCTACTCAAAGTCAACCTCGCAACACAAAACAGAACCCCCTTACGTCCGGCGCATCGTCGTATCACGAATAAAGCGGGCGTCGCCCTCCGGATAATCCAGCGTGTAATGGAGACCGCGACTCTCGCGGCGGCTGATGGCGCAATCGACAATCAGCGAGGCGACCGCCACGAGATTGCGAAGCTCGAGCAGCTCGGTCGAGACCTTGAAGTTCCAATAAAACTCCTGAATTTCCGCGTGAAGATTGCGCAACCGGGTCGCCGCTCGCTGCAGGCGCTTATCCGTCCGGACAATGCCCACGTAATCCCACATCAGGCGCCGAATTTCGTCCCAGTTGTGATAAATGACCACGAATTCGTCCAGATCCTGCACCTGGCCCGGCCGCCATTCGGGAAGATCAAAGTCGACCCGCGGCTTGCGGTTGCGAGTTGCCTTTTCGAAGGACCGATGGGCCAGCACCAACCCTTCGAGGAGCGAATTGCTGGCGAGGCGATTGGCGCCGTGAAGACCGGTGCATGCAACCTCGCCGATGGCATACAATCCGCGCAGACTGGTCTCACCGTTCAAATCCGTCTTCACACCGCCACATTGATAGTGGGCGGCCGGGACGACAGGAATCGGTTGTGAAGTGATGTCGATACCGTAGCCAAGACAAGTATCATAGATGGACGGAAATCGTGATTTCACGAACTGGGCGGGCCGGTGGGTGATATCAAGAAAGACGAACTTGCTCCCCATCCGTTTCATTTCCGCATCGATGGCGCGGGCTACGATGTCGCGGGGGGCCAGTTCTTTTTTCGGATGATATTGTTCCATGAAGCGCCGGCGTTTGGCATCAAGGAGAATGCCTCCTTCCCCGCGCACAGCTTCCGAGATAAGAAACGACTTGGCCTCGGTGTGGTAAAGGCAGGTTGGGTGAAACTGGACGAACTCCATGTTTGCGATTAACGCGCCTGCCCGCCAAGCCATCGCAACTCCGTCGCCGGTGGCGATGTCTGGATTCGTCGAGTAGAGATAAACCTTCCCGCATCCTCCCGTTGCGAGCACGTTGATGTCGCTTCGCAGCGTTTCCACTATGCCGCTCTCTTCGTCGAGCACGTACACTCCCACACAACAGTCCTGCATCGCGTAGCCAAGTTTTCCTGTCGTGAGGAAGTCGACTGCCATGTGGTTTTCCAGAACCGAGATGTTCGAATGACCGGAAATCTGCGCAACCAGGGTTCGCTCGATCTCGAATCCCGTGAAATCCTGAAAATGCAGCACGCGCCGCTTGGAATGTCCGCCCTCCCTGGCCAGGTCGAGCTCGCGCACGCCGTTTTCCAATTCCCTTTCGTCAAAATGCATCCCCAACGCCATCAGCTCCGCGATCCGGGCGGGCCCTTCGGTGACGACCGCGCGTACGGCCTCTTCATTGCAGAGGCCGGCACCGGCCACGAGGGTGTCTTGAATGTGGAGATCGAAGGAATCCTCCTCGCTCACCACACAGGCTACGCCCCCCTGCGCCCACGCGGTATTTGAATCCGCAAGCTTGCGCTTGGTGACAAGCGCCACGGAGCCCTTTTCGGCCGCCTTCAAAGCAAAGGTGAGTCCGGCAATGCCGCTGCCGATCACGATGAAGTCAAACTCTCTCATGGCGATGGAACGCGGGCGGCACAACGGGATTCGAAAGCGGTGTCACAGATTCAAGGCCGCTGGGGCACGGCAATGTTATCGATCAAACGCGCCTTTCCGAGGAAAACCGCCACCGCAAGGCGCATTGGACGGCGAAAGTCCTTTGCCGGCTGGATCGTCTCGGCGTCGACAAGCTCAAGATAATCGATCCTCGCGCCGGGAATCTGTCCGATTCTCCGGCGTCCCATCCTCAGGATGTCCCCGACTCGTCGCTGGGTGGCCGCCGCCCGGAGGGCAGCGTAAATCTCCGGCGCTACGGAGCGCTCTTCGGGAGTGAGGTAATTGTTGCGCGAACTCATGGCCAGCCCATCGGGCTCTCGAATCGTCGGATGTCCAATGATTCGAACCGAGAAATCCAAGTCGCGAACCAGCCTGCGAATGATGGCAAGCTGCTGCCAATCCTTTTCTCCAAAAACGGCAACCTGCGGGCGAAGAATCAAGAATAACTTCACAACCACGGTGCATACTCCACGAAAATGACCAGGCCGCGACGCTCCGCACAGACGTCGGGACACGAAGATCTCGTCAACGAACACGGAGCGGTCCTCACGATACATTTGCTCCACCGAAGGCCTGTAGACGAGATCGGCCCCAGACGTCCGGCAAACTTCCAAATCCTGGCTTAGCGATCGGGGATATTTCGAGAAGTCTTCATTCGGTCCAAACTGGATGGGATTGACAAAGATGGAAACGATGACGTTTCCCCGCTCTCCCGCGAGCTTTCGGGCGCGGCACACCAAGGCCGCATGGCCCGCGTGCAGCGCTCCCATCGTCGGAACCAAGACCAGGGGACTCTCAGCTCTCGCGCAAAATCTACGCGCGGAGGCCGGAGACTCGGAGATTCTCACCGTCTCCGCCGGAAAACTGCCCTGGCAGACCGTCGGATTTGGAGGTCACCGTCGAATCCTTCTCGAAAGTTCCGCCAAGCAGCCTCCATTCGAAATCTACCTGCAAAATGGGTGTTCGAATTCAAGCCCGACAGTCTCCTAAGGCGCCGCCGCGGGGCTTGCTGCCGGCATGGCTGTTTCGGGACTCGCCGCGGGCACCGCTGTTTCAGGGCTCGCCGCGGGCACGGCTGTTTCAGGGCTCGCCGCGGGCACGGCCGCCGAGGGCGCCGGTGCGGTCGCAGAGGCCGACGGAGCCGCGGCATTCATCAACTCTTGTTGGATGCGGGTCCGCCCGGTTTCCCGCCGTGAGTAGGCAATGGCAAGCATGAGGGTAATCGCAAAGAATGCGACGCCCAGCCAAACGGTGAACTTCGCCAGCACATGGGTCGTTTGAGCACCGAAAATGTTATCCGTGACGGTGCCTCCAAACGCGGCCCCAAGGCCCTCGCTGCGAGGAAGCTGCATTAAGACGACCAGCACCAACAGCAGACAGACGATCACATGAAGGGTCAGCAGGACGGGGACGATCAACCACATATCGGAAAGAGTCGAAAGCTGCTCCATCGCGTTTCATTTGTAAAGTCCTTCGTAAATGTCCTTCCTGCTGAATCTCTTGACCGGCCGCCCGCATCATGACACGCTCCCTCCCCTCAAATTTTGCTGCCTGTGGACCTTAAAGAGATTCGAACGCTGATCGACCTTATGAAGAAGAACGGTCTGTCCGTCTTCAAAATGGAGCGCGAAGGATTCAAGATCACGCTGAAGACCGGAAGCGGGGGAAAGGCCGCCCAGATCATCGCCGTGCCACCAACCCCCGGCTCGGCAACCAGCTCGCCACAGGACGCCGATGCCGCAAAAGAGCCCGGCGCAGAAGCTTCGCGTCACAAAGAGATTAAATCGCCAATGGTGGGCACCTTCTACGCGGCCCAATCCCCCGAGGCAGCACCCTACGTCACGGTAGGTCAGGAAATTACTCCCGACTCGGTCGTCTGCATCATCGAAGCGATGAAGGTGATGAACGAAATCAAGGCTGAAATCTCCGGCGTAATTACCGAGGTGTGCGCTGAAAACGGAAAACCTGTTCAGTTCGGACAGGCTCTCTTTCGCGTCAAATAGATCGGAGACGGCCGGCGCGCAGACGTTTGGGAACCCGGTCGACTGCCCAGCATGTTCAAGAAAATCCTCATCGCCAACCGCGGCGAAATCGCCCTGCGGATCATCAGGGCCTGCAAAGAGCTCGGGATCCAGACCGTCGCCGTCTATTCCGAGCCCGACCTGGAAAGCCTGCACGTCCAGCTGGCGGATGAGGCGATCTGCATCGGGCCTGCTCCCAGTTCGCAAAGCTATCTCAAAATGGATCGCATCATCAGTGCCGCGGAGATCGCCGACGTGGATGCCATTCACCCTGGCTACGGGTTCCTCGCGGAAAACGGGCATTTCGCGGAGGTGTGCGCCAGCTGCAATATCAAGTTCATTGGCCCTCCCGCCAGTGCCATTCGCCTCATGGGCGACAAGAATTCCGCCCGCGAATGCGCCCGGAAGGCTGGAGTGCCGGTTTCGCCAGGCAGTGATGGAACCGTCGAGAGCGAAGAGGAAGCCATCAAGATCGCGCGAAAAGTCGGCTTTCCCGTCATGATCAAGGCGGTCGCGGGCGGCGGAGGGCGCGGGATGCGCGTCGCCAGTAACGAAGGGAGCCTCGTGCAAGGCTACCATGCCGCGCGTCTGGAGGCAGACAAAGCCTTCGGCAATCCCGAAGTCTACATCGAAAAGTTTATCGTCAATCCCCACCACATCGAGTTTCAAATTTTCGCGGATGAGCACGGCCGCGTCGTTCACCTTGGGGAACGCGATTGTTCGATTCAACGACGCAATCAAAAGATCGTCGAGGAGTGTCCCTCCCCGCTCATGACCCCCGAACTGCGGACCCGCATGGGCGCAGCCTCGATCAAGCTGGCAGAGAACGTCGGCTACGCCAACGCGGGCACCATCGAGTTTCTCGTCGATGATCATGGTCATTTCTATTTCATGGAGATGAACACGCGCATCCAGGTTGAGCACCCGATCACCGAGGAAGTCTACGGTTGCGACCTCGTCAAACAACAGATCCAGGTCGCTGCGGGCGAACACCTATCCAAGCATCTCGTCGATGCGATCGCGAGGCACCATTCCATCGAATGCCGGATCAACGCGGAGGATCCGGCAAACAACTTCATGCCGTGTCCGGGAGAGATTAAGCTGTATTACGCGCCCGGTGGGCGCGGCGTGCGAATTGACTCCCACGCCTATGCGGGGTATCCCGTCCCGCCCCATTACGACTCGATGATCGCCAAAGTCATCACCACCGCCTCGAGTAGAAAGGCGTGCATTCACCGAATGTCTCGCGCCCTTGGGGAATACATGATCACCGGCGTCAAGACGACCATACCCTTCCAGCAGGCGATCATGCAAAATTCCGATTTTCGGCGAGGCAAATACCACACTGGCTTTGTCGAAAAGGTCTCCCAAGGCGGAGTTCCGATGGTTGAATCCGGATGAATCGCGCCTTCGCTCAAAAAGCCTGCGGCCGCTCGCGCACGCTGGCCCTTTGGATTTGACGCGCTGTCGCTTACCGTCCAGTATCACCGCCCCTGCTGTTTCATGCGCCACACAATTTCCATCCTCGTCGAGAACAAGTTCGGGGTCCTTGCCCGCATCGCCGGAATGTTCAGCGGCCGCGGCTTTAATATCGACACCCTCAACGTCGGCCCAACGCTCGACGCCACCGCCTCCCGGATGACCATCGTCGTTCGCGGCGACGACAAGGTGCTCGAGCAGGTCACCAAATTGCTCGAAAAACTCGTCGACGTGATCGATGTGCAGGATTTCCGTGACGAAGAATACGTCGACCGTGAACTCGTCCTCCTTCGGGTGACGGCCACTTCGAAAACGCGCTCCGAAGTGATGCAGATCTGCGATATTTTTCGCGCCAAGATCATTGACGTGCAGCCTGAAACTCTCGCCATCGAAGTAACCGGCACCGACAGCAAAATGGAGAAATTTCTCATGCTGATGGACCGCTTCGGGATCAAGGATTTGACGCGCACCGGTAAGGTCGCGCTCCCGCGAACAAAAGATTGACCTTCGCCAGAAATCTCCACTATGCCCGCAAAAATTTACACCGATAAAGACGCTGACCTGGCTATTCTCAAAGGCAAGACTCTCGCCGTGCTCGGCTTCGGCTCTCAGGGTCACGCCCATGCCCTGAACCTTAAGGACAGCGGCTGCAAGGTCATCATTGGCCTCTATCCCGGCAGCAAGAGCCGCAAAGTTGCCGCAGACTATGGATTCCCGGTTTACGACACAGCCGAGGCCGTGAAACTTGCCGACGTGATCATGGTCGGCATCCCCGACACCAAGCAGGCTGCCGCCTACAATAAGGACATTGGTCCGAATCTCGCCAAAGGCAAGACGCTCCTTTTTACCCACGGCTTCAGCATCCACTTCAAGACCGTCGTCCCGCCAAAGGACGTCAACGTCATCATGGTCGCTCCGAAAGGCCCGGGTCACATCGTGCGCAGACAGTTTACCGAGGGGAAGGGGGTTCCCGCTCTGATTGCTGTCTATCAAGACCCCGGCAAGGGTGCCAAGAAAGTTGCCCTTGCTTGGGCCAAGGGCGTTGGCGGCACGCGTGGCGGCGTCATTCAGACGACTTTTAAAGAGGAAACCGAGACCGATTTGTTCGGCGAGCAGACGGTCCTCTGCGGAGGGGCCTCGGCACTCGTTCAGGCGGGATTCGAGACCCTCGTCGAAGCCGGTTATTCCCCCGAAATGGCCTACTTCGAATGTCTGCACGAATTGAAGCTCATCGTTGACCTTATGAATGAATCCGGCATCGCGGGCATGCGGTTTTCGATCAGTGAAACGGCAAAGTGGGGAGACGTTAGCATTGGTCCAAAGATCATCGATGCGTCGGTCAAGAAACGGATGAAGGCTGCTCTCAAGAACATTCAGAACGGCAAATTTGCGAAGGCATGGATCAAGGAATACGAGGGCGGCTACAAACGTTACGATGCCCTCCTCAAGGCCGGCGAGAAGCACCCGATCGAAAAGACGGGCGCGCGTCTTCGCGGCTTGATGCCCTGGATCAAAAGGAAAAACATTCGAGGTGCGCAAGCCGCCTACTGATCCGGCCGCGACACCGCGCACTTGGGATCAACGGGCCTCCCATTGGCAACCAGCTTTTGCCCGCGTAGATTTCGGGCCGTGATTTTTCCGGCGCTTTCGCCCAAAGATCTCGCGTGACTTACGATTTCGTCGTCATTGGCGGTGGGAGCGCGGGGTATGCCGGCGCCCGGACAGCCGCGGGCCTCGGCATGAAAACCTGCGTCATTGAGGGCGCGACCGATGTCGGCGGACTTTGCATTTTGCGCGGCTGCATGCCCAGCAAGACACTCATCGAGTCTGCCAACCGCCTGCGCGCGGCTCGGCACGCCCGGGAATTCGGGCTGAACATCGGGCAGATCGGATTCGACGCCGGAAAGATCGTCGCCCGGAAACAGCGGTTAATCGCGGACTTCGCAGATTACCGGCGCGACCAACTCGAGCAGGGAGATTTCGATTTCGTTCGGGGAAGCGCCGCGTTCATCGATGAGAGAACGCTCCTCGTCAAGGGCCTGGAGGGATCCACTGGGACCATCAACGCGAGGTCCTTTCTGATTGCCACGGGCTCCGTGATCAGCGCCCCGGAGATCCCGGGCCTGGCCGGCGCGGGATGCCTGACCAGCGACGATGTTCTCGGCCTCACGAGCATTCCCGAGTCCACCATCGTTCTCGGGGCGGGTCCCGTCGCCCTTGAAATGGCCCATTACCTTGATGCGCTCGGGTCGCGCCTGACCATCGTGCAGCGTAGCGCGCAGCTGCTCAAGGGTATGGATCCGGACGTCGCCAAGGTCCTGGAAACGAGCTTTCGAAAGCGGGGCATGCAGATCTATACAAATACGAAACTCCTTCACGCCGAGCGAAATGAGGAAACCCGCCGCGTCCGGTTCGAGCACGAGGGATCTGAAAGGACCGTTGAGGCGGCCGCGATCTTGAACGCCCTTGGGCGCGAACCCAATGTCAAGGGGCTGGGCCTGGAGAAAGCGGGTATCAAACTCGAAAAGAACGCGATTGCGGTTAACGCGCATCAGCAGACCTCTGCGCAGCATATCTTTGCCGCAGGCGATTGCTCCGGACCATTCGAGGTGGTTCACATCGCCATCGAGCAGGGAGAACGCGCCGCCCGCAATGCCGCCCGCCTCCTTGGCGGTGATTCCGGTCTTGAATCCATGGATTACCGGCTGAAGCTCTACGTCATCTTCACAGAGCCCCAAGTCGCCGCCGTTGGGCTTTCGGAGAACGAGGCGAGAGCAGGTGCCATCGACGCCCTCGCTGCCACCTACCCTTTTTGCGATCACGGAAAATCGTTGATCATGGATGAAACCGAAGGTTTTGTGAAACTGCTGGCCGACAGGTCCACTGGCGAGATCCTCGGCGGCTCCGTCGTTGGGCCAGACGCCTCGGAACTGATCCACGAAATTGTCGTCGCCATGCGTTTTCGCGCCACGGCCGGGCAGCTCGCGGCGATACCGCATTACCATCCCACCCTCAGCGAAATCTGGCTTTATCCCGCGGAAGAATTGGCCGGTATCTCGCCGGAATCGGCCGCCATCTTCCCGGGCAAGCACAGGGCAATCTAGATTCCGAGGTCGGGCATTGACGTAGGGCGAACACCCGCTACACTCCACCCAAGGAGTCTTCTATGAATCTCAACAACCTGGCTGGCGCTTTTGCGCCTGATGGTGGTTCCCCGGCTTCGAAGAATGTTCTTGCCGGCGACATCGAACTCAAGGGAACGATCAAGTTCGCCACCGAGTTGAACTTCGATGGAAAACTGGAGGGCGAGATTATTTCAGAGGGTGGAATTCTCACCGTGGGCAAGAACGCGGATGTCCGAGGGGATCTGAAAATCAAGTCGGCCGTCATCCATGGCGCTGTCACGGGCAATATTCGCGTGGCCGACCGATGCGAGCTCAAATCCACATCCCAACTCACCGGCGACCTGAGAGCCATGCGCATCGTCATCGAGGAAGGCGCAATTTTCATCGGAAACGCGGAGGTTACTCCAAAGTCCCAGGCAGACCATGCCGGCACCCCAGCGGTCCAGGACCTGACTCGAAAAATTCATTCTCTTCCTGTCACCGCATAATTCCTGATGCCGTTCGTTCCGCGCAAGGCACCTTCCCGCTGCCCGCAGTGCGGATTTCTTCAGGACGAACCCGAGCATCTCATTTCCACCTATTGCCGCGGCTGCGGCAACCACTACGAGGTGCGCGCAGGCTCCCCGAAACGTCCGCTCTCGGATCGATTCCACTGGATCCGCGAGCGAATCGGAGGGCGCGCGTATTCGCTGCCCGCTCGAAAAATCCGCTGCCATCGCTGCGGCCAGTGCCACGGCGTCTCCGGCCATGCGAGAACGACTTTGTGCCCCTCCTGCAATGCCGCGATCAATCTCTGTGATGTCACAATTTCGTCCAATACCTCGAGCCCGATTGACACCCGCGGCAATCTGTTAATCACGTCGTCGGGTTACGTGTGCAGCGCGCTCACCGTTTGCCGCGCTGCGTTCATTGTCGGGCGGATCGGCGGCACTCTTGTTTGCGAAGATACTCTTTGTCTCACTTGCTCAGAGCGATTGTGCTGCCAAATGAATGCGACCTTGGTAATCATAGAAGAAACCGCTCGCCTGGAGCTCACCTGCCCGATAAGAGCCCGTGACCTTACGGTTCGCGGGGAGGCTGCGGGGAATTTCGAATGCGCCGGCAGCATTTGGATTGCCCGGGGCGGATTGATCGAAGGACGCGTCTCCGCGAGTTCCGTCATTGTCGAATCTGGCGGAACCCTGCTGGCCGAAATTTCCACTCGCCCTGCGCGCAGTCGAAGGCCGGTCCAGCTCGAGGAAGACTTCGACTCCTCTTTGATTCCCGCTTTGTATCCGCTGCCTGCCTACTGAGCGGCTTTCGGGACCTCGGGAGGTAAAAACGGCGCCAGCGCGTCCAACTGCTGGCCGGCGGCACGACCGGCAGGGGACTGGGGATACGCCGCCACGAGATTCGCGAGAACCTTGCGCGCGTCCTCGAACTTGCTCATTCGGACGAGCATGCGGCCTTCGAGAAGCGCGGCAAACGGCGCGGCATAGCTGGCCGAGCCCTTCGTCTGCACCTCGCGCAGCGCCGCCAAGGCTTCACTCGTTTTCCCGGCCACGACGAGGTTCTCCGCAATTCCAAGGCGCGCGGCTTCAGCCAGAGGATGGTGCGGAAACTTCGAGAGAAATGTCTCGAAGAAGGCGGAGGATTCATCGAGCTTTCCTTGCGAGCGCAGCGCATCCGCCAGAAGGAAATACGCGTTCGCGGCGGGGCGCGAGGCCGGATACTTCGCGATCAGTTCGCGCCACGCGTCGGAGTTCCCGGCCTCGGCAAAGAGTGCTTCGGCTGCGCGACGCGCGCTGTGCTGACTCCACAGCCAGATGACAATCGCGGCGGCTACGGCCAGAACGAGGGCCGCGCCGATGAGAATGGCAGAGCGATTCTTTTGCCAGAAAAGCTCGGCTTCAAAGCTTCCGGCGTCGTAAACCCGCTCGTCAGCCGGAGGCTGGTCGCTCTTCGAAGCCATGCTTTTTCAACCTCCGACTTCGGCCCGGGCCGCCTCCGCCAGCGCCGTGCTCAGATAGCGCTCTCCGGTCGAACAGGCCACCGTCACAATGAGTTTTCCGGCGTTTTCCGGACGCTTTGCAACCTCAATGGCAGCCCAGACGTTCGCGCCCGAGCTGATTCCCGCGAGGATGCCTTCCTCTTTGGCAAGACGGCGCGCCATGACAAAAGAATCCTCATTGCTGACCTGGATGCATTCGGTGATCTGAGGATCGCCATTTTCACTCTTCAAATGAAGGTTGTTGGGAACGAAGCCGGCACCGGTCCCCTGGATCTTGTGCGGTCCCGGCTTAAGCGGCTGGCCGGCAAGGGTCTGAGAAATGACGGGGGAATCCTTGGGCTCGACAGCGATCGCAATGAACGAAGGCCTGCGCGGCCTGATGATCTCGACACAGCCACTGATGGTTCCGCCCGTGCCGACCGCGGAAACGAGGATATCCACTTTTCCGTCGGTGTCTTCCCAGATTTCCTCCGCAGTGGTCTGGCGGTGGATCTCCGGATTCGCGGGATTGTTGAACTGCTGGGGGATCCAGGCGTTCGGCGTCTCTTTGACAATCTGCTCAGCCCTGGCAATGGCGCCCTTCATGCCCTCGACGCCGGGCGTCAGAACGAGCTTGGCGCCAAGCATCGCCAGCAACGTGCGGCGCTCCAGGCTCATCGTCTCGGGCATGGTGAGAATGAGCTTGTAGCCCTTGGCCGCGGCAACGAACGCAAGAGCGATACCGGTGTTGCCGCTGGTCGGTTCGACGATCACCGTGTCCGGAGTGAGAATTCCTTGCTTTTCGGCGTCTTCGATCATCGACATGCCAATGCGATCCTTAACGCTGCCAAGCGGATTAAAGAACTCGCACTTGAGCGCGATCGTTGCGTTGAGGCCTTCGGTCACCTTGTTGAGTCTGACCAACGGGGTCCTTCCGACCGTTTCGACAATATTGTTGTAAATCCTGCCCATGATTTTTGAAATTGGAGGTTGGGGTTGCGAAAACTACACAGCGGCGTTGCCTCGGCAAAGGCTTATTTTCTCGTTGTCGGTCAGCTTCTCTCACCGAGGAGGGAAGACGCCCCCCGCGCGGCTAGCTCGTCGCGAACCGCACCGGCTTCTCGTA
Organism: uncultured Verrucomicrobiae bacterium; assembly: GCA_963731945.1. Classification (GTDB taxonomy): domain Bacteria; phylum Verrucomicrobiota; class Verrucomicrobiia; order Chthoniobacterales; family Terrimicrobiaceae; genus DASTFP01. Next base: position 404,726 of record CAVSXN010000016.1, on the reverse strand, counting down.
AATGGCAAGAACGATGCAGCCCGCCTCGCTGACAACGCTGTGCCGCGTTCCGGGCGAGTTGATCATCAAAGTGCCTGCGGTGGCCGTGCTATTTTGATCCCGCTGCGATCCCGCCAGAACGAGGATATGCTCGTAACCTTGATGTTCATGCATGGGAACCGTGCCCTCCGCACGAAACCGGATTAAGGCGGCCGTCGGTCCGGAATCTCCATCTCCGTACAGCCGATAAATGTCCACGCCGTCCCGAAAAGGCTGCCAGGGAATAGCGTCGGGATTCTGAGCAATCTGAAACAGATCCTTCAATTCCAAGCGCTCAAAGCGCGGAGCGGGATCGGGTTCCACGGCGCTTGAGAATTACACTGCCAGATCGCGCAGCGACGAGATCCCTTTGCAAAGCGGGTTGGGCACTTTATTCGGCAATCGCCTTGATGAACGCTCGAGAATCCGCTACCGCACCGAACACCCCACCCTGCATTTTGACCATATTCAGCGCCGCGAGATGGTTATTGTAGTCTGTGGCGCCGGTACAATCCGAGAGGATCAAACATTCGTAACCGCGATCGTTGGCCTCGCGCATTGTGGTATGAACGCAGACATCCGTCGTAATCCCGGCCAGAACGAGATTTCGAATCCCCTTTTGTCGCAGAAGCATATCGAGATCCGTCGCGTAAAAGGAACCTTTTCCCGGCTTGTCGATCACAGCCTCGCCGGGTTGGGGGGCAAGTTCCTCAATGATATCCCAACCCGGTTCGCCGCGGGTAAGAATTCTCCCGCAAGGTCCCGGATCACCGATTCCGGCGCCGATGCGGCGGCTGCGCCATCGCTTGTTGGCCGGAAGGTCCGCCAGGTCCGCGCGATGGCCTTCGCGTGTGTGCATGATGTGAAAGCCCCTGGCGCGCGCCGTTTCGAGGACGTCGCGAATCGGTTGGATCGGGGCGCGGGTGAGGGAGAGGTCGTATCCCATCTTATCGACATACCCTCCCATTCCACAGAAGTCAGTCTGCATGTCGATAATCAGGAAGACCGTGTTTTCGGGCCGCAGGTCGCCGTTCCAAGGCCACGGATAAGGATCTGATCCAACGTAACGCTCATTCATAGTGCGCAGGAGAGTATCACAGCTGTCAAAAAGAGCGTTTGGGCCGCCGGAGGTTGAAACAGCCGGATGGTCCTTGACAACAACCCGAAACCAATGCCCGGGATCTTCGGGCGAAGCTGGGCGCAAACACGCGTGAGTTACCGCACGCTGGCACCTAAGAAATAGCACGCCGATGTCCTTTGCGCCTCCGGCCGTTCGTCGTTTCCTTGAGCTGGATGACCCGGCGCAAACACTAAAAAAGAACAAAAAAATATGAGCACTGTTACAGAAGAACCACCCACCCAGAACACATCCGCCTGCAAGGAAATGCCCGGACCCGTCAAAGAACACGAGCTTCTGCAAAAGTTCGCCGGCGAATGGGAGTCGGAAGGAGAGGCCTTCATGGCGCCGGGACAGCCCCCGACGAAGCTCAAGGGAGTCGAAAGCTCCCGCATGATCGGCGGGTTCTGGTTCGTTTCGCAAATCAAAAGCACCGTGCCTGATTTTCCCTACGAGCAAATTCTGACCATCGGCTACGACCCAGCGAAGAAGAAACACGTCGGAACGGTGATTGACAGCATGACCAGCCATATCTGGCAGTTTGAGGGCACCTTTGATGCCACCGGAAATATTCTCACATGGGAAACGCAAGGCCCCGTTCCCGGTCCGGAAGCACCTTCCAAATTCAGAGAGGTGACGGAGTTGAAAAGCCCGGACCACAAAGTGTTTACTTCCTCGATCCTGGGACCGGATGGCTCTTGGAACACCCTGATGACCATTAACATCCGGCGAAAGAAGTAGTCCACGCCATCGCCATCCAGGGCGGCCGGAAAGAAGTATCCGCCGCCCGTCGTGGCACCCAGTTCCTGCCACAACGCTGGCCCAGCACGCGCAGATCGGAGGCACGCACGCGGGCTTTCCGTAGGTGTTTCAGTTTGCTCAAACTCTGAGCGATCATCGCTCGCAGCCCGGCGTCTTCTTCCGGCGCTGACCATCCCGCCTGCCCCGATGCGCGGCAAGCCGCTCTTGCCAAGCTACTCGAAGGCCTCACACGGAGCATCGGCGCCATCCTGATGCGAGCCCTTTCCATCACCGTGAAGGGTGTGGTGGCATTTCCTTCAGAAGAAGCCGAGCCTTTCTCTGGAAGGCCCCGCCGCCGGCTGACATAGCCCGGTTCCTCCGCGAGGGGACTCGGGATGCTCCTCATTTCCCAAGAGCACGCGGAATTTTGCACGTAGAGATCCCGTTGCCATCACCGCTCTCAACCTGGCCATTCCGAGAGAACAGCAAGGTCTATGCGCCCGCCGCAATTCTTGGCACGGAAGGCGCTAACAGAACATCTCAGGCAACCGACAAGGCGTCGCTACCCAGACAATCATTAGACATGACCAACGGATCCACTTTGACCATCGAGGCCGAGCCGTATCCTTACGAAATCCAACCCGGGTGTTGCGCGCTTCTGATCATCGATATGCAGCGTGATTTCCTCGAGCCGGGTGGTTTTGGAGAAATGCTCGGGAACGACGTCTCCCAGCTCCGCCGCACGATCGATCCAAATCGCCGTCTGCTCGAAGCCTGGCGCAAGTCGGAGCTCACGGTCATCCACACCCGCGAAGGACACCGCCCCGATCTGACTGATCTGCCACGGGCCAAGAAAATCCGCGGACGTAGCAAGGCCTCCATCGGGGACCTCGGTCCCATGGGGCGCATCCTCGTCCGCGGTGAGGCTGGCCACGACATAATTCCCGAGCTGTATCCGCTGCCCAGCGAACCCGTGATCGACAAACCGGGAAAGGGCGCTTTCTTCGCCACCGATCTCCAGGCCATCCTCCATAATCGCGGGATCAGGCAACTCATCGTCACTGGTGTGACCACAGAGGTCTGCGTCAACACGACCGTGCGTGAGGCCAACGATCGCGGATACGACTGCCTTGTTCCGCAGGACTGCGTAGGCTCCTACTTTCCCGAGTTTCAGGAGATGGGCCTGAAGATGATCAAGGCTCAAGGTGGCATTTTCGGCTGGGTCTCCCATTCCGACAAGATCCTCGCCGCCCTCGCAGGAGAGCCGGCTCCAATGACAGCGAACAATCTGCAAACATGACGACAATGACAAAGCCAAAACTTTGGGTGCCCGGAGACTGGAATGCCTTCTTCGGCTTCGGAACCAACATTCTTGTTAACTTGCTGACCTTGACCGCCCTGCTGCGGTTTGTGCTGAAGATGCCGGACGATATCGTCTTTGGCCGCATTCTCCCGGCCACGGGGCTGATGCTCTGCCTCTCCACGCTCTATTACGCTTGGCTGGCATACCGGCTGGCAAAGCAAACCGGGCGCACCGACGTCTGCGCTCTGCCCTCAGGCATCAGCGTGCCGCATATGTTCGTCGTCACCTTTGTGATCATGCTGCCGATCGCACTGACGACGGGCGATCCGATCAAAGGTTGGGAGGCAGGACTGACCTGGGTGTTCATCCAGAGCTTCGTCTTGATGATTGGCGGATTTATTGGTCCCGTGATTCGAAGAATCACTCCGCGCGCTGCTCTGCTCGGCACGCTTGCGGGGGTCTCGGTTACTTTCATTTCCATGGCGCCGGCTGTGCAAATGTTTACGACGCCGCTCATCGGAATCGTCTGTTTCGCGATCATCCTGCTCAGCTGGTTCGGTGGCGTCAAATACCGCGGTGTGCCAGCGGGTCTGGTGGCGATCGCCGTGGGAACCGCCATCGCATGGGGCTCGACGGCGGTGGGCCTGAATTATGGAGGCATGAGTTTCAAAGGGCTGGCGGACGCCCTCGTCAACTTCGGCTTCCGGGTGCCAATCCCTGCTTTTGGTCATGTGTTCTCCGGTTTCGAATTTCTCGGAGTCATCCTCGTGACCGCGATTCCCTTCGGCATCTATGACCTTGTCGAGGCGCTCGACAACGTTGAAAGCGCCGCAGTGGCCGGCGACGAATTTCCAACCACGAGGGTCCTGACTGCGGATGGCGCGGTGAGCCTCGTCGGCTGCCTGATGGGCAATCCGTTCATCAACGCCGTCTATATCGGTCACCCTGGGTGGAAAGCGATGGGGGGCCGGATCGGCTACTCCGCGGCCACGGGGATTGCCGTGATTCTCCTATGCTGGTTCGGCACCATCTCGCTCATGCTGGCGCTTATACCGACGATCGCCATCCTTCCGATCCTGCTCTACATTGGCATGCTGATCGGTTCGCAAGCGTTCCAGGAGACCCCGAAGAGGCACGCCCCAGCGATCATTCTTGCTCTCACTCCGCACCTCGCGCATTGGGCGGTCACCCTCATGAATGGCGCGCTCGCCGCTGCGGGCACTCTTGCCGTTACCGAGGAACTTGCCGGAAAAATGAAGGATCAAGGCGTCCTCTACCGAGGTCTCGAAATCCTCGGAGGAGGCTCGATTCTTGGCGGTTTGATTCTTGGAGCGATCGCCGTGTGCATCATCGACAGAAACTTCATGAAGGCGGCGGGCTTCGCGCTGGCGGGGGCCTTGATGACCTTCTTTGGCTTCATGCACGGGCATCAGATCGGCATCGCCCATGACCCGACCGTCGCGTTGAGCTACCTCGTCATCGCGGTCATCTTTGGCGGTTGCGCCAAACTGGTCGCAGTGGAACCCATGAAGGAGGAAGCGCCGGAACATGGCGGCGGTGTCTTGCCCCAACCCGCCGAATGAGATCGGGCGGTCGAGACAGCCACACATTTTCCACGGTTCCTCACGGACGCAGAAGGTCTCAAATACGAACTCGATCGTGCAATCTGTGGCTGAAGATAGCGATCTGCGATAGCCGCGGCCAAGCAGGCCGCCGGGTTCCCGCACAGACCGCGGCCATATGGAATTCCTTCTCAAGCAGCTCAATGACCTTTCTCGCTTCCGATCACATCGCAGTGGCCGGGCGCTCAAGGACGGAAACCGTGGGTTCGTGGAGAGTTTATAAGTCGACGGGGGAGTTGAGCAATTCCGACACCCGTTTGAGCAAACGGCCCGCCGCTCCGCCATCCAGCACCCGATGGTCAAAGCTCAAGGTGAAGGCGGCTTCAGTCACGGGTAGAAATTCTTTCTTCGCGGGATCCCAATTCGGCACCACTTGCCCACAACCCATTCCCAGCAGCAAGGTTTGTTCCGGCAGCGGAATCGGTGTGGCGATCGTCAGTCCGAACACGCCGTAGTTGGTGACCGTCGCTATGGAGCCGCCTGTTTCTCCCGCGGGAAGTCGGCGCTGTCGCGCGAGATCGACGAGACGGTCGTAGCGCTCCACGAGATCCGTAAGGGCGAACTGATCCGCATTTCGAATCACGGGAACCAGCACGCCATCCTCTGCCTCCACAGCGAACCCGATGTCAATCGAGCGCGGGTGAATGATGCGTTCGCCTATCAACCGCCCGGCAGGCGCGCTATTCTCGGAAAGAGCCATCGCCAGCGCGCGAAGCGCGTAAAGAGCCGGCCCGGCCTTGTGCGGTCCGCTGGCCTTTCGATGGGCAAGCATTTCATCCAGCCGGACAGGAAGAACCACCGTCGCCAGCGGGCGCGTGGCGCTGCGACGCATCGCATCGGCCACCGCCACCCGCATCGAGGACGCAGGCGTAATGCGGTTGCGTTCGAGATCCTCCAAAAACTTTTCCAGATCCTCGATCGTCACCCGCCCGCCCGCTCCGCGTCCGGCGATTCCGGCAAGGTCTGCCGCATGAAGTCCCAGTTCCGCCATCCGTGCCTTCATCCGTGGCGACAAATAAGTTGCTCCTCCGGCGTGCACTGGCACCGGAAGTCCCTTCACGGTCGGCTCAACCTGGTGGGGTGCCGCTCGAACCGGACGGCGCTGCCTCTCCTTCCGGCGAGGCGCTTCCTGCGACTCGTCTTCGAGGCCCAACCGGCCGGCTTCTTCCGCGGAGACCTCGACATATCCGAGAATCGCGCCGACGGGATAGCTTTGACCTTCCTGGACAAGAACCTGGGACAGGTTTCCCGTGCACGGCGAAGTAACTGCCATGACAGCCTTGTTGGTCTCGACTTCAATCAGGTCGCTATCCGCTTCAACGGAGCTGCCCACCTTGAACAAAACCTTAACGATCGTTGCCTCGGCGATGGATTCGCCGAGCTGTGGCATCAATATTGGAACCTGGACCATACTGTTACATCTCCAAAAGCCGCTGCATCGCGGAGGCAATCGCGCTCGCCGTGGGACGATGAGCTGTCCACAAATCAGGATGATAGGGCACTGGGGTATCCCTCGCACTCAGCCGCTGCGGAGGCGCGTCGAGCAGGCCAAATCCCTCCGCGGTAACGCGCGCGACCACCTCCGCATCGACGCCACCCCATGGCCAGGCTTCGCTAACGCAGAGCATCCGTCCGGTACGCGCCACGGACGCGAGCACCGTATCCGTGTCCAAGGGCTTCACGGTTCTTAGATCAACAACCTCGATCTCGTAACCATCCTCGACAAGGTCCTCCGCCGCAGCGAGAGACTCATGGAGCATCGCGCCGTAGGTGACGACGGTCGCGTCGCGTCCAGGCCTCGCCAGCCTCGCCTTGAACGCGGGCGTCGCAAGTTCGGGCAAACGCTCGGCTTTAAGGTGATTGTAAAGGAACTTATGCTCGCAGAAAAGCACGGGGTCATCGATGGCGACGGCTTCGATCAACATGGAATACGCGTCCTCGACCGTTCCGGGCGCCATGACGACGAGACCGGGATAATAGGCATAGAGCGCCTCCATGCTCTGACTGTGAAACGGGCCGCTCCCAGGTGTTCCGCCGGAGGGAAGCCGAACGACAATCGGACAGGGGACCTCGGTCCGATAGAACAGGGTTGCGGCGTGGTTGACGATCTGATTTAGGCCGCAGGTGGAAAAATCCGCGAATTGCATTTCCACGATCGGGCGCATCCCTTCGATGGCCGCGCCAATCGCAATGCCGACGATGGCGTCCTCGCTCAGCGGCGCATCGAGGATGCGTCCTGGAAATTCCTTGGCCAGATTCTTGGTGGCTTTGAACGCTCCGCCGAACGCTCCGATGTCCTGTCCGTAAAGGAATACGCGCGGATCATCCGCCAATGCCCTGGCCAAAGCGGAACGGATCGCGTCCAGATACGTAATCATGCCTGCGCCTAATTCTCCCAGGCGGTCGAAACGGCGCGCCAGTCATCTTCGGCCGGATCGGGTGAAGGTTCGCGTTGCACTTTTGCGGCGGTGGCATCCACCTCCTTCTTAGCCTCGACGCGCCACGCTGCAATTTGCTGAGCCGACGCCCAGCCATTTTGGATGAGGAATTCTTCGCAGATCTTCAGGCAATCGCGCCCCACGGGGGACGACTTCAATTTGGGATCGACGTAGCCTGCGTCGTCGTGCTCGCCGTGGCCGACGAGGCGCAGCAATTCGCCGACGACGAGCTGCGGGCCGCCTCCGCTGCGAGCCGCCGCGATGGCAGAGCCGACGACTCTTAGGCAATCCGCGAGGTCCGTGCCATCCACGCGATGTCCGGCCACTCCATAGCCAACGGCCTTATCGAGCAGATCCTTGCAGGCGAACTGACGGGTGTTGGGCGTTGAGTAGGCATACTGGTTGTTTGCGACGACCAGCACGAGGGGAAGTTTCTCCACGGCGGCGACATTAAGTCCCTCGTGAAACGCGCCCGTGGAGGTCCCCCCATCGCCCAGGCATGTCGCTCCGACAACGCCCGTTTCGCCGCGAAAGCGGCGCGCCATCAACCCCCCCGCGACCACCGGAATCATCGCACCAAGATGGCTGATCATTGCGTAGTAGCCCTCGCGCGGTCGCCCACGGTGAATATTTCCATCGCGACCGCGCATCGAACCGAGTTGCGACCCGAGATATGTCCGAAGCGTATCGAGTACCGAATCCCCGAAAGCCATGCGACCCGCCTGATCGCGAATCAATGGCGCAAAAATGTCGCCCTTGCGAAGGTTGACACCGACGGAGACGCTCAGGGCCTCCTGTCCGCGCCCCAAAAAGACTCCTCCCTTGATCAGACCGCCGCGATAAAGACTCGCGAGCTTCTCCTCGAGAACCCGCGCCAGGAGCATGAAGCGATAAGCTCTCAGATACTGACGTTTTGGGCTGGGGCGCCCGCTCAGGGATGACATCGCGCTAGCAGGCTGTAAGCTTGGAGGTGCGGAAGGAATTCCTCCTCGAGACCACGCCAGGCACGGATGACCAGCCGCCAGATCCGGAAACTGCCGGATTGGGATTGGATCCCGGTGCCGGAAAAAGGCCGAGCATGCGGGCTTCTCCCGCGAAGCGAGAATTCAGTCCGTCAGCCGCCGGTCTAAAGAGAGCGGGTTCATTTTTTCGGGGATTTTTCATGCTTTGAAACTCCGGCTTCGTTCAAGGCCGAGGGACTGCCAGGGATCGGTCGGCCTTCGACGACCTGCCAATGCCAGGTCGCGCTCAAATCGAAGGGACCACCCGCCAGAGGAGCAAGAAAATAATGGCAAGGACGATCAATAACGCCGCTGTCTTGAGTTGAGCGGCAAGGCGCTGCCGCGAAGGAGTGTGGAGGCTCTTGGAGCGCGTCCGACGTCCGCCGCCACCCATGGCGTAAGGAGAAATCGCGCGTCCGGCGGAGGCGGCCCGGAGTTTTGCCAGCTCACGCTTTTGCTCCTCCTGCGCCTCCATGACCGTCGGCAGCAGCTTCAGCTTTCTTTCGAGCTCTTGCGCTTTGCGCAGGATCTCCTCGCGTTGCTGTTCAAGCATGCGCTCCTCGGCAGCCAGGCGGCTCGGAGTGGATCCTGTAGGCTTTGACATGCTATTTCGGTCCAAAAAGAGACCAACCCCAGATGATCAATCCGAGCACGCCGAGAATCTGGAGCGGCAACGTGAACGCGAAGCCGGATTTCATCCAATACTTGAATCCTCGCTCCTCGGTGTAGCCATAGTCCTGTTCAAAAGGGCTCGGCAACCCCACGGGGGCGGGAATATCCGGCGCGCCCTCAACGGCGATCTTTGCTTGAGCCTTCACATATTCCACCCGTGCGTCCTCAACGGCGCTCAGGGCTTTGCTAAGTTCCTTCGGCAAATCCATAGCCCCCCAGGTCTTAGGGTTGATAGCCTCGATATAGCGCAGATGCTGGGTAAAGGAATTGTGAATGGAGTTGAGTTGTTCGAGCCGCTTCTGGGCCTCCTCGGCCTCGCGCTGCACCGTGACGAGCGAGCGAGTAAGCTTGTCCGCCATCTCCGAGCGACCAACCTCCAGCTCATCCTGGCGTTTCTTGAGCTCTTCAAGCCGCAGTTTTTGCTTTTCAATGTCCTCGAGCTGACGCTTCAGTTTCTCCAACTCGGTGTTGGTTTTCTGAACCTCCTCGCCGAGGTCTTCGGCATTCTCTTCGTCCAAATCAAGATAGGGGCCTGAGGCTTTACTGGGATCCGGTGGCATAAAAAAATCGAGCGCTGTGAAAATTGACTACGCCCGGCGAAAAATTCCAGCACAAACAATCATCGGCCCGCCAATGCGGCGAGTAAAAGACCCTTAAGGTAAGAAGTTTCTGGCAAATGGAGCAAAACGGGATGGTCCGCTGCCTGTCCCAATCGCCGGATGATACGCGCCGAACGCTTGGCATCAGCAAATCCCCCGGCAACCGCGGACTCAAATTCCTCGGCCGACACATGATGCGAACACGAGAAGGTCGCCAAGACACCTTCCGCCGCAAGCAGCCTGGCGCTCCGGAGATGCAACTCCCGATAGCCGCGCAAGGCATCGTTGATCTTGTCGCGCGCGCGGGTAAACGATGGGGGGTCCAGGATGATCAAGTCGTAGAGATCGCCCCGCCGCTCCGAAGCTTTGAGAAACGCAAAGACGTCGTCCTCCTCAACCGAGATGCGAAAGCCGTTTCGAGAGCCGTTCTGCCGAAGCTTTCTCACGCTGTCGGCCCCGCTTTCCACGGCCGTCACATCCAGCGCGCCATGTTGGGCGCAAGCCAGCGCGAATCCCCCCTGGTTGGCAAAGCAATCGAGGACACGCCGGCCACGAGCATGCTTCGCCACGATCGAGTAATTTTCCAACTGGTCGAGGTAGAGTCCGGTTTTCTGGCCGCGAAGAAAATCCACCAGGAAGCGCACCCCAAAAACGTCGATCTCTCGTTCTCCGGGATCTTCTCCCACAAGAACTCCGGTCACCAGCGGCAACCCCTCGGCTGCGCGGATTGGCGCGTCATTCCGCTCGACGACGTGCGGCGCGCCGGTAAGTTCGGACAAAACTCGCGCAATCGAACTTTTCTGCCTGTCCATGGCGAGCGTGAGCGTCTGCAGCACGATCACGTTCGCATACCGATCGGCCACGACGCCGGGCAATCCGTCGGCCTCGCTCCAAACCAGGCGGCCTAGCGCCGGGTCACAGCCGGCTCGCGTTCTCCAAGCCAACGCCTGGCCTATCCGGCGCGAGAAGAAATCGGCGTCAAGCCCTTGCCTGCGTCGCGAGAATCGCCGGGCGAGGATTTGGGACTTGGAGTTGTAGATGGCCGAGCCGAGCAGACGGTCGCGGCCGTCCTTGATGGAGACGACATCACCGTCAGCAGGATCGCCAAAAACCTTCAGAACCTCGCTGGCATACACCCAATCATGCCCGTGGAGAATCCGGGCCCGCGGACGAACAACAAGGCCGGCCATAAGAGTGATCTAGCAGACTGCGGGACTCGGAAGGAGAAGGTCGTTTTTCACCTCGCAGACTTGGCATCAAAACGAAACGTCCCGAGACACTTGCGCGCTCGGGACGAAAAAAGTTTCGGCGAAGCAGCGGTCGCCCGGTTACTTCTGGCTGCGTTCCTCGATGTATTTGACGACGTCGCCTACGGTCTGGAGCTTCTCGGCATCCTCGTCCGGAACCTCGACCCCAAACTCCTCCTCGAATGCCATGACCAGCTCGACAGTATCGAGCGAGTCGGCTCCCAAATCTTCGATGAATGAGGCGGTGGGGGTGACCTGCTCGGGATTCACTCCCAATTGCTCGACGATGATGTCTTTTACTTTTTCTTCAATAGATTTTTCGGACATGGCGGGTGATGATTTAGTGGCTAGGCGTAGTGTTCGTCAGGTGCTTTGGCAACAAATAATTTGCAAACCTAGCGGGGACGGAAAAATGCCGTTTTTTCCTGGAGGTCAAGCGGAAAAATGAAACGGGGCCCAGCTTTTTCCGCAGTTGGCCGACGGCTTCAGGCTGTTTCGGCGACTGGTTTGCAAATGTCCTGGCTGGCTGTCGCACTTAGCAACCCGTGAGGACACAGGCGAAGGGATGGTCAAGAAAGCAACCGATTCGCCCTGGGTCGTGCCTGGCCGATCCAGCGGAAACGAACACCTTTCGCAACGCTTGATTTGCCCAGACAGGAAACCTCCCGCCCCAAAAGTTTGGGGCAAGCCGCTAGGGCGAAGGCGTGACGCCAGTCTCTGCCGAGTAATCCGGATAGCCAACCACGTCAGCCTTGATCGTGTAAGTCTCCGAGGGTTTCATTTCTCGGGTGGCGACCTTCTCGGAGTATTCGATCCGTTCCCTGGGATTGATGATCACGACTCCCTCCTGCAAAAAGAACCCGCGATCTTCGGACCATTTTTCAACCACTTTTCCCGATGCGTCGCTGGTTAACATGTCGATGCGCTGCGAGGTGTTGAAATCCAGGCGAATGAGTTTCTTGGCGTTGTTTCTAACCGTATAGGTTGCGTCCAGCTCGCGGCGCTCCGCCAGGGAAAACTCTCCGGGCTCCACAACAAGGCTCTCCGTCGTTCTCTCCGGGCGCAGCCGGCCAAGTCTCACCGAGGCAAACATATCCGTGAAAAACTTTGTGAAGATGCTGGTCACGCTATCCGGGCTGTCCTTCGATTTCGGAAAGGTCGCCACGGTCTCGGCTTCCAGTAACGATTGTCCCTCCTTGCTCAACGCGAACTTGGCTGCCCGGCGCTCCGCGAAAAACGGGCTGCCTTCATCCGGTGGGGAAACTGCGAATGCCGACGGGGCATAGGATGCAGGCTGCTGGGGACTCGGTTTCGCTCCGGGCTCCTGTTGTGCGAAAAGAATTCCGGGAGCAATCAAGGCGAAGAGCGTCGCTAAAGACTTCATGACCGCTCCTTGCTAAGCCAGGGGGACCACGGTTGCAAATCCCTTCTTGATAATTATCATCCGCCCATGCGCTGGTTGGTCCCGCTTTTCTTGCTTCCCCTCTTGACTCTCCAAGCCGCGGAAAAAAAACCTTCGGCCATCCTGATCCGCCTTCACGCCGAAGGCAATCCGCGCGAGGGAGAGACGTTTGTCGTTCCGGTCACTCTCATTAATCCGCCGAAACAAACCGTGATTCGCAAGGTTCCGATCGTGACGGAGCGCGATATCGTCGCATTCTATCCCTTTGCGGCAGCGGACGGGACGATCGGCTGTTATTTCAAGCTCGATGCCGACGGGACCAATAAGCTCATGCAGCACACGATCGAGTTTCGAGACACTTTGGTCGTGGCGATGATCAACGGGCGGGTGGCATCCACCATGATGGTTGGCCAGAAGATGACCGATGGTATTATGCCCTTCCCCTCGGGATTTGTGCCGCGGGAAATCGTCGAGCTGCAAGCGCGCTATCCAATCATTGGCAAGGAAGGGGAGTTTCGCGAACAGAAGAAAAAGGCGCTGGCAATCCTCAAGGAGGCGAGGAAGCAAGAACCAAAACCCAAGCGGACGCCGAAAAGCGCTCAGCCATGACGGCTCGACGGGCCGGAGCTTTCTTCTTGCTTGCCCTCGGCGTCTTGCGGGCCGAGCCGCTCGTGGACTTTCCCACGGCAAATCACGCCTTGCTCGAAGGACGGCCGCAGGATTTTTTCATGTACGTGAATCGCGACTTCGAGGGCGAAAAATCCAAGCCCTGGCAGGGCGGCCAGTACGGGTTCGTTCGCGGACCGGTCCGAAGCGGCGACAAGATTCGCTGCATCCAATTTCATGAAGGGATCGACATCCGCCCGGTGGAGCGCGATGCCCAAGGCAATCCGACCGACGAGGTGCGGGCCGCCGCAGCCGGCACCGTTGTCCATGTCAGTCGCGAAGCGGGAGCCTCGAACTACGGAAGGTACGTTGTCGTCGAGCACCGTTGGGACGGCTGCCCATTCTACACGATCTACGCGCACCTCGCTTCCATCTCCGTCGAACCGGGCCGAACGTTGCGCCAAGGCGAACCTCTCGGCATCATGGGCTACACGGGCGCCGGAATCGATCGGGAACGCGCTCACACCCACTTCGAGGTCTGCATGATGCTGAGCAGGAACTTCGAGGGATGGCACGACGCCAATTTTCCAAAAGATCCCAACCGCCACGGAATTTACAACGGTCTCAACCTCGCGGGCACCGACCCCGCGGCTCTCCTCCTCGCCGTTCAGAAGAACCCGGCCTTGAAAATGTCGGACTACCTGGCTGGCGCCGATCCGGCGTTTAAGATCACGATCGAAAACTCACCGAATTTCTACCTGATCCGCGCGTATCCCTGGCTGGTGCCCAAGGGCGAAATCGCAAATCCACCGGCCTGGACGATCACGTTTTCGAGCTACGGGCTCCCGATCAAAGTCGAGGCAGCGAAGTCGTCCGTCGCCGAGCCCGTCGTGGCGTGGGTTAAGGCAACGGATCAACCCTACGCACGAATCACGAAGAACGTGGTCGGCGGCCCGCGCGAGTCTCCGCGGCTCACCGCATCCGGCTTGCGCTTCGCCAAGCTTCTCGCCTGGCCCGACTAAGGGGATGATTGCCCGCAATCCTTCCTAGACCGCGATATCTTCATTCCAAAGATCCGGACGGTCGGAGATGAACTTCCGCATCATCGCAATGCACTCGTCATCCTGGACAACGTCCAATTCGACTCCATGGCTCCGCAGCCAATCCTCGGCCCCGAGGAACGTCACGTTCTCGCCGATGACGATTTTCGGAATCTTGTAGAGCAAAGAAGTCCCGCTGCACATCGGACATGGCGAAAGCGTGGTGTAAAGGATGCACTCGCGATAGACCGACGCCGGCTGCCGTCCAGCCTGCTGGAAAGCGCTCATTTCTCCGTGCAAGAGGGGATCGCCTTTTTGCACGCGCATGTTGTGCCCGCGACCGATGATCGCCCCGTGGTGAACGATCACCGAGCCGATGGGGATCCCCCCTTCGCCGAGGCCCTGGATCGCCTCATCCATCGCCGCCTGAAGAAATGGATCGCGCATCGGATGAGTGAAGCCCCGGAAGACGATGAAGTCGAGAATTCTGCGCCGACCATTGCACTGAAGGCGATCCATGACTTTCATGGTAGCGTTGGCTCGGCAGAGCGCGCTGCCGGCAAACGAATGAGAAGGGAGACGCCATCAATCATGTCCTCTTTGATCACGCTGTTTCTTTGCGGCGACTTGATGACTGGCCGAGGCATCGATCAGGTCTTGCCGATCTCGAATAGCCCCAGGCTGCTCGAATCGTATGTGCGCGACGCGCGCACCTACGTCGCGCTGGCGGAGAAGCGAAACGGGCCGATTCCCGATGCCGCCGACTACCGCTACATCTGGGGCGACGCCCTCGCCGTCCTGGATGAAATTCAGCCGGCCGCGCGGATCGTCAACCTCGAAACAAGCATCACCACCAGCGACGATTTTTGGCCGCAGAAAGGAGTGCACTATCGGATGCATCCGGGGAACGTCGAGTTGCTGAAAGTTGCTCGCATCAACTGCTGCGTCCTTTCAAATAACCACGTCATCGACTTCGGCTTTCGCGGGCTTCTTGAAACACTCGAAACTTTGCGTCGGGTCGGCGTGAAGACCACTGGAGCCGGAAAGACCGCCTCCGAAGCCGCTTCACCGGCCATCATCGAGATTGCGCCGGGCATCAGGGTGGCCGTCTTCGGATACGGGACAGAATCCGCCGGCGTGCCCGAGTCTTGGGCGGCCCGCGGCGAGTTTGCGGGAGTGAATTTCATTCCCAATCTTTCACCGCAAGTTGCAGCAGAGGTCATCGAGTCCATCGAACGCCGGAGCCGTCCCCAAGACATCGTGATTTTCTCCGTCCACTGGGGCGACAATTGGGGCTACGACGTCCCAGGGGAGCAGATTCGCTTTGCGCGCGCGTTGATCGACTCCGGAGTGGTCGATGTTGTTCACGGTCATTCCTCTCATCATGTGCGCCCTCTGGAGATTTACCGGGGCAAACTCATCATTTACGGGGCCGGAGACTTCCTGAACGACTACGAGGGCATCGAGAGAAACGAAACCTATCGCGACGACCTCACGCTCATGTACTTCCCAACGATCGACTCGACGACCGGCCGCTTGACCACGCTCCGCTTGATCCCGCTTCAGATCTTCCGGTTCGGCCTGCGGCGGGCTTCGGATTCCGAGGCCGCCTGGCTCGGCGAAGTCCTCGCGCGGGAAAGCCGTCGCTTCGGAACACGGGTCAAAATCGAGCCCGGTCAACTCGAGATAGAGTTGGAGCCCAGCCAGCCGTAAGCAGCCCTCGCTTTCTGCTTGCGGCGTGAGAAAAGAAACGGACTACATGGACCGCCTGATGCAACCCGACGGACTGCTTGATGATCTTCCCCTCTGGGCCCTCTTTGCGGCTACGGTGGTCATCGTCCTCCTTTCGATCGAGGGTGGATTCCGGCTGGGAAGGCGAAGAGTTCGAGAAACCGAATCAGAGAAAGAGTCTTCCGTGGGTCAAATGGTCGGAGCTTCGCTCGGTTTGCTCGCGTTCCTGCTCGCCTTCACTTTCGGGTTGGCGGCGAGCCGCTTTGAGGCCAGAAGGCAGGTCTTCCTGGATGAGGTCAACTCGATCGGGACGACGTTCCTGCGCGCCGGATTGCTCCCGGAGCCGGACCGAACGGATACGCGCAAGCGGCTGCGCGACTACGTCGATATTCGCTTGGAGGGTCTTCATTCTGAGAACGTGAAAGAGGCGATCCGCCGATCTGAGGAGCTCCAAGCCGCTCTCTGGGCCACGGCAGCAGCCCTTGGCGAGAAGCAGCCGATGTCGATTGCCATCGGGCTCTATATCCAATCATTAAACGAACTGATCGATGCGCACACGAAACGCGTCGCGGCGGAGTTGCGCTCCCGCATACCCAAGGTCATTTGGATCGCGCTTTACGCGATTACCGTCTTGGCGATGGCCGAGCTCGGCTACCACAGCGGCTTGGCCGGCAAGCGCCGGCCCCTCGCCATTCCGGCAGTCGCCCTCGCGTTTGCGGCGGTCATGCTCCTGATTGCGGATCTTGATCGTCCCCGCGAAGGGTTCATTCAGGTCAACGAACAGGCAATGGGTGAGCTTCGAAAGATGATGGAGAAACCGCAGCCTTGAGACGTGAAAAACGTATCCGGCCCGGGGCGCCTCTCATGCACTTGCAAACGGGCTGGTTCGGAAGGACCTGACGGGGCGATCGGTCCGGGGAGCGTACGCGTCCGAGACGCCCTTCGCACAGGTCACTCATGCTAAGCTATCTCGATGGAGATCTCATCGCCCGATAGGACAACTCGGTAGCTTTGCACATCCTCGACGGCGGGCGGCGTAAGAGCCTTCCCGGTGCGAAGGTCGAACTCGGCGCCGTGCCAGGGACAGATCACGCATGTGTCGCTCACAACACCTTCGCTCAGCGGACCGCCATCGTGCGTGCAGTCATTGTCGATCGCGTGAATCGTTCCGCGAACATTAAACACCGCAATGGACCTGCCCTCGACGTCAACCTGACGCGCGCCGCCAGGCGGAAGATCCTTGGTGGTTGCGACTTTGTGAAGCGACATAGCCGACTTCGATACAGTTATTCTAAGGCACAGACCGGAAATTGCAATGCGTCTCGCGCCCGGTGAACCCGCTCGACAGCAACGCCTCGGTCGACGGCGTGCCACGGTCCGGTATCGCGAAAAACACTCCGGTAGACTCTCGCAAGGGTAGTCAAAAAAGCACGGACTGTTTGCGAGATTTCCGCCAGACTTGCGCTCTTCGAGACACTGCCATTAAACGGCGGCAAGCGATGCCGGAGGCGCCATGCGCTGATCTCATCGAGGATCGGCTGGGCAAGCCGCTAAAAGACGGCATCTCGAAAGGCGTTGCCTTTGAGCTATTAATCGGCTCGAGCGCCAGATGCCGTGCCCTCATCGATGGGCTTCCAGCAAGAGTAGACAACTCGCGGCGCCAGCGAAAACCGAAAGTAATTGCCACCCCCAGTCGGCGCCTGATCCCACTTGCGATCAATCTTTTCACCGGCGAGCGAGCAATAGAGAAGAGTTCCAACCGCTCCGTGCGAGACGATCGCAACGGAACCGGCATTTGTGTCCCCCTCGAACAACCGTTCCACGGCCGCGACGATGCGGCGTTGCGCGTCAATCGCGCGCTCCCAACCCCGAACAGAGGACTCCGGGTTTGCAAAGAACTCGCTTGCCACTCGCTCAAACTCACTCTGCGCGAGGAACCCCGTGGATGAACGGTCGTTCTCACCCAGCTCCGGCACTTGGACAACAGGAAGCGAGAGGTGCGTGGCCAGGATCTGCGCGCCATCCACGGCTTTCTGCTCAGTGCTGCAGTAAATGGAGGTAATCTCGCCCAGCCAGGGCTGCTCAAGGCACTTGGCCATTCGCGCTCTCCCCAGGCCGGAAAGCGGCCACCGGGTCACCGGAACGTCTTGGCTGACAACCACGTCCGGGTGGGTGATGAAGTACCCGATCTTCTCCATAGGGCTCAGCCACACGCTCTACGCCAGTTCACGGGCTGAAGATCAAGACGATGTAGACAAAGAAGACGACAAGATGCACCGCTCCCTCGAGAACGGTGGTGCGCGGTCCGGAAAAAGTGAGTGTGCTGAGCAGTAGCGTCAGGACCAGCAGAGTCACGCCGGACAGATCGAGGCCCAGAATCATGGGCTTGCCCGTCACGATTCCTATTCCGAGGATCGCGGGCACCGTGAGTCCAATGGTGGACGCAGAGGCTCCAAGGCACAAATTGATCGATCGCTGCAGCTGATTATCCAGCGCCGCGCGCAGCGCAGTGATCGCCTCTGGGGTAAACACGATCAGCGCGATGAGCACGCCACCCAGCGCCACAGGGGCTCCGAGCACGGCGATGCCGTGATCAATCAACTTCGCGAGAGGTTTGGACAGGAGCACGATCGGCAACATCGTAATCACGAGCAAGAGCGTGTGCCAGCCGACCGCACCCGCCCGCAGCTCACGCTTACCGGACGTTCCTTGGGCTCTCACCGCCCCTTCCTCGCCCGTGTCCGGCTCGACGAAGAAGCGCCGGTGGCGTCCCGTTTGGATCCCGAGGAAGATCCCGTAGAGAAGAACGGTGAACAAGGAGAAGAAAGCCGCTTGCGCCAGGGTAAGACTGCCAACCGGCACCGCCTGCGTGAAATCCGGTAAAATGAGTGCGATCACCGACAGCGGGATGATCACCGCCAGATAGGCGGCGGCGCCTTGCAGATTGTATGCTTGCTCGTGATGGCGCAGTCCGCCCAGGAGCAGAGCAAGGCCGACGACGCCGTTCAAAACAATCATCAACACGGCAAACATCGTGTCGCGCCCGAGTGTTGGAGCGGCCTTGCTACCAAGCGCCACCGCACCGATCAGCACAACTTCGATGATCACGATGGCGAGCGTGAGCACGAGTGTTCCGAGCGGTTCCCCCAGGATTTCGGCCAAATGGTCTGCTTCCCCCACTACCCCAAACGCACACCAAAGAATGACGGCGAAAAGCCAGAGAAAGAGCAAGGCCGCCCGTCCGGTGGAGCTGAGTTCCGAAAGCAAGCTGTTGCCGAAAAGGAAAAATAACGCCACCGTCAACCATGCAATGGCGAGACGCCCGACGGCACTTCCTGCTTTCACTTGCCTCGCCGCTCCCGGCCGCGTGTCATCTTCTGTTTCCCGGTTCCATGCCGATTCGAAACGGACCGCCTCGGTGAAGCTGAACATGCATCACTATCTGAAAATTTTTTCTCGCGTGGAGTCATCGGCAACTCCGCCGCCTACAACGCGCTCGCGGCCGCGCCACGAAAGTCTGTCGGAGGAGGCTGGCCCTTCTTGAGAGCTTTGTCACGCGCTGTCTGGTGATTCATATCCGCGGGAATGTATTGAACGTGCTTGCCCGATTGCCGCGCGGCCATCAGTTCGTCTCTGGCCACGTCGCCACCGCCGATCGCAATGATCACGTCACTATTCTCCACAAGCGCCCGGGAGGTAGGAGACAATCGCTCGGTCCCGGCAATGAAGCCGCCCCAACCGGCATCTTTCACGAAGAATACGATGTCAACGCAGGGGGATAGCGCGACCCCGCCCTCTTTGGCTTGCGTCGAGACGATGCCGGCAGTCAGGAAGCCCTTTCGCTTCGCTGCTTTGTAGACAGCGCCAATGCCTTCGGCCGTGGCGCCGATGTTCACGATGGTCGTTTTCGGGTCGAACTTGTCCAGAATCTGATCCGCGTGCGCAAGCATCGCCGCTTCGTCCTCGTAGCCGGCGCCGGAGTATCCAAGGAAGGTGAGTATTCTCATCTTCTTGGTCTCGAAGTACGCGCGGATCTCTTCGGGGGAGGCCACCCTGGTCGTCATCGGCGATTCACAGCCTAGTGTCGAGCGGACGCCCAGCAACGAAATAAAGCAGAAACAATAAACCGCATGTTTCTTCCAGAGTTCGGGTCTTGTCATCAGAATATTGGTTGCCCCGATTGCATTGACCAGAGAGCCGAAAAGAAGGCCTTCAGCTTCGATTCGTCAAGAATTCCATCGGAGCGGACACTACTGCACAAGTCCAGACCGAATGGTTGCACCGCCAGGATTGCCTTCTCTGCATTTGCGGCAGATATCCCGCCGAAGAGTGCGTCGATGAAACCAGAGACTGCCTTCGCTTCTTCGACAGACTCGTGTCCGGTGACGTGAATCGCTTGAACGATCTTGATTGCGGGAAGCGCGACTCTGATTCGACGGAGTTCATCGGGCGGCACGCGATCGACCAGCTGAAGGCTTGTGGTGCGACAGACGCGGTATTGCTCAACGATGCCCGCGGCGTCCCGTTTGCATGTCAGCAGAAATGTCGCTACCGGCGGCGGAACCACCGCAGCGATCTGGGCGACGAGTTGGTCGTCGACCTGGCCCGGCCCGCTGGGCATGGAAGAAACAAGACCGAGCGCCGAGGCACCCGCAGCGACGCCAAGACGCGCTTCCTCGCGGCTGGAAATGCAACAGATCTTCACAAAAGGAAGGCGTCCGAGTCGCATGGGATTGGCACTCAGCAGGACACTTACCCTAAAACGAAAGGAAGTAACAGGATCACCGCGCGAAAAAATGTCCCCTCTTTAGTTTGGGAGAATGATCATCGTCGTTGAACCGGGGCGCAGTTTTTCACGACCAGTCGCACAGGGGATGATCCCGAAGTCAACCCCCGGCGCACCGGCCGGACTGAACCGGTATCCGCTAGCGCCAGTTCGAAGTGCGACAAGATTCCGGCGACCACCAATTTCATTTCAAATTGCGCGAACGCCATGCCAATGCAACGCCGGACGCCCCCGCCGAAAGGGAGATACTCGTACGGGGAGAATCGGCGTTCCAAAAAACGCTCTGGCTTGAACTGATCCGGATCTGGATAAACCTCCTCGCGGTGATGCGCCAG
This sequence comes from uncultured Verrucomicrobiae bacterium, assembly GCA_963731945.1. Taxonomy (GTDB): domain Bacteria; phylum Verrucomicrobiota; class Verrucomicrobiia; order Chthoniobacterales; family Terrimicrobiaceae; genus DASTFP01. The sequence goes on along the minus strand of CAVSXN010000016.1, from coordinate 384,068 downwards.
GTAGATCGAGCCGACAACGACGGTGCCGGGTTCAAGCGAATGACCCATCAACTCGACGGTCGATCTCACGACTCGTGGAAACGTTAACATCCCGACGGGGTAAATCCGTAAGCTTTCACAACAAACCGCGTTCAGATATGGCAACCGAGTGAGCGCGTTAGCATCATCGGGGTCTTCGACTGCCTTAACCTCCTTCAGGATTCGCGCGAGCACCAAGGGATATTTGTGAATCCAGTAAAGCGTCCACGTGAGAGCGGTCGCGGTCGTTTCATGACCGGCTAACAAGAGCGTCATCAACTCGTCGCGCAACTCCACATCGGTCATCGCCTCGCCCTCCCCATCGCGGGCAGACATGAGCAGCGTCAGAATATCGTTGCGCGCGGCGTTGGCATTCGCTCGTCGTTCTGCGATCTCATCATAGATGAGCTTATCTATTGTTTGTCGCTTACGCACAAAGTTACCCCAGGGGCTTAGCGGTCCCAGATCCTGGCGAAGGCCTGGAAAATAGAGGAGGCTAACGCTCAGGGGGTTGCTCATATCATCCAAAATCGCCGCCAGCAGCTTCTCCAGTTTCTTAAGGCGGGGACCCTCGTGCAGGCCAAATACCGCTTTTAATATCACCCGCATGGAAATCACTTGCATGAATTTCCGGACGGAAAAAGCTTGGCCAACCATCCACTCGCGGATCACGTCCTGAGTGATCGCAGCGATGAGTTGCCCGTAGGAGCGCATCCGCTCACCATGAAGCGGCGGCATCATGAGTTGCCGCGCCCTGCGATGACGCTCGCCGCTCAGTCCGATCACCGATTGCTTCCCCAAAAATGGTTCAAAGAGCGCGTTGAGTTCACCCGGAGCATCGAAGATCTCGGAATCATCGCCCGTTAAAATGATTTGCAGGGCCTGAGGATCGCTGAAGACCACGACGGGAGACATTCTCTCCCCGACCCTTGCCGTGAAACAGTCGCCGTAGTGACGGGCACAGGCACGCATGAATGATATTGGCTTGGCTATCCAATGGAACATCTGCCAAATCGCCGGCGTTATCGGCCCATTGGGAAGTGACATAGGATCATCTATCGCAGATTCCCGCCCCCTGTAACGAAAAACCAAAACCTAATCGACTATCATGGGCATGCTTCGCCTTCATTGGCGAAGGCCAGGTTGCCTTTCTACGGACCACGCGATCGCGCGCTGGACAAAACCGAAGTCTTACAAACCGGGTGCCTAACCAAATCGGGGCGTTCCTATCTTGTCAGGGAAGGATGGGTTCACGAAGTCGGCTTGCTCACGAACCCCTCATCTTCAAGCAATCGATCCAGACGATCAAGCAAGAGGGTGACCCGTCCAGGGACGCCCGAAACATCCACGACCATCGTCGACAAAATTGAGTGGATGTCCGTCTTCATGTTTACTGGAAGCGAGTGGCAGTTCTTAAGCGCCGACTCCACGAGGCGTTTTTCGCCGGGGTGCAACTGGCGGCTTACCGCAAAGATGATATCAAAGTAGCTCGCAAACAGGGCGGCGAGACGGTGATTCACGCTCACGAAATCATGACGCTTCACCGCCTTCCCAAGTTGGCTGGCGTACGCCGGGATGACGCCGCGGAGAATGGGATGATTGAGCGCAATGATGTTCTGACGCAGGCTTTCCGGATATTCAACAAGGCACCGCGTTTGGAGTTTCGCGAACCAGCCGTTTGGGTCAAAGAAGACCATCGAGTGGCGGATGGTGTGCCAAAAGCAAGTTGTATAGCCAAGGCTGGCCTGATGGTTTTCAACGACGCGGGAGATTTGCTCTTTCATCCAGCCTGCATCGAAATAAACGATGTCGATCTCGATACCGGTGGGCGCGTTTAACCATTCGTCGCCCGCTCCCCAGTAGTTAAGGTTTAAGCTGGATTCCGTGGCACCCCCGGTCTGAGCGACGATGGCGGCGCGGGCTTCGAGGGGAATCTCCCCTCGTGTGTAGATATACAGATCAAGGTCTGAAGCGCTGTCCGAATTGCCGCGCCCACCTCGGTAAGATCCGCCCAACGCAACGGCTTCGACATGCGGCAGCGAAGCGAAGAGATCGGCGACTTCTTTGGCAAGCTTGAGATGAGGCTGTTCAGTTTTCACTGACTGACTGCCCCAGTGAAGGAGCACGCCGAGACGTTGCCACGCTCACGATTCCACCTTGGTTGCGATCCACCACGTTGTCCCTCCCGAATCCTTCACCCCGCCACGTTTGTCCGCGTCGTCTTTCTTCACCGGTTCCTGCACCGATGTTGCGCCCGCCTCAAGGGCCCGTCGGTAAACGGCGTCGACCTCCGAGACATAAACGTGCACGTGGGACGGGATCGGGGGCCAACCCTCTGCGCCATCTGAGATCATCACCACCGTATCATCAATACGGACTTCGGCGTGCCTGAGCTTACCGGTTGAATCTGGAACCCGACACAGTTCGACCGCACCGAAGACACGGGCGAGGAAGTCGATCGTTTGGCTGGCCCCGTTCACAATCAGGTAGGGTGAAACGGTGGTGTAGCCCAAAGGCTTGTATAATGAACTCATAGACTCTCCGTTCTTTCCACTGGCACGCCACGGCTGTCAACCACCAGGAACCGAACCACGTTCGACTTGGCAAAGCTTGTCGCTCGTGCAACGAGATTCTCATCTGCATTTCGGGTCGCATCGCGCCTGGCCGAACAGAGCTCTATCAGATCCCGCCAGGATTCATAGAGAGGATTCTTGGCCGGGAAGTTCTTCGAAGCAGGAAATGAGAGGTCTCAACCCCTAGATGGGCGACCCGCTTCCTGTCGCGGTCATGTCCCAAGTCGGAACGATGAATGCACTCGCCTTGAGCCTGCGCTGCAGACTTCGTCGCATTGAATGAGTTGCACGGTTTGGACGCGGTACGTCCCGAGAAAGCGATGCTCGCAATCCGCGACAGCTTGCCGAAATTCCTCCGTGAGCGGTCCGGTCAACCGACAGATCGTGATGTTCCCTAGATAAATCTCGTCCGAAGCGTAAGTCTTGTCGTCCGGGATTTCCGCCAAAGTAAGCTCCCGGTCGAGCACTCGAACGGCATCGCGGTGCTTGAGTGATCCGTAAGCGCGCAGGACGATGCTTGTGGGAAAGCAGATGGGCCCGTGAATCGCGAAGTCAAGGGGTTCGATTTTGCGCGAAGCCCGCTCGACGGCTGTGACCGCCCGCTCCACCTCATCGAAGGAGTACACGCGATCCGGGCGCGCATTTCTCACGTTCTTGAGCGTCAGATGCAGGTCATGCGCCGGATACCAATAGTGCTGCTTAGTCGTTTCTCGCAGCGGCTCGATGATCTCCCTGGAAATATCAGTCGCCAGCTGCTCTCGCAGGAGATGCACAACAGTCAGGCACATCGCGGCGTTCGCATACTCCTTCCGCACAGGAACGACCGTCGCCGTTGCCGAACCGAACGCCAACGACGCGAACAGCGAGCGCTGCGCCTCAAGATACTCCCGCTCGTTCATGCGTATGCCCGTCCTGGGAGTTTGCCACGCGACGCGCAGATTCACCTGGAAATTGCCGCCGTTCTCCTCCGAATTTCTCCGGGCGAGGTTCCCGCCCTTGTTTGGCAAAATCGCCGAAACACCTGCTCCATAGGGAAATCCGCAGTAGTTAGTTTCCCCAATCCGGATCGATTCCACCAAAGACAGGAGCGCGTCGGAACAGTTGAGGCAAGACGAGTCTCGGGACTTGCCTGCGCGGCGATGGGGCGACCTAAACACTCTGCCTGGCTCCGCGTGGCGTTGCCATAAGCCTGGCGCCGACCCAACGATACCATTGCTCCAACCCCTCGCCTGTTTTCGCCGATGTCTTGATTATCTCCATGGATGGCTTCAGGCGCTTTGCATACCGGATGCACGCCTCCGGATCAAAATCTACATACGGCAACAGATCGGTTTTCGTTATGATCATCAGATCGGATGAGGCGAAGATACTCGGATATTTCAAAGGCTTATCATCGCCTTCGGTCACCGAGATCATCGCCACTCTTTTCTCCTCGCCGAGGTCGAACTCGGCCGGACAAACGAGATTTCCCACATTTTCGACAAAGAGAATGCTTCCTTTCGCGATGTCCAGTGCCTCCAAGGCACGACCAACCATCTGCGCATCGAGGTGGCAGGCCTTGCCGGTGTTGATTTGGACGACTGCAATGCCAGTTGCCGCAATCCGTTCCGCATCACGGCTCGTCTGTTGATCTCCCTCGATGACCGAAATAGCAAAGTGGTGTTTCAGGTCTTCGATTGACCTGGCAAGCAACGTCGTCTTTCCGGCACCGGGGCTGGACACCAAATTGAGCATCCGCACCGAACGCTCGCGAAGATAACGACGATTCTCGTCCGCATGCTTCGCGTTCTCCTCGAAGACACTCGTTCCTAGTTTCAGGATGCGAACTCCCTCATGTCCATGGCGACGGGCATGCGAATGCAAGCCACCGTGCGCGTGGCCATTGTGATCGTCGTGATGCTTATGGTCATGAGCACTGGCGACGAGCCGCTGCGAGCGTGTCGCTACCTCGTTTTCGGAGCATCCGCATTTGGCGCACATCTATTCCACCTCCAATTCTCTGAGGGTGATCTGGTCGCCGTCGGTGACCGCAAGTCCCCAAATCCCGCAGCAAGGACACGCGTCGGTTCGGACTGCAATATGAACGGTCCTCTTGCATTTCTCGCACCATGCTTCCCCGGGAATCGTGTGAATGCAAAGGCTTGCATTGTGGGCAAGCGACCCTCGTTTCGCGATCTCAAAACAAAAGACCAACGCTTCAACCTCAACATTGGACAACTCTCCCACGCCCAGGCAGACGTTGATCACGCGCCGAAACTTTTTCGCAACCGCCTGCGCTTCCATCATCCTCAACACCGATTCCATGAGGCTTAGCTCGTGCATTCGTGAATTATGCGCTCGACCGTCTCATTCAGGCTGGCCGCGAGAATCGGTGTCAGCTTGTCGGACAAACGAAAAGTTAAGCTCACCTCGGCCCCAATCACGACGATGTCGGGCACGGCAGCCGTCTCGCCCAAATAGGCTGGCAACAAATTGAGAAGGTGATTCACGCCGAAATTGTGAAGGCTGAATACCGTATCCGGATCACTAATATCTTTCGCATCAAGACGATGAACACTCCCAACCTTCCCGGCCGACCTGAGACCATCCACGAGGATCGCTTTTCGGCAGCCCTCAAAGTAGGGGAGCGCTTGCAAGCCGGCGACGCCTGCTTCGATTAGTCTGGCGTTGCGCGGCAGAACACAGGCCTCGCTCAGCTTGCGAAAAACATGGATACCGAAACCATCGTCTCCTCGCCATAAATTCCCAAAGCAGATTACGTTTTGCATCAGGTCTGGTAGGTGACCCGTCTTCCAGTCCTGGCGAAGTGCACCGTACAGACCAGGCATGCATCGTGCGAACGAATCAGATGACCCACTTCCACCGGGTTATCCAAGTCCTTGATCTCAAGTCCGACGAAACTTTCCTCCCAGTGACCGCGCCTTCCCGAGGAGTCGCGCGGTGAACCGTTCCACGTCGTAGGGGTGATCACTTGATAATTTTTGATCTTGCCGCCGGCTGTCTGCAGCCAATGGCCCAAACTGCCGCGGGCGGCATTGACAAACCCATAGCCGATCCCCTCTGGTCGAGCTTCAGACTTTAGGAAGGTCGGTTCATCCAGATTATCGATGAGGTCCGCAACGTGTTTCCGCATTTGACGAAGAATGGTCACCGGACGATGCAGTCGCACGAACTGCCGGAGCCAGGTATTCGGCCCGTCGGCCTGGAAGAATGAGGTGATCAGTGGGTCCCCGGCGATTACCAATTCGGCTAACGGACCCAATTGAACCACCTTTCCCCTGTAGCGCGGAGCCTTGGCGAACGAGTATCTATCGCTATCGGGCCGATAATCCGGGATCGTCGCCCCCTCCCACGGGTGTCGTCCCCCACCGTAGTCCTTGAACCATGAATGGCGAACATGCTCGGTGATCTCGAGATGGGAGAAAGGTGATACTTCCTTCGTTTCTGCGTCGTAGAAGCCTCCCGGAACTAACACGTTTCGCTCGTCATACGGAGGCTGCCATCTCTCTGGATCATAGTAGCAGCCGGCACTTAACAAATTGGACGCGCCCTTGCCTAATTTCTGCAATTCGATTGACCGCCCAAATCGCGCGATCAACCCAACGCCGCTGTTCTGATGATTCTCGCTTTCCTCCAACCAACTATTGAAGTCGTCGACGTTCCTCAGCGATAGCCAACGGTCGGTGGAACATCCCAAGACTATTCTCTCGTACCATTCGACATAGGCCTCAATGGTCGCGAGGCAGCCGCTAAGTTTCTCACGCGTCAGCGGACAGGTAACTCCGCCAGGCATCATATACGTTGCATGGGGCCATTGTCCGCCAAATTCAAGTATCACCCGTAGAATATGTTTTGAACTTTGTACGGTTTCGCGAGCCAGCCGCCCTCTAAAGGGCGGCTCAAAGGCCGCGAGCATCGCTTCATAAAGCGGGTGCTTCTTATAGACGGAGTTGCAGAAGTCCGGAGCAAACATCAAGAATGTGTGCCTCGCGTCGCTCATCACGGCTTCGGCCATCAGGCACAAGTTACGAATCCGGGTGCCGTTGGGTGCAACCGGAATCTTGCTCGCATCTTCAAGGGCCAGAGTTGCCGCGTACAATTGAGATGTACTGCATATCCCACAGATGCGGGGTCCGATCACAAGCGCATCGGTCGGTTCCCTCCCAACCAGAATCTGCTCATATCCCCGATACATAGAGCCGATACACCAAGCATCGGTGACTGTGTTCGCCTCGACCTCAAGTTTGATCTGAAGGTCGCCCTCAACCCGGTTCATCTCCAGTTGAATGAATCGCCTGCTCAACTGATAACCTCCTTGATGCCTTTCAAGCCGACACGGTTGCACAGACGGCTTCTCCTGCCGCCGGGGATCCAGCTTCCGATTGACAGGATCCCGCATGGCGAAACAGCCGCTTGTTGATGGGAAATCTTGCGCCAATACAATTGTAGCAGCTGTATCCCACTTTCTCGGCTGTGCGGCACTTCCTGCGCGATTCGTCTGACAGGCACGGCCGGACGGTGCAGGGACGATTCAGCGTATCCAGCGCCGGAGGCGCGCCGTTAATAATCAAACTCATTGTTCTGAGCATCGTCACGGCATCCACCGGGCAGCCCGATAAATTGAAAACTGGAAATCCCGCTCGAGAGCGCCATTCAGGACTCAATAGACCACCGGGCTTATCGAGACTGAATTGAAGTCCGCTCGAATCCGTCGGATTCGGCGGCGCCGCCGGTATTCCCCCGAACGCCGCACAGGTTCCCATCGCGAGAACGTACTCGGCTTGATGACAAAGCGCGGCGATGAGGTCTCGCTTCGGTTTGCCGTGGATGGAGTCATACATCCCCGTTCCATTTGGGCCATTGATCACGCTCCCCTCGACACAAAACAGCGTGAGTTCCTCTTTCCCGCAAACGATGGAGTCAACGATGCTCAAGAGTTGCAGCGGAGATTCCAAAGATAGCGACGGGTGCCAAAGAAGACGAACCCCTTCATCCTCTAAGAATTGCGCAAGGTTGTAACCTTCTAAGACGAAGGGGCCATCCAAACCTAATATCGCCATCGATTCACCACTGCATCCCCCAGACTCGATCCAAAGCAACGTCTTTCCCATACAACCCTCGGTATATTATACGCACGACAATCGTTGGCTGGCACAAAAAATTTCATGAACGACCCAACGACGGACCCCGGCACTTTATGATAAGGCGGATCGTTCACTCCGCGGTATCGGACACCGCCGCGTCAGGATAAGCGCCGCGACACCTTAGTTCGCGCCGCGGCGCACCGGTCACAGGCTTCTGTTCCCGAGAAAGTTGCCCATCGGATGAGCAGCGCGCCCCGGCGACCAGGCTGCTCCACTCCGGACGAATCTTCTCCTCACCGCCCGCTGGCGAAGAAGACACAAGAAAAATCGCGAAATCTCCGCCGATTTGGATACACTTTGCCTATGGCTGCGGTCCCGCGGATTGCTCGGATTTACGTTTCGCCCGGACACAACTTCTACGGGCGCTATGGCCAGGCGGCCGGTGAACATCCCATGATTTCGGTCCCACACGTCGAGTGCATCGCCGGAAAGGGACTCGCCGGCGACCGCTTCTTTGACTACAAGGATGACTACAAGGGCCAGATCACCTTTTTCGCCTGGGAGACCTATGACGGCTTGTGCCGTCGCTTTTCCGTCACTGACAAGAATCCTGGCGTCTTCCGGCGCAATGTCGTGACGCGCGGAGTCAATCTCAACGATTGGATCGGCAAAGAGTTCGAGCTCCAGGGTGTGCTCTTCGAGGGGACGCAGGAGTCGGCGCCATGCCAGTGGATGAATCAGGCATTTTGCGCGGGCGCCGAAGCGGCCATGAAGGGCCGCGGCGGCCTTCGGGCAAAAATTCTCACCGACGGGCTCCTGCGGGTTGAGGTCGCGTGAGGAGGATTGCCGCCGTCTTGATGGCCGGAGGCCGATCGACGCGGATGGGAACGAGCAAGGCATTGCTCGACTACCAGGGAAGCCCGCTCTGGCTCTTTCAGATGAAGAAGCTCATCCAGCTTAGTCCCAGTCAGATTTTTTTCTCTGTTCCGGCGGGTATGGAATTCCCGTCCGGTTCCTGGACCTTTGTGCATGACCGATCTCCGGACACCGGTCCGCTGGGCGGTTTGCAAGCCGCCTTAAGCCTGACGCGAGAAAGTTTTCTGATCACGCTTGCGGTGGATATGCCGGCGATGACAGCGGACTTTCTAGGCTTCTTGCTCGACCAAGCGGGGCCGGCCGGTGTCGTCCCGTATTTCGAGGGGTTTTATCACGGCGCCGCCGCCGCGTATCCGGTCAAAATCCTCCCGCTCGTTGAACAGATCCTGGCCGGCAATGATCGGTCGTTTCAACACCTTATTCGTGAGGCTTTGCCTTCCGGGTTCATGAAGGCATTGGAAATCGAGCCGGCGAACAGAGCGCTCTTCGAAAACTGGAACTCGCCGGAGGATGTTGACGCGAGCCCGAAATCCGCTCCTTAGTGCGGCCTGTATGGACCTATGCCCGGGACCGGAGCTGCAACCGTCATCGGCGTTCATCCGCGGAATCCGCGGTCCATCAGGATTTCCTCGCGTCGTTTCGCAGCGGCTCAATCCTCACGGCACAAGCCTTGTAGGAGGGCTGGCGCGAGTAGGCATCGAAGGCCGGAAATGTCAGGCGGTTCACTTCGTGATAGTGCATTGGGATGAAAAGCTGACCCTCTTGAACAGTAGGGGTCACAAACGCGGTCGCCCGAATCTCGGCGCGGCGAGAAGAAATTCTGACAAGGAAGTTTCTTTGAATTCGAAGTCTTTGGGCATCCCGTGGATTGACCTCAACATAGCACTCCCTCGGATAAAGCTTGCGCAGCACATCCGATTTTCCGGTGCGCGTGTTGGTATGCCACTGCGAGGACGTTCCGCGTCCGGTTAGGAGAAGGAACGGGTAGTCGGCGTCCGGCTGCTCTGGCGCTTGGCGCGGTTCCTCGAAGAGAAAACGGGCTCTGCCATCATCGGTAAAGAAGCGGCCATCCTCAAACAACCGTCTCTCGGAAGGAAGCCGGGCTTCCGGGCCCTGCCCCTGCGGAGCGTCCGATTCGCTAAGCGGCCATTGGATTCCGCCGCATTCGTCGATCATTCGGTAGTCGCGGATGCCTGTGATGTCATTGGGCATTTCGTGCGATACCTTTTTGAGCATCTGAAAAACCGCCTCCGGCGACGACCACCGGGCAAACATCCCTCCGCAACCCCAATAGTGGGCAATGAGCTGGCAAATGTGAAAGTCGGAGAGAGCTTGCCCAGGTGCCCGGCGCACTTTCTTGACCAACCCGATGCGACGCTCCGAGTTGATCAGCGTACCTTCCTTCTCCCCCCACCCAGCCGCGGGCAGGTACAAGTCCGCATAGCGCGCCGTCTCGGTTGTCGGATACATGTCCTGCACAACAAGAAAATCCAGCTTCTCCAGGACGCGATTAAACTCGCCCTGATGAATCCAGGAATGGGAAGAGTTCGTCGCGATCACCCAGAGACCTTTGATCTTTCCTCCGGCGATACCCTCCACAATCTGGTCGTAGGCAAGCGACGGCTGACGCGGAATGGCATCCTCGCCGATTCCGAGGATCCTCGAGATCTTGACACGATCGGTCTCGTCGTTGGCATCATGTCCGCCAAGGAGGCTCGTAATATTGGCAAATAGCCGCGAACCCATCGCATTGCACTGGCCGGTGATCGAGTTGGCGCCCGTGCCTGGACGGCCAATATTTCCCGTCATCAGGGCAAGATTGATGATCGCCTGGGCCGTGCGGGTTGATTCGTGACCCTGATTGACGCCCATCGTCCACCAGAACGAAACGCGGGAGCCATTCGCGATCGTCCTGGCGAATCGCTCCAATTCCTCCGGTCGCAATCCCGTTTCATCACAGACCCGGTCCGATGGAAAACTCGCAACGAATCGGGCAAAGTCTTCGAAGCGCGACGTGTGGGCTTCGATGAATTGGCGGTCGATCCGCCCATTGGTGATGAGAAGATGGGCGATCCCGTAAAGGAGCACGAGATCGGATTTCGGCCGAATGGCATAGTGTTGCGTCGCCGCCATGGCGGTTTCCGTGGTGCGAGGGTCCACCACCAGGATCTCGGGCTTGTTCGGATTGCGCATCACCCGCTGCCACATGATGGGATGAGCCAGACACGGATTCGCCCCGACGAAGACCAGCACGTCGGATTGCTCAAAATCCGCGTAGGTGAACGGGGGCGCGTCAAAGCCGAACGACTCTTTGTAAGCGACATGCGACGTCGCCATGCATTGCCGGGTGTTGCTATCGCAATGCACGAATCCCATGCCGAACTTGAAAAGGCATCCGAGGAAGGCCATCTCCTCGGTGGTAATCTGTCCCGTGCTCAGAAAAGCAACGGACTCAGGGCCGTGCCTGGTCTGAACTTCTTTGAACCTCTCGCAAAACAAGACCAAGGCGCGCTCCCAATCGCAAGGCTCGAGGGAGGAGCCGCGGGCGGCTCTGATCAGCGGAGTCGTCCCTCGATCCGGCGCCGACAAAGGCGTGAGGGCCTCCCATCCCTTCGGACAGGCCATTCCAAGGTTAACGGGATAGCTGGTATCGGCGCTAAGGTTGACCGCCTGCCCGTCGCGCATGTGAATGTTCAAGCCGCATCCCGTCGAGCAAAAGCCGCAAACCATGGTCGTCGTTGCATCCGGCGCCAGGCGTGCCGGCACCTGCCCAAGGCCGAACTTTCCGGGATTGCGAATCAGCTCTTCGGTTAGTGGTCCCTTCCAGGCGCGAATCGCAACGCCATCGCGCAAGGACCCGAGTCCCGCGAGGAGACCACTACGCTTCTCTTCGCGGACTTTTGCCTGCGGGGTCATATGCCTCCAGGCATGCGCGGTGCGGTCACCGCAGCGAAGAAGCTGAACCGTTCTAGAAGCTGCGCTGCGAAGGTGAGGACCAGCGCCAAACTCATCACGATCGCTGGGACGGCTCCACTCGAGGAGATCGCCAGGATGGAGAAAAAGCTTGCGAGAAAGAAAAGCGCAAGGCGCGCGGGCATCAACCACGGCAGCAAGACACGGATCGTTTGCTCGGAGCGATGGCAAGGATTCGAGGCATCGCTCAGGCTCTGCCAGGCCCTCCAAAGTTCCCACCCAAGAAGGAGCGCCCGGACCGTTAGCGAAATGATGACCGAGATGCGGATCGCCGAGGCGAGGTGCGCCGTCCCGAACAGTTCCATCCAGCTCATTACGGTTGCGGTCGCCGTCGCGCCCAGAAGCAGCGTGGCGCCGTAGAACCGCGTCGCGGTCAGCGGCAGCGCCCAGAAGGCGCGACGAGTGTCGGCGTAGATCATTACCGAAGTGAAAACCGCCAGCAGGCCCATCGCCGCAGCACCCGTCAAACCCGCCAGCTCCAGCGGCGAAGCGGGAAGCACCCAGCAGAGCGCCATCGCGGCAAATGCGGCTCCTGCGAAAAGTCCGAATGCCAGAATTTCCCGGCTCATCCACGATGTGCGCAGCCCAAGGAAGAATCTCCACGCCCCCAGGGGGCGGCCAAGGTGAAACAGAGATGCTGTCAGGCCCGCATTCAGCCCCAGAAATCCAAAAGTCGCCAGGGGCGCCGCCCCGAACGGTCCGCCGCCGGCGGCTCGCATCGCCGCAAGCGTGAGAAAAATCCCCGCGGCCATCTGCGAGAGAAGCAGCATGATGATCAACGGCCAATGCGCGTGCTCAAGCCGCAGGACGTGCGCGTCGGCTGGTTCCGAATTCGGCGGGATGCGCTTGCTCGAGAAATATTGCGTCGTGGGCTTCGTGTATTCCGAATCGAACGCGCCGGGGACGATCTGCGCCCCTGGCTGCGATGCTGCGCTGACCTCCGCCACGTCAACGAGCCGGATCGAAATTGCTTCGTGCGGGCACGCTTGCACGCACGCGGGGGCCTCGCCGACGGCCAGACGGTCCGTGCACATGTCGCACTTCCGCACGATGCCAAGCCGATGCGAATACTTCGGCACGTCATACGGGCACTTCATCGTGCAGTACTGGCAGCCTATGCATTGATCATCGAGATGCCGCACGATTCCCGTTTCGGGATTCTTGTCATACGCCAGAACCGGGCAGCCTTCGAGGCACGCAGGTTCGAGACAATGATGGCACGCCGTGGTCACAGTTTGGAGGTATGGCTCCCCAGCCTCGCCGGCCCCCGTGATCAATCCGACGTCCCGCCAGGTTTCATTCTCTTCGAGCCCGTTCAGCGAGTGACAGGCGCTGACGCATGCCTTGCAGCCGGTGCAGACGTCGAGATTCACCGCGAACGCATACTGCTGGCCGCGGCCTGGCTTGGACGATGGGATCAGGTCGCGATAGTAGCGGGACTGCGCGGGAAGGCCCGCGCCGTCATGCCTTTTGGCGAAGCGTTCGACGGGGGTGAGCCGATTCTGCTCGGCAAGGAGCTCGTCGATGAGATTGGCTTCAAGAATGATGCCGCTCATTCCTGGAAAAGCACCTGCAGGCCGTTGACGTCATGGCGCGTGGTAAATGACTTGAACGATTCGCCGGGCTGGCGGTGATTAAGATATGCGAGAAGGATCTTTTCCACCGCCCCATTGAGCTCATCAAAGGGAAGGGCCTGATAAATCTGCCTGCCACAGGCCGCGTTGTTTCCGAACCCGCCGCCCACGAAGACGTGATAGGCCTCTCGACCGTCCCGCGTCTTGGCTCCGAGCATGCCGATGTCGCCCATGTAATGCTGGGCGCAGGAATTCGGACATCCCGTGAAGTGGATATTAACCGGCGCGTCGAGTTTTATCCGCTTTTCAAGATACTTGATCAGGTTAAGCGCATGGCCCTTGGTGTCGGTTGAAGAAAACTTGCAGTAGCGGTTTCCCGTGCAAGCAATGACGCCGCTCGCAATATTCGACTGCTGATAATCAAACCCCATCTTGCGGACGGCCTTCTTGACGGTTTCGAGATAGGCCTCCGGAATATTGGGAATGATAAAGTTTTGCCAGACGGTGAGCCGAATCTCGCCCGATCCGTAGTTGTCCGCGAGATCCGCGATCCGGAAGATTTGCGCCGGCGTGATCTGACCCACCGGCGAGGCCACACCAAGATAATAAAGTCCCTCTTGTTTTTGCGGATAGGCGCCCACATGGCTATGCGGAAGATCGGCGCAGGGATAGATGATCGTGGCCGGATCCAACGCCCGGTGGGTCAGCCCGGTGCCAAGGACTTTCTCCGTCTCGGCCAGGTACTCCTCCATGGTCCATTTGTCGAGAAGGTGCTTGAGGCGCGCCTTCTTGCGATCGCCCCGGTTGCCATTTCTGATGTAAACACGAACGACCGCGACCATCGCTTTCACGATGTCCTTCGGAGGAACGATCACCCCTAAGTCGCGGGCAAACGACTTGTGACCGGTGGCGCCGCCCAGGAGAATTCGGAAATAGACCTGGCCGTCGATCGACACGGCCTTGGCGCCGATGTCATTGGTGTCCTCGACCGATCCGATGAGTCCTCCCCCATCGAATGCGATGTTGAACTTGCGCGGAAGGTTGTAAAACTCCCGGTGCGAGATAATGAAGTCGGCGAGCTCGTGGAGGTACGGCGTGCAGTCGATTATCTCCTTGGGATCGATTCCTGCGGTCGGGTTCGAAGTGAGGTTACGGATGTTGTCGGCACCCGCTCCGCGCGTGTGCAGGCCGATCGATTGGATTCGCCGAAGCACCTCGGGCGCGTCCTTGGGCTGAATGAGCCGGAGCTGAAAATTCGCTCGCGTGGTGATCTGGCAATAACCAGTCGTCAGATCCTTCGCCGTTTGCGCAAGGCCGCGAAGTTGAAACGTCTTGAGCGTTCCACCGGGAATGCGCAGTCGCGCCATGAAGGCGTCCTTCACGGGCGTCAAGAAAAACAGTCCGTTCCATTTGAACCGGAAGGTTTCCTCCTTGTCTGGCGCCTTGTTCGTGCGCGAGTTTTCGAGGAGCCGGTAGTAGGAGTCGAGGGGATGCTCCTCGTTCTTGATCCGCTCTTCAGCAATGATCGAAACCTCCTCTTCGTTTTCGTCCTTCTTCGCGGCATTGGCCGAGGCGTCCTGGTATTCGGACAGGAAATCCGCGAAGACCGCCGCTCGCTGCTGCATGCCGGCGAAAAAACCGGTCAAATACGTCGTCTGCTCTTCGTTGAGCGGCGCTCCCGCTATTTCCTTGATCGGTGTCATGGTCATGCGGACCGTTCCCGGGAAGAGAGTTCGCAACTCTTTTGGTCAGTAGACATCGCGCAGATATCGCTTTTCGGTCTTGAGTTGCTTCACGTAGTCCACCGCCTGTTCCGGGGTAAGAGTTCCGGCTGTTTCGGCGATCTTGTGCAAGGCCGAATCGACGTCCTTCGCCATGCGCTTCGCATCGCCGCAGACATAAAAGTATCCACCCTCCTGAAGCCAGGACCAGATCTCGCCCGCGTTTTCGACCATCCGATTCTGGACGTAGATCTTCTCTGCCTGATCGCGCGAGAATGCGGTGTCGAGCCTTGTCAGAAAGCCATCCCTCTGCATCGCTTCCAGCTCCTCGCGATAAAGAAAATCGGACGCAGCTTTTTGGTCGCCGAAGAAGAGCCAGTTTCTTCCGCGGGCGCCGACGGCGCGGCGCTCTTCAAGAAACGCCCGAAACGGTGCGATGCCAGTCCCGGGACCGACCATGATGGTGGGTTTCGATCCGTCCTCGGGCAGCTTGAAACTCGGGGACTTGTGAACAAAAACAGGGACCTTCGTGTCCGAGCCGACTCGGTCCGCGAAGAACGTCGAGCAAACGCCTTTGCGCGGCCTGTCATTCAATGTGTATCGAACAATCGCCACGGTGAGATGGACCTCGCCCGGATGCGCCTTGGGACTCGATGAAATCGAATAGAGGCGCGGTTGAAGCTTGCGCAGCGGGGCGGCAAATTCTGCCGCGGAGGCAGCCTTCCCCGGCAGATCGGACAGGAAGGGTTTCAGATCAAATTTTTGCAGGAGGGCAAGCCTCAGCGGCATTTCGTTGCCGTCCGGCGCCTTGACGGCCTCCTCGCCGTCAAGTCCGGCCGCGCCAAGGATCTCCCGCACAAAATCAGGGCAGTTCGTCGGCACAACCCCCAGCGCATCCCCCACCTCATACTCGAGGCCCGAACCTTCCAGGACGATCTCGAGATGTCGCGTCTCCTTCGCAGAGCCGGGCGCATTCAACACGCGATTGGTTTTCAGAATAGCGGGAAACGGATTGGCTTTCCCGAAGGATGGCGTGGTCGTCGCGGTCTCGGCAGACGTCGCGACATCGGTCGCGGCAGCCTGAGCGCCTGCATCGGGTTGCGGCGCAGCGCTTCCTTCCATCGATTTCATCAAGCCTGCGAACCACTCGCCGGAGGGACCTTCGTACTCGACATCACAATCGGTCCGCGGATGCATTCGTTTGGCGCCGAGCTCCTCGAGGCGCGCGTCGAAAGCTTTGCCCGCCTCGCAAAACTGGACATAGTTGCGGTCGCCGAGGGCAAGAACGGAAAATTCGAGGTTCTCGAGGCGCGGAGCGGATCCATTTTTCAAGTAATCCCAAAATGTCTGGGCATTGTCGGGCATTTCACCGTCGCCATAGGTGCTCGTGACGATCGCAACCCGCTTTTCCTTGGTGAGATCGATTGTCGCGTGGCTCTCCATTCCCACGACCCGCGTTTCGAAACCCTGCGTCTTGGCATCCTTTGCGAACCGCTTCGCGAGACCCTCGGCACTCCCGGTTTGCGAGCCAAACAGGAACAATAGCGGGCCGCGGGAGAGCGACGCGGCAGGCGCCGGAGCGACCACGGGACCGGTCTCCGAACTGAACAATCCCGCCAGAAAACCGTTAAGCCACATGCGTTGCATGGCATCAAATGGCGCGGTCTCAGGAATGACGGGAATCTTCGTCATGGCGCAATTCAGGGCGGCGAGGTGGCAGCCACGGCAGGTTGAGGCTCCTTGGGAGAGGCGATCGTGCCGCCATCGTCGGTTCTTTTGCCTTCGCCCGGGCGATGATGCGCGCGCACTTCGAGAAATTCGATGAGGTGCGCCCGGAGTTTGTAGTAATCCGGATGCTCCATCACTTCCTTGCGAAAACGAGGACGAGGAAAATCCACTTCCATGATCTCGCCGATGCCCGCGGCTGGTCCGTCGGTCATGCAGATAATGCGATCGCTGAGGAAGAGCGCTTCGTCGACGTCGTGCGTAACCATCATCGCCGTGATCCGCTCGCGGCGCCAAAGCCTGATCAATACGTCCTGGAGCTCGTACCGCGTGAGGGAATCAAGCATGCCGAAAGGCTCGTCCAGCAAGAGCATCTTCGGAGAGAGGGCGAAGGCGCGCGCAATTCCGACCCGCTGCCGCATCCCTTGGGAAAGTTCAGCCGGGAGCTTGTGCATGGATTCGCCCAGCCCGACCAGCGTGAGGTAATATTCTGCGATGAGGGCGCGCTCGCGAGCCTCCGCGGTAAAGAATACCTGATCCACGCCAAGCATCACGTTTTCGAACGCCGTCATCCAGGGAAGAAGCGATGGAGCCTGGAAGACCACGCCGCGATCTGGCCCCGGGCCGTTGAGCTCCTTTCCCGCCAGGATGATGCCCCCCGCGGTCACCGTGCTTAGGCCCGCCACCATCATAAGAATCGTGGATTTCCCGCAGCCCGAGTGGCCGATGATCGTCACAAACTCCCCTTTGCAGAACTTGAAACTCACGTCTCTGACGATAACCGCCTCCCCGTTGGGCGACGGATAGCTCTTGGTCAGATCCCAGAGTTCGAGATAAGCCCGATCGCTCATACGGTCACTTCCACGGTTTCACGCTTCTCCTCGCTGCGGCGTCGCGGCCTGCGCTTGGTGCTCATCAGCGAGCGAGGTTCGTTGAGATCTTCGGGCAAGAGGTCCGGTAGAACGAGCTTCCGGCTCATCGCCACCTTCCGCGTGTCGGTTGCCATGAGCAAATAGTCGATGACCTCATTTCGCGTCTGCTTAAAATCGTAACTTCCATTGATTAAGGTGCGGGAGCGCGGACGAGGGATCGTCACGGGAATCGAAGGCCCTAGGGTGGCGCGCGGTCCGGCCGTGAGCGGGATAACGCGGTCCGCGAGGAGAATGGCTTCATCGGGATCGTTGGTGATCAGAATGACCGTCTTCTTCTCTTCCTGGCAGATTCGGTTGATCTCATCCTGCAGATTGGCCCGGGTCAGCGCATCAAGCGCGCTGAGCGGCTCGTCGAGCAGAAGGATATCGGGCCTGAGCGAAAGGGCGCGCGCGACCGACACCCGCTGCCGCATGCCCCCGGAAAGCTCGCGAGGAACCTTGTGGCGCGCAGGCGTCAGATTCACCATCGCAATCTGCTTTTCGATGTGCTCGCGGCGCTGTCCCGAAGTCCACTCAGGAAACACCTGATCCACCGCGAGGGCGATGTTTTCGTAAACTGTCAGCCAGGGAAGCAGAGAATAGTTCTGAAACACTATTCCACGGTCCGGACCGGGTCCCTTCATGGCCTTGCCGTTCAGTTTGATCGAGCCCGAATCCGGCTCGATCAGTCCGGCGAACAGGGACATGAGCGTCGTCTTGCCTGCGCCCGAGTAGCCGATGATGGCAACAAACTCACCCTGCGCGACTTCGAGCGTGATATCTTCGAGAACCTCGCTCCGTTTTCCTTTTGGCCCAAAGCCTTTGGAAACGTTTTGGACTTCGAGGAGGAGCATCGTTCAGACGGTCTTGAATTGTGCCTCGACCACGCTCATCAGCCGGTCGAGCACGAAGCCGACGATGCCGATCGTAAGAATGCACAGGATGATGTGCGCGTAGCTAAGCGCGTTGTACTGCTGCCAAAGAAATCCGCCCACACCGGGCTTCCCGGTCAGCATCTCCGCGGCCACGATGACCAGCCACGCAATTCCAAGCGAAAGCCGGAAGCCTGTGAACATGTAAGGCAGCGTCGAGGGCAAGAGCACTTTGAAAAGCGTCTTCGTCTTCGAAAGCTTGAGGACTTTTGCGACGTTGAGATAGTCCTGAGGAATGGCCCGGACGCCAACGGCCGTGTTGAGAACGGTCGGCCACATCGAGCAAATCGCGATCGTGAAAATCGCCGCAAGATCGGATGCCGAATACGTCACCCCAAGACCCGGGACGGTCAGCTTCGCGCCGAGAAAAAGAACCATGCCGAGCGGCAGCCAGGCGAGCGGCGAGACCGGCCGGAGCACCTGGAAGATCGGATCGAACATCTTCGAAAACGTCTTGGAAAGGCCCAGGAAAAATCCGATCGGGGTCCCGACGAGCAGGGCGATGAGATAGCCTTGCGCAACCAGCTTCAAGGACAGCCACGTAAAACTTAGAATGCCTTGATCAAGTTCGCCCCGTTTCGCGAACGGCTCCACGATGTATGGCTTGCTCTTGCTCCACGTTTCCGCAGGCGACGGCAGATCAGCCGAGACTCCAACGCGCTGCACCTTGGTCACTTTGTCGCCGAAGTCATCCAACTTCTCCTCTCTGACCTCCTTGCCGGCAATCATGCTCCAGATGAGCAGGCAGACCGCAACACCGATCGCCGGAAGGATCAGCCAATCAATTTTCTTGAGGATGGATTCGTTCATGATGCTTAAGGGTTCGTCTTTTTTTGGAGACTCGTGATCTCAAAATCCGCCGCGTATTTTTCGGGCTCGGCAGGCTCGAAGATCCTGCCGTCGAAAAGCGCCTCAGGCCCAAAATCCGCTCCCCCGATGGGCACGCCAAGCTCTGCCATGGCGGCTTCATAATAGTCGGGACGCATCACCCGCGCGGCCACGCCCAGATAGTCGGGCGGGGAAGGAAGCATCATCCAACGTCGAAATTGCGACAGCCACCAGACGGCAAACTTCGGCTGAGGATAGTTGCACTCATTGCCGGAAAAAGTGATCCCGCGCAACGTGCTGGCCGTGCGCCCGTTGCCGCAATCCACGCTCGAACCAAGGCGGGACTTGATGAGGTTTGCGGGACAGTCGAGATAGGGAGGTTCCGCCAGGAGAGCAGCAAGTTCATCGCGATTCGATTCTTCGTCGCACCAGATGCTGGCCTCGTGCAGCGCCTTGAGCGCGGCTTTCACGCAATTCGGATGGCTCTCGGCGAATTCCTCTGCAAAAGCGAGCACCTTCTCCGGATGGCCGGGCCAGATTTCCTCACTGAGAATGGCGGTAAATCCGAGCCCCTCGTCAACGGCCTTCGCATTCCACGGCTCGCCGGCGCAAAAGCCATCGAGGCGCCCGGCCCGCATGTTTGCAACCATCATCGGCGGCGGGATCGTGATCAGGGCGACGTCCTTGTCCGGATTGATTCCTCCGGCCGCCAGCCAATACCGCAACCACATGGCATGGGTGCCCGGCTGGAGGGTCATCGCAAACACCATCGGGCGGCCCTTGTCGCGACGCTCCTGCGCGAGAGCTTTGAGATCACGCGCATCGGAGCTGAGAACTTCGCGATGCCTTACCGAGACCGTAATGGCCTGGCCGTTGCGATTCAGAATCCATGGGATCACGAGCGGTTTGTGCTCCGTGCCAAGCTTGCCGACGGCTGCGGCCACGGGCATGCCAAAAAGCATCTGGGCCGCCTGCGCCTCGCCACGCATCAATCCGTCGCGGCTCGCCGTCCAGCTCCAAAACTTCTTCACGCTTGACTCGATCCCCTGCCTTGGAAAAAACCCTTTTGCATGCGCGACGACAATCGGCGCGCAGTCCGTCAAAGGAAGGATGCCAAACGTGAGCTGCCCGACCTCCGGCTCGCCGGCCTCAGCAACCTCCACCGGCCTCCCGCGCGCGACGAGCGACGATAGATCCAAGCCCCTTGACGCAGAAATGCAGGTGGAATCGCCAGCGGCTGGCCCGCCAGCCCCGTTTCCGCTTGTCTGCTGCTTGCTGGCATCCATTCGGACTAACCCTTCAAGTTCTTGACGGAAAAGCCGCTGGCATAAGCTTCAAGGTCGCCCTTTGGATCGAAAATCACGTCGTCGAAAAGGCTTTCCGATGCATCGCTCTGCCCGCCATGCGTGTGGCCGATTTCCTTCATGGCCTCTTCATAGAGATCAGGCCGCATGACTTGTCGGGAAAGCCCCTCGTAGTCGGGTGCGCCTTCCACGAGTCCCCAACGCCGGAACTGCGTCAGCCACCATTTGGCGTACTTTGGCTGCGGGTAATTGCAATTACGCTCGCTGAAGATCATGTAATTGGGATCCCGCAGCTTGCGCCCGTCGCCGTAGAGGTATTTGCCTTCCAGACGGCCGAGGATAACCTCTGGCTCGCAGTTGATGTAAGAAGGCGCCGAGACGATTTTCGCAAGTTCGGCCCGATTTGCCAAATCATCACCCCAGACACTCGCGTCGTTGAGACCCTTGAGCACAGCCTTCACCGCCTTCGGATTGGCGTCCGCGAATTCGGCCGTGAATGCGCAAACCTTTTCCGGATGATCCTTCCAGATCCCCTGCGAGGTGATACCCGTGAAGCCGATGTCATCGGCGATGGCGCGGGCGTTCCAAGGCTCGCCCACGCAAAATCCATCCATCTTCCCAACCTTCATGTTAGCGACCATCTGTGGAGGGGGGACAGTGATAAGCGAAGTGTCGTTGTCGGGATTGATGCCGCCGGCGCCAAGAAAATAGCGCATCCACATCGCGTGCGTGCCGGGGGGAAATGTCATGGCGAATGCCAGAGGCGTGCCCGCCGCTTTGGCCTCATCAACAAACGGTTTTAAAGCCTTCGGATCATCCGTCACCTTCCCCTTGAACTTATTCGCGAGCGTAATGGCCTGGCCATTTCGGTTGACCAGCCAAGGTATGATCATCGGCTTCCTGGGCGAGCCAGCCAAACCCATCGTTGAGGCGATGGGCATCCCCAGTAACATGTGCGTCGCCTGGTTGTCGCCGTTGGAGAGCGCATCGCGAATGGCGGCCCAATTGGCGCCCTTGTTGATCACGGCGTTGACGCCATACTTCTTGAAAAAGCCCTTTTCATGCGCAACGACGAAGGGCGAGCAATCGGTGAGCGCAATAATTCCGAACTTGATTTCAGAGACCTCAGGCGCATCGCTCGCGAACACCGATCCGATCCAGCCCGCCGGCAGACCGCTTAACAAGGCACCCAACCCAAGCCCTCTGGCCGATTGCGAAAGAAAACTGCGGCGCGTCAGGCCTGATCGGGCTTCGCACGCTGACGGCACTTCTTCCTTACGGGCTTGGGCCACGCCGCGGGAACGGCGCTTTGAGTTGGTGTGTTTCATGATGCTTCGAAAAATGAGTTTGCTCCGAGCCGGTCGATCGCCGCGCGCACAAACCAGATACGCGTTCGCGAGCCTAAGCCGTGATGCTCCGCTCCCCAGCCAACGCCCTTAGCCAAAAACCACAGGCGAGGAAGGGAGCCAGCGAAGCCCCACTCTCCCTCAGCCGGAAATCGGAAACTTCTTGCTATGCTCTCAACGATGCCTCCCATGTCAGTCCTTAGAATTCGCAACAAAGCAGCTTTCGTGCCTGTCCGTCTTCCCGGGCCATTAAAATTCACTTGTCGATGAATCGCGAGCCGCGGGCATCCGCTTTGCAGCGGTCCAGATCGTGTTCATCGAGGAACGCGCCGAGGCACAGATTGCGGGTTCGCGCGTCAGCCACGAGGGCGCCAGTTTCCGTGACACTCTCCAGGCACCAGTGTGCGCGCTCGCGGGTCGCTCGATTTGCGTCGCCTTGATGGAACATCAAGAAAGGACCCTGTCCTTCCAGATCGGCGATGCCGGTTTGGAAAGGTCCTACCAGTGAATTCATTAGGACCTGCCTTGTGACCGGAAATGCGTGGCATCCTTGCAGGATCTCCACCACGGCCTCGCGGTTCTCCGGTTGATCGCAGTAACGGCTCGCTTCGAGAATGGCGTTGCGTAACGCGGAATAGCCATCTGGCTGCCGATAAAAAATTTCGTCGCGAACAAGCAAGACTTTCTCCGGATGTCTTGGAGCCAGCTCCATGCTCGTCGCGACCACCCATCCTTCCCCG
Organism: uncultured Verrucomicrobiae bacterium; assembly: GCA_963731945.1. Classification (GTDB taxonomy): domain Bacteria; phylum Verrucomicrobiota; class Verrucomicrobiia; order Chthoniobacterales; family Terrimicrobiaceae; genus DASTFP01. Next base: position 361,463 of record CAVSXN010000016.1, on the reverse strand, counting down.
CAGAGTGCCGCCGCAGAATTCCAGGGTTCCCCTGCACAAAAACCATCAATTTGTCCCTCCCTCATGTGTTCGACGACCAGCGGAGGGGGTAGCACGACGATCCGAACGTCCCGCTCGGGATCCAGTCCCGCCGACCGTAGCCAAGTACGCAACAGGAAATGGTGACTCGAGAAGCGGGCGACGACCGCGAAGGCAGGCCGGTGGGGAGCCTCGCCGCGAACCAGGGACCTGAAGGTGCGGGCATCGCGGCCGCCCCGGTCCCAGAAGCGGCGCGACAGCGTGATCGCATTGCCTTGCAGACTCAGGAGAAGGTCCGTCGTGACACCGCATGGCCGGGAATGCGTGCCGAGAAGTATCGAGAACAGGAGAGGCCCGGGCGCATGCGCAGCCTCCAATTCGCCGTAGACGAGCTTTTCGCGAATGGAACCCCAACCCAGCTCGGCACTCAGGCTGACCGCCACGCCCCACTTGGAGTAAAGCCCAAGCGCTTCGGCAACCAGCAGCGGCGCCGCGTCAATCAGCGGGACGTAGCCGATCCGAAATGTTCCGACCAGTGGAGATCTCATCACGAACGCCGTTCTTGAGGAAGCCCTTGTGCGTGATGCCATGGTCCGATTCAAGTAGCGCCGGTTCCAGAAAGCCGCACGGCAAATTTACATGAACATGGTGATTGTTTTTCAGTATAATGATGAACATCGTGCATGAGTGCCTGCGGACCTTGATCTCCGATTGCTGCGCGTTTTCGCCACGCTTGCTCAAGTGGGCAGCTTCACGAGGACCGCGAGGATCCTGAGTGTCACCCAGTCGGCGATCAGCCATGGCATGCGGCGTCTGGAGGATCAGGTCGGATGCACGCTGATCTACAAGAAGGGAAAGACGACTCACTTGACGCCGGAGGGCCGGCATTTCCTTGGTCAAATCCTGCGAATTCTCGACAGCCTCGATCGCGCGGCAGAGTCGGTATCAAGCCAAAGAGAATCCCGCGCCAAGTTGAGCGTCATTTTCAGCACCTCGGTGGCGCAGGCGATTCTCGCGCCAGTCTTGCGGGAATTTCGGGAGTCCTACCCGACCGTCTCCCTCGTCGTCAGCCTGGAGGACAGTCCCAAGGCCGTCCGAGAAGTTGAGGAGGGACGCGCGGATCTTGCTCTGGTCGTGGAGGACAAACTGCCTGGCGGTCTCAAGAAGCATCCTCTTTTCCACGATCGGCTTCATCTCATTTTTTCGCCCTTGCATCCATGGGCGGAAAAGAACGAAGTGACCGCGGCCGATCTGAAGAGGGAGCACTTCCTGCTCTATCAGCGCAACAGCGTCACTTTTCGAAGGGCGGAGGACTTCTTTTTGAAGAGCGGCGTGGGTCTCGCGTCGTATGTCGAGATTCCGAGCTTCGAAATCATGAAACAACTTGCCAAGCTGGGACTTGGCGTGGCCCTGATGGCACCCTGGGTTGCCGAGAAGGAGCTCGCCGAGGGCTCGCTTGTGATGCGTCCCACTCCGCGATCGAAAGTGACTCGCCATTGGGTGGTCATCCATCAGGGAAATCGTGAGCTCCGCAAGGCCGAACAAACCTTCATCGGGCTCTGCCGAATGGCAGCAGCCCGGCTCGACAGCCGATTCGGCGAGGGATCAGCGCCGCTCCTGGCGGCTTCCAGCAGCCATCGGTAAATCGCCGGACTTACCAGGTCCTCGGTTGCCGTCATGGCGGCACAACCAGTAAGTTTTTCTACGAATCATGAAAACTCTTCATGGATCGTGCGGTAAAATCGGTCACCCGCGAGTTGTCTCAAGAAGGCTTTCAAGGCGCCCGCTTCCGGCCTGCTGGTCAAAGTTGCGCAGACCACTGAATAAAATAAGCCACGCGCCGGAATGTCTTCCCCAGGGCACGTTGCCGCCTCTCGGTGGCCTGATGGGCCGAGCCCACCGAAATCATGAATGACATTCATCATTGTGGTTACAAATATCAAAGGACTGCGACACGCCAAAGTTCGGCATCTCGCAGCCACCGGGAAAGTACGCGTTCGGAGGAATCTATTAAAAGGTCTTTCCTCGGCGTAACATACGATGGCCGCTATGCCTTGTATTGGCAGGCGGATCAGATACTGTTTCGCGAGCCCGGCAAGGCGCCGGGATCCTTAGGGAAGAGTTCTTTCGACGGAAAGGTGCGGCGGGCGGGCAACGAAGTTAAAGAGGCCGTGCAAATGGCTCCGAGGCTCGCAGATCAAGGCTCTTTTTTTCAGCTTCGCGCCCAAATACAACAACGCGGCGCCTTTTTATTTTCACACCGCCCGGTTTACGGATACGGCAACTACAGCTACTACAAGATCCTTTCAGAAAATGACCGAGGCGTCTCGGTTCATCAGACCTATGACGCAGTTCTCGAATTCGACTACCGACTCCAGCTGCGTACCTGCAGCCGTCTCTTCAGTATCTTATCCGCCCTAATGCCACCGGCTTGGTGGAGAATGCCACGGTCCTGGGTCTCCAGAGGGGAGCGACGTTTTAGATCGACTGCGAGGCGATCGCATCGCGCATGGGCTTCTCAGAGCCTCCCTCCTTCTCGAAGCGCGAGGCCAAACGCCCAAGCACGCCGATGGCGCGCTCGATTTTGGTGCTCCATGGAAAACCGCAGCTCAAGCGGATGTAGTTGGAGAAGCCGCCAACGGGCGAGAAAATGGGCCCGGGAGCGATACTGATTCCGGCTTTGCGCGCCTCCTCGAAGAGCCGCATAGCGTCCACCGCGAGTGGCAACTCCACCCAAAGCACGAAGCCGCCCCGGGGGTTGCTGATCTTGACCGGATTCGGAAACGCCGCGGCGACGGCCTCCCGCATTTTCTGCACCTGATCGCGATAGGTGCGTCGAATCTTTCGCAGATGATGATCGTAGCCGCCATTGCGCAGGAACTCCGCAATCGCTAGCGCAGGCAGGGTCGCGTTACCCCAGTTCAGTGCGGTTTTCAAGTGGACAATCCTTTCATGGAAGAGCCCCGGAGAGATGTAGCCGACCCGGTAGCCGGGGGCGATCGTCTTCGAAAAGGAACCACAGAGGAGAACGAGACCGTCTTTATCCAGAGCCTTCAGGCATCGAGGTCGCGCGCCTTCGTGCTGGAGATCGCCATAAACATCATCCTCGATCACAGGAATGCGCCGCTTGCTCGAAAGCTGGAGCAGGGAAAGCCTGTTATCCTCCGGCATAACGCTGCCGAGCGGATTGTTGAAGTTGGGAATGAGGGTGATGGCGGCAATCCTATGCCGGTTCAAGGCACGCTCGACGCCCTCGATGCTCAACCCTTCGCGAGCCGAAGCGGGAACAGCCACTGCTTTCAATCCCATTTGATTGAGGATGTGCACGAGACCGTAGTAGGTTGGTGATTCGATCAGCACGGTATCACCCGGCTTGGTAACGGCGCGCAGAGCAAGGTGGACGCCCTCGGTCGTGCCATTCACAACGATAAATTCCTCGCTGCTCAAGTGGCACCCCCAATCCAACGAGCGGCGGCTGATTTCACGCCGCAGGGTCAGGGAACCTGGCACGGGATCATAGCTGATCGTCTCCGCGGTGCGCTCCCGCGCCAGGCTGCCCACGATTCTGGCAAGCCTGGCTCCCGGAAGGAGGTCCGGACTCGGAATGGCGCCGCCGAGGGGTACTAGGCGGGGATCGACGAGGTCCCGAACGATCGGCGTGGAGGGATGAAAATCGTCCCAAGGCGCCGTGGAGGTCTTCCGACACACCGCCGGCTCGGCCAGGGATTCCGACAGACGGGGCCGTACGAAAAAACCCGACTTCGGCCTCGCCTCGATCATCCGCCGGTTCTCCAGGACCATATACGCCTGCAAGACCGTGGGAACACTCACCTTCTGTTGCCCGCTGAGGCGGCGCACCGAAGGAACCCGATCACCCGCCCTGAGGCTGCCCGCCGCGATCAGCTCCGCTACGCTGTCGGCGACCTGAAGATAAAGCGGCTTTTCATCAATCGTTCTCACCTGCACAGAGTAGCACAATATTTGATGATTACTATACACAGTTAAGCTGCGCGCCAATATGAACAGTTCCAATTCGTAAATGATCTGTACAGGTAGAAAACATCATTTCGTGCATCTGTTCCTATTTTGGCGCCCGTGCGAAGCTCCCTTCATGCAACAGACAGTTCTACTTCGCGACCGGAGATCGGTGAGTTCTCCTGATAATTGCGGCGGCAACAGCCTGGTTGCCGAGTTCGATGAAACGAAACTTGCCCGGGTGCGCAGCTCGCCGTGGCCAGGCGCAGCTCCGGCGGCGGGAGGGTGGATGGCGAAGATTGCCCGCGCTTGGGCGAGCAGGAAGAACGAAGACTTCCCGCTTCGCACAACTGCTGATCATTGCACCCATCACCTCTCGAAAGGATGGACCAAGCGCATTTATCTGGCACGCGGGGGCAGGATTTCCTGCCGCGCGGGCAAAGTCTGGATCACTCTCGATCGAGGCGGCGAGGACATTGTGCTGACCGCGTGCGAAAGCAAAGACTTTCGCCCCCGGACGCGCGTGCTTCTCGAGGCCCTCGCGGAATCCCGCGTCGCGCTGGAAGCACTCTGAGCGAAGGCTGGGTCATTCGGACGGCGTGTCACCGGAGCCAGACGGCTCCGGACCCATTGCGGTTCGAAGCGTGCCAACGGTTTTGCTTGCGGGGCGGCTGATCACCGTTTGACAGTGCGCTCGATAGTAAGCTCGCGCACGGCTCGATCTCGACCGGCTAGGCCTTGGGACCATCCATTGACACACCGCGGGGTTGGCTCCATAGTCCTCGGCCCGCCTCTCGGAGGTGCACCACATGGAAAAGATCCGCAACATCGCCATCATTGCCCACGTGGACCACGGCAAGACCACGCTTGTGGACCAGTTGCTCAAGCAGTCGGGCACCTTTCGCTCCAACCAGAAAGTGGACGAGCGGGTCATGGATTCGATGGACCTCGAAAGGGAAAAGGGAATCACCATCCGGGCAAAGAACGCTGCCTTCCGCTGGAATGGTTACCACATCAATATCGTGGACACCCCAGGGCATGCGGACTTTGGGGGCGAGGTCGAGCGCATCATGAAGATGGTCGATGGAGTGCTCCTGGTCGTGGACGCGCACGACGGGCCCCAAGCACAAACGAAATTCGTTCTGCGCAAGGCAATGGAAAATGGTCTCAAGCCCATCGTCGTCATCAACAAGATCGACCGCGAGAACGCCCGACCGCACAAGGTTCTTGACATGGTTTTCGAGCTGTTTCTTGAACTTAACGCGACGGACGAGCAGCTTGACTTCCCCCACATCTACGCAAGCGCGAAGCAGGGCTTCGCCAAGCGCGAGTTGGTGGATCCGAGCCAGACCATGCTTCCGCTCTACGAGGCCATCGCCTGGCACATTCCGGCGCCAAGAAAGTCCGACGTGGACTATTTCCGGTTCCTCGTTTCGAATCTCGACTACAGCGACTATCTCGGCCGCATCGCTTACGGGCGCATCGCCAGCGGGAGTGTGAAAGTCGGTCAGAGCGCCATTTGTTTTCACAACACCGGCAAGAAGACCCGCGCCACCGTCACCGCGCTTTTTAGCCACGAAGGGCTGGAGAAGATCCAGGTCGAAAGCGCCGCCGAGGGCGACATTGTCGGCATTGCCGGTTTCGAGGACGTCTTTATCGGCGAGACGATCACGGACGATGAGGAGCGCGAAGCGCTTCCATTCGTGCACATTGATCCGCCAACGATCACGATGAAGATCTGTGTGAACGATTCGCCTCTCGCCGGGCGCGAGGGCAAGCTGCTCACCGCGCGGCAGATCAGAGACCGGCTCATTCGGGAAACGCGCACGAACGTATCCCTCCAGGTCTCCGACACCGAAACCGCCGGCCATTTCGAGGTTAAGGCTCGCGGCGAAATGCAGATTGCGATTCTCGTGGAGCAGATGCGCCGGGAAGGCTTCGAGATTCTCGTTTCCCGGCCCGAGGTCATCTTCATGCGCGCCGAGGACGGCTCGCTCCTTGAGCCGATGGAGACGCTCTACGTGGACGTGCCCACCGAGGAACTCGGCGATATTCTTCAGTCGCTCGCCGGGCGGAAAGCGGAAATCGTCAGCATGCAGCACAATCCTCACAATGTGCTCGTGGAAGCCACCATTCCCACCCGCGGCTTGATCGGCTTCGAGACTGATCTGGTCAACGTTACGAAAGGCCACGGCATCGCCAGTCACCTCTTTAAGGAATACGGACCTCACAAGGGCGAGATTCCCAGCCGCGGCAAAGGCGTGCTCGTGTCGATGGAGGGGGGCATCAGCATGGCCTACGCCTTGGATTCCATCCAGGAACGCGGACGACTTTTCATCGGGCCCCAGGAAGAGATCTACAAAGGAATGATCGTCGGTGAAAACGCGCGCCCCGACGACATGCCGGTGAATCCGTGCAAGGCGAAAAAACTTACCAACATGCGCAGCCAAGGCGATGGCAAAGGCATCTCGCTTGATCCGCCGCTTCTGATGAGCCTCGAGCGTTCTCTCGAATTCATTGCGCCGGACGAATATGTCGAGGCCACCCCAAAGTCCCTGCGCCTGCGAAAGAAGATCCTCGATGCAACCGCTCGCAAGCGCGCCGCCGCCAAGGTGGCGTAAGCAGGCGACGCCAGAGACTTTCTTTGCACGTCTGACATCGGTTCGCGCGCACAAGATGACGAGTCTCGCCCAGATCAGTGAGCAAGAAAATTCCCGTTTCCGTTCCGCAGCCGCCTTTGCAAACTCCCTTTTCCGGGCTCAGCCGAGGGGGGTTACCCGAAAGGCCGGCTAACCCCGAGAGCCCCGCCGTAAGGAGAAGGCCGCGCATTGTCTTGCGACGGGAGCGATCGCAACGCGGCGGAAAAACCGTGATCATCGCCAGCCAGTTTCCGACCCATCTCTCAGCGAGGGAAATTGAGGATCTTTCGCGCGATGCTCGCATGGCTCTCGGCTGCGGCGGCTTTATTCAAGAAAGAGAGATCGCCATCCAAGGCGAGCAGGCGGAACGGGTGAGGCGCCACTTCGAAGGGTTGGGCTACGAAGTCGCCGGGCCATAGCATCCCGTGGCAAGCCATTTCGTGAAACTCACCGCCATTGATGGCAATCTTCAGAGGATGCCGAAATTCGGCGTTTTTTTGGACCGGGAGTTTGCGATTGATGTCAATCCGTGACGGCGGTAAGCAGAATCGTGGCGCGACGTGGCAAGAATTCTCGGCTGACCTTCGGAATTATCGCTGCCCTCGTGCTGATTCTCGCCGCCTTCATCGGCTCGCGACTCTTTGTCAGTGCCACATCGGAGCCCTTCCGGACAGTAACCTCGCTGGATGTGCGCACGTACTTGGAAAATGCAAACAGCTTGCGCGGAAATGTTTACAAGATCGAGGGAGAAGTGATGAATTCGCTCGGGTGGTCGCCAACCCAAGGGCGCCTGATTGCCGTTGGAGTTGGGAGCGGGAGCGGCAGCGAGGTCGTCGCCGTCTTGGTCACAACGAATTTCAACCACGTTAACATCGAGAAAGGTCAGCGCTTCATTTTTCTGCTGGAAGTCGACAACAAGGGTATATTGCGCACGAAGGATATGACAAAATCATGAAACGCGCGCTGACGATCTTGGTCGCCACGACCGCATTCGCCTTTGCTCAGGGAGATATTTCCTCCGAGTTTCAAAATGCGCCTCAGCAGCCGGCGCAGCCTCTCCCCCAACCCGCGCCGCAGCAACCCGCGCCGAAGCAACCCGCTCCCGCCCAACCTGCAGGCGCCCCTGCGAAATCGGGCGCCGCCCAATCCAACTCCAATGCCGCTGGTTCAAGCTTCCTCGGCAAAGACGTGCCCTTCTTCGATCCCGGCAGCAATATTGTCAATTGGGACGGCAAGAGCTGGAACATCAATAACAACGTGCTGTTTGAGGCGCGGTTCGAAAAATACCTGAACGCGCCGCCGGCGGTCACTCCGCCGGAGACCGAGTATCAGGCGCTGCTTCAACTGATCATGGAAAAGCTTTCGCCCGGCAAGATCACGCCGCGATCTACCGATGAAGCGTTTCAGCTCCTGGCGAAAGCCTCGCGATATCAGGAGGATGCAAACCTGTGCGACTCCATTGCGAACCAGGTTTACTCCTCCTGGCTCGCTCGCAAGAACAACGACCGCCTCAATGCCGCCGGCAAGACTCTGGAAGATGAAAGGAAACGCCTCGAGTGGAATGCCAGAATTACGGCCGAGGGCAACAAGCTTGAGAGCAGCGGTTCGAGCAAGTCCAAGGAAGGAGCGGCCAACGACGAGCAGAGGCAACAGCAGCAGTTTAGCCGCGAAATGCAAATGCAGCCCATCCTCACGAGGCTTGCGGAGATCACCGCGCTGATGAGAGCCAATCAGCTGAAGCGCGAAGTGGCGGAACTCCAGGTAAAAATTGAGTTTCAATCACTTATCGTCCAGCACTTCCTGCAAAGGCGGTTCCAGCACGCTCTGATCGGCACGAGATTCTATCGCAGCATCTTTGCGGACGGAGACAGCCAACTGCGGGTGGGCGAGGATGCCAAAAATCTCTTTGCCAAGACCAGCGGCCTTCCCCCGACCATGGGCACGATCGATTCGCTGGCGAATGAGATCATTCGCGACGTGCGCGAGGGTGTGCAGGCTTTCAAGTTTCTGCTCGACAAGAACGAGCTGCAAAGCGCCACGAAGCGGCTCGCAGAAACCTTTATGATCGGCGAGTACCTGCGCGATGTGCGCACCCTCGAGCGCGACGACAAGCGAAGAGCCCTTTCTTTCGTGCAAAAATCAAACCAGCTCATCAGCGCGATCGAAGTGAAGGACTTCGCGCTGGCAGAAAGACTGGTCGCAGAGTTGAGCCAAACCGCAAAGGATTTTGACGTTTCCAAGCCGATGGCAGCCATCGAGACCGCCAAGCAGATCTCTGCGATGCATATCGCAAAGGCCCGCAATGCCGCGGTGAGCGGCGACAAGGAAACCCTTGAAGCCGAATTGAAGGCGGCTACCGAAATCTGGCCCCGCAATCCGGCGTTGACCGAGGTCTCCAAGATGATCTTTTCCCAAGCGGATGTGCAATCCCGGGCACTCGTTGATTTTGATCAGCTCCTCAGCCAGAAAAACTACCGTCAAATCCTGGACGACAGAATGCGATTCATCGCCGCCACCGCGATGTACCCCCAGAAGCAGGAACAACTGCGCAGGGTGCTCGAAGATATGCAAGTCATCGAGACCTCGATCATCCAGGCACAAGAAATTGAGAAGCGGGGCGACTATGCCGGCGCTTGGGAAAGCGCGGAAAAGGCATTCCGGAATTTTCCTGACGACAATAAGCTGAACCAAGTTCGGGCCAATCTTACAACCAAGGCAGCAGATTTCGTCCACGCCATCCGGCAGGCGGAGCAACTCGAGCAAAAAGACCAGCCTGGCTCCAGCCTCTCTTGGTATCTCAAGGCTCAAAACGAATATCCGGCCAGCGACTTCGCCCGCCAGGGAGTCGATCGTCTCACCAAGCAAATCCTGCCGGATGCCAGTTAGAGCAACTCCTGAAAGAAGTTTATTTCGAGTCTAGGATTGCTTTCGCTCCAGCGAGGCAATCTCCTTCCAAAGCTCCCGTTCGCGGCTGGAAATCTCGCGAGGCAGGACGGCTTGAATGACCGCGTAAAAATCGCCCCGGCTCCCCGTCTTCTTGGGCAGACCGCGACCCGAGAGCCGGAATTTTTGCCCATTCTGGGCGCACGAAGGCACGCGGAGCTTCGCCCTGCCATCCAGTGTCGGAATTTCCAGATCGCCTCCCAGGACGGCTTGCCAGCCGGGAATCTCCAAATCGTAAAAGACATCGCTGCCTCGGACGTCGAACTCCGGATGTTTCTCGAACTTGATTCGCAGGTATAAGTCACCGGCTTGCCCCCTTCCCGCGACCGATTCTCCCTGCCCTGCGAGACGAACGCGCTGTCCCTCACGGACACCCTTCGGAATCTTTACGGTATACGTCTGAACTTTTCCTGTCGCTCCCCTGCGAAACGAAATCTGCCGGGTGGATCCATGCAAGGCCTCTTCAAGGGTCACCAGAATGTCAGCCTCTACATCCTGACCTTGCATGGGCGGCTCCTCGAACTCGTAGCCCCCGGGAAATCCCCGTCGGCCTCCGCGCCGTCCCCCAAAGAGCTGTTCGAAAAAGTCGCTGAAACCCGTGCCGCCAAAATGAAATTCGACGCCACCGTCCTCAAAACCGCCCGAAAACCCCTCGCGACCGCCTCCACCCGGCGGCGGTTGAAATCCACCCTGCTGCCAGTTGGCACCATAGGCGTCATACTTCTTCCGCTTTTCCGGGTCGCTCAGCACTTCATAGGCCTCGTTGATTTCCTTGAATTTCTCCTCGGCCGACTTTTTGTCCTTGGCGATGTCAGGGTGGAACTTGCGCGCGAGTTTTCTGAACGCGCTCTTGATTTCCTCCTGAGAGGCAGTCTTTGAGACGCCAAGTGTCTGATAGTAGTCGCGAAATTGGACAGGCATAAGACGGCTTAGGAAAGCATCGGTCGCATTCGAGAGCGATAATTTACGATACTGGCCTGCTTGTTCATCATATAAATCCTGTTAATGATATCGCGTTCATGCTCGATATCCGCCTTCTCCGCGATCGGCCAGATTTTGTGAAAGCTCGCCTTGCCACGCGTGGGCCCGGGATGGACGACATCGTCGAGGCCGTTCTTGCGGCCGATTCCAGGCGGCGTGCCGTCGAAACCGACCTGCAAAGTCTGCAGGCCGAACGCAATCGCCTCAGCAAGGAGATTGGGGCGATGCGGTCAAAGGGTCACGACACGGCTTTGCTTGAGGCGGGAGTGAAATCCCATGCCGCCAAGATGCAGGCACTGGCCCAGCAAGGGACGCTCCTCGAGCAGGAACAAAAGGACCTGCTGCTAACGATCCCCAACCTGCCGCAGCCGGGCGTCCCGGCGGGGAACGATTCGTCGCAGAACCCCGTAGTTCGCACTTGGGGCGAACGGCCACCTTCGCGACGAACTGAGGATCATGTTTCCATCGCCGGACGACTCGACCTGGTTGATTTTGAGCGCTCGGCGCGAATGAGCGGCAGCGGATTTGCCTGCTTCAAAGGAAAAGGCGCGCGGCTTGAACGCGCGTTGCTCAATTTCCTCCTCGACCTTCACACCAAGGACCACGGCTACACGGAAGTCAGCCCGCCATTTCTCATCCGGCCCGAGTCTTTGGTGGGCACCTCAAACCTCCCCAAGTTCGAGGAGCAGCTCTATCGCGTCGAACGGGATTCGCTTTACCTCGCTCCCACCGCAGAGGTGCCGCTGACCAATCTCCACCGCGAAGAAGTCCTGCCTCTTGCGTCACTTCCTTTAAAGTACACTGCCTATACTCCCTGCTTCCGGCGGGAAGCCGGCGCAGCCGGCGTTGGAACCCGCGGGCTCATCCGCATGCACCAGTTCGACAAAGTTGAACTGGTCAAGATCTGCGTTCCGGAAAGCTCGGACGCCGAACTGGAGACGCTTACCCGTGACGCGGAAAGAGCCCTCCAAATTCTGGGGCTTTCCTATCGCGTCATCGAGCTTTGCACAGGCGATCTTGGCTTTGGTGCCGCGAAAACCTATGACATCGAGGTATGGTCTCCCGGACAGGATGCGTTCCTCGAAGTCTCGAGCTGTTCCAATTTTCAAGATTTCCAGGCCCGCCGGATGAATCTGCGTTTCAAGGGACGAGACGGAAAGAACCACTTTTGCCACACGCTGAACGGCTCGGGCACGGCCCTGGCGCGGCTCTATGTCGCCCTGCTCGAGACGGGAGTGCAGGGCGATGGCACGATCAGTCTTCCGGAGCCCCTTCACCCCTATTTCGGAGCGCGCATAATTGACTGACCTGATCGAGAAACTCCGGCAGGCGCTCGTCGCCCATTCGCCGAGAAGAAAGTATCTCGTGGGCGTATCAGGCGGACGCGATTCGACGGCGCTCTTGTTTGGGCTGCATTCTTTGGGTTACCGCAAGCTCATCGTCTGTCATCTGAACCATCAACTTCGGGGCTCCGCGGCCGACGCTGATTCCCGATTTGTCGCGGCCAACGCACGAAAGTTCCACTATCCTTTCGATCTGGGAGAGGCTGACGTTCGCGCGCACGCCGCGGGGCAAAAGCTCTCCATCGAGACCGCTGCGAGAGACCTGCGCTATGCGTTCTTCGGCACCTGCGCGAAGGCCCATCGCTGCAAGAGAATTTTTCTCGGCCACCATGCAGACGATCAGATCGAGACATGCCTTTTTAATTTTCTTCGCGGAACTGGAGCCGCGGGCCTCGCCGGCATGAAGGCTTTGACGCATGCAGGCGGACTGGAGATCATTCGCCCAATGCTTGGGCTCACCCGGGGAGAGATCACGGCGTTTGTCACCGAGCAAGACGTGCCCTATCGCGAGGATGCCACCAATGCGAACGATGCGCAAACGCGCAACCGGATCCGGGGTCGCGTGATGCCCGCCATAGAGCGCGCCTTCGGCCCCTCATTTCGGGCGTCTATTCTCCGCGCTGCGGAAATCCTTCGCGACGAAGAATCCTGGATGGCTTCCTTGGTTCCCGAAGTCGAGGAGACACTTTGCTGCCAGACACTCCGAGGAATGTCACTTGCGCTGCGCCGCCGAGTGGCGCTTCGATGGCTGCGAAATGCCGATATTCCCGATCCAGGCTTCGCCGAAACGAACCTTGTTCTCTCCCTCCTCGACATCCGAAACGGGCCGGCGAAAGTAAACCTTCCGGGCAATTGGCATGCCCGAAGACGCGCCGGGAGGCTTTTTCTTGAAGAGCCGTCACCATAGGCCCGCGCTTTCGCTTCCCGCTTCAGATCAAGATTTCCCCACCCCGGCGGTGTACCTGACAGATCCCTTTAGTTCTTCTTTGCCTTGTAACTCCCAAAGAGTTCCAGTGCCCTCTCGCGAGCTTGCGCATGATCGACGATGGGCGCAGGGTAGTTTTTTGCCAGCCGCTGGCCCGCGCCAGGCGGCTCAGCGAACTTTGCCGGGGGAACATCCCGAAGCTCGGGAACCCACCTCTTTACGTAATCCCCTGCGGAATCGTGGCGGGAGGTCTGCGTCCAGGGATTTAAGATTCGAAAGTACGGCGCGGCATCGGCACCGGTTCCGGCGCTCCACTGCCACCCCCCGTTGTTGCTGGCAATTTCGCCGTCGGTCAGCTTCTGCATGAAGTAGCTCTCGCCCAGCCTCCAGTCTAGAAGGAGGTCCTTGGTGAGAAACATCGCCACAATCATGCGCGCGCGGTTGGGCATGAAGCCGGTCTGATTGAGCTGCCGCATAGCGGCATCAACGATCGGAAACCCGGTCTCGCCCGTGCGCCACAGCTCAAAATTCTCTTGCTTTCCGGGCCAATTCATTCCGCGAAATTTGGGGTTGAACTCCATTTCGAGCACCTCCGGAAAATGCCACAGAATGTTGAGACAGAACTCGCGCCAGATGAGCTCGCCAATAAATTTTTGCGCACTTTTTCGCCCGTTTGCGGAGAGATCGGCCGCTCGTTCCTGACATTTCCGAAGGAGCTCGCGGATGGACAACAGGCCGAAGCGAAGATCCTGGGAGAGTCGGGATGTGAATGGTTGGGCCAGAGCGTCTCGACCCGGCCCATAGCCAGCGAGGCCGCCCTCCAGAAAAGCTTTCATGCGGGAACGCGCCGCCTTCTCCCCCGCTTCCAGTACATCGGCCGCGGGCTTCAGGCCCCACGTCTCCAGAGTGGGTAAGGGAAGGGAGGAAATACTCTCTATCGATCTCAGCTTACGCAGCCGGCCTTTCGCACCCGCTTTGGCCAGCTTTGTCCACGCCCTGGCGTAAGGCGTGAAGACGCGAAAAGGTTCGCCCGACGAAGCTACGACCTCGTCTTTCTCATGGATCGAGACATCCTTGCATCCGACGACTTCGAGTCCGGTATCCCTGCCAAACGACGTCAATTCGTCTTCGATTCGCCGGCCGAACGGATCGGGATCCCGGTTGAAAAAAAGCCCTTGAGCCCGCGTTTCGACAGCAAGCTTCTGCAACTCATCGATCGCACGTCCCCTTCGGACAATCAAACGCCCACCAATCGTCCGCAAATTTTGATCAAGAGACGTCAGACACCCGCACAAGAAATGCTGCCGATTCTCACCGGTCCATCGATGAAACTCTCTCCACGTGCTTACGACGTAAACTGGAACGACGTTTTCGGCCCGGGCAGCTGCCGTGGTTAGAGCAACATTGTCCGTCACCCTAAGATCGCGGCGAAGCCAGACGATCGCCGTTTTCACCGGTCTCAGCGTTTAGCGGATGCCCGGAATCAAGACCGCTGCACCACCCCGCGACCCGTTCTAGCTAGGCTACCGGCTCCACCTTCGGCCGCTCCTTCTTGCTGAGCGCCTTGCGAAGCTTGTGCAATGCGATGTTCTGCAACTGCCGAATGCGTTCGCGGGTAACACCAAATTTTTCGCCCACCTCTTCAAGCGTCTTGGGCTTCTGTCCATCCAAGCCGAACCGGGAATTGATAATCCTGCGCTCGCGCTCATCGAGCACATCGAGCAACTCGCCTACCTCCTCGCGGAGATCCTTGTCGCGCAATGTCTCAAAGGGATCATCCGCCTCTTCATCGCCGACGATCTCGCCGAACTCCGTGGAGTCGTCGTCACCGATCGGCTGGTCGAGAGATGCCGGGCGAACAGCCGCGCTCTTGAGCTGAGTAACTTTCGAAGAAGAAAGCCCGATTTCCTCCGCCAGTTCATCGTCGGTCGGCTCGCGGCCGAGCTCTTCGGTCATCTGCATCGCGACGCGCCGCATCTTGGAGATCTTGTCCACCAAGTGAACCGGCAGCCGAATGGTCTTGCTCTGATTGGCCAGCGCCCGCTTGATGGACTGCTTGATCCACCATGCGGCGTAGGTGCTTAGCTTGCCACCCTTCTTCGGATCAAATCGCTCCACCGCCTTCATCAGCCCAATGTTGCCCTCCGATATCAAATCAAGCAACGGCAGGCCCAGGTTTGCGTAGTCGCGCGCAATCTTGACGACGAGACGAAGATTCGAACGCACCATCTCCGAACGGGCTCTCTGATCCCCACGCTTGATTCTGCGCGCGAGCTTTACCTCCTGTTCGGGGGTCAAAAGCGGAAACTGTGCGATCTCTCTCAGATACAGCTGAAAGCCTGTCTCGTTGTCTTCCAAAGCCATCGTGTCGGGTCCTCTCTCGTATTACGTTTTTGGTCAGATATTGGGTTGCTTTTATTAACTTACTTAATGAGGTTAACGAATTAGACAGTTTGTGCCAAGCCGTGTTCAAAAAATATCAAAAAAATCCGAGCCCAAAACTTATACAGTAATAGATTTGTTATCAATTACTTACGTCACAGCGACCACCACGGTCCGGACCTTCGATTCGCCAGGGCGCCTGAGGATTCTGCGAGATGTAGAAAAGGGTAAAAACCGTCCTTGGTCAAGTGCCGGCGAAATAAACAAACCACCTCAGGCAACCCAGCCCTGGCACGCTTGTCTTTTGATCGCGGTTTTGTAGTCTTGGGGGGTCGAATCTCGAATAGCGTGCACCAGCCAGAATTACTTCCCAATCCGGCGGCGACCGGGCGGGGCATCCGGCGCGTCAGACGACTTGGAAATGTTCGCGGGGGAATGGCGGTTCCATGCGTATTCTGGTAAGCGGCCTGATCGGCCAGTACGCGTTCGGGGGCGTTACCTGGGACTATTTGCAGTATGTGCTCGGCTTCCGCGCTCTGGGCCACGACGTCTGGTATCTTGAGGATTCGGCCAATTGGGCATACGATCCTGTCAAGGGGGAACATATCGCTGATTGCTCGAAAAACGTGAGCTACTTGGATCGGATCATGCGGGAATTCGACATGGGGGACCGATGGATCTACAGGAACGAGCCGGACGGCAAATACCACGGCATTACCGACGAGCGAATCGCCGAAAAGACCATTTCCGAGGCCGACGTTCTCGCCAACGTCTCAGGCGCCTGCTGGTTGCGACCGGTCACCGCCTCAATCAAAACGAAACTCTTCCTTGATGGCGATCCGATGTTTACCCAAATCAAACTGACCCGGGGAGATCGTAAGTATCTCGACCGCGTTCGCGCCCACGAGCAACATTTCACCTTCGGGCTCAATGTCGGCAAGCCCGGATGCAAAATCCCGCCCACGGGGCTCCGGTGGCGTCCCACCGTTCAACCGATCGCGCTCGAATGGTGGGAAAGGACTCTGCTGCCCCCGAATGCCTGCCACAGCGCCGGGGGGGCTTGGACGACCGTCATGAATTGGGCCAGCTACAAGCCCGAGGAATTCGAAGGGGAAAGCTACGGCCAGAAGGACGTCGAGTTTATGCATTTCACGGAGCTGCCGTCGCGAACCCGCGAAAAATTTGTTCTGGCGATGGGGCAGGGGCCCGGGAGAAATCGTCCAACCACTTACCTTGAGTCGCTCGGTTGGAAAATCATCGAGCCGATTACCAATTTGCCCGACTACGCCAGCTACCACGACTTTCTGTCCAATTCCAAAGCCGAATGGAGTATCGCCAAGAACGGCTATGTCAAGTCGCGCAGTGGCTGGTTCAGTTGCCGCAGTGCGTGCTATCTGGCGGCGGGCAAACCGGTGGTCGTCCAGGATACCGGATGGAGTGACCATCTTCCTTCGGGCGATGGGGCTCTTTGCTTTTCAACATTGGCCGGGGCCGTCGAGGCCATCGAAGCCGTTGCCAGAGACTACGCGCACCACTGCGCAGCTGCCCGCGCATACGCGAGGACGTATTTTGACGGCGCGAAGGTTTGTGCCGAGCTTCTCGAGTGAGCTCCACGTTTTCCGATTCGGCATTGATTCTGGTTGGTCACGGTTCGACGTTGAACCCGGACTCCAGCGCGCCGACTCACGCCCACGCCCGGGTCATTCGCGAACGCGGAATCTTTCGGGAGGTTCACAGCTGCTTTTGGAAGGAAGAGCCCTCCATGCGCGAAGTTCTGAGAATGGTGGAAAGCGATACGATCTATGTCGTGCCCGTCTTTATCAGCGAAGGATATTTCACACAGACAATTATCCCGCGCGAACTGGAACTGCGCGGCTCCCACACTCGCCGCGAGGGCCGGATGATCCATTATTGCGATCCCGTCGGCAGCCATCCTCGCATGACGGAAGCTCTGCTGCGACGAGCCCGCCAGGTTGCGCCGAATGTGCCGCGGGAATCAACGAGCCTTTTCATTGTTGGGCACGGAACTGATCTCAATGACAATTCCGCGCGCGCCGCGAAGGAACAGGCCGCGAGGATTCAAGCCCTCGGCGATTACCCGCAGGTCATTTCCTCGTACATGGAAGAACCACCCCTGATCGCTGATTGGGACAAACTTTCCAATCAGCCTTACGTGGTTATCGTGCCGTTTTTCATCGCGGATGGCTTGCACAGCTACCAGGACATTCCCGTGCTGATCGGCATTGAGACCGAGCCCGGTCCCGCGTCGAGCGAACCCGGGATTTTCCGGCGCAATCCCTACCAACTGCGCGGCAAGACGCTTTTCTACGCCAGCTCGATCGGGACCGAGCCAATGATCGCCGAGGTCATCCTCGATCAGGTGGAGGCGCTTGTTCGCCGGCGACCGGCCGCGAACCGAATCGAGGCCCCGCCGCAACCTGCCCCCGCTCCCAACTAAACTGATCGATCTGGTCGGACGATCGCGGATCCCGCCCAATCAGAAAGAGAGAGAGGGGAAAATACGCTCTTGCCGAAGGCCCCAACGCATCATGCGCTCGGCATCGTCAAAGATATACTGTGTCTTGCTCCCAAACTGCACCAAGATGACCTCGCGGCCGCCCATCGAAGCGCTCGAGACCAGGCAGCGGCCGGCAGCATTTGTGTAACCGGTCTTCATACCGTTGAACATGGACGAGCGCTTGAGCAATTTGTTGGTATTTTCGAGGATCTTTCTTCGCCCGTTCGCGTAGACGAAGGTGTAGTACCGGCTGGCCATCAGACGACGCAGGAACGGCTCCCGGTATGCCCGGAACGCAATGCGAGCCATATCGCGCGCGGTCGAGTATTGGTGGGCGGGAAGGCCGTGAGGGTTGGCAAAATGCGAATTGTGAGCGCCCAGTTCCCACGCGGTGGTGTTCATGGCGGAGGCGAACGCCGCGGTGCTCCCCGCACAATCACGGGCAAGCGCGGCGGCAGCGTCGTTCTCGCTTTTCACCATCATGGCCGAAAGCAACGTGCGCCGTGTGTAGGATTGGCTTGCGCGCAACCCCAACTTGCTCGGCTCGACATAGGTGTCTTGCGGCGATACAAGAAAGCGCCGGTCAAGGTCTCCCCTCCTCAAAATGATCAAGGCCGTGAGGAGCTTCTGAGTGCTAGCCACCTGCGTACGAACATCGGCGTACTTTTGGTAAAGCGTTAGGCCACTGCGAGCGTCGATCAAGATCGCCTGGCGGGCGCGAATGGCCGGCGCCCCGGGCGGCCAGAGTTCAGATGCGCCCGGCGGTGAGTCCGCGATCGGAGAACGCCACGGTTCCGCCCTTCGAATCGGCACCGCCGGAGGTTCCTGGCTGGCACATCCGGTAAGAATCAGTATCACCAGCGACAAAGCCAACCATCCTCTCATTGCCGCGGAAACTCCCGTTTGCTGCAAAATCAATCAAGCCCGAAACGCTTTTGCGCCAAGATTCTTCTTCCCCTTAAAGGACTCATGATGTATAAGGATTTATCTATGAAAAGGACGTCTGGCATGCTCGTCCTGCTCCTGGCAACGCTGGTGGCCCCGTCCCTGGCCCACGCGCATGTTGGAGTCAGCGAAACTAGTGGATTTCTGCACGGCATGGGACACCCGCTCAGTGGCGTGGACCACATTTGCGCGATGATCGCCGTGGGACTGTGGGCGGCTCAGCTGGGTGGACGATCCGTCTGGGCAATTCCCTCGACGTTAATCATGGTCATGGCCCTGGGCGGCATTCTCGGCATGATGGGCCTCAACGTTCCTTTCGTGGAGACCGGGATTGTCGCTTCAGTTCTGATTCTCGGGGTCTTGATAGCCGCTTCAGTTCGCCTTCCGCTGGCCGCCGGCATGGCGATCGTCGGCCTGTTCGCAATTTTTCACGGTCAGGCGCATGGCGCGGGAATGCCTGAAACAGCCTTGGGGACCGCATATGCCGCAGGATTTCTCATGGCCACCGCACTGCTTAGCGCGTCTGGAATTGGGTTGGGCATGGCCATCCAAAATCTTGCTACGCCGAGAATCATCCGCTTCGCTGGCATCGCAATAGTCCTCTGCGGCGGTTATCTTTTTCTAAGCTGAACTCGGAGTTCCGCGAGGCGGCCACTCCAGCAGAAAACCAGCCCGCCGGGCGGGACCCAGCTCTCTTACTTTGCTTCGGCGCGCTACCGCCGCTCGGCCCGCGGTGGGCCGGTGAACCTGGCCGCCCCGTTTATCGACCTCCTCGGATCCTTCTTGCCAATCATGTGGCCGCAAGGGGGCTTGTCCTCCCAAGCACGATCTCACCCCGCAAATGCCTTGGCCTCCCTCTCTGGCCACTAAAACATTACGCACTCTGGACCTCCAGAGGATGAGAGAAGCGGACTAGCTAGTTCTGAATGGTGACCTTCTGTGAGATGGCTTCGACGGAGACATCTGCATCAAGCTTGCCGATGGCGCGGACCGAGAATGCGGTCGATAGGCGCGCCGTTTCGGCAAGCTCAAGTCCGCGAAGTTTCGCTGAGACCACGCCGGCGACCATCGCATCACCCGCGCCAACCGTGCTGCGGACTTCGATTTCCGGCGGGGTGGCGAAAAGGATCCCCTCGGCGCCAACAAAGCAGGCGCCTTCGTGTCCCATCGAAATGACGACCATTTCAATCCCGCGCGAGACCAGCTCTTTGGCAGCGGCGACAACCGCGTCGCGAGTTGCCAGAGGGCGCCCAACCAAGCCTTCAAGCTCGTGGATGTTCGGTTTGATCAGCGAAGGTTGCGCCTCGATCGCATGTGTCAAGGTCTCTCCGCTAGTATCCAGGGCGACCTTCCGGCCGCGGGCCTTTATGGAATTGGTCAGGTCGCGGTAGATGGTTGTTTCCAGCCCCGGAGGCAAGCTTCCGGCGATCACGAACCATTCGGCATCCATCTGATCAAGCGTCGCGCGCAGCACGGTAAGGTCACTGGGGAGTGGTTCCGCGCCTGGAAAATTGATGTCCGTAGTCTCCTTAAGGACAGGATCGGTGATCTTGATTCCAACGCGCGTCTCACCGTCGAGGCGCACGAAATGGTCCGCGATTCGTTTGCGTGTGAAATGCCGCTCAAAGATCGCCGCATTCTCGCGGCCGAGGAAACCGGAGACCGCCACACCGTGGCCGGCGTCCGCCAGCGAAGAGGCCACATTGACCCCCTTGCCGCCCGCGTTGGAATATTCTCCTTGAACCCGATTCACCTTTCCGGCCGCGAAATTCGGGATCGTGATCGTGCGATCGATCGCGGGGTTCAAAGTGATGGTAAGACAGTCGTAATGCTTGGTGGACATCGCAATCAATGGGTTAATTGCCGCACCTCAGAAGCGGTCGAGCAGGCAAGCGCGCGGCGCGCGAGATTTTGCGCATCGGAGAGCTTGATCTTTCGCAGAGAGGCTTTGACAGCGGCGATGCTCGGCAGGCTCATGCTCAATTCAGCGACGCCAAGTCCAGTAAGAATCGCAGCTCCAATCGGATCACCGGCAACGCCACCGCAAACTCCAACCCATTTTCCGGCCCCCTTTGCCGCACGCACGGTCATATCGATCATTCGCAAGATGGCGGGATGCAGACCATCAACGTTCTTGGCGAGCGCGGCGTGCATACGGTCCATGGCCAGGGTGTATTGCGTGAGGTCGTTCGTCCCAATCGAGAAAAAGTCGACCTCCTTGGCAAACTCCGCCGCCATGAGCACGGTGGAGGGAACCTCGACCATGATGCCGATTTCAATTGGCGGCACACCCAGTTCTTTCCGCACCTGCTCCGCGAGCTCCTTCGCGGCGACCAAATCCTCCAGAATGCTAATCATCGGAAACATGATCTTTATGGGCCCGGTCGCGGACGCGCGGTAGATTGCCCTCAACTGCGGCAGAAAGATTCCGGGCTGACGCAGACAGAGGCGAATTCCGCGAACACCGAGAAAAGGATTTTCTTCCTCCGGAAGCGAAATATAGGACGCTATCTTGTCACCGCCGATGTCCAGGGTTCTCAGAATCAGCGGGAGGCCGTTTAGAGCGCGAGTCATCTCGGTATAAGCTTCGAATTGCTCGTCTTCCGATGGAGGGGTCTCGCGGTCGAGAAAGAGAAACTCTGTCCGCATGAGGCCGATTCCTTCGGCGCCCGACTCGACCGCGGCGGCCGCCTCGACCGCCTTGCCAATATTGCCAACGACCTCCACGCGGTGCCCGTCCGACAGCACTGCCGGTTCGTAACGAGTCGCGTACTCCTCGTTGCGCCGGTTCTCCATATCGACTTGAAAGCTCTTCGCTGACTCGATATCCGCGTCGTTCGGCTCGATGTACAATTTACCCGCAGATCCGTCGAGGATGCACACCGTGCCCGATTTCAGTTCGAGGGCCGCCGCACCCGCGCCAACCACGCAGGGAATGTCAAGGGAACGCGCGATGATGGCCGTATGCGCGGTCGGTCCGCCTGAAGCCGTGCAAAGGCCCAAGATGCGCTTCGGATCAAGTTGGGCGGTGTCCGAAGGGGTCAGATCGTCCGCCACAAGAATCACCGGTTCCTCGGGCATTTTGGACTTGGTTTGCTCGGCTCCGGCGAGCAACCGGAGAACGCGCTGCCCGATGTCGTGCAAATCCGCGGCTCGCTCTGCCAGGCGTTCGTTCTCGATCTGCTTCAACTCGAGCGAGCGACGCTCGATCGCCTGTTGCCAGGACCAGGCCGCACTGTGGCCGGCCCCAATCTGCGTGCTAACCTCGAGAAAGATCTCCGCGTCGTTCAATAACGCGAGGTGAGCCCGGAAGATCGCGGCTTCGCCCTTTCCGGATTGCTTCTTCACCTGTTCATAGATCTCGGAAATCTGCTCGTTCGCCGTAGCGATGGCATGCTTAAGCGCCAATTCCTCTGCGGCAGCATCCTTGGGCTTGTCTTCGACAATGATGTGCGTCGTTTCAAACTGATAAAGGGGGCCGATGGCGACCCCTGGCGCAGCGGAAACCCCCGCCAAGGCGTGCCCGCTGGAGGCGGGAACCCACTTGTCCGCTTCGGTAATGACTTCCTTGACCTCCTCGACATCGCCGAGTCCGCTATCGACGGCCTCCTTCAAAGCCTTTAGCGCCGCCTCGGCGTCCGGCCCTGACGCGATGATTCGGATCGATTCGCCGCCCGGGGTACCAAGCTTGAGAAGCGCCGCCATCGATTTGCCGTTCGCGATCTTGGTCCCGTACTGGACGCGGATATCGGATTCGTATTGGCTGGCAATTTCGACAAACATTGTTGCCGGCCGAGCGTGCATCCCGGCGCTGCCCACAATCTTGGCGTCCACATGGTGCGCGCCGGGCGGCGGGGCGGCGCCTTCCGGAGCTTCGCCACCCGACTCTGATGCTTCCCGGCTCAATCCGGCGATGATGTCGTTCGGATCCTTTGTCTTTGCCAGCAGTTGGGCTCGCGCGGGATCGTCGAGCACGTCCGTTAATGCGGAAAGGACGCCCAGATGCTCGTCCGATTTGGCGGCGATCCCCACAATGAGATGCGCCACTTTTCCCGGTCCCCATTCGACTCCCTCTGGCAACTGGACGACGGAGATGCCCGTCGCCCGGATCAGCTCACGGTCTTTGGCCATTCCGTGCGGGATGGAAATGCCGTTTCCCAAATAGGTGTTCGCCTGTCCTTCACGTCCAATCATGCTCTCGATGTAGCCGGGCTCGATGAAGCCCGATTCTACCAGCACCTGGCCGGCGGCGCGAATTGCTTCGTTCTTGTTCGCGGCGCGAGCACCAATCCTAATGTTTTGAGGGGTGAGTTGAATCATGGGGTCGAATCTTTCGTACGTGTTTTTGAATAACGAATTGCGAGAGGCTTGGAATCAGGCCAAGGCGGGCAAAGGCTCGGCCGTGGGGCGCTTGAGGAAGTAGAGAGCCCCCGCGGTCACGGCGGTACCCGCAAGGATGGCAACGATATACGCGATCAGGTTCGAGACTGCCCCAGGAATCAGCGCCGCGAAGATGCCGCCGTGAGGAACGAGAAGCTGCACGCCGCTCACCATCGAGATGGCGCCCGCGACGGCCGAGCCGACCATCAGCGCCGGAATGACGCGAATCGGATCCTTGGCGGCGAAGGGAATCGCCCCTTCGGTGATAAAAGAGATCCCGAGGACCAGAGCTGGACCGGCGGCCTCGCGTTCTTCGAGATCGAATTTGCTCTTGAACAGGAAACACGCGAGGGCGAGACCGAGCGGGGGGGTCATCCCCGCAGCCATCACCGCCGCCATGGGTGCGTAGATCTTGCTGGCCAGCAGGCCTACGGAGAAAGCATAGGCGGCCTTGTTAATGGGCCCGCCCATATCGAAGCCCATCATGGCGCCCAGGATAATGCCGAGCACGATGGCATTGGCGCCCTGCATGCCCAAGAGCCAGGCATTCATGGTGTTGTTCAACCACGTCACGGGCGGTGCGATAATGTAGATCATCAGCAAACCGATGCCGAGGGTCGATAGGAACGGCAGAATCAAAACGGGCTTGAGTCCCTCCAAGGTTCCAGGAAGGCGGATCTTGTCGGCGAGAAATTTTGTCAGATAGCCGGCGAGGAAACCGGAGAAAATACCGCCAATGAAACCTGCGCCGAGGGACTGCGCCAGGAAACCACCCACCAAACCGGGTGCTATACCCGGGCGATCAGCAATGGAGTAGGCGATAAACCCCGAAAAGACCGCAATAAACAGACGAAACGCGGTATCGCCGCCGATCTTCATGAGAGCAGCCGCCAGGGTTCCCTCCGGATAGGCCCCCTCCTGAATGCCACCAATTGCGAACGCGAGAGCGATGGCAAGCCCGCCCGCAACCACGAGCGGCAGCATATAGGAAACGCCGGTCATCAAATGCTTGTACGGGCCGGTTCGCGCCTTCGCGCGATCGGCTTTGGCTTTCTCGACCGCCCCGGCGAGACCCCCGCCCGCATCGCCCACGGGCTGCTCCAGCGCTTTTCGCAGCACATCCTGACCAGCGTGCATAGCCTGTTTGGTGCTCGTCGAATAGAGGCGCTTGCCCGCAAATCGAGACGTATCGACATTCGTTTCTGCGGCGATTACCACCGCGTCGGCTGCCGCGATGTCCTCTGGCGTGAGCTGGTTTTTCGCTCCCACGGAACCCTGCGTTTCAACCTTGATGATATGCCCGAGAGCTTTGGCCGCCTTCTCAAGGGCTGCTGCGGCCATGAAGGTGTGGGCGATGCCTGTCGGACAGGACGTAATTCCAACAAAGCGCTTGGGGCCGGCAGTGGCGGCCGGTGCGACGGCTGCGGCTTGCGCCACGGCAGCCTCTTTTGGCGGCACCGGAGCCTCGGCGACCGGTTCCGGAGGAAGGAGAGCCAGGGCCGAGCCGATCACCCCTTTGGTATTGCGAATTGCCTCGCTAGTGGTTGTTTCGAGGATCGGCTTCCCCGCGAAGCGTGCCGGCTCAATACGAATATCGGTAGCCAGAATCACGACATCAGCGGCGACGATATCGTCATCGGTGAACACCCCCTTTTTTCCAGCGGATCCCTGCGTTTCCACCTTGATTTGATGGCCGAGGGAGGAAGCTACCTTTTTAAGGGCTTCCGCAGCCATGATGGTGTGCGCTATGCCGGTAGGACAGGAGGTAACAGCAATGATTTTTTTCATAGGGGAGTGTTCTGGGAAGTTTCGGGAGTTTCCGTTTTCAAATTAGGCAAGTGCCGGGACGATTTTCATGATTCGTGATCGAGCAGGTGAAAGCAAATTCGATCCCATCACGACCGCCAGCTCTCCGAATTTCTCGTGGAGGAATGTTTTTTCCGGGGATCCACGCTGAGAACTTCGAGCATGGCTTGAGAGATACCACAGAAGAATTCCCAGAAGTCAAACGCACAATTATACAAAGTTGCGACATGCAATTTCGCGTCGCGGCCGGCAAACGAGAGAGCGGCCACACACCCGCGGAGGGCTTTCATGTGCCCAATTGGGGGGGCGCAGGACATTGAAGACTAGTTTCTAATGCAATAAACTTGCATTTTAAGGAACGGCCGCCAGAATCGCTTCATGAGGTTAGCCGGTGTTCTTCCTTTCTTGGGAACGCTCGGGGACGCAGGGCTGGCGAAAGGCAGCGCCTCGATCGTCGGCGGGAGCGTGCAATAAGTCTGCCATGCGCGGAACACCATGGATCCGGTTCACTCTGATGGCCTTGGCTCTCGGCCTGGCGGGCATTCCGATCTGGCTGATCACGCGGACCGATGAGCCCTCAATGCCTTCCGTCGCTCCGGCGATCCAACCCCAACCTGCGGAGCGAGAATTGACGCTTGCCATTGAAACCGCTCCGCCGGCACAAGTTGTTGGGGCGCGCTACCTTGGGCGCGAACTGGTCCCCCCTACCCAAACGAATGGAAGCTTTTCCGGTATCATCCGACTCCCCGCCGGCTCGGCTTCGGATCTCCTCGTATCAGCGAAGTGGACCGAGACGCAGACAGCTGCACTTCGCGTGAGAGCCTCCGACGAAAACGGTCCCCTGGCTGACGGGTCCTTCTGGGGCAGAGAGCAGATTCAGGAGGTTTTGACCGTTCCCGAAGCCCGGCGATGAATCACGATCTTGTTATCGAGGATTTGACCGTTTCCTACCACAGAATTCCGGCCGTCCATCATCTAAGCGTGCGATTAAAAAGCGGCACTTGCATTGGGTTGCTTGGGCCCAACGGCGCGGGCAAGACAACACTTCTCAAAGCGCTGGCCGGTTTGCTTCCCATTGAAACGGGCCGCGTTCGATTCAGGGGGCGCGAGATCGCCGACGGGCGACTGATCACCTATGTGCCTCAAAGGGAAGCGGTGGACTGGGATTTTCCCATTACCGTGCGCGGGCTCGCCGAGATGGGTCGCTACTCCGTGCTCGGAGCGTGGAAGCCCTTCGGACTTCAAGACGACGCGATGGTCGAGGAGGCGATTCACGTGGCGGAACTCGAAGGCTTCGCAGACCGACAGATCAAGGCGCTTTCCGGCGGGCAGCAGCAGCGTTCGTTCCTCGCCCGCGCCTGGGCTCAGGAGGCGGAAATTTACCTGCTCGACGAACCCTTCGGCGGCCTGGACAAGAACGCCTCGGCCGCTTTCGCCAAAGCCCTTCACCGACTCAGGGCGTCGGAAAAGCTGATCATCGTTTCTCACCACAATCTGGCCGATTCTCGCGAACTCTTCGACCACGTCCTCATTCTGAATGGCGAGCTGGTTGCCTTCGGCGAGACCGCGCAAACCTTGACCAAGCCGAACATCGATCGGGCCTACACGACAAAGATCTTCAGCGGGCACACGGAATGAACTGGATTGCAGAGCCGTTCCAATACGAGTTCATGCGCAGGGCACTGCTCGCTTGTGTGCTCATCGGATTTACCAACGGCTTTCTGGGCGCGTATGTCGTCCTCCGCCGCCTTGCCTTGGTGGCCGACGCCCTCTCTCACTCTATGCTTCCGGGACTTGCGCTGGCGGCGATGCTCATCGGATTGAACCCGGCCGGCCTGCTCCTGGGAGGGCTTTTTGCCGCAATCTTCGTGGCTTTGGGCGGCCACCTCATCGCCAGCAGCTCGCGCGTGAAGGACGAAACCGCGGTGGCCGCCCTCTACATCCTCGCCTTCGCCCTCGGAATCGCTCTCATCAAGTATGCCCGCGTGAAGGTCAGCCTGGAACATTTCCTCTTCGGAAATATCCTCGGCATTTCCGACGGCGACCTCTGGACGAGCTATGCGATAAGCGCTCTCACCCTGCTTTCCCTCGTGGCCCTGCAGCGGCCACTGATGGTTTCCCTTTTTGAGCCATCCGTGGCGCGCACTCAGGGGATCAACGTCGGAATGCTTCTCGCCTTGATCATCATGCTCATCGTGCTCGCGATGGTCTCCTCGCTGCAGGCAGTTGGGGTGTTGCTGTCTCTCGGGCTCCTGGTTCTGCCGGCAGCAACGGTCTACCTTCTGTGCGATTCATACGCCGCAATCTCCTGGGGAGGCGGGATCATTGGCATGGCCGGCGCAGTGTCGGGATTGCTCATCTCTTTTTGGGCAAACATTCCATCGGGTCCCGCAATCGTCATGGTCCTGGGGGCGCTCTTTCTTGCCGCCTACCTTTTCGGGCCAAAGTATGGCATGGCCTCCAGATGGCTGCTCAAACGGCACTTGCATGAGGAGTCCCTCCGGCGCTGGAAATAGGCGCTTATTTTATTTGCTTTCTGACGACGACTTCCTATTCTATCAAACCCGTTAACGACCTGGTGCCGAGTCGGCTCGGCGTGCTCGCTTTGTGTTGAAAAAGCGGATCGGGCTGACGGGAACATCAATCATTACGACAACATGGCCATGATGGCAGAACTGCAGGAACTGATCGCCAGCTCGGTGAAGAATTACCGCGAGGGCAGCATCGTCAAGGGACACATTCTCGAAGTCCGCCCACGCGAATTTCTCGTGGATATCGGGTACAAGAGCGAAGGGGTCATCCCCGCAAGCGAATTTGAAGACCCCTCGGACGTTGAAGTCGGCGACGAGATCGAGGTCCTGCTGGAACGCCTTGAAAACGACGAGGGGATGGTCGTCCTTTCCAAGGAAAAGGCGGCTGCGAGGCAGAACTGGGAGAAGATCGTTTCCGTCTTCAAGGACGAAGGCCTCATCAAGGGAAAAGTCAAAGCGGTTGTGAAGGGTGGCCTTACGGTCAATGTCGGCGTCGAAGCTTTTCTTCCTGCTTCCCAGATCGATATCGTTCCTCCCAAGGATTTGCAGGGATTCGTCGGAAACACCTACGACTTCAAGATCGTCAAGATCAACGAGGATCGAAAGAATGTCGTGCTGAGCCGGAGGGAAATCATCGAGCAGGAGCGCGCGGAAAAGCGCCACAGATTTTTGAGCAGCGTGAGTATCGGCGACAAGGTTAATGGAACGGTGAAGAATATCACCGATTTCGGGGCCTTCATTGACCTCGACGGCATTGACGGGCTACTTCATGTCACCGATATGTCATGGGCCCGCCTGACCCACCCGGGCGAACTGCTCAAGGTCGGCCAGCAGGTCGAAGTGCAGGTCTTGGACATTAACAAGGAGAAGGAGCGCGTCTCTCTGGGCATCAAGCAGATGCAGGCAAATCCCTGGGATCGCATCGAGGAGCGCTTTCCTGTCGGTCAGAAGGTCAAAGGCAAGGTCATCAGCCTCATGCCGTACGGTGCCTTCGTGCAGATCGAAGAGGGCGTCGAGGGGCTCATCCACGTTTCAGAGCTTTCCTGGACCAAACGTGTCGCGCGTCCCTCGGACGTGCTGACGCTCGGGCAAGAGATCGAGGCCATCGTTCTTGGCGTCAATAAGGAAGAGCAGAAGATCTCGCTGGGCGTCCGCCAGCTCGAGCCAAACCCATGGGACGAGATCGAGGTCCGTTACATGATCGGAAAGCAGGTCAAGGGCACGGTCCGCAACATGACGGCTTATGGCGCGTTTGTGGAACTCGAAGAAGGAATCGATGGGATGATTCATGTCTCGGATCTGTCCTGGACCCGGAAAATCAATCATCCGAGCGAGGTTCTCAAGAAAGGGGACGAAATCGAAGCCGTCGTCATCGACATCGACAAGGCCAACCAGCGCATCAGCCTCGGCACCAAGCAACTCGAAGATGATCCTTGGAAGGAAATCGATATCCGATTCAAGATCGGTGATCTGGTGGGGGGAACCGTCACAAAGATCACCAACTTCGGCGCGTTTATTCAACTCCAGGACGACATTGACGGCCTCGTCCACATTTCGCAGATCAGCGAGGATCGGGTGGAAAAGGTCAAGGACGCCCTCAAAGTCGGCCAGGAGGTCGAAGCGCGGGTCATCAAGGTCGATAAGGCCGAGCGGCGCATCGGCCTTTCCATCAAGGCCGCAAACTATGACCACGACGCCCTTCGCCGCGAGGCCGAAACCCTTGACACTTTACGACCGGGGGAAGACATGGTTGGATTGGCTCAGGCATTCGAAGTCGCCGAGGAGGAGTATCGCCCCGGGGACTCCAAGAAAAAGAAATAAGCGTCAAACTGGAATTCGAGTATCTTTGAACATCATGGAAAAAATCGAAATCACGGCTTACCTGAAAACCTACTGCGGATGGAGCAATGGGGTGCGAGCCGTTCTTGCGAAGTATGAGATTCCGTTTTTGGAGAAGGATATCATCAAGTACCCGGAATACCGCTTTGAAATGGAGCAACTTAGCGGTCAGCCTCTTTCGCCCTGCGTCGTTGTCAACGGCCAGATGCTGGCCGACGTCAGCGGGGAGGAACTCGAGGGATATCTTCTTGAAAGCGGACTGGTGGGTTCGAGCGACAAGGCAACCGATATTCCGCTCAACGCTCCCTGCAGCGACGAGCAGCACGAGGACATGATAAAGATGAGGCTTTAGCCAGGCAGGAATTTCCCTCCCGCGAAGAAAGCCCCGACGCCCAATGGCGTCGGGGCTTTTTCGTTCTTTGAACTGATAACGCTCGTCGCTGATCCCGGCCGGGCATTTTGTTTCGCCAGAGCCATGGTGTGCACTATGATGGGCGGGCCCCGATGACTGATCTGCTTAAAGCGCTCAAGAGCACCTTCGGCTACTCTGAGTTTCGGCCGCTGCAGCAAGACATCATCCGGGCCAGCCTGGCAGGCCGCGACGTCTTCGCCCTGCTGCCAACCGGGGGCGGAAAGTCCCTTTGTTTCCAGCTTCCCGCACTGCTTCGCCAGGGACTCACGGTCGTTGTCTCGCCGCTCATCGCTCTCATGAAGGATCAGGTCGATCAGCTCCAGACAGCCGGGGTGGCGGCAACGTTTCTCAATTCCACGCTCGACGCCGTCGAAGCCAGGGCCCGCCTTCGCCGGTTGCACAGCGGCGAATTTCGCCTGCTCTATGCGGCGCCCGAGCGTCTGCTGCTCGACGATTGGAAGAATAATCTTCTCTCATGGAACGTTGCTTCACTGGCGATCGACGAAGCGCACTGCATTTCCGAGTGGGGGCATGATTTTCGACCCGAATACCGTCAGCTTGCGGGACTTCGTATGCTCCTGCCAAGCGTGCCGGTCATGGCACTGACGGCCACCGCCACGACCCGGGTGCGAACAGACATCGTCAACCACCTTCATCTTTGCAATCCAGCCGTCTTCGTCGCCAGCTTCAATCGACCGAACCTCTCCTATCAGGTGAGGCCCAAAGACCAGCCGCTTCGGCAAATTCTCGACTTCCTGGGGAATCGGCCTGATGAGAGCGGGATTATCTATTGCGCTTCGCGCGCGGGTGCCGAGCGAATCGCCGCGGCCCTCGCCGCTCGTGGCCTGGCAGCTCGCCCGTACCATGCCGGCCTCGATTCCTCCGTGCGCTCGGAAAACCAGGACCTTTTTCTCCGGGATGAAGCTCGGATCATTTGCGCGACGATTGCCTTCGGCATGGGCATAAACAAACCCAACGTCCGCTGGGTCATCCATCATGACCTGCCAAAAAACATCGAGGGCTACTATCAGGAGACCGGACGCGCCGGACGCGACGGCCTTCCGGCGGATTGCCTGCTTCTCTTCAGCGCGGGCGACGCCGCCAAACAGACACACTTCATCGAGGAAATCTCTGAGGCGCAAGAACAACAAACGGCGCGAGCTCAGCTCCGCCAGATGATCCACTACGCGGAATGTTCAACGTGCCGCCGGCGCGAATTGCTTGCCTACTTCGGCGAGGACTGCACCGAGCGCAACTGTGGCGGGTGCGACAACTGCCTCGAGCCTCGCGCGACCTACGATGGCACGACCCTGGCGCAAAAATTCCTTTCCTGCGTGTATCGAATCCGTCAGGCGAGCCGGTTCGGCACGGGAATGAATCACATCATCGAAGTGCTCACGGGTGCGGAAACTGACAAAATTCGACGCTGGAACCATCACAAATTGACAACCTACGGGATCGGGGCGGATCTCAGCAGATCCGAGTGGGCCGCCATCGGTCGGGAACTGCTCCGGCTGGGATATCTCGCCCAGTCCGAAGGAGAGTTTCCCATTGTCGAAATTTCCGCGACGGGACTTGATTCGCTGCGTTCGCGCAGGATCATCAGGCTGACCAAATCGCTCGTCCAGCCAAAGAGCAAGCGCCCGGCGCGCCGCTCGGGCGAAATCGAATGCGACGAGGTGCTCTTCGGTCGCTTGCGCGAGCTGCGCAAGCTGCTTGCCGATGAACGCGGCGTCCCGGCTTACGTGATCTTTGGCGACGCGACGCTCCGCGATATGGCGCGGCGCTATCCCGCAACCAAGGATGCGATGCGCGGAGTTTTCGGCGTCGGGGAACGAAAGTTTGAGGAATTTGGAGCCGTCTTCGCCGCGGTCGTGGCCGGGCACCTCGAGACCTATCCGCGCGTCGAATTCGCCGTCAAGGATTGACGCCGCGCTCTCCTTTCCATCAGCCGGGCGATCAGAATGCATCCTTCGTAAAGCAAGTACAACGGCCCGGCCATGAGGATCAGCGTCACCATGTCCGTCGTCGGCGTAATGATTGCGGAGAGGAAGAGAATAATCACCACCGCAAAGGCACGCGTTTTCTGGAGCACCTCGTGGCTCAGGATCTCCAGCTTCACGAGCAACAAAACGGCCAGCGGCAGCTCAAACGCGAGTCCGAAAGACACGACAAATTGCGTGGTGAATGAGAAATACTCCCGAACGCTCCATTGCGGCCGCCAATTGAGCGCCTTCGAGTAGTTGAAAAAGTAGTCAAGCGTGGGCGGCAGCACACAATAGTAGGCAAAGAGAACGCCTGCGAGAAAAAGGCCAAATGAAACCGCCGCCGCTGGATACAGCATGCGTCTTTCCTTTTCCGTCAGTGCCGGCAAGACGAACTCGGCCAGAAACAGCACCAGGAACGGGAAGGCCATCACCAACCCGGCGTAAAAGGAGAGCTCGAGGGCGATCGTGAGAGGATCCGTCACCCCGAAATTTGTGAGACTCGTCCGATCGGGATCGATGGCCAGAAGAGGACGCTCGATCACGGCCACCACGGCCCTCTGAAAGGCGAAGGCCGCGCCCATCATCACACCGAGCACGACAAGCATCTTGACGAGCATCTTCCGAAGATCCTCGATGTGATCGAGAAACGGCTTCGGTTCGTCGCTCATTTCGCGAAAATCAAAGAAGCGCCGCCAATTCATCAGAGAAATCCCCGCGCTTTCAACCTCGCGTAAGTGGCCAGAGTATTCGAGTCGACGATCTCGCCGGACCCAATCAACCGGGTCAGCTCCTCCTCGGAAAACTCCCGCGTTTCCAAAATCGCTTCGTGCTCGTCGTGATCAAATCCCTCCGCTCTCGGGACGACGTCGTTAGCCAGAAAGAGGTGGCAGCATTCGTCGGTAAACCCGACTGACGAGAAGAAACAACCCAGCGAAACCAACGCGCCTGAACACGAAACGCCTGCCTCTTCGCCGAGCTCTCGCAAAGCCGTCTCGTAGATCGTCGCTTCATTGACATCCCCGTCCACCTGCCCGGCAGGAAACTCCCACAACACTCGCCGGACCGCGATTCGCTCCTGCCGGATCAGGATGAACCTGCCCCGCACGGTGCGAGGTGCGACGACCGCGGCGGTGTGGCGCCGCGCAATCATCCACGTAACGCCGTCCGGGCGGGAAGGTGTGGCGATGTGCTCGCGATGAACCCGCAGGTACGGAGTATCGCAAAGGGTCTCGCTGCTCAGGACGCGCCAATCTTTCTCGGATTTCATTTGAGAGCTTCTCTCCAGTGCGCCAGGCGCTGCGCGACGTTGTCGGCCGACGGCGACCCGGGAGCGCGCCGGGCTAACAATCCTTTGCGTGCATCAAACGTATCCTGCACAATCTCACGCGTCAGCATCGGGGCCGCGTCCAGAAACTCCCGCGGATCGAGTTCGTTGAGGGGCGTGTCTCGCTGCGCCGCGGCAAAGACGAGCCTGCCCACGATCTCGTGCGCCTTGCGAAACGGAATACCGGCGACCACAAGGCGGTCGGCAAGGTCTGTGGCCAGGAGATTCGGGTCCGAAGCCGCCGCCGTCGTCTTTGCCTCTCTGAAAATTGCGCCATCCATCATCTCGGCGAAAATTTCGAGCGCGGCCTTGGCTGTGTCGACCGAGTCGAAGATCGCTTCCTTATCCTCCTGCATATCCCGGTTATACGAAAGTGGCAAACCCTTCATCGTGGTCAGGAGCGAAATGAGGTTCCCGTAGAGCCGCCCCGTCTTGCCGCGGGTGAGCTCCGCGATGTCCGGATTCTTCTTTTGCGGCATCAGGCTCGAACCGGTGGTGTGCCTGTCGCTGAGCTCGATAAAGCCGAATTCCTCCGAGGCCCAAAGAATGACGTCCTCGCTCAGCCGTGAGAGATGCATTCCGAGGATGGCGAGTGCCGAGAGGAATTCACAACCGAAGTCGCGGTCCGAGACGGCATCCATGCTATTCTGCGTCACGGCGGGAAAGCCGAGCTCTCGAGCCATCGCCTCACGATCCAGCACGATCGTCGATCCGGCGATCGCGCCAGAGCCCAGGGGCATTTGATCGAGCCGTTTGGCGCAATCCTGCAGGCGGCCACGATCGCGGGCGGCCATCTCGACATAGGCAAGCAGATGATGGGCGACGAACACGGGCTGAGCCCGCTGCAGATGGGTATACCCTGGCATGAGCGCGTCGGCGTGCCTCTCTGCCAGCCTGACAAGGGCTCCTTGAAGAGCCGCCGCCAGGTCGCAAAGCACGGCGATCTCATCGCGCAGGTAAAGCCGAAGATCCAGCGACACCTGATCGTTGCGGCTGCGGGCGGTATGCAGCTTGCCTCCCGCGTCCCCGATGCGGCGCGTCAACTCCGCCTCGATATTCATGTGCACGTCCTCAAGTTCGGGATCGAAAGCAAAGCGACCGGAAGCGATATCCTCTTCAATCTCCCGAAGGCCCGATTCGATGCTGCCGAATTCCTCTTCGGTTACAATCCCCGCGTTCCGCAACGCCCGGGCGTGCGCGATGCTTCCTCGAATGTCCTGACGGTAAAGGCGCCAGTCAAAGGAAACCGACTCGCTGTAGGTTCTAAGCAGGCTGGAGGGCGCCTGCTGGAAGCGTCCCTTCCACATGAGTTTCTACGATTGCGGTCGCCGCTGATTACGGCACGTTCCTTTGAGCTTCAATTCGTCGCAATGCCCTTCGATCTTTACCGCCTTGTTCGCGGGGGAAAATCCGAGACGCCTGGTAATACAATTCTCCAGCAATTCCATGTTGATGTCTTCGAACTCGATGATTCTATCGCAATCGACGCAAATCAAATGGTTATGCGTTGGATGCTCGACAAAATTCGGATCATATATCTTGGTGTCCGAACCCAAATCCAGCTCGTGCAACAGGCCGCTTTGCACAAGCAGCGGCAGGGTTCGATAAACTGTCGCGCGCGAAACGGACTTCTCGATACGCCTCGCCATCGCCAGCAGTTCCTCCGCAGTGAAATGTTCGGTCGTGCCGAAAGCCGCATCGATGATCGCCTCGCGCTGGACCGTGCGCCGCAGTCCATTGCTCGTAAGAAACTCCTGCAAGCTTTCGCGCACGCGGTCTAGGACGCTGGAATCCATCTGACTTAAGAGTAGTTCTCCCGGGGAAGGAGTCAAGAAAGCGCCAGAGAACTACAGCAAAGCAAAGCGAAATACCGTTGCTGCATTCCTGCCCTGGCGGGGTTCTTCCGTCTGCAGTCCATAGTCCCTGGCAGTTCCAATCTAACTCGCTTCCGCGGTCCGGTGCAAACCCAAAGATAACTTGTGTGATTTTGCCTCTTGCGGTAGCTAAAACGATCTGCTACTCATCCCCTTCCGTTTTGGTACAGCATTGAGCTTCAGTTATGGGAAAATTCCTTGTTATTCTTTCCATTGTCCTGACGGCCGCGTCGGCCGTTCTGGGCTATTTGAATCAAGGCAAGCTCGCCCAAGCAAGGAAGAGTTTGGTCGATTCGGAAGTTGCGACCAATCAGGCCAAAACGCAATTGGCCAAGGCGCAGCTTGATCTCAAGAGTGCCGCGCAGAACTTGGCCACGACGGTCACCGAGAAAGAACAGGTTGCGTCGAAGCTTTCGGGAGCCCAAAGCGAGCTCGAGAAAACCAAAGGGCAGGTCACCGCGCTCAGCGTCGACAAGGAGTCGCTGGAAGCCCAGGTTACCCAGCTCAGCGCGGACCTCCAGGCAAGGAGCCAGGAACTGGAAAAAAAGGGCACCGGCGGAACGTCGAGTCCGGTTGAGGCTTCCTCCGATCAGCAGGCCCAACTCGCCGAAC
Source organism: uncultured Verrucomicrobiae bacterium (assembly GCA_963731945.1). Classification (GTDB taxonomy): domain Bacteria; phylum Verrucomicrobiota; class Verrucomicrobiia; order Chthoniobacterales; family Terrimicrobiaceae; genus DASTFP01. The sequence continues at coordinate 326,028 of CAVSXN010000016.1, read as the reverse complement.
AGCAAACCCTCATCACGAAACTGCAGGGCGATTTGGATTCTGCGCGGGCCCAGCTTTCCACTCTCACCAAGGAGAAGCAGGACCGCGTTCGTCAGAGGATGCGCAATGGGCTTGAAGGTCGAATTCTCGCCGTGAATCCGGCATGGAACTTTGTCGTCCTGAGTCTCGGGGACAAGAATGGCGTGGTGAGCAACGCGGAGCTTCTCGTCAAGCGCGGCACTCAACTCATCGGGAAGGTTCGCGTGACCTCGGTTGAACCGTCCACCTCGATCGCCGACATTGTCGCCAACAGCGTTCCGGAAGGCGCGACGATTTCTCCCGGGGACGACGTCATTTATCAGGCAGTTAAGGAATAATCCAGATCATGCGTCTGCTCAATTTCGCGACATGTTTTTTGCTCCTATTTTGGCTTGGCGCTTGCTCGTCTAGCGATGAACGGCGCGCCGAGATGGAGGCTGGGGGAACCCTTCCGTGGAACCGGCCGGCCAATTGGGAAGGTCAGCAGAGTGCGCTCGGCGGATTCCAGGGAACCCGGTAACCTTTGAGCCTCGGCCATGCCGGGCAGCATTCTCGTAATCCGGGGCGGGGCACTCGGCGATTTCATCCTTACTTTGCCTGCAATCCGGATGCTTCGCGAGAAATTTCCGGGTGGCTCACTTGAGATTCTCGGCTACCGGCACATCGCCGCGCTTGCGGAGGGTAGATTCTACGCCGATTCGACGCGTTCGATCGAATACGGCCCGCTGGCAGGTTTTTTCAATCCGCGCGCTACGCTTGATCCGGCTTTGTGCGAGTATTTTGCCGGCTTCCAGCAGGTCATCAGCTATATTTACGATCCAGATGGCCTCTTCGAGGGCGGACTGCGCCGGGCGGGCGTCAGGAATTTGATCTCCGCGTCGCCAAAGATCATGCGAAGAGGAGCATGCGGCGCGCCAACTCGCCCGGCCGCTCGAACAGCTTGCCGGCTGCCTCGCCAATCCGGCTGCCCAAATCTTTCCTTCGGCCCAGGATCTCTTCGATGCGCAAACCGTCCTCTCAAAATCTCCCGGGCCGCGCGTGGCGATCCATCCAGGCAGCGGGGGAGAAAGGAAGAACTGGCCCCTTCCGCGCTGGCTGGAGCTGCAACGCGAACTGCTCGACGACGCGCGGGTGGGTCACCTGCTCGTCATCGGAGGCGAGAGCGACTCCCGGCAGCTTTCTCGCATGAAGCTGACCGAGCCCGCGGAACGCCAGACGATCCTGGAAAACCTGTCCCTGCCGCTGCTCGGCGCAATTCTCTCCCAATGCGCACTCTTTGTCGGACATGACAGCGGCATTTCCCATCTCGCGGCGGCGTCCGGGATCCCTTGTCTCCTGCTCTTCGGCCCCACGAACCCCGATGTCTGGGCGCCGGCCAATGACGCCGTGGTCGTGCTTCGATCCCCCGACGGTCAGCTCTCGAATTTGGAAACGCAAGCCGTTCTCACAAGAACGAAGGAAATGCTCGATAATGCCCCCAGAAACGATCGTCGCTGTTGATCCGGCGCTGCGCGCAGCCGGCTACGCCGTGCTAAAGAGAGAGCAGCAAAAGCTTTCCTGTCCGGCTTTCGGGGTCATTCGAAACAGCGCGAAAATGCGCGCCTCCGGCTGCTTGCTTGCGCTTCACGAAGAACTCACCGACATCATCCGAACGCATGAACCGCAGGCCATGGCCGTGGAAGGCGTGATCTACGTTCAAAGCTATCAAACTGCGATCACCCTCGGCGCGGCGCGCGGTGCGGTGATCCTGGCAGCGGTCAGGCGCGGTTTGCCAATCCATGAATATGCCCCGCGTCGGGTCAAGCAGGCAGTGGTGGGGCGTGGAGCGGCCGACAAACGACAGGTCGCTTTCATGGTCAGGGTGTTGCTCGGAATGCGCCAAACTCCGCCGGCCGATGCCGCGGACGCGATCGCGATCGGCATTGCCCACTTCCAGGCGCTCGACGCTGCCCGAGCGCGGAGGATAAATCTTTCCATGATCTGATCCGAATTCCTGACGCCACGCTGAGAAAAGTGTGAGAAGAGACACTTCATGCGATACAAAACTCTGAAAGATCCTCAACGGCGCGCGGCGTGCCGGAGCCTTTGTCTGTGTCGCCCACGACGCAAGTCGCCAAGAGTTTGGCCCGAGTGAAAAGCGTGAAGGCCAGATGAAAACGATAGAAATTCAGTGGCTGGGCCGCATCGAATACGAGAAAGCGCTCAACCTGCAGAACAGCCTGGTCAGCGAGTATCTGGCCGGCACCGGGAGCGAAAAGCTGCTGCTTCTCGAGCACGAGCCGGTTTACACGATTGGTCGAACCCGTGATCAATCCAGCCTCGGCAGCCCGCAAATTCTTCCTCATCCCGTTTTCGAGATCAATCGCGGCGGACAAGCTACGTGGCACGGCCCCGGTCAGCTCGTTTCCTATCCCATCCTCGATCTCGAAAAGCGGGGACGGGACCTTCATCGCTACATGCGATTTCTGGAAGAAATCGTGATTCGCACGTGCAGCCAGCTTGGAGTCGAGAGCTGCCGCCGGGAAGGACTCACCGGCGTCTGGGTTGGCTCCAGGAAAATTGCCTCAATTGGCGTCGGCGTGCGGCGTTGGGTGTCAATGCACGGGCTCGCCCTCAATGTCATGGAATGCTCCTTGGAGTCATTCCGTCACATTACGCCATGCGGAATCGCCGACGTGGAGATGACATGCCTTGAGAGAGAATCCGGCGGCAAGACCGGCGTCGAACATACGGCCCGAATCCTGGCGGAAGTCTTTCTGCAGGAGCTTCCATCGCTGTGCCTCGATGACTCCTTGCAAACTCCGGCCCGGCCGGCAAAGCCAGCCGGGATCAGCCGTAGATGACCAGTTGGATATTGTCGGGAAGGCTCGCGGCCACTTCCGAGACCACACTTCCACGCAGCAATTTGCTCATGGCGCCCCGGTGGGTCGCGCCAACCATGAGGAAATCCGCTCCAAGCGTTGCGGCCATATCCACGATAATCGACGCAGCATCCGGAGCGCTCACGAAGAGCGGGATCGTGGTCACGCCGCGATGCTTGCCGATCTGGAGAGCCGTACCCAGAATAGCGCTCGCTTCGGGATCCTCCCTCCAATTCACGCTCGGGACGGATGCGCCGGTGTAAAGCACCGCGATTTCGCGGATGTACAAGACATAGAGCGCGGCGTCACGCATCTTGGACTCGTCGAAGGCAAACCGGAGCACCGGGGTCAGGCCCCGGACGCAAACGAGAATTTTCTGCGTGGCGCTGGACATCTGAGACATTTGCTCCACGACCTCCGGCTTGACGATGTCTGCGAATTCCTTGGTGACGGTCAGCGTTCGCGTGCCGCTCAGGCGTTGCGAGTAAGCCCAGAGGAACAGACCAACGACCAGCACGCAGGTGACAAAAAAGAGCGCCTCATGCTTGGACTTGGCCAGGGTCAATTCCACTGCGATGAGGATCAAGAACGTCGCCACCATCATCGCGCGCTCGAGCCAGTGCATTTCAATCTTGGGGTTGAACGAGCAGGAACCGAGATTTACGCAAATTGCCCCAACCACGCCAATAGCGTAGAGACCTGCCAAAGCCTCGAAATTGTCGGTGAGTATCAGCACGACGATCGGCAAGCCGACGGAAATCGCCAGCGGAATCACGGGCACCCCGTGTGAGTTCAACTTCGCGAATGAACGCGGCATGTCGCCTTCGCGCGACATCATGAAAAGCAAGCCGATCAACGCCGCGATCGCCGTATTTACCGCGCTCAAGAGAAGCAACGCGAAAACCACTCCCACGATGAAGCCAAAGATGTGGCCAAAGGCGACCCCGAAATTCATCGTTGCGTACTGTTCCGCGAGGAAGCGCAGCATGTCCTCTTTGCGTTGGATCATTTCGGGAGCGAATTCCTTGGGCAACGAGAGCATCGCCCATCCAAGCAGCGCAGTCCCGAGACTGACTTCAATCGCAACCGGGAAGATCGCCTTGAACGCCCCCCTGCCAACCTTGGGACGACCGATGACCGAGTCGGAATCGGGTTTCAACGTTCCCGTCAGATTGGCGATCGCCTCGACGCCGCTTAGAGCAAGGATGACCCCGACAAAGGAGACCCAAACATGACCCATGTCTTCGTGCAGAGGTTCAAGATGCGCGAAGGTCAGATGGGGCGCGGCCAGGACGATGATCAAAATGACGACGAGTACCGTCGGCAACGCGAGAGCCACGGCAACGCTGCCGCTGTGGCGCGGGCCAAAATAATTCAGCACGCCCACGATCAGGATGCAGGCGATGGTGCTGATCATCACGAAGTCCCGGGGAACGCCCAGGTAGCTCAACGCGGCCCACCCGCTCAGCGCGGCCGTAACCGTGAGATCCGCCACCAGCAGCAGAGCCCCCACGACCGCCAGAAGCCGTCCCTGGGCCTTCGCCGCAGAGTACACGCCTCCCCCCTCCGGAAACGCACGGCATACGACCATGTAGTTGAGACCGACGAGAGCGGTCAAAACACACACGGCAAGAATGATCGGGAGTGATGAAAACCCGGCCGCCACAAACGCCAGGCCGATGACGTATGCTTTGCTTGTGCCCCAATCGCCATAAAGCAGCGCGGAAGCGCGCTGCCAGTCAAGATTTCGGGGTCGATGAATTTCCACGCTCTCCAAATCGACAGGATGTTGAGCTCGCACGCTCACTGTCCGGGCGCTGGGAGTCAATCCCTTGTTCCGCAGTTGAAAGCTTTGTCCTGCGCACAATGCGACTCCACGCGCCCACACCCCTGACCGTGATCGCCTAATCGAGTCCCGCTTCCATTGTTCGGGATACCCTCTTGAAAGACGGAGGTTTCCCGTTATGCTACTGCTTGATGGCGGACGGTCGCTTCGGCTCCACGAGGAACGCCGAAGAGGAAAGTCCGGACACCATAAGGCGGCACGCCCCGCGAAAGCGGGGGCGCACTGAACGAAAGTTCTTTGTAACGGAAAGTGTCACAGAAAACAAACCGCTCACTCTCCAAGGGCTTCGGTGGAAACGCAGGGGCCTTGGGGAACGAAGCAAGGGTGAAATGGCGGGGTAAGAGCCCACCGCCCCGAGCGAAAGCAAGGGGGCATGACAAACCCCGTGCGGTGCAAGACAAAACAGGAGGCAGGGGTCGCCTGCCCGGTCTCGCGAAACGACAGAGATCAAACCTCCGGGTACTAGTCGCAGTCATAAAAAGACTGCTTCGGCAACACTTGCCGAAGCAAGACAAATGACCGCCGCTCCCATCGCCTCGGCGACGGGGGGACAAAATCCGGCTTACAGCCATCGCACAGCGGAGGCGATCCCACGAGGGATCGCCTCCGTCTTTGCTCAGATCATTTCAAGAATGTCACCGGTGATGCTTACAGTTTCCGACTCGTCTCTCATGCCACTTCCCAACGGGGTTGGTTCTGAAGGGGGGATGGGACGATAGGTCTGGGAAGCGTGCGCGTCTCCAGAGGCCTCAGCGCTGCCCTTGCTTGCTGAAGACGCGGAAATTCTCTATGAGAATCGCTCTAGAGACCGGTAGGGTGATGAAGAAACGTCCAGGGAAGCCCGAATTTTTCCTGAAGCAATTTTGCGAGCTCCTGCACTCCGAAGACTTCCGTCGCATAGTGCCCGGCATAGAAGAGATTCACGTTGAGTTCCTCTGCGGCCGTGAATGACCAGTGCGGCCCCTCGCCTGTGATAAAGGTATCGACGCCATCCGCAGCTGCCTTGAAGATTTCTCCACCAGCTGCGCCGGTCACCACTCCGATTCGGCGCGTGACTGCAGGTCCGCCAGGGGCAAGGTGAACACTTGCGCCAACGGCTTGTTCGATTCGGCGGCAAAGGATCTCGCGATCGAGTTCCGCTTGGACTTTCAGTCCAATTTCCAGGAAAGGCTGCCTTGGCTCCGGCAAATCGAGAGCATTGCAGAGCAAGACATTGTTTCCGCATTGCGGATGCGCATCCAGAGGCAAATGAGCGCTGTAAACGGCCAGGTCATTCTCAATCGCAAGCCTTAGCTTGCGATAGTGGGCCCCGGTCGCAGTCTGCAAGCCGCCCCAGAACAACCCATGGTGCACGATCAATAAGTCTGCACCCGCCGCAATGGCCATTTTCAGAACGGCCTCGCACGCATCCACCGCCGCAGCCACCTTGCTCACGCTGCCCGAGTTTTCCAATTGCAGACCGTTGAGCGCATTCGGATAGTCGACATACTCGCTGAGACGGAGAAAACCATCCTGATACTTCACGACTTCTTCGAGCTTCATACCGCGAGTATCACACATCTCGCGATCACCGCGCCACTTCCGTCGCGCTTGCCTCTTACGCGCTATCAGATAGCTTACCCCGCCTTATGCTCAAAGCCGGTATCGCCGGGCTGCCCAACGTTGGCAAGTCCACGCTCTTCAACGCGGTCACCCGCACGCGCAAAGCCCACGCGGCAAACTTTCCGTTCTGCACGATTGAGCCCAATGTTGGCATCGTCAATGTCCCCGACGAGCGCCTTGAAAAACTGGCCGCCCTTTCGAACTCTCAAAAAATCATTCCGGCCGCCATCGAATTCGTTGACATCGCGGGTCTCGTGAAGGGGGCAAGCGAGGGAGAAGGGCTCGGCAACCAATTTCTCAGCCACATCCGCGAAGTTGATGCCATCGTTCAGGTTGTTCGCTGCTTTGGGAGCGAGGATATCCACCATGTTGCGGGTTCGATTGACCCCGTCCGGGATATTGAGGTCATTAACACGGAGCTCATCCTGGCCGACCTTAGCACCGTCAGGAAGCGGGCAGAGCGCCTGCAAAAAAGCGCACGTTCCGGCGACAAGCTTTCAAAAATTGAATTGGCGCTCTGCGAAAAGATCCAGCCCCATCTCGATTCCGGCAGACCCGCGCTGACGGCGAGACTCTCCGACGAGGAACGAACGACCCTCAATGGTTTCTTTCTTCTGAGTTCCAAGCCCACCATTTTGGCCTGCAACGTCGGCGAAAATGATCTGGCCCAATCCGACGATGCGCACATTCGTGCCGTCCGCGAATTTACGGCGGCCCAGAATGCGGAAATTGCCGGATCCGCCAATCTGCGCGTCGAGGCCGTTGTGATCAGCGCTCAAATTGAGAGTGAATTGACCGACCTGGCTCCTGACGAGGCGCGCGAATTCCTTTCCAACCTCGGTGTGCAAGATAGCGGCGCTAGCCAGCTCATCCGCGCGGTTTATCATCTTCTCGGTTTAAGGACATACCTCACAACTGGTCCGAAAGAGACGAGGGCGTGGACAATCCGCGCCGGTGACAAGGCGCCTGCGGCTGCCGGAGTCATCCACAGTGATTTCGAACGCGGCTTCATCGCTGCTCAGACCATCCGATTTGAGGACCTCGTGGCCTTGGGCTCCGAAGCTAAAGCGCGCGAGGCCGGCAAGCTTCGCGTCGAGGGCAAGGACTATGTGGTTCAGGACGGTGACGTGATGGAATTCCGCTTCAACGTGTAAGACAAGCGGACAACGAGACGATAGCGACAGGCGGTCATTTTTCATGCAACGCATCGCCTCAGTTCTCGCCGGTTGGATCGTTCGGAAACCCCTGCCGATCGGATTGGCCGGAGCGCTCCTGGCGGCTTCCGCCGCCTGGATCGTCTCTTCGAGAAGCGCTTTCGATTCCGATATCCTCAACTTGCTCCCGGCAAGCGATCCCTCTGTCGAGGGACTCAAAATCTTCAACAGTGAATTTACCCAAACACGCGAGCTCGCGTTTCTGCTTACGTGGGAGGAACCGCCTGCCGACGGCGATTCCTACCGTGAAGCATTCCTGAGCCGTCTTCGAAGCCAGCCCTGGGTGCACCGCGTCCTCGACGCTCCTCCCCTGGAAAGCGCCGGCGGTCGCAAGACGATTCACGAAATCGTCGTCCCTCTCTTGCTGAATCTGCCGCCCGAACAATTCTCGGCCGCGCTGGCGGCCTTGTCGCCAGAAGCCATTCGCACACGGATCGGTCGCCTCGCCGCGCAAACCGCCGCCGGCTCGCCGAAGGCGCGGTTCGAACTCGAAAACGATCCGCTCGGCCTTGCCGCCCTCGCGGCCAGGCCGGTTTGGGAGACAGTCGCCATTTCCGAGACTTTCAATCTCACCTCGGCTGACGCGACGGCGATGATCGTTCCAGTCGTCACCAATCAAGCTGACCTCTCTGCGGACGCTTGCCGCGCGACGATGCGAGAGGTGCGGCGCTTCATTGAAGGGGTAAAGAGTGAGCTCGGCCCCGGGGGGCCGGAGATCGGAGTCACGGGGCGGGCCGCCTACGTTGAGGAAATTGAGCGGAGCATGCGACGCGATGTCGCCGCGACCTCGCTTGTCTCGCTCATTTGCGTGACCGCGCTGTTTTGGGCGGGCTTTCGCCGTTTGCTTCCCTTGATCGGGATTGCACTGCTGCTCGCGCTTACCGCCGTGACGACCATGGCTGTCGGGGCGCTCTATTTTGAGCGATTGAACATTATCGCCATAAGCTTTTGCTCGATCCTTTTCGGCCTCGGCGACGATTTCAGCCTCCTCCTTTGCCAGCGGTTTTACCAATTGCGGAACTCCGGCATGAGCCGCGAGACTGCGATCGCGAGTTCGATCGGCCATTGTGCCCCGGGAATTCTCTGGGTTGCTTTCACAACGGGGATCGGCTTTCTGGCGCTCTGCTTCAGTGGTTCGAGTGGCTTCGCTCAACTGGGCGCCCTCGTCGCTCTGGGAGTGCTCTTCTGCGCGGTGCTCATGCCAGTTTTTCTCTTTCTTTTCGTCAGGGATGCCCCCTCAGCTTCGGCGGCAACCGGGCCGGTGCGCACTTTCGTTGACGAATGTCTCAAGTCCCCATTTCGCGTCCTGGGCGCGGCGGCGACGGTATTCCTTGCGGCGGCGGTTCTCAGCATCGTGCCGTGGCGAACCCTTCGCTTCGACATTTCGCCCGCCTCCCTGGAGCCCCGCAACATCCCGGCGGCGAAGACGCTGGCACTGATGATGGAGAAGTTTCCCGCTACTTTCGAGCCGGTGATGATCGTTCTGCCGCGACCGGATTCCCATCAACTTGCCGCCCTCGATGGGGTGCTTATCCGGTTGAAGGAGGAGAAGCTGATCGAGACGAGTTCGTCGCCTTCGGCGCTGGTTCTTGATCCAACGCGGATGCAGGAAAATTGGAAAGCCGCAGCCGGTCGGGATCTCTCGGCCTCCCGCACGGCGATGTCGGACGCGCTGGCGGCCGACGGTCTTAACGCTTCGTCCTTCAAAGAGACGTTTGGAATTCTTGATGGTCTTCGGGAGGAACTCCCATCAGCGAAGACATGGTCTAACTTTCTGTCGCCCGCGTCCCCGTGGTGGTTCCTCTTTGACCGGATGATCGCGCCGGAATCCGGCGCCGCGATCGCTTACTTAAGAACTCCGCGACAAGTGACCGCTGAGCAGCGGGAACAAATCAACGCCCTTGTCACGGCGGCGGTCCCTGAGGCGCTTGTCACGGGCTGGAGTCAGGGCCTGGCGAGTTTGACCGCCTGGGCCTCCGGAGAACTGATCGTGTTCGGGTCGGCAGTGTCTCTCGTTATTTTTCTGGTTCTCGGTGTCGTCTATCGCGATCTGCGACTCTGGCTGCTTCATGCGGTCTCCCTCGTCGCGGCGGCTGCGGGAACCATCGCGACGCTCAAGCTCATCCAGGTCCCGATCAATCTCTTGAACGTGCTTGCCTTTCCGCTGATGCTCGGGGTCGGCGTGGATTACGGCACGCACATCATCCTGGCTGCGAGGGAGTCGGGAGACGCGCTGGGAAACATTTCCGATGTCTTGAAGCCGATCGTGCTGAGCGGGTTAACTACGGCTACCGGATTCGGTGCACTCATCCTTGCGCAAAACGCGGCGCTCTCGGGTCTCGGCACGATTTGCGCTGTCGGCGTGTCTTGGTGCCTCCTGGCGTCGCTGTTGATCGTCACTCCCGGAACGGTCATTCTCTGTCAAAAGCGATGACCGCTGGGTCCCCGATTCGGAGTCGTCTCCCAGCGACTTGCACAGCAACGAAAGCCCGGCTAAAAACGCACTCATGAAGATGGTCATTCGCGTTTTGCTCTGCCTTGCGGTCGCTTCGATCTCCTGCGTCCGCGCCGACGAGGTGATCCTGAGTGCCCAGAAGAAACTGAAGCAGATCGGCTTTTATGATGGCGTAGTCGATGGCCAGATGGGCAGCCAGACCGCGGCGGCCATCCGACGCTTCCAGATCGCCGAGAGATTGAAGGTGACCGGCGAGATGAATTCTCAAACACTCCGCAGACTCGGAATTTCCGCTCCGCGCGCCCGCGTCCCCGTCAAGGCTCCCGCGCCGATTCCGGCCTATGTGGCTCTTGCCGATTTGTTTAGAGGTGGCCCTTTCGTATCGGTTGGGCCCGAAATGCAAATCGCGGTTATTCGTCAAGCCCAGAGAAATCTGCGCTTGCTTGGATATTACAGGGGGCCCATCGACGGATCGCCTAGTCCGTCTCTTGTTGCGTCCCTCAAGGCATGGCAAGCGAGCGCCGATTTTCGCCAAACCGGGCGATTCGATGAGAACACCCTCAAGGGTCTCTCCTTGATGCCAAATTAGCGGGCATTTCTTGACCGCCGCTCGATCCTCCGCTCTCTGCGCCTCGCGGGGATGGCTCATCAGGGCGCCCGGATTGGTGGGCTGGTCCGTGTTGGCAGCTCTTCTAATCGCCGCCGCCATGACAAGAGCACAAATCGCACCCGTCGCGATTTCCGAGTGGGACAGCTGGGGATGGCTCAATCCGGCTCTGAGCTGGCTGGGAGGCGCGGGCTTCCGTGAGCAATTCGAACGAGAATGGCTTTATGGCGCGTTCCTTGCCGCCTGCCTGCGGATAACCGGCTCGTTTTCCGGCTACATCGTGATTCAGCAAGCCCTCGGTCTGCTGGCCGGTGTGCTGATGTGGCTGACGTGGAGGACCTGGACGTCTCTCTTTCCCAGGCATATAGCTCTCGAATTCGCCTCGGTCCTCACGGGCCTGTTCCTTGTCATCATCTACCTTTTCAGTCCGATCGCGCTCTTGCTGGAGCTTTCAATTCGGCCCGAGGCCATCATGGCCTTCGTTGCCTTTGCTCAGCTCTACTGCATCACAGGCTACTGCAGATTTCGCTGGCGTGAGCCGAAACCGATCGCTTCCGCCTTCTTTGGAGCTCTCGCGATTCCGTTCGCCTACGTGCTGTTTGTCCTCAAGCCCAACTGGCTTCTCGCCGTTCCGGCGACGACCTTGCCAATCTTCGCCGGCGTGTTCGGGAAAGAGTTCCCGCTCATGACCCGGTTTCTCACACCCATTCTGGGCATTTTCTTGACCTTCCTCGCAGTCTGGCTCCCGGGAAAGATCCTTTTCGTTCCCACGTCGGAAACGCGCGTCGTCCTGCCGATGACCCTCTTCACCATCCACGCCGACGTCATCCACGAGAACATGGCGGGTGAGCTGGCATCGCCAGGAACCCCGGATGAACAACGGCGCTTCCTCGAGGGGTTTTTCCCAGTTTTCGACAGAGAAATGCAAGCTGCCAGGGCCCTGGCGAGATACTATCCACGGCTGGGATTCGACCCGGACTATCTGATGTATCGCTCGTCTGTGTTTCCCTACCTGGAAGGAACTGCCGCAATGTCACGAAAGGAGATCGCGGCCTTCTGCCGGAGAAGTTTTCTTTCTGCAGTTTGGAACCGGCCTTTCGACTATGCCAGAAAGGTTAGCACCCAACTCGGCTACTTCGTTTTCCCGGACGACGCGACGTTCTTTCGCGCGCGCGTCAAGATGGGGAAACTGTACGACTATGCCCTCACCACGTTACCCGAATCCCTCGATAGCGCGATCGGCAAGCCAGTTAGGGAGATGTTCGAAACCTATCGTCAGAGCGTAATGCGGCAAGCCGGACAATCCGGGACCGTCGAGGTCTTCCGTCCGTTTCGAGCTTTTCTGGGGGCGGTGAAGGTGTCCGCTCTTTGGATCGAGATAGCGTTCCTTGCCTCGTTTGGTGCCTGCCTGACGTTCAGGGCACTTGCGCAACTTCGGCTTCCCGGATTCGTCGCCATGGTATTCTTCCTGGCTCCCGGCGGCAACGCGCTGACCATCGCCATGGTTCACGCTCTCGACAACGCGCGCTACCGCGGAAGCTATGGCCCACTGCTTCTCTTCGCTCTGGCCGCTTTTGCTCTCTTTCTCCTCACAACCCTTGCCTACGCCGCGGCCTTGGCCTACCGCAGAAGACACCGTGCCCAAGTTGCCCGCCTCGATTGACCGCGTCTCGCGGATCTTGCTGGGTCCGTGGCAGCGGACATCTCTCTTCGGTTACGTCGCCGCGGTCGCCTTGCTTTGCGCATTCCTCGGCGTCATTGGCTTTCGAATCACTGAGCAAACCAACCACGAGGTCGATCCATTCGATCAAGGCGCCTACCTCGCCATGTCGAGGGAGATGGAAGGGTCCTGGTATCCATGGTACTCGGACGGAACTCGCAATCCTCTTTTCCCGTGGCTCGCCGCCGTTCTTCTCGATGCCAACGACCCCGCATTCTTCGAGAAGGGCAAGAAACTGAACGTCGTTTTCGCGATTTGCGGAACAGCGGCCATCGCGCTGTTTTTCTCGCGCCGGTTGGGTCCGCTTGCCGCCTTCAATGCCACCGCGCTTGGGTCGCTCGCCGCGCTGCTGCCGATCTCCACATTCTTCGGGGCGGAGGCGATATTTCTCGTGATTTTTCTTTTGTTCTGCGCGTGCGGAATGCGCCTCTTGAACGAGAATCCGGTCCGGCTTTACCTGATCCTGGGCGTCCTCGTCGCCTTGGCCTGGCTCGCGAAATCCTCAACGACGCCGTTCCTCCTCTTGTTCGTCGCCTTCAGCATCGTTCGCTGGCTCATCAACCTTGCATTCAAGGAGAATCCACCCTGGCACCTCCGCGCGCCTGGCTGGAGCGCTCGACGATTCGGTGTCGGAATCGTCCTGTGCGCCGCCGCCTACTTCGCCCTCATCTCTCCACGGCTCGTTCATGCGCAACGGGCATGGGGCAGTCCGTTCTACAGCCTGCCAAGTTTCTGGTTCTGGGCGGACGATTGGGAGACTTGTGTGAGGAAGTACGCGGATTGCAGGAAGGTTCGCCTCGCAGAGCTTCCGATCGAAGAACAACCGACGATCACAGGTTACTTTCATCGTCACAGCATCGGTGACGCCCTCCTGCGCTTGCGCAAAGGAGTTGCCGTGAGGCTTGGCCAGCTTTTCCACCCGGAAGGCAAGTGGCGGCTTTCGGTTGAGCGGAAGGGAAAACCGAAACGCAGCGTCCTTCCGCATCGCGGGCTCTATCTGCTCGGCCTTGGCGGACTCACCCTCGCCCTAGGCGCCTTGGCGATCTCGCAAGGCCGCCTGCAAAAGGTCGGACCCATCACCTTGCCCGTCCTGCTCGGACTGACAATGTTCGTCATTTACCTCATGGCCACCGGATGGTACCTGCCGACGGGTCCCGGTCATCGCTTCATCATGACACTTTATTTGCCGCTGCTCTGGATGCTGGCCCAAGGGGGCGAACAATTGCGGCTTGTTTCAGGCTCGCGATCCGCCGACTCGCTCTTCCTGGCCGGGCACCTCGCAATCTGCGCGCTGCTCGTCTCACGAGTCTTCTCCCTGCTCCAGAACACCCAATTTGAAAAGATCTCCTACGCATTTTGAAGGCGAAGGATAGAGGATCTAGCCTCTCTCGACTTGCTCTCTGTAAAAGCAGCTAGCCCGCACAAATAAAAGATCTACAGACATTCCGCGGACACGCAAGTTGATGCCAGGAGATGCACGAAAAAGCACTAAAAATTGCCTAGATTTTGGCAGCAAGTTGGCAGCGGAATGGCGGCCGAAAGTGCCGGAAAGGGGCCCGTGCGTCACTGCGAACGATGCACGCCGGTCTGCAACACCTTCTTTGGTCCACACTCGAAGACACGCGCCAGTGGGTGCACCTCGACGACAATCGGATGCCAACGCTCATGGGCGAGTGCAAGGTGCCGCACTTTGATTCCAAGGGCGAGGCCAACCATGTTTTCATTGAGTTAGGCCTGCCGACGACGTTCCTGCTCACTTCGTTTTATTGGGAGAACTTCATCTGAATTGGTCATAGATTAGCGCCGAGACGCCGAAGAAGGCTCGCTGGGGACCTCGTTCCCCGGTGACGCCACGACACCCACAACTTCGCTCAGCCCAAGACTTGGCTTAGCCCTCGTCATACTCGTCGTGGCGGCGGAACCAGAAGGGTCCTCGGAGATCACCCATTCCCCGTACCATCGTCTCGTTGCGCCCGCGGGGCGCGCGGTCGAGCCACTGGTACATGCCCCAGAGACCGTCCAGCCCGCGCGTGTAGGCCGAGTAGGTGTGGTAGACGACGCCGTCCTCGAGCGCGAACGAGCTCATGCCCGGCGCTTCCCGCGTAACCGTCGCCGCGTCCGTGCCAAAGACGGCCAGGGTCTGTTCGTCGGTGAGTTCGCTGCGAGTATCCATCCGGCCGAAGTTATACTCGACGGTTCCCGACTGCTGCTGCTCCTCGGTGAACGCAACGCCGAAGGCGTAGTCAAAGTCGCCTCCGAACGACGACGCCCAGGGAAAGATCCATCCCATCCGCCGCTTGTACGCCTGCAGCTTCTCGAGAGGCGCCCGCGAGACCGCCCAGAGCATCACGTCATGGTTAGCCAGGTGCACCACGAACCCGTTGAAGCCATCGGCGATTGACGAGCAGGACGGGCAGCCCGCCGCGTAGTCGGGCCCGAACATGAAGTGGTAGACGAGCAGCTGCGAGCGTCCTCGAAAGAGGTCTGCCAGCGAGGCGCTCCCCTCGTCGGTCTCGAATCGATACTCCTTGTCGATCCGAACCCACGGCAGTTCCTGCCGCCGCAGTGCCAGTTCGTCGCTGCGGTGCGTGAGCTCCTTCTCGGCCTTGAGCAACTCGAGCCGCGCCGCGAGCCACTCTTCAGATGTTCCGGTCTTGTGCTTCGTCATCGCTCTTGTCTCCTCGTTCTCTCTCTACCGTTGGGGCGCTCATACAGCAGTAATGATGATAGCTTGAGTGGCCGATTATGGTTCGCACCCGGACCGTTGACGTCATCTGCGCGGGGATCCACGAGACATCAACGGAGACCTGCAAAAAACCGCAAGTTCACTCGACTCGCTCGTTTATCCCACGACCTAACGTTGCGCCATCAGTTGAGTGGAATCAAGCATAATGCCACGAAGCCGCACATCGAAAACAATGACCTGCGTCCTAATCGCCTGTGCACGCATCGTGAGCAGAGCTTGCTCGCCCTCGATTTGCCGTCGCTCTACGACGCCAGTAAACAGTCAGTCGTTACTCTTTCTGCAATAGGCCCAGACGAAAATGAACTGCGAACCGGAACCGGCTTCTTCGTCGGAGACGGCACCCGGATCGTCACAAACTACCACGTAATTCAAGGAGCAGTCAAAGCTCACACAACAGTAACAGAGGAAGTCTTTGCGGTCGACCCAAGACACGACCTCGCGATTTTGTTCAACCCAGCACCGGGTGCTCCGCTTAAACTCGCAAATGGCAATGCAGCCGTCGGGGACAGTGTTGCGGTAATCGGCTCTCCTTTTGGCCTTTGAAGGTTCTCTGTCAAGCGGGGTCGCCAGCTACCTTCGAGAGCGACCGGAAATCCTAGCTTATCAAAACAACCGCCCCGATTTCGCCAGGAACAGCGGTGGACCCGCAATCGACGGACAAGGTGAAGTCATTGGAGTCACAACTTTCTTCCTCCCGGCAGGCCAGAACCTCACTTTTGCTATTCATTCTTCCTATTTGCAGCGCGATGCACGACGCGCACGCGAACTGCCGTAGCACGCGCTAGACGATGAATATGGGTCAAACGGCAGGTCTTGCCGCGGCGATGTCGCTCGACACCGACGCTGGGGCTCGCAGCATCAACATCCGAGACTTGCAGGAGCGTCTCCGCCGGGTCGGCGCAGTATTGGAGCGACCCCACGAAATCGCCGAAACCGCTGCCGAGGCGTGGCGGCGCAACCGTAGCGCCGACCTGACGACCCGATGAGACGACATGAACAACAAGATTCGGATATGGTTGCCACCGTGCGGCCGAAAATTGAGGAGGAAGTCGACGCATGAGCTTCGTCCGAACCATCCTCGGTGACGTACCGACCGACGGGCTGAGGCGCTGCGGCGCGCATGAGCACGTCATCATTTGCCGCTCCCCACATCGCCGAGAGCACCCGGACTTCCTGCTGAACGACATCGACGCGGCGCGCGTGGATTTGCGAGAGTTCCGCGATGCCGGCGGCGGGTGGGAGATGGACACGATGCCCATCGGCGCGGGTCGCTGTATGCTGAAACTTGCCACCGCCTCGCTGCGTACCGGCGTGCACATTGTCTGCCCGACTGGCCTGCACTTACCCTATGCTACCCGCCCCATCACCCGATGCTGTCGATGAACAAGGAGGAGCTGGCCGACGTGTTTGTGGGGGAGATTGTAGAGGCCGTCGTTAAAGTCGCTGGTAGTCACAGAAAGCTCACACCGCATCAGCGCCAGGCCTTTGCTGCCGCTGCGGAGACGTCTCGTCCAATCATCACACACACCGAGCAAGGCACGGCCGACGAGCAGCAGGTACGCCTGCTGCTCGATAGCGGAGCGCAGTCGACGAAGGTCGTGCTAAGCCATACTGACCGTCTTTTGGACATCGCCTATCGCCGCTGCCTCCTCTCGAACGGTGTGACGCTGGAGTACGACCATCACTTTCGCACATACTGAAGGACGGCTCCTGCCCAACCGCCGACCTGGTTGCCGCGCTCGCCCCTGAGTTCCCCGACCAGATCGTTGTCGGTATGGACTTGGCTCCTCGCGGGTAGTGGCACGGTCACGGCGGCAAGCCGGGTTTGGTCTGGCCGTTCACCGTGCTGCCAACGCTGCTAAAGGAGCGTGGCGTTAGTGATAACCTAATCGAGCGCATCCTGACTCACAACCCACGGCGGGCCTTTGCGTTCGCCACAGTTTCAAAGACTGCCTTGAACGCAGCGAGTGAGGATTCATCCCCTCCCATTTTCCCTTTCTCCCACTGGCCTATATAGGTCGGCCAATACCGCTAACGTCAATTGCCGGCAGTTTCGCAGGTTCCCCGATACTCCTTCCTGGGCTGATTAAGGTGAGAAACAAATCGGTCCCGCTCGAGACACCATACCGGTACTGGCGGCGGGGCCGAGCAAGCCAGATTCCGGCGAAATCCTCTGGAAATCCTTTACGACCACTCCGATCGGGTGAAATGTCGGGAAATGTGGCCCGTTCCTGGCCGCCCGAACCATGAATCCGTCGGTTAGTTTCCCCAGCGACACGCTTCTGCCCGCTATGGTCGAGGCAGTGAAGCCCGACAGCAAACCCGCTGCGCAGATCGTACGGGATATATGGTGTGAGGTGGAGCACGCCATCGCGGAGATGAGGCTGAATAGTCAGGTAGAGAAAGGAGCCGACTCCGGATTTGTGCTATCCAACGACCCATGAGCAACGGCACTCTACCCCCACGAGGCCCTATGGCTCACGAACACGATCATCGCCAGGATGCGCCATCGGAAATGACCTTACGGGTCAAGGCGCTCGAATCCTTGCTCGTGGAGAAGGGTCTCGTGGATCCGGAAGCCCTCGACGCGATCGTGGACACCTATGAGCACAAGATCGGGCCGCGCAACGGGACGCGCGTGGTCGCGAAGGCGTGGAGCGATCCAGCGTATAAGGCGCGCCTGCTCCGAGACGCGACAGCGGCGATCGCCGAGCTGGGGTTCATGGGTCGCCAGGGCGAGCATATGGTCGCTGTGGAGAACACGCCACGCGTCCACAACCTGGTCGTTTGCACGCTCTGCTCCTGCTATCCGGTTCCGATACTGGGGTTGCCGCCCGTCTGGTACAAGTCCGCTCCCTACCGTTCGCGCGCAGTGCGCGAGCCGCGGGCCGTGCTGCAAGAAGTCGGCGTGACGCTGCCGGAAGAGGTGGAAGTGCGCGTTTGGGACTCGACGGCCGAGGTGCGCTATCTTGTCCTGCCAGAGCGTCCGCTGGGGACGGACGGCATGACTGAGGAGCAGCTCGCCGCTCTCGTCACGCGGGACAGCATGATCGGCATGGCGCTGGTCGCCGCGCCTGGGCCGGAAGCCAAGCGATGAACGGCGTTCACGATATGGGCGGGATGCAGGGCTTTGGCTCCGTCGAGCCCGAGGCGAACGAGCCCGTGTTCCATCACCGTTGGGAGGCCCGCACTCACGCCATCGCCAAGGCCCTCGGATCCTGGGGGAAGTGGAACATCGACTACGGGCGGCACCAGCGGGAGCTGATTCCTCCCGCCGAGTATTTGCGCATGAGCTACTACGAGAAGTGGTTCACCGCGCTCGCCGGACAGATCGTCGAGGTCGGGCTAGTCACACGAGAGGAGCTGGAGAGCGGCCGGCCCACGCCAGGCACGTCAAGGGCCTCGCCGCCCCTGACGGTGGAGGGTGTGCACGAGGCGATCTTCGGCCCCAGTCCCTTTACCCGCGACGTGCAGGTCGCCGCGCGCTTCAAGCCGGGTGACCGGGCGCGTACGCGCAACCTGCATCCGGCAGGGCACACACGCCTACCCCGTTACGCGCGGAATCACGTGGGCATCGTGCGGCACGACCACGGGGTGCATGTGTTCCCCGACACCAACGCCCACTTCCAAGGCGAACATCCCCAACATCTCTATTCCGTGCGTTTCGAAGCGCGGGAGCTGTGGGGCGATGAGGCCTCGCCTCGGGACGCGGTCTACCTTGACTTGTGGGAGAGCTATCTTGACCGCCCGTGACGCTAAGCAGAGTCATCCCGCCGTCAGACCCTCCCTGCGAGACCCGGCCTTTGCCCCGGCAGCCCCGGGACGCGGGCGAGCCCGTGTTCGCCGAGCCGTGGCAGGCACAAGCCTTTGCTGTGGCGATTAAGCTATCGGAAGCGGGCTGGTTTACGTGGGTCGAGTGGGCCGCGGTGCTCGCAGAGGAGATCAAGGCCGCGGACGCGGCGGACGTCAAAGCAGGGCGCGCGCCGGACGATGGCACTCGCTACTACGAGCACTGGCTCTCCGCCCTCGAGAAACTCGTGGCGGCGAAGGGGCTCGCGGAGAAGGAGGCAATCCAGGTGCGCAAAGAGGAATGGACCGAAGCCTACCGGCACACACCCCACGGCCAGTCAGTCGAGCTGCGCGTCGACCAGGAAGCGCGGCGACGGCGGGCCGCGAGCCGAGAAGAAGTACAGGCAGCCGAGATCGAAACGGATCTTTTCCGCCACCTCTCGAGTGGCTGGTCTGATAGAGAAAAATCTCTCTGCGTCTTTCGGTCGGACGAGTTCACGATAGTGCTTGAATAAAACGGCCTGATCATGGCCCGATTCAAAAGCAGTCTGCGGCGCGTTCTGAGTTGCTGCGATCCGGTAGGAAACGAATGAGTGGCGCATGGTGTTGTCCGGCCATTCCGTGATTCCCGCACGCCGGCGGGTAGCCTCATGACGGTAGCGAGTATCCGGATTGAGCAGGACGGGTCCCGAGGGTTCGGTTATCGGTTGCAACCATGTCCGCAAGTTTTCGAGAATTGGCACCAATCTGCGGGAACGAGGTTTTGAATCCTCGCGCCAACATGGATAAACCCTCCAACAAGATCGATATCCCGCCAGTCGAGCGCCTTAATCCCAGCGACGCGAAGGCCAGCGAAAAGGCCTATGGCGTGGAATACCAGCAGATCGTTGTCGTTCGACTCCGCAAGCAACGTCGCCGCTTGCTCCGGCGTCAAGACGCCTGGGGGCTCGGCAATACTTTTCGCCTTCTCGGCATTCTTTGCCGTCGTTGCCGCAGCCCAGCCGCGTCTTTCGGCAAAACTCCATAACGTGCGCATGTCGCGCCGAAAAGTATTCCGGGTCTTTAATGCAAGGTTGAGATCCCAGAGGAAACGTTCCAAATCTGCCGTGCTGATTTGGGCGATAGTCTTGCCTTCAAAAACCCCGCAGAGCCTTCCAAGGTGTAGTCGCACGTCCTAACGCTCGCTACGGTCCCCTCTCTCCTTTGCTTCAATCAACTCGTTGACGGCTGATGCGAAAGGGACGCTCAGAGTTTGTTTGGGAAGATGCTCGAGGGTAAAGCGGATTGCATCCGCGACGTTCCAGCCGTAAGCGGCGAGCTCTCGGTCGTCGAAAGCCTTTCCTCCCTCATTCTGGCGCTTGACCCTTTGCTGCTGCTGCCAGCCTTCCGCCTCTTTCTTGGTTTCGAAAAATCTTCGTTCCCCTCGCCCTCTTATTCTGGCATCGCAGAGATACACAGTTTTGCTATGATTGAAGACTTGCGTAATTCGCGGCCACGGTTTCCGCTTCTTCGATTTCTTATTCCGGCTGGTCTTCACAGCTGAGAAATTGGCAGCGAAGTCACCTTTACTCTGTATAGGATCCCCTTTTGAAGGCGTTGAGATTTTCTCCGACTGTCTGGATGGGTTTGCTGTGCGGCCTTGGCGCGGCGGGAATCGGAATCTTCCTGCTCGTGGCACGGAAGCCTTGGGACGTCGATAGCGCGCCGGGCCGGGCCCTCAGAATCCGCGATTTCGTGGTGATCTACGAGTGGTGGGCCGCAGCGATCAATCTCGTGATTATCGTCCTGCTCGGTCTCAGCGCGCGATGGTGGCTAAGCCCGGCGCGGCAGCCCGCGGTTAGTTGGCTGCCCAAGGAGAGAACGCCCAGGTGGTTCTGGCCACTGGTCATCGCGGCAATGACGCTGACAGCTTTCTGGGGAATTCAGCGCATTCCGCAAAGTCTGTGGGACGATGAGGATTCCAGCCTGCACCGCGCGGTTCTCGGCCAATATCGACGCGACAAGAGCGGAGAACTCAAGCTGCGAGAGACAACCTGGGAAACGGCGCTCTGGAACTACTGGAAGCCCGCCAACCACCAACTCCAGACAGTGCTTTCAAAAGCCTGCCTGGAATCCTGGCAAGCTGTGGCCAGACCGATCGGCCTGCAATTCAGCGAGACAGCAGTTCGCATTCCTTGCCTGGTAGCGGGCGTCCTGTCCGTTGGCGCTCTCGCGCTGCTGCTCAAGCGGCTTGGTTTTCCGGCTGCGGGCGTCATCGCCGCCTTTCTTCTCTCGGTGCATCCCTGGCATGTGCGTTATGCCATAGAGCTTCGCGGGTATATTTTCACCCTCCTCTTTGGACCCCTGATGATCTACTGCTTGATTCGGGCGATCGACGCGGGACGCTGGCGATGGTGGCTGGGATTTGCTGCATTCGAGTTTGCCTTACTTTACGCCTACCCCGGATGTCTTTACATGGTCGTGATCGCCAATGCTTGTGCCGCCGTCGCCTTGCTCCGGCGCCACTCGACGCCGACTGCGCGCTGGCAACACCTGGCCCGCCTGCTCGTGGCCAGCACCGTCGCAGGGATGGTCTATTTGCAACTGATGCTGCCGTGCTTTCCCCAGTTGCTGAATTACTTTAGAACGGAACGCGCTCTGGGTGAGATCGGCCTCCGCTGGCACAGAAACATGGGAGCCCATCTCCTCGCCGGCATCCCTTGGAACAATTCGGACACGCCATCTGCCGGTTATCAAGAACTCCAATGGGCCGCCGAGGCTCATCCTCACCTGTTCCTCCTTCTCCGGTCCGCGGCACTCGCTTGCCTCGTTCTCGGGGCCCTGCGCCTCGGTCTATCCCGTCCGGCGGGATGGATCGCCGTGGCCGTGCTGCTGCTGCCAGGACCGCTCGTCTACATCGTATCACGCAGCCGGAATCACTACCTCTACGAGTGGTACCTGCTTTTCACGCTTTCCGGCTTCGTCGCGTTCGTTTCCCTTGGTTTGGACTGGCTAACGGGCCTGGCTCGTCGCATTCACCGCTTTGCCGCCCCTCTGCTGGCAGGGCTCGCCGTTTCCGCGTTTTTTATAGTTACCCAGCCGCAGCGTCGCTGGCTTGTGGCGCATTCCCTTCAGCCAATGCGCGAGGCCGTGCTGTTAACCCGGCCCAGCCTCGATCCCTACGATCCGCGTCAGAAAGCCATCACAACGCTTTCCATCACCGGGGTTCCATGGTCCTACGATCCAAACATTTTTGTCATCTCCAGCGTTGAAGAGCTTGTCGGATATTTGCAGGAGTCCGACCGCGAGCACAGAACCCTGTATGTGAATTTCGCCAACGCCTGGACCGCTTCCGCCACCAGGCCAAAGCTCTTTGCCATGATTGAAGACGATCGATTGTTCGAAAAAACCGCCCATCTTCAAGGCTTCGACCCGACACTGACAACGTTCGTCCGAAGGTACAAACCCGGATCAATCTCTGGTTATTCGCTTCCCAAGTAATTTTCGAGATTGCCGTCTCAGGACAACTCCCGCTAGATACCAAGGCGATGCTTGAGGATTACGTTCCCGTTCTGCTCCACGTGATTGTGGCGGTCGGCTTTGCCACGGTTACGCTCCTGGCCAGCCTCGTCCTCGGCCGGGCGGGCAAGCGAACAGCGGCAAAGGATGCCGCGTATGAGTGCGGAGTGACACCCGAGCCGGGACCGCAGCCGCGCTTTAGCGTAAAGTTTTATTTGGTGGCGATGCTCTTCATCCTTTTTGATATAGAAATCGTCTTCATGTATCCTTGGGCGGTGGTGTTTAAGGCATTCGTAGCCGAGTTCGGGACGGTGATCCTCTGGAGCATGACCAGCTTTATCATCATTCTCCTGTTCGGATACCTTTACGCGATCAAGAAAGGCGCCTTGAACTGGAACTGATCAAGGGCTACGGAATAAACTGCTCCATGATCTATCACCTGGTTCTCTTTAAGCTCAAGCCAGAGGTGGACGAGCAGAAGATCGAGTGGATGATGCGGGAGACCCGCATCCAGCTCCTGAGAATTCCCGAGGCCCTGAGCATCCGATGCGGCAAGCGCCTGGATGCGAACGAAGAGTGGCGTTTCTTTCTCTCGGTCGAGTTGGACTCGAGCGATAAGCTCCCACTCTACATGGAGGACCCCAACCACGTGAAGTTTGTCGAAGAGGTCATCAAGCCGAACATCGCGGAGCGACTTTCCCTGGACTACGAAATGGAGCCGGGCAAGAAGGCGAGATAGTCTTCAAGCTTTGCCGCGAGGAATTCGATTTCCTCGTCAGAAACTGCAAACGGTGGCGCAAAGGAAAGCACATTGCCGTTTGGTCCACCGCCGAGCAAGATCAGGCCATCCTGCAATCCCCGGCGCATCACCGCGGAGGCCAGCAACCCGTCGGGAACGCCGTCCGGCTTGACAAGTTCGATTCCCACCAGCGCGCCGACACCGCGAACGTGGCCGATGCAGGGAGCCCTTAAAGCAAGCAAGGCATGCTTGAGTTTCCGACCCGCGTCTCGGGCACGATGCCGCGTTTCGCTCTTGAGATGTTCCGCAATTGAAGCCAGCGCCATGGCGCAGCCGACCGGATTGCCGAGTGTCGTGCTCGTATGCAGTGCTTCACCGCGAGATGGCGGCCACGCGTCCATGATGTCGGCGCGCCCCACGCAGGCGGACAAAGGGAATCCTCCGGTCAAAGCCTTTCCCAAGCAGATAAGATCGGGCGTGATGCCGAAATGCTCGCAGGCGAAAAGCTTTCCCGTGCGATTGAAGCCGGTGTAGATTTCATCGAGGATCAGGAGCAGCTTCTCGCTGTCGCAGATCCGCCTTAGCATGCTCAGGAAATCGCGCGGCGGGACAACCTCGCCGCCCCGGCCTTGGATGGGCTCGACGAGAATGCAGCCGATGTCTCGCTGTCTAAGCGCCGTGGCGATCTGCTTCTGCAATTCCTCCAGACAGCTCGTCGAACAGTTGGGAAAGGGATTGCCTTCGAGGCGAAATCCTTCCCTGCGCCCGAAAGGGCACCGAAAGCAACCCGGATAAGGCAACCTCACGCCAAACCGCCCAAGCTGGCTCGCGAACGGCTCGCGAAAGGCCGGAATGCCGATCGTTTCCAATGCACCCAAACCGAGACCGTGATAGGCCCCCGTAAACGAGATGACGCCCGGCTTGCCGCTATGAAGCAGCGCAGTTTTCAACGCTGCTTCGACAGCTTCGGATCCCGAGTTGCAAAGAATCGCCTTTCCTCTGCCGATCCCCCATCGCTCAAACGTGACGCGGCTGAGGAGCTCGCAAAGATCCGCCTTCACTGCCGCGGGGTGAACGTCGCCCATGGCATGGAGGAGTTTTCGCGACTGGGCCTTCAAAGCGGCGCGAATCGGCTTGGCCCCATGCCCGAGGCCGCTCACGGCAAAAGCCGATGTGAAATCCAGGAAGCGATTGCCATCAACGTCCCAGACGTTCACCGCGTCGGCACTATCCCAAAACACTGGAAAATCTTCAGCCAACCACGTCACCTCCCTGGCTTCGAATCGCGAGAGTTTCTCTGCGCAAGCACGCGACCTCGGACCAGGGATGGGGGTGACGACTTTGGGCAGCATGAGATTGTGAAAAACAATACGGCGAACTGAGAAAAACTCATCCCACTCTGCTCAGCTGACGCCCGGCCCGACCGGGCAAAACGCGGCCGTCCGCGAGAAGGTACAGTCGGCGGGAGAGTCAGTCGCCGGACTCCAAACCGAAAAAACTAAACTACTGGCGGAATCAGCGCGGCCAGCAGACGACCCAAGCCGACAAACTCTTTGGCAACGCCCTCGAGTTCCTCACGCCGCAGAGGAGTTCTTCTTGACGCCAAGCAGACGCTCGAAGAGGTCGACATGAGCCCGCACTCCGGCCTCCAGCGAAAAATCCGCGTTCATGCACCGCTTGCGCAGCGTCTCCCGCCGCGCCGGATCTTCAATAACTCTCAGCACCTTCCGGCATCCGTCAAGCAACCCATCCGCGGTTCGCGCATAGAAGACAAAGCCATTGCCTTCGCCTCGGGTTTGTTCCCAGTCACGCACAAATTGGAAGAGACCCGGACATTGAGCGGCCAGCGGAATGGCCCCCGAGAGCATGGCGCGCCGCAGCCAGATCGTCTCCGGCTCAACCGGACCCGGAACCAGGAACACATCGGCGCCAGCCAGTGCCTTGTGCGCAAAGGCCTCATCAGCCTCCAGCACATGGGCGAAACGCCCCCGATGCTTGCGCTCCGCGATCTCCAGCGCGGTGATGTTCTCCGCCTGGACCGGTCCCACCAGAATAAGACGCACGTCGTCGGCAAGAAGCCGGTCAAGAGACGAAAACAGCAAATCCAGGCCCTTGCCCTCGCTGGCCTCGGAAAAGGCCACCAAGACCGCCCGTGGCGGCTCAGGTGACATCCCGACCGCCTCGAGAAGAGCTGCGCGGTTCTTTTCGAAATTCTCTCCGCCGGCGGGCCGCCAGTCCCTGAGTTCGGCGCTGGAGGGAATGCCGTAGAGCTTGTGCTGATGCTCGCGGAGGACATTCTCCAAACCGCAACCGTGCTCGGGGGTTTGCGCCTCGGAAACGTAACGCTCACCAGGGAGGACGACCGCATCCGCAAACAAGATGCCGCCTTTGAGGCAGTTCATGCTCCCGTAATATTCCACGCCGTGCGCAGAGAAATAATCCCCGGGCAGATTCGTCAGCGCGAAGTCGTAACTCCAGAAATTGCCCTGATAAGCGAGGGTGTGCGGCGCAAGCACAGTGCGGAAGGGAAGCCGCCGCTCTGACACGAAAACTGGGAGCAGAGCCGTTTGCCAGCCGTTGGCATACAAGATCTGCGGAGCCGGCTCTATCTTCCCAGCCAGCTCGACCACGCATTTCGTGAAGTAGACGAATCGCGCCGCATTATCCTGATAATCGCGGCCATCCACCCCATAGAAGCCGGACCGATCGAAGAACTCGTCCCGGGCGACAAGGTATACCTGCACACCTTCCGGTGTCTTCGTCTCAAAAACCTCGCTCGGTATCCCCGCGTTACCAACCTGGACGTTGAAGCGAAGGCGCGCTTTCTTTGTCTTGGCGATTTTCCCCTCTCGAATCGTGCGGTAATACGGAATGGCGACACTGACTTCGTGGCCCAGCCGGGTGAGCTCGGCGGTGAGTTCCGACACCGCATCGGCCAGCCCGCCCGTCCGGGCAAACGGTGTCATCTCGCTGGAGGCAACAAGGATGTTCATCGGAGCCTGAAATATCATGTTCGCGACGATCTGTCACTTGAGAGTTGAGCAGAGAATCCCGAGGATCGAGAATTCTGAAATGCCACTCGCACTCGTGACATGCGGACCTGCCCATGAGCCGATCGACGACGTCCGGCGCATTACCAACCATTCGACGGGAGAAATTGGAACAATCCTTTCGGAAACGCTGTCGGCCTCCGGATTCGAAATCCTCTGCCTGCGCGGGGAAATGGCCGGGCACCCGGCTCCGAAAAACGCGAGCGTCGTCGCCTTCTCCACGAACGCCTCGTTGCTGAAGATCCTGCAAACCCTCCCGGTCCAGCCTTCGGCCGTATTTCACGCGGCCGCGCTCTGCGACTTCACAGTGCACCGGATCGAGGGAACCGAGCGCGCGCGAAAAATTCGCAGCACCGTCGGCGAACTTCATCTTATTCTGCGCCCGGCGGAAAAAATCCTTCCGCGCCTGAGATCGCTCTTCCCCGATTCGATCATCGTGGGATGGAAATACGAGCTCGACGGTTCATGCGCGAACGCCATCGCGCGCGCCCGGGAACAGATCAAGAATTCCCGCACCAATGCCTGCGTCGTCAACGGTAGCGCCTACGGAACAGGATTCGGATTTCTGACGCGCGAGAGCGAGGAATTACCGCATTTTGCCGACAAATCCGAACTCTGTGCCTTTCTTGCAACCTGGACGTCGGAAACGGTCAAGCGTTGCCAAACATCCGCCAAAGGTGATCCAATCCGGCCTTCCCAAGCAGGCCGATCAGCGTGACGTAAATCGCCGAAATGATGGTCAGCACATGGCCGCACAATATCAGTCCGCCGTCTCGCTCCATGAGTCCGAGGGAGAGGAAAATAATCGCGAAGCCAGGGATCGTGTTCGTCAACGGAAATGGCGGCGGAATCGGCAGACTCAAGAAGACTCCCGAGAGGGCGATGGCCGAGCCGATGACCATTCCCATCGCCCGGCCCGTGAGAAAGAACAAAAGGCGGGGACGGATTACCTTTTCCACCCTTTCATAAATCTTGCAGCCAAAAAGCACCATTCTCTTCAGCATGGAATAGGAAATGCGCTTGTTCAGAATGAAGGCGGGCAGCCACGGCTTGTGCCCGAAAGCGATGCGAACTCCGCAGAGGGCGATGGCCAGGCCAAATGGAATGGAAATCCCGGGCAACGTTACCGGGGCCAGGAACGGGAGGCAGAGCAGGATCACGACGAATTGCAACCCCCGGCCAGGGAGGATTTCCACCATTTCACGAATCATCAGAGGACGCCCGTCCGCTTCGTCCAGGAGGCGCCGAAGGGCGTCCGAGAGACGCTCGGTGGCATCGGTTGTCCCGACAACGTCGTGCATAGAGGCCGCAACTAATCACGCGCCATCGCGCTGCGCAAATACTCTTGGCCCTTGCAGCGCGCGCCAATTCAGCCGAAAACAATCTTATGCACGAAGAACTCCAACAAGCGGTCGACGCGGGAAAACTCACGAGGCAAGCCGCCGAGACCCTTTCCCTTCTTGAGCCAGGCGCGTGTTGCCTGCACAAAAGTTGGGGCTTCGGGCGCGTCGCCGAATGGAGCCTGCTCACCGGTCAGATCGCCATCGATTTTCAATCCAGAAAGGGCCACCTCATGCAGGCTCAATATGCCGCGGAAACCCTGCAGCCAATTCCCGCCGAACACATCCTTGCGCGTAAAATCGCCGATCCTGGTTCCGTCAAGAAGCAGGCCAGCGACGATCCTGCCTCACTGGTTCGCGAAATCCTACGCGATCACGCTGGCAAAGCCACCGTCGATCAAATCGCCGCCTCGCTCGCCCCGCAGATCTTCGATGGCGCGTCCTTCAAAAAATGGTGGGACGCGGCGAAGAAAAGCCTCAAGGCCGACGGCCACTTCCAGCTTCCCGCCAGAAAGAACGAACCCGTAGTTCTGCTCGCGACGCCATCGACACCTGGCCAGGGGCTGATCGAAAAGTTTCGCGGAGCGCGTCACCTCAAGGATCAAGTGGCGGCCCTCGATCAGATCACAAAGGCGCTCGACGATCTCGCCCATGAGGTTGAGGAGCTTCAGTCGCTCGCGATGCAGATCGAGGATGCCGCGCACAAGGGCCGCAAGCTGCAGTCCGCTCAAGCGGTCGAACTCCTCCTCGCCCGAGATGAAATCCTTGCTCGGCACCAGGCGCTCAAATCGGGCAAGGACGCTCCTGGGGTCGCCGATATCCTCCGCGGTGAGCAGGCTCGATTGCCGGAACTTTTCGCTGCCCTGCCCGCGGCCAAGCAGCGGCGTGGCATCGAGCAATTTCCCGAGGCGTTCGGCGAGCGCTGGTTGGAAGTCATTCTTCGCCTCGCACAAAACGTGCCCGCGCGCCTCGTGATCGAGATCGTTCGCCTTGTGGAAAAGGAGGGGCGAGGCGAGGATCTTCGTGCAGCTCTCGCCAGATGGATCAGCGAACGCTCGGCATCCTCGGAAATACTCCTGTGGCTTTGCAAGGAACGGGGCGCGTCGTTTCCAGAGCTTTTTGGCGCTGACCTCTTTGGCGCGGTGCTGAGCGCCTTGGAGCGCGATCAGTTGGCAGAAAAGCGCGGCGCCCGTCTGCATGATCTCCTCCTCGAGGATCGCAGCCTCGTCGGTGATCTCCTTGCAGCCGCGGAGCCCGACAGGGTGCGAGATGCCATGCGCCGCCTTTCGCTCACGCCGGTCTTCGACGACCTCAACAAGCGATCGCTGTTTGCCCGCATCGTCAAGCTTTACCCCGAAATGCAGAGCATGATCCGGGGCGGCGGCGGCGAAAGAGAAGAGACCCTCACGGTCTCGTGGGCCAGCCTGGAAAAACGCAAGGAAGAATTCGAGGATCTCGTCAATCGCCAGATCCCCCAGAACACCAAGGACATCGCCACGGCTCGGTCATACGGCGACCTTCGCGAAAACTTTGAGTTCAAATCCGCCAAGGAACAGCAGCGCGTCCTCATGCGCCGCCGCGCGGAGGCCGAAAGCGACCTTTCTCGCGCCCGCGGGACGAATTTTGAAAACCCGGACACGACCCAGGTCTCCATCGGCACGATCGTGACTCTCCGGGATTCAGAGGGCGCTGACGAGACCTATAGCATCCTGGGCGCCTGGGACAGCGCACCCGAACTGGGAATCATCTCCTACAAGGCTGTCATCGGCCAGGCCCTGCTGGGAAAATCGATCGGTGAGAGCGCCGACCTGCCCACCGAAACGGGAAGCCGCGTCGTGACCATCACGCGGATCGAGCCTTTCACAAATTTGGACAGCCTCCGCGAAAAGGTTCATTCGCTTTCGGAGCCTGCGGCCGCCTGATGCGCTGAACGCAAGAAATCTGCTTGCAACCGGGCGCGCGAAAGAGTTTCTGGAATCCACCACCCAAAAATCCCACTGCCATGTCCGATACCCTCATAACCAGCATTAGAGCCCGTCAAATCATTGACTCCCGCGGAAATCCAACCGTAGAAGCCGACGTCGAACTCGCAGGGGGCGCCTTGGGGCGCGCCGCCGTCCCGAGTGGAGCCTCCACCGGGGCCTTCGAGGCTTGGGAGCTTCGCGACAGCGTTAAGGCAGTCTATCTGGGGAAGGGCGTGACCAAGGCGGTCGCCAACGTGCAGAAAATCCTGGCTCCCGAGCTTGTCGGCATGGACGCGCTCGACCAAATCGCCATCGACAAGGCGATGATCGGGCTCGATGGGACGGAGAACAAGAAAAAGGTGGGCGCAAACGCGATCCTGGCCGTTTCGCTGGCCAACGCCAAGGCCGCGGCAGAGCAGGTCGGCTTGCCCCTCTACAAATACCTCGGCGGCCCCAACGCCAAGGTCCTCCCCTGCCCGATGATGAACATCATCAACGGCGGCGCCCATAGCGACGCGCCCATCGATTTCCAGGAGTTCATGATCATGCCAAAGGATTTCTCCACCTTCTCAGAGGCGCTTCGGGCTGGTGTCGAGATCTTCCATGCGCTCAAAGGAGAACTGAAAAAACGCGGCTTGTCGACCGCCATCGGCGATGAAGGCGGATTCGCCCCGGCCCTCACCTCCGCCGAGGACGCCCTCGACTCGATCGCCAACGCCGTCAAAGCGGCAGGATACAAGTTTGGCAAGCAGATCTTCGTGGCCCTTGATTGCGCGGCCAGCGAATTCTATGAGAAGGAGAAGAAAACTTACTTCTTCAAGAAGTCCGATCAATCAAGGCATTCGGGCGAGGATATCGTGGAGTTTTACAAGAAGCTTTGCGCCAAATACCCGATCATTTCCATCGAGGACGGATGTTCCGAGCATGATTGGGACGGCTGGAAGCTTCTCACGGACGCACTCGGCGACAAGGTACAGCTCGTGGGTGACGACCTCTTTGTCACCAACGTCTCCTTCCTCCGCAAAGGCATCGAAAAGGGCGTCGGCAACTCCATTCTCGTCAAAGTCAACCAGATCGGCTCGCTCACGGAGACGCTTGACGCCATCGAACTCGCCAAGGAAAACAAATACACTGCGGTGATTAGCCATCGCTCCGGCGAGACCGAGGATACGACGATCTCGGATATCGCTGTCGCAACGAATGCCGGTCAGATCAAGACGGGTTCATTGTGCCGAACCGATCGCGTCGCCAAATATAACCAACTCCTCCGCATCGAGGAACAGCTTGGCGCCGACGCTGTCTACGGGGGCAAGATGCGCTAAGGTTTTTGGGAAAGGCCCGCGAATTTCCCAAGATCGGCTTAAAATTTGCGCCCACGCAGCCGGACCGGAAGAATAAATCCGTGCCGTTGGCGGGCTCCGTGCTAATATGCACGAATGAGGTCATTCGGAGAAGCGCGGCGGACCAGCGAGCCTTCCTTCTGGAATGCGCTCAATCGCGTGCTGTTGATCTTGGTCGTGGCCGGAGGAATTGCGGGCATCGTCCTATGGTTCTACCCGGAAGTCTCCCGCAGAGATCAAATGGCCCGGAATCTCCTGGTGGATAAGGAGGAGTTGATCGCCCAACAATCGCTGCGCAAGCAGCGCGAGCGGGAAGTCTACCTCCTTGAAAACGATAAGGAATACATCGAAACCATCGCCCGCGATAAGCTCGACATGATGAAGGAAGGCGAAACTATTTTTCGCCTCGATCCCGCCAAGGCCAAGCCGGCGGAAAAATCGCGATGATTGAACAACTCGAAACGATCGATACCTCCGCGATCTCGGCGCGCCTCGCCGAACTGCGGAGGTTTCTTTGACTTATCCGCTCTCACCGGGCGCCTCGCCGAAGTCGAGGCTCGCATGGCCTCGCCGGAGTTCTGGAACAACCGGGAAACAGCCCAAAGCGACGTCGAGCAGGTTTCTGAATTGCGTGGCAAGATCCAGCCCTTCCTTGCGCTGGAATCCCGCGCTGCGGATCTCGAGGTGCTTAAGGAACTTGCCGCCGAGGAGGCTCCCGGACACCAAGCCGGTGCCATCGCCGAAGTCCGTTCCGAATACGATTCTCTCCTGCGCGATCTCGAAAAATTCGAGTTCCAGCAATTGCTCTCCGGCGAGTTCGACCAAAACCCTGCGTTCGTGACAATTCATGCGGGCGCCGGGGGCACGGAATCCTGCGACTGGGCGGACATGCTCTTGCGCATGTACTCGCGATGGATCGAGCGCGGCGGGCTCCAGTCTGAAACCGTCGATATTCAAATTGGTGACGAGGCCGGCATCAAATCGGCAACCTTGCGTATCTCGGGCGATCATGCCTACGGCTATCTGAAGAACGAGATCGGTGTCCACCGACTGGTCCGAATCTCTCCGTTCGATTCCAACAAACGCCGTCACACGTCCTTCGCTAGTGTGGATGTGGTTCCCGAGATTGAAGACGCTCCGATTGAAATCAATGAAGCCGACCTCAAACTCGATACCTACCGGTCCGGCGGAAAAGGGGGTCAAAACGTGAACAAAGTCGAGACCGCCGTGCGCATCACCCACCTCCCAACCGGTATCGTCGTCGCCTGCCAGGCCGAGCGCAGCCAGGGACGCAACCGCGACCTGGCCATGAAAATGTTGAAAGCCAAGCTCTATCAAATCGAGACGGATCGGAAACGCGCCGACGTCGAGCGTCAATACGGCGAAAAAGGCGACATCGCCTGGGGTAACCAAATAAGATCCTATGTCTTTCAACCCTACCAGATGGTCAAGGATCTCAGAACCGGCGTGCAAACCAGCGACATTCAAGGAGTCATGGACGGCGCCATCGACGAGTTCATCGAAGGGAAACTCCGCGGACTCACCTACAAAAAGGGGACGCAGGACGACCTGGATGCTTGAGGCAAAGCGCGTCCGTCCCGACGACAGAGGATCTCGTAAGGCGGGAGCAGGGTTCCCCTAATGCTTTGCCAAACCTTGGCTGGGAGTTGATCGCATCCGCAGGGACAAGGTCCAGTTTTTGCGTTGACCCCAACTGGCCGACCATTCATCCTCCCGCCCAGGATGCTCACCAGAAATCGACAAAGTTGGGTTTTCCCAAATGAAATTTCCCGCGGCTGACCATCTAACACTAGAACCACAAGAACCACCAAATCGTTCCATGAAAATCCCCCACTATCTCAAAACCCCCTTTTGCCTCCTCGCGGGAGCAGCCCTCGTCGCACCGCTGCACGCCGAGGACAAAGAGCTGAAATCCACTGCCGTAACCGTCGGTGACCTCGGAAACCCATTCTTCGTTCAGATCGCTCGCGGCGCCGAGACAAAGGCCAAGGAGGTAAATCCGAAGGTCAAGTTCACCGGACTCTCGAGCAACTACGACGTGAACAATCAAACCAATCAGATGGATAATCTGGTTTCCTCTGGCGCGAACCTCATTCTCCTCGGGGCAGCCGACAGCAAAGGCATCGCGCCCGCCGTAAAGCGGGCCAAAGGTGCCGGCGTTATTGTCGTCGCCGTCGATGTTGGCGCCGAGGGCGGCGTGGACGCCACCGTCATGTCTGACAATCGCCAAGCCGGTCAACAGGCGGCTCAATACATCGTCGACAAACTGAAAGGCAAGGGACAAATCGTCATTGTGAACGGCCCCCCGGTCACTTCCGTTCAAGACCGTGTCGCCGGCGCGCTCGATGTTTTCAAAAAGAATCCCGACATCAAGATCTTGTCGCAGGATCAAAATGCCGGAGGCAGCCGGGACGGGGGTCTGCGAGTCATGACCGACTTGCTGACCGCCAATCCGAAGCTCGACGCGGTGTTTGCCATCAACGACCCGACCGCCATCGGCGCGATCTTGCCGCCAAGCAGGCGAACCGCAGCGAGTTCTTTATTGTCGGTGTGGACGGTTCTCCCGACGGAGCCGCGGCGCTGAAGAGCAAAGGCAGCTTGTTCGAAGCCACTCCAGCCCAGGATCCTTACGCCATGGCGCAAAAGGCCGTGGAAGTTGGCGTCGACATCATGAAGGGCAAGAAACCGGAGAGTGACACAATCTTGATTCCTGTGAAATTGATCACTCGCGATAATGTCAACGAGTACCAAGGCTGGACAAAGTAGTCGAACCGGGCAGCCGCTGCTGACGGTCCGCGGGGTGACCAAGAGTTTCCCTGGCGTCCGCGCGCTCAAGGGCGTGGATCTCACGATTTGGCCGGGAGAGGTCCACGCTTTGGTTGGAGAGAATGGTGCGGGCAAGAGCACCTTGATGAAGATCCTGGCGGGAGCACAGCGCCCGGATGGCGGCGAGATCACCCTGGATGGAAAGCCAGTGCATTTCCACACGCCGCATCAAGCCCGGGCGGCGGGCATCGGGATCATTTACCAGGAGCTGACCATCGCCCCGAATCTCACCGTCGCCGGAAACGTTTTCCTCGGATCCGAGAAACGCCAACTCGGCTTCCTCACCGACACCGCGGGAATGGTGCGTGAAACGCAAAAGGTGCTTGACCGGCTGGGGGCGAGGTTCAAAGCCGCCCAGCGCGCGGCGCATCTTTCGATCGCGGAACAGCAGCAAGTGGAGATCGCGCGCGCGCTCTTCTACAAGAGCCGGATCCTGGTCATGGACGAGCCAACCACCGCCCTGTCCGACCGCGAAACTGACCGTCTTTTTGAGGTCGTAAAACAACTTCGGTCAGAAGGCATGGCGATCATCTACATCAGCCATCGAATGGCCGAGATCTATGCGATGGCGGATCGCCTTTCCGTATTCAGGGATGGCGAATACGTTGGCGAGTTGACGCGCCCGGAATTCACCTCGGAACGCATCATCGAGATGATGGTCGGGAGAAAGCTGGAAGACCTTTATCCCGAGAAAACCCACGCGGTCGGTGACGTCGTCCTCCGAGTGCGAAACATGTCCGACAAGGAACTCGTCAAGAACGCAAGCTTTGAAATCCGGGCTGGCGAGGTCCTGGGTTTGTCCGGGCTGGTCGGAGCGGGCCGGACTGAGCTGGCTCGGTTGATTTTCGGCGCGGATGAGAAGGTAAGCGGCGAGGTCTATGTCAACGGCAAACTGGTCGATATCAAACATCCGATCGATGCGGTTGAGCAAGGGATCGGCTACGTCCCCGAGGATCGAAAACTTGCGGGCGTTTTTCTGCAGATGTCCTGTCGCGATAACATCGCAATGAACATCTTTCAGAGAAGCGCGAAGGCGGGGGTTATCGACTTCAAGGACGTCAATGAACGCTCTAAGGCGCAGGCACGATCTCTTCGTTTGCGCGCGGCTTCGTTATGGGCTCGGGCCGGCGGGCTTTCAGGGGGGAACCAACAGAAACTGCTCCTTGCCAGATGGCTCGAGATCAATCCGAAGGTGCTCATCCTCGACGAGCCTACACGAGGAGTGGATATCGGAGCGAAAGCAGAGATCTACTCGGTGATTCAACAACTCGGCAGCAAGGGTTTGGCTGTGCTCTTCATCTCGAGCGAACTGCCCGAAATCATCGGCGTCTGCGAGCG
Source organism: uncultured Verrucomicrobiae bacterium (assembly GCA_963731945.1). Taxonomy (GTDB): domain Bacteria; phylum Verrucomicrobiota; class Verrucomicrobiia; order Chthoniobacterales; family Terrimicrobiaceae; genus DASTFP01. Next base: position 291,054 of record CAVSXN010000016.1, on the reverse strand, counting down.
CGTCATCGTGATGCGCGAAGGAGTCGTTACGGGTGAGGTTGGCGGCGATACAGGGATCGAAGTCACCCAGCAGAATATCATGAAGTTTGCAACCGGCGTCTAAGCTTAGTAAAACTTACCAATCATGGCAAATCCCTCTTCTCAGAACACCATTAGCAATGTCGCGCGGAAAGAGATGATGCGCAGCCTCGTTCAAGTTGCAGGAATGCTGCCGGTCCTCATCGTCATTTGCATCCTTTTCGCGTTTCTCACCGAGAGTTTTCTCACGACCAATAACCTGATCAATGTGGTCCGGCAGGCTTCGATCAACATCGTCCTCGCCGCGGGCATGACGTTCGTGATCCTGACCGGGGGTATCGATCTCGCCGTCGGCTCTGTTCTGGGGATGACCGCGGTCCTATCGCTCTTGTTTTCCCTAAACCCGGCGTTGAGCTGGGCCGCCATACCGTTCGCGCTTTTGAGCGGAGCCATAGTGGGCGTGATGACAGGGTGTATTGTTCATTATTTCGGGCTGCCTCCCTTTATTGTCACGCTAGGCACTTACACGGCCCTTCGCGGAGTCGCATACTTATTTGCCGGGGGGACGACGCTCATCAATAACGATCTGTCCTTCGCTTGGATCGGTAATAGTTATTTGGGCCCGGTCCCCTGGCTCGTTGTGATAGCGCTGGTCGTCATTTTGATCAGCGCTTTCGTCCTCCATCGAACCGTCCTCGGCGTCTACATCTATGCGGTGGGAGGGAACGCCCTGGCTGCTCGTCTCACCGGTATCCCCGTCGCGAGTGTCCTGATCTTTGTCTATGGAGTCAGCGGATTCCTCTCTGGCCTGGGTGGAGTGATGACGGCCAGCCGCCTCTACAGCGCTCAGGGACGCCTGGGAGAGGGCTACGAATTGGATGCGATCGCTGCGGTTATTCTTGGTGGAACCAGTTTCTCCGGTGGCGTTGGAACCGTTTTTGGAACGCTGATTGGTGCCCTTATCGTTGCCGTGCTCAACAACGGTCTAACATTGATGAATGTCTCCTTCTACTGGCAGTTGGTCGTCAAGGGCGCGGTGATCATCCTGGCAGTCCTGCTCGACAAACTTCGCACACGAGGTCAATAGCGTAGGCCGCAGGCATCCTAACTCGCTTACTGCTCGGGACTCATCAACGCCGCCAGGCGGCATTTGAGGCGAAACAAGAACTTGCCTTTCTCGAACTTCTGGAGGTTCTCCGCTTCGCTGCGCGCGAAATCCTTCTCGAGCATTTTTTCGACGCTCTTGGCAAACGTCTGATCCTGGATCACGGCTGAAAGCTCGAAATTCAGCATGAAGGAGCGAAAGTCCAAATTTACGGATCCGACAATCGCCAGGTCGTCATCTCCCAGGAGAACTTTCTGATGCATGAAGCCCCTCTGATAGCGCCAGACCTTCACACCCGCTTCACGCATCAGGGGATAAAAGGTATAGGAGGACAACCACGGCAGCAGGTGATCTGGCCTTTGCGGGAGGATGATCCGCACATCGACACCCCGCAAAGCCGCATGCCCGATGGCGGTCCGGAGCGTCGGATCCGGCACGAAATAGGGGCTGGCGATCCATAGTCTCTTGCGAACGTCGTGAATAATCTCGTTGTAAATGGCCGCGCTCATGTTCCAGGTCTCTGTCGGGCCTGAGGCCACCGCGAGGACGGTTTGACTGCCCGCCACACGCGGCTCGAAAGGAATGTCGGGCACTTCTTTGCACGCGTAATACCAGTCTTCCAAAAACGACATTTGCAGACCCATGATCGCCGGACCTTCCAGCTGGATATGCGTGTCCCTCCACGAGCCCAGAGCACCCAGTCCAAGATACTCGTCACCTGCGTTCAGCCCTCCGAAAAAGGCGATCCTCCCATCGACGATGACCAGTTTCCGGTGATTGCGAAAGTTGATCTGAAAGTGCCGGCCAAATTGTCGATTCGTGACGAAGGCCTGCACGGACACGCCCGCGTCGTTCAACTCTCTCAGATAGGCGTTGGAAAGTCCTTTTGATCCCACGGTGTCGTAGAGCAACCAACACCGCACTCCGCGACGGGAGGCGGCCAGAAGCCTCTCTTTCAGTTCGTTGCCCAACCCGTCGTCGTGGATGATGTAAAACTGAACAATGACATAGCTGCGCGCGCCCTGAATCGCCTCGAAAATCGTCCGAAAAGTTTCCTTTCCGTCGATCAAGAGCCGGCACGCGTTTCCACCGGTTGGCGGCAGCCCTCGCAGACCGATTCCCAATCGCTCCGCGTCGGAATACTTATCGAGAAAAGAGGAGCGAAATGGCGCCAAGGCTCGCTGCGCCTGCTTAAATCCCGCGTCAAGTTCAGCGTGTCCCTCCCGTCCGGCCAGCGTGTAACCTGAGAATCGGGATTCGCCAAAGATCAGAAACAATGGGATCGCGATGTACGGGCAGAACACCAGCGCCAAGCCCCACCCCACCGCTGCTTGAGGCGTGCGCGAAATCAAGACCGCCTGAATGCCAAAGTAGATGCCCGCCGCGTGAAACGTCACGGTCAGAAGCACGGCCAGAGCGACCAAGATCTCGGTGAACATGACGGCTTAGCCTTCCGATCGATACGCCTCCGCGAGGAGGCTGATCGGATGCCGCACCGCAACTGGTGTCGCAAACTTGCGAGCTCCGCTTTCGAGCTGCAGGATGCAGCCGGGGTTGGCTGTGGCTACGATTGAGGCGCCGGTTTCCGCGATATGAGCAAGCTTTCGCTCCTGGAGCTTCGCCGCCATTCCCGGTTGTGTAATATTATAAATGCCGGCGCTCCCGCAGCACCAGGTCGATTCGGTCAACTCGATGAGATCGACGCCGGGAATCGCGTTGAGAACCTCCCGCGGTTGTCGTGTGATCTTCTGCCCGTGGCACAGATGACATGCCTCATGGTAGGTGACGGAAAGTTTCCCCGATTCTCCACGGCGTGCCTGCGGTTTCCGGAAGCCGGATTCGCAAAGCCACTCATGGATGTCGCGGACTTTCGCGGACCATGCCGATGCCCGCGCGGAATATTTAGGATCGTCCTCCAGGAGAACTCCAAAGCTCTTGAGATGCGAGCCGCAGCCGGCGGCGTTTGTAATGATCGCGTCGAGAGCATCCACAGCAAAGGCGTCAATCTGCCGCCGGGCAAGATCCTTGGCAACTTCAACCTCCCCGTTGTGAGCGTGCAAGGAACCGCAACAATACTGAACGCGAGGCGTATGAACTTCGCAGCCGTTGGCGAGAAGAACATCGACCGTATCACGATTAATGGCGGAAAAAACGATATCCTGCACACAACCCGTGAGCATCCCGACACGGTGCCTGATCCGGTCCCTCGGACGCTCCACGGGTTCGATGAGTTGTGCGGAGAATTTCGAACTCGCCGCAGGGGTCATTCTTTCCAGCTCCCGATAGCGATAGGGCAACAGCCTGTTTAACCGGAGAATCCGAAGCAAATTCTGGGCGCCGCTCGCACGATAGAACCACAACAAGCGTCCGGCGAATCTGAGCAATCGCGGCCGCGTGAACAGTCCCCTCAGAATGAGCGAGCGGATCGCGTCACGCCGCGGGCTGCGCAGCACCCCGGCTGCTTCGGCCTCTTCACGCGCGGCCTCGAAAAGCCGCGAGTACTTGACCCCGGCCGGGCACGCGGTCTCGCAAGCCAGACAGCCGAGGCAAAAATACATCTCCTCGCCAAAGATCCTGGTCGGTTCCAACCGCTCGTCGGCAATTGCGCGCATGAGCGCGATGCGACCGCGAGGGCTGTTCCGCTCGACTTTCGTTGCATCGTAAGTCGGACAGGTCGGAAGGCACATTCCGCAGTGAATGCACTGCTGCAAGAGCGCATAGTCCAATTCGCGAATAGGGCTATGCGCTCTTGCAGAACGCTCAACGCTCAACGCTGAACGCTCAACGCTCAAGTTGGCCCTCCCCTTTTCGATGGTTCGCCGCGGTTTGAATACTCTTCGCAAAAATCCTCACGAGCTCGTCGGATTCATTGATGAGGCCCGCGAGCAGTTCCGGTTTTTCGATCAATTCTGCGCGCTGAATGAGTTTCAGCCATCGCCGTGATTCGCGCAGTTCCTTGAAGCAAACGCGGAGTTTGTGAATGAAATCGTCTCGCGACTCTGCGCCTTCAGCCTCTCCGTGATTGCCATAGGGCGACGTCCCGGAGCGCAACAACTGGTCGGCAATATGCAATCCGGCCGCGGAGCGCTTCATCGACTCCGCAACACGGATGATGCGAACCGCATATTCCAGCAACCGATCCTCCAAATCGTACGCGCCGCTCGCACTTGAGCGTTGAGCGTTCAGTGTTGAGCGTTGAGCGTTCATCAAAAAATCCTCCCCGGCTTCACTACGCCAAGGTGATCGAAAGATTTTTTGATGCGAGCGTTCATCAAAAAATCTTCCCCGGGTTCAGTATCCCCTTGGGATCGAAGGATTTTTTGATGCGTTTCATCACCTCGAGGTTCAACTCGCCGAGAGCGTCCTTAAGAAACGGTTTCTTTGCGAGTCCGACTCCGTGCTCGCCCGTGATCGTTCCGCCAAGGGCCAGCGCGCGTTCAAAGATTTCCTTCATGGCCAACTCGACTCGGTGCATCTCTTCCGCATTCCTTTCATTTGTCAAAAAGGTGGGATGAAGATTGCCGTCGCCCATATGCCCGAACGTGCCGACCTTGAGATTGTACTTCTGCGCGATCTGCTGAATGTGTTCCACCATTCGCGCCAATTCGCTGCGCGGCACTGTGGCATCCTCGAGTATCGTCGTGGGAGCGATGCGGGCCAGTGAGGAAAATGCGGCGCGCCGGGCGGTGGCCAGGCGCAGGGCCTCTTCGACTGTTTCGGCAACCCTCACGTCGCGCGCGCGCAACGCGCGAGCGATTTCCGCCATGCGGTGCGCCTCCTCTTCGACCGCCGCGGGGTGCCCGTCCGTTTCCATCAGCAGGATCGCTGCCGCATCGCGCGGCAGGCCGATGGCTGCATAGTCCTCCACGCAGTTGATGGTTACCCGATCGAGAAACTCGAGCGTGCATGGAATGATCTTCGCCGCAATGATCGCGGACACCGTGTTCGCCGCGTCTTCCATGCGGTCAAAAACCGCAAGCAGGGTCCGGCCAGCCGCCGGCTTGGGAATCAGGCTGAGCAGAACTTTTGTCACGATGCCCAAGGTTCCTTCCGAGCCGATGAAGAGATCACGGAGCGAATAGCCGGCCACATCCTTGACGCATTTGTTTCCCGTGAAGATGACCTCCCCCGAGGGCAGGACGACCTCCAAACCCATCACATAGTCGCGGGTTACGCCATACTTCAGACCGCGCAACCCGCCCGAGTTTTCCGCCACATTGCCCCCAATGGTCGAAATTTTCATGGAACCGGGATCGGGCGGATAAAACAAACCGGCTTGCCCGGCCGCTTCCGCGATCGAAAGGGTGGTGGCGCCAGCTTCGGCAAGAAGCGTCAGGTTCCTCGAATCGACCTCCAGAATGCGGTTCATGCGCGTCAGGCAAATGACAATGCTCCCCTCCGACGGGACGCTGCCTCCGCTCAATCCCGTTCCCGAACCCCTGGGGACAATCGCAAGCCCTTTGGCGTTGGCAGCCTCCAACAATCGCGAAATCTCCTCAACCGCCTGCGCAAAGACCACCGCAGTCGGCATCTGTTGAAGCGTGGCCGTCCCATCGAAGGAGTACGGCACCAGGTCCTCGCGACCTGTCAGGATCGCGTCCGCGGGAAAAATCCCCGAGAGGACCTCCATGATTTCCTCCGGCAATGGCATGGTGAATTTAATGCCATAGCTCCGCGCCTCCCCACAAAGGAATATTTCGGTGGACCGAGCCAAGTCAACGGTCCAAGGGCGCAGTCCGTGGAAGCCGGCGGCTATCTCAGCAACTTGAAACGATGGAACCATTCATTGCGCCCATCCGGGAATGCACCCCAAAGCCTATCGAGCGGTTCGATGGCGCGGGCAGCTTCCGTCATCCCAGGAATGACCTTGCTTGAGAAAACCGCCCAGCACCTCGGCAACTTCACCTGATCGAAGAAAGCCAACTTCCATCCTCCGCCCGAAATAGATTATATCCTCCCATTGACAAGTAAGCATTATTTTGAAGGTTAGGATCTTAAATGATACTATGAACTACGACGAATGTCCCGTGGCCGCCGCTCTCGAGGTGATCGGCGGAAAATGGAAGCCGCTCATTCTTTTTCAGCTGCAAGACAGCCCGCTGCGCTTCAGCCAATTGCGCCGCGTTGTCCCTCAGGCGACTCAAAAAATGCTGACCCAGCAATTGCGCGATTTGGAGCGCGATGGGATCATCAATCGGAAGGTGTACGCCGTCGTTCCGCCGAAGGTGGACTATTCGCTCACGGCCTACGGCCAGACGCTCAAGCCCTTGCTATGCTTAATGTGTGATTGGGGAACCAAGCATCGTGCCCGCGCCGCGAACAGAAACCGGCGGCTGCCGTCGCGTCGGGCGATCGCGGCCGTGTCTGCCTAGTCATCGCGCGATGAACCTGGCCGGGCACTCTTCTCTCCTTCAAAAAGCGCTTCAGCAGGCTCGCCGCTGGATTCCCTAGATCCATTGACCAGGCATGTTGGACGCGGCCTCTCCCGCTCACGGCGCAGAGCCAATCCGGGAGTATTGCCGATTCGGCAAACGCAACCTGGATGGCATGTCGTGGCTGGCGCCATTGGTTAACAACCGCATCGGCGATTGCTTGAATCTCGAACTGCGGCACGAGCAGTTGTTTTTCATTCAAGGTGATCGTGTCCTGAATAACATCGGCTATAACGAGCAGGGACGCAGATTTTCGGAGGCCGATTTCGGCAAGCAGATTCATTCCCTCGAGGATTTGAAGAACAACGGATACTGGCTGGTCGGACGCGAATACGACCCTTCGATCATGCGCGAGGCGCTGGCGCGCCAGAAAGACGGCTATTACTACTCCGTTCTCGCAAATCAATGCCAGGACTGGGCGGACCGCTTGCGCCGGTCCGCGGAGCGATTGGAAAAAGAGCGCGGCGTCGATAGTCGGCAAGCCACTCGCTCGGCCTATCCGCTCCGCACTACTCGAAACCGGTGTCACCGACCGAGCCGGCGTCGATTTGGATGGGGCTGCTGGCGCTCGCCCTCGGGATTGCGTCCGTCCTCGGACCGATCATTGCCGGCGATCTCTTCACAGCCCTGATCGGGGCGATCTTCCTGCTCTCGGGCGCCTCGCATATCGCCTACGGCTTGCACGCGAAGGATTGCAGAAACACGCTGCACATCCTGTTCGTGGCGCTGGGTCTATTGCTTGGCGGAGCCTTCATTCTGCTGAACCGGCAGTTCGCGGAAGTGGCAAGCGGAACCTTGCTTGCCATCGTCATCGCCGTTCAAGGCGCGAGCTCGTTGGGCCTCGGCGCGAGCAGCCGTCCCTTGAGACGCGGACTCGGCCCGCTCGCGGCGGGGCTCGCCATGCTCGCGTGCGCAATCCTCATCCTGCTTCGCTGGCCCGAAAGTAGCGATGCCTCTCTCGGCCTCTGGGTCGGGCTTGCCCTGACGGCGGGCGGTTGGTCAACGATCTGGCTGAGCTGGACGACCCGGCGCGAAGACGCCTCGCCCGAGCCGGCATAGCCGGGCATCCGATGCGTTGCTGGGGTGTCGGCCCTCGCCTCCCGGACCGGCGCTATCACCTCGAGCCACAGCCCGAAGACGCCCGTCGACTCATCTCGGCCGAGCTTCGCACTTCGAATTCCCAAACGCGTTGTCTCATCTCACGCGGTGGAACGAACGAACGACATTTTGTCGCATATGCGACAAAGATTTGTAGGCGCGTTCCAACCGATTTCGCCTCCCTCTTGATTCGGCGGCGACACTGCCGGCAGTTGCCTTTGACTTCGGAAAAGGATCTCTCTTCGACGAGTCAAAAGTCTCTCCCGCAGCTCGCCCTCGACGTCCTTCCCTTTGGTGTTCCGACGTGCTATCGGCGAACGGCATGAAGATTACTCTCCTGGTCGCCGCCGCATTCTCGCTTTCCTCCACTCTTGCCGCAGATTCTTCAAACGGAGCGATAACGGCTCTAGCAGCGGCTCTCCCCTCGCACTTCGCCAGAGATGTCGTCAGGCTCTCCGCAGACAGGGGAAGGCCGAATCCAGAGAAGTGGTATGTGCTGGCCAGAAACCCCGAGGAGGCAGGCCTCATTGTGAAGAACCCTCTTTACAGCATTACGATCGCGGGAGGGCAGCTCTCCGAAGCAAAGCGCTATGTCGACGCACGACAGATATTCAACCAAAGAAACTTCATCAATATTGCAAGGGTGCGCGTAGATTCAGGCGATGCTTTTCAAATCGCCAGGGAATCCCTCGGGACTGCCGGACAGAAGATGGTGAGCGCCAGCTATCAACTCACCCAAACAGGGCCCGCCGCCGATCCCGTATGGGATGTCTGGGCCTACGGCAGATCCAGCCACTATATTGGCGTCGTCAGGATTTCCGCGAAGTCCGGAGATGTCATTTCATCAAAGAAGGCGGGACTTCCCAGCCTCTGATGGGGCCGCGCCGTGGCATCGTGACCCGACGCGATGAACAATTGGATATGACGCAAGAGCCAGGAAATCCGAGCCCGGTCTAGTGCCACAGGTTCCTGTCCAGCGTCCGGTATTGGATTGCTTCCAGAACATGCGCAGGACGGATATCCCCGCTTTCCGCCAAGTCCGCGATCGTGCGTGCGACCTTGAGAATTCGATCGTAAGCCCTGGCGCTTAGATGAAGCTCTTCCATAGCGTGGCGAAGGAGCTCCTGACCCTCGGAGTCGAGCTTGCAATGGGACTTTAAGAGTCCGTGCGACATCTGAGCATTGGCGCGGCACTTTGGTTTCGGGGCGAAGCGTTCCTGCTGGATCCTCCTTGCGCGCAGCACCCGTTCGCGGATTGCCTTCGACGATTCGGCGCGTTCGTCGCTGCTCAGCTCCTTGTATTCGACTGCCGGAGCCTCGACGTGAATGTCGATCCGATCGAGCAGCGGTCCGGAGATGCGGTTGCGGTAGTTTTCAACCTGTTTCGGCGAGCAGCGGCATTCCCGCTTGGGATCCCCGAAGTATCCGCAGGCGCAGGGATTCATTGCGGCGACCAACATGACGTTAGCAGGAAAAGTCACCGTGCCCGCCGCGCGGCTGACCGTTACTTTGCGATCCTCCAGCGGCTGCCTCAGCACCTCAAGGGTTGACCGCTTGAATTCGGGAAGTTCGTCAAGAAAGAGCACGCCGTTGTGCGCGAGGCTTACCTCGCCGGGGCTCGGGTTCGTCGACCCCCCGATCAAACCCACATCGGAAATGGTATGATGGGGAGCTCGGAAGGGCCTGTGCGTGCAGAAGGCGTGGCCCTCGTCGAGCAGTCCGCAAATGCTGTGAATTTTGGTGGTCTCGATCGCCTCCTCGATGGTCAGAGGGGGCATGATCGTCGCAATGCGCTTCGAGAGCATCGATTTTCCGCTTCCGGGCGGTCCGATGAGCAGCAACGCATGATTGCCGGCGACGGCGACTTCGATGGCGCGTTTGACGAAGTGCTGGCCTTTGACTTCGGAGAAATCCAAATCGTCTGTCCCGTTGCCAGCAAATACGAAATCCTCCTTCATCGGCTCCAGTTCGCGCTGTTGGGCGAGAAACTCGAAAGTCTCGCGCAAGTTCGACACGCCGTAGACCTCGATCCCCTCGACCACAGCCGCTTCGCGCGCATTCAACCTTGGAAGGATCACCGCTTTCTTCCGCTGTCTGCGTGCTTCGAGAGCGATCGGCAGCGCGCCCTTGATCGGGCGAACCGCCCCGTTAAGCGCGAGCTCCCCAGCCATCAAACATCGCCCCAGCCGCGCCATCTCGGCGCCCTGAGCGACCGCGATCATTCCCACGGCGATCGGAAGATCGAAGCTTGGCCCCTCCTTCCGCAAGTCCGCGGGCGCGAGGTTGACGGTGGTCCGCGACCGCGGCCAGCGAAGGCCGCTATTGGCAATTGCCGTTGTCACGCGGTCTTTGCTCTCCCGCACTGCGGCGTCGGGCAAACCCACCAGCACGATCACCGGATCGCCCGAGCCGGCATTAACCTCAATCTCGACCTGAATCGCTTCCACTCCCTGGATCGCCGCAGAGAAAACGCGCGTTAGCATGACCGCATGCTGCCAAGGTCAAGGCAGCCTTGTCGAATCCGGTTAATACAGATTTTCTCCGCTCGCCCGCCGAAACGGTTCCAGAGCGCAAACAAATCGTCCCAAATCCCTGTCGCATTTTCGTGGCGCCAGAGACGATTGGAGTATTCACTAGAGCAAGCCATGGATATCGAGGAAGATCTACGCCGTATCGCCCTCCAGGAGGAACGTTTGCAATTCGATCACTTCAGCGCGGCGACCGCGTGGGATTTGGGCAAGCGCCTCAAAGAAATCGGAGCAGCACGGCGGGCTGCGATTGTCATCGATATTCATTTGCAGGCACTTCCGCTGTTCTACTTCGCGTCAGAGGGGACCACTCCCGATAACCCCGAGTGGGTCCGGCGCAAGCGTAACATCGTCCGCCGGTTCTTTCGGAGTTCCTACGCCATCGGCCTTTTGGTGAAACAGGAAAAAATGAACCTGGACGCCTTGGATCCGCGCGACTATGCGGCTCACGGCGGAAGCTTCCCCATCCTGCTGCCGGGAACCGGTTGCGTCGGAACGATTACCGTCTCGGGTTTGCCGCAGCGCCAGGACCATTGTCTGGTGGTGGAGACAGTGGCCGAATTTCTCGGGCGCGACATCTCTGATGTTGCGTTAGCACCCGCTTAACTCCTTGGGCCTGAAAACATTGTCGCCGCGGCACCTCTCGGACACCGCGGCGACAGCTGCTTCTTCCCCTGCCGATACCCCTCTCGGCCCTTTCAAGAAATCCCTACACCCAAACTGCAGGATACATAAGATCGCGCATTCTGCAAGGGAAATTTTATCCTCTTTTGAGAATTGCGAGCTCTTCGATTTGGGAGTGGCGACAGAAATTCCTTTGGTCTTGGCGAAGGCGAAAGGGTATCGTTTTCGGATGAGCAACCATATCTACAAGAAGATCGAACTCGTGGGTTCGTCGCCGAACAGCATTGAAGACGCAGTTCAGAATGCCATTTCCAAGGCGTCGAAGAGCCTGCGCAACCTTCGCTGGTTCGAGGTTCTTGAGACGCGCGGGCAGATAGAGGGGGACAAGATTGGTCATTGGCAGGTGACGATCAAGGTAGGTTTCACGCTCGACGGTTAACGTAAAGACGCGCCGTTAGATGGCGGCCGTTCCGACCCGAGGGATTGATTGAAATGATAACAGGGCTGACGATGAGCGCGTTGTTGGCGATATGAACTGTGATTCCCGTCCTCCGTTCGGTTGTGCGGTGATCGGGAATCAAAAAGAATTTTCGCTGAGCCGCGGGTCGCCTAGATTCAAAGCTGAAATCTAGTTCGGGCGAACGAAAGTGTCTCATGGAAATCGGACAATGATATCCCTTCTTTATGACTAACGCAGGCCACAGCAGCGAGCAGGACCGGCTAAATCTGGCGCTGAGTTCCGCGGAAATGGGAACGTGGGACTGGGATGTGCCAGCGGGCGCGATTTGGTGGGATGAACGGATGCATGCCCTTTTTGGGCTGGCTCCCGGCACATTCAAGGGGGGCTACGAGGAATTTCTTGGTCTGATCCACGAGGAGGACCGCGAGAGGATTCGCGGCGAATTTTCAAGCGCGGTCGCAGCCCGCGCCGCACTGGATACCGAATTCCAAGTGGCTTGGCCCCTGGATCAAAGCGAGCACGTGGTCAGGATTCGGTCAAGAGTCCACCGCGACAAGACGACCGAGCTCCTTCGGATCGTGGGGGTGGCCTGGGACATCACCGAGCGCCGACAGACCGAGCGCGCTTTGGCCAAAGAGCGCAATTTGCTGACCACGTTGATGGAAAACCTGCCCCACAACATCTACTTCAAAGACCTCGATAGCCGCTTCATCGCCGTCAGTCGGGCTTGCGCCGAGTGGCATGGCAGAAAGCCGGCCGACCTGATCGGAAAAAGCGACCGGGACTTGTTTTCCAACGAGCACGCGGAGGCCGCCTTGGCGGACGAACGCGCAATCATTCGCACCGGCAATCCGATCGTGGACTACGAAGAGAGGGAGACGTGGCCAGATCGCGAGGATACGTGGGTGTCGACGACAAAGATGCCATTGCGCGACGCCGGAGGCTGCACGATCGGAACTTTCGGAATTTCTCGCGACATCACGGAGAAGAAACGCGCCGCCCAGAAGCTCGCCCGGCTTGCGGAGGAGCTTCGCGCCAAAAATGAATCGCTCGAACGCGATCTGGAGATGGCACGTGAACTTCAGGGCGCCCTCATGCCGCAACGCTTCCCGAATTTTCCTCACCATGCCACCGAGGAAAATAGCGCGGTGCGTTTTTATCCCTTTTTCAGGCCGTCGATGATCGTCAGCGGCGACTTTTTCGACGTCCTCGACATCTCGGACGACAAGGCCGGCCTCTTCATCTGTGATGTCATGGGGCACGGCGTACGCGCCGCGCTGGTTGCTGCGATTGTCCGCTCTCTGATCAACGAGGTGCGCCCGTTATGGACGAAGCCCGGGGAGCTTTTGGATGCGATCAATCGGGCGCTTCTGGGAGCCTTTCGGAACAGTGATACGACACTTTTCGCTTCGGCATTTTACATCGTGGCTGACCTTGCCAAGGGGCAGTTGCGCTACGCCAACGCGGGACACCCGCACCCGCTTCACCTCACCCGCCCGGAAAACGGCTCCACCGCAAGTGCCTCGCCGCTCAAGGGGGCGCGGCCGGGTCCGGCTCTCGGTCTGTTCGAAGGAGCAAAGTATGAGACGTTCCGCTGCAAGCTCTCCTCGCGCGACGTCGTGCTGCTCTTCACCGATGGCTTGTTCGAAGTCGAGGGATCCGAAGGCCAGCTCTACGACTATCACCAGCTCTCGAGGGCAGTCGGCAATCGCACCGACCTTCCCGCGGTGGAACTCTGCCGCAGCCTCATCGCTGAAGTCCAGCAGTTCTCAGCCACCCAAGAGTTTAACGATGACGTATGCCTTGTCGCGATGGATATCGACAGGCTCAAGCCTCTTTCTTCAGCAACTGGCTCTTAATGCCCGCGCGCGCGTGAGCGCCACCCGGCGGCACGGCTTTTCGCTCGTTAAGATGCCGGACCGCCAGTTTTTAGGCCGGAAGGCGACCCAGCGGTATGTTACCTATTCCTTTCGCGCAGTGAAGATTCCGTAACGCATGATCCCAAAGGCGTAGGCGAGCCAGATGCGGGGAATGGTGATCGCGAAAACACGATTAGGCGCTCTGCTATTCAGGAGGAAGCGGAGATAGCCAGGCTGGCGCAGACAGCTGAACAGGAGGCGCCGGCCACAGATCGTCCATGTTTTTCGGACTTGTGCGCTCACGTCTTCGAAACTCTCCAAAACGAGCCCCGCATCCGAAAGCCATTTGCGATAGTCGGATTCCGCTCCGAGTCCCGGAATCCTGCCTTCCCGGCAAATGGGCTCCAACAGATGGCGTTGTTGAAGGGCGGTCGGGGATTCTGAGGAAAGCCAGGCGCAGATAACCATGCGTCCTCCGGCCCTTAAGACACGATGGGCCTCCGCGAAGAACATCTCCTTGTCTTGCATGTGTTCGGAGCTTTCAATCGAGAGAACCGCGTCGAACACACCCGCCGGAAGATCGTTATTCAACCAGTCGCACAGAATATAGTCGGGATTGAGTTCGTCCCCGCGGTCCGACAGCGCGCGGCGATACTGTGCCGGGGAGATCGTGATCGCCGAGACCGTCGCGCCGAAATCAAGCGCGAGCATTCGGGCGGCCGCTCCGTAGCCGCAGCCGACATCGCAGACACGTGCGCCCGCGCCGATATGGCCTCGTTTCGCGACAGATGCCACCAGGTTGACGACCGCCTCCTCGGGCGTCTCATCACCCCGTTCCCAGAAGCCATGGTGCACGTGTTCTCCCCATATTTCGCGATAAAAGCGGTCCAACTCATCGTAATGATCCGCGACATCGTGAGCCGAAACGGGAGAAGAAGAGCAGATCATGGAGAAGTTATCTCTCCTTCACTTCCAACGGCAACCCCGGCGGAATCTCTTGGTCGGCCGGTTGATTTGGGCCGGATGGTAAGAACGCTTTTCGTTTCGAAAAACAACCGGCGGAACCCGCCCCGATTCAAAACGGGATATCGTCGTCGGCCGGTTCGGGCTGGGAAGGCTTCGCTGGCGCGGGCCGGGAAGGCCTTGCGGCGGGAGCCTCCCCTTCGGGATCCCCGGCAGTTCCCCCGCTCTGACCGCCGGGCCGGGAGCCGAGAAGTTGCAGGCCCTCGCCGACAACTTTGAGTCGATTGCGCTTCTGTCCGGATTGCTTGTCCTCCCAGGAATCGATGCGCAAGCGGCCCTCGATAAATATCGAGCGCCCTTTCCGGGCATACTCGCCGGCGATTTCGGCGAGGCGTCCCCAAAGCTCGACATCGACGTAGGTGACTTCCTCCACCTTTTCGCCGCTTTGATTCGTGTAGTTGCGATTGATTGCGAGCCCAAGATCGGCGACCGCGCTTCCCTTGGGAGTGTATTTCAACTCGGGATCACGGGTCACGTTGCCGATGAGCATGACTTTATTGAGACTGGCCATTTCTCGATTGGTTATGCCGCTGCCTCGGCGGCCTTCCTCTTCGCAGGCAGTCGAAGAAAGTTCTGAAGAGCAACGTCCTCGTCCAGCTTCAATTTCGCGCGCAGCTTTTCGATGAGGTTCGGCTCGACCTCGAAGATGAAGTTCACGAAATAGGCACTGCTGAGATGCTTGAGCTCGTAGGCGAGCTCGCGCTTCTCAAAACGCTGGACCTGCTCGATGGCAGCGCCTTCGGTCGAAAAGGTCTTTTCCAAGCGTTCGATGATTTCTTTGACGGATTCTTCCTTGCCACGGGTCGAGAGGGCAAGGAGGGCTTCATAGCGTTGTTTCATGGTTTCTTGTTGTAGAGGTTCATGGCGGCGTCGAGACCGTGTGCGCTGGCATACTCGGCGGCATCAGCCGCGCGACTCACGCTGGCTTCCACCGTCGGAAGTTCCGAGATCTCAAATTTTCCCAGCACGTGATCGGTAAGCACGCCGGCGGCGGCGCCAATCCCGAAGCGCAGGCGTGGAACGGATTCGGTTGCCAAATGGATCAACACAGACTCAAGACCATTATGCCCGCCCGCGCTGCCCGAGGAGCGCAGGCGAAGCTCCCCGAGGGGAAGGGCAGCGTCGTCCAGAATGACAAGAGTCTCAGTGTGGTCAATCCTGTGGTAACGGACATAGTTGCCGACGGCTTCCCCGCTGAGATTCATAAAAGTCCTTGGTTTCATCAGCAAGCGTCCACCGCACTGCGCAACGTCGGCATCCCAATTCGGCTCAAAGTGAAATTCCGTTGCGAACCGGCGGGCAAGTTCGTCGACGACCAGAAAACCCGCATTGTGGCGCGTGGCGAGATATTGACGGCCCGGGTTCCCGAGGCCGACGATAAGACGGAAGACGGCTGCATGCTCCACGCGCGCGGGCGGAATTATTTCTTGGGTTCCGCACCCGGCTCGGATGCTTCCGGTTTCTTCTCCTTGATCACTTCGGGCGCGGCGGCCTCCTCAGCCGCGACGGCCGGTTCCTCGGCGACAGTGGGTTCGGAGACCAGGAAGACGGTCAGGTCTCCTTCAGGAACAGCGACGACGCCGGTCGGCAGCTTGATGTCTCGAACGTGCAGGTATTCGCCCACGTTGAGGCCGGAAACATCCACAATGATGATCTCGGGCAGATTCTGCGGAAGACACCGGATCGGGAGCAAGCGCATATTCTGCTGGAGGAGACCGCCAAAGGTCTTCACGCCGATCGGCTCTCCCTCGGGCTCAAGAACGACCTCCGCGTCGATTTCCTCGGTCATGGAAACCGCGTGGAAATCAATGTGAACGATCTCCCCTCGCACGGGATGGTGCTGGACCTCCTGAATGAGAGAGATGCGACTGCTGGTCTTGCCTCCATCATGGATCTCGAGTTCGACAAGGATGTTCTCGCCGATGGCGCGCGAGAGGAGTTTCTCTATCTCCTTTCGATCGACTTCAAGATTCGTGGCGGCATCCTTGGCGCCGTAGATGACAGCGGGAATCGCGCCGCGGGCGCGAACTTTTCGGACCGCATTGCGCCCGGCTTCCAGGCGGGGACGGGCGGTGAGTTTGACTTGATTGGCCATGCTTTTAGTCCTTCGATTTCTCAATATCAAAGAGCGAGCTTACCGACTCATCATCGTGTATGCGCCGGATGCCCTCGCCGAGCAGTTCGGCCACCGAGAGCACCTTGACGCGTGAATCGACATCGGTCCGCACAGGAACGCTGTCGGTTGTGATCAACTCCTTGATTTCTGAGCTTTTCAATCGCTCAACCGCCAAATCTGTCAAGACCGCGTGTGAGACGCCAGCATAAATATCGCGCGCCCCCTGGTCCCGAAGAATGCGCGCCGCACCGACCAGCGTGCCGGCCGTTTCGGTCAAATCGTCAACCAGAATGACGTTCTTGCCTTCGACTTCACCGATTATCGTAACGGCCTCGATCTCGGTGGCACTGAGGCGGCGTTTGACAACGATGGCGAGGCCCGCCTTGAGAGCCTCCGCATAGGCGGAGGCCATCTTGACACCTCCGACATCGGGAGAAACGACGACAAGGTCGTTCAGTCCAAGGTCGTGCAGATAGTGTATGAGCACCGGGAGGGCGTAAAGATGATCGACGGGAATGTCGAAAAAACCCTGCAGCTGCTGGGCATGCAAATCCATCGTCAGGACCCGCTGAACTCCCGCGGCCGCCAGGAGATTCGCCACGAGCTTGGCAGTAATGGGAACACGTGGCTGATCCTTGCGGTCCTGGCGGGCATAGCCGAAAAATGGGATGACCGCGGTGATACGGGCCGAACTCGATCGCCGGGCCGCATCCACCAGAATCAATAACTCCATCAGATTCTGGTTGGTCGGGGGACAGGTCGGCTGCACGATGAAAACGTCGCGACCGCGGATGTTCTCGTTGATCTTGACAAAAGTTTCGCCGTCCGGAAACGAACTCACCGTGGTATCGCAAGGCGGCACTCCGAGGTAGGAACAGATGTCTGCCACCAGGCGCGGATGGGCCGTGCCGGTGACGATTTTCATCTCGAGGGAGTCGCGGAGCATAGGGGCTTGTGAGGCTCAATCCAAAGGGACGAGCATCGCGAAGATCAAAAGCTTGAGCGTGAAATTTTGCGAGTTGGGCGTTGAGTGCTTAGTTCAACGGCTCTGGAGTCGGAGGCGGATTCAACGGGATAGTGGGCTCGAGTCTCTCCTGAGCGAGTCGGCGGATATAGGCGATTTCCATCGTCTTGCATTTCTCGGTCAGAGACTTGTCGATGGCGATGATTTTCTTAAAGAGAAGCCGATAGTATTCGCGCAGCGCGGCTCGCTGGTCTTCAAGCGTCCTGGCGCGTTCGGCCTGTTCGAAGAGGCTGACGACCTTCGGATCTTTCTCGGCCTGTACCCGGACTTCTCGGTAGCGGATACTCAGTTGTCGGGCTTTCTCCTGCGCGCTCTCGAAGCTGGATGGCACGGCCGGAGGCCCGATGGGTCTTTCATCGGGAATGAGCGCGTCCGTCTGAATAGAGCCATCGTCGGGCATTACGGGAGCGGTCTCCAAGGGCGCCCCGCCTTCCATGGGTATGACGTCGAGACTCTCGGCAGGAGGGCTCGACCGGTGACAGGCAAGGGTTCAGGGGAGACGGCCGCCTCCGGCGCGGGACTGGGCGACGGGAGGGCCACCGGAGCGGGCGTAGGGGATGCCGCTTCCTGTGCAAGCAAGGCTCCCGCAGAAATCAAAACAGCGACGGACAATCGAAACGTGGACCACATTAGACGATGAAGGTAAGCAGCCCTTGGCCGATTGCTCAAGCAGAAGAACATGGACGGAGCCGGGACTTTGGCGGATTTTTTCGCTGATGACGCCAAGACGAATCAGCGATAGACTCCGCGAACTGTCGGTCGAACCCGAAGAGGCGGCGCGCGCGATGAGATCGAGCCCGGGTTTCGTGTTTCTTGAATCCAGCCTGGCCCAGGCAACCTCTATCTCCCTGCTTGCTTGTGAACCGGATTTCGTCATCGAGGGCGGCGCGACCGAATGGGCCATCCTCGAGGGCGCGCTGGCTGAGCGGCAGAGGCCCGGCGCGGACCTCGGCTTCCCTGACGGGGCGGCCATCGGATGGATCGGGTTCGACGGCCGCTTCAGGTTCGGTTTTTACGAAAAACCGGCCGTTTTTCTACATTCCCCGGGTCTCTGGCACAATGCCCGTGAACTCCCGGATCTTCGCGATGGATCGGAATTCCCCACGATCTCGTTCCAGGTCCGGCTCAAGCGGGCGGAATTCGAGAGAATGGTGCGCGTGGCGCAGCAATACATTGCTGCGGGGGACATCTACCAGGTGTGTTTGGCACATCCCTTCGAGGCGGAATTTGTTGGGGATGCCTGGCCGTTTTACGAGTCGCTGAGACATCGCTCGCCGGCACCATACGCCGCTTTTCTCGATCTTGGAGGCACGCAGATCGCTTCCGCCTCGCCCGAGTGCTTTCTGCGACTGAGCGACCGGCGTATCGAGACGCGCCCGATCAAGGGCACCCGTCCCAGGAGAGCGGATCCGCAACGCGATCAACGCAAGGCCTACGATCTCATCACATCCGCCAAGGAAATCGCCGAGCTAATCATGATCACGGATCTCGAACGCAACGATTTGGGCCGAGTTTGTGAATACGGGAGTGTCACCGTTCCGGAGCTGCTCAAGCTGGAAAGCTACGAGCAAGTGCATCATCTTGTCTCAACCGTGGTTGGCACGCTCCGCGAGGGTGTCAGTCATCCCGCGGCGCTCCGCGCCTGTTTCCCGGGTGGTTCCATCTCCGGCGCTCCAAAAAAACGCGCGCTTGAGATTATCTCCGAGCTCGAGCCGCATCCGCGCGGCATCTACACCGGCGCCATCGGTTACTTCGGCTACAATGGAGAAAGCCAATTCTCCATGGCGATCCGAACGGCGGTGTTCGAAAGCGGCAGGGCCTGCTTCCATGTCGGGGCCGGAATCGTGGCCGACTCGATTCCCGAAAAGGAATGGCAGGAGACGCTGGACAAAGCGGCCGGGCTGCTTCTCGCCACGGGTTTGCCGCCACGCTTGGAATAGAACAAACATTTCTGGCGGTACCGAACCGAGGGTCTGGGAGCTTACGCGTCCCCGCGTGTGTGTTCGGCGTTGCGCCGAACGGGGTTTCCGGCGGGAGGGCGGAAAATTGCCCGCGGACAGCGGGCTCATAAACTGCTTTCAGAGTTTTGCTTAGCGTTTCTTTCGCGGAGTGGGAGTCGGTTTCGGCTGCGGCGGCGTCCCCCAGAGAAAAAGCGAAGGCCTTCGCTTCACCTCGGCGCTGAACTCGGCAAAATTCTCACTGGTCGTCGCGAGATTGTCCACCAGCGCCCTGATTTGCGCTCCACTGATCTTCGTTGCCGGCTCAAGGTTCTTGAGGATCGTCCGCAGCTCGGCGTTGGATTTCTCCAAACCTGTGATGAGCCGCCGGGCATCTTCACTCAGCGGGCCAATCTGTGCGGCGTTGAGGGCGGATTGGATTTCCGCCAGCAGGGCCTGAAGGTCCTTGCTAACTTTTCCGATCTGCGAACCGTCGATGGCCTTGTTGAGATTCTCGAGCAACTCGGCGCCGCTCTTGCTCATTCCACCGAGGTTAAGGTTTCCGATCTCCCGCATGATGTTATTCACGGAATCGAGGATGTTGGTGAGCTGGCCCGGCGCCGAGGGAATGTAATAGTAGTGCGGTTTCCAATCGACCGCGAGGGATGGAAACTGATCCGGGTCTTTCACGTAGTTGATTTCGATGTAGTTCATCCCGGTTATCCCGAGCGGTTCGATGCGCGCCCGCAGCCCCTGCGCGACATTTCTTTCAATGATCGGCGTGAGATTTTCCTTGAACATTCCGGGGAACATCTCCTGGTCAACCTCCATGATGATGATCACATAGTTATACCGGCCCACCTGGCTTGGATCACCGTATTCGTTGAATGTGAACTTGATCGCGCTGACCCTCCCGATGGGCACGCCCCGGAACTTCACCGGCGATCCCACGTCGACTCCCTGCACTGAGGCGTCAACGTAGGTCTCAAAGTACACGCGCGGTCGAAAGGCCTGGCCCGCGCCCAAAGCGATGAGTCCTGCGGTGAGAATCGCCAGCGCGATCACGATAAAGAGCCCGATGCGGAAGTAGCTTGGCTTTGAGCTCATTCACTCTCCCGGCGAAAGAATTTGCGGACGAATGGATCCTCGGAGTGATCACGCAAGTCCCGCGGGTGTCCTTCTGCGATGATTCCCTTCGTACGTTTGTCAAGCATGATGACGCGATCCGCCACTGCATAGATACTTGGCAGCTCATGGGTGACAATGACAAAGGTCATGCCCAGGCCTTCCCGAAGGCTGAGGATGAGAGCGTCAAGCTCCGCGGATGTCACCGGATCAAGTCCAGCCGAAGGCTCATCGAGAAAAAGCACGGCCGGGTCGAGGGCCATGGCGCGCGCAATGGCTGCGCGTTTTTGCATTCCGCCGCTGATTTCCGCCGGGAGATGGCCTCCAAATCCTTCCAATCCCACCAGCCTGAGCTTCATCCAGGAAATCACTTTCCGCGCCGTGGCCGGAAGCTCCGTGAACTCTTCGATCGGCAGCGTCACATTTTCGTTTAACGTCATCGACCCGAAAAGCGCTCCGCTCTGATATGTGACGCCGAAGCGGCGCAAAATTCGCTGCCTGTCCGCGGACTCGGCGGTTGCCAGGTTTTCGCCGCCAATCAGGACCTCGCCGGAAGCCAGAGGGTAGAGACCGATCAGATGCTTCAGCAATGTGCTCTTCCCACAACCGGATCCGCCCAGGATAACGAAGACCTCACCCCGCTTCACCTCGAAGGAGATGTCCTTGAGAATCACCGCATCTCCGTAGGCAGCGGTCAACCCTCGCACTTGAATGATCGCTTCGTCCTCCATCAGAAACCGATCGCATAGTAAACAACCGCGAAAATTGCATCCACGACGACAATGAAGAAAATGCTTGTCACCACCGAGCGAGTGGTCGAAACGCCCACGGCACTCGCTCCGGATTTTGTCTGAAGTCCGCGGAGACAACCTATTCCTGCCACAAGTCCGCCAAAGACGAACGCCTTGATGAGGCCAGCCATCACATCGTGGATGCCCACCGACGCAATAAGTTGGCGCCAGAGCGTCACGAAAGGATATCCCCTCCCGAACATTACGAAAATTCCACCGCCAACACCAAGCAGGTCCGAATAAATCGTCAGAACCGGGGTAACGAGCACACCGGCGAGCACCCGCGGAGCGACAAGAAAACGCACCGGGTCGAGGCCCATCGTCGAGAGCGCATTGACTTCTTCGTTCACCTTCATCGTGCCAATTTCCGCCGCGAAAGCCGATCCGCTGCGACCCGCGAGAATGATGGCCGTCATGATCGGTCCCAACTCGCGCACCATGGCGAGCGACACGAGGTTCACCACGAAGATATCCACCCCGAATTGACGCAGCGGCGGCGCTGCCTGAAAGGCCAGGATCAGTCCGGTCAAAAACGAAATCAATCCGACCACGATCAGCGCTTGCACCCCCGCCCGCTCATAAGTGTTCCAGACATCCACCCATCGCAACTCGCGCGGCCGCCGCATCATCTTCAATGAGATCACGGCGATCTGCCCCAAAAAGGAAATCTGTTCATAGATGTCCCGGGCCAGGTCGGCGCCGACCCTGCCAAGCGCCTCGAGCGTCGAGTCCTTCGCGCGTCTTTCGTCTTCTTTCGGTTGGGCTTCGGCGAAGGGCTCCAGCAACGTCGCAATCTCAGGCTTGAGCCCGGAGATCTCTCCGCCGCCCCGCCGTTGCAGCTCCCAAAGCAAAGCCAGGCCCGCCCCGTCGCAATATTCCACGCCGGACGCATCAATCGAAACGCGCTTGGCCTCGTCTGCGGCACTGAGCGCAGGCTCCCAGGCCTCTGACACCCCCTCCGCGTCAAGGCGTCCGGAAAACCGCAAATGCGAACCGTCCGATTCCTTGACGATTTCGAGGACGCTTGTGTTTTGAGCCATGCGGGTGTGACAAGCCGGCGTTCCGGCCGTCCGTGAAGCTTCAGCCGGGCGGCGGCGCGCCTATCGCCCCCTTGCGCATTCTCTTCCAAAAAAACTGCAACGAGGGCGTGGCGTGGCGCGGGATCGACGAACTGAACTTGGCCGTATCAATCTCAGGGCGTTTGGGTCGGACAATGTCGCTACGTCCTTTGATCCGGGCGAGGTAAAGAAACGTGATCACACCCTTTTGAGGGCGGTCGAACAGACCGGCGAGAGCGATGAACTGAATCTGAAGGCCGGTTTCCTCCTTGACCTCTCTTCTGAGGGCTTCCTTCAACGACTCGCGCTGGCGCAGTTTGCCACCCGGAAGCGTCCAGAGCCTATTGCCGCGCGTTTGCCTGAGAAGCAGAACATCTCCGAATTGGTTCTCGATCCACGCCATCACGGAGACTTCCTTCGATGCCTTGAATTCATCCTGTTGGTTTGCGCTGCTTCTTTCCACCTGGTCTGCTAGAAAGCGAACTTACGCGCGTCACACGAAATCTCTGAAACAGAAAATAGAAAAAAATTACTCATCGCCTGGATGCGCGCTATTGAAGCTCGAAATTGATGTTGACGGTATAAGCGCCCCCGCTGCCCAGACCGGCCGGTAAAGGGTCGATCTTCAGCACGCGGTGCGCCGCCGACATGACCGACTCGTCCATCACAACATTCCCGCTTGATTTCACGACCTTGACGTCCGAGATCTTGCCGTCGCTTTCAATGCGAATCTGCAGGGTGCAAATGAAAGATTTCGAGGAGTCGAAGATGGAAGTTGGCTGGTCCCACTGGCTGTAAAAGCGATCGTGGATGAGCTCGTGATACCAACCAAACTGCGAAGAATCTCCCCCGCCGCCAGACCGGCCGACGGACCCCCCGCTGGTCTGTCCAGAGCCAGCTCCCGCAGTTTTTGGAGGTTTCGCATCCGGCGAAGCGGAAGCTTTGGGCGATGGAGAGCCTGATACTTTGGGTGATGCGCCCGCCGCGGGGCTCGTTGCCTTGGGCGATGCGCTAGCCGCGGGGCTCGCTTTGGGCTTGGGGCTCGGCGAGGCGGAAGGCTTGGGCGAAGGCTTCGGCGTCGGCTTCGGCGTGGGTTTCGCGGTTGGCTTGGGCGTGGGCGTCGGTTTCGGGGTGGGCTTGGGCGTGGGAGTTGCCTTGGGCTTGGGAGTCGGAGTGGCCTGGGGCGCTGGAGTCGGATCCAGCGGGATCGTGTCTTCCTCTGGCGTTGGCTCTGGCGTTGGCGGAGGCGTTGGCTCTGGCGTTGGCGGAGGCGTCGCCTCCGGTGTGGGCGGAGGCGTCGGCTCTGGAGTAGATTCGGGAGTCGTCTGCGGAGTTGGCTCAGGCGCTTCCTCCGGTTGCAGCGAACGATCCGCCGCCGCAATTTGCGAGAACGAGCCCGGATCCATCCAGACGATATCGCCAGCGGGGCGTCTGACGTCCCTGCGCGCAAAATAGAGCAGCGCCGCGACGAGCAGGATGTGAAAGGCGGCGACAAAAACCAGATTCCGCCGGAAATGCGGGTGACCCATGAATCAAATCAAGAAGGTCGCCGGCAGGACGCGAAACGCCCTCGCAGAGGTCACTCTTCGCCCCCTTGCTGCCCCCCCTCGCGACGCGTCATCACACCCACGCGGCCGATTCCAACACGCTTCAGGATATCCATCACGTCGATGAATTTCTGAATGGCCAAATCCCGATCTGGCCGCACCACCACGGAAATCTCGGGATCCAGCGCCTTGCGCGCAGCGAGTTGCGTTTCGAGACCGGCCTTGGTTGTGACCTGTCCGTTGAGCTTCAAGGTATCGTTGCGGTCGATCTGTATAACCTGAGTTTCTGCCGGATTGATCTGTGTCTTCGCGGTCGCGCTGCTGGGAACGACGAGATCAACGCTATTCTCCATGAGAGGTGTCGTGATCATGAAAATGATGAGCAGCACGAAACAGAGATCAAGCAGCGGAGTGACGTTCAACTCCGCCAGCGTGTGGAGAGGATTGCGGGTGCTGAAGCGGCGCATAACTAATCGTTGGCCGGACCTGAAAAGGGCGGCCTCGCCGGCAAGCTACCCGACCGGCATGCTGTGCGGGATGACAGATCAGAATCGCAATGTCCGAAGGGCTGTCCCTCGGAAGGGCCGCTTCCTTCAGATCGCGCAACTCCATGAAAAAACTCAATCTTCATATCACATTCAGGGGCTGTTCTAGACAAGATGGCGGCGCGGATCGCGCGCGCCGTGCTCGACGAACCGGTGCTCGATCTCAGAGGAAAGCTCTCCGGCAAAGTTCTCCGCCTGCACGATCATTGAGCGGACGCTGGTGACGAGGAAGTTGTATCCGAACATGGCCGGAATCGCCACGAGGAGGCCAAACACCGTCGTGATCAGGGCCCCTGCCACACCGGGAGCCATGGCCGCGAGGTTCGCGCTGCCGGTGCGGGCGATTCCGCCAAAGGCATCCATCACTCCCCAGACGGTGCCAAGTAATCCGAGAAACGGTGCGCCGCTCACCGCCGTGGACAGAATGATCATCTGCGATTCAAGCTTGAGCCCCGCCTCGCCCACCGCGCGTTCCATCGCGGCGGTTACCGCCCGCATTTGCGCCGGCGTGATCTTGTCCGCGTTCTCCAACCGCAAGCGAAACGTTTCGTCCACCTCCGAAGACCCGAGGAGTTGAAAGGACAACTCGGCGCATCCGGCCTTGTAAATCTCGTAAAGCGGAGACCCCTCAAAGTGAATCCCTTGCTCGTAAATTCGAAGCGGCACGCGATCCCGACGAAACAACGCGGAGAACCGCTCGGACTGCCTCCCGGCGAAATGCAGATACCGGATCTTCGTGACCATCACCGACCAGCTGAAAATCGAGCCGAAAAAGAGAACCAGCAGCACGATCTTTCCTTCGATCGTGGATTCGAGAAAGGAGTAGACAAGGCCTTCGGCAAGGGGCAGCGCGAAACGAGACACCATCATCAGTATTTCCGAACGTGCATCTTATCGCAAATACAAGAAGCCGCCAGCCACTAATCGTGTCACCGGCCGAGCGCCAATCGCTGCGCGAGGAAGCGCGGAAGGCCGGCCGCCAGGATCTTCCTCTGCGTCTCCTTCACGTTGTAGGGAACAAATCGAAATCCGATGGAATGCGATACGCGGTCGTAAATGACGTAACAGGCTTCCGGTCGCAGATTGCGAGGCTGGCCGACGGAACCAACATTGACCAAAGTCCGCGCGCCGGCTGGGAGCCTAAGGTCATTCGCCGGTGCCAGGCAACGCACTCTTCGACCCTCCAGCGTCCAAACCTCCGGTCTGTGCGAATGACCGCAAAAGCAAAGCGGTTTCTCCTGAAACAGGAAATGCCGCAGCGCATCCGCGGGGCGAAGCACGTACTGCCAAGGCTCATCATCGTCCAGCGAAGCATGGACCGCGGTGAAATCGTCAAAATCCAGTTGCAACGGACGATTTCGAAGCCAACCCTTCTGCGCATTGCTCAGTTGATTGCGGGCAAAAATGACCCCGGCACGGGCATACTCATTAAGCGTTCTCTCCATCCCGGGCTCAACGCACGCCTCGTCGTGATTGCCCAGGACCACGGAGCAACTCAAGCAGCGGACCATTTCGAGACACTCGGAAGGATTCGGGCCGTAACCCACGACATCACCCAGGCAGATCAATTCCTTCACTCTCTGCGCCGTGATGTCGGCGAGCACGGCTTCCAACGCCTCGAGATTGCCATGAACGTCGGAGAAAACTGCGAACCTCAAAGGATGCACGTTAGCAATTATGCCGCCACGAGTGTCATCGTCAATCAACCCAATCGCACCGATTCCCTGAGGCGAAATCGAAAGATGTGGTTTCCCAAGGTTGTGAGCGAAAGACGACACGGGAGAAGTTGCCGATGCTAACCCACGACGGGCGCGAATCCGCAGACCGGTTTTGACGGCAGCCCGCTTCCCGCGTATGTAGGGCGCGCATGATTTCTCGCTTCGTCCAAACCCTCGCGGTGATCCTCGCGATCTCCGCACCGCCGATTCGCGCCCAACAGGGACCACCTCGCGACAATCCCTACGATGTCATTGGAAAGGTCTTCTCACCGTTTTGGAGCGTTCTGCTCGCAAGTACCAAGAGCCCGAATCAGGCGTGCACGATGACCATCGAGATGGCCGACGTCTCCGGCCGGCTGCCCAAGCAGATGGCCGGCGCCTCGCTTCAGGCCGCCGTCCAATTTCCCGACAAAGTGAGATTGCAGGCGCCCGTTCTTGGCGAGGACATTACCGTTTGCCGAAACGGCGACACCGTCTGGGCGTATCCGGGAGCGAAGGTCGAGTTTTTGCTCAAGCGATTCAAAGGCAAGCCGCCACCAACCAAGAAGAAGACGCCGATTTATCTTCCGATCACCCCGCAGCAGGCGATATTTCTGCCGGCGCTGTTCACGGTCGCTCGGGCTGACGTCGCCGAGATCGAAACCTTTAATGGCGAGGATTGCCGCGTCATCACCGCAGGCCTCATGCCGGAACTTGCCAAAGCCGCAAAGGCCGAAGGATTTCGCGCCCGCATGTGGGTGGCCCCCGGATACGTTCCGCGGCGGGTGGAGATTACCCAGCCCGACTTCGTCGCCGTCACGGACATCAAGAATCTAAAGTTTTCACCGTCTCTACCCGCCTCCACTTGGGAGCCTCCGCCAGGCGTCACCGACATTTACTGGACGAATTCTGACATGCTCGACGCCGTTCTCTTTGTTGTGATGAATTCACTCAAGATGAAGGAGGGCGACGCGCCCTGGCTGCAGGTGAAATGAGATCAGCACGGGTCTCAAACTCGCGGCCCTGAGGGAGTTGCCAGTTGTCGCGACTCCTCCGGGCCGCAAGATACCTCTTTCGCACTCAACCCGACCCGAGAAATCTTATGCGGAGACTATCGATCTGGTTCGTGACACTGTTGGCGGCCTGTGCCATCTGGGCCTCTTTCCAGCTTGATCAACCGGTGCGGCAGGCTGTGGTCCAAACTCAGGGCAAGGGGTGGAAGAAGACCGACGACTATCGTTTCAAGACCGGCGTCCGCAAATTCGGCGACTGGCCGTGGCTCATGCTGGCGGGAGCGATCGGCGCCGCGTTTGCCTGGAAGTTGAAGAGCAGGGAATGGATGCGCATCGTTGCCGCTGCCATGATCGCCTCGACACTCGCGGGACTCCTTGCGAATACCTCGCGGGTCACCACGGGCCGCACCCGGCCACGCGAGAGTCCGGCAATCCCGCAGGGCTTCTACGGGCCCTGGAGGGAAGGACGCCTGACCATCGGCGATCCGCCCTTCAACTCGTTTCCCTCGGGCCACACCGCCACCGCGTTCGGCTTTGCTGGCGCAATTCTTTTCGCGCGCCCCTGGCTGGGCGTCGGCGCGATGGCCGTCGCCTGTCTCATCGCATGGTCAAGCATCATGGTGGGAGCACACCACTTATCCGACGTTGTCGTTTCAATCTGCATTTCTCTGTTCGTAGCTTTCCTGGC
The DNA here is from genome assembly GCA_963731945.1 of uncultured Verrucomicrobiae bacterium. GTDB lineage: Bacteria > Verrucomicrobiota > Verrucomicrobiia > Chthoniobacterales > Terrimicrobiaceae > DASTFP01. The sequence continues at coordinate 263,366 of CAVSXN010000016.1, read as the reverse complement.
ATGGAAATGGGTCAGAGAAGACGGCGATGCTTTTGCGCGCAGGGTATTGACCAAGCTCAAGACGTTGAAGACGCGTTATCGTCGACGATGATCTCTCGAAAACTCTCCAGACACAGAACTGACCCGAAGCTTCAAAGTCCCGCCCCTGTCGGACGCAGCAAGGCAAGACGCACGTTCCCCTCAGCAAATCCTCTTTCCTGAAAACCCTTGCCGAACTTTTCGCGGGCCTCGCGGCGAGTAAAACCGCCGAGCGCGTGCTGCTCCTGCTGGTGCTTGGGCTCTGCGCCATCGGCAATCTCCCATGGCATCTCGACAACTACGACCAAGCCAAGCAAGCTTACGTATCCTACGAAATAGCTAACGGAGGAGATTGGTGGTATCAACACACTCCGCACGGCCGAAGCGCGACAAAACCGCCGCTTGCCGGGTGGCTGAGCCTGCCGTTTTATTGGACCCTCGGTTCCTGGGATCTTGCGTGGCGGTTGCCGGGATTTCTCTGCACTCTTGCCATGCTCTTGCTTCTGGCTCGCGAAGCGCGTCGACTGCTTCCGGATTGCGGAGCGCTGCTTGTCATTTGCGCCTTCGGATTGAATTTGCTCACTCCGCGAATCTCGACGCTCGTCCGCACGGACATGATGCTAACGCTCTGGATCACGATATGCGGGTGGTTGATCTACAGGAAGCTTGAGACCGGCCAGCCATGGGCTCGATCAGAAAAATGGGCGTTTTTCCTCGCGATGCTGGCAGCGCTTCTTACGAAGGGACCGATTCTCTACGCCTTCATATTGCCGGGTATGGCAGCCTATTGGTTTCTCGGCCCGAAGGATCGCCGCTCTCTTGTTTGGAGCGGGTGGTGGACCTGGTTGGTCCCTCTCGCAGCGTTCATTGCCTGGCTCGTTATCGGTTGCTCGACGAATCCGGAGTTCTACGAGGATGTGGTCATCAGGGAGTTCATGAGCCGTTTCGATCAGAGCCTGAAAGCGCACGAAAAACAGCAGCCCATCTGGTTCTATTTCCCCCATCTGCTGCACAAATTCGCCCCCTGGAGTCTGCTTGCCGTCGCCCTGCCGATCATCTCGGAAAACGTTCGCCGCAGAATCAAATCGGACCCGGGGACTCTCTGGCTTGCGTGCTGGGCGGTTGGCGGATTGCTCTGCATGACCTTCGTGCCTTCGAAGCGCGTGGACAGAATCTTTCCGGTAATTCCCCCGCTGTGCTTGCTCCTGGTCTCCATGGTGTCGGCCTGCCAGTGCGGCCGACGTGTTCGTGCCTGGTGTGGTGCCGCCGTCGCCTTCGCAATCCTGGCGGTTTGCGGATATTTTCTCACGATCGTTTGGATCGGCTACCGCAGCCGCGATGATGCCTTGGTGCATTTCGGACGCGAAGTCCAGGCTGCCGTCAAGAAGGCTGGGATCTCCGAGATCGGGGTCGTCGAGGGAAGGGACGAGCCCATGGTCATCTATTGCGACGCGGGTCGCTATCTCCCCGTCATCCGCGCCATGCGCGCATGGACCAATGGCGAACTCGATGCGCTCGTCATCCCCGAACGCCGCATCGCCGACCCCGGTCTGCTTCCTCCCCCCACTCTCGACTCGGGCCCGATCTCCAAACAAAACGAAACAAAATATCTGCTCTTTGTGCGACCTAAGTAGCGTATCTGCCCGCCTCGAGATTCCCGGCCTTTGACCGGATTGGGCGGCAATTGCTTTTGACCACGAGCAATCGATGACCTTAAATGGCGGCCTGAAATTTCAAACCACGAACATGTCCCAGCTTCCAGCCATCATCTATACCAAGACCGACGAAGCGCCCGCTCTCGCAACCTATTCGCTCTTGCCAATCATCCAGGCGTTTACTCATCATGCTGGCATCGCGGTTGAAACGAGGGACATCTCCCTCGCCGGACGGATCATCGCCAACTTCCCGGAGTATCTCACCGAGGAACAGAAGATCCGTGACGCCCTCACCGAACTGGGGAAACTGGCCACCAAGCCGGACGCGAACCTCATCAAGCTGCCCAATATCAGCGCTTCTGTTCCCCAACTGAAAGCGGCCATCGCCGAGCTGCAGTCTCAGGGTTACCAGCTCCCCGATTACCCTGCGGAGGCAAGAAGCGACGCAGAAAAGGAAGCCAAAGCCCGCTACGACAAGATCAAGGGCAGCGCGGTCAACCCCGTCCTTCGAGAGGGTAACTCCGACCGCCGTGCGCCGAAGGCCGTCAAGGAATACGCCCGCAAGCACCCGCACTCGATGGGCAAATGGTCCCCCGACTCAAGAACGAATGTCGGCACCATGGGCAAGGACAACTTCTTCGCAAACGAGAAATCTGTCACCGTCCCCGAAGCCACCAACGTTAGAATCGAATTCGTGGCGCCCGACGGCGCCGTCAAAGTCCTCAAAGAAAAGACTCCCCTCAAGGCCGGGGAAATCATTGACGCCACGGTCATGAACAAGAAGGCCCTGGTCGCCTTTCTTGAAAAGCAAATCGCCGAAGCGAGAAAGCGCGACGTCCTCTTCTCCGTCCATCTCAAGGCGACGATGATGAAGGTCTCCGACCCCATCATGTTCGGCCATGTTGTGAAGGTTTTCTTCAAAGACCTCCTCGCCAAGCACAGCAGCGTCATCGAGGAACTTGGCGTGGATTTCAACAATGGCTTCGGTGATCTCGCCGCAAAGATCCAGAGCCTTCCGCCGGAGAAGAAAGCCGAGATCGAGGCCGATATCGAGGCCGTCTATGCCAAGGGTCCGGCCGTCGCGATGGTGAACTCCGACAAGGGGATCACCAACCTCCATGTGCCGAGCGATGTCATCGTGGACGCTTCCATGCCCGCGATGATCCGCTCCTCCGGCCAGATGTGGAACGCCGAGGGCAAGTTGCAGGACACCCTCGCCGTCATCCCCGACAGCAGTTACGCCGGCGTTTACCAGACCGCCATCGACTTCTGCAAAAAACACGGCGCCCTCGATCCCCGCACCATGGGCAGTGTGCCAAACGTTGGCCTCATGGCACAGGCGGCCGAGGAATACGGTTCCCACAACAAGACTTTCGAAATCCCGGGCAGCGGCACCGTCCGCGTCATTGACGAATCAGGCAAGGTTCTTCTCGAGCACGCAGCGGAACAAGGCGACATCTGGCGGGCCTGCCAGACCAAGGACGCCCCGATCCGCGACTGGGTGAAACTCGCCGTCAATCGGGCCCGCGCCACCGGCACGCCCGCCGTGTTCTGGCTGGATGAAAAACGCGCCCACGACGCCCAGATCATCGCCAAGGTGAAAACCTACCTGAAGGATCACGACACTTCGGGCCTCGACATCCGCATCCTGCCGCCCGCCGAAGCCTGCCAGTTCACCCTCGAGCGGATCAAGGAAGGCAAGGATACCATCTCCGTCACCGGCAACGTCCTTCGAGACTATTTGACCGATCTCTTTCCAATCCTGGAGCTCGGCACCAGTGCCAAGATGCTCTCAATCGTTCCCCTCATGAACGGCGGCGGCCTCTTCGAGACCGGCGCCGGCGGCTCCGCCCCGAAACACGTCCAGCAATTTGTCGCCGAGAACTATCTTCGCTGGGATTCTCTCGGCGAATTCCTCGCCCTGGCTGTTTCGCTCGAACACCTCAGCGAAACCTTCAAGAACCCGAAGGCCAAGGTCCTCGCCGACACCCTCGACGAAGCCACCGGCAAGTTCCTGGAAAACAACAAGTCACCCTCCCGCAAGGTCGGCGGCATAGACAACCGCGGCAGCCACTTCTACCTGGCGCTCTACTGGTCCCAGGCCCTCGCGGCACAAGATCAGGACGCCGAACTGAAAGCGATCTTCACCCCGATCGCCGAGAAGCTCACCGCGAACGAGGAAAAAATTGTCGGGGAACTGATCGCCGTCCAGGGCAAGCCGGTGGACATCGGCGGTTACTACCGCCCGGACGACGCCAAAGCCTCCGCCGCCATGCGCCCCAGCGCGACTTTCAACGAGATTCTCGAGACAATCTAAAATCTACCGATTCGCTTCCAGCGGTCCGACCATCGAGCCGGTCGCGATGCGATTAAAGCCTCTTCGCGGTGCGCCTTCAGGCTTTCACCGCTGCTGGCTCGGGCAGCGGTGGCGCGGGTTCCTTGACGCGCGGCATTTCCTTGCCAACGAGCCGGTAAAACTCCTGGCCGTCGAGGCTCTCCCTCTTTAGCAGTTGGACCGCGATCTTCTCGAGCTGGTCCCGATGCGCAGCCAAAACCTCCTTCGTCCTGGCGTAGGCATCGTCGAGGATAGCCTTCACTTCTTCGTCGATTTCCCGCGCAGTCTCCTCGCTGCAATCGCGCTGCATTGGACCGTCCAAACCGGCCAGGAAGGTCGGCTGGCGCGGGGCGCAGCTGACCAACCCAATCCGCTCGCTCATACCGTAAACTGCCACCATCTGGCGGGCGAGAGCTGTGGCGCGTTCAAGATCGTTTTGCGCGCCCGTCGTGACTTCTCCGAAGACCAGCTCCTCGGCGGCGCGTCCGCCCAGCAGACCGCAGAGGCGGTCCGTGAGTTCGCCGCGCGTGAGGAGGAACTGGTCCTCGGAGGGCAATTGCATGGTGTAGCCGAGTGCCGCTCGTCCGCGCGGGATGATGCTGATTTTGTGGACCGGGTCCGCCAGTTCGCTGTAGGCCGCAACGAGCGCATGGCCGACTTCGTGATAGGCGACGCGGCGCTTATCGTCAGCATTGAGACGGCGGCTGCGACGCTCCGGACCGGCAACAACCTTCTCGACGGCCTCTTCGAGATCCTGCTGGGTGATCGCCTTCGCCTTGCGCCGGGCGGCCAGCAACGCCGCCTCATTGAGCATGTTGGCCAGATCCGCGCCGGACATGCCGGCGGTGGCGGCGGCGAGGCGGCGAAGGTCCACGTCGGCCGCAAGCTTTTTTCCGCGCGCGTGAACTTTCAGAACCGCCTCCCGACCGTCGAGATCGGGCGCATCCACAATGACCTGGCGATCAAACCGGCCGGGCCGGAGCAAGGCGCGATCGAGAACTTCGGGGCGGTTGGTGGCCGCGAGAATGATGACGCCGGCGTTGGCCTCGAAACCGTCCATCTCCACGAGCAAGGCGTTGAGCGTTTGCTCGCGCTCGTCGTTCACTGCGCCAACGTGGACGCCGCGCTGGCGGCCGATGGCATCCAGTTCGTCAATAAAGATGATGCAGGGCGCCTGTTGCTTGGCCTGTTTGAAAAGGTCGCGCACGCGCGCAGCGCCGACGCCCACGAACATCTCGACGAAATCAGCGCCGCTCAAAGAGAAGAACGGCACGCCGGCTTCACCGGCCACGGCTCGGGCCAGCAGCGTCTTGCCCGTGCCGGGAGGGCCGACGAGCAGCGCGCCTTTCGGGATGCGCGCGCCGAGTTCCTGATAGTCTTTGGGATTCCTCAGGAAGTCCACGACTTCCTTTAGCTCTTGCTTGGCTTCGTCACAGCCTGCCACATCGGCAAAGGTGACGCCCGTGTTCTTGTCCACGATCAACTTGGCGCGGCTCTTACCGATGCCTAAAACACCCTCGCCTGCCGCTCGGAAACGACTTGCCAGCAGCGACCACAGACCAAACAAAACAAGCAGGGGCAGCACCCAGGCCATGAGGAATTGCGAGAGGGCGCTGGGACGCGTGCCGCTATACTTGACACCGGCAGCCTGAAGTTCGTTGACCAGGTCCGGGTCCTCGACGCGCACGGTGCGGAAGAAGAAGAAGGGAGTTGTCTCCGCGGCCGCCTGCTGCGGACCGGGAGACGCGTCAGCCTGATGGTCGCCGGCCGCTTTGGCGGCCGCATCGGCAGGAGGCGCCTTGCTTTCAGATGCGGCGCGCGGTTCAATCCGGCCCACGACCTCGTCCTGTGTGATGGATGCTTCGGTGACTTCGCGCTGCGAGAGATAGGTCTTGAACTCACTGTAGGGGATGGTCTGGACAGCGAATTGACGGAACAATTCCTGCCATAACCAAAGGACGAGGAGTGTCGCCACGAAATAGACGAGCAGCCAGCGGATCTGGGGATCGAATTTGCCTGGGACTTTGATTTCGGGCGGACGCTTCTTCATGTCGGTCCTCGCGCGATTTCTCGAAGATCAGATTACAGAGAGCGATTGAACGATCTCGCAAGATACAATGAAGCAACTCGAGGCGAAGAGCAACAATCGGCGCCCTGATTGTGGTAAGTCTTTCTTGGGCGTGCAGGTCGCAAACACGCAGTTCCCGCGACTTGCCGACCACCCCGTCCGTTCTCGGGGAAATCCTTGAGCGAAAGCCGGCGGGTCGCGTAAATTGCGCGCCATGCCGATTTGCGTCGCGCTGCTCCGAGGAATCAATGTGAGCGGACAAAAGGCCGTTTCAATGGACCGCCTGCGCAGCTCGTTTGCGGCAATGGGCTGCAGCGCCGTCAGGACCTACGTCCAGAGCGGGAATGTCGTTTTCGAGTCGCCTCCGGGCACCCGCGACGCCTTGACCCGCAGAATTGAGGAGGGAATCCGTCGCGACTTCGGCTTTTCCGTGACCGTGCTTTTGAGAACTGCGAAGGAAATGCAAAAAATCGTAACGACCAACCCGTTCCTGAGCGAAGAAGGCGTCGAGCAGGCCAGGCTGCACGTCACATTTCTCTCCGCGCCGCCAGTCAAGACCGTCCTCAAGAATCTGGATGCGCTGCCCGCCTCGCCAGACCGTTTTCGTCTGATTGGCCGCGAAATCTACCTCGACTGCCCGGACGGATACGGAAGGACGAAACTCTCGAACGGTGCCTTCGAGAAGAAGCTCTTCGTCGCCGCTACCACGCGAAATTGGAAAACGACGAAGGTCTTGAGCGAGATGGCGAAAGGATGAAAGCCGTGACCCAAGAGATAATGAGCTTTCCATCCGCTCCGGCGTTTCGGGAATGGCTTGCTGGCCACCACGGTCAGACTGCCGGAATCTGGCTCCGCTTTTTCAAGAAAACTTCCGGCGAAAGATCTCTCACCTATCCCGAAGCCGTCGATGAGGCACTTTGCTACGGATGGATTGACGGTCAGGCAAAAGCTTCCGACGACCGAACCTGGCTCCAGCGGTTCACTCCCCGGCGTCGCGCCAGTCCCTGGTCCAAAATCAACACCCAGCGCGCCGAGCGCCTGATCAAGGCCGGCAAGATGGCGCCTGCCGGTCTGAAACAGGTCGAGGAGGCAAAGGCCGATGGACGTTGGAGCGCTGCCTACGATTCACCGCGAAACGCGGCTCCGCCGGAAGATTTCCTGGCGGAACTGGACAAGAACACGGAAGCAAAAGCCTTTTTCACGACCCTCAGCAAGGCGAACATCTACGCGATCGTCTACCGCCTCCAGACGGCCAAGAAACCGGAGACCCGGCAGAGGCGTTTGGAAACGATCCTGGGAATGCTCTCGCGAGGTGAGAAATTCCACCCTTGATGACTGCCGGAGACATGCTCCATGAATTTTCGCCCAGGAAAGACGGAATCTCGACCCGCTCCGGCACCGGCGCCAGATTCCCACCGCGTCTCGCCCGCTCCGGCGCAATGATCACCCAGTCGCCGGTGAGCCGGTTTTCGCGGATCTCAGACATCGCGGCTGAATCGCTGCAATATTGAAACTGAAAGCGGCGTCGGAGCCACAGAACATGCAGGGAACATGGAGCAAAGCACAGCGAAAGATGCGCTCGGTTGCTGCCCGAAGACGACGATTTTCTCCGCAAGGCTTCGCGCCACGTCTCGCAAGCCGCCGGCTGGCGACCTGCGGCCAGTCAGTCACCCGGAATTTTTCGTCGTCTCTTTGGCGATTTGGAACTTCGCAATCAAGATGCCTCGTTTGCTTTTTCGGTTGCGGCACCTTATTGCTCACACACGTTCATTTTCATGGACCTTCAACTCGACAGCAAACTCGCGCTGGTTACGGCTTCGACCGGCGGCATCGGCAAGGAAATCGCGATTTCTCTCGCGCGCGAAGGCGCCTCCGTGATCATCAATGGCCGCACTGCCGACAGCGTGGCGGCGGCAGTCGCAGATATCCGCGGGCGTGTGCCGGGCGCGACGCTGAAGAGTCTGGTCGCCGACAATGGAGCGGCCGAGGGTGCTGTGGAAACGTGCCGCCGGTTCCCGGATCTGGACATCCTCATCAACAACCTTGGCATCTATGAGGCTGTAGGCTTCTTCGACGAGACAGATGAGGCCTGGGTGCGCCTTTTTGAGGTCAACATCCTGAGCGGCGTGCGTCTCGCGCGCCATTATCTCAAGGTCATGCTCGCCCGCAAAACCGGGCGCGTAATCTTCATCGCAAGTGAAGCCGCCATCAGCCCTTCGCCGGAAATGGCACACTACAGCGCAACCAAGACCATGCAGCTCTCGGTGTCCCGCAGCCTGGCAGAGCTGACAAAAGGCACATCCGTCACGGTAAATACCATAATGCCCGGCTCAACCAAAACCGAGGGTGTCGCCAAACTGGCCCAGGACCTCTTCCCCACCGTGGCTCCCGACGAAGCCGAACGCCGATTTATGCAAGAAAACCGTCCCACGTCACTCATCGGGCGTCTTATCGAGCCGAGAGAAATCGCGGACTTTGTCACTTTCGTCAGCAGCCCGCTCTCTTCGGCGATCAATGGCGCTGCGCTCCGCATCGACGGCGGTCTCGTCCGCAGCGTGTTTTAATCGTAGAATTCCCAGGTGAATTTCTATGTCAGTGCGCGTCGGCTCATTGATGCCGCTCATTCGGGCGATCCCAAGTGCCTCGACGGACGTCCGGCTGAACTCGTCTACGCCGACAGGATGGAGGCGTGGCTCGTTCGTCTCGCGCCAAGCGCCCCGGAGCTGCTTCGCTTGGCGGCGCGATGCCAGCACCTCGAGCGCTGGAGGGTTCCGCGCGATTCATTTCCTGCAGACCGAGCCGGATATCTCGCGTGGCGAAAGGGCCTCTATGGTCGACAGGCCGAGCGCGCTCGCGAATTGCTCCTCCAAGCCGGTGTGGAGCCTCGAGAGGCTGAAAACGCGGCGACGTGGGTTTCCAAGACGGGACTGCAGGTCAATCCCAACACTCAGCTCCTTGAAGATGCCGCCTGCCTCGTATTTCTGGAGAATGAGATCGCGGGTTTCGCTGTCCAGCATGCGGACTACCCTCGAGACAAGTTTCTCCGAATCATTCAAAAGACGTGGCGCAAGATGAGCGCCGCCGCGCGAGAGGCGGCACTTGGCCTGAAGCTCCCGCCCGCAATTTCCGAGCTCGTCAAGGAGGCAACACAAGAGAGCAGTCCTTAAATTGGAATCTGCTCCCAATCGACGCCGTCCTTGCTTGAGCCAATCTCCAAAAGACTCGGAGCGATTGGAAAATTCTCTCCGCCGCTCGAAGTCGTAAGCTAACGCACGGTGAAAGGCTTGTCCTTCTCGCCCGTCACGAACAATACCAGCCTTACGGACTCTGTTCCGATATTCCTGCCGTTGTGTAGCAGATTAACCCCTTCCGCAAACGCTTGACCGGCGGTGAAATGATTGGTCCGGCCGTCCTCGAAGTCCACCGAGAGTTCGCCGGACAGCACGTAGGCGTAACAGGGAAATGGATGCTTGTGCCACCCGGTTTCCGTGCCCGGCGGAATCTCCACTATAAATCCCGAGACTTCCGGGTCGGTGATCTGCGGATAGACGATCGGCTGACCGGCCGACGTTACTGTCGTCTTCATGAGCGGGGTCACCTGGACTTGCTGCTGGTAAGCCTCGGTCTTTTCCGATTGTGCGCAAACCGGAACCGGCGCGAGAATGATCAGCAGAAGTAAAACTCTTGTTGGAATTTTCATGGTGTTGTGAAGACAGAATCTGGCAGTTGTTCGAATCTTGAGTCGGCGAGGCATGCGTCGCGTCTGTCGTCTCAAGACTCGAAAGGCGTTTGCCGGAGACCACCCGGTGCTCTCGCTCGATACGGCTCTCCAGCAAGGCGACTCCCACGCTCGCCTCAAGCCAAGGTTCGCTGGGGAAAGGGGCTCCGAGACTTGTCTAGACCCCGCCCGGTGGCACGGCGGCCTCCACCGAACGGACCGTAAAATTCTGGGACTTTCCGTCGGTTTCGAGTTTCAAAAGACCGGCCTTCTCGGCGGACTTGAGCAGATCGTTGAAGGATTGGAAGCCGTGCGCGCGCTCGTTGAAGCCGGGATTGCGCCGCTTGAGGGCGGGTTTGATCATGGAGCCCCAGATGCGATCCTCGCCACGCTCCTCTTCCAAAGCGGCCAGCGTGGCAACGAGCGCGTCAAGGGCCTGCTCGCGCGTCGGACCCGCCATGGGCTTCGCGGCGGCGCTCTCCGGCTTGGCGTCCGTCCGGCGGATCGACTTGGCCCGCTGGCGCTCGAGCTCCTCGCGCACCAAATCGTCATAGTAGAGAAACTGGTCGCAGTTGTTGATGAAGAGATCCGCGCTCGAGCTCTTGACTCCGACGCCGACGACCATTTTTGCGTTCTCCCGAAGCTTGCTCACGAGCGGCGAAAAATCCGAATCGCCGCTTAGGATGACGAAGGTGTCGAGATGTTTCTTCGTGTAACAGAGATCGAGCGCATCAACCACCATCCGAATATCCGCGGAATTCTTGCCCGATTGCCGGACATGCGGAATTTCTATCAGTTCGAACGCTGCTTCGTGCAGGTCTTTCTTGAACTCCTTGTAGCGGTCGAAATCGCAGTAGGCCTTCTTAACGACGATATGCCCGCGCAGCAGCAAACGCTCCAGGACGAGCTTTACATTGAATGGCGGAAACTTCGCCGTCTTGGCTCCCAAAGCGATATTCTCCAAGTCCAGGAACACCGCCATCGTTGAATCGGTTGTTCTTGATAGATCGTTGCTAGCCGAATCGGACATTTCGCGCATTAGTTGCTTCCCTGGCAGAGGCCTTCTCCGAGGAAGCTGTTTTTCTCAACGCGCCTTGCAAATTCAGAGATTCGGGGGCTCACGATCCGACCGCCTGACGCTCAGGCCGCTCGTGCACTAGTGATCCCTGTGCTTCGTTCCGCACGGCCTCCACTGCCACCAGGCAAAGGTCGTCGGCAAGCGGTTGATTCCCGGCGAACTTCAAAATGTCGTCCACGACCGCCTTGGTGAGATCTCCGATATCGAGGTGCATGCCACCAATCATCGCACGCGCCAAACGTTCCATACCATAATATTCATCATTCGGGTTCATCGCCTCTTCGACGCCATCGGTAAAGAGAAGATAGATGTCATTCTCCTCAAGTTCATGGCTGAATACTTGATAAGAAGCCTCGGGAAGCAGACCGAGGGCAGGGTTTTTCTTCAGGCCGTGATAGACGGGTTGCACTCGCCCCGAGCGCCGGTTTCCGATCAACGGACTTGGATGACCCGCCGAGGCGCACTTTGCGGTCGCCTCCTGCGCGTCAAACACCACAAAACACGCAGAAACGAAAATCAATTGATCCGTCCGCTTCATGGTGTCGTAAAAGTTCGCATTCAGAAGGGAAAGAAAGAGTCCGGGGTCTTCTCCGGTTTTCGCCAAACCCTGGAGCAGAGTTCGCAAAATGGCCGTGACCAGTGCCGAGCGAGTCCCGTGCCCCATGACGTCTGCGATGAGCACACCGGCGCAATGGTCGTTGAGCTTGATCACATCAAAAAAATCGCCGCTCACCGACATGGCGGCCCGATAAACGTGGTGGAAGTTCAGCGTGAGCCTTCCCTGCTCGGCAATCGTCGGCACCCGCGGATAGTCGCGCGGCAAGAAGGCCTGTTGGAAGTCGCGGGCCATGTCAAGATCGCGTTGAATCTCCGCGGTTTTCTCGGCGATCTCCGCTCTCAGGTCCTCCTGATACCCCAACAGCCGGACGGACATGGCGGAAAAGTCGCGGGCGAAATGCTCGATCTCATCTCCGGTCTTGATCGCGTCCACTTTGGCAAGGGCGATTTGAGGATCGAGGATCTTCTTTCCGGTTCGAGGATTCTTGCGCGCCAGGACGGTCGCTGCCATCGCCTCGGCGGCGTTGCTCAGCGTCTGGAGCGGGGTGAGGACCGCTCTTTGCGCCAGAAAGATCGCGAGGGCCAGGCAAACAAGAATGATCGATGCCCCGGCGACAGCCAGAATGAGCGCGCGCTGCCGAAGCGGAGCGAGGATGGTCGAAGCCGGCGCGTAGACAATGACATGGAGAGGATCACCGTGGATCTCCTGGTCCGAGGCAAAGGTTCCCAAAAGGCGAACCGGAGCGAATCCCACCATGCTCGCTTCGCCCTCGCTTAAGGGACTGATAAACCACCCCGGACGGTCAGGCTGCAGCCGGCGTGCGGCTTCCGGAGAAATTTTCTTCCCCGAGGGGACAAAGCTCATATCGGAGAGCTCCGAGAGCACAACGCCGTCCTTTCCGACGACTTCGGCGCGAGCCCCTGTGGTCGTTGAGAGAACCGTCACCGAAGCCAGAAGGCTGGAGACATTGACCACCGCCTTGAGCACTCCAATCGCCGAGCCCAGGGCCTCCGGCACGATCGGCAGCGCGATATCAAGAGCCAGCACACCCACGCTCTCGTCGTAGTGGAATCCCTCGAGGAAGGCCTGACCCGGCCCCAAACGCATCGCCTCGCTCCACCAGGTCTCATCGGATTGATCATAATCGGCCGGGTTTGACGTCGCCGCGACCAATTTTCCCGCGCGATCCGCCACGATGAGCTCCGCAAAGATCCAGTTTCTTCGCCCAAAAGTGCGAAGCCTCGCGGCGAGCGCGTTGTTGAGCACAGCCTGAACTTGCGGGCTGTCGAGCCGCAAAGAAGACCATTGCGAATCGATTTGTCGCGTGCGAGATTTCCAAGCTTCGGAGAGCAAATCGGCGCGTCCATCCTCCTCGGTCTGCAGCAATCCAGCCAACTCCCCCAGGCTCAGCAGCCCGTTGAGGCTGCCGATGCTCTGCTCGACGGCGAGGCGCAAACTGCGTGCAACCTGCACAGCTTCGCCGCGAAACACCCCGCCCTGCTCCGCAACCCTTTGCCGGTAATCAAGCGTCCAAATCGCTCCGACCGCTAAGAGAAGCAGCACGGGAGCCAAAACCAAGACGGCCATCAGCTTCGTGCGCAAGCTTAGTTTCATAAGAAAATCCGGCCGGGACCCTGCGAAGTTCGGGCAGTGTCCTTTGAAAATCAATCACATAATTGACACAGGAAGGGTCTGCTTTGAAGCAATTCAGGTTCGGCTGACAACTGCGCTCAGATTCTAAATTTACGGTCGAGTTGAAGCAAATTAAAAGGCGCCCGAGAGGTTCCTCGAGAAAGGGGCAAAAGGGACACGCTGCTCCAGCGAAAAGAACACCATGGTGAGTGTCCTTACGAACGAGCGCGGGAAGTTGGAAAAAAGCCTTGGAACCGGCCCGGGAGGGGTTAGGTCAACGAGGGCGAGGAGGCCGAAGTCTACTGTTGGACGAGGTGTGCGAGTTATGCGGATATGAGCGCAAGGATGCCGTCGAAGCGTTGGGCGGCAGGCTGGCTTAGCGCAGCGCCCGAGCTCTTTCCCTGCGGGGCTCGGGCTCCGGCCGTTTGCGAGCAAGCCTGATCCGGTGACCTTTTTGTTAAGGCAAGATACCGTTATCTCTTCTTTCCCCGGTATCTTTTTTCATCGATGCAACACGCGGGCTTGATTCCTGCGTCGGCAAGCCTCAGCTTCGAAGTGTAATACCATCCCTATGTGCACAGAATGTGACAACCGCTCGGCGGACCTCGGACGCCGCAATTTCCTCAGGCTTGCAGGCGCGGCGGCACTAACCTTCGGTTTTGCCGGACGTTCTCGAGCAGCGGAAATAGCCGCCCCTCCCAAACCGGAAAACGCAGTTACGCCGGATGCCGCCCTCGAGCGCCTCATGAAGGGAAACGACCGCTATGTGAAAGGCAACATGAGGCGCCACGATTTCATTGCCGAGCGTCCCGCCCTGGCCCTCGGGCAGAATCCGTTCGCCGGCATCCTGGGGTGCGCAGATTCGCGCGTCGGACCCGAATACGCCTTCGACGTCGGTCGCGGCGACGTTTTCGTCTGCCGCGTAGCCGGCAATTTTGCCGATGTCGCTTCGATCGCCAGCTTCGAATACGCCGTCGCCGTGCTCGGGACGCCATTCATCCTGGTCCTGGGCCATGGCAAGTGCGGAGCGGTCGAGGCGGCCGTCAAAGCGGTGAGGGATGGGCAGGACTTCCCGGGCCACATTCCGTCGCTCCTCAAAGCTCTTCGGCCCGCGGTGAAGGCCGCGCGGGATGAGCCCGGCGACCTGCTCGACAACGCCATCAAGCAGAACGTCGTGCTCAATGTGGAAAGGCTCAAGACAGCCGGCCCGATCCTGAGCGAAGCCGTGCAACGAGGGAAATTGCGGGTGGCCGGAGGCATTTACAGCCTCGACACCGGTCGCGTGACGCTCGTCACATAAATTGACCCTTGCCAGCAGCGATAACTTGCGCCACGTGACAAGTTCTAGTTTTTTACGGTCATGAGCATTATCGAGAAAATTGAGAGCGAACAGCTCAAGAAGAATGTTCCCGAGTTTCGCGTGGGCGATACTGTGAAGGTCCACACCCGGGTTATCGAAGGCGAGAAGGAACGGATTCAAGTCTATAGCGGAATTGTGATCGGCCGCAAAGGCACCGGCGTGAACGCAAATTTCACCGTTCGTCGGGTCAGCTATGGTGAAGGCGTCGAACGCGTCTTCCCGGTAAATTCGCCGCGAATTGCCAAGATCGAAATCGAGCGCAAGGGAGAAGTTCGCCGGGCAAAACTGAACTACCTCCGCAAACGCAAAGGAAAATCCGCCACCGCGGTCAAGGAGAAGTCGCAGGAAAAGACGCCCTAGGTTTTCTTGGCGATGCCCTGCTCATTCGGGCACGAACGCGCTTTGCAAAGGCGGGGCAGCATTCTTATTGCGGGCATCGATGAGGCCGGCCGCGGACCACTGGCCGGCCCGGTCGTCGCCGCCGCGGTCGTTTTCCTTGAGCTGCGGCGCTTCAACGGTCTCAATGATTCCAAGAAACTGACGCCGGAGTTCCGGGCGACGCTCTTCCAGCGAATCACCGGTGCGTCCCATATTCGCTGGTCGGTGTCCATTCAGGATGTGGCGACGATCGATTCCATCAACATCCTGCGAGCCACCCACAAGGCAATGCGGGAGGCGCTGAGCGGTCTTGCTTCGCAGCCTGATCATGCCTTGATCGATGGGCTGCCCGTACGCGACTTTCCCTCACCCCATACGGCTATCATTGGAGGCGACGGGCTCAGCCTTTCGATCGCCGCGGCCAGCGTCATCGCGAAGGTCACCCGCGACAGGATCATGGAAGAGATGGATGTGCTCTTTCCGCAGTACGGATTTCGGCGACACAAAGGATACGCCACACCGGAGCATCTTGCCGCATTGCGCGAACACGGTCCCAGCCCGTTTCACCGGTTCAGCTTCTCGCCAGTGGCGCAACCGGAGTTGTTCTAGAGCAACTCCCCCCTTATCCTGCCGCGGCAGCCGCGAGTTTCTCTAACACGGCGTTCATCCCGAGAACATCTCCTGCCAGGCGCCCGTGGCGCTCGGCCAGCCAGACCAGATCGTTCCAAGAGAGCCATACCTGTCCGCTTTCATCTTCCCAAGCCATTGCCCTCAGAGGGAGATCTATTGCGAGAGTCGGAGTCTTCTGCATCAGCGGCGTGCCGGTTTTTGGGGCACCAAAAAGAAGTACCTGCGTCGCTCGCATTGTCAGGCCCGCTTGGGCCGCGGCGGCCGCGTGATCGATGCGGGCGAAAACGGTCATCCCGCGATCCTGAGCAAGCGAGACCAGGCGGTCGATGGTCGTGGCTACCGGATGAGCGCTCGAGACGGTAACGAGGCCGGGAACAGGCATCAGATGGGGCGCTGGATCCCCGCCTCTTCGCCGAACCTTGCTTCGACCTCGGCGGTCTTGCGCGCAATTTCGTCGGGCGTAAGGATCTGTTTTTGAAGCAAGAGGTTTGCCGCTCCGACGATCCAGCGCTCATAGTAGGTGAGTTTGCCCATCAACTCCGAGCCGAGTTCTTCGACGGCGCGCCGCTTTTCCTCGGTATTGATGATCTTCCGGTAGTCGAGGATGTCCAGGAGCGCATGACAGCGCTTCTCCCAGGGAAGCAACGTGTGCTCGGTCATCGCGATCGGTCCAGCTTCCACGCCGCCCGCATCATTGGGCAGATGCTTGATCAGATGTTCGGTGCTCATGAGTCAATTGTTTGGTTTGGGGCCTTCACGATGGTCACGCCGATCATCGCGTCGCGCGTGACCAGAGCCGCAATTCCTCCTCGCCCAGGTGCTCGGTCCCAGCCGGACGTTGCGGCAGGATCAAGTAGCGCATGTTTGCGGTTGAGTCGTGGACCCGGACTTCCTTCTCAGCGGGAACAATCGTGCCAAATTCCGCGAGCACGGCTCGCGGCTCGCGCACCGCGCGGACTTTCGCCATTCTCGATCGGAGAATGCGCGTGGTCGTGATCGCGAAGCTGGCCGTGGTCCGGCA
This sequence comes from uncultured Verrucomicrobiae bacterium, assembly GCA_963731945.1. GTDB lineage: Bacteria > Verrucomicrobiota > Verrucomicrobiia > Chthoniobacterales > Terrimicrobiaceae > DASTFP01. Next base: position 246,914 of record CAVSXN010000016.1, on the reverse strand, counting down.
TGGCGAGACTCAAGCGGGCTCCAGCCAGTGCTCGTAGATTTCGATCTGCAATTCATCGGCCGAATTGCCTCGATAGTCGGGCCAGATGGCCTTTTGAGGGATTCGGACGCGATACAACCGCACGAGCGCGCCAGAGTTCTTGCCATAGCCCTCCTGTTCCGGATTGAGGAACCTGGGTAGCACTCGTTCAACGCAACCCACCTTGCCTCGCACATACATCGGCGTGCGATAGTGGCCCACTGGGAAGCGCAGGGAAATCCGAACCGGATCTCCCACCGAAAACCGCGGGCTTCCGGCGAAGATTGTCGAAATGCCGGCAGGCTCTGATGGATTCGTCGTTCGTGGACCTTCGTGCATGGCTAAACACGCGCCGAAAAGCCGGCCAAGCTCTCTTCTCTGTTGTGCATTGGACGATCCAGGAGACGTTCCGGAACACTCCCAATTAGAAAATATGCGCGATGGACGCAAGCTGAAAACCTGGAGCATGGCCGCTCCGGAAAAGGAACGGCCTCATCGAAAATAGCAACGCTTAGCTCAATTCTTGACCGCAGTCAGGCGTTAGTCGGATTCCTTTCGAGACGTAGCTCCGTCGGTTTCGTGCACTCTCTTGCCGGGATCGTGTGGTCACGATTGACAAGCGATCCCGAATTTGATCCACTCTCCAATATCGATCCTTCGGCGGGCGAAATGGAATCGACCAAATCCGGCGCCGAAAATCCGACAGCGGCATCAACTACAATTCGGCGATGAACTACGCATTCCTCATTGGCATCAATCGCTACAAGATTCCCGGAGCCGACCTCCGCGGCTGCGTCAACGACGTCAATAACCTCAAAGCAGCGCTCCTGAAACATTTCTCCTTCCAGGAAAAAAACATTAGAATTCTCACCGATCTCAAGGCCACCAAGCAAGCGATGCAGGACGGCATTACCCGCGTGCTCAAGGGCGCCAAGCGAGGCGACGTGCTGCTCATCCATTACTCCGGGCACGGCTCGAACGTTCCCGACGACAGTGGCGATGAGGCCGATAGCCGCGACGAGATTCTCTGCCCGACCGATCTCGACTGGAAAGACCCCTTGGCGGACGACTGGTTGCGCACTGCTTTTGACGGTGTCCCTGCCGGCGTGAACCTCACCGTGATCATGGACTGCTGCCACTCCGGCTCGAACACGCGCGTGCTGGTTCCGCGGGATGCGCCGATCATCGCACGGTTTCTTCCCTGTCCGTTGGATTTGCTCGCAGTGGAGTCGGGGCGCCGACTCACGGGCAAAATCAAGAGCAAGCGCGCGACGCTGAAGAAGCAGGCCAAACGCAAGAAGGACATCGTCGATATCAACATACCCGAAGTGCTCATCACCGGTTGCCGCGACACGCAGACTTCAGCCGATGCGCATATCGGCGGGAGCTATAACGGCGCTCTCACCTACAACCTTGTCGCAGCCATAGAGGAGAAGGGTGGCAAGCTAACCTACGGCGAATTGCATTCCCGGACGCTGCGATCGCTGAAAGACGGCGGTTTCGACCAGGTGCCGCAACTTGAAGGCCGCGCCGATAATTTCAACAGGACATTTCTCGCTCCGCTGGTGTAAAGATTTCAAGCGAAAGTCCGGGCAGGAACTTGTGAACGGCATGACCGATACCGTGCGCCGCAATTTTCTCTCGATTGGCACAGGACATCCGTAAGGCTCAGGCAAATCCGAGCGGCCCCAAGCACAGGCATTTCCACTAGCTGGAGAGACCCTGGAATTGACGCTCTTAGATCGGCGGTCGGCCAACCGCCTCGACAGCCTTTCCGGGGGCTACCGGGCTGGGTTCGCTGCGAAACGGAGGCAGCCTATCGTTGGCGCGGGGATTTCAAAGAGCTCTTTCGGCATTTGTTTTGTGAGCAGTCGATCGGGCATCCCGCTCAAACTCGATAGGCACCCTGCCGCCGGAAAGACTTTTAAAGTCGCTTCGGAGGATTCACCTTGCTGAATTTCGGCCATGAAAAAAACCCCAGACGATCACAAAAACTACATCGCACGCTACGGTGAGGACATGCCCGAGATCCGCGACTGGCGATGGGGCGAAACGGGTGCCGCCGAGGGCAAGGCAGACACTGCAGCGGACAACGTGTAGGAGATTGCCGAAGATGTAAGGGGCCGACCCTGCGAACCCGCTCCCCCGCCCTTCGACGTGAACGCCCCCGCGACCAATACCTCTATCTGGCTGGCATTGCGAAACCCGGCCTTCAGAAACCTGTGGCTGGCCATGGTGATTTCAGGTGTATGCGTCGCCGCCCATAACACCGCGGCCTTTTCGGTGCTGGGCAAGGTGGACAACTCCGCCTTTCTGATCTCGTTGATGTCGACGCTTTCGGCCTTGCCGTTTGCCTTGTTCACGCTACCGGCGGGAGCCTTTGCAGACATGGTAGATCGGAAGAAGATCTTGTGCGCAGTGAACTTGTGGCAGGCCTCGATCGCGCTCGGCCTCACCTTCCTCGGGCTGACGCCTTACCTCAATCCGTACATCATTCTGGCCAGCACGTTTCTCTTCAATCTCGGGTTCGCGTTTGGCTCGCCGGCTTCTTCTTCCGTCGTCACCGAAATGGTTTCCAGAGACGAGCTGGCCTCCGCAAATACGCTCGGGGGACTTCAAATAAATATCTCGGGGATGATCGGGCCTGTTCTTGGCGGCCTCTTGATTCCGATCATGGGGGCAAGCTTCGTCTTTGGCGCCAATGGCCTGGGTTTTCTCTTGATGTTCCTGGCGATCCTGCAGTGGAGGCAAACCCGCGCACAAGCGCCGGTTCCACTCGACGAATTCTTCGCGACGATGACGACAGCGATTCACTATGTGCGCTACGCTCCGGGAATCAAGGTTGTGCTCGCCCGGAACGCCTTGTTCTCGTTCTTTATCTCAATCATTCCGGCACTGCTGCCAGTGGTCGGACTGAAGGAACTGCATCTCGATCCCGCGAATCTCGGATATCTGTTCACGAGCATGGGCGTCGGTTCGGTCCTCGGCGCGGTGTTCGTCATCCCGTGGGCTCGCGCTCGCTTCTCCCCGAACACGCTGACCATCTACGCCAATCTGTTGCTGGTGTTGAATCTGTTTCTCATGGCGAATGTGCATCGCCCGCACGTTTTCTTGCTGGTGGCTGCAATCGCCGGCGCGGGATGGACCTTGTCCTCTTCGGAACTCTGGATCGCGGGCCAACGCGCGATGCCCGATTGGGCTCGAGGGCGCATGAACGCAACCATCATCATGATTTCACAGGCTGCGACTGCTCTCGGTGGCGCAATCTGGGGCGCAGCGGCTGCGACGAGCGGAGTCGTTCCCACATTTCTTGTGGCGGGCGGCTTGGCGACCGTGGCTATGGTCATAACCCATGTCGTCCTTCGCAAGCGGCTCTCGATTGACTTTACGGCCAGCCTGAATTTCGAGCCGGCATCAGTCACCATCTTTTCCCATGACTTGGACCCAATGCGACTGTCGCAGGCCCGGGATAACCCAGTGTCAGTCACGACAGAATTCGTGATTGATCCTGCGCGGCGAAAACAATGCATCGAACTAATGGGCGAAGTTCGATTGATCTATCTGAGAAATGGCGCTTCCAAATGGCACTTGTATGAGGATCTGACCCGGTCAGACAAATTCATCATGGAAGTGGTGGCACCCTCTTGGAACGAATATTTGCGAGAACGCGAACGGATGACGAAGGACGAGAAGGAGGTGATCGATAAGCTCTGCAGTCTGCGAATCGACCCGCATTCGACAGGAGAATTGACTCGTGTTTCTGTGGATAAGGAAGTTCTCACGAAAAGAGCTGGTTCTCGCGGTCTCGAACCGAAGAGTCTCGACTAGCCAGCACCTCCATCGACAACACCTGCCTCGAAGAGTCTGTCATTGTCTCGATCTGCGTCATCCGAGTGATCGACGGATTTCCCGGTTCGAGGGGCAATCCGCTGCCGGCGTGGTCCGAGGATAGCTCAGGCATTTGCCGTCACCACCCTCGCGAATGGCCGTCATCGGCCTGCCCGTGCCACAGAAAAGTTGCGATGTGGCCGGTTGTCGCCTCATTATTCATCCGTATGGCCCCGCTCTTTGAAATTCTCGCTGCCTATCCGAAACGAGAGCTCGACGCAGGCGAAATCATCATCGCGCAAGGAACCACGACGGGAATGCTGTTCTTCCTGATCGATGGAGAGGTGGAAGTAGACAAAGACGAGGTTCAAATTGCGACCGCCTCGGAACCGGGCTCGGTCTTCGGCGAAATGTCCGTGCTGCTTGGCACGAGTCATCGCGCCAGCGTGCGGACAGTGACGCGCTCGTCGTTCTATGTCGTGGAGGACGGCCGGGAGTTCTTGGAAAACCACCCCGTCGTCAGCATGCACGTCTCGGAGGTCCTCGCGCGGCGCCTCGATGCACTGAACAAGTATCTGGTGGACGTAAGACAACAGTTCGATGGCCACGACCATATCAGCATGGTCGATGAAGTGCTCGAGGTCCTCATGCACCGCCAGCGGCGGCCACCCGTGCGCTGAAATCAGGAGAATCAATCGCAATCCGCCTCAGAGATTCGCTTTCGAGCGAAAACCATTCCGCGGTCATCGCGTCCAGATCAAAGACAATCGAGGTAGGTCTCGAACCGATCTGACGTCCCGGATTGAAGACCCAGGTCTTTCCGATCTGATCAATCCAAGAGCCATCCGGGTAAAATGGCGCATGATGAATGTGCCCGGAGAGCACAAGGTCCGGTCCAAAGCGCCGAATCCACTCCACGAGATACCTGTCTCCCGCGAACTTTCTTCCCGTCCAGCTTATCGGCGAGCGGTCCGGTGGCGCATGATGTATCCAAATCCATTTACCCGCCACGCGCGCGGCGGCGTGGTCGAGCAACTTCTCCAACTCGGCGCGCGAGACCGGTCCGTCCCACCAGGGGCACAAGGTTACGGTGGCTTCGGGAAACGAAACCTGATCCCCATCGACGAAAAGACCTTCCCCACGCGCTCTTATCAGCCATCGGGCGAACCATTCGCCGGCAGAGTTCCGGGCGTCCGCGTCGTGATTTCCCGATGCGACCAGCAAACGCGTTTGCTTCCGGATCCGCTTGAGGTATTTCTCGACGACAACGATCTGAATATCGGGATCCAAAGCACCGCCGACATCGAGCAAATCTCCGCCGATTGCCGCGACGTCATATGGACCTGCGTTCGCGAGCAGCCAGTCGAACTGCCTCAGGCTGTAGTGAAGGTCGGCAACGTAGAGAATTTTCATGCTGGGAATCAGGCCCTTCATCGCGCTGCAAATGCGAATCGGCACGTCAGACTCGAATTGGCGCGAGATCCTAGCTGCTCTCCTCCCAAGGGTGCAAAGCTTTCCCGCTCTGCCGAGGACCAAACCGCCCCTCGAGGTCACCGCCAGCCGAGATCTTGCCTTCCGACGCGCGATTTGATCCCCTCTGGTCGCATCTGTCCCAGGAACTCATGAAACATTGGATCTCGATTTTTCTTTCGTTTGCTCTGGCCGGCTGTGCAACGCTTGACATCAGAATAGCTCGTCGTGCGGGAGATTCGCAGGTTCGGAAGGACCGCGAATTCGCCTCCTCGGAATCAGCGAAAGAAATCGCCGCAGGTGCTCCAGCCGCCCTCTTTCATCAGGCGCAAAGCTTACCGTGGACAGACGAGAGGCGTCTCACCCTTCTTTTGGAAAGCGCCCGCGCCATTCTTGCCGACGGCAATTCTTCCGCCGGGGCGGAGCACCTTTACAATCTCGTCGTCCGCCAGATCGTCGCGATGCTCGGCGCGGGTGGAATCAAGGACCGCGCCCTACGCGGTGCGGGCGGGCTGACCCGGCTGGTGGTGGCACGCACGGGCGCAGAGATCGTGGATCCCGGCCAATGGGATTCGCTTGTGCCGGCTGCAGACGTTCGGATCAAGCGACTCCAAAATCGAAGCGTTCAGCCCGGCTGGGGCGTGCCTTACGTCGCATACTTTCCGAAGACCGCCGGCTTTCTCGCCGGCCAGCCTGGCATTCCCAGGGCAGGAATGTGCCTGCCGGTGACAGCGTTGGTGAAATTCCGCGGGGATACGGCCACCCTGTGCTTCTTCAATACACTCAGGACGGACACCGTCTCCTTATCGAATCAGACGCTGCCGCTCGCGGCAGACTATTCCGCGGCGATCGCTGTATTGCTTTCCCGCTCGAAAAACCGCTCGATCGATCTCGGCGCCCTGTTCTTCTCGCGTCAGCGGGTTGTCGGAAATCGGCTTGTTCCAACTCGAGCCCTACGATCCAGGCAAGATACCCGTCGTGTTTGTGCACGGGCTACTCTCACGTCCGGAAGCCTGGACACAAGCTGTCAACGGGTTGCTTGCCGATCCGACGATCCGCAAGAATTACCAATTCTGGCTGTACCTATACCCGACAGGTCTTCCGGTCTGGCGATCCACGTCGGCCCTTCGAGAAGAGTTGGACCGTTTTGACATGCGATTCTCGAAGATCAAGCCGAACGCCAATCTGAAGCGGAAGATACTGATCGGCCACAGCATGGGTGGCCTCATCTGCAGTATGATGATCCGGGAGGGTGGGGATAGGCTGTGGAGCCAGTTTTCAGATATTCCCGCGTCGGAGCTTCGCCTGAGTCCCAAGGCGAAGCGAGAGTTGCTTGAAATCGTCTATTTCTCGCCGCGCAATGATGTTTCTGAGGTCATCTTCGTTTCGACGCCCCATCGCGGCAGCCAGCTCGCGCTCCGCCCGCTCGCCGGGTTCTTTGCAAGTCTCATCCAGCTCCCTTTCAGCGTGCTCCTTGGCGAAGCAGGAACACTCGGAAATTCTGCGCTCCATGCGCGATGATGTTCGCAGCACCTTCGTCGCACCGGCAAACAGCATCCGCTTCCTTCGCGCCAGATCACCACTGCTCGGCGCAATCCTCAAGCTTCCCATTTCGAGGTCCGTCCCGTACCACTCGATCATCGGCGACCGCGGCAAGGGCAACTCGCCAAACAGCACCGATGGCGTGGTGCCCTACTGGAGCTCACACCTCGATGGCGCCGCTTCGGAAAAAATCGTCCCCTCCGGTCACGGCGCCAATGAAAACCCCGAAGGAATCGCTGAGATTCGGCGCATCTTGCTCGAAGCCTTGGCGCGTTGAAAATTGCCCGAATGCAATCGCGAGGCGAATTCCCGATGGAAAATCGCGGAAAGAATCCGACGACGAAAGAAAGGCGGGACCAGAGGGCGCCGGACGCTACCGGCGGGATCACGCGACAGCCTCATGAGTCGCCGCGCTCTCGGCACAGATGCCGCAATCCGAACCGCGGCCGGACGCCATGAGAACCGGAATCTTGCGCTTCGCGAAACGAGTTCGAGCCGCGTTCTCCTCGCCGCCGGAACCTCCCCATCTCGCGCTGGGGCGCGCCGGCGAAAAACTTGCCGCCAAACACCTGCAAACCAATGGCCACAAGATCCTCTACCGCAACTTCCGCGCGCCGCACGGAGGCGAAATTGACATCGTCTGCCGCGACAAACGCCACGGCGAACTCGTGTTTGTGGAGGTCAAGACGCGATCCTCCGAGGACTTCGGGCGTCCCCTCGATGCGGTGGATCGAAGGAAACGACGCCTGATCCTCCGGGGAGCGATGACCTGGCTCAAGATGCTCGACATGCCCGATATTGTTTTTCGCTTCGATGTCGTGGAAGTTGTCATGTCCGGACCCCCCATCATTCGCCATATTGAGAACGCCTTCCAACTTCCGGAGGACTATTCGTATTGATCCGACCTCCGAAATTATCGCAAAACCGGCTCGCAGGTGATTCTCTTCATCGGCTCCTCTTGACTCTCTATGCGCATCCTCTCCGGCATTCAGCCTTCGGGCACTCTGCATCTCGGCAATTACTTCGGCATGATGAAGCCGGCCATCGAGCTGCAACACCGGGGCGAGGCCTTCTATTTCATCGCCGACCTCCATGCCCTGACCACCGTGCGCGACGCCGGAGACCTGAGTGAAAATATTCGCAGCGTCGCCATCGATTTTCTCGCCTGCGGACTCGATCCGCGCAAGGCGTGTTTTTTCCGCCAATCCCAAGTCCCGGCAGTCACCGAGCTTGCCTGGATCCTGAGCACCGTGACACCCATGGGGTTGCTGGAACGCTGTCACTCCTACAAAGACAAGCTCGGCCAGGGCGTCGCGCCCTCCCACGGACTCTTTGCCTATCCGGTATTGATGGCGGCGGACATCCTGATTTACGACAGCGATGTCGTCCCAGTCGGCAAAGATCAGAAGCAGCACATCGAGGTCACCCGCGATCTCGTCATCAAGTTCAACGAAACTTACGGGCCGACCTTGAAGCTACCGGAGCCGAGCATTCGCAATGAGACCGCCGTTGTCCCGGGCCTCGACGGTGAAAAGATGAGCAAGAGCTACGGCAACACCATCGGGCTCTTCGAGGAAGAATCTGCGATGCGAAAAAAAATCATGAGCTTGAAGACCGACTCCACGCCCGTCGAAGCCCCCAAGGCCATAGAAAACTCAACGATCCTCGCGCTCTACAAACTTGTCGCCGATCCCGCCGACTACGCGCAGATGGAGAACGATTTTCGGGCGGGCGGCACAGGCTACGGCGAATTCAAGAAGAAGCTCTTCGCGGCCCTCTGGGACTACTTCGCACCCATGCGAGCGCGACGGGAGGAAATTCTGACTGTTCCTGGCTATGTGGAAATGGTGCTGCGCGATGGACGCGAGAAGGCCAACCGGGTCGCAGAAGAAGTCATGTCCAGGGTGCGCTCGGCGACCGGCTTATGAGGGGATTCTGCTACTCCTTGACGCCGCCGGAGGTAAGACCGCTGACGACATACTTCTGACACACCATGAACATGACTGTAATTGGCACGCCGCTCAAAACGGCTAACGCAGCGAAGCGACCCCAAAGCTTTTGGTGTTCGGCCAAGAATGAATTGGCCCCTACTGCCAATGTCCAGTTTTCGCGAGTCTGTAGGACAATCGACGCTACGGGATACTCGGACATGAAGGCGATGAAAGACAGGATAAACACGACGGCGAAAATCGGCAGGCTCATCGGCAGAAGAATCTGCGTGAAGGTTTGGAACTGCGTGGCGCCGTCGATCGTGGCTGATTCCTCCATGCTCACCGGTATCGTATCAAAATAGCCCTTAAGCATCCAGATGTAGCCCGAGATTCCGCCGAGGTAGACCAAGATCAGCCCGGGATGGGTGTTCAAGCCAAGCGCGGGAAGGTACTGGCCAAGGAAATCAAGAATCACGTATATGGCCGCCAACGCGAGCACCATGGGAAACATTTGGAGGATCAGCAGGGAAGCTCAAGGTGGTGGATCTAAACTTGAAATGGAGCCGGGCAAATGCATAGGCGGCCGTTCCAGACAAGAGAAGGATGCCGATTGACGCGATTGCTGATATTTTGATCGAGTTCCAGAACCAGAGTAACGGCGGCGTCTCAGCCTTGACAACACGCTTTTCACCCGTGGCCGGGTTAACCACCTCTTCATAAGGAATGCCAAGAACATACTTCCAATGCTCCAAACTGACGTGGTCTGGAAGCAGGCCGCTTGGCGCAAAATTGCCCCGGCGAAGCGAAGCCGAAACCACCATGATGTACGGCACCAGGACCAATGACAGGAGAAAAAGAAGCAGCGTGTGAGAAACCACTTTTCTAACTACTACCTTCTGTTCGGGAGTCATCCGTTTCACATCTTCGCCTTTCCTGCGATTAACCTAAGATTTATCCAGGACAGAAACCCGACCAGGATGAAAAGCAGGGTGGCAATCGCGCTGGCCAGCCCGAAGTTCGTGCCCGAATCGCGGAAGGCGATGTTATACGTGTAAGTAATGAGGAGATCGGTCTCGCCTGCGTTCCCACCGACCATCTGCGGTCCTCCGGCCGTCAACAGGAAAATGAGGTTGAAATTGTTGAAATTAAAAGCGAAAGACGAGATGAGAATCGGGATCATTGCGGGGAGCACCAGCGGCAAAGTAAGCTGAAAGAAATCAGTAACCTTATTGCTCCCGTCGATCGCGCTCGCCTCATAAATTCCGGATGGAATTGACTGAAGCATCCCCGTGCAAATAAGCATCATGTAAGGATAGCCCAGCCAGAGATTCACCAGCAAAACCATTGCGCGAGCCCCCCAGGGATTGGTTTCCCATTCCGGAGCGAAACCAAAGAATGCTCTCAGCATCTCATTCACAGCCCCAAATTCCTGATTGAACAACCCTCTCATGATTAGGATCGATAGGACCCCCGGAACCGCGTAGGGCAAAATAAAGAGCGTGCGGTACGTCCGCCGAAATTTGAGATCCGGTTGTTCAAGGAGCACCGACAGAAGGATCCCAAGCGCGAATGTTAGCACAACCGAAATCGCCGAAAAGGCGAACGTCCACAGGAATATCCTAAACAAGGGTCCTCGAACGCGCGGATCGGTAAGGATCTGCTTATAATTGTGAAAGCCGGCGAGCGTGCGGAAACCGACGCCCACCTTCTCTCCTTTGTCGTTGACGAAGAAGCCTTGGTTGAAATCGGGACGAACGACTGTGCCATCCTTGGCGTTCGTGAGCGACCCGTCCGGATTCTGTACCCAAAGCCGCTGTCGCGACGCGAATTTTGTCAGCCCTTCCAATCCCACCAGTGTGTTGTCGGGAAGCGAAAATTTGCTCGCTCTTAATGGGTTCAAAAGCTTTGCCCGATTAATTTGAGCCATTTGCATGGGCTTGCCCTTCACTTCCTCTCCCGCGGGCAAGGCATTCAGCTTGACGGGTTCCTGCTCGACCTTTGCTTTTTCCGTGGGGTCGAGATTCAATGGCTCCGATGCGAACCGTTTCGCTGGATCTTTTTCGTCTTCGAGATAAAGGACGTATTGGCCGTTGTCCTGAGCGTACAACGTGTATTTGTAAGAGGCAGCAGTATCCACAGCGAAGGTCTCCTGCCGGAACAACGCCAAGGCGCGATCAAAAGTGAGGAGGTTCTGCGAGCTATACTTGGTGAAACCGATATAAATTGTGAAGAGGATCGGAAAGATGACGAAGAGGCCAAAACCGAGAAATCCGGGAAAGAGATACCTGAAGGTATTTGCCGATGGGTTCAGGTAAATGTAGACCCCTAGGCAGGTCACTATGAGCAGGGCTAATGCGACATAGAAATTTCCTGTTTGGTAGATAAAAAAACTGAGGGCGAGCGCAGGAACTGCCAACAGGACTACAAGGATTTGTCGAATCGGCAGCCCCTTCACACTTATTTCCCCATATTCTTTCTGGCGTCCTTCAAGGCAGCCTCAGGAGTCGCCTCACCGTTTGTCGAAACCTCGAAAGCCGCCTTCATCGAGCTCCAGAACTTGCCCATCTGAGGAATGTTGGGCATCACTACACCGTTCAGGGCGTTCTCATACGTTACCTTGATCAAAGGATTCGCGGCGCTCATCTCGTCGGCAAGAGATTTCACCGCCGGAACGCCGAGTGGCGCGTCCGCATCGAGGGCCTTGAGGCCATCCGCGGTGCAGACGATGTTTTTCAAGAAACTGCATCGCGAACTCCGCGTTCGGGCTCGAGCGGTTGATGAGCGCCGACCAAACGCCCACGAACGGCCTGCCTGGATTTCCACCAACACCAGGCAATGCAGCGAGATCGAAATCGATCCCGCTCTTACGAATATCCGCCCAAGCCCACGGACCATTTACCATCGTGGCAAGCTCGCCGCCGGCCATCTTTTGCATCATTACATCCTGGGTAGAGCCCTTCGGGAGCACCCCCTCCTTGATCAGATTGACGACTGCCGTCAGACCCTCGATGGCGCCGGCATTGTCCACGCCAATGTCCTTGAGATCATAACCGCCCTCAGTTTTCTTGAAAGAATAGCCTCCGGCACTGGCGAGGAACGGGAACGTAAAGTAAGGGACCTTATAGTCCCACATGATCGCGATTGCTTTCGGATTCTTTGCCTGGAGTTCTTTGGCGAACGCGGGAAATTCCGAGAGCTGAGCCGGGGGTTTCCCGGTAACCAGTTTCTTATTGCAGATTAGGGAGACACATTCCAGGGCGGCCGGGTAACCCCAGATCTTGCCGTTGTGCGTGACCGCATCCCACGACATGGGGATCATCGTTGACTTAAAATCGTCCTTAATTTCTAGGGGCTTCAGAAGGCCCGCATCGGCCCATTCTCCAATGCGGTCGTGCGCCCAGAAAAAGATGTCAGGGCCTTTCCCGGTCTGGGCGGCGGCCTGGAATTTTTCGGTGATGCCCTCCTGTGTTTCCACCTTCACCGGAACGCCCATCTCCTCTTCGAATTTCTTGCCAAGCTCGGCGAGCGCGCGGTAGCCCCGGTTGTCGGTTGTCCAGATCAGAAGTTCGCCGTCCGTCCAGGAAAACGCCTGCATGACGGAGAAGAAAACAAAGAACGAAGAGAGGAGATATTTTCTCATAAGATAGCTTGCGGGGGTTAGTCTTGTGATCGAGCGGTTGGGAGCCCTAAGGTCTAAGGTGCGGGAACTTCGCTTGTATAAATGGAGCGGCCAGAGTGTTCACCTGCGCTGGAAAGGAGTGGTTCACGTGGCGTAAATTGGTTCAACAAGGAAGCCGGATTCCCACTACCGCATCTACCATCCAGCCTCTCTCGGTTTTTTAAGATCGACTCCGATCCAAGGCAAGGCGAAAGTGAAGCCGACAGCTTTTTTGTCCACGTTGCGAGAGAGCCAAGGTGAACCACTACTCTCCGACTTGTTGCCGTTGACTTTGAGTTAGGGCAGATGTCCCGCACATCCTCCAGTGAAGCGCGCAGCGATTAAAACATCCGTGTGCTTGCTGAGGGCATTCAGCGCTTGTTGCGGACGTTTCCCTGCCCGAGCGACGCACAAACGGTCGCGCCTGCTGGTGCCACCGCGAACTTGACTTAAGATCCGGATTTCAACAACCTTCTCTCCGCGCAGATCGCGGCTCCGGAGAGACCCATTCCGCGGGGCGCGCGCCCACGAGACTCCAAGAGCGACTTTCTCCCTGCCCCGGCCAGAGATTCCAATCCTTTCCCGAATGAATGCCCCCAACCCTTACAAACCTCGGCCTTCCGTCTTACTTAACCACCCCGAGTGGAGCAAGAATGCCACGATCTACCAGATCAACACCCGTCAGTTTACCGACGAGGGCACGTTCAGGGCAGCCGAGAAGCATCTGCCCAGACTCAAGGACCTGGGCGTGGTCATTCTCTGGTTGATGCCCGTGAATGAAATCGGCGAGAAAGGCCGCAAAGGCACCTTGGGAAGTCCCTATGCGGTTAAGGATTACTACAGCGTGAATCCAGAGTTCGGAACTTTGGACGACCTGAAACATTTCGTGAATGCAGCCCACCAGGCCGGCATGTACGTCATCCTCGACTGGGTAGCTAATCACACCGCTTGGGATAATCCATTAGTCACCGAGCATCCCGAATGGTACGCGCGCGATTGGAAGGGCGACTTTTGCCCGACCCCTTGGTGGGATTGGGTCGACATCATCGATTTTGACTACGAGAATGAGGCTCTCCGCAAATACATGACGGACGTCATGAAATACTGGGTGTCCGAGGTAAATATTGATGGTTACCGTTGTGACGTTGCCGGTTTTGTCCCGACCGATTTTTGGAACAATGTGCGCAAGGAATTGGACGCCATTAAGCCCGTCTTCATGCTGGCAGAATGGGAGGCTCGAGATCTCCATGTCGAAGCTTTCGATATGACTTACGCCTGGACCTGGAATGAGGCCGTGCACCTCATCGCGATGGGCAAGTCGGATCTGGATCGGCTCCGCGCGTATTACGCCTGGAACGACAAAGCTTATCCCGCAGACATCATGCGCATGACTTTCGTTAGCAATCACGATAAGAATGCCTGGGAGGGAACCGAGTTTGAGCAGTTTGGCGAGGCCCTCGAAGCGGCGATTGTCCTGTCTGTGGTCGGCGAAGGCATGCCGTTGATCTACAACGGACAAGAGGCGGAGAGCACAAAACGCCTTCAGTTCTTTGAGAGGGATCCGATTCAGTGGAAAGAACATCGGCTCGGCGAGTTTTACCGAGATCTCTTTACCCTAAAGAGAGAGAATACTGCCCTGTGGAATGCCAAGTGGGGAGCGAGGATGATCAATGTGCCGAATACGATCCCTCACAAAGTATTGAGCTTCGTTCGACGCAATGAACGCGATAAAGTCTTTGCTGTGTTCAATTTCTCGAGCGCGCCCCAGAAGGTTACTTTTGATGAAACCTTATACTATGGACTCTATACTGAGCTCTTCAGCAAGGAGGCTGTCGAACTCGTCGGCTCCTCTCAATTGATCCTGGAGCCGTGGGCTTATCGGGTCTTCATAAAGTAAACGGCTCCCTCAACCATCCGGCTTCTGGTATCGGGTGAATCGCGATCAGGCTAGTCGTGTCGCTAAGAGTCGCATGAGGCGGAACTGCGTCGTTTGATCGCCAGGCCGGGCGTAGTTTTTCCTTAAGGCCATGCGGCGCCGCGAGCTTTTGTGCGCGCCGAGCGTTCGCTCAAATCTCAGGTGCTCGCGCCCGTTCCCGAATCGACGCGGTCCAAACCACGGTTTTTCGATAAGAGCAAAAATCCCTCTTGCCAGCTCTAGCAGCCGATGCCACTGTCGCCCGAACCGCACGCAACCGCCGTATCAAGATGAAGATGACGACCATCGTTGGGATATTCGACAACGCCCGGGACCTGGACAAAGCCGTCGAGCGACTCGCTCGCGCGGGATTCGAAGATACTGTCTATGATGAGGCGATCGTGTCGGAGGAACTGGGCAGCATCGGTGGCATCTTTGCGCCGGGCTCTGGCCCGGCGGTCTACTGGGGCGAGACCGAGCGCGATATGAAACCCAAGCTGGATCGGCATGCTAATGCCCGGGCCTTTAGGGCTCATCTCGCCGACTATCACCTGCCTAAGAACGTCATCGAGGGCTACGTCACGAATTTCGACCACGATGGTGAGTTTGTTCTTGTCAAAACCAGCCCCGACCGTGCCGACCAAGCCTTAGAGATCATGAGGACATGCGGCGCCTCGCGGGCGAATCGGCACGATTAGTCCCCAGCCTCGAAAGTCCAGGGTATTGGTGGCGGACCGAATCAAAGCGGACAACTTGCGGAGAAGCCGCTGATCGGTTCGTTCACGGAAGATCCGCTCATCGCGAACTTAGCCTGACCTCAGGTTTGTCATTTCGATCGCGTCGGGCTGGCCTCGAATTGGCGGCCTTGCTGTCTAAGTCGTCGCTCGTGCCCGCGTCCACCTTCGCGCAACCGTTTCAATCGGAAAACCTTATTCCCACTTTTTGCACTTCCTGATACTTCAGCAGCCAGACCAGCGATTCGTCATGCAAATCAACGACCTGGATGCGATTTCCCCACGGATCGCGAAAGTCGCAACGGAACGGCGGGATCAATTCGATACCGTATTTCTTCGTGAGTTTATCGCGGACTTCAGCCAGTTGCTCCTCATCGCGCACCATCAGACCAAAATGTCCCGCGCGCTCGGATCGCCCTTCCTTGACTTCGAACATCGCAAGAAATTGATGCTCGCCCAGCTTGAAAAAGGCATCGCCTTCACCTTCATCGAGCTTCTCGAGATTGAAGACGTCCTGATAGAAGGCCACCGCCTTCTCAACGTCGCCCACCTCAATCGCAACATGATTACATCCATAAACTTTAACACTCACAATTCTCTCTCCTTTCATCTCCGAAAATCCGTGCAGGCCTAGAAGTCGACCGCATCGAGCAAATTGATCACGTGTGGTCTGTTCGGGTCAACGACATGGATCCTTCCCTTGGAGATGCGCTTGTCTGCGAAGAGCGTCTCCAGGCCTTGCGTCTTCGGCGACCAGGCCGGCCGCTTCTTTTTGTTCCGCGCTTCCGTCCAATCTTTCCTGCGCCCCTCGTCGATCTCCGCGACGGGATACGTCAAGTGCACCGTGAACTCTGCGCCGCCGCGAGCGTCGAACAACATTTCCAGCGCATCGCGCTCGGGGTTGCCATGCTCGCCGTTGCCGGAAAACACGTAGTGGTCTGCCGTGATACGTTCGAAGAAATTTCGCTCCAGATTGTTGGAGCTCCCGTGATGCGGGACCTTGAGTAGGTCGACGTGCATCGCGCTGTCGCCTCCCGGGCCGAGAAGACCGGCGAGCTGAAGTCCTTCGATTATCTTATCTCCGCGCGCATCGCCTGTAAGAAGCATGCGCTTACCATCGGCCGCAGCGAGCAGAACAAGACTGGAGAGATTTGGAACGGACTTGTCGACGTAGGCGGCCAGCGCCTCGGGAGGCGACTTTCCCTTGAGCCCGCGCAGCCATTCGTCGTGTTTCTTTCGCAGTGCTTCCACCTCGGGCTTCATTGGGCCGGCCACGGTGAATGCCAACCCGCGCCCGACCTCAAGCCGCTCTGCTTTCCCGGCGGCGATAATCAGCTTTCCGTCGAATTCCGGGTTCCGCGGGAAACCCAGTTTCTCGGCGTCCATACGCAGCCTGTAGCCTTGCTCGATGCTGGCGAGCACCTTGAGATTGTCGTTAACGATCTCATTCGTCAGTTCTCCGGACTCGTCATCGACCTCGAGGGTGGCATCCGCGGGCAATTCGCCGGAAGTCGCGGCCGCGCCGAAATGACTTTTGAGCGCAGCCGTCAGTTCCTCCGGCCGGTTGCCGATGATGTCGTCGAAGCTGTTGTGCCAGAAGCTAAGCACCTGCACCAACTGCGGCTTTCGTTCGTCCCGCGCGTCGACCAGTTCTTTGGTCAAGTCGAGAATCCCCTGAATATGATCGTCATCGACGTGGCTGATCATCAGGAGGTCGACGGGAAGCGATTCCTGATTGGAAAGGCCGCGCGCGGAGCGGATCTGTTCGAGGCGTGGTTTGAGGTGCGGCTGGTAGACGCTCTTGGGCCCGCCGTCGATAATGATCAGGCCCGGATCTTCGTTCGAACCGAAGTGCAGGAGGAGGCAGTCACCCTTGCGTGCGCGTCGGACTTCAAGGCTGAAGATCATCTTCCTTAGATACTCTGGAACGCTCGCAGCACGTCAAGCATGCCGTGTCCTTGAAAACTGCGTTCGCGGTTAAGATCGGTTGCGCTCTGGCAGAGAATTTGTTTGATCTTTCTGGGCTGGCCGATGAGCTCCGAATAGCGCGCCATGAGCATGGCGGCAGCGCCGCTAACATGGGGCGCGGCCATGCTCGTCCCGTCCAAATCGCCCCACTCTCCACCAGGCATCGGCGCGCGAATTCGCTCGCCGGGCGCGACCAGATCCGGCTTGAGTCGCCCGTCCCCGGTTGGCCCGCGACTCGAGAAAAAGCTTACTCCGTAGGTGTGCGGCCAGTAGCGATGGGTGGCGCCGACGGTCATCACTCCGTCAGCGTTCCCTGGGTCGGTAATACTAAATGCGGCGTAGCCCTCATAGATTCCCTCCTTGGTCTCGAAGTTGTGGTAGCCCAGGTTTCCGGCGGCCGCGACGACGACCACGCCGCTTTCAACAAGCCGCTCGCATTCCTCGCAAACCGGTGTGCGACCGCAGGCGAAATTGCGCACATCATGGGGAATTGAGAGACTCAGATTGGCGCCGTGAATCGCTATAAAGCGGTTCCGCTCATTAATGTAGCGGATGTATTGAAGCGCGCCCATGATGGCAAACTCGGTGTCCTTGAGATTCGGGGCGAGCACGCGAAAGTCGTAAAGGCCGATGTCCGGGCACATGCCGTCCGCGTGGTCGTCGCTCTGCCCCTTGGCCTTGTCCGCGTTTTCCCTGCTGGCACCGATGATTCCCGCGACGTGAGTGCCATGATTGCTGAAGGCCGGCGTTTCGGGCCTGATTTCCACGAATTTTTCGACGAGCTCCCAGTGAATGAAGCGTCCGCTCATCGCGTCTTCCGCGAGTGCCTTGAGAAAGCTTTCGGCACTGGATTTATCCGAGATCTTAAGCAGGTCCTTGCGCTGGAGCAGCTCTTCCAGGTGCTTTTCCCGGATTTTCGGATTCGAATTGCTTAGACTCAGGACCTTTCGGAACTGGCTGAAATCGAAGCTTCTCTTGACGCGGCTTTTCGTTCCGCTCGCGTCTTTGAAAGCCGCGTGATCGCCTTCGATTCCGGAGTCGAGGACGGCCCAGCCAATCTCGCTGCAATCGACTCTGAAGAGGGACCTTGCGGCATCGGCCTTGACCGCCGCCACCGAGCGAGTTAGCGCCGGCGTCGCGCTGCGGTTAAGGCTGATCTGCCAGACCAAAGGTTCGTTATCGAGGGGGTTGGCCAAAATCTCCTCGAATAAGTCAGCCAGCGGCTTGGTGATTTCTTCCGCGGTCACCATCTTGAGAATCCGACCTACTCGATCGATCGATGATTCGCTTTCGTTTGCTTTTTTCCGCCCTTTCGGGGAGGCGGCTTTCGCCCAAAGAAGGAGGCCTGCCAGCGCCGCGTAGCGATCCAGTGGGCCCGCGTACTGCATCGGCCCGCTTTGCTTCCGGGTGTGCCAAATCCTGGCGGCGTCGAGGACTCTTGCAATGGCCGCCTCAATCGTTGGGACACTAAGAATTCCCGCTTGTGATTCGCTTGACCGTTTCGGCTTGATCACGCGCGTAGCTCTCCAGCATTCTCTGGTTGCGCCCTTCGTGCCACCATTCCGTCATCGGGACCACCACACGCAGGAGTTCGTCGAAGCGCAATCGCGCAGCCACCACGGCCTGAAGGTAGGCGATGTCGGAATCTTCCCGCTCGATGCGCCCCGCGATCTTTGCCGCAACGCGGCCCGCGGGCTGCGTCCGGTGAGGTGTGATCAGCAGATCAAGCGACTCAGCCGGATGCTCCGCGAAGGCAATCCATACGTCACCAAGGATCGGCGAGTCCTGCAGTTGGCGACGATCATCGGTGGGACCGAGAAGGATGAACTCGACCAACGTTCGCGGGATTGGAATTGGCATCGCTCAAATCGCGGAGAGACCGCTGCTCGCGGCCAGGGAAAAGGGCCTGCCAGCGCGGTCCCCGGAGAGCATTTGCATTGAAATATGGTCCTGAATTCGCTGGGGAAGTCAAGACACGGTGTTGCGCGCCCTCTTATAAACTGCGATGCAAGCGGCTGGAGAGGGTTGTTAGCGTGTCGCTAAATGCGCGTGACTGCGCGGGTGTTTACTTCAAGGATGCCGAGGCCTAAATTGCCCGCCTTGCTCGCGAGAAGGGAGGCATCAAGGCTCCAGGACTTGGGCCAAGTATCCAAGATGCATTCCGATGGGGCTTATCGCTGCGAATAGAGCGCTCGAATAGGCGGTTGTCAAAGCATGAGATGGCTGCCGCATTCTATCCAGCAAACCTCAGTAGCCTTGCGTCTTCTTTCACACCCATCCCCGGGTGATGGCGGCTTCCCTCGAGCTGAAGATGACTTGCTGGCAGCGGCCCGCTGGAGCTCGTCCACTGTCGTGCGCCTCACGCCTACCCGGCCTCAGTCTCAATTCTCTAGGTGTTTTCACTGAGGCAACAATTCTTCGCAGCCTGGAGGCATCGTCGGCTCGTGTCACGTATAGGAGTCGAGCGCCAAAATTTCGCCCGACCAAGACCGTTACGCCGCGTAAGTCCACCGGCTGATACCAAAAAATAGCAACAAAATTTCTTCCGCGATGGCACACCACACTCCCATACCAAAAGACACCTCGAACGGATGCGAATCCTCCCCAGATCGAGCAAGTTTTTGCCCAATTGTGGCGTTGCTTTGTATCATAGCGTTTGCTGCGAGTCCCTCTGCCAGGTCTCAGCAACTCGTGGCTAACGGCGTGAGCGTCGCAGCTTCCAATCAAGCGTTCAGCACGAGCTTAGGCGGCAACGCAAATTCTGCGCTCTATTCGCTTAACGGAGGTTCCATCTCGGCTTCGAACATCACACTCTCCACTACGGGTGGCGTCCGCGCCCGGCACCATCGCACATTGCCATCAGATTACGCATCAACACCGCTACCGTCACGGCTGCCGGCGGCGGCAGCCATGGGCTCGCGAGTTTTGGAACGGGCTCCTCCCTTTTCGCGAGCGATGTTACGATCAAGGTTTCGGGCCTCGGCGGTTTCGGTGTTTGGACCGATAACTCGGCCACGCTCGTCCTGGATGGCGGACGCATCACCACCTCGGGAACTAATGCAAGCGGTGTGCGGGTCGGGCTGGTTCCTGGAGGTATTGGAGGAGGCACGCTTATCATATCCAACACCGTCGTCGAAACAACCGGAAACGGAGGCAAGCGCATTCGCGTCACGAAACGATCATTCGTGTGTCATCGCGTCAACATGACCATTACGACTCGAAATAGCGATGCACCCGGACTCTCCTCCGTAGGACGCAATTCGCTAGTGATCTCCGATAGCCGCGTCACGACTCTCGGGAATAGCGAGGGCATTCGAGTGCAGGACCGTGGTTTCGTTTCTGCAACGAATACGCAGATTACGAGCAGTACAAACGGCGTCGTGGTTGGCAGCGGCCGGACCATTTCAAATCCCGATACGGTCATCATCGACGGCGGTTCGGTCATGTCGCTATCCGGCGATTCCATAGCGGTCCTCAATAACACCCGCTCCCGAATCGTTGTGCAAAACAATGCCTCTCTCTCTGCGGCCTCCGGGAACCTGCTAAACGTCCAAAACTCCCCCAATACCAACTTCGAAGCAAACAACGTTAGCCTCACAGGGAATCTGATTTCCGACGTCGCTAGCGCTGCCAACGTCACACTAAATAGCGGTGCGACCTTGGTCGGCACGATGCGTGACACGCGCACAACACTCAATACGGGCAGTCGTTGGAATGTCACCCAGCCGTCGCGCATCCAATCGCTGGACTGGAACGGCGGAACACTCCAGCTCACGGTGGATCAGCCTCAAGCCCCGCCGCCCATTGCTGTAACTGCCGCCCTTACCAGGGGAGGAAGCGATCCCTATCAATTTTGATCTCAACACACCGCCCTCCCTCCAAATCGCGACCCCTTACTCGCTCATCGGCTTCGGCTCGAGCAATTTCACTCCCGATCAATTCTCCCTGCAATTGTTGAATCCTCTCCTCACCGCCCAAGCCCGCTTCCTCGACACAGGCGCGGGCGGCCCGGGAGAAGTTCAGATCATCATCGACAGCATTCAGGCCACTGGTCCCCTCCTCCAGAACGATCCACCTGTCGGTATCCCACCGGCAGCGGACTTCATCGTTGCCGGCGATGTAATCGCCGGCAATCCTACACAACCGGCCACGATTAACTCACTTACCTTTGAAGACAATTCCTCGCTCCAAGTGGTCAATAGCTCACGGTGACGAGCGGCGAGCTCGTGTTCCCGAGGGCACGGCGACGGTCTCGGGAGACCCGATTGTTCTGCCTGGGACTTTTCCAAGGAGGGAAACGGCAGTCTAATCGCCAATAGCGATATTCTCATCGCAAGACCACGCCGCCGCGATTCACGCGGCCTCTATCGCAAAGGCCGTTGTCCGGCGAGGTGGCTCACCGGCCGGACAATACATGCTCGCTGAGCAGGAATCATTGATGCGGATGTGTCCAATCCGAGCGCAGTAACCACGGGATGCCCGGTCAACCAGTGATCTCTGACCATCAACGGCACCTACGCACAAGGCCCGTCCGGGCAATTGATCATCGAAGTGGCGTCGCCGGAGGACTTTGACCAATTGAATGTTAACGGCACGGTCAGCCTCGCCGGCACTCTGGCCGTTGTTCCATTCATGCCGCTCGCTTTTGGTCAAAAGTTGCACGGCTTCCTCACGGCCGATTCTGTCCAAGGCGCCTTCGACACCATCCTTTTACCGGCCGGATTTCGCGGGAGGGTGATCGACGATGAGGGCATGCTCACCCTCCTGATTGCCCCAGCCAGCTACACGCAGATCAAATCCAAATCTGTTTCACCGCCCAGCGATCTTTGAGTGGATTGGCATCGAGACGGGAGACATTGGCGTGATCACCCTTGCGCTTGACGAACTCACCGCGGCCCAATATCCGGTCGCCTTCGAAGCGATCAGCCCCGCATTCTATTCGTCCCTCCTTACCATTAGCATCGAGCAGAGCCAGGCACGCGGCCAGGTCGTAAATCCTTTGAGAATCGCTCTCACCGCCATGCAAACGCCTTGGGGGTCGAAAAGGCGATTGCCTACGCAAAACCGCACGTTCTCCTGAATAAGGAGACCCTCGAGCCCCGACTGCGGTTGATACCCGCTGGAGCCTCTGGGTCCTCGGCACGGGACTCTTTGCCAAATTGGGTGCTCTCGACAGCGTTCCAAACTATCGTTTTAATACAGGGGGCTTTCTCGTCGGCGGCGACTATTCCTGGAACGAGTCCTTCCTCACCGGTCTTTACGGCGGCTATGAAGGAACGGATGCCAATTACGCCAATTCCGGCCGCACACAATCGAACGCGTTTCGCTTCGGCATCTATGGCTCCTACTCGACAGGGGGCTTTTATTCCAACGCCATCGTCGGCGGCGCCTTCACGGGATACGACGTCGATCGACCCATCGAATGGACCGGGTTCGAACGCGGCGCCGACTCGAGGCCCTCGGGAGGAGAGTTCTTCTCTCTTTTGGCGCTTGGTTACGATTGGCGCTGGAAGCTTTAAGCGTTCGGCCCGGCGTGAGACGCGCCAGTGCCTTACCTCGGCGTCGGTCACCACAGAATCCGGCGCCGATAGCCTCAATCTTCGCGTATCCTCATTCGATACCAATAGCTTTCGATCCTATTTCGGCGGACGCGTCGCGTACACCTGGTCAGTTGCCAACACGATTCGGCTGATTCCCGAGTTGCGAATGTTCTGGCAGCATGAGTTTCTCCAGGATCCCTCGGACATCTATGCGGCGCTCGACGGCGGCGCCGGACCGGAGGTCTTTTACCGGACCTCCGGTCCGTCTCGCGATGCCGTGTTCTGTGGCGCCGGGCTCATTGTTCGGCTCGGAGAGCACGTCAGCGCAACGCCTATTACAACGCCGATTTCGGCAGGTCGAACCTCGTCTACCACCTGGTCAGCGCGGGCTTGGAAGTCAGTTTTTAGACTTCGCACGTTGACGCCAATGTCCGCCCTCCGGGCGGGGAATCAAAACGGCGAATCCGGGTAGTAGTATTCCTTGGCGTTTTCCTTGGTGATCAGCACGGATGGGATGATGAAGGTGGCCGGTGCTTTCTCGCCCTTGAGTCGCGCTTCAGCTGTGAGCTTGATTGCGTCGTAGATCATTTTTGGCGAGTAGGTCACGTCCGCTTGAATCAGCGGATTGGTTCCGTCGATCACCGTCTTGATCATGCCCTTGGCTCCGGCGCCGCCCAGAACCACCTTGATATCATCGCGCTTGGCCTGCTCGATGGCTTTGAGCACGCCGACCGCCATGTCATCATCGGAGGCCCACACCGCATCGATGTGTTTGAAGCGGGTCAAATAGTCCTGCATGACCTTGAAGGCATCATCGCGGTTCCAGTTTCCGTGTTTGGCGTCCAGTATCTTGATGTCCGGATAGTTTTTCAGCACGGACTCGAAGCCCGCGACGCGTTCATTGTCGATCTCGGTGGGAATCCCGCGGAGGACCACGACGTCGCCCTTGCCATTGAGGGCCTTGGCCAGATACTCGCCGGATACTTTTCCAAAGGCCTTGTTGTCACCTGCAACGTAGGCATCCTGCGCGCTGGTGTCCGTGAGACCGCGATCCACCACGGTCACGTAGACTCCCTTGCTCTTGAGCTGCGCCACCGGCTTGGTGAGAGAGGCAGATTCGAACGGAAGGACGACCAACGTGTCGATCTTGGTAGCCGTCAGGAGATCTTGCAGCTGGTTCGCCTGTTCGGGAGGGCTTCCGGCGGTCTTGATGGTTATCTTCAATCCGGGATGAGCCTTTTCGAGCTCCTTCTTCGCCTGATTCGCCCAGTAGACAACGCCGCCGGTCCAGCCGTGGGTGGCGGCAGGAATTGAAACGCCCAAATTGACTTTCTCCTCCGCGAGACCGGCTGAGGTGGCGCAGAGCAGCCCGAAAGCGGCGGCAACGACAGCCGTCTTTCGGATGGCGAATTTCATTGTGCTCGATCGGCCGGCCGAAATAGCGACGTGAGCAAGGGTCACCATTGGCGCTTCTATTTGCGATAAATATGGGGGGGTATTCATGTGTTTCGTATTCAATATCTATTCTTCACCCCGGTGCGCCACAAATTTTCGCAGTTCCAGGCGCATGCGCAGGGTTTTGGGGAGAAGAGGGATCAGCGTCGCGCCGCTTCACTCGATGCCAGGTCGTCAAATCGGCGCATCGCCGGTGATTGGCGTGGCACGCGTCGCCGGTGTTGGCATAGTCCTATCGGACGAACTCCGAATGGCCGAAAAGCTTCGGCCGCTGGTCGATCAATTGCGTTCGAGGCAGCGTGGCGTGATCAGAACGGTGAATCCGGGAAGTAGAACTCCTTGGCGTTGTCCTTGGTAATCAGCACCGACGGGATGATAATTTTCTCGGGAAGCTTTTCGCCCTTGGCCTTCGCTTCGGCAGTCAGCTTGATCGCGTCGTACATGAATTTCGGCGAGTAGGAAACGTTCGCCTGGATCAACGGGTTGCTGCCTTCCATGAGCGTCTTGATCGCGCCCTTGGCACCAGCGCCACCGAAAACGATCTTGATGTCGTTGCGCTTGGCTTGCTCAATCGCCTTGAGCACACCCACCGCCATGTCGTCATCGGCCGCCCAAACTGCGTCGATTTCTTTGAAGCGCGTCAGGTAGTCCTGCATCACCTTAAAGGCGTCGTCACGGTTCCAGTTGCCGTGCTTGGCGTCCAATATTTTGATGTCGGGATAGTTCTTCATGACAGCGCTGAAGGCATCCATCCGCTCGTTGTCGAGGGTGGTTGGAATGCCTCGGAGGACAACAATGTTGCCTTTGCCATTCAGGGCCTTGGCCAGATACTCGGCAGCGACCTTGCCAAACGCTGTATTGTCACCCGAAACGTAGGCGTCCTGCGCACTGGTGTCGGTGAGGCCGCGATCAACTACGGTCACGTAGACACCTTTGTTCTTGAGCTGTGCCACCGGCTTGGTCAGCGACGCCGATTCGAACGGAAAGATGACCAGCGTGTTGATCTTGGTAACGGTCAGCAGATCCTGCAGCTGGTTCGCCTGTTCGGGAGCGCTCCCCGCGGTCTTGACCGTGACCTTCATTCCGGGATGCGCCTTTTCGAGCTCTTTCTTCGCCTCATTGGCCCAGTGAACAATTCCGGCCGTGAAGCTATGGGTGGCTGCGGGGATGGACACGCCAATGTTGACGGGCTCCTCCGCGCTTATAGCCGGGCTGGCGCAGAGCAATCCCACCGCCGTGGCAATAAGAGCCAATTTGCAGATGGCGAATCTCTTTCTGATTAGTCGAACGTCCAATGCGCTGCGAGCAAAGGCCTCGAATTTTGGCGTTCCTTTTTTTTGCGGATTTGATGTGGGGGTAATCATAGGTTAGTATTCTGGGTTGATTGATCATCGCCCAGCTCGGAGACGAAATAAAGTACGGAGTTGAAATCCTCATTTGCGTCGACGCTGCATAAAGGCGACCACAATGATCACGAAGCCTTGCACCGCAGCGTTGAGGTAGACGCTGATGATGTTTGTGAGGTTCAGGATATTGCTGATAACCGACAGGAGAATCGCCCCGATCACCGTGCCGGTGATGCTGCCGGCACCACCCTTCAACGCGGTACCGCCGACGATGACCGCGGCAATCGCCTCCAACTCCCACAGCAGGCCGGTGCTGGGTGAAGCCGAACCCAGCCGCGGCACATATAACAGCGTGGCGACGCCCACGCACACGCCCAGCAGCATGTAAGTGATCACCTTGATGCGGTCGACATCCACCGCGGCATAGCGGGCCACCTGTTCGTTGGAGCCGATGGCCTGTACGTAGCGGCCGTAAGCGGTGCGATTCAGGATCACGGCGCCAATCACAGCCATCACAGCGAACACCCAGACGGGCACTTGGATGCCCAGCAGGCTCCCGTAGTACACGGGGCTGTAAACGTCAGACAATGCATTATCGAGCGTAATGGCGCCACCGTCGGCAAAGTAGGTGAGATACGCGCGATAGATCCCCAGGGTTCCCAGTGTGACGATAAAGGGCTCGATGCGCCCCCGGGTGATGAGGAGGCCGTGCGCCAGACCGAAAACGGCGCCGAGCACGAGCGCGAAGGCCATCCCGAGCATCACAACGCCCACCGTCGAAAACCCAGACGTTCCGAGACGATTCATTAAGAGAATGACGCACCCCGCAATCAGCGCCGCCATCGATCCGACCGAAAGGTCTATGCCACCCGAGATGATCACGAAGCACATGCCCACCGCGATGATTCCGATAAAGGCTGTGCGGGTCAGGACGTTCATGCCGTTGTCGAAGGTGGCGAAGTCCCGATTGAGCAGTGTGCCTGCCACGCACAGCAGCGCGAGGCCGGCGATCGGCCCGATCCCGTGCAGGCGCGCCCACCACGACCGACCTGCAGTCGCTCCGGCCGTGCCCCGCGCGGGCGTTTCAGGGGGTTGCTGAGTAGGGGTCTTAGGGGGTTCCGGTTGCATAGTGTGTTCCCGTTGCATGCGCAATCAATGCCTCTTCGCTCAGGTGTTCGGCATCGAGTGTGGCTTCTAGGCGGCCGGCCCGCATCACGGCTACTCGGTCGCACAAACCGATCAGTTCAATCAGCTCGGACGAGATGACAATCACACCGCGCCCTTCGTTGGCGATTTTCTGGATTAGGAAATAGATGTCGCGCTTCGCACCGACGTCCACCCCTCGAGTGGGCTCGTCCAGCACCACCACTCGGGGATCCGGGTGCAGCACCTTGGCCAGTGCCAGCTTCTGCTGGTTGCCGCCGGACAACGACGAGGCAAGAATGTCCAACGAACCCGTGCGGATGCCGAACGTTTCGACAGCCGTTCGCAAGGCCTGCTGTTCCGCCTTTGGGTCCAGCCACGGATGCGCATAGCGTTTCAGCGCCATCAGCGTAAGATTCTCGCGCAGTCCGAATGCGACATGCAGCCCCTTGCCCTTTCGGTCTTCGCTAAGGTAGGTGAGGCCTTGATCGGCCGCTTCACGCGGACTGCGAAAGCTCACAGCGCGGCCGCTCAGCTCGATGCGATCGGCACGGTGCTCGCGCAGCCCCATCAGCCCCTCGAACAACTCGGTGCGGCCGGCGCCGACCAGCCCGGCAAAACCGAGAATCTCGCCGGGCCGCACATCGAAGCTCACATCCTGGGCCCAGCCCGGCACGGTGAAGTTCTGCACCCTTAATAGGGGCTGCTGTTCGGTCTGCCCAGCTGCAGGTGTCTTGGGCGGAAACAAATCGGATAGCTCACGGCCCACCATCAGGTTGGCCATCTGATGCCGGGTAACGTTGCGAGTGAGCTCGCGCGCGACAAAGCGCCCGTCGCGCATGACGATCACCTCGTGGGTGATGCGCTCGACTTCGTCAAGCTTGTGCGAGATGTAAAGCACCGTCACACCTCCCGCATTCAGCTGGGCGATCAGCTTAAACAGACGTTCGGTCTCGCCGGGGGTTAACGTTGCGGTGGGCTCGTCCATGATCAGCAGTTTTGCCTTGCGCGCAAGCGCTTTGGCGATTTCGACCAGTTGCTTCTCGGCGACAATCAGATTGCGCACCTTGGTGTCGGGGTCGACTTTCAGCCCGACCTGCTCCAGGACGACAGCGGCCTCTCTGCGCATCGTGTCATCATCGAGGAATAAGCCGCGCTTCTTCTCGTGACCGAGAAAGATATTCTGCGCGATGGTCAAGTCGTCGGCGAGGTTGAATTCCTGATGGATCAGCACGATGCCCTCGGCCTCGGCGGCGCGCGAGCCACTGAAATGCACCGCACGGCCGTTGATGCGCACCTCACCGCCGCTGAGTGCCTCGTAACCGGCAAGGATCTTCATCAGGGTCGATTTGCCGGCGCCGTTCTCGCCGAGCAATCCGTAGACGCGCCCGGGTTCGAGCGCAACGCTCACGCCGTGCAGCACCCGCACCGGTCCGAAGGATTTGACGACCTCGTCGAACTCGACGGCGACACTCATTGCACAGTCCCGCGCAGCACTGACACAAAATCGCTTTCTGGGCGGCTGGAACAGTTGCCCCGGAGACCGGCTTCGAGCGCGTTCATAAGAACATGTTGGTTGAAGGGGGACCGACGGGTCAAGCGAAAAGGGACCGATGCGTTCCATAGGCGCAGCGCGGAGACCGAGAATGGTTTCAGAGAGAAAAAACCGGCGCCAGCTTGCCAGGCAACAAGGCCGATTGAAACGATAGGCAAATTCCCTATGTTAATCGTTCATGGCGGCGGTCCCGCATTCTTTTGAGAAAATTCCAACACGTCTTCGTCCGAAGCCGCGGTCGCAGCCTTACTAATGACGCCCGTCCCAAAAATCCATGTCTGCGGCGTGGCGGAGCTTGAAACGGTTCTGAGAGATCCATTCACCCACATCGTCTCGATCTGGGATCCCGAATGGATTGAGCGCGGGAGCGTCGAAAAACAGCTTCGCAACCGGCTACTGGTCGAAACACGGCTGCATATCGCCTACTTTCACGACATCAGCGCCGAAGAATCCGGACGCCAGGCGCCGGTGGAGGATGACCTTCGCCGCATCCTGGCCTTCGCCGCAGATCTCGAGCCGGGCGCCAAGATTCTCATTCACTGCTGGGCCGGCATCTCCCGATCAACCGCCGTCGCCTACGCCATTCTCTGCCAGGCTGCGGGGCCTGGCCGGGAAGCAGAATGCTTCAACTCCCTCCTCGCCGTCCGTCCGCAGGCATTTCCCAATGCGCTGATCGTCGAGCTCGCCGACCGAATCCTGAATCGTAATGGCGCCATGCGCCAGGTCTGCGAGGAAGCGATTTCCAAATACTTCTTTAGAACCAGCCCAGATGACGAATCCTAGCCGCGACAACTCGCGGCGTCTCTGGCTTACGCGCTGAGAGTTCGGCTCGGAGAAGCAATCGATTGGCCTCTCGTTGCAAGGAAGCCTTGGCTGCTCCGCTTCGCCGTGCCGGAAGTCGGCAACACGCAAGAAACCAAAAGCGGCCAGGCCACGAAGCCGGCAGGGTGTCTGTTCCCACCGGCCTCTGCTCCCTGATTATGCCTTCGAACGTTTCAGACGGCCTTCTCGCCGGTTTCGTCGGTCCGTATCCGGATCGCTTCTTCGACAGGCGAAACGAACACCTTCCCGTCGCCAATCTTCCCGGTCTTGGCCGCCTTCACAATGGCACTGACAGCGCTCTCGAGAAGCGCATCGCCAAGCACGACTTCAATCTTGATTTTTGGCAGGAAGTCGACCGTGTACTCGCTTCCACGATAGATTTCCGTGTGTCCTTTTTGCCGGCCGAAACCCTTAACTTCACTCACGGTCATTCCCTCAATTCCCAGATCCGCGAGAGCGTCTTTGACTTCCTCCAGCTTGAAAGGCTTGATGATTGCTTCGATCTTTTTCATGACTCCAAATTCCTCATCGATTCAGATACTTAGCTGAGGATGTAGCCCTCTTCGCCGTGATCACTCAAGTCCAGACCCCGCAATTCCGATTCGGGAGTCGGACGCAGACCGATCACCATCTTCACGATGAATGCGATGATCACAGTGGCGACGACCGAAAGAATGATCGTAAGAATCACTGCCTTTACCTGATTGAAGAAAAGGCCCTCCTTGAGCGTCCCGACGACGGCGTTTGCGCTTTCATCGGCGAGAAGACCCGTGAGCAAGGCGCCCAGGGTTCCGCCAACTCCGTGAACGCCAAAGGTGTCGAGGGCGTCATCGTAACCAATCGCCTTCTTCAGGTAGGTCACCGCGAGGAAGGGAATGATCCCCGCCGCGACGCCGATGATCATGGCTCCCGAGGGAGTCACAAAGCCGCACGCCGGCGTGATGACGACCAGGCCGGCGACGATTCCCGAGCAGAACCCCAGCACGCTGGGATGACCCTTGGAAAGCCATTCCATCACCGCCCAGACGAAGCCGCCCGTGGACGCCGCGAGCATGGTCGTGGTGAAGGCATTCGAAGCAATCGCATCAGCTCCGAGAGCTGAACCGGCATTAAACCCGAACCAGCCCACATAGAGCATTCCCGTGCCGATCATACAGAGCACCATCGAGTGCGGCGGCATTGGCTCTCTCCCAAAGCCGGAACGCGGACCGAGAATAAGGCACAATACCAGAGCAGTCCAGCCCGATGACATGTGCACGACGGTGCCACCCGCGAAGTCGATGGCCTTGATGCCGGCATTTGGATTCAACGGACCGCACATGAACCCGCTCGTCGACCAAACCATGTGCGCGAGCGGAAAATAGACCAGGAACATCCAGATCCCCGTGAAAAGCAGCACCGCGGAAAATTTCATCCGCTCGGCCGTTGCCCCAAAAATCAGGGCCGGCGTAATGATCGCAAACGTGAGCTGGAACATGGCCCAGACGTAGTCCGAGATCCAATAGTAGCCCGCACCCACGCCGCCGGGCGACATTCCTTTGAACATCGCAAAACTTAGGTCTCCGATAAACGGATTGCTCCCTCCAAAGGTCAGGCTATAGCCGCACAGCCACCAAAGGATCGACACCAGACCGGCGATCCCCATGCACATCGCCAGAATCGACAGAACGTTCTTCACCCGCACAAGCCCGCCGTAGAAAAGCGCGAGGCCCGGAAGCGTCATGAAAAGCACCAGGGCGGTCGATGCCATCTGCCAGGCGTTGTGGCCGGGACCGGGAACGTTCACTTTCGATGCCACATCCGGCGTGCGCGCCACGTTGTTGATGTAGGCTTCGAGGTCCGCAACGCGCTGCTCCAACGTCGGCTCGGCGGGTGTGGCCGCCGCCGGCGCTGCTGCCTCCTCCGCCGCCGGAGCCTCCTGAGCATGTATGCGGCTGGGAATCGCAATTGTGCCGGCGATCAAGAAGGCCGCGGTCAGCGCCGCCAATAGGGGTTTGCTTTTACACATGGGTAATTGAACGTCTTGAGTTGGTTGTTGCTAATTCTGATCGATGAAGTCCGCGCACCGAGACACGCAGCGGCAACTATGAAAGCAATCCCCATGCCAAGCTTCGCAAACAAAACTTTCCTTCCTGCTGGAGTTCAGGGCATTGCGGTCGGCGGACTCGAAAATTGTCCAATTTGCAACAACTCCATTCGCGAGTTGGCTTTTTTAAGATGCCCGGCGCGAAGTCGCGTGCTCGGACCGAGTTGACCTTCTGAGAAAGGATCCAAAAGGCCCTTCCCCTCTTTATTCGCGGGGAGGCTAAGCTCCCGCTTTTCGCTTTTCGAGCCGCGCTTTGACGAATTCCCATACGATCGGTAGCACCGACACAATGATTATCCCCAAGATGACGACCTTCAAATTCTCCCTGACAAAGGGCAGGTTCCCGAAAAAGAAGCCCGCACCCACGAACAAACCCACCCACAAGATGGCTCCCGAGACGTTATAGGCGAAGAACTTTGCATAGTGCATCGTGCCAACCCCGGCAACAAAAGGAGCGAAGGTGCGAACGATCGGCACAAATCGCGCGAGAATGATGGCGCGGCCACCGTATTTCTCGTAGAAGGCGTGCGCCTTAAGCAGATACTCCCTCCGGAACAGCCGGCTCGATTCGAAGTGAAAGACTTTCGGGCCGATCCATT
This sequence comes from uncultured Verrucomicrobiae bacterium, assembly GCA_963731945.1. Classification (GTDB taxonomy): domain Bacteria; phylum Verrucomicrobiota; class Verrucomicrobiia; order Chthoniobacterales; family Terrimicrobiaceae; genus DASTFP01. The sequence goes on along the minus strand of CAVSXN010000016.1, from coordinate 215,304 downwards.
TTCCGATGGAATAGTTTACGCTGTCGCCGAGAATGGCCGCAGCGAGCAGAACGGGCACGACAACCTCCCAAGCCATCAACCCCTGCGCGGTGAGAGCTCCGACTGCGAACAGGAGCGAGTCGCCCGGCAGGAAGGGCGTCACGACAAGCCCCGTCTCACAAAAAACGATCACGAAAAGCAAGACGTAAACCAGAGTGCCATAATTTTGAATGAAGGCGACCAGGTGATTTTCGGCGTGCAGGAGGAAGTCGAAAAATTGCTTGATCAGATCCATACGGAATTCAAAGGAAACGCCAGCGCTGTCGCGATGGGAAGCCATTTCGCTCCCAGAGCCGTGTTGCAGCAGGCCATCGACAAGTGTAAGTGATTTTCCTGCCCATGAGTGAAAAGCTACCCACGCGATCTCAGAATGCTCTCGCCAGCCTGATCTTTCTCAGTCGCTGGCTTCAGGCGCCCCTTTACTTTGGACTCATCGTTGCCCAGGGAGTGTATGTCTATCACTTCGTCATTGAACTCTCCCATCTTGTCGGAAAGGCGTCTCATATCGAAGAAAAGGAGATCATGCTCACGGTGCTGGGCCTGATCGATGTGGTGATGATCGCGAATCTGCTCATTATGGTCATCGTTGGCGGCTACGAAACGTTCGTCTCCCGCCTTCGGCTGGAGGGCCATCCGGACCAGCCCGAATGGCTCTCGCACGTCAATGCCGGCGTTCTCAAAGTGAAACTCGCCACGGCGCTGATCGGCATTTCCTCCATTCATCTCTTGAAAACCTTTATCGAAATCGGAACCCCGGGAGTCACCGAACAGGCCGTGCTCTGGCAAGTGATCGTGCACCTGACCTTCGTGGCCTCCGCCCTTCTTTTGGCCTGGACGGACCGCATATCGTCCGCCACGGCCTTGGAAAACCGCCCGAAGGTTCACTAGCCGCCGCCGCGTCGGGCGCCCGGCGTCCAAGCGTCGCCGAAAATTTGCGGCCTCGCGACTCGCGGAAGCTGGTTTTTTCGTCCGGTTGCCGACGCGGCGCGTCCTGGAATTTCGCTATCTCTTCGCTCAATTTATCGCTTCTCCCGCGCTTTGGTATTGACGCGCGAACGCTGGAACGCCAGTTGCTAAGAAACACTTATGCTACGATTCATCATTGCCACCGTTTCGCTGGCCTTGATCGCCCCCGGTTCCGCGATCTTTGCCCAGGAAGAGATCGTCATCGGAGAATACGCCTCGCTCACGGGCGGGAGCGCGAGCTTCGGCCAGTCCTCCCACAAGGGGACCGCCCTCGCTGTCGAAGAAATGAACGCTGCGGGAGGCATCCTCGGGAAAAAGCTCAAGCTGATCACCGACGACGACCAATCGCAGGCGGGCCAACCCGCGACGATCGCTCGCAAACTCATCTCGCAGGACAAAGTGGTTGCCGTCCTCGGCGAGGTGGCCTCGTCCAAGTCGCTGGAAGCGGCTCCGATCTGCCAGCAAAGCAAGATCCCGATGATTTCACCGGCGTCGACCAATCCGAAGGTCACTGAAGTCGGCGACTATATCTTCCGAGTCTGTTTTATTGACCCTTTCCAGGGAACCGTCATGTCGAAATTTGCGCAATCAAAGGGTTGGAAGAATGTCGCCGTCCTCACCGACGTGAAACAGGATTACAGCGTGGGCCTGGCGGAGTTCTTCATTAAAGACTTCAAGGCCAGCGGCGGCCAGATCGTCAAGGAGCAGAAATATTCAACTGGCGACAAGGACTTCAAACCGCAATTGACCTCGATCAAGGCTGCTAATCCCGACGCGATATTCGTGCCCGGCTACTATGGCGAGGTTTCGCTCATCGCCAAGCAGGCCAAGCTTCTCGGCATCAAAGCGCCCTTGCTTGGCGGGGACGGCTGGGTCGGCGACTCGCTCCTTAAAGTCGCCGGCAATTCACTCGACGGCTCGTTCTTTTCCTGCCACTACGCCTCCGACGACAAGTCGCCCAAAGTGCAGGAGTTCGTGAAGGCCTTCAAAGCGAAGTATGGCGAGGTGCCTGACGACATGGCCGCTCTCGGCTACGATAGCGCGATGATTCTCGGCGAAGCCATCAAGCGGGCGGGCACGACCGAACCGGAAAAGCTCCGGGATGCCATCGCGGCAACGAAGGATCATGACGGCATCACCGGAAAAATAACCCTCGATTCCAAGCGCAACGCCTCGAAACCTGCAGTCATTCTCACGATAGGAAACGGTGGCTTTCAGTTTGTGGAGTCTGTCGCGCCATAAAGCCTGCGAAGCGCACCAAGAATGCCGGATGGGCGTGCGCGCCAGCCGATCGACTTGCTGGCGCCATCGGGTTTTCAAGATTTTCCAGCCGGTGGCTCGTGCCGACGTCTAGTCCTGCGAACGTTCGACCACCGGCGAACGTCTCGCGCTCTTCCCTGCCCGGGCCGGCTGGATGTGATTGACAGGCGCATCCGGAGAAACATTTCTTTGAGCCCTGCGCTCTTCGTGGCCACATGATCGAATTTATCCAGCAGCTCATCAACGGGCTCGCTCAGGGTTCGATTTACGCGCTAATCGCCTTGGGCTACACGATGGTCTTCGGCGTCCTGCGTTTCATTAATTTCGCGCATGGCGACGTCTACATGCTGGGCGCGTTCGCGGGACTCTACACGGCGCCGAAACTCCTGGCCGTGTTCGGCGGCGGTCCTTCCTTCGCCGGCGCAACGGCAGTTTTGCTGGTTGCAATGCTCATCTGCGCCTTCATCGGAATCGTCATCGAGAGACTCTGCTACCGCCCCTTGCGCGACCGCCCGCGGCTAACCGTCCTCATCACCGCGATCGGGGTTTCTCTCTTTTTGGAGAATGCCGGCCAGTATGTGTTCGGAGCTGACCCGAAATCGTTTCCGGAGATCATCACCGATCGTGCGATCGAGATTCCAGAGTCCTGGGCCGCGTTTTCGGCTCTGACGATCACCGCCGGGCAATTGATCGTGGTGGGCGTGACGCTTTTCCTGCTTATCGGCCTCCGGGCCATTGTCTTGCACACGCGATTGGGGATGGCCATGCGCGCATTGTCCTTCAACCCCCTCGCCGCCTCCCTCATGGGCGTAAACACGGACGTCGTCATTTCCTTCACCTTCGGTTTGGGTTCCGCTCTCGCGGGAGCCGCCGGCATCCTCACGTCGATTCAGCAACCCAGCATTGAACCGCTCATGGGAGTGAACGCCGGTCTCAAGGCCTTCGTCGCCGCCGTGCTTGGTGGTATCGGCAATATTCCGGGCGCGGCCCTCGGCGGAGTGTTGATCGGCTTCCTGGAGGCGCTCGTCGTCGGATACATCAACCCCACCTACCGCGACGCCATCGTTTTCGCCGTCCTTATTCTGATCCTCCTTCTCAAGCCTTCCGGATTGCTGGGAAAGCTGGAAGGCGAAAAAGTCTAATGTTCGACCGCGCGAAAATTCTTCTCCTGGTCGCTGTGGTGGCCTGCGCGGCGCTCTCCGCTTTTGCCGGAGCAATCAGCCCCTATTACTACGACATCATCATCGGTATCGGCATAAACATAATTCTGGCCGCAAGCCTCAATCTTGTTAACGGATACACGGGTCAATTCTCGCTCGGACACGCCGGGTTCATGGCGGTCGGCGCCTATTCCTCAGCCTGGCTGACACTGAGCTTCGGATACATTCTCGGATTGAGCAATCTGGGAACCGCCACCACTTATTTTCTCGCGCTGCTCGCGGGCGGTCTGGCGGCGGCCCTCGCCGGCCTGGCCGTGGGCATCCCCTCGCTGCGGCTGCGAGGAGATTACCTCGCCATCGTCACATTGGGCTTCAATGAAATCATCAAGGGGGTCATCCAAAATGCCGATCCGCTCGGCGCTCAGCGCGGACTCGGAGGGATGATTCAGCACACCAACTTCTTTTGGACCTTCGCCTTCGCCGCCCTGACGGTCTACGTCGTCCTTAGCCTGGTCCGGTCCACCTACGGCAGCGGATTCCTTGCCGTCCGTGATGATGAGATTGCCGCCGAGGCGATGGGCATCAACACCACAAAATACAAGGTGCTCGCCTTCGTCATCGGCGCTTTTTTCGCCGGCGTCGCGGGCGGACTTTACGCGCACTTCAAACAATTCATCCACCCTGAGGGATTCAATTTCCTGCGCTCCTTTGACATCGTTGTCATGGTCATTCTCGGCGGCATGGGCAGCACGGCCGGAGTCTGTTTTGCGGCGGTGTTGTTGACGATCCTGCCGGAGTGGCTTAGAGCGGTCTCCAGCTACCCGTGGCTCCCGGACTGGCTGCGGCCCATCACCGAAAACCGGATGATCCTCTACTCGCTGCTGCTCATTATCCTCATGCTGACACGCCCGCAGGGATTGTTTGGCGGAGTGAATCTTAGGCGGAAGAGGACATGACGGCGCCCTTGCTGCAATTGGATGCGGTCACCATGCAGTTCGGAGGCCTGCGGTGCGTCTCTGACTTTTCTTTCTCGGTGGGCGAGGGCGATCTCGTTGGCCTCATCGGACCAAACGGCGCGGGAAAAACGACGGTCTTTAATCTGATCACCGGCGTTTATCGGCCGACCGCGGGCCAGATCGCGTTCGCCGGAAAATCCGTTCTCGGTCACCGCCCCTATCGCATTACGGCCCGCGGCATCGCGCGCACGTTCCAGAACATCCGGCTCTTTAGTTCGCTGAGCGTTTTCGACAACGTGCGCACCGCTTGCAACATGCACTTACGACACGGCATATCCCACGCCCTCTTGCGCGCGGGCGGTTTCGCACGCGAGGAAAGCGAGATCGAGTCCAGCATCTTGGAACTCCTGGAAATTTTCGGGCTGGCCGCGGAACGCGACTATTCGTGTCGCGCGCTGCCCTACGGCGACCAGCGGCGTCTCGAGATCGTGCGCGCGCTCGCGACCAGGCCGAAGCTTCTTCTGCTCGATGAACCCGCCGCCGGAATGAACCCGACGGAAAAGATCGAGCTCATGAAGCTCATCCGATTCACGCAGAAAAAATTCGGTCTGGCCGTCCTTCTCGTTGAGCATGACATGAAGGTCGTCATGGGCATCTGCGAGCGCATCACCGTGCTCGACTACGGGAGGAAGATCGCCGAAGGCACCGCGGATGAAATTCGCCAGGACCCCAAGGTCATCGCCGCGTACCTTGGAAAGGAGGCCGATGCTTGAAATCAGAGATCTCGAAGTCTGCTACGGCTCGATCAGCGCGCTCCAGGGCATCAGCGCGAAGGTTGAAAAAGGGAGCATTGTCACCTTGGTTGGCGCAAACGGCGCGGGGAAAACCACCACGCTTCGCACGGTTTCGGGCGTCGTGAAGGCAAAGTCGGGAACGATAACCTTCGAGGGCGAGGAGATTACGAACAAGCCGCCACACAAGATCGTTGCCCGAGGCATCGCGCAATGTCCGGAAGGCCGCATGATTTTCGCCAATCTCACGGTGATGGAAAATCTCCGCATGGGCGCCTACCTCCGCCGGGATAACCCGGGTATCGCCAAGGACCTGGAATACGTTTTCGGAATCTTCCCGCGCCTCCAGGAACGCGAAAGGCAGACCGCGGGAACATTGAGCGGCGGCGAGCAGCAGATGCTCGCCATTGGAAGGGCGTTGATGAGCAAACCAAAGTGCCTCATGCTCGACGAACCTTCGCTGGGAATCGCTCCGATCCTCGTGCGAACAATCTTTGACAAGATCGTCGAGATCAACAAGACGCTGGGGTTGACCATTCTGCTTGTCGAACAGAACGCCAATCTCGCGCTCGAAATCTCTCACTACGGTTACGTGCTGGAAACTGGTCGGGTCCTTTTGCACGATCGGTCGGCCGCCTTACGGGAGAATGAGGAGATCAAGGCCGCTTATCTCGGCGGTTGAAGACGATCCCGGCCGATCTCATGTCTCGGAACCGCTGAGGCTCACGCGTAGGCAACTCGCGGCCCTCTTCGGGTCAGCTTGGAGCGAAAAGAAGCTCCTGGCGTCGGACCCAAGCCTCCGTAATTTGGAGGTTGCTTGCTGCCATGGCTGTTTTTTTTCGCGTCTTTCGCTACGTCCAACGCTATCCGGCCTTGGCATTTGGAACGCTGGCATGCGCAGTCCTCGGAACATTGATGGTCGTGGTCTTTCCGGCCGTCACCCAGATGATCGTTGACGAAGTCATCCGGAAGAACCAACCCCAACGCTTGCCGTCGCTGATCGCCATCGGCCTGGCGGCTTTTCTCGCGCAGGACGGCTTGAACTCATTGCGAATCGTCTTGAACAATCACTTTGAGCAGCGGGTGATCTGCGATTTGCGGAGCGATCTTTACGCGCACATCCAGTCCCTGCCACTCTCCTGGTTCGACAGTCGCGCCACGGGAGACATCATGACCCGGCTAATCGAGGATGTGACGTCGCTTGAGCGGGTCCTGATCGACGGGCTCGAACAGGGAACGGTCGCCGTCCTGCAGATCGTGATCGTGAGCGGCCTCATGCTCTCCTACAATCCCGAGCTGACCGCGATAGCCCTTGCGCCCGTTCCCTTGCTCGCAGCCGGAGCGCTTGCCTACACCCTCACCGCGCGATCTCGTTACCGCTTGCAGCGCAGGGCAGCCTCCGCCCTCAACGCCCTTCTTCACGACAACATCTCGGGGATCCGGCAGATCAAAGCCTACACGAGCGAGGGGCGCGAGCATGCGCGCTTCAATGCAGCCGGCGATACGCTTCGGCAGGCGACCCTCGTCGTCATGCGCGCCTGGGCGATCTACAGTCCGGCAATGACCTTCCTTGCCTCGTGTGGCATGCTGCTCATCGCTGGCTTCGGTGCGCATCGCGTCCTCCATCAGCAGATGGATATCGGTGTCCTGGTGGCGTTCCTGGTGCTCGCGCGTTTCCTTTACGAACCAGTCGGGCGTCTGCACCAGCTCAATCAGCTCCTTCAAGCGGGGCGCGCAGCAGGGGAACGGGTCTTCGAAATCCTCGACGCCATACCGGAAACCGACCAGGGGGCCGCGGCCGTTCCGTTGAGCGGCGAAGTCGAATTCCGGCAGGTCCACTTTGCCTACACCCGCGCGCTGCCCGTATTGCGAGGCGTCAGCCTGCATGCGCGTCCCGGCGACATGATTGCCCTTGTCGGCCCGACGGGTGCAGGCAAATCGACGATGGTCAACCTCCTTGCTCGTTTCTACGAATACGACTCCGGGCAAATCCTTGTGGACGGCACGGAGATCCGCGCTCTGCCCCGCCGCTTCCTCCGCGAGAACATCGCCATGGTCACCCAGGAAAGCTTTCTCTTTAACGGAACAACCGCAGAAAACCTTCGTGTCGGCAATCCCGGAGCCTCCGAAGACCAACTTTGGGCGGCAATTGAAGCAGCGAACGCCGCAGAGTTCGTTCAACGTCTTCCGGACGGGCTTCACAGCCAGCTCGGAGAGCGCGGAGTAAGACTTAGTGTCGGAGAGAAGCAGCGCCTCTCGATAGCGCGTGCTTTGCTGAAAGATCCGCCGATACTCGTGCTCGACGAAGCAACGGCCAGCGTGGATATGGCCACAGAAAGGCTCATTCAGCAGGCGCTCGACCGCTTGATGGCTAACCGCACGAGTTTCGTCATCGCGCACCGGCTCTCAACCGTTCGTCACGCCGATCAAATCCTCGTGCTCGAGCGCGGGAGGATTGTCGAGCACGGCCGCCACGACGAACTTCTGGCGAACGGCGGCCTTTACGCGGGGCTTTGTCGACTCATGGATGAGGCGCACGTTCCGGCGTGACCGGCCGCGTTGACAGAAGCAACCCGTCTCGAGAGCCCAAAACGGAAACCGGCCCGTATCGTCCAGCCGTGCTCGAAAGAAGAATCTGCGCCGCACGTCCGCGAGCCCCGGCCTACGCTAAGCGAAACTTTGTCGCATATGCGACAAGAATTGGTCGAAACGCAACGCTTCACAATTTGCGCAGGAGAGGTTCCGGCCATCCGAGATAGGAATATCCAAGCGCGCGAATCTCGGCCACCGCGGCGCGCGCAGACAGGCTGTCCGCCGCAACCAGCTTGATCGCGCAAACTTCCTTCGTGGGGTGGCTGGCGCCGGCGAGCACGCGCGTCGTCCGCAAGGCACCCACGGCCCGTTGCAAGCTGTCATCCACCGCGCGACGCGAAACGATGAACGCGGAGGCACAATAGGCGTTTGGAAAATTCCTCCTGATGGCTTCGACCCCTCCGGCGCGCGGAGCCAGACGATAATGTTCTCGAACCACCAGCTCTCCCGCAACGACCAGATCCAGGTCAAACTCCAGTTGGTCGTAGTCGAATGCTTCTCCCGATGCCGTTCGGCCGGGGGCAATCACCTCCGTGAAAAGCAATTCTCCGCCGGTCTGAACCTCAATCCGAGTCGACTGCATGTAGCGCGCGCCGGCATGCGGAATGAGCATCTCTGGAAAAACATCCAGTCTGCCTCCACCCTCAACAACGAACGATTGCGCGACCTGTGCCTTGCTGATGGAATCTCTTGCTCGGAAAACCCGGGCGGCGCTTGGACTCGTCAGCACGGTGCTCGCCCCCTGACCAATTCGGGCGCTGATCTCGACGCGATCACCGTCGAAGAGACCCGCCGTAGGATTGACCACGTTCACGATCAAGTGATTCCCATCCCAATGCGGTTTGCTAAGATGGACTGGCGCACGAAACGCCTGTTTGGCGAGAAACGTTCTGCGCGCGGCGTCCACTCGGCACTCAATGCGCAAATGACCCCGGACTCCGCAATTCGGATTAGAAACGGGCGACACTAAGCAAGTCCGACAAATGGGGGTTCAATTTCAAGTCCCAGGACGCCAGCCTACACAAAAAGATAGTCTCTGCGGAGCCAGCCGAGCAGATCGTCCCGGCCCTGTCCTGACTTGAGATCCGCGAAAAGCACCGGCTTGCTGCCCCGCATCAGTTTGGCGTCTCGAGCCATCACGCCAAGGTCCGCTCCAACGTGCGGGGCGAGGGAGATTTTATTAATGAGCAGAAGGTCGCTGTTCTTGATGGCGGGACCGCCTTTTCTCGGGATCTTGTCTCCTTCGGCGACGTCGATGACATAGATGAACGCGTCGACCAGTTCGGGAGAGAACGTGGCCGAGAGGTTGTCGCCGCCGCTTTCAATGAGGATAAGCTCAAGTTCCGGAAAGCGCCGCACGAGTTCTGCCACGGCGGAGTCGTTCATGCTGGTATCGTCCCGGATCGCGGTGTGCGGGCATCCGCCCGTCTCCACTCCTATCACGCGGTCGGCGGGAAGCGCCTGGTTTCTAACCAGGAATTCCGCATCCTCGCGGGTGTAGATATCATTGGTGATCACGGCCAGGCTAAACTCCTCGCGCAGCCACTCGCAGAGACGCAGCACGAGCATCGTCTTTCCGGAGCCGACCGGCCCCCCGATTCCAATGCGCACAAGCTTCACCGCACAATATGAATCACCAGCCAAGCCGGCCTCCTAGGAAATAAAAAGCCGTTCGTCGGCAATTTCGTGACGCATCGCGGCAATATCCACGATCGGATCAAACCAGCCAATCTCGTGCCGTGGGATCTCGAGGGCTTTGGCAACGCTGCGCTTCGCATCGTCGAGACAACCTGTCAATACCCGCTGCGTTCCTTCCTGACCGATGCGAATGAGCTTCGGAGCGGCTGTGCAAAGACAGGAAACAGAATGATAGTAATACGCCGCCAGAGACGCGCTCGCGGGAAGTGAAGCGCACGAGACCCCCCAAACGACGGCGTGATGTCCGGCGGAAGGATTTTCCGCGGCGATCCGGCTTAACGTCTCAAGTTCCGGCGTCGGTCGCAGACGAATAAGAATCGCCAGGCGGCGCCGGCCCGTCTGCAAACTGGCTTGGCGAAGCTCGCGAGGAATCCTCAGGGCACCAGCGAGACCATCAATCGCGACCAGATCCTCTCGATCCCCGCCAAGGGCAGCCGAGCGTGCCTCCCGGACGAGCGGAAGATCAACATGCGTGAGACTCGGAATGAAGTGGATCCGAAGAAACTCGCGCAAGCTCTCCTCGTCGGACACAGCTCCCTGGTGCACAATTTCCTCCAACCCGCAAGAGTGGGCGTAGGCACCCGTTGGAAAGGCCGCATCGGAAAACTGGAGAAGGGCCGGCAACCAATCGGCAAAGGACTCAGTGGTGGTGCGCATGCCCTGTGGACCTGAGCGGGCGAAAAACCGCCGTGGCGGGTCGCCAGGCAATCGCTTCCCTCTGAAGCATCTGCCGGATGGCAGGATCGTCCGGGCTTCGGATCACCGATTCTGTCACCTCGATGGGAAAGTGCAGATTCCCAATCTGCCAGGCAAGAACTGCCGCCAGGACTGGGTTGCGGCCCAACTCAATTTCCAGAACCGGCTCGGAGGCTTGCGAGATGACATAACACTTTCCGGCTCCCCTGTGAAAAACGCTCCCGTCGACCAAACCGTGATCGAGGTCGAAACCGAACTCCCGTCCATCCTGTGCCACACCTCGCCAGCGCCGTTTGGCCAGCGTCGCACGGTCCGCCGTCAGCGTGACGATCGTCTCGCCTTCACGCTGCGGACTTTCCTGAACCGAACAAATAATCTCCAACGAATTCGTGCGGCAAGAGGATGTTAGCACAGCGGCGGGCGCCCAGGGTTTTCAAAACAGAAAATATCGCTGCGCCATCGGCAGCTCAACGGCTGGCTCGCAGCGCAATTCCCTCCCATCCGCTTTCACGGTGTAGGTGTCGGGATCGACCTCGATCTTCGGAAGCGAGCTGTTCCAAAGCAGATCGCGTTTCGAGACCGACCGCGTATTGCGCACCGGCACCAACCGCTTGTGGAGAGACAAGTAATCAAGGAAACCGTGATCCATCGCCACCTGACTGACAAAGGTGACCGAGGTTGAGCCGCGCGCCCGGCCATGGGCGGCAAACTGCGGCCGGTAAATCATCGGTTGCGGCGTCGGTATGGAGGCGTTCGGGTCACCCATGTTCGCGTAGGCAATCAATCCGCCCTTGATGATGAGTTCCGGCTTTACTCCAAAGAACGCGGGCTTCCAGACGACAAGGTCGGCAAGCTTTCCCACGCCCACAGAGCCGACCTCATGCGCGACGCCGTGAGTGATTGCGGGATTGATGGTGTATTTGGCAATGTACCGTAAAGCGCGAAAGTTGTCTGCCGCGGGGTGATCCGATGCGCCCGGTGTGCCATCCGGCGCAAGCTTGCCAAATTGGTCCTTCATCTTGTGCGCAGTCTGCCAGGTGCGGGTGATGACTTCGCCCACGCGGCCCATGGCCTGGCTGTCGCTCGACATCATCGAGAAGGCGCCCAGATCGTGCAGCATGTCCTCCGCGGCGATTGTTTCTCCGCGGATTCGGGATTCGGCAAATGCCACGTCCTCCGGGATATTGGAATCGAGGTGATGGCAAACCATGAGCATGTCCAGGTGCTCGTCGATGGTGTTCACCGTGTAAGGACGGGTTGGGTTCGTTGAGGACGGGAGCACATTGGCCTCGCCGCACACCCGAATGATATCGGGAGCATGGCCGCCTCCCGCGCCCTCCGAATGGTAGGTGTGGATCGTGCGTCCCTTGAACGCGCGTAGAGTATCTTCGACAAATCCGGCCTCATTCAAGGTATCCGTGTGAATCGCCACCTGAACGTCAAATTCATCGGCCACGCCCAGGCAGGTGTCGATGGCCGAAGGAGTCGTTCCCCAGTCTTCGTGAAGTTTTAATCCGACGGCGCCCGCGCGGACCTGCTCGCGCAAAGGCTCGGGCGACGAGCAATTGCCTTTGCCAAGAAAACCGAGGTTCATCGGATATTCCTCGGCAGCCTCCAGCATGCGATGAATGTTCCAGTGACCGGGGGTGCACGTCGTCGCATAGGTGCCCGTGGCCGGACCGGTGCCTCCTCCGATCATCGTCGTGATCCCGCTGGCAATGGCATGTTCGATCTGCTGGGGACAGATGAAATGGATATGGGTATCCAATCCCCCCGCCGTGACGATGCAGCCCTCCCCCGCAATGACCTCCGTCGCGGCGCCTATGATCATGCCGATGCCATCCTGGATAAGCGGATTTCCCGCATGCCCGACCCCGACGATACGACCGTGCTTTATACCGATATCGGCTTTGATGACACCCTGGACAGCATCAAGAATGAGCGCGTTCGTAATGACCAGATCCAGGGATTCCGCATCGGTGGCAAGAGGCGATTGGCCCATTCCGTCGCGGATGACCTTCCCGCCGCCAAATTTCACCTCGCCGCCGTATCCGCCGTTCTCCGCGATGAGATCGCGCTCGACTTCAATAAAAAGATCCGTGTCGGCCAGGCGAACCTGATCGCCAACCGTCGGGCCGAACATCTCGGCATAAAGGGCGCGCGTTAGTTTCATGAACGAATCAAAGCTTCCCGTTGATTCTTCCGTTGAGTCCGTGGACCTCGCGGCTTCCCCCGAGGGCGACGAGCTCAACCTCGCGGGTGTCTCCAGGTTCGAAACGCACGGCGGTTCCTGAAGGAATGCGCAGTCGAAATCCACGCGAGGCTTCGCGGTCAAAGTCGAGCGCGCGATTGGTTTCGTAAAAATGGAAGTGGCTTCCTACTTGAATCGGGCGATCGCCCCGATTGGACACCACGACCTTGATCACGTCCAGGCCGACATTGGCCTCATGGGGTTCGCCGTGTGCTGCGAGAATGATTTCTCCGGGGATCATCGGATCGGGTTGTGAACGGTAACCAGCTTCGTGCCGTCCGGGAAGGTCGCCTCAACCTGGACCTCCTGCACCATTTCGGGAACGCCTTCCATCACGTGACCTCTTTGCAGAATCGTGGTGCCGTAGCTCATAAGGTCGGCCACATTGCGCCCGTCGCGAGCGCCCTCAAGAATTTCGTAAGTAAGAATCGCGATGCTCTCGGGATAGTTGAGTTTGAGTCCGCGCTGCTGTCGCCGGCGCGCCAAATCCGCAGCGACGACAACCATCAGCTTTTCCTGCTCGCGGGGGCTCAGGTGCATCGTGAAGCCTTAGACGGTCAGATGCTCTTTGACAACTTCTTCGGTCAGCTCGGAAACAGAACCTTTTGCCACAACGCTACCTCGGTCGAGAATCGCAAAGTTATCCGCGAGTTCCTTGCAAAAATCGAGATACTGTTCCACGAGCAGGATGGTCATGGCGCTTTCGCCGCTGAGCAAATTGAGGGCGGTCTCGATTTCGTCTTTTAAGAGCGTGCCTTCATGCGGCCCTTCCTTGCGCAAGGTGGCGAACGACTCGTTGACCTGCCGAAATGCCGTGGAGTCCGGATGAGCGCCCTCGCGTCGAAGCGCGTTGACTTGCTCGGCCAGCGCGTCGAGCAGTTCGGGTTTCGGATGCTTTCCTTCCTCTTTCAGCTTCTTGAGGGACTGAGCCGCTTCGGCCAGCAGCATCGCCTCATTGTGATGTCCACCGCGCCGCAGGAGTTTGATGGCCTCCCCGATTTGATCGATAATATTGGGCTGAATGCCCTCGGTCGGTTCGTCCAAAATCAGCACCTTTGGTTCCGTAAGAAGGGCACGGCCGATGGCCAGTTGCTGCTGCTGGCCGCCCGAGAGCATGCCTCCTTTGCGCGGCAGAAATTCCTTCAGGACCGGGAAGAGCGCGAAAACGCGCTCAAGCGCGCGCTTGGGTTTCTTCCCCTGCGCGACTGCGCCGACAAATAAGTTCTCCTCGACGGTAAGATGCGGGAAGATGCCGCGGCCTTGAGGCACGTAGCCGATTCCGGCGGAGGCGCGGGCTTCGGCAGGCATTCGGGAAATATCCTTTCCATCAAAACGGATGCTCCCGCTGGTGGGCTTGTGCAGGCCGATCACCGTCTTTAGCGTCGTGGTCTTGCCCACGCCGTTGCGGCCCATAAGGCAGAAGACTTTGTTATCGGGAAGCTCCAAGGTCACATCACGAAGGATGCGTGAACCCCCAATCGAAACGCAGAGATTCTCAATCGCGAGCATTAGATGATTTTCATGAGGTTGCTAATGCTTCTTCTTCCTGCCCAGGTAAACCTCGATGACACGCTCGTCGCTTTGCACCTCATCGAGCGTGCCGTCGCAGAGAACGTGTCCTTGGTGAAGGACGGTGACCTTGCTCCCCAGCTGGCGGACAAAGACCATGTCATGTTCAATGACAATGATGGTATGTTCGCCCGCGAGGCTGAGAAGAAGCTCGCCGGTCTTGGCTGTCTCCTCGTCGGTCATGCCGGCCGCGGGCTCATCAACCAGAAGGAGTTGCGCGTTCTGCGCAAGCAGCATGCCAATCTCAAGCCATTGCTTCTGGCCGTGCGCGAGAGTCCCGGCTCGTGCCTGGGCCCGATCCTTGAGCCCGATAATCTCGAGCACCTCGAAAATGCGATTTCGCTGCGCGGAAGTAACCCGCCCGAAAATCGACGTCCAAACCCCGCGGCTGCCTTCCAGGCCCAAAAGAATGTTCTCGAAAACCGTATGGTCGGCATAGACGCTCGGTGTCTGGAACTTTCGCCCGATTCCTAGCCGATAGATTTCATACTCGCGCAGTTTGGTGACCGGCGTGCCGCGATACTCGATGGTGCCGGTGTCTGGCCGCGTGCGGCCCGTAATCAAATCCAGAAAAGTGCTCTTGCCAGCTCCGTTCGGACCGATGATTGTCCGCAGCTCTCCCTTATCCAGGTAGAAATTGAGGTCGTTGATCGCCTTAAAGCCGTCGAAACTCTTGCTGACCCCCTCCGCGGTGAGAATAAAATCCTTCTTCATTTCGTCCCCGTCGTAACCCCGGCCGCAGGCACGGCGGCCACAGACTCCCGCTTCTGGAAACGCTTGCGCAGCCCCTGGATCTGCGCCGGAATACCGACAATGCCCTTAGGCATGAAAAGAACGATCAATACGAAGAGCCCGCCGAGGATGATGAGCCACAGATCCGGATACGCTCTGGTCGCCCAGCTCTTGAGGGCGTTGACCCCCACCGAACCGATAATCGGACCGACCAATGTTCCGCGCCCGCCAACGGCTACCCACACGACGGCTTCCAGGGACTTTTCCGGCGACATTTCGCTTGGATTGATGATTCCCACCTGGGGGGTATAGAGGGCCCCCGCCAGGCCAGAGATCACCGCGGCATAGACAAAGACAAACAGCTTGAAATTGGGCGTGGCGTAACCGGAAAAGAGCACCCGGTTCTCACTGTCGCGAATGGCGCGCTGAACCTTGCCAAACTTCGTCGTGGTGAGCCAGCGGCTGAAAACATAAGCTCCGAAGAGAAGCAGCCCGCTCAAAATGTAGAGGACCCGCTGCGTCGCCGCGCTGTTGACATCGAATCCGAGAACGAACTTGAAGTCGGTCAAACCGTTGTTGCCGCCAAAGGTAAAGTCATTTCGAAAGAACATCAGGCACGCGCCATAGGTAAACGCCTGCGTCAGAATCGAAAAGTAGACGCCGCGGATGCGCGAGCGAAACGCCAAATACCCGAAGATCAGCGCGACAATTCCGGGGACCAGAATGACCGCCGCCGCCGCGAACCAAAAGCTGTCAAAGGGCACCCAGTGCGCGGGAAGTTTGTTGTAGCCAAGAAAGACCATGAAGTCCGGGAGATCACTCTTGTACTGGCCGAGCTTGCCAATCTTAAGCATGAGATACATGCCGAACGCATAGCCTCCCAGCGCAAAGAAAAGGCACTGGCCAAGGCTAAGCAGCCCGGTGAATCCCCACAGCACATCCACGCCAATCGCCAAGACCGCGTACGTGAGGTATTTGCCATAGAGATTGATCGTAAAATTCGAAACGTGCAGCGGATTCGTTTCCGGAAGGAAAGCGTTCAGCGCGGGCAGGACGCCCACGATGACGACGGCCGCGATCGCCATCCCCCAGATTTCCAGCTTGCGAACTTCGGAGCCGGCCATGCTTAGCCCTCCAGACTGCGGCTTCGCGTCGGAAACAGCCCGCCCGGTTTCCACTGCAGAAACAGGATAATCGCGGCAAGGACGGTAATCTTGCCCATGACCGGACCCAGGACCGGCTGGAGCGCCTGGTCCACGACACCAATCCCCAGCGCCGAGTAGATCGTGCCCACGAGGTTCCCGACGCCTCCGACAACGACCGTCATGAAGCAATCAACGATGTAGCTTTGCCCAAGCCCGGGTCCCACGTTGCCGAGTTGCGAGAGAAAAGCTCCCGCCAATCCGGCAAGACCGCTCCCCAGACCAAACGTAAGCATGTTGACGCGCTCCGTTCGGACTCCCATGCAGGCAGCCATGTCCCGGTTTTGCATGACCGCGCGGATGAGCAGGCCGAGTGGCGTCCTCGTCAGAAGCAACCAGACGAGGACGACGATCGCAATTGCAAAACCGATCACGAAAAGCCGGTTCCATCCCAGCAACACATCGCTGACGGTGAAGTTTCCGCTGAGCCAACTCGGCGAGTAAACCTGGACGTTATTGGCGCCGAAAATCAGACGGAAAAGCTGCTGAAGCACGAGGGAAACTCCCCACGTCGCCAGGAGGGACTCCAGCGGCCGGCTGTAAAGAAACCGGATGACGCCGCGTTCGAGAGCGATCCCAACCCCGGCCGCCACGAGAAACGAGATCGGAATCGCGAAGAGAAAATAGCTCTCGTAGAGCGCGCCCCCAAAATGAAAGCCGGGAATGTTCAGGTTGAATCCGAAAAACGAAAGAAACACTCCCGCTCCGAAAATGTTCTGAACCAGGTAGGTGGTGTAAGCGCCGACAACGATAATCTCGCCGTGCGCCATGTTGATGACGCCCATGAGACCGAAGGTGATCGCCAAGCCAAGAGCTGCAATCAAAAGAATCGAGCCCAGACTCAGCCCGCGAAAAAGCGTCCCCCACACCTCGACCCAGCGAAGGTATCCCTCGAGGTTCGTTACGCCCGTCTTTGCCGCCGCCGCAACCTGAGGATCGGAATCGGAGGAAAGCTTCTTCAGCGAGTCGAGGCTCCTTATGACACGGTTTTTCGCCAGATAATCGATCGCGGCGATCTTGGCGGCATTGTCGGTGCCTGCGAGCTGGGTGATCGCGATGGCTTCCCGAAGGGACCTCAGGACCGACGCATCTTTCTCCACCGCGAGTCGGGCCTCGAAAATGGAGAGATAAGCGGCGTTCTGGGTCATCCCCAGCTTTGTGATGGCCGCGCGGCGACCCTGCGGATCGGGGCCGGCGATCGTGAGGACATCGAGCGTATTCTTCATCGCCTTGCGTAGCTTTGTCGTCGACTCAGCAGGAGTCGTCTCTGAAGCTTCAATTGGGCTCCCGTCATCGATCCGCGTCGCCTTGCCGTCCGCCCTCACGAAGGGGATCTTTTGTCCGTCCGGTGTCTCGTGGATGAACACTTTCCCCTCCCGCCACGCGTTGAGTAGGGTCGGAGCGATTTCGGATCCCGTCTCAGCCAGCTTGCCGACCAATTCAACCTGCTCCTTGACGTTGGTGGAAACGATTGCCTTCGCAAGCAGACTTCGCGCCGTGGCATCGTCCGCTTGGGCAGTTGCCGTCGCGAGAAGAATGGTGGCGGCGGCGAGGGAGACGCGAAGATATCCCCTCATGCTTTCAACGATAAGGCCGAACACCGTGCGTCGCTTCCCTGGACGCCCGCGGACCGCCGCTATTCGGTTGACGAAGCACTCGAAACCTTCTTCTCCTTGAATGTTCCCTTCAGGAAGGGTTCGCCGACAATGCCGTCGAAGGATTCGATCACCTTGAACTGACCGTCTGCCTCCGTCTCACCGATATAGACGTTTTTCGTCAGATGGTGATTCTTTTGCGTGGTGACAGTTCCCCCCGGTCCATCGAAGGCGATTCCTGATTCAAGAGCGGCAACGACTTTCTCAACATCGAAAGAGCCGGCTTTTTCGACGGCCTTTTTCCACAGGTAGACGCCATCGTAGGACAGGACCATTGGACTGCAGGTCACCCGATTCTCCTTCACGATCCCGGGAGCGTTTGTCTTCTTGAGCCACTTCTGAAAATCTTCGACAAACTTCTTGTTCCCGGGTGAGTCCAGAGACATGAAGTAGGTCCAGCAGCCAAGTTGGCCGACAAGGTCCTTCGCCGGAAGTCCCCGGAATTCATCCTCGGAGATTGAGAATGACACCACCGGACAATCCTCGGCGTTGAGGCCCGCAGCGGCGTATTCCTTGAAGAAGGGAACGTTCGTATCACCATTGAGCGTGTTGATCACGCAAGCATCGCCGCTGGCTGCAAATTGCTTGATCTCTCCGACAATCTGCTGGTAGTCGGTGTGCCCGAACGGCGTGTATTTGCCCGCACTAATAACTTTTCCCGAATCGTCCTTCCGGAGTCCGCCCCCGATGTTTTCGATAGGAACGCCTTTGCTCAGAAGATATTCCAAGAGGACCAAATTCGTCGTCTGCGGATACACATAATCTGACCCCAGCAAATAGAACTTCTTCTTTCCCTCAGCGAGAAGGTAGTCAACCGCAGGAGTCGCCTGCTGATTTACGGCCTCCGCCGTGTAGAAGATACTTGGGGAAAGCTCCTCGCCTTCATACTGGACCGCATAGAAAAGCAATCCCTTGTACTTTTCGAAAACCGGGAGGACGGACTTGCGGCTTACGGAGGTCCAGCATCCAAATGTGACCGCCACCTTATCCTGCTCGAGGAGTTGTTTGGCTTTCTCTGCAAACAGCGGCCAGTTCGATGCGCCGTCCACGACAATCGGCTCCAGCTTCTTGCCAAGCACGCCGCCGCTGGCGTTGATCTCATCGATTGCGAAAAGCAAGACGTCGCGAAGCGAGGTTTCGCTAATGGCCATCGTTCCGCTAAGAGAATGGAGGATGCCCACCTTCACCGTATCTTCGGCCGCGCGAGCCGGAAGAAGGCCTGCGATAAGCAGACTGCAACAAAGTGTGGCGCGGAGGGTTTTGAGAATAAAATTCATAAGTGCTCGTTTCTATCCTGATTGTTCTTCGTAATGTTGCTTTCTGTTCGCCAACATCCCTGAACTAGCGGCGACAAGTCCCGTTCCGACAAGAGCAATAACCATGCCACAATCGACGCGCGCAGCTAATGCGCGCCGCTGCCAGCACCGGATACGGCACTCAGGCTTCCGTTGAGCCAGTCCCTCGCAGGCGTTGGATTAGGGAGCTTCGATCCGGACGACCTCGAAAGTGATCCGCTGCAAATCAAGCTGCTCACGCACACGGCGAATGAGGTCAAAGGCTTTGGCGTCGGGCTCGTGCACGGTGCGCAATTGAATCTCGACGCGCTTCCCCGCGAGCTCCGGATATGTCTCGCCCAACTCTCCATCGAGAATGAAGGAGAGATAGGCGTTAAGTTTTTCCTGAAGTTGAAAGAGCTGCATCTCTTCGCCCAACCACGGACGCGCTTCGTACATTGCGAGAACGAGCTTGTCCGCGCGCTCGTCATGCGCGAGCGCATCAAGAATTCCGGGATGCTCCAGGCCGTTCACTGGTGGGGGAACCACTGGTAGAGGAAGAAGTAAACGAGGACTCCTGTTACGGAGACATAATACCAGAGCGGAAAAGTCCAGCGGGCCCATTTTCTGTGCGCCTCAAAGCGTGCGGCCACTGCATGCCTTAATGTCACAAGCACCAAAGGGACAATCACTATTGCCAGAATGATGTGAGAGATCAGCATGGTGTAGTAAATATTGCGGATCACCCCCTCACCGCCGAATGGTGTGTGAACCCCTCGCATCAAGATCTTGTGAATCACATAGGTGACGAGAAAGACGCAGGAGACCCCAAACGCGGTGACCATGCACGCCCGGTGAGCTGGTATTCGCCGTTGTTTGATGAATACGAAACCTGCCGTCAGGAGGACTGTCGCGAGGGCGTTGAGGGAGGCGTTGAGCGCAGGGAGATCGCTGACGCTCATCCGCCCGAGACCCGGAGGGCTGCTTCCCTTTCCAACCGCCGGCACGTCTGCCAGATATAAAGGGACATGCCCGCTACGATCGCGAAGACGAGGACGAGCATGAAGAGCACACTCCAGGAAAACGCCCAGCCGGCAAGAACGGTCGGCGATTCCTTCGCAATCGTCTCGGACCCGGGTTCGCGGCACCCCACGCAGGCCATCAGGCATTCCGCGGCCGAAAAAAAAGCCGCGAGCGCAAGGGCCGGAAATGTCAATTTCCTCATGCGTGTCACCGAGAGTTCACCTCTTTCCAACACCTGGAGCCTCACGCAAGAGGTCGCCGATGTCCATCAGAAGCTTTTGCGCAATTTCGGGATCGTTACCGTCTGGAAAACCTCGGATCCAACCATCTCGATCAACCAGCACAAAGCGAGTCGAATGAACTGGCGCGCCGGACGGCTCTTTTGCGAGCGCCTGAAGAAATCCTTTCATGACCGTGGTTTCGATTTGATCCTTCGGTCCGGTCAGAAACTTCCATCGTTCCGGCGTCGCGCCAACCTGTTTACCGTATTCCTTGAGCACTTCCGGAGTGTCGTAATCAGGATCGACCGTAAACGAGACAAGTTCGACATCCTGAGTCTTTCCTCCGAGCGCTTGATTCAATGCCGCCATCCGGGTCGTCATGATGGGGCAAGGGCCGGCACACCGGGTGAAAATGAAATTGGCGACCCAGATTTTTCCTTTGAAATCGGCGCTCGAAACAGCACTCCCGTCCTGCGCGGTGAACTGAAACTCAGGAGCGGGAGCCAACCGCTCCAGGCGCGATGCCGTCCGGCGGGCTCGGATGTCGGCGCTGAATTGTGTGTAGGCCCATGCGATCAGCATCGTGATGACAAGAAACGCGATGACCCAGCCGAGACGCGGGATCCGCGCCGGCGTTTGGCTCTCGTCCTGGGCGGGCGGCTTAGAGGACGTAGAGGATGGTGAAGAGGAAGATCCAGACGACATCGACGAAGTGCCAATAGAGACCGATGTTATCGAGCGAGGTGGTGCGCCCCGGCCGGTAGTAGCGGGTGAAGAGCTGGCGCAGGAAGCACCATAGAATCAGGAGAATGCCGATGAAGACATGCGCGCCGTGAAAGCCGGTCATCACGAAAAAGCACGAGCCATAGATTCCATGCGTGTCGAACCAAAGCCCTTCATGGTGGAGGTGATTCCACTCCCAGGCCTGCACGGAAAGAAAGATTGACCCCGCCACGATTGTGGCAAAGAGCCAGAAGAGACCGGATTTTCCTTTCTTCTTGATGGCCGCTTCGGCGTTGTGAAAGAGAAAGCTGCTGCCCACCAGGATGAGCGTATTCGCGATCATCACCAGGTTCAGGCTGGACAAGGGCCACTGAACCCCGATGTCCGGCGCTCCCGCCGGCGGCCACGCTTCCCCGCGCGCAAGGCGGAGCACGATGTATCCACCGATCAGCCCGGAAAACAGCATCGCCTCGGAGGCCAAAAACGTAATCATGCCGAATCGGCAGGTTTCCGGCGGGGCCTTGACGTGACCCGCGTGTTCGCTGTGTGACAGGACAGCCGAGCTCATAGAGCGGATCCGACTACCGCGGCAGGTGGCAGGTTTGAGTTTCTCATGGTCGTAACGGCGCTAATGCCGCGTTCATGCGCGGAGCGTGTTTCATTGCTCAGGGGACAACGGCCGGGCCGCGCAGCAGCATCAAGACGACCACCGTGGCGCACAGAGCGGCTGCAAAGAGCCAAAGCGCCAGCATGAGCCAGAAATTTCTCCTGTTTCTCATTCATCGGCGCGCGGCCACCAGAAGGCCGAGGAGCAAAGGGAGGTAGAGGATCGACGCCAGAAAAAGCGTTCGAGCTGACGCACGGGTGCGCCGGATCAGAAAACGGAGCGCCGTCGCGCAGAAGGCGACGCCCAGGACCAGCGCGCCAAAGAAATACCAGGCGGAGACATAGAAAAACAGTGCGGGTGTCAAGCTCACGATGAGAAGACAGCCCGAGTACAGGAACGCCTGCCGCGCAGTCACAAATCCCTGAGGATCGGAGTTGGACAGCATGACAAAACCTGCTCTCGCGTAGTCTTCGCGGTACATCCAAGCAATTGCGAGGAAGTGCGGCATCTGCCAGAACCACAGAATGGCAAAGAGCAATCCGCCTTCGAGCGTATAGTGTCCGACAGCTGCCACCCAGCCGATAAGCGGGGGCAACGCGCCCGGAATCGCGCCCACCAGCGTATTCAGCGAGCTGATCCGTTTCATCGGCGTGTAGACGAGCAGGTAGATCGTAATCGTAATGAGCGCCAGAAGCGCGGCGCGGATGTTCGTGAAGATGAAAAGCACGGCCAGGCCAGAGAGAGAAAAAAGCAGGCCGAAGAGGAGAGCATCGCTTGGATGCATGCGTTTGCCGGGAAGCGGACGTTGCTGGGTGCGCTTCATACGAGCATCAGAGTCGCGCTCCCACCATTGGTTCAATGCCGCCGCGCCACAGGCGCAAAGCGCCGTGCCGGTCAGAGTGGCGGCCAGGAGAAGGTAATTGGCCGGTCCGTGCCAGCCCATCAGGAATCCCACCAGCGTGGTAAGAAGGACCAGGAGCGAAAGCCTCGCTTTGACCAGCTCGGAAAGGTCGCCGACCAACGTCTCAAAGCGCGAAGTGGCGATTGTGGCGGTTTTCATGCGATGCGCTCCATCAAACTCGCATTTGGCGCGTCTGGCAAAACGAAATCCTGGGTTCGTGCACCGCAAAAGAGCCGAAAGGTCATCAGGGCGCCGACCAGCAAGGCAAGCGCGCCAAGTATCATGTGGGAAGTGGCGATATCTGCGGCCTTGTTTGACCAGATCGTCCAAGCGCCAAGCCCAATTTGCGCAAGAATCATCGCTACCCAAATCATCGACCAAAACCTCACTGCCCGGGTCCCATGCCTTCCCTTCCAAAAAACTGCGAGCACGGCGGCGGCGATCGCCAACGCCACCAGGCGATGGGCCATTTGAATCCAGATTTGCGATGCATTTGTTTTCATCTCTCCCGCGGCCAGTCGTTCCGCATTGATTCTCTGGATCGCCTCCGCGCTTGTGTCTGGAAGCCAGCTTCCATAAGCCAGCGGAAAATCCGGTATCGACAGGCCGATATGTTCATGGCGCATGGTGGCACCGATGCCGAGCTGCAGGAAGATGAGACCCGTCGCGCACAACGCCCACCAGCGCAAAGTCGGATGCGGTTCGTAGTCGGCCCAGCGCCTCTCCACAAACTGCCGTCCGGTTACGATGGCAAGGAGCGAGATCGCGATAAAGAACGACTGGGCCAGCAGGGCATGAAACACCCCGATTTCGTCCTTGATCAGGACGACCCGCAGTCCGCCGAGAAGACCCTGCAGGCACACCCCAACAACCGCGCACGCGCCGAAGATCCTGACCCACCGCCGCGGTTCAACTTTCCACAGGGCGATTGACAAAATCACCGTCATCAACCCGATGCCCGAGGCGATCAGACGGTGGGTATGCTCATAAAAAATGCCGCCCACCCAGCGCGAGACCGGAAAAAGAAACATGTTATAGCCGAAGGTGTTGGGCCAATCGGGCACGGCCATTCCCGCTCCGTGCGAAGTCACCAGCCCGCCGCTGCAAAGCAAAATAAAAGTCAGGACGGCCGTGAGAACCGCCCACCAGTGGACTGCGGCGCGCGAGACGGTCCAGGCACCGATCATACCATCAGTGCGCCTCCAGTTTCACATGATCGGGCGCCTTCTCCGTTTGGGGAAGATAGTCCTTTTCCAAGCCTGGCACACTGTATTCGTAGGGACCGTGATAGACGGTGGGGGTTCTGGGAAAGTTGCCGTGTCCGGGAGGGGACGGAACAGTCCATTCCAAGGTGTTTGCATGCCACGGATTCGCGGGGGCCTTTGGCCCGTTGCGCAAGGAGATGATGATATTCCAAATGAACAGGAACGTCGTGAAGCCCAGTCCGATCGCGCCGACCGTGGAGATCTGATTCAAGGGCTGGAGCTGCCTCAAGTGCTCGTAGACGGGCGGATCGGCGATGCGGCGCATCATTCCCCCAAGACCGAGATTGTGCATCGGGAAGAACGTCAGGTTGAAAAAGATAAAAGTCAGGATGAAGTGCACCATGCCCAGCTTCTCGTTGAGCATTCGACCAAACATTTTCGGGAACCAGAAATAGAGGGCGCCGAAGAGCGCCATGATGCTTCCGCCAAAAAGCACGTAATGGATGTGAGCGACGATGAAGTAGGTGTGATGGATAAACAGGTCCACCGGCGTTGAGGCCATGAAAATGCCGCTCAGGCCGCCGATGACGAACATCGAGACAAAGGCCAAGGCGAAGCACATGGCCGTGGTGAACTCAATCGACCCGCGCCAAACCGTTCCAAGCCAGTTGAACGTCTTGATGGCCGAGGGCACTGCGATGAACATCGTGGAGACGGAGAACGCCGCGCTGAGGGTGAGGTTCATGCCGCTGACAAACATGTGGTGACCCCAAACGATAAAGCCGAGAAACGCGATGGCGATAATGGCGTAGACCATCGCCTTGTAACCGAAGATCGGCTTTCGCGAGAAGACCGCGATGATGTCGGAGGTGAGACCCATGGCCGGAAGAATCAAGATGTAAACCTCCGGATGCCCGAAGAACCAGAAGAGGTGCTGCCAAAGCAGAGGCTGGCCACCGCCCGCCGGCTTGAAGAAGCTTGTTCCCACGTTGAGATCGCAGAAGAGCATCGCCGCAGCGGCTGATAGAACTGGCACGGCGAGAACCAGCAGAATCGCGGTAATGAACAGCGCCCACACCGACAGGGGCATGCGAAACATACTCATGCCCGGGCACCGCATATTGACAATTGTCGTGATGTAATTGGTCGCGCCCGCGATCGAAGACAGGCCGTTGACGAAAATCGCGACTCCCCAGAGACTTTGCCCCATTTGCGTCCCGTTGTAGGCGCCCACCGCACTCAAAGGGGCATACGCCGTCCAACCGGTCCCCGGTGCGCCGCCCGGAACGAAAAACGCGCTCAGCAGAAAAATACCGGAAAGAAAATACAACCAATAACTGATCTCATTTAGCAGCGGAAACGCCATGTCCCCTGCCCCGATTTGAAGAGGAATGAGAAAGTTTCCGAACGTCCCGATAAGCAAAGGCATGATCACGAAGAAAACCATGACCGTGGCATGCATGGTCACGAGCATGTTATAGCCGCCAGGGATAATCGCACCGTCGGCCGCAACGGTCGCGGGCAAGAGATGGCCGATGACCGGCACTGGCGTGTTCGGCCAGGCCAGTTGATAACGAACAAGCAAGGCGAGCCCGCCTCCCAGGAACAAGAAAAATAACGCGGTCCAGAGATACTGGACACCGATCATCTTGTGGTCGTACGTCCAGAGATACTTCCGGAAGAACGACTCCTTGGGATGATGCGCCTCCTCGACGGTTTCGTGAGGAGGTTCTTCTGCAATGATGGCGCTCATGTGCTTAGATTGAAAAGCCGTTTATTCGTGGCTGATAGTTCACTTGGAGGCGAATTGCTGCGAGGTGGATTGCTGGCGAAGCCGGGCCGTCGCTGCAGCCTTCACCTTACCGGCAAACCACTTGTCATATTCCTCCTGGGATAGAACTCGAATGGGCGCCTTCATGTTATAGTGACCGGTCCCACAAAGCTGGCTGCACGCAAGCTCGAAATTGCCCGGACGCTCGACTTGGAACCAGACCCACGAGATCGTGCGGCCGGGCACGGCGTCCTGATAGAGCCGGAACCATGGAACGTAGAAGGAATGGATCACGTCGCGGGAATTGAGAATGATGTGAATCGGCTTCCCAACAGGAATGACGAACTCCGTCGAGGTGAAATCGTCTTTGCCGGCTTCGTCGCTCTCTTCAACGCCAAATTTGTTGTCGTTGGATATCTTTCGAACATCGACCGCGCCGAGCTTTCCGTCAGTGCCCGGATAGCGAAAGTCCCAGCCGAACTGGAAGGAGGAAACATTGATCTGCAAGGCGTCCGGCGGGGGGTCGCTATGGAGCTCGGCCCACACCCGGTTGCTGTAGATGGCGAGGCCAAGAAAGATGAGCACCGGTATCGTCGTCCAGACAACCTCGAGGACGTTGTTGCCGTGGGAATAATGCGCGGTGTGACCCGCCCGGCGGCGATACCTGAAAAGATAGACAATCAGGACTGCCTGAACCGCGATGAAAACGAAAAGGGTGAGCCAAAAGATGAAATAGAGAATGCTGTCGATCTGCTCACCCCCCACCGTATAATTCGGCGGTATCCAATAGAGATTTCCGCTTCGCTGTTGCGCGAAGGCGCTCGAAAAGCCCCAAAGCGTTGGAATGAGGAAGAAAACTGCCCGGCGCGTTAACGGCGAAATTACAGCGGACACCGTCATTGTCGGCGGGCCGCTCACCGGAGCGCTTTTTTCACCTCGATGCAAACTCCTTCTCATTTTCCAGGCGTTGCTGCTGGCGCTGGCGGGGCGCCAGCCGGGGCGGGAGCAGCGGCGGCCTCCTGCACGAGCTCTCTTCCAATGGTTTGAAGTTCCTTTTGCGACCACGGCTCAGTGCGGTCCTTCGTCCGGTCGCGAACTTTCGCAACAAAATCTTTCGATATTGGAGGCGCTTTGTTTCCCCACTCATTTCGCACATACGTTAGCACAGCAGCGATCTGCTCGTCCTTTAGCACTTTTCCCCACGGCGCCATGACATTGTTGAATTGCTGGCCCTTCGCAGTCATCGGCCCTTGGAAGCCATGGAGGACAATTTTCACAATGTGGTTATCTCCATGCCAGTCCTGTGAGAGCACCCATTCGCTGCCAACCAGCGGAGGAAATTGGCCAGCCACTCCCAAACCTGTTTGCTGGTGACAAACGGCGCAGTTTTGCGTGAAGATGCGTTTGCCGATCACCATGGGATCGGGCGCTGCGGCTGCGCCGCCGCTTCCTGCGCCATCCCAGGCGACGCGCGAGGGGTTGAAGACGCTCGCCTTGAATCCGCCGCTGTTCCAAAAGAGATAGCCGGCGCCAAAAAACACCACGACAAGAAATCCGACAACGAGCCAGGGAGAAAGCAACTCTGCGCCCTCTCGTGAGCTGCTCGCCTCGCGCAACAGCTCTTCATGCTGTCGCACGAGGTCCGTCTCTTGCGGAATGTCTTTGGTAGGCTTGCTGGTCACGGCTTTATTGAAGGGGTTCGGCTTCCGGCAGCGAATAGTCCCGCTTCAGGGAGAGAAGATATGCCACCAGCACCCTGGCGTCCTCGCTGGGGACCACTTCATATCCGGGCCGCGGCGCATGCGGACCTTTGAGTCCCACCACGGCTTCCGCGCTAGGCTGGCCCACGATTCTCCGGTATTCATAGAGGAAACGATAGGAAGGCATGTTGGAGCCGGGGGTCGTCGCGGCGGGCTCGTAAAGGTGTTTGTGAAACCAATTCACCTCGCTGGATCGCAGACCGACATTCGTGAGATCGGGTCCAATGCGGAGGCTTCCAAGAAATGCCGGGCTTTCGCGCAAATAGTCTCGCGCGACTGTCGGGCGCGGCCCAAGCTTCTTCTCCACGTCGGTCGAGAAAGCGCCGGAGCGGACCTGCTGGGTGTGGCACGAAACACAACCATTCGCCGCGTATACTCTCTGCCCAGCCGTCGCGAGACCGGAAAGCGGCGGCGGATTGACGTCGCCGGTGTTTTCGTCGACGACCGGTTCCATACGGCCGAGTTGCAGATACGAATAGCCGACCACACCGAACCAAGCGGCGGTGAAGACCAGAAAAATGCCAAAGAGAAGCGGGGGCAGCCTGCTCATGCTTTCACGATTTCCGATGGCTCCGGGTAAACCCGAGGCGTCTTTGAGGGCGCCTGTCCCCCGAGAAGATTTCGCGTGAAAGCCGCGGCAAAGGCCAGACAGGAACCCAGAAAAACGAGGGTTCCCAGCGCGTAGATTCCACGGAACGGCGCCGCCAAAGTGACCGAGCTCATAAACTCAACGCCCGGGTCATAGAGCGCGAATCCTTGAATGACGCCGCCGAAGGTCAGTGCCAGAAACATTGTCGCCACGCCGGACGCAGAAAGCCAGAAATGCCAGGTCGCGTCCCGCGGCGCGAAAGCCCTTCCCGTGAGGCGCGGCACGACATAATGCAAAGCGCCAAGGAGCCCCATGCTGATGAAGCCGAAGATAGCCAGCACATTCTCGGCTATCGAGTAATCGGAAAAATGTGTCACCGCAGAGAGCAGCGGAGTCGCCGCCCCTTGCAGGGCGACCCCGGCAAAACAAACCAATGCAAAAACGGTGAAGGAGGCTTCCGGAACTGGCGGAATGGCACGCCCGCTGAACGTGCCAAGCGTGTTGATGCAAATAACCGTCACCGGAATTAGCATAATGATGCTCGCGGCGACGCTCGCGCTGCCCATCCAGGCAGGAACCGGGCCGCCAATCAATTGCCTCGTGCCGATCCAACCGCCGAGCAGAGTCAGGCACCAGAAGGCGAGGGCACTCGACGGGTAAGCCCGCACCGGGCGACGCGCGATGTGGGGAACGAGATAATAGACGCCTGCCAGGGTGAGCGGCACGAGCCAAAGCCAAAACAGACTTCCCGAATACCAGCTGGCAATCGGCCCCTGCGCAGACCCTTGCACCGGGCGCCAGATCAGGAGCATGTTCGCCGTCGCATAAAGCCACGGGAAGCAAAGGAAGGCCACGAGCAAATACCATTGGGAAACGTAGAGCCCATCCGATGCGCGATCGCGTAGCAGAATCAAACTCCAAATGCCAATGCACGCGTAAGCAATAAGCAGAATCGCCGCCGCCGCGCCTGAAAACTCCAACCCCTCGATTGCCCGCCCAGCCCCGGCAATGATGCTGCATACACCAAGAAGCACCCCAAGGTTCCAGAAGAGACCCGCGGTAATCAGGAGCTTCTCGGAGCCGAGCGCCGTTCGACCGAGACGCGCCAGCAGCCAAAGGCCGAGGCCGATCCCCGCCTGAGACGCCCAACCGTACACCAAAGCGTTTTCAGCTGCCGATTGGATCCTGCCGTAGGTCAGCCAGCCGGTGCCGTCCAGCAGAGAAGGAACAACGAGTTTCCACGCTGCCAGGCAACTCAAGAAGGATCCGAAAACCAGCCAGAAGGCGGCCGACGAGAAAAACAGGATTACGGGAAATCGCATTCCGGCCCCAACTTTCATGGCTGGCGTAACTTCCACGTCAAGTGAGTTCATCTTCTCAAGCAAAAGCCTCTGTTGCTGGCCTCTTCATCGATTGGCCGTGGATTGCTTCGCTGGCGTCGCAGCGGGTGATGGTGATGCTGCGGGAGAAGCCTCGGGTGACGGAGCCGGGGTGGCGATCGGGCCGGCGGGCACCGGTTGCTTGGAATTCAGCTCGGCAACGGCGAGTTCCATGGCGCGCTGGATAGGAATTTGCACGGCGCCCTTGGCCTTGTCCGCCCACGCATAGGTTTCCAGCTTCTTCGCATTTTCGGCCTGCAGGTCCGCGTAGACTTTGGCACGCTCAGCGGCGCGGGCGGCATCCTCGTCGGGCACGGGGGCCCAGCGCGTGAGCAGTCTCACCGCCAGCAAGAAGAGCAGGAGGAAAATCAGTCCGCCGGCGAGAACCCGCCAAAACGGTTTGGACTGGGCGGGCGTTTGCATCAGTTCTTCAGGGCGATGGATTTCGCCAGACGCGGATCCCGAACGGGGTAAAGGGACGAATCACCAAGACGCTTGAGGAAGACAGCCGCCAGCGTGCAGCCGATGGCAAGGAGGCTGAAAAAGTCGAGCGGACTTGGGCGGACACCTGCCACGTGCAGCGGGGGCAGCACAACGATATAGATGTCCAGGAGGTGCATGATAAGTATCCAGATTGACATCCCGCAGAGAAAGGAAGGCGTTTTCTTGCCCCGGTAGAAAAGCAGGAAGAGGAACGGCACGAAGAAATGCCCAATGACCAGGAACTGGCTCAGGTACCACCAGCTCGCTGTATTTCGGCGCAGAAAGTAAACGGTCTCTTCCGGTATGTTCGAGTACCAGATGAGCATGTACTGGCTGAAGCCGATGTAGGCCCAAAAGATCGTGAACGCGAGCATCAGCTTGCCCATGATGTGGTAATGCTCAAGCGTCACCACTTCCCGCAGGTACCCGGATGCGCGCAAGGCGGTGATGATCAGAACCAACACGCACATGGAGCTCAACGCGGTGCCGGCGAAAATATACACGCCCCACATTGTCGAAAACCAGTGGTAATCCAGGCCCATCAGCCAGTCCACGGCGGCAAACGTCAGGCACACCGCGAAGGGGATGGCGCTCGAGAAGGTCACCCGACGATTCAAGATGGTGTAAACCGGAGCGCCATCGCTGTCTTGCGCAATCGAGAAGGCCCGAAGGAACGAAGACGAGACAACGAAGAAGACAAAATAGATGATCGCCCTTGTGTAAAAGAAGGGCTTGTTGAGGTAAGCGGCTTTTTCGAGGAGCAGCGGATCGTGAGCATTTTCGGGCAGCATCCATCTCCAAAGCGTCGGCCCCACCGCAAGAAGCGGGATGAACAGGATCGCCATCACCGCTAACAGACTGCCGATGTTTTCCAATTGCCGCCGGACCACTACACTCCATTCGGCATCCACCGCATGATGCACGAGCGTCCAAAACAAGCCGCCCATACAAATCGTGAAGAAAAACGTGTAGGCGAAAAGATAAGAAAAGGCGAACTGTCTGGCATCGAAGAAAGCACCAACCAGCACCGCCGCGAATGCGAGCACGGCCATGCCGACCAGGCCGAGAAAACGTCCTCCAACGTGCTTGTAGTCGAAGAACTCAGGCTGCGGCTCGTCGTCGTAGAAATGATTCATTCTATTGGGATTCCAACTGAGTTCGCTCCTGGTCTGGCACGTCGGCCACGGTGGCTCCGCCCTGGGATTTCTGCAAAGCGCGCAGGTAGGCAATGATGGCCCAGCGGTCGATCACCTGAATCCGATCCCCGTAGCCCATCATCGTGTTCTTTCCGTGAGAAACTGTGTCAAAGACCTCCCCGTCGGACATCGTGCGGATACGGTCCTGCAGGAGGCTTTGCACCGTATTCAGGCCGAACTTCTGAGCCATCCCGTTGCCTGCGCCGGTGGCACCGTGGCAGGCCGCGCAATAGATTCCGAACCGCTGCTGCCCGCGCATCATGACCGCCGGAGAAACCTCAAAAGGGATGCCGGTGCCCCAGTTCTCGCCCATTTTGCCTGTATCCATATAATCTGGCGAGCTGGAGAAGATGATCTGCTTATACGGCCCGGTCGCCTGGCCGACCGAACCGTCCACAAGCTTATGCATCGGCATTGAATAGCCGAGCGGGACCGTGCCGTCTACCGGCGGACGCGCGGCGCGCCCGTCCGCATAGAAATCACTAGGTGTCTGCGCCTTCACTTTGGGCTGCCGATCCATGTCCGGGAAGATCTCGATTGGTGGCCGGCCCGACTTCTGACCCCGGAACCCGGCCATAGCAATTACGACCAGCAAAAGGAACGCGAAGATGATGAAAAAGTATTTCAGCATCGCGGTTTGCCGGGCTGGAATGGGTCTTTGGCGACGATCTCGAAAAGCTCATCAAGAGGTGAGGCGGCCCTGCCCGAGAGTGGCTGGTTGGTAGATTCGGCGGTCATCGAAAAGCTTGCAGCCTGCTGCTCAGTCTCCGTGCACTCTGGTGATGTTGCGACCGCCGAGCGATTCCAGAAAGTCTCTCACTTCCCGCTCGGCGAACTTCGGATCTCTCTCTTCGATCACGCAGAAAAACTTGTCGTCGCTCACGCGTTTGAACCTTTCCCAGTTGAACATCGGGTGATTCAACCGGGGTAACCCGTTCATAATGAGCATTCCGAACGTCGCCGTGAAGGCCGAGATGAGCACCGTGAACTCGAACATGATTGGGAAAAATGCCGGCACCGTAAAGAGGTTGGTCGGCTTTCCCATGACGATGAGCGGAAAAAGGATCGAACTAGGCACGAATTGGAGCGCAACGGCTGAGACAAAACCTGTGAGACCACCAAGGAAAATGATCTTGCCGAGCAGCGAACGTCTTAAACCCATGGCGGCATCCATGCCGTGAATGGGAAACGGCGAAAAGACGTCGAACCGCGTAAAGCCCGCATCGCGCATCTTCTCGGCAGCGTGAAAGAGCTCGCCCGCGGAATCGAATTCGGCGGCGACACCGTAGAGAGGGGCTTCGGGATCTCCGGAGACGTTGGATGGCATTCTAATGCTTCCCTCCATGATGCGGATCGGCTTCCGGCAGCACCGCCTTGACTTCGAACATGCAAATCATCGGCAGGAAACGAATGAAAAGCAGGAACAGTGTGAAGAAAAGACCCAGCGACCCAATGAACATGGTGATGTCCACCCAGGTGGGATGAAACATGCCCCATGCAGAAGGCGTAAAGTCGCGGGCGAGCGTGGTGGCAATAATTACGAAACGCTCGTACCACATCCCCGCATTCGGAAATTGGACAATAATCCAAACCCAAACCAGGTGCGTGCGAAAATACTTGAACCAGAAAAGCTGCGGCGCAACGACGTTGCAGAACATCATGCAGAAATAAGCCCACCAATACGGACCGGTGGCGCGGTAGAGGAACGCCGCCCGCTCGTAAGGATTCGCGCTGTACCAAGCCATAAACAGCTCCATCAGGTAGGCGTAACCCACGATCGACCCGGTAAAAACGATGACTTTGCACATCTTGTCGACGTGCGAAATGGTCACAAGATCATGCAACGGCTTGTAGAGCGCGCAGGCCGGAATCATGATCGTGAGCACCATCGCAAAGCCCCCGAAGATGGCTCCCGCCACGAAATATGGCGGGAAAATCGTCGTGTGCCATCCCGGGATAACCGACGTGGCGAAGTCGAAGGATACGACCGAGTGCACGGAGAGGACCAGCGGGGTCGAGAGGCCCGCCAGAAGAAGATAGGCCATCTCGTAGTGCCGCCAATGGCGGTTGCTGCCGCGCCAGCCCAGGGCGAGAATCCCATAGGCAAACTTGCGGATCTTGGTTGTCGCGCGATCGCGCAGGGTGGCAAGATCCGGAATGAGTCCGGTATACCAAAAGAGCACGGATACGGTGAAATAGGTCCCAACCGCGAAGACGTCCCAAAGCAGCGGGCTGCGGAAATTCTGCCAGATTCCATTCGAGTTTGGCACCGGAGCCATGAACCACGCCATCCACACGCGACCAATGTGGAAGCCAGGATAAATTGCCGCGCAAATGACCGCAAAGAGCGTCATGGCCTCGGCAGCGCGGTTGATGGACGTGCGCCACTTCTGCCGGGTGAGGAAGAGAATCGCCGAGATGAGGGTTCCGGCATGGCCGATACCGATCCAAAACACGAAATTGGTGATGTCCCACGCCCAGCCAACCGGGATGTTGTTTCCCCACACACCGACGCCGGTTGAGATCAGGTAGACGATGCAGCCGAATAGGGAGAGTGCCAGGGGCGTGGTGACAGCCATGCACGCCCACCACCACAAGGGCGTCTTCGACTCGACAATGGAACTAACGTAGTTGCCGATCCATCCCATCGTGCGCCGATTTAGCACGAGCGGCGGACGGTGGACGGCCCGTTCGTCGGGGCTGAGATCCGCGGGATGACGCGGTTCGGTGGTGGTCGTTGCGTCAGCCATGGGAAAGGGGGTTCTTGGGGACCACATGGCGAGACCGCGTTGTCGCGGCGGACGGCGACTCACTGCAGCGGCGCGTCCCACGTGTGTTTCGGGGAGCACACGCGTCCTCGCGTGCAGTTTCCGGCGTCCCGCCGGAAAGCGATGTTCGGCGGGACGCCAAACAGCACACGCGAGGATGCGTATGCTCCCCTCTATTGTTGGCAGCGGCGGAACTCATTAGTGGTGCTCCTCCGCCTTGCTTCCGTGAGGTTCGGGAGAACCGTGTCCGTCATGGCCGCCTTCCGAAGCGCCTCCGTGATGGGGTTCGCCGTTGGCTTTTCCGACCCGGTTTGCGTCGGGCATTTTCGGGTTGGGATTCTTGATGCGGGCCAGATAGCTCACCCGGGGCGCCGCGTTCAAGTATTTCAACATCACGAAGGCTCGATCGCTTTCACGGAGCCGCGGCAAACGGCTTGCCGTATTGTTGATATTGCCAAAGACGAGCGAATCGCTCGGGCACGCCTGCTGGCATGCCGTCTTGAACTCGCGAATCGGGACCTCGTTCTTGTTGCGCGCGCCGGCCTCCACCAGTCGCGCGATCTTGGCCTCTTCGATCCGCTGGATGCAAAACGTGCACTTTTCCATCACGCCGCGCATGCGGACCGTGACGTTGGGATTTTTCGACATCTGGAGGCTGTCGGCCATGCCCTTCTTAGCCAGCGGACCCGCGTAGAGTTGATCGAGCGGTCGCTGGTTGTAGTCGAAATAGTTGAAGCGGCGCACCTTCCAAGGGCAATTGTTGGAGCAATACCGGGTTCCGATGCATCGATTGTAGGCCATCAAATTGAGACCGTCCTCGCTGTGGACCGTGGCATTGACCGGGCAAACCGTCTCGCACGGAGCATTCTCGCAGTGCTGGCACATGACGGGCTGCGCGAGCATTTCTGGATCTTCGGGTTCGCCCGCGAAATAGCGATCGATGCGGATCCAGGCCATATCGCGGTTTCGGCGCACCTGATCCTTGCCGACGACCGGCACGTTATTCTCAGCCTGACACGCAACGACGCAGGCGTTACAGCCGAGGCAAGTATTCAAGTCCACCGTCATGCCCCATTGTTCCTCAGAAGTCAGCTGGGGATGAGTGTAGAGGGAAATGTTTGGGGGAATGTGACCATCCATGCCCATGGTTTGCGCGAACTTCGGGTCAGCCTGGTAACGTTCGAGCGTGCCCTCGCGAAACAGATCGCGCCCCTCCATGCTGCGATGCTCCTGCGTCTGGGCGAGCGGATAGGTCTTGCCGGTGACTTTAACTTCGACACCCGAAAGAAATCGCGACGCCTCCGTGGAGCGAAGAGGATAGGCATCGAACCCCACGTTGTCCAAGAGAGCGGAAACACCCTTCCTTCCATAACCCAGCGCAAGAGAAATGGAATCGTCCGCGTGACCCGGCGCGACGAAGACCGCGGCAACGATGGAAGTCCCGGCCGCCGTGATCTCGATCATGTCGGCGACAATGTCAAAATCGATGTCGTTTCCCAGCTTCTCCGCGACCTTGTAAATTGGGCCAAAATTGTTGGCTTTGATCCCGAGCTTCTTCGCCGTGGCCGGGCTGACCAGAGCGACATTGTCCCAAGTGACCTTCGTTGCGAAGTCGGGCGTTTCCTGAAGCCACGAGTTGCTCGCATAACGGCCGTCATCCACGCTGCTGCTTTGCAGGAAAACCAACTCCAGCCCGTCCGCCGCGGGTTTCGCCCTCTTTATTTCCGCGACGGCCTGGGAGGCGTTGAAGGAAAGCGGCGCTTCGGGAAACTCGCTGCCCGGAGCGAAGCCCACGCGCAGAGCGGCATTCCACTTGTCCGCATTTGCCTCAAATCGCTGCACGAATGTCTCCCGGATCAATTCGGGTCCCTGAGGCGTTGGCCGCCCCGCAAGCTGAGCGAGGATTTCGAGCTCGCTTGTCCCATTCCAGAGTGGGAGAATCATCGGTTGCACGACCGAGTAGGTTCCGTCGTACGCCTGAACATCGCCCCACGCTTCGAGGTAGTGAGCGGCCGGAACGTGCCAGCGGCAAAGTTTCGCGGTCTCATCCTCGAACAGTCCGAGATGCACGGGCTGGGAGACCTTCTTGAGCAGATTTGAAAAGTCGAGATCGGCCGGGGCGTTGTATGCAGGATTGCCGCCCAGAACAAAGAGCGTCTTCACCGCGCCGGTCTTGATTGCGGCGGCCAGGTCGCTGATCGAAGTGGAGAGCTTCTCCCCGCTATCGACCCCGAGGATGGTCGCGCCATTGTTACCGAGGGCTTGGTTGATCGCGAAGACAAGACTTTGGACCCACGCGGGCTGTTGTTCGCCGGCGATCACAATGCCCCGCCCTGGGTTCGCGGAAAGATCCCTGGCGCATTCCGTAAGCCAGGTGTCGTCGAAAGAAGCTGCGGTCTTCGGAGACGCTTCCACCAGCGAAACCAGGGAGCCATCCCCGGTGGCGTCAGCGACCTTGCCAGCGAGCTGGCTAGCGAATTCGCCGATGAGGGACGCCTTGCAGCGGTAACGATGATCCGCCAGTCCGCCGGTGCCCGTATAATGATTCTCGACCACGTAGAGCCGATTCATCGGCGCTCCCTTCTGATCGGGATTCCGGCGCGGGAAGAAGCCCTGCGCAAAGCCGACGCCCTTTTCGCTCCCGCTGAGAAACTCGCTGTCCAGCGCAACGATGACATCGGCGCGTTCAAATTTTGGGATGAGGCGTATTCCTGGCCCAAAGGACGCTGCGATCGCCTTGTCCGTTTCTTGGGGCCCGAGCGGCTCATACTCGCACCAGATCATCCCCGGATACTTGGCCTCGAGTTCACCGCGGAGGCGGTCACGGGTCGGCGAATTCTTGCGCTCGACGAGAAAGGCAAGATTTTCTGCTCCGGAATCAGCCAGGGTTTTCAGGAATTTCGCAAAGACGTCCGCCCCCGCTTCCGTGCCGTTTTCCTTGATCGTTTTCGAACGGTTTGGATCATAAAGATCCAGCACACTGGCCTGGGCAAAGGCGTCCGTTCCGCCATTGCTCCAAGGATGAAGAGGGTTGCCCTCGATCTTGGTCGGCCTGCCATCCACGGTGCTGACGACCAGTGGCATGGCGCCCTGCCGCAGAGGCATCGCCGTCGCATAGTAGAGAAACTTTCCGGGAACCGTCCATTCGACGGCCTTGTTGAAGGGCACCAGATACGCTTCGGGACGGCGGCAACCCGTCAGGCCAACGCCCGCGAGCGTCATCGACGCGCCCAGCAGTTTCATGAAATCGCGCTTGGTCAGACCGCTATCCTCGTAGACCGCCGCGCCCCGCGGAAACTCGCTCCGCAGGACACTCTCGAAGCCCGGTGAATTCTCCAATTCGGCAAGGCTCCGCCACATGGTGGGTTTTTTCGGTCCGGGCGGATGGTGGAAGACGCGTTTCATCGATGGCAGCCTCCGCAGGTCACGGGGGGATTGACGTCCCATTCTTCCTTGAATTTCGTTCCGAGTTGACGCTGCGCATCCGCGGAAGCCGCTTTCCAGTTCATGTTAAAGACTTCCTCAGGAGGCCGGAGGTGATTCTCGGGCGCGCGGTGGCACTCGAGGCACCAGGCCATGCTCTGGGGCTCATGCTGATACACGACCTTCATCTCGTTAATCGCGCCGTGGCAGGAGTAGCAACTCACCCCGCGGTTCACGTGCACCGCGTGGTTAAAATAGGCGTAGTCGGGGACGTTGTGGATCCTCACCCAATTCACCGCCGGCCCGTCACCCTTGCCGCCGTTCCAAGCCGCGCGCACAGCCTCGAGTTTCGGGCTCTGCGCCTTTACTTGCTGGTGACAGCTCATGCAGGTTTGCACATTCGGCACATTGGAGTGCGAAGCCACTTCGACGAAACTGTGGCAGTATCGGCAATCCATCCCAAGCTGCTGCACATGGATATCATGTTGGAAGGGGACCGGTTGCGTTGGCTGATAGCCGACGCGCGTATATTTCGGAGTAAAATAGTAGGTGATCCCGCCAGTGATCGCCGCACCCAGGACGGCAACGCAAACCGTCAGCTTCCACGGAAGCTGATTCGTCCACTTGGGGAAGAAGTTGGCCATCGTTGAGTCGGCGATTAGCGGTTATTTGCGACCAAATACCGGCGAATTGCGCAAGCTAGATTCCACGCAGGGAATGGCAATCGTTTTTTTGAGAACAAAGGAAGCCGGAAAACGGATGCGAAGATACCAATTTCGTCCGATAGGAAGTCCCGCTATCACACGAGTCATGAATCGCATCGCTCTGGCCCTGCTTTTGATCGTTGGGGAAATCCTCGCGCAGGAAGCCGCCCAAATTGCCTTGCCGGCCGTCACGCTCAGCGTGGGTGGAAAAGTGGTGACCGCGGAAGTTGCCGATGAGCCGCAGGAACGCGCGACTGGACTGATGTTTCGCAAGAGTCTCGCCCCGGACAGCGGGATGCTTTTTATCATGCCGGAGCCCGAACACGCCTCTTTCTGGATGAAGAATACCACCCTTCCTCTTTCGGTCGCTTATATCAATCAGTCCGGCCTGATTCTGGAGATTCACGATCTCCGGCCACTCGACGAAAAACCCGTCCCAAGCACCTTTTCCAATATCGCCTATGCGCTCGAGATGGAGCAGGGATGGTTCGCCAGAAACCGCATCCTTGCCGGCGACCGGATCAAAGGCCTTCCAGCCTTGACGGGCAGATAGCTTGGCCCCGGCCCGGCTCTCCAAAAAAAGCGCCGCGGATTCTCACGGATGCGGACGATCGCGACTCCGTGGCCGATCTGCGGAAATCGGCGGCTGACAATAGCCGCCTCCGGTTTAACGCAGTCCGTAACCGGGACCTGCCTACAGCATGCCGACAACCGCGTGTCGCCGATTGGATATCTCGGACGGTCACGACATCGTCAGCGTTGACCAAGCTACAGAACGGACCTTCGTCCTGGCGGCGGGAACGGAAGCGCGAGCACCCAAGAGCCATCACAAAGCCGTGCGCAGTATGAAGCGACACCGCATTGAACCAATCTTTGTCGCATATGCGACAGAGTTTTGATCATCGACTCCGCCGCGCAGCGAGGAGATTCGCGGCGATTTCACTGGTGGATGGCTTCATTCCGCGCCAGCGGAACCTTCTGCCGTCTTCCTTGGCGTCTCCGCGTTCCCAGGTTCGAGTCGTTAAACCGGGGCACTGACGAAGGCTCCCCATCGCAAGAATGTTCAGAGGACGTTTAGTGAGGCTTAGCTAGTTTAACACGATGCGTCGGCTCACGCACTCCGGTCTCAAAGAAGCGTGCCTCGAACAAGCAATCGCTTTTCGTTACAACGAAAGCGCTGCCGCTGCATTGGGAGTGTCTCGGGCCCGTGCAGGTGCTGGAGACGTGCTAATAGCCCCATAACAATACGAAGTCGTTGCCGGCGGCCACGCCCAGTTGGCTGCGCCCGACGGCGCGTGAGCGCTCGCACGGTCACCGTCTGACCATGGGAGACCGCGCTGCCTTCAACTTCGCGCACGCCTCTGCGTTTCACGACAAGGGCGTCGTCGCTCTTGCTATCGTCGTCCTGCCGGCCTATCTGTGCGGCCGGGTTGCCGGGTGGGGCTTCCGCCCGATCAGCCTGAGTTGTGTTAGATCCGTCCAAGCTGCTGTCTGCCCCGCCGTCTGCTGGATGTTTTTCCCTCTTTAACATAGCCTGCTCCTCGAAATAAATATCGACCTGTCTATTAAGAATACGCAGGCAACCACCATTCAGATCCGCGGGCTTTCGGACTTTGTTTTTCTAGATCAAACCGGTTGGACCTCTTTGACGACCGGCTTCGCCTCGTCCTCACCGCGTTTGAAGAACGCAATCTTATCGAGATAGCGTTCCTGGAAATATTCCATGTAAATATAGAAGACCGGCGTGCAAAAAAGCGTGAGGATTTGCGCAACGATGAGGCCGCCGACGATGCAGAGGCCCATCGGCTGCCGGGAGGACCCGTCGGCGCCAAAACCCATCGCCATGGGAAGCGCCCCGAAAATCGCGGCGAAAGTCGTCATCAGGATCGGGCGCACGCGCTCGATGGCGGCTTCGATGGCGGCGGCCTCGACGCCGAGGCCTTCCCTTCGCCGCATGATGGCGAAGTCCACGAGCATGATTCCATTTTTCTTGATGAGACCCAGCAGAAGAAAGAGCCCGATGAATCCATAGAGGTCAAGGGGCATGCCGAAGAGCTGCAAGGTTGCCAGTCCGCCAAGGCTCGCCACCGGAAGGGTCGAGAGCACGGTGATCGGATGAATATAGCTCTCGTAGAGTATTCCCAGGATGATGTACATGACGAAGATAGCAATCAGGAGGAGGACAATCATTGCCTTCACCGTCTGGATAAACTGGGCGCTCGACCCCGCCGGGGCTCCCGCGACGGAAGGCGGAATGATCTCCCTTGCCGCCTGTTGAAGTGCATCCGTGGCCGTGCCAGCAGGATAGCCCGGCTTGAGATTGTAGAAGATCGTCACCGAGGTGATCTGGTTGATGTGGCTGATCGATTCGGGACCCGTCTTGACGTGCGCCCGCACGAGAGAGCCTAGCGGGACGAGATCGCCCTGCTGGTTGCGCACCCAAAGCATGTTAAGGTAATCGAGTCGAGCACGCTGCTTATCGAGCAGCTCAAGGATAACCCAGTAGACATTCAGTGGGGTCTGGATCTGACCGCTCATCCCCTGCGCGAAGGCGATGGCCAGCGTGTTCTCGATATCTTGCACGTTGACGCCGTAGCTGTAGGCCTGGTCGCGAAGGATTTCGAGCTCTTGGATCGGGGTATTCATCCGCATGTCGCTCGAAACACCGATGAAGCCCTCCGTTTTCTGCAGCCGGTCCACGAGCGTTGAGGCAGTCTTATAAAGCAAATCGGGATCGGTGCTCGTCAACTGATAGGCATAGGCGCCCTGGGTGTTGGAGGTGGCTCCGGTGTCGATGTTCAGCGTCGGGTACGGCTGCAAAAGAGGAATCACACCCGGGACTTGCTGACGGACTTTTTCGTTGATCCGCTGCGTGATCTCGGCAATTGGAGCGCGTTGCCCTTCGGGCTTCAACAGGACGATGAAAAGGCCCATTGAGGTCGTCACCTGGTTGTTTTGAAGCCCGGTGACCGTTATTACCTGATCCACACCTGGCTCAGCCTCGGCAATCCTCATCAATTGATTTTGATACGCCTTCATCTGGGCCGGCGACGTGCCCTCCGCGGCAAGATAGACGCCACGGATCATGCCGCTATCGCCCACCGGAAGAAACCCCTTCGGAACCGCAAAAAACAGCCAGATCGTCCCAGCCAAGGAAAGTAGCCAAATCAAGAGCGCGAGCCCCTTGCACTTGATCATCCACTCCAGTGAGCGCTTGTAGTGCCTCTTGAAGGCCTCGAAGCGCTTGTTGAACCAGCGTTGGTAGCTATTCTCGCTCTCGGCCTTTCGCAGCAACCGGGCGCACACCATCGGTGACACGACGATGGCCACGACGCCGGAAAGCACGATCGCGACGACGATCGTAACCGCCATTTCATGGAACATGCGCCCGATAAGTCCCGGCATGAACACGATGGGAATGAAGATCGCGCTCAAGGAGAGCGTCATCGACAGGACCGTGAAGCTGATCTCTTTGGCTCCGAGCAGCGCCGCGATGGTTGCCGGCTTCCCGGCTTCGAGGTGCCGCACGGTGTTCTCCAACACGACCACGGCGTCGTCGACAAGCAATCCGACCGCCAAAGTCAGGGCCATGAGCGACAGGTTGTCGAGGCTGAACCCGAGGATGTGCATGATCGCGAACGTCATCAGCAGCGAAAGAGGGAGCGCAATCACGGGAATCGACGTTTCGCGCACGCGGCCCAGGAAGAGAAAGACGACAAGCACAACGAGCGCAAAGGCGATGAGCAGAGTCAGCTTCACGTCGTTGATGCTCTGGATGATCTGCACGGAGCGGTCGTAGTTGATGTAGGATTCAATCGACGCCGGAAGAGAGTCCTGCAGTTTGGCCAGTGTGTCGCGCACCGCTTGCGCCACGAGGACGTCGTTCGCGCCGGGAGCGGGCGTCACCGCGACGACCAACGACGAGGCCCGCGGCTTCATCCAGCTCGTCCAAAAGTCTATGATGAAATATTGCTTTTGCAGGCCGTCAACGGACTTGGCAACGTCCTTCACCCGAACCGGCGCACTATCCTGATACCGGATGATCAGATCGTTGTAGTCCTCCGCGCGGAGAAGCTGACCTTTTGGATTAATGATGAACTGCAAATAATTGCCGTAGATCTGGCCCCCTGGAGTGAAAACGTTCGCCTTCGAGACGGCATTGGCCACGTCGAGCACGGTCAATCCGCGGGAGGACAACGCGTTGGCGTCCATCTGGATGCAAACTGCGCGCGGTGATCCGTAAACCTGTGCGTTGGAGACCCCCTCGAGCATCATCATACGCTGCGCGACCATGTTATTGGCGTAGTCGTAGAGGTCGCCCATCGTCAGCGTATCCGTCGCCATGGTTATGTAGACGATTGGCTGCGTATTGGGATTGGTCGTCTGGAAGCTTGGCGGCGCGGGCAGGTCCGTCGGAAGATTTCCCATGGCGCGCTGAATGGCAGCCTCCACCTCAGCCTCCGCCTGGCCCATGTCCTTATTGAGAACAAATTGCAGAACGATGCTGCTCACGCCCTCCTGGTTTCGAGACGTGATGAGATTGAGGCCCTCAATCTCCATCATCTGAATCTCGAGGGGCGTCGAGACGTTGTTGGCCATGATCTGCGGGCTGGCGCCAGGATAGTTGGTCGTGACCGAAATCACCGGGTAAGCCACATCGGGGAGATCGCTGACCGGCAGCGCAAAATAGGCCGCCAAGCCAAAAATCGCTGCGGACACGGCGCAAAGCGTCGTCATCACCGGCTTGCGAATGAAGGGCTCCGAGAGGTTCATCGTCCCCAGGACTCGTCGCAATGTCTGCGCCCGGCGCCTGACCTTTGCGAATCGCGCGAGCGCTTCATTTCGCCTGTTCCGGAGTTGGTGTTGGAGAAGCGGCGCGTTCGGGGAGAGGCGCTGGCGGCTGATAGGGAACCGGCGAGATCTTCTTGCCGTCAACCAGGCCGAGCTGGCCCGCTGTCACAACGCTTTCGCCCGTTTTCACTCCGCTGGATATCACGGTGAGGTCGGCGCGACGCTGACCAAGTTGGACCTTACTGATCGCCACCGTGTTGTCCGGCTTGACCAGGAAGACATAGGGTCCCTGCTGGCCAACCATGACGCATTGCGAGGGAACTACCACGGCGTTCTCAAGCACGGTCAGAATGAGCTGAACGTTGACGAAAAGGCCGGGCCACAAGAGCAAGTCCTTGTTCGAAAACGTCGCGCGAAGCGTCAGCGTTCCCGTGTTGCTCGCGATCGAATTGTCGATGAACGTTAACGTGCCGCTCACCTTTTTGTCCGGCGCTCCGGGAACCTTCACTTCGACAGCCAGCTCGCCCGAGGCAAAATACTGCCGCACCTTGTTGAAATCGTTCTCCGAAATCGTGAACTCGACGTAAATAGGATCAATCGTCTGAATATCGATGAGTTTCGTGTTGTTCGCGGTGACGAGATTCCCGGCGTCGGCCTGGAATATTCCCGTCTTGCCATCGATCGGCGACACGATCGTGCAATAACCCAGGTTGATCTTGGCATTGGCGAGCTGGCCCTCCGCAGTTGACACGGCTCCCTGAGCCTGCAGTTGGCTGGCTTCGGCGGTTTGGAGATCCGCCAGATCGATCGTCTTGGTTTTGTAGAGTTCTTGCTGGCGCTGCAGAGTGACCTGCGCATTGGCCAGCTGCGCCTTCGCAGAATCCAGACTGCCCTGCGCCTCCTGAACCGCGGCCTGATACGGCGCAGGATCGATTTCGGCGACAAGGTCACCCTTCTTGACCATCCCGCCCTCCGCCACGGCATAGCGCAAAAGCGTCCCTTCCACCTGGGCCTGCAAGGTCACGTCGGCGATGGTCACACAGTTTCCGAACGTGTCGATCGTCAACGGAACGTTCTCCGCCTTTGCGGCGGCAAACGTGACCGGCGGTGGCGGCGCTTCGGAGGCCGATTTCTTGCCGCAGGAGACCAAGCTCAGTAGCCCGGAATACAGAGCAACCACCAACGCGCGTTTCATCCGATGGCTTCGTAGATGCCGGACTGCGATGTGTCAATCACCGGTAAAGAGCAGGACGGCGGCTGCTTTGCCTCGCATCAGCCAATCTCCGCCGGCGAGCCCGGATAGGAGCCTCAGGTTGCCTCGACTTCCTACACGCCTACATAGAGCGATGAAAGCCAATGAAACCGCAGATGTGCTAAGAAATCTCATTCAGACTCTTGAGGACGGGAAGGAACGACAAAGTCCGCCATCTGCGCGGATTTGCAAAGACGTGTAACATGGCAGCGACACGCGAATTCATGCGGCAAAAGTTTAGCGAAAGCTGTTTCTAAGATCTACTATGCATCCGATGAGCCCCGCAGAGCAACCCGATGACCGGCCGACGCGCGAGAATCGATGAACACGGAGACCTCAGGAAGAGTTTATCGCCATTCCCTCCTTCCGATCGCCTCAACGCAAGGGTTACGTCACTTTCGAGGCGGACGCTGCGGAACAAGCCAGCAATCGAGGATTGTAAATCGAAGCGTCCGTTCTCGATGCCCTAACTCGCGGGGCTAGGCTCGGACGCCGGCGCTGCCTCCCCCTCCTCCTTCTTCTTCCCAACG
The DNA here is from genome assembly GCA_963731945.1 of uncultured Verrucomicrobiae bacterium. Taxonomy (GTDB): domain Bacteria; phylum Verrucomicrobiota; class Verrucomicrobiia; order Chthoniobacterales; family Terrimicrobiaceae; genus DASTFP01. The sequence goes on along the minus strand of CAVSXN010000016.1, from coordinate 171,137 downwards.
AAGAATTTCTCCACGAAGTAGAACGATGCGGGAATGAGGAAGATTGAGATGAAGGTGGCTGCCAGCATGCCGCCGATCACGGTTGTTCCCAAAACCCGCCGCGACACGGCTCCTGATCCCGTCGCAATAGCCAGCGGCACCGTGCCGAGGATGAAGGCAAAAGCGGTCATGAGGATCGGCCGCAAGCGCAGCTTGGCGCCGCTTAGGGTAGCTTCGAAGAGAGGCTTGCCTTTCTCATACTCATCCTTGGCGAATTCAACGATGAGAATGGCATTCTTCGCCGCCAGGCCGATGAGCATGACGAGGCCGATCTGGGCATAGAGATTATTCTGCATTCCTCGAGCGAGCAGTCCGGCGAACGCGCCGAATACGGCGATCGGCGTCGTCAGCAGCACGCTGAAGGGCAGTGACCAGCTCTCATACTGAGCTGCAAGAATAAGAAAGACGAAGAGGAGCGAGAGCCCAAAGATGGCGCTGGCGGGCACTCCCTGCGCAGCCCTTTGCTCCTGAAAGGACATTCCGAGATAATCGAAGCCCATGCCGTTGGGCATCGTCTCGGCGAAAACTCCCTCCAGGGCTTTCATCGCTTGGCCAGTGCTGTAGCCCGGAGTAACCGCCGCGTTTATCTGTGAGCAGCGATACATGTTGTAACGCATTATGAACTCGGGACCAAATGATCTCTCCGCGTTGACGAAGGAGTTGATCGGGACGGAGTCGCCGTCCTTGTTCGCGACGTAAAAAAGACCAAGATTATCGATCTCTGTGCGATAGTCTCCCTCCGCCTGAATGTAGACCTGCCACTGAAGACCGAATCGGTTGAAGTAATTGACGAAGTAACCCCCGAGGAAGGTTTGCAATGTCTGATAAGCATCACTGAGGCTCACCCCTTGGATCATGGCCTGAGCCTGGTCAACACTCACGTAATACTGAGGAACATCCCAGAGCGCTATGGTGAAGACGTTGGTCAGTTCCGGACGCTTTTTCGCGGCCAGCATGAATTCCTGGGTATTCTTCGCGATGAACTCAACACCGGCGCCACTGCGGTCTTCCAGAATGAACGTCACACCGCCCGCCGTGCCGACGCCCGGGATGGCGGGAGGCGGAAACGCGAAGGAGGCGGTCGGCTTGGGCAGCGCGGCCAGTTCGCGATTGATATGAGCCTGGATGGCATCGACCTGCAGCTCGGGCGTTTTGCGTTTGGACCATTCCTCCAGCGTGATAAAAAAGAATCCTGTGTAAGTGCTCTGGACGGAGCTTAGGAGGTTGAAGCCGACGATGGAGGTGACGTACTCGACGCCCGGAGTCTTGAGCAATATGTTTTCGATTTCCCTCGAAGCAGCATCGGTCTGCTGAAGCGACGAGGCTCGCGGCAACTGGACGACCCCAAAGAGATAGCCTTGGTCCTCCTCGGGAATGAATCCCGAAGGCATCTTGGCCCCGATTCCTCCGCCTGCCAGACCAAACAGCAAAATGAGAGCAAGGCTGATGATAAGCTTTCGCATCAGGGAGGCGCACACGCTGCCGTAGCCATTGGTGGCCTTGCCGAAAGCTGTGTTAAAGCCTCTGAAGAAACGCGCCAAGGGCCCCTTACCCTCCTTCTTTGGTCGCAGAAGCAACGCCCCAAGCGCAGGACTGAGTGTGAGCGCATTGAAAGCAGAGATGATCACGGAGACCGCCATGGTCACCGCAAATTGCTGATACATCGCTCCCGTAATGCCGGGGATGAAAACGGTGGGGATGAAAACAGCCGAAAGAATGAGCGCAATCGCAACGACAGGCCCCTGAACCTGTGACATGGCCTTGACCGCCGCGTCCCGAGGAGACAAACCCTCCTCAATATGGCTCTCAATCGCCTCAACGACAACGATGGCGTCATCCACGACAAGGCCGATCGCGAGAACCAAGCCAAAGAGCGACAGCGTATTGATCGAGAAACCCAGCAGAGGAAAAATTGCGAACGTCCCAATAAGGGAAACCGGGACGGCAATCAGCGGAATCAGGGTCGCCCGCCAGCCTTGCAGAAAGATGAATACGACCAGAATCACCAAGGCCATCGCCTCAAAGAGGGTCTTGACGATTTCCTTCATTCCCTCGGTCACCGCCAAGGTGGTGTCAAGAGCAACGGTATAATCGAGATCGGCGGGAAATTGCTCCTTCATCTTCTCCATGAGCACGCGCGCCTGCTTCATGGTATCGACGGCGTTCGATCCAGGGAGTTGGTACACAGCCAATATGGCTGAGTTCTGACCGTTGAAACGTCCACGGAGGTTATAAACCTGTGAGCCGAGATTAACCCTGGCGACGTCTTTCACCCGGACGATCGAGCCGTCCGAGTTTGCGCGAATGACGATGTTTTCGAAGTCCTGCTCGGTCACAAGGCGCCCGGTAGTATTCACGGTAAACGTGAAAACCTGCCCCTGCGGGACGGGCTCGCCTCCAATCTGGCCGGCGGGATTCACGTTGTTCTGAGCTTGGACCGCGCGAATGACCTCCGGCACGGTGATGTTGAGCGTGGCAAGCCGATCTGGCTGCACCCAAATGCGCATGGCATATTGGCCCGCGCCAAAAATGCTGACGCTCCCCATGCCGGGGACACGCGTCATCGGATCGTTAATGTTGATATATGCGTAGTTCGCCAGGAAGGTCGGATCGTAGCTGCCCTTCGGCGAGAATAGGACGAACACTCCCAGCGGCGACGAGGCGGATTGCTCGACCGTCACGCCGAAATTCCGGACGTCCTGCGGCAGCTGAGCGCTAGCCTGCGTCTGCCGCATCTGCGCGAGGATCTGGTCTGTCGTCGCCACCGTCGAAGTGCCAAAAATGACATTGAGGGTCATCATGCCATTGTTGGCATTGATCGAATACATGTAGTCCATGCCCTCGACGCCGCTCATTTGCTGCTCGATAGGCGTGGCCACTGAAGCCTCCACTGTGAGGGCGTCGGCGCCGACATAGGTGGTTTGGACCTGGATTTGCGGGGGAACGATATTAGGAAACTGTGCGATGGGAAGGCCTGCCATCGCGACAAGTCCCACAATGACAATGATGATGGCGATGACCATCGCCACGATCGGCCGGCGAATGAAGAAGTTCGACATCCCGCGTTCGCCCTAGTTGTAGAGGCCCTTGTGCCAAGGGCCTTTCGATAGACAGGCGGTTGGCACAACCGCCTCTACACGGGCACCAGTCTTGGCTTTATCTGGACTCGGCGCCGGGGTTGGGCCTTTCTCCGGGCTTTCGCCCACTGGACTGGGGCTCGCGGCAGGGCGTGGGACCGCCTCCGGCTCTGCGGCGGGCGAGGCACGGGGATGAGGAGCGGGGGGCACATAGGGTTCGGGATTAAGCTTCATCCCTGGCCGCACCTTTTCAACGCCTCCGACAACCACCTTATCGCCAACCTTGAGCGGACCCATGACTACCTGCATCTCACCCTTTGCAGGGCCGAGTTTCACTGGCACCGGCTGCGCGACGTTGTCCGGGCCAACGAGCACGACGAGATAATTGCCTTGGAGTTCCACGGTCGCGGCCTGGGGAACGACGAGTGCCTCCTTCAACTCCTGCACCGGCGCGGTAACGCGGGCAAACAGACCGGGCCTAAGACGGTCATCGTCATTTGGAAACAGCGCCGTGATTTGAATGGTGCCGGTCGCCACATTCACCTGTCGATTCACAAAATCGAAACGGCCCTTTTCCGAATAAACCGTACCATCGGCGAGAGTGAGCTCCAACCGTGACTTTAATTCTTTCTCAGGTGTAGCTTCCAATTGTTTTATAAGCGCATAGGCCTGCAAATATTGCTGCTCCGTTATGGAGAAATTGACCTTGATCGGATTGACCTGAGACATTTGGGTGAGGACAGTTGAAGTGCCTCCAGGCCCGACCAGATCGCCAATTTGCGCCTGAGCGATGCCCGCGATGCCGTCAAAAGGAGCCGTGATCGTACAGTAGTTCAGATTGATCTGCGCTGATTGAACATTTGCCTGCGCGGCCGCGACGGAGGCGGTATCCGCTTGTGCATTCTGGTAGGCCGTGTCGTATTGCTGCGCACTGATCACCTTGGTTTCGTAAAGTTGCGTCTGACGGTCAAGGGTGATCCGAGCGAGTTGCGCCGCAGCAACCGCCTTCGCATAGTCTGCCTGGGCCAGCGCTAGGGAAGCCTCGAAAGGGCGTTTATCAATCGTAAAAAGGACATCGCCGTGTTTGACCAATGAACCTTCCTTATAATTCTGAGTCGTCAGATAGCCGGTTACCTGCGCGCGAATCTCCGCATTTTGATAACCGTTAAGAAGGCCGACCCACGTATTCATGACAAGCACATTCTCCTGCGCTATCGGGGTTACAGTCACGGTTAGCGGCCGCACAGGCGGGGCAGCCTGCTTCTTTTCGCATCCAATCAGGATTCCAAAAACAAGCCCTGAGACGAGGGCGAACACGCGATTCATCTTCCGCTTCGTATTCGGCCGGACGCGCATTGTCAATCGCCTCAAATGCCCCAAACCAAATCAGGCGTCCTTTTGTCGCGCCGGGCCTGCGGACCGCTCCAATTGCTTGAAGCAGCGCCAGGGCGTCCTCAAACAAATTTTCCGGGATTGAGCAGTCTTCCCGGATCGAGAGCCTGCTTGAGAACTTGATGCAGAGCGCGGTTTTGCTCCGACAGCGCAAGCTTCCACCATGGCTTCTTGGCAAGTCCGATGCCATGCTCTCCGGTAATGGCCCCTCCCCAACCGATGATTTGGGAAAAAAGCTCGTCCAGGGCCGCGTCGGCCTGAGCGTGGATCCGCGCGTCCTCATAGTCGCCAACCATAATATTCACGTGGATATTGCCATCTCCGGCATGTCCGAAGCACGCGACGGGAAATCCGCTGCGCTTCTGAAGCCCCTGGGCAAACTCGATGAGGTCGACAAGTTTCCCGCGCGGAACGACAACGTCTTCGTTCAGTTTTTTCAGGCCGGTGGCCTTGAGCGACTCGGAGAACGCGCGCCGCAAATCCCAGAGCCTTTCGCATGAAACTTCGTCCACTGCCGTTTCGACTGCTGTCGCGCGCTGTTCGAGCAGAAGCTTCGCCAAAACCCTCACCTCCGCGCGCACGCTGCCCGGCTGGCCGTCCACTTCGAGCAGCAAATGCGCTCTACCCGGGGGAAAGCTGGCGCCGGGTTTGAACTCCCTGGCAGCCTCAAGCGTGAAGCGGTCGGCCACCTCGACGGCGGCCGGAAGAAATCCGCCGGAAAAGACAGCCTGAATTGCCCGAGCAGCAGCCCTCATGGTCCGGAAGCCCGCGGAGAGGACGGCGCGAGCAGGCGGAAACGGCAGAAGCCGCAAAGTCGCCTCCGTCACGACGCCGAGCAATCCCTCCGAGCCGACAAAAAGCCCCACCAGGTCGAAGCCGGTCTTGTTTTTGTGCGTGCGACCTCCGCAGCGAACGATTGCGCCGCTTGCCAGCACGACTTCGAGGCCAAGCACGTAGTGCCGGGTCACGCCATACTTCAAGCAGCGCGGTCCCCCGGCATTGGTGGCGATGTTCCCCCCGATGCTGCAGTTCTTGAGGCTCGCGGGATCCGGCGGATAGTAGAGGCCCTTCGTTCGCGCCGCAGAATGAAGGTCTCCGGTAATCACACCGGGCTCGACCACCGCCACAAAGTCCGCGCCATTGATTTCCTTGATCCGATTCATTGCCTCCATCGCCAGAACAATTCCGCCCTTCGCCGGCACGCATCCCCCCACATACCCGTAGCCGGACCCCCGCATCGTCACGGGCAGCCGATGCTCCGATGCTGCTTTCATCACCTCGGCGACCTCCTCGCTACTCCTTGGGAAGACAGCGAGATCAGGACGGCGGTGCGCGAACCACTTGTCTCCGCCGAGCTCCTGGAGACGGCCCGCCTCGGTAACGACGGCCTCTTTCGCAAGTTTGCGTCTCAATCTCTTCGCCGCATCAATGGCCCGCGTTTGCATCCCAGTCATGCCGCAAACGATGACATAAGCGCGGTTCGTGCAAAAGCGGCCTGTCAGACTTGGATGAAAATGGTGGTGTTTTTCCAGCAACCGGCACGGCGGGATCCTTGCACAGAAGGAAGCCAGGAACGCCAGGCATGGAATCCTTTGCTTGCTTTGCGCGCTCCTGTTTTCCGACTGGAAGGCATCGGCGACCAGTCGCTGCACCGTTCGCGCGATGTGAGCGCGCTTCGTGTTGAGGCGTTTTACCAGATGATGACTTCGAGTCCCCTCGACTTGCTGAAAATGAATATCGCGGGTGGCCCCGGCTCAGAAGTGCCCAACAATCGCCCAGGCGTAAGTGAGGAAGATCAATACGGTGAGTCCTATGCCGACGGGAATGGCGATCTTGGAGGTAACGATCCCTCGTTGCAGTTTCTGCGACGCATACGCGTAGGCGCTCCACATAATCGGCACGAGGAGGAGCCAGACGCTGTTTTGCATGAGAAAGAGGGACAGCGCCGGATAATCTTTGACCGAACCAAGGGGATACCCGGAGGCTTTCAGGAGCACGGTGACCCCCATCGAACCAAGCGCAAGAAAGACGAACTGTGTGAGGGCGATTATTTGAAGCATCGGACGGCGGGGACAAGTTAGCCAGCATTCAAAGCTGAAAAACGGTTCGAGGACAATGTTGAAAGCCTTCTGCGGTTTTTGCGAAGAAGCATCCCAGGAAAGCTTGCCGGTTCACCGAGTCGCTCGGCGGATCCCGAAAACCGCGGGTCCTGTGGTCTGGCAGCCCCGGCCGGCCGAATTCGCCTCAGCATCCCATCAATTTTTGCTCAGGTGAACGCAACTGCCTAACGCGCCGACTTCGGCGGCTTGATCACCTGACATATCGCCCTGCAAATGATCCACCAATCGAGAGGGAGCGACCAATTTTCGATATATCGAATGTCCAGCTTCGCAGACTCCTCAACGTCCGAATCAGTTGTCGCGTCGGCGTGGAAGCCGCTGATCTGCGCAAGACCAGTAACTCCAGGTTTGGCGAACGTTCGGACGTTATACTCGTTCATGATTGAGCTGAATAATCTATTGTGGATGACCTTATGCGGACGCGGGCCCACCACGCTCATGGAGCCATTAAGCACGTTGAGAAACTGCGGTATTTCATCAAGACCGGCACTTCGCAAAAAGCGCCCCATGGGATACACCCGTTCGTCGCTCGTTGCGGTTTGCCCGGGCGGGCTGCCGTCAGCCACACGCAGCGTCCGAAAACTGAAGCTCCGGAACGGACGGTTCCGCAAGCCACTTCGCGTTTCCCGAGAGAACAGCGGCCCGGGCGCCTGGATCGCTTGAACGATCTTAACCAAAAGGCAAGACGGCGGCAAAATAAAGATCAGGACCGGAATGGTCACGAGAAGGTCCAGCGTCCGCTTGAGAATGCGGCTTAGAGGGTCTTCGAGGGGTTGATTTCTCAAACTGATAAGGTTTAAGCCGTGGAGATTGCAGAACGTGATCTTGTGGCCCAATCTCTCAGGAAGGTCGTTCACAATATCCAAGCAAACGCCTAATTTGTTCGCCGTATCGACGACGAGATCCAGCGCTTCCTTTTCGGTTGGAAGCCCAAGGAGGATAATTTGCCTAATACCTTCATGCTTGATCACGCGCTCGAGGACCGCAACGTCCGACACACGTGTGATATGCAGAAGACGCGGTTCCTCACCGTCATCATCGGTTACCGAACCTCTCATGCCGAATCCAAAAGCGGCAGTCTCCTCGAGCCACCTGGCGATGACCCGCGCTTGGTCAACCGGACCGATCAATAATGTTCTCTGCGCGCGTTCGTTCGAAAAGAGATGGTCCGCCAGCGACTTCGGCAGAAGGATGTGGCATATTAGAAAGACAGGATAGAGGGCGAGCAACAATCCGCCGAAAAGGAACATCGGGACCCGAGGCGTGTTCGCATTCATGGCCGCCACCGACACGACGAACATGGCCCCACCAACATACGCAATTTGCTTGAAGGCCAGGGTGTGGCCGTCCAGGAAACCTCCCGCGAGAAGCGTCGCCGCAGCCGATCGCCCCCGAATTGCGGCAATCGCCAGGCCAATCAGCGGCGGCAAGATTGTACAGGACGAAAGGCTCAGGATTTTGGATGGCACGATCCCTGAACCCTCCCGCCATGATTGTCAGGTAAGTCCAGAAAACCACCGTAAGAATCACCGCGAGAACAACGTGGTAAGTATTCCACAACCCTCTGACGCGTTGCCAAAGCATTAGCTACCGGCAAAGTAAAATTGCTCCGGTCAGCTGATCAAGCTAATTCTTTCTCCGAAAAGTTCGGCTAAGAATCGACCGACGCCGAAGCGATCTTCCCGACCGCCAACTCAGGCCGCTACTGCACCTGCGTCAAGATATCTTCGAGCATTCCTTCGTTGAACTTGTCTTCGGAAAAACGGCAGACCTTATAAACAGGCATGTCGTCCAGGAAGGCTTTGACTGCCATATCGGCCTTCTTCTTGGCCGCAGCCTCTTCAGGCGTCATTGTGGAAAGGTCGCCGCCCTGTTCGTAAGGATTTCCAAGACCGAATGCTTGAACCAACTGACGGTGAAACGCCTGGCCTTTGGGGTGACCAGCGAACTCCTTCAACAGCGAGCTACGCGTGAGTCTGGGATAACCCGGCTGAGCCGCCTGTACTTCAATCGTTTGTTTCAACGGAAGGTCACCGGAAGAGCCGCCCGCCAGAATATCAAACCTGCCAGGATTTACCGACCAACCATTTTCGGCGGCGTCGTAGAATGCAAAATCGCGGCGTAGCAATTGAAAACTGACGAGTTTTTCCTCGCCGGGCTGCAAGGCGACTTTGGCAAAGGCTTTCAATTCCTTTTCTGGCCGGACAACCTTGGGACTCTGTTCGCGAATATAAAGCTGCACCACCTCTTTTCCTGCCACTTGACCGGTGTTCCGGACTTTCAATTCCACGGTGACTCCATCCGTGTCTTTGATTGCGGACGCGCCGAGCCGCAGGTCCGAGTAGGCGAAGGTCGTATAGCTTAGACCAAACCCGAACGGAAAGAGAGGCGTTATCTTCCTGGCATCGTAGTAACGGTAACCGATGAATATCCCTTCTCCGTAGTTCGCCTCCTTGTTCCGACCGGGAAACTCCGGATAGGAAGGTGTGTCCTCCAGTCTCGCGGGGAAAGTCTCGGATAGTTTACCAGAGGGATTGACCCTGCCGGTCAGCGCGTCGGCGATTGCACCGCCGCCGGCCTGCCCTCCGAGCCACGCTTCCACGATCGCGCTCACTTTGTCCGCCCAAGGCATCGCGACCGCCGACCCATTCATCAGGACGACCGCCACATTCGGTTGGACGGCGCTGACCGCTTCAATCAGCTGGTTGTGGCCGGCGGGCATGTTTAGGGAGGCGCGATCAAAACCTTCTGATTCAAAGCTGTCCGGCAGCCCGGCGAACACGACGGCCACATCCGCGCCGGCAGCCTGCCGGCTGGCCTCATCGATCAGCTGATCGCTCGTCGTCCCTTCTTCGTCGTAGCCCGAGGCGTAACGGACGACTGCGTCGCCGCCAACCAGCTTCACCAGCTCTTCATACGCGGTCGAAACTCGCGTCGGGTTGACCTGAGAACTGCCGGCGCCTTGGTAGCGCGGCGTTTTGGAGAACGCGCCGATGACGGCGATCGTTTTGACTTTTCCAACCTTGAGGGGCAGGAGATGACCCGCGTTCTTCAGCAAGACGAGGCTTTCTCCGGCAGCCTGTCTGGCCAAGGCATCGTGCTGCGCGACGTCGAACGTTACGCCAGGCCGGTGACGATCCTTTGCCTCCAAAATCACCGCCAGCAAAGACTCCACGACTTCGTCGAGCACGCCCGGTGAGATCTTTCCTGCGTTGACCCCTTCGATGATCTTTCTTCGGTGATAAGCGCCGCTGCCCGGCATTTCGAGATTCAAGCCGGCGTTCACCCCCTTGACGTGATCATTTACGGCGCCCCAGTCCGAGACCACGAAACCCTGAAAACCCCATTGCGACCTCAGAATCTCCCGCAGCAAGGGCGAATTTTCAGTGGCGGGAACACCGTTCACAAGGTTGTAAGCGGCCATAACCGACCAGGGCTGCGCCTCCTTCACAGCAATCTCGAACGCGGGAAGATAGATCTCGTGCAACGTCCGCTCATCGAGATTGGAATTCGCCGCCATGCGCTCAAATTCCTGGTTGTTGGCCGCGTAGTGCTTTAACGACGTGCCGACGCCCTGGCCTTGCACGCCCTGGATATAAGCAGCCGCCATTTTACCGGAGAGGTGGGGGTCTTCCGAGAAGTATTCGAAGTTCCTGCCGCCCAGTGGCGAGCGCTTCATGTTGACCCCCGGTCCCAGCAGAATCTGAACGTCACTCGCCTGGGCTTCTTCGGCCAGAGCGATTCCCGCCTGGCGGATCAAGTCCGTGTCCCATGAAGAAGCCAAGGCCGAAGCCGTCGGAAAGCACGTGGCGGGCACACTAGTCGAAAGACCCCCTCCTTCAACCTTTCTAAGCCCGTGCGGACCGTCCGTCATGCAAATGGAAGGTATCTCCAACCGATCGATCGCGTGGGTATTCCACCACCCGTCACCCGATGTCAACAGCGCCTTTTCCTCGAGCGTCATCTTGGCCACCAATGCCTTTGCCTTCGAGGCGTAATCTGTTGAACGTTCTGAAGAGTCTTCTGGAATGAACATGGTTTCTCCTAGCTCTCGCGCCTAATGTGCCTTCGGCCGGTGCCGGGCGACGTCGGCCAGGGCGTGGCGCTCGATTTGCTCCAACGCCGCGCCATCGGCAGCGAAGAGATGACAGGTTTCGCTGCTAATGCCGAGGGTGAGTTGCTCGCCAACCCGGACCTGGCTGTTGCCGTCGACTTCGGCGGTGAGAGTCGTTTCGTCATCCAGCTTCAGGTAGCAAAAGGTGGCGCCCCCCAGACGTTCCACGACAAGCACTTCGCCTTTGATCTCGCCGTCTCCACCGCCGTCCTCGAGAAGATGCTCGGGGCGCACGCCCAACGTCAGCTTGTCGCCGAGCCGGCCACTACCGGGCTGAACCGGCACTGTGATGGCACCGCCCCCCGGCAAGCCAACGCTCACCGAATCGGCTTGGACGCCCCGAATCTCGGTTTTCAGGAAATTCATAGTCGGTGAGCCGATGAAACCGGCGACGAACAGATTGCGCGGGTGGTGGTAGAGTTCCAAGGGGGAGCCCACCTGCTCAACGAGTCCAGCCTGCAATACCACGATCTTATCGGCCATCGTCATCGCCTCCACCTGGTCGTGCGTGACGTAGATCATCGTGGCGTTGAATTGGGTATGCATGCGCGCGATCTCGATGCGCATCTGCACCCGAAGCGCCGCGTCCAAATTGGACAATGGTTCGTCAAAGAGAAACACCTTGGGGTTTCTCACGATCGCCCGGCCAATGGCGACACGCTGGCGCTGACCGCCGGACATCGCCGCGGGCTTGCGGTCGAGCAAGGGTTCGAGCTTCAAAATACGGGCCGCCTCCTGCACCTTGCGCTCGATTTCCGCCTTGGGCACCTTGGCCAGCTTGAGACCGAACGCCATGTTATCGCGCACGGTCATGTGCGGATAGAGCGCATAGCTCTGAAAGACCATCGCCATGCCCCGGTCGGGAGGCGACATATCATTGACCCGCTCCCCGGCCACAATCAGATCGCCGGAAGTGATTTCCTCCAACCCGGCGATCATCCGCAGCAAGGTCGACTTGCCGCAGCCGGAGGGACCAACAAAGATGGCAAATTCCTTGTCTTTGATTTCAAGATCGACGCCCTTGATAATCTCGAGATCGCCAAAGGATTTGCGGACGTTTTTCAGAAGGACTTCTGCCATATCGTTTCCTCTATGAATGATGCGGTGTCATCGACCAAGCTAACCCGCCGGCAGCACGGCATTTGCCGCGGCCACCTTGCGGTAATATTCAAAGGATGTTTTCGGTAAGCGTTTGAGGGTCGCGTAGTCGATATAGACGATTCCGAAGCGCTTCGCGTAGCCGAAGGCCCACTCGAAGTTGTCGAGTAGCGACCAGATGAAATAGCCTTGAACATTCGCGCCCGCGCCGATGGCTTCGTGCATTGCCCCGAGATAGCCCTCGAGGAATGCGACGCGCTCGTCGTCATGGATCTGGCCGTCCGCACCCGCGGTCTCCTCATACCCGGCGCCATTCTCGGTAACGTAAATCGCGACCGGCCCGTACCTCTGATGGATGTCCATCAGTTGGTCACGAAAAGCCCGGGGGCTGATCTCCCATCCCATGCCGGTCACCGGCGTGCCTTGCGGCGGGGGTGCGTTCGAGTAGCCGAGCACCGCGCCCGGGTCGTGCTTGGCGTAGTTGGGCGAATAGTGGTTGACCCCAAAAAAATCGAGCGGCTGATGTATGGTCGCCAGGTCGTCGGGTCGCAGATAGGGCGCCAGCTCCGATTCCAAGAGCGCCGGATAGCGGCCCAGGAACTGCGGATCGGCAAACGCCCGGTTCCAGACGGCATCGGCGTATTCGGCCGCTTTCTTGTCGGCTTCCGAACCGCTGGCGGGGACTGCCGGAGCCAGGTTATTGACGATTCCCAGGATGAGATCCTCGCTGCCCGCGCGCAGGGCCGCGATTGCCTTGCCATGAGACAGGTTGATGTGGTGGATGGTTTTAAATGTCGCCTCCCGATCGGTCAGGCCCGGAGCGTGATCGCCCGTAGCGTGGCCCAGAACAGAGATCACGTTTGGTTCGTTGAAGGTGGCATAGCGTTTGACCCTGTCACCCAGGCGTCGATGCACGATCAATGCGTATTCGGTAAACCAATCGGCGATGCTTCGATTCTGCCAGCCGCCCAGATCCTGCAAAGCCTGCGGCAGGTCCCAATGATAGAAACAGAGCCAGGGGGTGATGCCGGCGGCGAGAAGCGCATCGACGAGACGGCTATAAAAATCCAGCCCGGCCTGATTGATCTGTCCCTTGCCTTGGGGCAGAATGCGCGGCCAGGCCGTGGAGAAGCGGTAGGCGGAAATGCCGAGGCGCTTCATCAATGCGATGTCCTCCGGGAAACGGTGGTAGTGGTCGCAGGCGACATCACCGGTGTCGCCGTTTTCAACCTTCCCGGGAGTGTGGCTGAAGGTGTCCCAGATGCTGCGCCCGCGGCCGTCTTCCGCCACCGCGCCCTCGATCTGATAGCTGGCGGTGGACGCGCCCCACACAAACCCTTCGGGAAATTGCTTGGTCATGTTGTTCGTCCGGTTTGCATTTCAGTGACCATTTGCTTTCATGGCGCGATCAGCCCTTGACCGCGCCACCGGTCAATCCAGCCACGATGTGCTTCTGTGCCGCCAGGAAGAAGATGATCGCGGGCAGGATCGTTACGGTGATAAAGGACAAGACTAGCGGCCAGTCCGTAGAGTATTGTCCCTGGAACCGCATGATGCCCAGCGGCCAAGTATAGGCGTCTTCGCGGTTTAGCACTACCAGTGGGAGCAGGTAGTTGTTCCAGGAACTCACGAGAGTAAATACGGCCACTGTCGCCAGGATTGGTCGCGACAACGGAAGGGTGATGGACCAATAGAAGCGGGCGTAGCTGCAACGGTCCATGCGTGCGGCCTCCCACAGCTCTGCCGGCAACTGCTTGAAGAAGCCCCGCAAGAGCACGATGCTGAAGCCCAGCCCGAACGCCACCTGGGGCAGAATCACGCCCCATGCCGAGTCCAGGAGACCGAAATCGCGAATCTTGATGAACAGCGGCAGGATGGCCGTGGCCGCCGGAAACATCATGCCCAGCATGAGGTAGCTCAGCAGCATCCGGCTGCCAAAGAATGTGATCTGCGCGAATACGAAGGCCGACATGGATGCCAGGAGCAGCGTTAGCACCACGCTGACCCCGGCGATTAGCGTGGAATTGAAGAGCAGTTGCCAGAGCCGCGGATCGGCGAGCACATTCCAATAGTTCTTCCAAATCCACTCGCTGGGAAAGCCGAAGGGATTCGTGCGCAGCTCGCCCACGCTCTTGAGGCCGCCCACAGCGGTCGCATAAAGAGGGATGACCACCAGTCCCGCCACCAGGAACAGGGCGAGATATTGCGGCAGGCGGTTCTGCGTTCTGCCGGATCCAAACAATTTAGTCATGGCGCATCAAAGTCCTGCGGTAGGTGAAGGCAAACACGACACAAAGGATGAACAAGATCACGCCGACCGCGCTGCCGAAGCCGATCCTCATCCGGCCCATGCCGAAGTAGTAGAGATAGCTCACGACCGAGTGACTCGAGTTGGCGGGTCCGCCGCCGGTCAGCGGGATGATCAGGTCGAAGAGCTGAAGCGAGCCGAGCACCGAGAAGAAGACCGATAGCCGGATCGTCGGAAGCAGGAGGGGGATCTTGACGTACCAGTTGATCTGCCGGCGGGTGGCGCCGTCCATCCGGGCCGCTTCGACAACCTCTTCTGAAATGCTTTGGATTCCGGCGATGAAGATCATCATGTGCCAGCCAAAATACTTCCACACAAGGACCACCAGGATGGCGCTGAAGGCCCACTCGCGGCTGGCCAGAAGGAACGGCGCTTGCGCGCCAAACCAGCCAAAGATTGCCGCGATCAACCCGTTCTCCCCGTCGTAAATGAACTTCCAGATGAGACCAGCCGCGATCTCGGCAAGGATGTAGGGTAAAAAGAATATCGTCCGGAACAGGTAACTGCCCGGCATCTTTTCCGCGACGATCAGAGCCATGGTCATGGCTATAGGAAGTTGCACCAGTAGCGAGACCGCGATGACCAGGACGTTGTTCCAGAGCGCCGAATGAAAGATTTTCTGTCCGATCAACTGCTCGTAGTTCCGCAGGCCCACGAAATCGGTGGGAGTGCCGTAGCCGTTCCAGTTAAAGAAGCTGTAATACCCCGCCTCGATCATTGGCAACATGACAAAGAGCGTAAACAAGGCCAAACCCGGGATCAGGAAAAGAGCCGCAGTGACGTATTTGTCAGAGGCCCCGTGGCCGGCGTTCGCCCGCCGCCAGAAGGCAGCCGCCTTGGGAAGCCAGCCGTCTCCGTTCGCTGCAGATGGTGTCGTACTGGGCATGGTCGTATTCTAGCGGAGAGTTTCTTTCTCCTGATTCGTGAAAACCAAGCGAGTTACTGCTCGGATTCCCAGGCTTCCTGGACTGTCTTGGCCGCTTCTTCCGGAGTCATGGCACCGGCAGCGAGATCCGCCGAGATGTCGTTTACGACACGGCCCACGTTGGCGCCGAGCAACTGGTCGTAGACGATCTGCAAGTATGGCGATTTGTTAAAGGCCTCGGCAACGCGGCGGAAGTACGGGTTCTGCAAGCCCGCCTCCGCACCCAAGGTCAGGGGGATGTGGATGCCCGCGGCAGCCATCTTGGTCTGGTTTTCCTTGTTTAAAAAGAAGCGCAGGAACGTGACGGCCTGGTCGGGAGCCCCCTTGGACACCAGCCAGCCTTCGACCGCCCCTAGGACGGCTTCGTTGCCCTTGCCTCCTTCGACTGCCGGGAAGGGAACGAAGTCAAGCTGATCGTCGGGAATACCCTTGCCGCCTTGACTGTTTGTTCTCTGCGTCGCGTAGAGAAAGTCTCCCATGAAGAACATAGCCGCCTTGCCGTCGCCAAAGTAACCGGCAGCGTCCGGGTACTTTGCCCCCAGAAAGCCCGGCTGGAAGGGCTGCAGGTCGATGAGCTCCTTGAACATCTCACCCGCCTTCACAAAGGTCGGACTGTCGAAGCCCTCGCCGGTGCGGTTGAACGCCGCCTCGAACGCCTCTTTGCCACCGATTCGCAGCGCAAGCATCGTCCAGTAAAAGTGCAGCGGCCATTTGTCGCCGCCCCCTGTGGCAATGGGCGTGATACCGGCAGCCTTGCACTTCTTTACTGCCTCGAGAAAACCGTTCCAAGTGGCCAGGCTGGCCGGATCGACTCCGGCTTTCTTCAACAGCTCCTTGTTGTACCACAAGATCTCGAGCGAGGTCTTCATCGGCGCGCCATAGACTTTGCCCTCATAGGTGAAGGCTTTTACACCGGCGGGGCTCAAAGTGGCTGCCCATTCGCCCTCCATGGATTTGGTGATATCCTTGAGCACGCCGGCTCGGGCTTGGTCGTAAAATACGCCACCGGCCCAACTGTAGAAGAGGTCCGGGCGCTCCTTGGACTGTAGCGTGGTTGGCAACTTGGCCTTGAAAGCCTCGTTTTCCAGATACTGCCAATCGATCTTGACGCCCGGATTCTGTTTTTCGAACTCGGCACCGATTTGCTTCCACAGTTCGAGAAACTTGGGGTTATCCTGAAGGTGCAGGATTCTCACTGTGGTATCGGCTCCGGTCGCAACCCCGGTTAACGCCGTGAGCAACATGCTCAGCAGAATGGTAAGGTGTTTTTTCATCTATTTAATTCCTTGGCTAATTTAATGAATTGATTCGGGGGAAGTCTGAACAACTTTAGATAATGCTATCACAGCCGGGCGCTCGACAACTCTTTGTTGAGTATATTTGCACGAAATCTTTACGTTTGGCGATGGGGTGAACACCCCATCCAAAGCAATTCTTCGGCAAGCGACGAACGGACCGCGTTTATTAGTGTCGCGCTCATTAGCGGTCGTTTGCGTTGATGGTGTGGTTCCTTCTACGGTGAAGTTAGCCGGGTCTCTGGCTTCAGGATAGGACATCTCACCGCGATTTTGGATATTCGTCCGACTTTTTACACCACCACAGACACCGGGAGAAGTGCCGCGGCAGCCTTGGCTTTGGGAGACGAAGAACGAGCGCCTCGCGCTCAAGTCGATTTTTGAAGCGGGTCCCACCCAACCGGCAGGAGGTCGGACGAGGCACAAGTGGTCGACAAGCGCGCGGTGTTCCCCGAGGCCGCGGATTGCGTGATGGACTCCATGACGTCCAGCACGTGGATCGCCAGTTCGGCGGACGCCCTTGGCTTCCCGCCGGAGCGCAGAGCCCGGGCCATGTCCAGAGCGCCCATGCCGCGACCTTCGGCGCTGCCGCTGGCCGGGATCTCGGCCCAGTCGGTCTCAGCGGGAACCTTAAGCCACTCCCCGGGCTTAGTTTTGTTCATGTCCTTCTTGCACAAGAACACCGACCCCGCGAAGTAGTTTGGATCCGGAGGACGGATGACAGCTTCGGTGCCTTGCACCTCCAACTCGATGAAGGCGGTCGGAGCGTCGAAGCTGAACGCCGCCGTGGCGATCGGGCCGGAAGCGAATTCCAGCAGCGCCAGGATCTGGGTGTCGACGGTAACGTCGAAAGTCTCTCCGGCACGCGGGCCGCTGCCGATGGTGCGCTTGCGCTGGGCTCTGCTGCTGAAGCCGGAAACGGTCTTGACCGGGCCGAGCATCTGGACCAACGCCGTGAGATAGTAGGGGCCCATGTCAAGCAACGGACCGCCGCCTTCTTGAAAGAGGAACTCCGGGCCTGGGTGCCACGCGTCCGGACCGGGGTAGGCAAAGGAGGCCTTGGCCGAGATTGGTGTGCCGATGCGGCCCTCTTCGATCAGCCGCCGCGCCGTCTGCAGACCGGCGCCCAGGAATGTGTCGGGAGCGTTGCCCAGTTGAACCCCGCGTTGCTCCGCGGTTGCGGTTACCGTGCGGGCCTCCTGCACAGACAGCGCGAACGGCTTTTCGCCATAGACGTGCTTGCCGGCTTCGATTGCTTGCAAGGCCACGCGGGCATGCACTGCGGGAATGGTGAGGTTTATGATCAGTTCGACATCCGGCATGGCCAGAACGGCCGCCAGGTCGACGGAACGTGGGACGCCGTACTTTGCGGCTTGGGCTGCGGCGCGCTTCACGTCGAGATCAGCACAGGCCAACACGGCGATATCCGGAAACCGGACGAGATTCTGCAAATACTGATCGCTAATATTGCCGCAACCGACGACGGCGATTCCAACGGGATCGAAGTTCTTGTTCATGATAGGCTTTCCTTTTAACGCCGGAGGGCGCAATTACTGATTGGCTGTAAAGGCGTCGGCACCGAGGTGCTTGGTGATCCACGCGGCGGAGATTTGGGTGGAGGCCAGATTCGTGGGCGCCTCCGGCACATCAACCTCGATCACGATCCAGCCTTTGAACGATTCCGGAAGAGTCGCTAAGGCACCGAGGAGGTCAATATCGCCCCGCCCCGGCTCGGTCCAGACGGTGAACCGCTCGCGGGTAGCCTCATGATAGGCAGCGCCAGCGGCCTTGGCCGCGCTCGCCTGATCGGCATGCACATCTTTAAGGTGCATGGCACCGATACGCTTGGCATACCGGCTCATGATCTTAACCGCATCCATGCCTGCCCAAGTCAGGTGGCCATTGTCCGGGCCGAAACCGAGGATGGACTCATCGATGCCGCCGAGGACAGCGTCGATCTCGTCCTCGACCTCGATCGCGGTCGCGACGTGGGGATGCAGCATTGGTCGAACGCCCTCGGCCGTGATGGCCGTCGCCGCAGCCCCGAGGCCGTCGATAACCTTCGCGAGCACGGCCGGATCGGCGCCGGCCCCGACCGCCGGACGCTTCGCCCGGATCCCGCCGAAGCCCGCGGCAATGAAAACCTCGGTGTTGCCCAATTCCGCCTGCACGGCCGCGTGCCGCCTGGCACTTTCGGCGATCTCGTGCACGGGGGCCTCATGAAAAAAGGCCGAGTAATATCGGGGTGCCGGGACGAATCCATACTCGGCGAGCAGATCGCGGTATTGTGCGGGCGTTAACCCTGCAGGCGGGTCCGCGTGGATCGCCTTGAATGGAGTGGTCGCGATCTCTGAGAACGCCTGGCGCAGGACGGGGACAGAGAGGTCAAATCCTTTTTCAGTAAGTACCCAAGGGAGTGGGTTTAAGGCGATCTTGGCGTTGCTCGTCATGGTCTGTTCTTTTCGGGCAGGTTAGCCGCGCTATCGAGGCGCGGCTAGGAGATCTCACAGACGTTTTGGATAATCGTCCGATTCTTAGGTCGATGCCCGCTTGGAGGCAATACGAAGAAGTCGCGTCACTGTCGGGCAGCTTTGCATCTCGACATTCGTGAACCGCCGGAGCGCCCAATCAAACCTCTTTAAAATTATGACGGGATCGAAATGCCGAAGGCGTCGTGCCGAAAAAGCGCCGAAAATGCCGGTTGAAGTGCGCTTGATCACAAAACCCGGTTGCCGCGGCGATCTCGGCAAGGGCGGGCGCTCGATTCCCTTGGGCGATGAGTCTGCGCGCTTGATTTAGACGCACCAACAACAGGTATTGATGCGGCGTGTAACCGGTGAACTGCCGAAAGGTTAGCGCGAAATGGCTGCGACTCATCTGCGCCTTGGACGCGAGTTGCTCCAGGGAGAGTTCGTCTGCGAAATCGGCTTCCAGGCATTGAATGGCGCGGCGAATGCCGGGAGGCACGGCCGCAGCACGCACCGTCCGGCGGTGCTGATCGCGAATGGTATCAAGCACGCTCACGGCCAACGCATGCGCCAGGGATTCGAAGTATACCCCGCCCCGCGCGCATTGGTCTTCGGTTTCTTCCATCAAGAGCCGGCAAACAGCCTCAATCCTCTGATCCATCGCGAAAAAATGATGCCAACGGCTTTTCGAAAGAACTTGGGACAAACCGACCTGTTCGGCCAAAGCCTCAAAAAAACGCGGGGAAAAGCCAAAATTGACGACAATTCCGTCGGCCCTTTCCCATTCCCCGCGATGAGGCACCGAGGGCGGCGTCACGAGCACGTGATTGCGGCTGATGTGATGATGGCTCAAGCCAAGTTCCGGGACGGTCACCCAGGTGTCCCCTTTTTCTGTCCTGGGACGGTACCAAAAGGAATACGCGTCTCGGGCGGGTGTGAACGCCGAGGCTACGTTGGCCGGATAGTCATGGATCGTGACGGTGAGTTCTCTAAAACCGGACCGATCGCTACGGTTGATGATCAGATCATTGACATTTAAAGCCATAGAGCCTGCGCCACGGCATCGAGGAACAGTGACAGTTAAGCATCAGGGAGACGCCCAGCGAAGGACAAACAATCCATTCCAATCCTCCTGGCTGTCACCGCTTCCAACCGGAATGTCGCGATCGGCTCATGTTCCGACGAGCGCCACATTCGCCTGGCTTTCCATTCGCCAATTTTGATCGAGCACCCGGCTTTCTCCGACAACTTCGACGGTGCCCTTCAGCTTAATATCACTGCTGGACGCACCCACCTGGATCTCGAATTCACCGGCTTCGACCATCCGCTGGTTGTCCGCATTGGTGAAATTCAGCATGTCGACCGGTATGGCAAAATTGACCACGGCTCTTTGTTTCGGCCGCAAGTTGACCCGTTTAAAGGCCTTCAGCTCCTTAACGGGACGAACCAGCGAGGCGCACACATCGCGCACGTAAACCTGGACCACTTCGCCACCCTCCCGCTCGCCGCTGTTCTCGAGATTTAGGGAAAGCTCGACGGTCCCGTCATCGATATCGACGCGGTCTTGCCGGATGGTCAGCTCGCTGTATTCGAACCGGGTATAGCTCAGGCCATAACCGAAGGGGTATTTGCTGCCGAAGTGATACGCGACGGGTGTGCCGCCGCTCTTGAGTTTGTGGTTATAGTAGTAGGGCATCGCGCCGACGTTTTTCGGTATCGACACGACCAGGCGTCCGCTCGGGTTGGCCAATCCGGTCAGCAGATCGGCGATTGCCTCGGCTCCTTCCTGCCCAGGCTGAAAGGCCATCAGAACCGCCGCGGCCTGGTCTTCCAGACCGTTCAGAGCGTAGGGCCGACCCGAAGTCATCACGATGATGGTCGGCGTCCCGGTCGCGACGACCTGCCTGAGCAGCTCTTCCTGCACCCCCGGCAATTGGAGACTATCAGTATCCGAGCCCTCGCCGACCGTGCCCGTTTGGAACAAGCCAGCCAGGTCTCCCACGAAGACGATCGCAACATCGGATTGGCGCGCACAGGCGGCCGCATCCTGGATTTGCGAGATATCCGGGCTGATTGGCGAAGTGCGCTCAAGGCCGGCGGTGACGTCTGAATCCACGTCGCCCGGAAACACCGGTGCATCCTGGTTGCGTTTGGTTAAGATCGCGCAGCCTTTGGCATAATTCACATTGCCGGCGCCAAAGCGTTCGCTCAAGGCCTGCAGCGGCGTCTTGGCGTATTGGATGCGCTCCTCTTGCAGATTGGCGAGAATCAAGTGAACCGGGAAGCTGTAGCCGCTGAACAGCGCCAGCTGATCATCTGCCGTCGGACCAATCACCGCCACTTTCGGCTTCCTTGCGACATCGAGAGGCAGCACTCCCTTGTTCTCCAACAGCACGACCGATTGCAAAGCCACCTCCTTGGCCAATTCCCTCGCGCGGTCAGATTGCAGGCTCACCTGATCTTCGTCGACATAGGGATTTTCAAACAAGCCGAGGCGGAACTTTTCAGCCAGCACCCGCGCCACGATCTCATTGACCTTCTCCTCGCTAAGCTCGCCGCGTTCGATCGCCTCATGGAGATGTTCTGCGCATTCGAAGCCCGGCAACTCAACATCCAATCCCGCCGAAAACGCCTGCGCTGCGGCTTGGGCCCTGTCCTTGGCGACACCGTGGTGGTTATAGAGCAGGTTGATGCCACCGTAATCAGCGACCACCAGCCCATCAAAGCCCCACTGGTCACGCAGCACCTCGGTCAAAAGGAAGCGGGACGAGTGACACGGTTCGTTGTCAATGTCGTGATAGGCTGGCATCACCGATCCGGCCTTGGCCTGTTTCACGGCCATTTCGAATGGCAGCATAAAGGTGTCGTTGAGCTCTTTGAAGCCGAGATGGACCGGCGCATGGTTGCGGGCCCCTTCGCTGAAGGAGTGTCCCACATAGTGCTTCAGGGTTGCCAGCAGTTCGCGGTTATCTCCCTGCAGGCCCCTGACATAGCGGGTGGCCAGAACTCCCACCAGATACGGGTCTTCCCCCATGGTCTCTTCGGTGCGTCCCCAGCGAACATCGCGGGACACATCCAAAACTGGCGCCAATCCCTGATGACAACCGATCTGCCTGGCCTCTTTGCGAATTTCCCGGCCGACATTCTCGATGAGCTCGGGATTCCAGGTCGAACCATAGTTCAAGGCCGAGGGGAACAGTGTTGCCCCTTTGACCATCAGCCCCACCAGGCATTCCTCGTGAGACATGGCCGGTATGCCAAGCCGGGTTCCCTCCACGAGAAACCTTTGCAGGGCGTTCAGGGCGCGCACCCCCTCCTTGGGATCGACGGGATGCGTGCCGAGCGGCCGGGTGATTTGCCCCATTCCCAGCTTGAGCATTTCTCTCAGGTCGTCCGGGATCGCGGCCTGACAGAACGCATCGGTGCGGATCCGATGATTGCCATCCGGAGACAAGATCAGCCAGTGGGCATACATTTGAGCGATTTTCTCCATCAGCGTCATCCGCCCCAGCAGGTCGGAAACGCGTCGCTCGATCGAGAGTTGAGCATCGTTGTAGGGAAATTTAACCATGGATTGTCATCATGTTCGAGACGACCAGGGGCTTAAAGGCTAATCAGAGGGCGTCTTCGCCAATCTGGGACAGAATCGCAATTTTCTAAAGACGGACGAACCGGACGCCGTAAGGTGGGATTTCCTCCTGAGCGGAGAGCTCTCGTTCCTCCAAGAGGTCGAAGGTCGATTTGTTGAAGGTCACCGTCTTGGCTTCATTCGCGAAGTTCATTAGAAAGCAGAATTGTTCGGCTTCACTCGCGCGCACAGTCGCCTGAACCTCGGGCGGGATCTCCGCCCACGCTTGCAATGGGTCTTGAATGGCAAGGGTGTCAAGCAGCGCCGCGACGTTCTCAAGTGAGAAGAAGCTGCCAAACTGAACCACCCTTCCCTTGCCCATGGAGCGGAGGGTGACCGCGGGCTGCCCAGCGTAGTAGTCCGAGAGGTAAGACGCGAGCACGCCGACGCCGCCCGTGACGGGTGTGAGGATCTCGTTAAAGATCGGTGCCTCGACGGACGCGTCCGAACCGTCAAAGCGCATGGCCGACTGCTCACCCGGAGCCACCACGGTAAAATCCGCCACCCGCGCACCAACAAAGTTCTCGTAGAACGCCTTCCCGGACGCATCGTAGCACCAATGACGACGGTCCCGGTATCCGCTCCAGCAGCCGAAAACCAAAGTTCCACCTTCCTCCACGTACTGCTGCAAGGGCTCGACGTCGGAGGCTGTCAGCAAGTGAGCGTGCGGGAAAAAGACGATCTGATAGCCGGCCAGGTCTGCATGGCCGCCCAGGCTTGATAGAGCGCAAAGATCCGGGGAGATATGCCTTTCCGAAAGCGCCTGATAGACTGCTTTCTCGCCCGCCTCCCGCCGCTGCCCGGTCGCGTGTTCAATCCTCGCATGCGAGGTATTGTCGAAATCATACACGATCGCCGCGGAGGAGACGCAGCGCGTGCCGGTCAAGGTTGCCGACAGACGCTTGATTTCCCGGCCCAACTGCCTCGCCTCTTCCAACCGCCAGGTGTTACGCTCGTCGTGGTAAATGAGGCCGTTCCAGTGAGCCTCCGCTCCGTACGGCAGCGAACGCCAGCGAAAGAAGACGAGGCCATCGGCGCCATTGGCGATCGAGTTCCAACACCACAGCCGCATTTGTCCAGGCTTGGGGGTCGGGTGAAGGTAGTCCGGGTCGCCGTTGAGGATTCCGCCAATCTGTCCGCTCGGTCCCGATTGTTGTTCAAGGACCATGAACTTTGACGACAAGCCGCGAATCCTGCTAAGCTGCCGGCTCTCAAAGCGATCTCGAAAGTGCTTCGGAAGCGTCGTGTCGCAAACCTGGAACTCCGGATAGGAGTCGTAGGAGAGAAAGTCGACAGCTTCCTGGACAAACCGATTCAGATCCACATTCGTAATGTCGTGAAAGGCGTTGTGGGTTATGAACTGACGAGGCGCGATCCGTTTAATGATTTCGTACTGCATCGCGGCGAACCGGATCGTGGCTGCTGAGGTGAACCTAAAAAAGTCCAGCAGCAGGCTCGGGTTTTGATAAGTCGCGGTGGGGCGCGGCAGCCAGAGGTGCTCCCAGGCGCTGTAGGTCTGCGACCAGAAGGCGGTGCCCCAGGCCTTGTTCAATGCCTCAAGCGTGCCGTAACGCTCCTGGCACCAGGCGCGGAAGTCAGCGTGATCGCTCTCGGCGAAACTGGCGTTCACGTGACAGTTGAATTCGTTGTCAATCTGCCATCCGATCACCACGGGATGATCCTTGTAGTGTTCGGCCAGCGCCTCAGTGATCGAGCGACACTTTGTCTGATAAACCGGCGACGTGTAGTTGTAATGGCGCCTGGAACCGTGCGTGAGAGGCTTCCCGTCAAAGCTGACACGCAACACCTCGGGGTATCCTTCCGTGAGCCAGGCCGGCGGTGTGTAAGTGGGGGTCCCCATGATCGCCTTGAGCCCGCGCTTCTGGCACAGTTCAAGCGCGCGATCAAACAGGGAGAATTCGTACCGGCCTTCTTCGGGTTCCCAAACGCTCCAGGCGCCTTCCCCCATGCGAACCACGTTCATGCCAGTGTCTGCGATGCGCGAAAGATCCGAATCCCACTGGGAGTCCGGCCATTGCTCCGGGTAGTACACCACTCCGTAAAGAAACGAATTGTAGGGAAAGCTCTTGTTCATCATAAAATGTTCACGCACTCAGCCCCGGCAGTGCTGTCCTCCCGCGGATGTCTCTCGCTTTATTCACACACGCGGCCAAACCGCCGCGCCCGCGCTTCCGGCAGACAATCAACCCGAATCGGGAGAGGCACGCTCTCAAGGCGTTGACCAGATCTAAACCACAATGCGGCAGACGGCGCAAGCAAAAAATGTGAGCGCTCACACTAGTTTGGACTAGAGGCGCCCGGGAGGCGCGGGTAGGGTTGGGATCATGAACAGTCGCGTTCGGCAGCGCTTCCGAGACGCCACGCTCGACGACGTGGCGGCGCGCTGCGGCGTGTCCTATCAAACGGTTTCGCGGGTGGCCAACGGCAGTCCGCTCGTGGCCAAGGAGACGCGGGCCCGGATTCTGGAAGCGATCGCTGAGTTGAATTATCGGCCCAATCTGGCGGCGCGGCGCCTGGCTACCCGGCGATCAAACGTGATTGGCATGATGGGCACGAGAGTCACTTACTCCGGTCCGGCCAAGGTGATGATCGCCATCGAAGAATCGGCGAAGCGGCGGGGCTATAATTTGATGTTTGCCGCGATCGAGCGCTTGACCGATTCGGAATTAGGCAAGGCGATCGGCGCTTTGCGCGAGCATCAAGTGGCCGGCCTCGTCCTCGCGGCTCGTCTCAAGGGGAAGATTGACCTCATCCGAAGACTCTGCCGCGGGGTGCCCTTTGTAACGCTCGGCGCCGGGGTGGCGCCGGACGTGCCCTCCGTTGTCGTCGATGAGAAGCATGGGGTAAGGGCGGCCACCCGGCACTTGCTTGACTTGGGACATCATCGAATCGCCTGCATAGCCGGCCCGCCAGGCTGGCCGGCGTCCAAGGATCGCCGCCACGCGTGCGCGCAAACCATCAGGAGCGCCGGCTTCGAACCCGGTCCCTGCGTGGTGGGCGACTGGAGTGCGGAGAGCGGATACAAGGCAGCCGTTCAGCTTTTGGAATCGGCCTCCGGACGGTTCACGGCGATCATGGCTGGCAACGACCACATGGCATTGGGTGCCTTGCGAGCTTTGCATGCGAACGGAATCCCCGTGCCTGGCCGCGTTTCGGTGGTCGGTTACGACAATCTCCCGGAATCGGGATTCTTCGAGCCACCGTTGACCACCGTCCATCATGATTTTGCCTGGGAAGGCGAGTCGTGCGTCGAGATGCTCTTCCGAGCGATTGACAGAGAATCCGTTGAAGCGCCATTTCGCCAGGTCCAGCGTCCGCAACTCGTCATTCGCTCGAGCACGGCGGCGCCGGGCTCTTGACGAACGCTCTGGGTGGACGGGGAGCACCCGAGACGGGTGTGACCCCCAACGCCATCCAACTCACCCTCATGCGCGTCCGTCGATCTCGAATCGGCGAGCTCGGGCGGCCAGCAGAAAATTTCCCGCACTCCGTCCTTGCCTTAGCCGGCAGGTTCAAAAATAACGTCCGCGCACTATCGCGCGAATGACAGGGATCGAAATCATCGTTGGCATCGGCCTGGGCCTCACCGCCTATGTGCTGCTTCGGGCGCTGATGATGGGCTTCTTCACCGTCGCGCCAAACGAGCGCGCCGTGCTCACGAGCTTCGGAAGAGCCCAGCGCATCGGCGGATCCACCACGCTCAACACTCCGCTGGCCGACGAACTTCCCGAAGACGAACGAAATCGCTACAACTACCCGCAATTGCAGGTGATCGGGCCGGGAGGCCCTTATTTTCGGTGGCCGTGGCAGCGCGTTCACAAGGTCAACGTCGCCATATCCACCGCCAGCATTGCCTTTGATCCGGAAACTCCCGAGGCCAATCAAGGGGGTTTGGTGCTGGAGGCGGTCACTCAGGATCAACTCAACATCGGCGTCACCGGACAGATTCGATTCAGCGTCAGCGAGAGCAATCTTTACGCATTCCTTTTCGGAGTGAAAAATCCCATCGCGCACGTGATGGGCTACTTCATTTCGATCCTCCGTGAGCGCATCGCAAACTTCAAGGCGCCGCGCACGGACGGAGCGCCGGAGGATCTGCGCTTCGAGGGAATCTCCATCAATGACCTGCGCAAGAATGTAAATCTTCTCAACGAGCAAATGGATCGTGAATGCCGGAGCTCGGCCGCCCGCTACGGAATGGTTCTGGATGCCTCGCTGATCACGGGCATCGATCCCCCGCCTCAGATTGAAAGCGCACTTGCCGCGATCAACACCGCCCACAACGAAGTCTCGTCCGATCTGAGCGTGGCGCAGGCGCTGGCCGATCAGCGCATCGAGGAATCCAAGCGCGCCGTTGAGATTCAAACGATGAAGGCCGAGGCGGAGGTCGAGCCTCTGAGATGGCTTGCCGAGCAGCTCCAGTTGCTTAAGCAAAACGGGCCCGACGCTATCCCCGGCTATCTGCGGAATGTGCGGCTCGATTTGTACAAGCGCGCCCGGCGCATCATCCTCGACACGGGAAAATGACCTTCCTCCTCACCTTCTTCATCACCTTTATCGCCTGCCTGATCCTCGTTCCGGTCCTTACTGCGCTCGGCAAATTTTTCTGCTTGTTTGCGACTGTCCAGGAATGCGAGGCGCAGGTTTTCCTGCTTTTCGGGCGCGTGATCGGCGTGATTGACGAGCCGGGGATCCACCTCCTTGCCTTCAAGCTCGGCCCTCACGCGCTGCTCATCCGTTTCTTCGGGGCGGTGCGCCGCGTGGACCTGCGTCTTGATCAGGAGTATTTGCGAAGCGAGCCCGTGAACTCGGAGGAAGGCACCCCGATGGGAATCGGAGTCTGGTACGAAATGCGCGTCGGCAATCCGGAAGACTATCTCTTCCGAAACACCGATCCGCGCGGCTCCCTGCGCGCCAATGTGCGAAATGCCGCGGTGCGCTGCCTGAGCAATATGCCTTTGCAAAGTCTGCTCGAAGACCGCCACGGAATGAGCCGCCGCGTTCGCGAGGAAGTTTCGCCTAAATCCAAGGCGTGGGGATTCGACCTTGGCTCTGTTTACATTCGCAAGGTGCACTTTAGGGACGATCAAATGATTCACCAGATCGAGCAGAAAGTCGTCAACCGGCTGCGTCAGGTCACCTCGGCGATCCGTCAACAGGGGGCGAACCAGGTGGCAATCATCAGAAGCGGGGCGGAACGCACCGCGGCTGCGGAGTTTGCCCACGCCTCGTCCGTCCGTCCCTACCTCGTCGGAAAAGCCATTCAGGAAATCGCCAGGGACAAGGAGATCCTCAACACGGTGTTTGAGATTCTCGAAACGGAAAAGCTGCTCGATGGCGACGTCGAATTGACCCTCGTCCCGCGCGACAATCTCTTCGCGAGGCTCCTGGCGGCAGGGAACGGTTCCGAGCCTCTTGCTGCAGCGCCAGGTAGCCCGTAGGACCTAGAAATCGCGCGGAGATAACGTAGATTCTCGAAAAATGGGTTACCCCCTCCAACGGGCTGCTAAAAGAGCGGGTTCATTTTTGGGAAATTTCTCGTGCTTCAAATCCGGCTCCCTCCCAAGCCCGGCAGACTGCTAGTAGCAAAGCGGCACTTTTCCCGCTACGGTCGGGTGTGATGGAGTCCGCTGCGCGCAACATCGTCCGCCGTTTGCGACACGCGGGTCATCAGGCGCTCTTTGCCGGTGGCTGCGTTCGCGACTTCTTGATGGGCAAGACACCCCATGATTTCGACATCGCGACGTCCGCCCGCCCTGAGCAAGTCCAGGCGCTTTTCGCGCGCACCGTTCCGGTCGGAGCGCAGTTCGGCGTTGTTCTTGTAGTCGAGCGCGGCGTGGAGTATCAAGTCGCGACCTTCCGTTCCGACGGCGCCTACCTCGATGGCCGCCACCCCCAATGCGTGACCTTCACCACAGCCGAGGGAGACGCGCAGCGCCGCGACTTTACGATCAATGGCCTGTTTTACGATCCCGTCGAAGAGAGAGTGCTCGACTATGTGCAGGGGCAAACCGACCTGGAGACGCGCACCCTGCGCGCCATCGGAAATCCCGCCGACCGCTTCACAGAAGACAAACTTCGCCTGCTGCGCGGCGTGCGCTTTGCCTCCACTCTGGACTTTGAGATCGAAGCCGCGACCTGGAACGCGATTCGCGCGGGTGCGCCGGGCATCCGCGAAGTGAGCGCCGAACGCGTCCGTGATGAGTTGGTGAAGATTTTTGACTCTCCCCACAGGGTTCGCGGTTTCGACCTGCTCGACGCGAGCGGGCTCATGGCGCAAATTCTACCCGAAGTCCTGCCTCTCAAAGGCTGCGAGCAACCGCCGGATTATCATCCGGAGGGCGATGTCTTCGTCCATACGCGCCTCATGCTCTCGCTCCTTCCCGCGCATGTCTCCGTGCCCCTCGTCTTCGCCGTGCTTTTTCACGACCTGGGCAAACCGCCGACGATGGAGCGAGATCGGACTGGGCGCATTCGTTTCAATGGACACGAATCGGTGAGCGCGCGCATGACCGAGGAAATCATGAGACGGTTGCGGTTCTCCAATGCGGAAACCGAGGCGACGGTCGAAATGGTCCAGAATCATATGGTGTTCAAGGATGTCCAGAACATGCGCATCGCACGGCTGAAACGGTTTATGGCTCGCCCGACCTTCGACGACGAACTCGAACTGCACCGCGTCGATTGCCTGGGAAGTCATGGATTGCTCGAGAACTACGAATTCCTCAAACGCCGCCGCGAGGAATTCGCCACCGAACCCCTCATTCCCCCGCCGCTCTTAACTGGCCATGATCTCATCGCCATGGGCTGGAAACCGGGACCGAGCTTCAAACCGGTCCTCGACGCCGTGCAGGTCCGTCAACTCGAAGGCACCTTGCGCACACGGGAACAGGCTCTCTCCTGGGTGGCCAACCAATATCCAAATCCCTCTCCGGCCTAGCGCGAAACCGCGAAAACACCGCCTCGCATTCGGCAAAATAGCCGCCCCGACCTCAACATATCCCAGCGACAGCGCGAATCCTGAACCGGCAGCTAATTCCTCTTCCAACTGGAGAGGTGTTCCTGATACAAGAATCTCTCGCAGCGCAGCAAACGCTTGCCTGCTACACTATATTAGCTAGCCTAATAGCAAAATGTCAGCGTCTTCCGCCTCCACACCGACCTCTCAAGGACTCGCGAACGCCTCAGTCGCCTGGCTCTTTTCCTCGATTGGAAAGAAAACCGTCGTCGCCGTCACCGGGATCGTGCTCGTCCTTTTCGTCATCGGTCACATGCTGGGCAACCTGACCGTCTTTTTCGGGCCCGATGCAATCAATGCGTATGCAATGCACCTCCGCGACCTCGGTCCGCTTCTCTGGTTGGTGCGTCTCGTCATGCTGACCGCGGTCGTCGCTCACATCTGGTTCACCATGCTGGTGTGGAAGGAAAATCTCGCCGCCCATCCGCAAAAATATGCGGTTTTTGCACCGATGAAGACGACCATTTTCGCGCGCACGATGCGGCTGACAGGCCTCTTCGTGCTGGCTTTTATCGCCTTTCACCTGGCGCACTTTACGCTGTTTCTTATCAATTCCGCCTATGCCGGTTTTCATACCGATCTTGATGGGAAGCAAGTGCACGACGTCTATCGGATGGTGATCGTCGGCTTTCGGAATCCGTTCGTCAGCCTGTTCTACATCGTCGCCCTGGCGCTGGTCGCGTTTCACCTCAGCCATGGCATTGGCAGCCTGTTTCAGACCTTGGGACTGACGGACAAGAGACTCCGGCCTATTTATGAGACTGGCGGGCCGATATTGGCCTGGGTCTTGTTTCTCGGGTATGCCGCGATCCCGGTCTCGGTCCTTTTCTTCGGTCTTGGAAACGGAATTGTCCCATGACGATCGACGCTCACATCCCACCGGGTCCACTCGAAAGAAAGTGGACCAGTTACAAGAATAACGCCAAAATCATCAGCCCGGCCAACAAGCGAAAGCACAAGCTGATCATCGTGGGCAGCGGCCTGGCCGGCGCGTCCGCCGCGGCCACGCTGGGCGAACAGGGGTTCAACATCGACTGCTTTTGCTATCAGGACAGCGCGCGACGCGCACACTCGATCGCGGCGCAGGGCGGAATCAACGCCGCAAAAAACTATCAAAACGACGGCGACAGCGTTTATCGGCTTTTCTACGACACCATCAAGGGCGGCGATTTCAGGGCTCGCGAAGCGAATGTTCACCGCCTTGCGGAAGTCAGCTCTCTGATCATCGACCAATGTGTCGCGCAGGGGGTTCCTTTCGCGCGGGAGTATGGCGGGCTTCTTGCAAATCGCTCCTTTGGAGGCGCGCAGGTTTCGCGAACCTTCTACGCGCGGGGCCAGACCGGCCAGCAACTCCTTCTCGGAACCTACCAGGCCTTGAGCGCCCAGATTACCACGGGTCAGGTCAAGATGTTTCCCCGAACCGAAATGCTGGATCTCGTCGTGGTCGATGGTCACGCCAAGGGGATCGTCGTCCGGGACATGGTGACCGGCGAGATTCGCAGCCATGCGGGTGACGCGGTGCTCCTCTGCACGGGAGGATACGGCAACGTCTTCTATCTCTCGACGAACGCCAAGGGGTGTAACGTCACCGCCACCTATCGCGCCCATAAGCGGGGAGCGCTCTTTGGGAACCCTTGCTACACGCAAATCCATCCCACCTGCATCCCGGTGAGCGGCGACTACCAATCCAAGCTGACCTTGATGAGCGAATCCCTGCGTAACGACGGGCGGGTCTGGGCGCCAAAGCGCAAGGAGGACTGCGGCAAGCCTCCTCACGAGATTCCCGAAGAGGCGCGCGATTACTTCCTCGAACGCAAGTATCCCAGCTATGGCAATCTTGCGCCGCGGGACATTTCATCGCGAAGCGCCAAGGAAGCGTGTGACGAAGGGCGCGGCGTGGGGCCCAGCGGACTCGGCGTGTATCTCGACTTCGCCGACGCGATCAATCGCCTTGGCCGGCCCGTCGTCGAGGAGCGCTACAGCAATCTCTTCGAGATGTATGAGAACATCACGGGCGAAAACGCCTATGAGCGTCCCATGCGGATCTACCCCGCGGTGCACTACACCATGGGCGGACTCTGGGTGGACTACAACCTCATGAGCAACCTCCCCGGGCTGCACGTGCTGGGCGAGGCCAATTTCTCCGATCATGGCGCCAACCGCCTTGGCGCTTCGGCGCTGATGCAGGGACTCGCGGATGGTTACTTCGTCATCCCCTATACCATCGGCAGTTATCTGGCGACGCAGTCGCCGCAAAAGCGGCCGCAAACCAGCGACCCTGCATTCCAGCAGACGGAAAAGGAGGCGCGCGAGCGTGTGCAACGTCTTCTCAACATCAATGGAACCCGCAGTGTGGACAGTTTCCATCGCGAGCTCGGCTTGCTCATGTGGGACAAATGCGGCATGGCGCGCGAGAAGGGGGGCCTCGAAGAAGCCATCGCGCGCATCCCGAAACTGCGCGAGGAATTCTGGTCCAACGTCAAAGTCCTCGGCGCCGGAGAAAACATCAACCAATCGCTCGAGAAAGCCGGACGCGTCGCGGATTTTTTCGAGTTCGGCGAGCTCATGTGCCGGGACGCCTTGGACCGCAACGAATCGTGCGGCGGCCATTTCCGCACGGAATACCAAACGCCGGACGGAGAGGCTTTGCGCGACGACGAGAACTATGCGCACGTCTCCGCCTGGAAATACGAAGGCGAAGGCAAGGAACCGACGCGCATCAAGGAGCCGCTGGTCTATGAGCATGTGAAGCTGGCCACGAGAAGCTACAAGTGAGTTGAGAGTTGATGGTTGAGAGTTGAGAGGAACGCATGTTTAATTTCGAAAAGCTGGAGGTCTGGAGAAAATCCATCGATTTCGCGGATTTCGTCTATCGATCAACGCAGGCTTTTCCGATCGAAGAGCGTTTTGGAATTACCAACCAGATGCGGCGTGCCTCGGTCTCCATCTCATCGAACATTGCCGAGGGAACCTCTCGATCGTCCAAGCCAGATTACTCGCGCTTTGTTGAATTGGCGGCAGGCTCGCTCTATGAAGTTGTTTCTCAGGCGCACATTGCTGTTCGGCAAGCCTACCTCAGCGACGAGAATTTTCAGTCGATGCATGCCAGCGCTGAAGAACTGAGTCGAATGCTCAGCGGCTTGAAGTCCTATCTCGGCAAGGATTCGAATGGCTGACCTCTCAACTCTCAACTCTCAACTATGAACTTTACTCTAAAGGTGTGGCGTCAAAACGGCCCGAAGGAAAGCGGCCGATTCGAAGTTTATCCCGCCCTCGATATTCCGTCGGATGCTTCCTTTCTTGAGATGCTCGACATCGTCAACGAGAACCTCATCGAGAAGAACATCGAGCCAATCGCGTTCGATCACGATTGTCGCGAGGGCATTTGCGGCACGTGCAGCCTGACCATCAATGGAGTCCCCCACGGCCCGGGCAGGGGCACCACTTGCCAGCTCTACATGCGAAACTTTCACGATCGCGACGTCATCACGGTTGAGCCATTTCGGGCCGCCCCCTTTCCGGTCATGCGTGACTTGACCGTTGACCGGAGCGCTTTCGATCGCATCATTCAGGCGGGCGGGTTTATCACGGAACGCTGCGGTTCGGCTCCCGATGCAAACGCCCTCCCCATTTCGAAAACCGTGGCTGATCTCGCGATGGACGCTGCCGCATGTATCGGGTGCGGAGCATGCGCGGCCGCTTGTCCCAACAGTTCGGCCATGCTCTTCGTCAGCGCGAAAACCGGTCATCTGGGGCTGCTTCCGCAAGGCAAGGCGGAAAAGTATAGCCGCATCCTCACGATGGTTCGCGCGATGGACAAGGAAGGTTTCGGCAATTGCTCGAATTATTACGCCTGTGAAGCCGTTTGCCCAGCGGGAATTCCCGCGACTTTCATTGCCCGAATGAACCGGGAATATACCGCCGCCTCGGCGAAAGAAGCCGTCGGCGCTTCCTTGTAGTTCGCAAGATTGAGGCTAAGAAGGATTCAGCTTGATTCCTGGCACTTGGGATTACCGAGCTTGCCTTTGTGCAGCGCCCGCAGCGCGGCGAATCATCGCCCCTTTTGAACCGGAAATATACCGCCGCCTCAGGAAAGAAAGCCGTCGGCGCTTCCCTGTAGCCTCTACTCCTCGAGATCTGCGATTGCCCGTTTGAGGTAATTGCATTACGTCATGCCCGGATGATCTCGCTTCCTTCGGTCGCGCGACGGCAGCAGCCCAATTGCCGCCCGGCGCCTCCCACGCTGCTTAGTCATTCGCTCACGCTGTTGCAGGTGGCGGTTACCGTCGGCCTGCTTTTGTGGCTCTTTCACGATCCGCAACGACGCGCCGTGATGGGAGCCGCGCTGAAAATGGCGGATTGGCGCTGGATCGGGCTCGCCGTGGCGGCGGCCGGTGTCTGTGAGTTCTTTGGAATCCTTCGCTGGCAGCTTTTCTTGCGCATGTTGCATATCGAAGTCCCACTGCGCGAGACTTCGAAGCTTTTCTTCATTGGCGCCTTTTTCAACCAGTTCCTGCCCGGAACCACTGGGGGCGACGTGGTGCGCGTAATCTTCCTCATGCGCGATCATCCGGAGAACAAAGCGGAAGGATTTCTCAGCGTGGCCGTCGACCGCCTGCTCGCCGTGCTCGTGCTCGTGATCATGGGTCTTCTTTTTGCGTGGGCGCGCGATGATTGGTTCGCGCGCAGCTTCGCCGTCGGCAACCTGATGCGATGGTTTGCGATCACGCTGGTCATCATGGGCGCCGCGCTCGTCGCGTCCTTCGTGCTCACCAGCCGGCATATGGTCACGCTCCTCCCGCGAAAATTTCCTTTGCGAAAGCACATCATCAAGCTTTCGAGAATTTGGCAGCTTTGCCTCGAGAATCGCCGCGAAGCGTTGCTTGGGGCGATCTACACGGTTCCGATGCTCCTGGCTTTTTTCTCGGCATTCTGCTTCGTCGCAAGAGCGTTCACCGACAAAGTGACCTTCTGGGACATGACTTCGATCATGCCGCTAATCACGGCGATCTCCTCTCTCCCGATCAGCCTTAACGGGATCGGAGTACGCGAAGCGCTCTTCGAGGAATTGCTGGCAGAGTTATGCGGAGTACCCAGGGGCACCGGACTCCTCATCTCAATCACCGGCATGACGGTGTATCTTTTGTGGGGTCTCGTCGGAGGCATTTTCTACCTGGCCCGCATCACAAGACATTATCGGGTCTCGAGCGAGACCTCCGGCCTATAAATCGCGGCGGGCTCGACGTTCCACCAATTTCCCGTTCGCGCCCGCTCGCCGATCGTGGTGAACGTGTAGCGGTCGCTCAGAGCCCGCACGAGTCGTGGCCGCCCGTGCGGAAACGGGTTTTCCTCGAGCAAGCCCAGCACGGAGGGCGAACCGTCGAGCAGTCGCTCCAGGAAGTGGAGGAACCAGGGGTTGTCTTCGGCTCTTCCAAGCGCCGCGAACCACATCTGCCAGTCCAGCCGGGGCATGTAAGGAGCTACCCATCCGGGCGCGCGGCGTGGGTCACCTGGCTTGAAACGAAAAGCATAGGTGCTCCAAGTTGCCCCGTCGTCCGACCCCTGAACCACGACTTCCTTCCGTTCCTTCGTCATCACGGCGAAAAGCCCGTAGCCGTTGATGGTGCGAAACGGCGCAACCGAATGATAAGCCGGAAGCAAAGGGGCCAGAACCCGAATCGGTCGCCTAAACGACGCCCCCAGCGGAACCAGGCTCAACGAAAAGATGACAACGGCCACGACAAGGAGAAGCGGTCTCGCCAGAAAGCGCGTTTCTCGGCCGGGAGGCCGGGAGGCCCACCTTGCCGGCGCCCATTTTTTCCAAACCGCGTCATCCACAGCCAGCAGGCACAATGCGAGGGTCAGAAGGTTGAAGAACCCGTAGTTACCGGTCAGCGCGATCAAGAACTGAAGCGCAGCGATCCCACCTGCCGCGACCAGGCGGAGACGCCGGGGGGCGAAGAGAAGAAAGGGAAGACCCACTTCGACTAGAAACATCACGCGCACGCTCAAGACCTGCCACCAACCCGGCAACTGCTGCGCGAACCATGCCACCGGCGTCGGCAGCGGTTGCGTGAAATAATGGTAGTCGAGCGCCGTTCCATTCACCCACGCGGGATCTCCGCTCGAAAGCTTCACAACACCTGAGGCGAAGACCAAACGAAAGAGCAGCCAGATCAACAAAAAATGTGCGGCACGCGGGGGATTGCCAGCCCTCGCTAAGCGCAAGTTTAGTGGAGAAAGAAAAATCCCAAGAAATCCCGCCTCGAGCAGCAAAATATCCCACTGGAACTGGTAGAAGACCTGTCCCGCGACACTGAGGGATAGATAATCCGCCCACAAGAAGACAAGGCACGGCAAAGGAGCGAAGCCAAGCGTCAGCACGACCGACGCGGCGATCCCGGCGCCACACCATCCGTAAAGAGCCGCGTCGCCGGCCCCAAACCAGAAAACACTTGGGAATTGCCCGTACGCCTCGGCGCCAAGGATCTCTTTGGCCCGGAGGAAAAACTCTCCTGCGGGAAGGATGCCGCGTTCCCCGATCAACCCGCCCAGTTGCACCCAGTAGGAAGTGAAGGCTAGGAGATAGATGAATCCCAGCAGTCGAAGAAAAATTCGGCTGGAGACGGCGTAAGTTGGCGGCCGCACGTCGGCGCCCCAGAGCCATCGCGTCAACCGGGAAAAGAACATCCGATTCCGTGCCACCGTGGCGTAGGCGGCGTCCGCGGCGCGCGCAAACGCGGGCGTGTCTCCGTAGAGGGTTCGAAGGGCTCTTCCACTCGCCGACGCAGTCGCAAGAGCGGCGAAGACGGCCGGTGCTCCCGACAACCTCTCTCCATCTGCACCGATCCACTGCACGGCTTCGGCGAGTTCCTCCGCGGAGATCCCCGGGAATTTCGGTGCCGCCTCTTGCGAGGTCACATAGTCCACCCGCTCACCGGTGCTCAGGCGCCAGCGCTCGATCCAACGGCTGCAAAACCCGCACTCCCCGTCGTAGATGAGGGTTGGCTTCGCCATGAGGCTCAGGCTCAACATTCAACGCTCAATATTCAACGCTCAACGCTCAAGTTTTTGGCAGTTCGACGGACTTGAGGGGGGAGCGGGCTGAACGTGCAGCGTTGAACGTCGAAATCGGGAAGCGTTTTAGAGCGTTTTAAAATGCGCGCCCGCGGAAAACTTGAGCGTTGAACGTTGCGCGTTGAACGGTGAGAGTTTGCAGCCGTGACCCTACTCGACCGGCTCGAACGCCATCTTTCCCGCTTCGCAATTCCTCATTTGATCCGCTACGTGGTCGCCCTTAATGCACTCGTCTTCATTCTGCTAAGCCTGGATCCGAAGTATCTCTCAGTGCTCGTTCTCAGTCGCGAGGCCATCCTGCAGGGACAAGTGTGGAGGCTTGTGAGCTGGATCTTCATCCCGGACACGCTCAGCCCGATTTGGGTCCTCTTCTATCTTATGGTCGTCTGGTGGACAGGCGATCTGCTCGAGAGCACCTGGGGCGCCTTCCGTCTCAATGCCTACTATTTTTTGGGCATGTTCTTCTGCATTGCCTCAGCCCTCATTTTCGGGGCCTCCGGCGGCAACATGTTTCTCAACCTCTCGTTGTTCCTCGCGGTTGCCACCCTGGCACCCAATCTTGAAATTCTCTTCATGCTCGTTATCCCGCTAAAGCTCAAATGGGTGGCGCTGATCAGCCTGCTCTGGCCTGCATACATTCTCGTCACCGGTTCCCTCCCCGTAAAGATGATCGTCGTCATGTGCCTGGGCAACTATCTGATCTTTTTCGGACCTTCTTTCCTGAGGCATTCACGCGAAAAGCGTGAGACCCAGCAACGCCGCGCCAAATTTGAGGCTTCCAAAGACCATTCCCCAACGCTGCATCGCTGCGAGGCGTGCGGCATCACCGAAGCCACGGACCCCCACGCAGATTTCCGCGTGGCGATCGACGGAAAAGAATACTGCACCAAGCATCTACCCAAGATATAATTCAAGCGCTGAGGGACGTTCCTCGCATCGCGAACCCGTCGCTCCTCACTTGACTGAAACTTGCCCGCAGAGGGGATCTCGCGGCTCATGGCTCGAGCAAGCTCAATCCATGTGGCACGAACCCTTCGAAGTCCGCAATATTGTCTGTCAGGAGCTCGGCGTTAGCCTTGATGGCGGCCGCCGCGATGAGGCAATCCGCGGTAGAAGCCCGCCGCCGACCGGTCTCTTTGAAAAGGCGCGCAGCCAGTTCGGCCATCGGGCGCGTCAACGCGACAATCCGGCCCTCCACGAGTCGTGCCGCGCGCGCTTGATCCTCTGGCAGGAGAGGCCCCCGCGCGTATTCATGCCAGGCAATCACGCTCGTCTCCATCTGATCCCCGCGCGCGATCGCCTCCGCCACGGTCGCAAAAAACGGCAAACTGGGATCCGATAGAGCCACTAAAACATTGGCGTCGAGATGCACCCGGCTCATGGCCGGAGATCACCGCGGCTCCATCCCTTTTTCCGCAGACTTCTCATTTCCTCCATGATTTTGGAAACCTCGCCCGGCGGATGAAGCGGATGGCGCCGGATTTCTTCCAGCACGTCCATCGGCGTTTGCGGCTTCGTGCCGCCACTTCCGCTCAGCACAAGGCGCAATCCCTGGGCCACAAGGTCCTTCACTTTGCGGTTTTCCAGCGCAGCTTGCGCCTTGACCTGCCGATAGAGGTCGCTGGGTATGTCGAGCGTTGTCTTCACAGAGAGAATATGGCGTCTTTATGGTTTTCTGGCAAACCAGAAAATCGCTCAGCTGGAAGCGTTTCAAACCGGTAGGGCGAAAAGCGCATCTTATCCTGATGCTGGCAATGGGACTCGCCCGCAACTCTGGCGCGCGGTAACTACTGCGTGGCATTCGCGTCTGACTGGAGCAACTTCTCAACGCAGGCGACGCCACTTCTGCGGTTCGGTCACTGCACTGGCAATGGCTTCAAGTGCTTCCGCGAGATCTCCTGAACCTTGTCCACGCGCCTTTTGTATTTCTCGTCGTTACCGAGGAATGCGGTGTTCATCCAGGTCTTCACCACCTCAAGGGCGATAGCCGACCCAATGATCTTGCCACCGATGCAGAGGACGTTCGTGTCCGAGTGCGACCTCGCCAAACCCGCACAGAACGGGTCCTGACAAACCGCTGCGTAGACGCCATAGATCCTGTTGGCGATCAGCGCGCTGCCATAGCCGACGCCATCGACGAAAATGCCGCGCTCTGCGCGGCCCTCACCCACGGCCAGCGCGGCCGGATACACGTGGTCCGAGAGGTCAACCGCGTTCTCGTTGTAGGCGCCGAAATCCTCTATCTCGTGCCCCCGGCCCCTCAAAACCTTCGCGATCTCCTCCTTCAGAGAGAAGCCGGCATGATCGCTCGCCATGGCAATCTTCATATCCTGCTCCCCTCGGGTGTGCGGTGCGAACGGACAAAACCCTCAGGAACCCTCGGGCGACTGAAACGTGATCGATGGGCTTTCAGGTCGCGCGAAAGGGGGTCGAGCCGATCAAGAGTCGTCGTCATGACGCTTCTCTATTTAATAACTGTTTTCACGTCAACCGCGGAGGGGTTGGCGAAGGAAGTTGGCCCTGGAGAGGGCTTCTTGCGCGCGAATTGATTTGATGGCCGTGCTATCCGCCCCCGAAACTCTCGCGAGTGGGACTGATCGCACTATTGCTCGCTTGCGCGGCAGGCGCCGCCGTCGCATTCGAACCGCCGCCGCGATTCGCGGCGATGTATGGAGACCCCTCGGTCTTCGAACGCTCACTCGCAAAGGAATGTGTCGAGCCGGCCGATAGTCGGCGCGTGACCGGAATCACCGTTCCGCACCACCTCGTTGCTACAGACCTGATTGCGCGTGGCTTTCGCTGCGCCTCGGGCGGGAGTTACGAGCGGATCATTCTCCTTTCGCCCGACCATTTCCGGCGCTCGCGGCTGCCGTTTGCGACGACACGCGGAACGTTCGAGACGGTTTTCGGAGATGTTGCTGGCGACGAAAGTGCGGTCAACTCGCTTCTTGCGGCCTGTCCAAAGGTCGCGGAATCGGCTCTGTTCTCAAAGGAGCACGGGTTTCACGCAGTGCTTCCCTTCGTCGCAAGGTTCTTCCCGAAAGCGAAGATCGTCCCGGTGGCCTTGCGCGTCGACTCGAAACGCGAAGACTGGTTTGCGCTCGTGGACGCGCTGGCCCCGCTTATCGACTCGAAGACGCTGGTCATTCAGTCCACCGACTTTTCGCATTACCTCGATCACGGCAAAGCGCGGCGTCGCGACCAGCAGACGATGAACGCGCTCGCGCTCAACGATCCCGAAGCCGTCACGCGCCTGCGACAGCCCGCGCACCTCGACTCGAAGGCAGCGCAGTTTGTGCAAATGGCCCTGCAGCGGCGAGTTCACAACGCGAGCCCCGTCGTGATCGCCAACAGGAACTCGCAGGCCCACACACGATTTCGTCAAGAGCGAACCACGAGCTACATCGTCCAGGTTTACGAGCCGGACGACCCGCCGCCGGCCGCCTGGCCACCCGGACCAGGAGAAGAAGTATGGTTCTTCGCGGGTGACGCGTTTTTCGGGCGCGGCGTGGCTTCGATGCTCGCGCAACCGAGCCGCGCGGAAGCCGTTCGTCAGGCGGTCACCCGCATCACGCAAGGACATCCCCTGGCGGTCAATCTCGAAGGCGTGGTCGTGACTTCGTTGCCGGATGCGAAGCGCGTAAAGAGGGCTCTCGTCATGAAGGGGGACCTCACGCTCGGCTGGCTCAAGGCGCTTAACGTCAAGCTCGCGGGTCTCGCGAACAATCACGCGCTCGACGGTGGAGAGGGAGGACTCGCCGGAACAATGAACGCGCTCGCCGCTGCGGGGATCACGCCCGTGCGCGATCGCGAGGTGATCGACCTTGGCCCGTTTCGCATGGTGGCGCTGACAGACCTCAGCAATACGTCGAAGCCGCATACGGGCCGGATTACGCGAGAGACCATTGGACGATTGTCGCAGCCGGACGGCGACGCGCGTCCGTTCTTTGCCTTCCTTCATTGGGGCGCCGAGTTCCGTCGCGAGGCGACGCCCCGGCAGATCGAACTGATGGATTGGCTAGCAAATAGCCCGGTCACGGCGATACTTGGGGCTCATTCTCATGTGGACTCGGGCGGGCCCGAATCGTGGCGCGCCGGCGACGGACTGGTTTGCCGGTCGATGGGGAACTTCCTGTTTGACCAATCGATTGGCTCAGGCGCGCTGGCAGAGGTCAGGTTTTTCGAAGATAAGACATTCGCCGTTCGCTGGATTCCGATCGGAAACTTGCTCAAAGGGCGTGCGACTACAGATCTTCAATGATGCGACCCTCCTTCCACGAGAACTTCCGCGGCACGAGGAAGTGCAATCGACAGCCCGGCGAGAGGAGCTCGCGACCGTCAGCGGTGGTCAACCGGATGCGGAATCGCTGATAGGTCGAGACTTCGCTGGCGATCTGAAGCGTGAAACGGTCGTTACCTCCGGGGGCAATCGTCCGCTTGTAGGCGAATGGAACGACGTAGTTATTGCCTTCGGTTTCCAAGAGAACATCGTAGTTCCCCGACGACGGTCCTCCGGCGCCCCACTCCGCCCAAAAAAGGCAAAAGCGCTTGTTAAACTGAAACTTTACGCGCTTCGTCTGCCTGGAACCCAAGTGATCCCTCCACGCAATTCGCACTTCGCCCGAGATCAGGCTGGACGCTGAGAAAAAATCCTCTTTCTCCGACTCGACGAAACGAGGGAACTTGCTCATTTCACGCTTCGCGCGGCGCGCGACCGAATCCCGCGAGGGGTCGCCGTCAGTGAGCTGTTCGATAGCCGCAATGGCGTCTGCATCTATTCCGAGCGCCTCCATCGCTCGCGCCAGCGAGAACGTCGCGCGCTCTGAGAACGATTCCAACTTTTCGGTGAATTGGTAGTTCGCAAATTCCGGCTTTGCATCGGGAGGAAGAAGATTGAAGGCGACCTCGCAGTCCTCCACGCGGCTCGCACTAAAGTTCACGATCTCGCAGCTCACTCCACCGGCACCCCAGCTCGCATCCTGAAGGCGCAGGATCGGTTCAAGGTCGGGAAAGCCTTCCTCGACGACCACTTCCGCTCTGCGAATCACCACCTTTTCGCGCCCCGGGTTGAAGACGCGAATGTCGAGAAACACGGGCAGGACCCCGATATCAAAATCCGCGGAAGCATCGTCCTCAGCAACGACCGGTCCTCCTTTAGACCACGCAACCCAATAGTGCCAATCCGATTCGACGATGAAGTTTGCATCCGTCCAGCGGCCGCGGTATGTCAAATAAAGCTCGTCGCCGCTTCCCATCCGCTCCGAGAGGATCTTCCCATCGAGGGCATAGCGACGCACATCTACGCCAAGCATCACGTAGGGTTTAGCAGCGATGGGAGGGCCTGAGGGATTGATGTCCTTCCCCGCCGACCACGTTGAGGAGTAACGGCGACCGTCCGGGTAGAAGACGAAACCGGGGCCGTCTCGGTAGTCGGCGGCAAACGTGCCTTCAAAGACGGTGCCGTCGGCGGAGACGTACCTTCCGGGGCCATGCATCAAGTCGTTGTGAAACGAACCGGCATAGTGATCGCCATTCGAATACCAATACTCTCCCTTGCCCTCTTTGAGATTCTCGCTCCACTGGCCGGAGTACTTCGATCCGCTGCGATGAAGGGATACGCCCGTGCCATGGCGGCGACCCGACCGCATTTCCCCTGTGTAGACGAGGACCGGCTTCGCTTGGGGTTCCGCAGGCTCCGACCATTCTAAAACGCCGTAGCCTTCCGCCTCGTGTCGCGCGTTTACCTTTCCGGACCATGAAAAATCCATGCGACTCTGCTGCGAAGTCGCCCAAACGCGAACTTCCTCAGAATATTCGTCCCCCGGATGCACCTTCCAAGCGCCTCGCGCGGCAACGCAGACAACCTCCAGGGCGACGAAGGCGATTGCGAGGCGAACGGTTCTATACTTCTCACTCAAATGCCTCTCTCGATGAATTGCTGACGTCCAGAATCTCAACGGGCGCACTCGATTCCCTTGAGGTTTCGAGCAGGCCGATACTCCAAACCGCCTGAGAGGACAAGCGATCTCAGGACTGCGCGCGGGGCACCCCACGGGTTCACGGTTCCTCAATGACGTAGCCCTCCTTCCACGAAAACTTCCGCGGCACAAGGAAGTGAACGCGGCAGCGCGGCGAGATAATCTCGCGGCCGTCCACTGTCGTCAGCCGGATACGGAATCGCTGGTAGGTCGAGACTTCGCTGGCTATCTGGAGCGTGAAGCGATCGTTCGTTCCAGAGGGAATCGTCCGCTTGTAAGCGAATGGCACGACGTAGTCCTTTCCTTCGGCTTCCAGAATGAGATCGTATTTTCCCGATGGTGCGCCCTCCACGGCCATCTCCGCCCCGAACAAATAGAAACATTTGCGAAACGTAAATTTCACACGCTTCGTCTGCCTGGAACCCAAATGGTCCGTCCACGCGATCCGGATTTCTCCTGCGATCAGGCCAAAAGCGAAACTGACATCCCCCGTCTCCGCAAACTTTGCGAAGGGGCCGAGCGCGCCCTGCGCGCGCCGCATGATTGCCTCGCGCGCACCGTCGTCGTCGCCGACAGCCTCAAGAGCGGCAAGGGCGTCCGCGTCCATTCCCAACGCGTCCATCGCCGATGCCAGGGAGAACGTCGCGCGCTCCGAGAAGGACTCCACTTTCTCGACAAATTGGTAGTTCTCGAACTTCGGCTGCGCCTTGGGAGGCAGAATGTTAAAGGCGATCTCGCATTCGTCTACGCGGTTCACGGCGAAATTCACGATTTCGCAGGTCACGCCCCCGGAAACCGATGTATCCCGCAGTTGGAGGATCGGTTCAAGGTCGGGAAAGCTCTCCTCCACGACGGCTTCTGCTCGACGGATGACGAGCTTCTCCTTTGAGGCGTTGAAGAGGCGGATGTCGAGAAACACCGGGAACACTCCCACCACCAGATCGGAGTCGTCACCCACCGGCCCTCCCCTTGACCACGCAACCCAATACCCCCAATCGGGCTCAACTACCAAGTCGCCCTCTGCAAAACGCCCGCGGTAGGTCAGATACTGCTCGTCGCCTCTGCCTACGCCCTGCCCGAGGATCTCCCCATCGAGCGCATAGCGACGCACATCCACTCCGAGCATCACGTAGGGCTTGGCGGAAGCAGGAGCGCCCGAAGGATCGACGTCCTTGCCCGCCGACCAAGTCGAGGCGTAGCGGCGGCCGTCCGGGTATATCACAACCCCGGGACCCTCCCGCTCGTCGGCGACAAAGTTTCCTTCGAAGACCGTTCCATCCGCAGAAACATACCTGCCGGATCCGTGCATCACGTCGTTCCGAAACGAACCGGCGTAGTAATCGCCATTCGAGTACCAGTATTCTCCTTTCCCATTCTTGAAATTGTCGCTCCACTGGCCGGAGTATTTCGATCCTTTGAGGTGAAGCGCAACGCCCGTGCCGTGGCGCCGGCCCGATTTCATTTCGCCAGTGTAGACCAAGCTCGTTTCCCGCTGAGATTGGTCCTGCTTGAACCATTCCAAAACGCCGCGCCCCTCGGCCTCATGACGCGCGTTTACTCTTCCGGACCACGAAAAATCCAGTCCTTTCTCTTTGGCAGATGCCCAAACGCGTTCTTCCTCACTGAATTCCGACGCGGGATGGATCACCCAGTCCGAGCGGGCCGTAGCGCAGGCCAGCGCGATGGAGGCCGTCAAAACTTGGAAAAGTCTATTTTTCATTACCCTGAGAGGGTTTCCCGACGCTGGTTCCGATGATTCGGCGAGCGCGCTCCTTCCACTGAGATTCGTCCAAATCGAAAATTCGGACATTTCCGTCGTCCGAGGCAGAGAAGATGCGCCCGCCGTTCCACGCGACTGCGGCGACAGGGCCCTGGTGCAGCAGCACCTCGAGACTCGGGACAAGCCCATCGCTCTCCCAGACGCGCAGGTAGCCATCTGTCCCGACGGCGCTGATTTTCGATCCGTCCTCGGCATGCGCCAAGTCGTTTAGAGGGCCGCCGACCGGCGGAGTGCGGGCAAGGGCGGCACCGGATCGCGCATCCCACAGCCTCAGGGTGCCATCGCGTCCGCACGAAGCCAGGACCTTCCCGCCGGGCAGGAACGCGAGACTCGAGACGCCGTCTCCAT
The DNA here is from genome assembly GCA_963731945.1 of uncultured Verrucomicrobiae bacterium. Classification (GTDB taxonomy): domain Bacteria; phylum Verrucomicrobiota; class Verrucomicrobiia; order Chthoniobacterales; family Terrimicrobiaceae; genus DASTFP01. The sequence continues at coordinate 126,451 of CAVSXN010000016.1, read as the reverse complement.
GTCCCCGATCTGCCTCCCCGGAGATCTTCAGGACCGGCTCCGCGCTGCCCGCGAGCTTCCATAACCAGATCTCACCACGGGTCGAGCCGGCCGCGAGCATTGCGTCGTCCGGGCTCCACGCCAGCCCGAGCGCATAATCTGGCATCCTGCCGATAAGCCGCGGTGCAGCATCGCTGTCCGGCTCCCAAACTTGAATTACGCCGGTGTGGCTCGACGAGGCCAGTTTCTTGCCGTCCTGTGACCAGCGCACACGCCAGATCGTCTGATCTTCCCCTGCTGCCGATTCGCCGGGTTTCACAGATCGGACGGGATCGCGCGTTGATTTGTGCCAGACGTGAACTTCGCCCGCCTCGTTACCCGAAGCGAGTCTTTCGTGTCCGGGCTGCCACGCAAGGGAGAGAACGCGGCCTCCTGTCTGCGAGATTGCTAGACCGGTATTGCTCTCCGTCTCCCAAATGAAGATGTCACCGTGCTCGGAGCCTGCGGCGATTCGCTTCCCATCCTCGGAAACGCTCAGGGAGTGCAGCGGCGGTCCCTTGGAGTGAGTGACCATTGGGCCAAACCGCGCCGCCAGACGCCAAATGCAAACCGTTCCGTCGTTGCCGCCGGAGGCGAGACGCGAACCATCTGCGCTCCATGCGACAGACAAGGCCGAACCCTTATGCGCAGGGAGATCCTCAACGAGCGAAACGACCGGGTCTAAGCCTTCGGAGATCGCCCAAACTCGGATCCTGCCATCCGAGCAAGCGGCCGCGATAGACCGCCCATCTGGACTCCAGGCGATATCCTGAATTCCGCTGGGCGCGCTGGCCACTTCGTGAGCTGTCCCACCGCTCTTCAGAATGAGAACTTTTCCATCTTCACCTCCGGCGGCCAGTAGCGGCTCCCCTTGGTTTCGCCAGGCCAGCGATCGAACCTTCGTCTGTGTCTCATTACCTGATGACTGCCTCTCTCCGGTTGGCAAAACGAGCGAAATTCCGCCCCCTTCCGTCGCCACTCCCAATACCCCATCCCGATCGAATGCCAGCGCCATGATTCGCTCCCCGAATTCCACCGCTACGGCCTTTGCGAGATCATCGATCGCTCCGATAGCAACCTCGTTCTGCCGCCTTGCGACAAAGGCCAGCCGTCGACCATCGGCGGAGAGAGCCGCTGGACCCATAAAGCCATCATTTCTTGGCGGCTGTGTGTGATTCTCGCCCCTCTTCAGGGTTGTCGCGGTCCCGTCATCTCGTTGGGCGAGCCAACCCCCGTCGTCGTCGCGGGCGAGACACAGGATGACCGGAGCGTCCTTCTCCTCCGCAACGAGTGCCGCTCCGGATACATCAAGGCTCTTTGTATCAAGGAGCCGTAGCGAACCGCCGGCAGCAGTCGCGAGGACATCGTCCTCCCCAAACTGAAGTTCCTGCACGGCTTCCCCGAATCCGGTGAATGATGCTTCCAACTGATCCGGCACCTTGGCGAGAGCGGAAAGAAACGCCGATCGTGTCGTGAAGTCCGGATGCGCGGCAAACGCTCTTTCAAGAAGGGCCAGTGCTGGACGAAACTCGTCCAGAGCCAGTCGGCGCTCGGCCTGTTGGACGGCAAAATAGGCGTCGGCCTGCACTCGCCGTTCCGCCGCGCGCTGGTTTGCCAAGAGAGCGATCACACCGCCGATGAGCGCGGCGACGATCAGGAGCAACGCGGCACTCACGGCGATCAGACGATTGCGCTTGCGCCGCCTGGCGTTCTCGTACGCCTGACTCTTTGAGGCCTGGATGAAAACAGCGGATTCCGTCGCCAGCGTCCGCCCGGTTTGGGAGAGCAACCAGAGCGCATCGTCGAGCGGCTTGCCGGGCTGGAGAAGATACGCCGGGTTCCGGCCCTCCTTTTCCCAAGTGGCGCAAAGTGCCTCGACACGCACACGCTGTTTCAGAAACTCCTGATTGGTCTCGAACCACGCCGTTGCCCTCGGCCAGCGCGTGAGCAGGGCTTCGTGGGCGACCGAGATCGTCCGCCGGCCCGCGGCGTCCGTGTCCGCGACAAGCAGCCGCGCGGAGAGCATCGCCGAAACCAGCTTCTGCGCTTCGGGCGACGGACCAGCCTCCTCGGGCGTGGCGCGACGCCGGATCGGGACAGTGGCTTCGCCGCGGTCGGTTTTGAAGTTCACAAGCGCGGAGAGAACCGCGTCAACCGCCTGATTCAATCCAGCACCAGCTCCGGAGGTTGCCACGGCTTCGTCGGCTTTCGCAGCGATCACGCCATCGATTCCGTTGAACTCGAGATAATCCTCCCAGCGCAGTACTCCATCACCGCGAACGCTCTGGCGTTTATAGAGCTCTTCGAGGGCGAATTCCAGCAACGGGAGAACCTGCGGGTCGGCGGAGGCCGCGTCGCGAAGCGCCTCGTCGAGGCCTTGCTTGGTCTCGAGGTGGCTATCGAACTTCAATCCGGCAGCCTGTGCCGGCCGCCGGATGATCTGGCCCAGTTCAACCGGTGCCGGCGGGGCGAGGTGATAGGAGCCCGTGCCCTCGGCCAGGGCCAGGAGTGGTAAAAATTCGGCGAGCCGCGGGAAAAAATCGCTCCGCATCGTGACGACGACCACCGCCGGATTGCGCCGCGAGAGCGCGGCAAGCATCTCAAGAAGCGCGTCCCGTTTCTCCGCGGAAATTCTACCCGTAAACAACTCTTCGAGCTGATCGACGAGCAGAACGAGCCGAGCGGCCGGAGGGCGTAAATTCTGCAGACGGACGCGCAGAGCCGCCGCGTCCTCGGGCCGGTTTTCCGCTTCGCGCTGGGGAACGAGGGCCTCGATCTCCGATCGCTGGCGGGCTTGCTCGCGCTCGGATGCTACGCGCAGGCCGCTTCTCACCTCCTCCGGAATCGTCGCCCAATTGGCGGCGAGCGATTCAGGCGTAATTCCATGGCCTGCCAACTCCGGCAGGGCGGACTCTGAAAGCAGCGCGTTCGCGAGGCCAACCAAGACATCCCCACCCGCGTCGGAGGGTTTCATTACTGCTCGGCGCCAAAGTCCCACACCCTCGATCACGCCAGGTTCGGTGACGACCGGGAGAATGCCGGCTCGCGCTAAAGAGGATTTTCCCGAGCCGGAGGCTCCAAGCACCAAAAGGAAACTGCGGGGATCGTCTTTGTCCGACTGCGTCTTGCGCAGCGCCTCGATCGCGCCACTGACCGCCGCTGTTCGTCCGAAAAAGATGGGTGCGTGCTTGAAATCGAAAGGCTCGAGACCGCGAAACGGTGAACCCTCCGTCCAAACGCGCTTGGGGGGTGGCGCAAGCGACCCCGGCGCCAGGGCCACCCTCCTTTCAGCGATCTTGCGAAGCTTAACCTCGAAGAGATCCTGAAAATCCGCAATCGTGTGGTATGCGGTGAACGAGCCGACGAACGAGCCGTCCTCACTGTCCTTCGTCCATTGCTCGATGAATCGCTTGAGGGCGCGCCACTGAGCGATCCTTTCGTCGTGGACCTCCGGCGGCTCAGGCTGAAACGATGGAATCGTCTGGTTGATCCAGACATGCAGCTCCGGCAACCCATTGCGCTCCTTTTGGCCGGTAAGAGCATGCGTGATCTCGTACTCGGTCCCCGAGTTCGCCGGGGAGCCATCCGGAAGCCGCTGCGAGGCGCCGAGGCGTGATCCGAGACGCGACCAGAGCAAGCAGAGAACCACGTCGAAGGTGGCCGTGTTCGGGATCTGCTCCTGGAACGATTTCGAGAAATCGAATGGTTCGTATTCCCAGAAATAGGCGTCGAGCACCATGCGGTCGGCGAACTCTGCATTCAGCCTCGCGATGGTTTCACGCGCAACCCTGCGCTCGTGAGCCACATCTCCGGGACTGCTCACGAAAAGCGATACTCTCGAGAGCCTCGGATTGTGGCGGTCTTCATCCATAGCCAGGAGCCAGCGACCTCGCTGGTCGCTCTTTAGCAAAAACGGCGAGTTTTCGCCATCAAATCAATCGCGCTCCAGCCAATTTTGTCGCAACGAAATTGAGACGCTGACTTCGAGACATCATTCATCCGCGCGGAGCGAACTCCGATGCGACTCCTCGATGAGTTTGTAGCGCTCGAGGTTCGCACGTTTGAGTCCGTCGCGCCGGTAGCGATGCACAATTCGATCGAGCATCACATCAATCCCCGTAAAATAACCAACCGGTTCAAAGACGGCAGGGTCCTCCAACATGGCAAACACACCGGGGAAGTCGATTTTCAAGGCCGAAGGAAAGCCGTTGTTGACGTAGAGCGGAACCCCTCGCTCGTCGGCTTCCTTCATGAGAGAAGCATATTGCTCAACGGTTTGAGCCCGGCGAACTCTGGGATCGTAGACGTAGGGCGGCTGCACGGTTGCCGCGGTCATGATTTTCAAATTCTCCGGTGAATTGGGATCCAGACTCGGGCGGGTTGCGAGAGCCGATTCCCGGTAGCGTTCCGCGCCCCAAGTGAGCAAGAACACCCGTGCGGGATTCGAGAGCGCAGCGAAAGCGCTCACCAGCACCACCGCGAGCACCGCCCCTGCCCACCGCGCCGCAGAAAATCTCCGCAACGGCGAGAACACCCAAAACGCGCCGGCGGCAACCATGAGGGCTACGCCCGGCAGCATGAAGCCGACATACCATTCCATGAGCATCTTGTGCCGGAGAACTGCATAGGCATAAGTCAGAAGTCCCGGAAGGACCAGCACCACCACCAGCCAGCGCGCTCTGGGTTTGACTATCCACAAACGGAAAACTCCCAACGCGAAGAGGCCCACCGCAAGAACAATGGCAGCGGAAAAGACAACGGGATGTGCGGTCGCATGGGGAAGATATTCCATGTATGGCGTGGTGGACAAGCCGCTCCTGGTCCAGAGGCTTCCCGTAAGAAAAAGAGTGCCAACGTTCTTAAGAAAAAACGCATGCCCGTCAAAATCGCGCACGCTTTTTAAATAGCCAAGCAGGCCTGGTAGACACGGCAGGAACAACTGCAAGAAGACCATTCCCGCGAAGGTCCCCGAAACCAGCCACCGGAGAACCAGGACGGTCCGGTCGGAAGAGAATCGCTCCTCGGTGAGAAGACTGACGGCGATGCAGACGTTCAAGATCAGAACGGTGAACAGGGTCGGCGGCCACGTGTAGAGGAGGGCAAAATTCACCATCGCAAGCGCGATCCACCACTTCCATTGTCCCTTATTCAAGGCCTGAACGGCCAACAGGCAGCTGACCGGAATTAAGAAGGCAATCAGCCCGTAGCCGCGTGCCTCGGTTGCAAATCGCAAGTGCCACGGGTGAATGGCAATAAGCCAGGCCGCCAGCGCGCCCTCCCACGCCAGGCCGAAGCGCGCTGCCAGCAATGCGATCACGCCCACGAGGAGGATGCCCGACAAGTAACTGGGCAAGCGAGTGGCGGCTTCGCTGAGTTGCAGTCCGGTGGGCCGTGCGACGGTCCTCCAGGCGGAATGACTCAATCGCGAGAGAATGCTCTGAAAAATGTGATTGGTGGTCGAAGCATAATTCCACAGCGTCACCTTCCACGGCAGCCTCTTGACCACGACGGTCCCGTCCTCCTGAACGCGATGTCCCCCGACAATGCAGCGGCGCACGCTGTATTCCTCGTCCTCCCAAAGGCTCTGGCCCAGCCGCGGATATCCCAGAATCGCGCACGCGGCCATTGCCCCGGCGACGCAGAAGCAGAATCCTTTCGAAAGCCTTGGCGAGGCACCAACGGCGGGGCGCGCCGGCAACGGCCGAAGCCAGCGTCCGGTCGTTAGCGCCAGGCAGGCCAGAGGCACCAGATTGATGAGCCCGGCCCACCAGGAGTAGACCCGGACGAAGTCCTCCAACTTGCCAAGCTGCGGGTGTTCCCAAGGCTTCGGGGCAAGAACCAGAGCAATCGCAACGAAGGCCATCAGCGCCAGAAGGACGAATCGCGTGACCAATATGAATACGCTGCGATCAGGTTTCGTTTTCAACGCAAGCATTGGGGGCGCTACATCCTTCTCTAAATGCCTCGACATGTCAGCGGACAAGCTACCAACGCAGCGTGGAATGCAAAGCCGAACGGCACGGCGCGACGGTTCTTGCCCTAGAAACCGAACCGGCTCAAGGGAGCGTCCACGGTTGAAAATAGTCGAGAAGGATCATCGACGATGATTTCGGCGCCGCGCGAAATGCGCGGAGGACCGAGGGAAAATCGCTGCCCGCACCGAAAACGAACCCCCGCGAGAGTGGACGAAAAAAATCATCCTGGTGGCTGGGCAACACATAGCGCGGGCGCAGATGCTGTAGCGTCAGTGGAAATCGCTTCCGCGCATCGGGAAGGGCCACGCCGAGGATCGCAAGGTCGACAGGGCCGATTTTTTCGGCAACTGAGCCGTTCGGCCGGCCTCCCGATTCAATGTAAAGCCGCCGCCCCCCCATCTCGATCAAGAAGGCGAGTGGTTCACCGCACACCCAGTCGCTCACGGAGCGGGGCGGAAGGCGCCGCGGAGGTCCGTCAAAGGGCACGCGTCCGAAGAGACGATCATGCTGCACCGCCAAGGGTCGAACCGTTGCGCCGCGAAGACGCACCGTCTCGCCTCCGACGACCGGAATGCATCGGCTGGGGTTCTTTCCCAGGGACTCGACCATTCGGACGCTGGTCGGCGAAGCGATCAGCCTTGCGCCCGTCAGAGTCATGACCTCTGCAGCGTCAAGCAAATGATCAATGTGACCATGAGTGACGATCACCGCGTCGATCTGGCGGACCGGTAAATATCTCTCAATCAGCTCTCGCTTTGGCAAAGCCCGAAGATTCAGCGCGACCCGAAGCAAGCTCATGCGCGAAAAGTACGGATCCACCAGGAGCGTTGCGGAGCGAGATTCCAGGAGGTAGGCGTTGGTCCCAAGATAGGTTACGCGCAGACCCCGCTTCGGCGGCGCAGAACGCAGATCTCCATCGGCGACGACCAAGTCCTGATAACGATCCAACCCGCCATGAGCGGCGGGAGCTAGCCAGCAGAAGATCGACGCAAGCAGGAGACTCGTTGCGCGCACGAGCGAGCGCTTAACCGCAGTCGCACCGATCCAGTCACCCAGATTGCCAGTAAACCTCTTCAACGGTCGTCAAGATCACCCGAAAATCTCATCTTATCATGCGATTGCGCGAAACCCGCAGTAGAACCCATAGGGATCGGTTGAGAGATGCTCGCAGGCCGAAAAGCCCGCCCGGCGCGCAATTTCCTCGAAACGTTCCGGGCTTTCCGGATAGTCGCATTCCGAGACGTGCCCCCAGATCAGCGCCTTTTCATCCATGGAAAAGCCCGTCCAGTGCCGATCGAGGCAACCCTTCCATCGCTCGAGATAGCTGGCGCGCGACTCCCCACCAGACAAGATCGGCTCAAAGAAGATCCACTCCCCCTTCGCAGCGACCGCAGGACGTAGCTTGCGCGCAAAGGTGAGCTTGTCCTCTCCGACCAAATGATGAAGCGAAAAGCCGATGAGAATCACGTCCCACGTCCGCGGAGGCACTTCAAGAAAATCCTGGAAATCCGCAGCGATCACTCGGAAGGGGCAGCCCAAAGAAACCGCGTTTTTCGCGGCGAGTTCGAGTGCCTGTTCAGACAGGTCGACGGCCGTATAGTCGGCAATCGTCGTGCCGGCCAGTGCGTCCACTGAGCAGAAGGCATCGCCACTGGCGAGATCGAGGAAAGAGAAGCCTTGCGTTCGGGCCGCAACCAGATCGTGCAACATGCCGAAGAAGGCGCGGTGAGACATATAGTCGGCATCGACAAACCGGCGGTAGAGCGCCCACTGCTGCGTGAAGATCGTGCGCGCAGCGTCGCGCTGGTCTCTGGGCGCCGGACTCTCCATGGCGGCAAGTGAAGCAGGTCCCTCCAAACCGGTAAATCGCGGAGTTCTGGTTAGATGTCCCGAAGGTGCAGGATCCGGGCTATTCTTCCTCGAAATCTTCGCCGATGCTCCTTGCTTGCGAACCTTTGGTGACGGCATCCTCTGCCTCCCACGCCGCCAAAGAAAAAAACACGCGCGGTCATCTTCCAAGCGGCATCTCCCGCTTGACGGGTGGCCAAACTGTTCATAATTTTCTTTTGGGTATCGCTTACACCAAAGCGTGAATCCCGAGAACCGAATCCGTAACACAACCAGGTTTTGGCTTATGGACAGTGAACTCGGTCGAACGGTTATTTCCGCGATCTCCGCGCTCTCGGAGATGATCGTCGCCTACAGGCTGAGATCGGAGAGCAGCAAGGCGCTGGCAGAGTCTCAAGCGGAGCAGGTCGGAGCCAGGTCAGACCCGTGGCGGTGGCGTGCGGAGTCCTCCACTCTCATCTCTGGCGAAGAGCTTGATCAGATCGTATCCAATGCGGAAGCTTCACCTGAAGCGGGCAAGGCGCTTGCGGCCGTCGTCCCCGAAACGGCACTTCGCAAGATCTTGAAGCACATCGACGACGAAACGACCAGGCTTCAAGAGTCGATCGCAGACCCATCCCGATCGAAAGCCCGACGACAGAGAGACCTTGACAACGCCGAGGCCGGGATATGCGTCGAACTGGAGACTCTCAGGAGACACAACGGAGACGCCATTCCGGACGTGCCCAAGCGTTCTCTTGCCAAGGCGTGGCAGCAACACCGCTGCGCATAGAAACGCCATCCACGAGTCGCGCGACGTTCCCGCCCGGGCCCATCCACGCGCCTCCCAGGCCAAGCGCGGCCGAGTGAAGCTAAGCGATAATTTCTAAGTTTCAGATGGCAGAAATGGCTTTTGGCCAGGTCCCGTCGCAACTAGCTTTCGAGGATGTGTGGCCGTTACGTACTCGGTATTTCGCCGGAGGAACTGGCCGATTTCTTTGAGTTGTCGGAAATCCGGTTGAGCTATCAACCCCGCTTCAATGTGGCCCCGACGACCTTGATCCCCGTAATCCGGAGAGGAGAAAGCGGGGTTCGCGAAGCCGTCGAGATGCGGTGGGGCCTCATTCCCTCCAGGGTTAGGCCAGGCGAACGTCTTCCGCTCATGATCAACGCCCGGGCGGAAACGGTCGCCACGAGAACCGCATACCGGGAAGCATTCGCCAGACGAAGGTGCATCGTCCCGGCCAGCGGATACTACGAATGGCAAAAGTCGCCAAGCGGAGTGAGCCAGCCCTTTCTGATCACTCGAAAGGATAATCAGCCCATGGCGTTGGCGGGGATCTGGGAATTCGCGAGGGGACAAGCGAGCACGGCGATTATCACCACGCAGGCTGCTGAGGTGGTTCGGTCCATCCACGATCGAATGCCTGCCACCGTCGCGGCAGGCGACTGGCGACGCTGGCTCGAACCCGTCCCGCTGCCATCGGAAGAATCCAAGCGAATTCTCGCGCCGCACGCGCAAGACTCGCTCCGCGCACTTCCAGTGAGCACGCGGGTCAACAACGCCCGCAATGATGATTCGAGTCTGATCGAGCCAGTTCCCTGACGGAGGTTCATGGCGCGGAGATCTTTGGCAAGGTCCCGGCTGCGACGTTGAAACACCGCATTTTCTTCGCGAGGCTAAGCTTGCTCTGGCCCCGCCAAACGCTTTCAATGGAACGACGGCTTCGTCTGCTCGAGATGGAAGGAGCCGGTCCGGTTTTGCACCATGGAACTGCATATCAACAAAGACACGCAACTCTGCATGTCGCTCTCGGCGCGTCCGGGGAATTTTGGAACCCGGTTCCATAACTTCTTGTACCGGGAACTGGGCCTTAACTTCGTCTACAAGGCCTTTACGACCCGCGATCTTGCGGCTGCCATCGGCGGAGTCCGCGCCCTGGGAATTCGCGGATGCGCCGTTTCGATGCCGTTTAAGGAAGCGTGCATCGAATATCTGGACGAATTGGACGCCTCCGCGAAGGGCATCATGTCCGTGAACACGATCGTGAACACCGACGACTATCTGAAGGCTTATAACACGGACTACACAGCCGTTTCTGCACTCCTTGGGTCGAGTGGAATCCCGCCCAATGTTGACTTCGCGCTGCGGGGCAGCGGGGGTATGGCGAAGGCCGTCGCTTGCGCGCTCAGGGACGCGGGGTTTACGAACGGTTTGATCGTGGCGAGGAATGAAGCCGCGGGGACCGCCCTGGCTCGGCAGTATGGCTTTCAGTGGAAAAATGAGCTTGCGGATGAACGGCCTGGATTGTTGATCAATGTCACTCCGGTCGGGATGGCCGGCGGCACCGAGTCGGATCAGCTTGCTTTTTCAGAGGAGCTTGTTCGCTCCGCCGAGTTCATCTTTGACGTCGTCGCGCTCCCCCCGGAAACACCGCTGATTCAATTGGCGAATTCGCTGGGAAGGAAAACCATCACGGGTGCGCAAGTCATCGCGCTTCAAGCGCTCGAACAGTTTGTCCTGTACACCAGCGTTCGTCCCGGTGCCGAACTGATCGAGAAAGCCGCGGCATTTGCGCGCGGCTGATCCGTGCAATCAGCAGCCATGGCAAGCGCCGCGCGCAACGGAATCCTGGCAGGAGGGAACTGGATTCTCGATCGCACCAAGATCATCGACGTTTATCCGGCGCAGGACGCTCTCGCGAACATCCTCGCCGAGACTTCTTGCAACGGCGGCGGGCCCTACAACGTGCTGATTGACTTAGCGCGGCTCCAGGCCCCTTTCCCGCTGTCTGCAGTCGGGCTTGTGGGCGACGACGCCGCGGGCGAATATATCCGCCAAGACTGCCAGGCGCACCGCATCGACACCCGGCAACTACGCATCTCCAAGGAGGCGCCGACCTCTTACGACGACGTGATGACCGTCAAATCCACGGGACGTCGAACATTTTTTTTCCAGCGCGGCGCTAACGCTTTTCTCGATGCCGCACACTTCGACTTCGCGCAGAGTCACGCGCGCATCTTTCATCTCGGCTATTTGCTGTTGCTCGACCGTCTCGATCTGCCCGATCCGGTCTGCGGAACTGTGGCAGCGGCCGTGCTTCACCGCGCCCAGGAAGCTGGCTTCAAGACGAGCGTGGATCTGGTGAGTGAAGACAGCTACCGGTTCGCAGCGAATCGTCCGACCCGCGCTCAGATTCTGCGATTACTGTGTCTTGAACGAATTCGAAGCCGAGCGCACGACGAGCATCCAGATCGTCCGCGAGGGCAGAATCGACATCGGCGCAGCCAGAAAAGCTGCGCACGAACTGCTCGCCGCCGGTGTGCGCGAGTGGGTCGTGATCCATTTTCCGGCAGGCGCCATCGCCATCGGCTCCGGCGGCCGGGAACTGGTGCAGGCAAGCATCAACATGCCGCAGGCGCGAATTGCGGGAACGGTTGGCGCCGGAGACGCGTTTGCGGCCGGTGTGCTCTTTGGCCTGCACGAGGGGGTCCCAATGGACGCCGCCCTCACTTACGGCGTCTGCGCCGCAGCCGCCTCGCTTACGGACGCGACCAGTTCGAATGGAGTCAAGCCACTTTCCGAATGCTTGCAGTTCGCTGAGGAATTCGGTTACCGCACCATCTGAAGCATGACCAAATCGCTCGATACCAAAATCGCGGACATCCTTGCCAATCCTTCGGGGAGCAAAGCTTTCATCATCGCCGACGCGAAGGACGCCGATATGGCATTCGGCGTCGCAGCGCCCGGCCCACGGAGCGGAGCCAAGACGAACGACTACCAGAGCGACTGGAAGTCGCTGGAAGACTTTCGCGCGCAGATTCGCGACGTCGTTCGACAGGGAATCGTCGATATCATGCTATTGTCAGCCTCGAACGTCGAGATTCTCGCGATGGAAGAGAGCCTTTTCGAGAACTCTGCGGTCACGCCTGCGGCGCGCGCGAACGATACCTCCGATATCTGGGCCGTGCGCGGCGGCAAATACCCGCGCGAGGCATCGCGATCGTTTCGCACGGCGACACTCGACCATATCATGTATGGATGCATCGATCCCAAGCCCAACGAGAAAATCGTTGGCGCCGACTTGGGACTCTATTCCATCACGTTTACCAATAACCTTGACGAGGAACACCATGCACTGCGCGAGTTCCATGAATTTCGACTCGAAGCCGAGCGGAAGGGTTTTCGCTATTTCCTCGAAGTGTTCAATCCCAACGTCGAGCCTGGAATTTCTGAAGCGGATATTCCCGCCTTCGTCAATGATCACGTCGTTCGCTCCCTGGCCGGCGTCACGAAACGCGGACGGCCGCTTTTCCTCAAGATAGCTTATAATGGTCCGAAAGCGCTCTATGAATTGGCGAGCTACGATCCCCAGTTGATCGTCGGCATCCTTGGCGGAAGCGCTGGCACAACGTATGACGCCTTCAAGCTGATCTCTGATGCGCAGAAGTATGGTGCGCGCGTTGCGTTGTTCGGGCGAAAGATCAATCTCTCAGAGCACCCACTCGCGTTCATCGAAATGCTTCGCCGGATTGTGGATCATGAGATCACAGCCGAGGAAGCCGTAAAGGCCTATCACGACGCCTTGAGGACGCTCGGAATCACACCGCGACGCGAGCTTCCTGCCGACATGCAACTCACGGGAACAATGATGCGTTATCGGTAGGCTAGAATGCCGGAATGGCCTTAACGGCGAACGAGTTCCTATCGAAACAGGCTGTCGAGACCCATGGCGGTCTTCCGAAGGAATTTCGGCAGGGCTTCCTGATGGCGAACGCGAAAAAGGAAATAGATCCAGGAAAGAGCGTTAAGGGTGAAAAGGCGGTCGAGGACGTGCCGGTAACCGCGGTGACGCCGAACAAGCAATCCCAGAAGCCAATTGACCGTGCGGCGATTGAACCTCCCAGGCTCCAGGTCGAGGCGAATGCGATACCGCTGGCGCGCCGATCGAGGCCAGCGAACCTTGTACGCTCGTTTCGCGGTCCTGATCTCCTCAGCCAGAGCTGCATCAGGCGGGAGAAAGTAATACCGCCGGGCCAGCAGGACGATGGCCAGCGTGTCGCGCATAAATAACAAATCCTCCTCAGGCAGGCCGATTTGACGGGCGAGTTCAAGGAGGCGATCGAAGTGTGTGAAGGCCGCCTCGCCTTCGCGGATGGCCTCTTCCGGGTCGCGGACGAAGCGCGAAAGCAATCTGCGAACGGGTTGATTGATGAAAAGAGAGTCCCAATAGACATGGAGCAGCGGCGGAATGCGCACCCGGCGAAAGAAGAGTTTTTCACGCGCAAACTCCTCGACATAAAGCAATTCTCGAATGACAACTTCCGTGAGCCGCAGGAACTCGATGGCGGCGGGTGCCTTGCTGATTCCGAAGAACGAGGCCACGGCCTGCTCGACGCTGGCGCCCTCCTTAAAAATGCGAAGAGCGGCGGTGGTATTCAGGTCGATCCACACGGCTCCCGGATCGAGAAAGGCCAGCCGGCGGAAAGCATGCCAGCCTCCGGTCTGGCACCAGACAGAGAATCCGATGACGTTGCGCGCACCCGCAAGTTCGCGCTTATAGTGTTCGCAATCCCAGCCGATGAAGGAGGGGTATTCGCCGGCACCCTCGTACTCGCGGCGTGCTTGGAGTTCGATGATTTTCGGAAGGTCGATGCGGAAGAAGTGGCGATTCAGCGGAAGGTAGCGGAAGAAGTCGCTCTCGCCGTATTTCATCGAAAGAACAAAGCAGGGCGACTGAATGTCGCGCAGAGCGCGAGCCAGACGGCCGCGGTGCCAGATCAGGTCACCGATCAGGTAGGCGCCCACAGTCCAAGTGCGAAAGATGAGACGGCGCTTTCGGCGCTCGAAAACGGGTAGCAGGACGCGGAGCATGCGATTGACTTCGCGCGCCGTACGCAATACCAACCGGCTGCGAAGCGGGTCCTTGACGTCCTGTCCGTCAGCTTCGCCGATGCGCAGAATGATTCCCTCCACCTCGGGAAACTCGTCCAAGCACGCGGCAGCGACTTCGCGAAACCACACCGCGGCAGCATTGACGCGGCTCCGCAAGCGGTCATCCACCGAGGCGGAGGTTGTCAGGAAATCCGATGTGAGATAGATACGCATGCCCCGTTTGCGGAGCAGTGCGAAGAGCGCCCGAAATTCCTCGCGAAATACGGCGTTGCGCCTTCGAACTTCGGGCTCGAACCAGGGGTGATCGGAAAGGTGTGCGACGTCGTCAAGCGATACGGCATTGTAACCGAGGCCCGCCGCCTTGCTGACGAAGATGTCGAGATCAGCGCGAATCGTGCGCCAATGCGCCTCGCGCTCCGGACCGGATATGGCGAGATGAGCGAAAGGTATCTTTGACCAGTTGATCCTCCGCTTATGGTACCCGCGAAAAAACGGGCCGACGGCGTCGATCAGCGCGAGTTCCATAACGCTACATCGACGGCTTAAAGCAACGAATAAGGCGAAGCATCCGCCAAGTTGACCTTCCTCTGGTCGCGGATTGAAGAAAATATCCGTGACGGTTCCGAAACAGTCCGGCAGTTGCCCCGGAGGCGCGCTGCGCTAGAGTCGCTCCATGCGGATCCCCAGGAAAGCGTGGCGAATCCGGGTTCGAAAACCCGGGCCTTGCTGCAATCGACCGGCATCTGGCGAACGTGTTTATCGACGCACACGTTGATGGTCGAGCTTCCGGACAGCGGGACTGATCTGCGGCTTTTGTCTTCGGCCGGACGGCCCGGCCGAGCCGTTAAAGTGAGAACCCGGCAACCCGGCTCAGAACATCGACGGCTCGGTATGGCTCCATTTCAGCCTCGCAGATGTCCGGGCGCAGAAGTGGATTGCCGCTTGCGAGCAGATTCCAGCCCAAGCGCGCGAACTCCTACTCGATAGCGACTCGCACATTCGCATGGAAACGGCCGAGGGCGGATTCGCGGGTGTGCTCGGCGATCTGCATTTCGAATTCAACGCCGACCCGGATCGCCTTGGAGTGCTGCGACTCTACGTGGACGAACGCATTGTTGTGACCGCGCGACTGCATCCGCTTAAGGCCGCTGACCGATTGCGTCTGGAAGTTCGCGGCGGCTTGCCGCTCGCATCCACAATGAGCCTCCTGATCCGCTTTGTCGAGGATGTGACAGATATCCTCGCGGGCGTCGCGGCCGGAAAGGGCGAAATCGTGGACGAAATCGAAGACCGGGTTCTTAAAGACCGTTTCCTCCGGGAAAGCCAGGAACTGGGGGGGTGCGCCGTCTCCTCGCACGCGCGCGACGCCATATCGACGCGCAACGCCATGCCTTGGGCCACCTTGCGCATCGTCGGGCCGCCTGGTTCCGCGAGAAAGACACGCAGGAGTTGCATCGTTCGATCGAGCGCCTTGGCGCGGTTTCGCAAGATCTGGAATCAATCCAGGAGCGCGCCAGACTGCTCCAGGAAGAGATCGCCGGACGCCTCGGAAAAGCCACGAATCACAACCTCTACGTCGTCTCCCTCCTGACGGCAATTTTCCTTCCCATCACTCTGATCACCGGAATCTTTGGCCTGAACGTCGGTGGCTTGTCCGGCGTGGATCACGATAATGGTTTCACGTTGGTGATCGGTCTGATGATCCTGACCGTCGCAATCTCACTCGTGCTTCTCCACTGGCGGCGGTTCTTCCAGGATTCGGTATCCCTTCGTGCTCAGCCGTTCCTGAATCTCTTCGCAAAGCGACCGGTAAGCCTGGGCGACGGGCAGGGATGCGGCGTAGGCGAGCACCGGCATCCGATGGAGCCCCATCTTTTCTATCTCGACCGTGAAGGGAATGACCGTTTTTAAGAACATCGGGTATTTCTCGGGCAAGTGCGCGATGGTTTCCTGATGGATGCGATTGATGGTTTGCGCCATTGAGAAAAAAGGGGCCAGAATGTCGGACGGCAAATCCGATTCGACAAAGAACCCGAAGAGCTGCTCGAGCGTGCGCTCCGACAGCGTCGTGGGAATCACCGGCACCAGGATGAGATTGGAGGCGCGAAAGACGTTCTCGGAAAGCAGCGTGATGTTCGGCGGGCAGTCGAGAATGATGAAGTCGTAGTCCGTGCCAAGCTCGTCGAGCAGCCAGCGCAGCTGCTTGCGCGACTTCCGCATCCGGTCGAGAACAAGGTCCAGGTTACGATATGCGAGGTTGGACGGCAGGATGTCCAGTCCGGGATAGTCGGATTCTCGGATGTTCTGCCTCAGCCCGGCGTCGGTGAGATCATCGAGCTTCATTTTGAATTTTTCCGCCGGGCTCACGCGGAAGAAGAAGGCGGCCGCTCCTTGCGGGTCGAGGTCGACGAGAAGCGTGCGCCTGCCTGCCTGCTGAAGCGCGTAGGCCAGATTTACGGAAAGCGCCGTTTTGCCGACCCCGCCCTTGATGCTGTAGGAAGAGACAACCTTCATCAGGCGGCTGTCTTCTCGGGCAAATCTGCGGCCAGATCCTTCGAATTGACGTAAGTGGCCTTGACCGCCCGAGCGATCTGCGGGGCACAAAACTCATCCAGCGTCCCGTGGAAGCGTTCGCGTTCGGCTTGCTGGTCGTGATTGAGAAGCGCGACAAGGCCGCCGAGCGACAGGGCAAGCTCGTCGCAGTTTTCGGTATCTTCGCGCTTCAGTTCCCAATAGCTCATGAGAGCGCGTTGCTGAACAGAATAATCGTTGAAACGCCCGAGGCAGTTCTGAAGGCGCCGCAACTGCTTCTCGATGTATTCCGTTTGGTCGGCCGGCAGCAGCTCATTGAAAAACTCGACCAGGTATCGCAGCTTCTTAAACTGGATGCGCACTTGGTGGACCGCCTCGTCCGGCGTATCCGCACCCAGCGAGCGCTCGATTTTGACGATTCGCTTGTAGCTCTTGTCGATGCGCCTCGCGACCAGTGGGCCGACGGGACTCTGCGACACTTCAGTTTCCGCAAGGTGCGACGGCTTGGCGAAGAAATCCTCCGCCGCCTCGACCGCGGCCCGGTAGGCAGGTGAGACGAAGTGCGCGACGACCTTCCTCAAGGCACGACGACGCTCCCTGGCGAAGTCCTGAAACATTCCTTCGAGCGCCGGCCGAAATGCCGCGGGTAACATGGCGGTATACTCTTCGCGAGCCAGAAGATAGACATCGAGGTCGCGCAGGCGATTTGTGACCTCACAAAACTGCGCGAAGGCAGCCCTTAGCTCCTCGGTTTTCTCCTCGGGGTAAATTCCCTTGATGAGGCTCAATACCGACCGGATCTTGCGAACGCAAATCCGGTAGTCGTGCAAGAATTCCGTATCGATGTCGTCGACGATGCCTGCTTCGTTTTCCCGGGCAGTCGCGAGCATTCTGTGGATAATCCGGCGAGCGGTTTCACGCGCGGGCAGATCAGGCGCCAGATCGAAGGTAGGCCGGAGGGTATATCGCCGGGGAGCCTTTCCACGCTCGCGAAGAAGCTTGGCCAGGGGACCTTCGCCAATTTCCCTGGCTCCGATCGTCCGCAGAATCTCGGCGGCTTTCGTCGCCTCCGCCTCGTATCCCCGCATCGGCCGGAAATGACAGAGCCGGTAAAAGGGTTCGCGCGATTCGCGGTCCACGAAAAAATTGGTGAGATCGAAGCGGAAGACCGTCTTCTGCGTTTCGTTCAGCAATTCGATCTCCTGTTCTCGAACGGAAAGCCGGGCGACCCGCGTCAGGCCCCGGATACCAAGCAGCGGCTTTAACTCCCTGCGCAGGCCGCCCTCCGGGAATTCCCACTCAAATCGTGGAACGTGCCTGGCCGCCATTGGCAAAACGTGGCGCACGTCGCCGATCCAGTCATGATCGCGCTCGCACAGGCGCAGTTGCCCGTTGGACTGATAGAGGAGCCGGTCTCCGAACCAAATTCCCCATTCAAAAGTGTCAAAAAATGTCGCTTTGGCAGAGGTCGGTTCACCCAAACGAATCCCGAACGCCGGCTCCAAAGCGGCGCGAACGCCCTCGATCTCCAGTTCCGCCGGGATCTGACAATTCCTCCAAGTGGCGCGCTCACTTTCCAAGGAAAGTAATTTAGGCTTTTCGAAAGAAACTAGCAATCTGTGCCTTGCGGAAGTCCCGCTTCGGGGCATCCCCCCGTCTCTAGCCCCGGGTTTCTGGCTCTTGCTGGCTTCCTGGATTACAGCACCTGAAACGGAGGAAAATTAATCCGCTTGCTTTATATCCTCACCCTCTGCCGTGGCGATGGCCAAACGCTGCGAACGAATGATCTCCTCTGCACGAGCCCAATGCTCGCCGGCTCGACCATCCGGCTTGCCTTCATCTTCGTACAGGCGGTAGGCGAGTTCCTCGATCTGCTCGTGTTCAGTGGGGGCAGGTGGTAAATCGATCATATTTTTCCTTGTCTAAAATGGTGCGATGGCCGGGAAAGATCGACATTCATCGTTGCC
Source organism: uncultured Verrucomicrobiae bacterium (assembly GCA_963731945.1). Classification (GTDB taxonomy): domain Bacteria; phylum Verrucomicrobiota; class Verrucomicrobiia; order Chthoniobacterales; family Terrimicrobiaceae; genus DASTFP01. The sequence goes on along the minus strand of CAVSXN010000016.1, from coordinate 108,236 downwards.
TGATCCCTCGAGTTCGTTGCTTCGTCCCCCACACTGTAAGCTTGTCATCACGCGATTCTCAAATAGAAATCGGCGTACGAATCAAGCAATCCGGGGAGGCGGGACTTGCTCGGTCGGATGACCTGCAAGATCCTCGATACACCGGGCGACAAGTGCGATCCAGCCGGTCTGATGAGAGGCTCCCAGGCCACGCCCGTCGTCGCCGTGAAAGTATTCGTGGAAGAGGACGAGATCCTTCCAGTGGGTCCGGCCTGGGACAGTCATTCTGACGTTCCTTTCTGCCTCGTGCATGACCCTTGGATTAAGGCCGTCTGATTCCCTCTCGCTTGCTCAAAAACCAGTGGGTCTCGGGCCGAAATTTGCCGGATCGACGAGTGCATGATACTTTTAGGCAGTCTGGAGTCGAGTATGAAAGCTATGGTGACATGCCTAGCTTTGTGGTTCACAGCATTCGCCGCATGCGCTAATGAGGAGAAAGTTTGCCTCATCAAGATCAACGGGGCGATCGGTCCTGCCGCCGCGAGTTACATTGCACGGAGCATCGACCAGACACAGTCGACCAACGCCCAGTGCCTGGTCATTCAGCTCAACACACCCGGCGGACTGCTCGATTCAACCCAAGTGATCGTGCAGAACCTCTTGGCCTCGCCGAGCCCGGTCGTCGTCTATGTCGCTCCGACCGGCGCGACCGCGACGAGCGCGGGCTGTTTCATCGCGCTCGCGGCAAGCGTCGCCGCGATGGCGCCGGCGACCACCATTGGTGCCGCGCATCCGGTAATGATCGGCGGGGGCCTCCCGAGCGGCGGCGACCAGAAAGCCGATGACACAATGAAACAAAAGCTCGAAAACTTTTCGATTAGCTACATCGAGGCGATTGCGGCGAAACGCAATCGCAACGTCGAGTGGGCGAAATCAGCCGTGCGAGAGAGCGCGTCAATTCCGGTGGATAAGGCGCTTGAATTGAAGGTGATTGAAATCGTCGCGAAGGACATGGCCGATTTGCAGCGGCAGTTGAACGGTCGCATTGTCGAAGGCAAGGAGCTCAAGACTGCTCATGCCGAGGTCGTTGAGATCGCGATGTCCACGAGTGAGAGAATCTTTCAATCATTGTGGCGGCCCGAGGTGATGTTCATCCTCATGCTGATCGCGATCTACGGAATCATTGGCGAACTGAGCACGCCCGGCGCGATTCTGCCCGGAGTGGTTGGAGTGATCGCATTGGTGCTTGCACTTTACATGGCGGCGATTCTGCCGATCAATGTGACGGGGCTTATCTTGATCGCGATCGCGTTCGCGCTGTTTGTTTTCGACGTATTCGCCCCGACACACGGGGCGTTGACGGGCGGTGGGATCGTCGCGTTTTTGATTGGCTCGCTGATGTTGTTCGACCGCGGCGATCCGCTCTTTCGTTTGTCGCTCGCTTACATCATTCCGGCGGCGATCCTGACGGCGCTGTTCTTTGCATTTGTGGTGGGCAAAGGACTACGAGCGCAGCGCCTGCCGATCAAGGCCGGCAAGGAAACGATGCTCGGCAAGACCGTGGCCGCATTCACGCAGATCGATTCAGCCGGCGGAAAAGTTTTCGTTGAAGGCGAATATTGGAACGCCGTGAGCGACACACCCGTCGAACAGGGCCAACCGGTGGAGGTCGCAGCCGTGCTGGGATTGACGCTGAAAGTGAGGCCAAAACTAAGGAAACCTGACACATGCAACCATTAGAAGCGCTGGCAAAACTGTTCATGTGGACGGTCCCGATCATCGTCCTCGGAGCCATTCTCCTCTCGCAAATGATCCGGATTCTCCGCGAGTACGAGCGAGGGGTAATCTTCCGGCTGGGCAAATTGCTGCAAGCGAAAGGCCCCGGATTGATCTTTCTTATTCCCATCGTTGACCGCATCGTGAAAGTGGACTTGCGTGTGATCACCATCAATGTTCCCCAACAGGAAATGATGACGCGCGACAACGTGCCCGTGACCGTGGACGCTGTGGTCTATTTTCGCGTGCTTGATCCGGAGGCCGCCATTATCAAGGTGGAGAACTTTCTGAAAGCGACTTCGTTAATTGCTCAAACGACGCTGCGCAGCGTCATTGGCCAAGCCGAACTGGACGAATTGCTTTCACAACGTGAAAAAATCAATCAACGCCTGCAGGAAATTATTGACCGGCAAACCGAACCTTGGGGAGTAAAAGTCACCGCCGTTGAAGTCAAAGACGTGATGCTGCCGGATACGATGAAGCGCGCCATGGCTGGACAAGCTGAAACCGAGCGCGAGCGCCGGGCGAAGATCATCAACGCGGAGGGCGAGTTCCAGGCCGCGGAAAAATTGGTGCAGGCGGCGACAATGATTGCCGGGCAGCCGATCGCGCTGCAGCTGCGCTATTTGCAGACGATGAAGGAAATCTCGAGCGAGCATAACACGACGACGTTCTTGCCCGTCCCCATGGACCTGTTTGCTCCATTCATCAAGAAGACCTAAGCAATCCGGGGAGGAGGGACTTGCCCGGTCGGATGACCTGCAAGATCCTCGATACACCGGGCGACAAGAGCAGTCCAGCCGGTCTGATGAGAGGCTCCCAGTCCCCTCCCGTCGTCGCCGTGAAAGTATTCGTGAAAGAGGATAAGGTCCTTCCAGTGCGGGTCCGCACCGTGCAGCCGGCAGCCTCCGTGGCAGGGCCTTTCCCCGGAAGCATCGGGAAGGAAGAGTTTGGCCAGACGACGCGAAAGCTCGCGGGCCACCTCATCAAGATTCATGCGGACGCCGGACCCCGTCGGACACTCTATGGCGAACGTATCGCCGTAAAAGTGGTGGTAGCGCTCAAGCGCTTCGAGCAGAAGGTAATTGATGGGGAACCAGACGGGACCACGCCAATTGGAGTTCCCGCCGAACATCCAGGATGGCGAGTCTCCGGCCGAGTATTCCACCGAATAGGTCTGCCCGCCAATCTCGACTCGGAACGGGCTCTCTCTGTGGACGGCGGAGAGCGAACGAACGCCATGCGGCGAAAGAAACTCCGTTTCGTCCAAGACGCGGCGTAACAGTCGCTCGAGGCGCTCACGGTTGGGAAGGGCGAGCAATGTGCTCATCTGCTCGTCGGAGCGCGCGCACCAGGAGATGAGCCGCGCGAGGTCCGGGCGATATTTAAGGAACCACTTCATGCGCTTTCCAAATCCCTTGAGCTTTTCGACCTGGGAATCCTCGAGCACCTCGACCGCGAGCATCGGAATGAGGCCGACCATCGAGCGCGTGCGGAGCACTTGGCGCGATCCGTTGACACGCAAGTGGTCGTAATAAAAACCGTCGGTCTCATCCCAAAGACCCGTGCCGTCGAAATGGTTGATCGCATCGGCGATCGAAATGAAGTGCTCGAAAAACTTCGAGGCCATATCCTCGTAGGCGGAATTCTCATGGGCAAGCTCCAGCGCCATGGCCAGCATGGTCAGGCAATAAAATCCCATCCACGCAGTGCCGTCGGCCTGTTGAAGATGGCCGCCGGTAGGAAGCGGCTTCGAGCGATCGAAGATGCCGATGTTGTCCAGGCCGAGAAACCCGCCCGAAAAGAGATTGTGACCCTCGTGATCCTTGCGATTAACCCACCAGGTGAAGTTCAGCAGCAGCTTTTGAAATGCGCTCTCGAGAAATTCACGGTCTCGGGACTCGCCCCTGCCGGAAATCTTGTAGACGCGCCAAACCGCCCAGGCGTGCACCGGCGGATTCACGTCCCCGAACTCCCACTCGTAGGCCGCGAGCTGGCCGTTGGGATGCATGTACCATTCGCGCAGGAGGACTGTGAGCTGCTGTTTGGCGAAATACGGGTCAATGCGCGCGTAGGGCACCATGTGAAAAGCGAGGTCCCAAGCCGCAAACCATGGGTATTCCCATTTGTCCGGCATCGAAAGCACGTCCTTGGCGAAAATATGGAGCCACTGCGCATTGCGCCCAAACAGCCGGCTCTCCGGCGGAGGCATTTCGTAGGGATCGCCAACCACCCAGTCCTCGACGACGAAATGATAAAATTGCTTCGTCCAAACGAGACCCGCATAGGCCTGGCGCGCCACATTTTTCTGTGCCTGCGAAAGCGCCGCAGGGATCCTCTCCGCATAGAAATCATTCGCCTCATCGATGCGGAGGGCAAAGATCTTATCAAAGCGTTCGCCATCGAACTGGCCAAACTTCTTCCCCCGGCGCGCAAGTTCCATCTTCAGGACGCGTTCCCCGCCGGCAGGAATTTCCAGCCGGTAGAGGGCGGCCGTCTTGGTTCCCTGATTGCGCGGATTGACCGTTCCCGTCTCTCCTTCGCAGAGCCAGCGATGAAAAGAATCCTTCACGTAAGGGGAGTAGTTCGGCACCCCAAAGCAGGATTCCAGATTGGTTTCGTTGTCAGTGAAAAGGAGGGCGTCCGGATCGGCATCCATCAGCCACTCATAGTCTTCCAGGGTCTCATGGCTGCACGCCACACGCCCTGACCCGGTCTTCCAAAGCCGCGGCTTGAGCGTGCACCCCTCGTGCTTGCATCCCCATGACCATGTATTGCGGAACCAGAGCGTCGGCAGGACGTCTACCGAAGCCGCTTCGGGACCGCGGTTTGCGACAGTGATCCTGATGGCGACATCCTCGGGATCGTACTTCGCATATTCGACGAACACGTCAAAGTAACGGCCATCGTCAAAGATCCCCGTGTCTGTGAGTTCGAACTCCCGGCGATCTCTTCCCAGCCGCGCGTTTTCCTCAATGAGCCGCGAGTAGGGAAACGCCGCTTGCGGGTACTTGTAGAGACCCTTCGCATAGGAATGGGTGGGCGTCGCATCAAGATAGTAGTAGCATTCCTTAACGTCCTCGCCGTGATTACCCTCAGGACCTGCGAGCCCGAAAAGCCGCTCCTTGAGGATGGGATCGTTTCGATTCCAAAGCGCGAGCGCGAAGATCAATCGGCACTGCCTGTCGCACCAGCCCAACAATCCGTCTTCGCCCCAGCGATAGGCGCGCCTGCGAGCCTGATCATGCGGAAAGTAACGCCACGCGTCGCCATCGGGAGAGTAGTCCTCTCGAACCGTGCCCCATTGCCGCTCGGGGAGATAAGTACCCCATCGCTTCCAGTTCTTTTTCCGGGCGTCTTCCTCATCGAGGCGTTGTCCCTCTGCTGATTTCATCCCTTTAAAACGCACTTTAACTCGAAGGAATCGCCTTGTCCGCCATTTTCTCGCCCGAAGAGCACGAAGCCGAATGCTGGCAGCCGGCCTGCGGGACGAAAAAACGCTGACCTTCCGGATCTAACCTGCCACAAAAGCGGGTCGTGAGAATGAATCTCCCCGATGGGAAGCTCTAGCTGGCCACGGTGCGGCAAGGCGACTTTGCCCATGCCGGCGAAGAAGCCGCCGTCGTCATGGCCTGGGAGCCGTTGCCAAAACGAAAGGATCAGCTTTGTCTGGACGCCGGCTGCGGACGCGGCGGAACTGCCGCCTTTGTGCAATTCAACGGCTGGGGAGATGTCACCGGCCTCGACGTTGACGCGGAAACGATCGACGCCGCGGCGAAGTCCTACCCCGAGTTGAAGCTTGTTGCCGCCGACGTCGCTCAGGCGGGCGAATTGTTTCCCGCGCACTTCGACCTGATCTATGCGTTCAACGCTTTCTACGCATTCCCAGACCAACAAGCCGCTTTGAGGTCTCTCCGGCTCGCCGCCAAGCCGGGCGGACTTCTCCTGTTTGACTACGTGGATCGCGGGTGTTTCCAGAAATCACCATTCGCTCGCAAAGCCGAGACGCTCCTCTGGCACCCGCTGCAGCTTTCCTGCTTGAAAGCACAGCTCGTTGCGGCGGGTTGGCAGCTCAACGAATGCATCGAGATTCACTCTTGTTACAGGCAATGGTACGCGCAGCTCGTCGAGCGGTTTTCAGCCCGCAGGCAAGAGCTGCTCCAGCGTTTCGACCCAAGCCTCGTCATATACGCCGAGGACTACTATCGGTCCCTGCTGGATGCCATTGTGAGCGGCGCTTTAGGGGGCGCAATTGCTTACGCCAGCCCGATTGCGGGTTCGACATGACATGTCCGGCTTGAGCTCCTGCAAAGTGATCGTGGGAGCATTGTTCCCGAAGCGCAAGCTCGACACTCATGCCCTCGTGGCGTAAGCTAAGTCCATGAGCGCGAAAAACATTCTGATGATCACGGGCGACTTTGTGGAGGATTCCGAGAACATGGTGCCCTTCCAGGCCCTCCAGATGGTCGGGCACAAAGTCTCGGCAGTTTGCCCGGATAAGCGCGCGGGCGACAAGATCCGGACCGCCATTCACGATTTTGAGGGCGACCAAACTTACACGGAAAAGCCGGGTCACAATTTCGCTCTAAACGCCACCTTCGCTGAGGTGAATCCGGAGAATTTCGATGCACTCGTTATCCCCGGGGGGCGTGCTCCGGAATACTTGCGCCTGAATCCGGAAGTTATGCGCTTCGTTCGCCACTTCGCGGATGCGGGCAAACCGATTGCCGCGATTTGCCATGGACTGCAGATTCTTTCTGCGGCTGGTGTTTTGCAGGGGCGCAAATGTGCCGCCTACTACGCATGCGGCCCCGAAGTGACACTGGCCGGCGGTGAGTTCCAGAATATCGCCGTCGACGCCGCCTATGTGGATGGGAACCTTGTCACAGCCGCCGCATGGCCCGCTCATCCCGCCTGGCTCGCCCGCTTTTTGGAAGTGCTGGGAACCCGCATTTCCCTATAACCCTGAATGAAACCGGGGGAGAGTCTTTCGACCAAAACTATGCTTAGCGAACGGTTTCAGAGGTTTTTATCTCTAGTCAACCCTTACGGGCGGATAAGAGATTGCGGCCGGTCATTTCGGCGGGCTGCTTGAGACCGAGCAGGGAAAGCAGCGTTGGCGAGACATCGGCGAGGATACCGCTTTCGACCTGGATATCCTTGGCCTGCTCCGCGACATAGAGGAAGTGGACAAGGTAGGTCGTATGAGCGGTGTTGGGTGATCCGTCGCGGTTCCGCATTTGCTCGCAATTGCCATGGTCGGCTGTGATGAGAAGGTGTCCGCCGAGCGACAGGGTCTTTTCCACGACGGCTTTCACGCAGTCATCAATGGTTTCCACAGCCTATGATGCCCGCCTCGACAATGCCGGTGTGTCCGACCATGTCGGGATTTGCAAAATTCAAGATTACGAGATCGTAATTTGGCAGGGCCTCGACGCACCTTTGCCGTCACTTCAGGTGCGCTCATCTCCGGCTTGTAGTCGTAGGTCGGCACGTCCTTGGGCGAGGGCACAATGATCCGGTCTTCCCCGGGGTATTGCTTTTCTATTCCGCCGTTGAAGAAGTAGGTGACGTGCGGGTATTTTTCCGTCTCGGCGATGCGAAGCTGGGTGCGACCCGCCTTGCTCACGACTTCGCCGAGGATATTGGCCAGCGACTGAGGCTCGAAGACCACCGGACAGCCATACGTCTTGTCGTATTGAGTGAGCGTCACATAGTGCACGGCGGGGAAAACCTCCCGATCAAATCCTTTGAAATCCTTGTTCAGAAAAGCGATGGACAGCTGGCGCGCCCGATCCGCGCGAAAATTGAACCAAATGATCACGTCGCCATCGCGCACGCGTTGCTCGTTCGCATGGGAAAAAATGATCGGCTCCAGGAACTCGTCCCCGCGAGGCTCGTGCGTATAAGCCTCCGCCACGGCGGCGGCGGGGGCGAGATGGGATTCGGCGCCCCGTCCGAGAACGATGGCGTCCCACGCGAGCTTGTTCCGGTCCCAGCGTTGGTCCCGGTCCATCGCATAGTACCGGCCGATCACCGTGGCAATGCGCGCACCGCTTCGGCTCGTCTGAGCTGAGACCGTCGCCAGATAATCCGAGCAGCCGGTGGGCGACGTATCGCGGCCATCGGAGATCGCGTGAATCATGATATCGTCAACCCCAGCTTCCTTGGCAGCCTTCGTAAGACCCATGAGGTGGTTCTGGTGGCTGTGGACACCGCCATCAGAAAGCAGCCCGAGAAAATGCAACCGGTGGCCGCGAGCTTTCGCGAAGGCATCCTGGAGAACCCCGTTCGTCTTGAGCTCTCCATCGGCGATGGCCTTGTTGATGCGTGTGAGATCCTGATAAACGATGCGGCCCGCGCCGAGGTTGAGGTGACCGACTTCCGAATTGCCCATCTGGCCGTCGGGAAGACCGACATCCATCCCGCTCGCGCTGAGCGTCCCCTGTGGATAGGTGGCGTAAAGATAATCGTGATACGGGGTTGCGGCGAGCATTGTGGCATCGCCATTTTCGGTGGCCTTGTCCCTTCCTCCCGGATTAATTCCCCAACCGTCGCGAATTATCAGAACAATCGGCTTCTTCGTCATGACTCCGTATTCGACTCAAAAATCGCAGCCGACGCCATAAAAATGAGTCTGGAAAAGGACGTTGTCAAAAATGGCCGCTGCCTCTCTTCGTAGTGAATCACCTGGCTCGATCGAGCGCAATCAGGCCGCCATTCATCATCCCGACGAGAACCGCAGAAATCCATTTGATCTGGTCTGCGGCGTCCACGACTTCGACGGCGAAAGGCTCTCGGGACGACCTTCGACAATAACTAAGTCCGCAACAGAGCAGCTCCGCCTGCCGCGCAGAGCATCACGATCAACCAGGGCGGCGCTTTCCAGAATTGTAGCGCGCAAAAACCCGCCAAGGCAAGGATCATGGCCTGAGAGGAGTCAATCGCGGCCGTCCAGACTGGATGGTAAAACGCCGCCAGCAAGATCCCGACCACAGCCGCATTGGCGCCGGTCAATGCCGCCTGTGCCGAGGGATTCCGTCGCAGGTGTTGCCAGTAGGGTAATGTCCCAAGAACCAGCAGCAGCGACGGGAGGAGGACGGCCGTGAGACACCAGAAGCCTGCAACCCATCCCGGTCCGTCAGGCATGATCACAGCGCCGAGGTATGCGGCAAAGGTAAAGAGCGGACCCGGCAACGCCTGCGCGGCTCCGTATCCCGCCAGAAACTCATCCCTCGTCAGCAGCCCCCGGCCTACCGTCTCCGCCTCCAGCAACGGCAAGACGACGTGTCCGCCCCCAAAAACCAGCGCCCCAGCGCGATAGAAGCCATCTGCAAGCGTGAGCCACTCGTTCTGAACCGATCCGGCAATTAGGGGTAAGCCGGCCAGCAGGGCAAAAAAAACGCCGATGTTGGCGATGGCGAATGCGCCTCCTCGGACAGGGCGCAGATTGTCCGAGCCCCGGCCGTTGCTCTCGCAAAAACGGCGACGGAAGCGTAACCAGCCGACGGCCATCCCAGCGCTGATTACGAAGATCTGCACCCAGGCGCTTTCGGAACTGAGAACAACACAAGCCGCGATCACCGCCATGGTGACTCTTGTCCGATCCGGACACAAGCGCACCGCCATGTTCCAAACCGCCTGTGCGACGACGGCGACGGCGGCAATCTTCAATCCATGCAACCAAGCGGAATCCGTGCGGATGAACCTCAGGCCATACGCACAGGCGATCATGATTAACGCAGACGGAAGGGTAAATGCCAACCACGCCGCAAACGCGCCCCGTAACCCCGCCCGAATGTAGCCAAGCGCGAACCCGACCTGACTGCTCGCCGGGCCGGGCAGGAACTGGCAGAGGGCTACCAAATCTGCATAGGCCGCCTCGGTTACCCATTTTCGCCGTGCCACGCATTCTTCCCGGAAGAACCCGAGGTGTGCAACCGGTCCGCCAAAAGACGTCAGACCAAGTTTGAGAAAGACAACGAATGTCTCCCAGATCTCAGGGGAACCGATTCGATCGCTCCTCTTCAAGAATCAGAACTCCTTTCTTCGGCCAGGCATGCGGAGATTCAAGAGTGCGTGACGGCAGCGAGCAAGCCCATCGGAAGGACTTCTTATCGCCGCAAGCACTCGACCTGCCGGGTGAGAGACAGATGGATGACGCGGTTCGAGCCTGAGAAATCTGCCGAAAGTCGCAATCCCGAGGATCACGTCCTCGGTCAGGGAAGGTGGCTCATCAATCCGCGAGGATAATCCTCGCGAGCGCCACGCCAAAGATGTCAAAATGAAAGCAATGAACGATCGCTCCTCTGGGATCGAGCACCTGATCCGGCGATGAACTGGTTCCATTGGGCCCTCGGTTCGGCGGTTTTCGCTGCAATCACGGCCATCCTTGCGAAGGTCGGGGTCGAGGGAGTGGACTCAAATGTCGCTACGGCCTTACGAACCACCGTCGTCGTCTTTTTTACCTGGGCCATTGTAGTATTCTCCGGCGCATCGGGCAGCGTCTCCCAGCTTAGCGGACGCTCTGTATTGTTTCTGGTCCTTTCCGGATTTGCCACCGGCGCCTCGTGGCTTTGCTATTTTCGCGCTCTACAACTCGGCGAAGCCTCGCAGGTCGCACCCGTCGACAAGCTCAGTGTGGTTTTCGTGCTGCTCCTCGCCGCCCTGTTTCTCGGAGAGAAGATGCACTGGCAGACCATTCTCGGCGCAGCACTCATGGTCGGGGGCGCGCTGATTCTTAGCCGACAGGGTCACTGATAACGATTGAAAGCACACCGGATGCCTTCCTCCGCGACAGACGAGCAATCAGGTTGAAACGATCGTAAGCTCCTTTTGGGCGACCGCGCTGGCATACGCCGCAGTTGGGTTCGTTTTTCCGATCCGTTCGTGCTGTCTTGGTCGAGTCGCCTTGATTCCGCCGCAAAGTCGGGAAGCTGGGAGCTTTCGCGTCCTCATTTTTCCCGGGTTGCCCACTGGCCGCTTCTGGCGCTGAAGACGCTCCGCGCCTTTCGACAGCGTTATGTTGCCGCCGGATCTGGCGGGCGAGCAGCGCGTGATGGCAACGCTCCCACTTGACCCCAGTGGCTCGATGTCGATTGCGTATCGTGCTGTTGGCTGGAATCGCCAAAAGCGGCTGTATGGTCTTCCAATTGGGGCCGTCTTGCCTGGCAGCTCGTAGACTAGCGCGCGCGTCGAAGACGAGGGGACCGTCGGCCTGCGACCAATCTCTGTAGCATATGCGACAAAAGTTCGCTCGCTTAGCCTCGACACCGGGCGGCGGGGCGAGCGTCATCGGCGCGACTCCAGGAAGAAGGCGCCGATCCCGGAGGGGTCGGCGCCTTTCTTCGCTGTTCTGAGCGCGGAGCCAAGCTAGCGAGTCTTTTCCTTTACGGTGCCTGTCAGAGGCACGTGCGAATCGAGCTGTCTTTGGGCACGCTGGTCTTGACCCGATATTGCGCGCCGCAAATCTGGCAACGGACAACGCCCGGATCTGCAAAGGAAGTCGCGGCCTCGGCAGCAAAAGCCGGGATTCCCAGAACGCCAAGCGCCAGGGCGCCCAATGCTAAGTTTTCTTAAATGCCTTCATGGTGATGTTATATTAGGCTGTTTTTGGCGCGTGCTGCGCGCGCTTATCAATTGGTCGCGCGCCGCTCCAAATCCTTACGCTTCGCGCCAATGACGCTGCTTCGCACGTTAGTTAGGGTCAGGGGGAGGGAGGATTGCGAAAGAGGCAGGGAATCGCGCTTTCAGCGCCGGTTCGTGCGGTTGCGGGGAATCTGCCTAGGACTCAAGTTACAGCCGCGGCGTGGACGCTTAGCAGAGACTTAGTGTTTCGGCGGCCAAACCGTTCGCGGAAGCGATCCTCAGGCGTTGCTGCAAGAAACGTTTCGAAGGGCGTGCCCCCAGATCTGGTGTTGGCGCGGAGCAATGCGAAGGTGCGTGCTTCGTCCTAAAGTGCTGCCGGACCCAAGTCGAGGGAGGAGGGCATCCTCTTCCTCCGGAGCTTCAGGCGACCTTGCGCAGGACGCCGACGGTTTCGAGACGGAGGGAGGCCTTAAATCTCGGGGAGCGGGAGCATGGGGGACCCGCAATGTAATAGGCCGTCGCCATCTGACCGCGAACATTGATCTCCGTATAGCTGACCGTGGAGGCGTCATTTCGATGCATGCACAACGAGAATGGGCCGGCCTTCGGCGCGTGACTACGGTGAAGTTTTCTCAGCATTGGCAAATCCAAGGAGTCATTATCTACGCGAGCACACACCCGCCGTCTCATTTGATTCGCCTTTCTTTCATCAAAGCCGGATGAGAACCAATGGTGACGCTTCCACGGCAAATCAAATAATTCCAAATCGCCACGGGCGCAATGCCATTCGGTAAGCGAACGCTCGGACAAGCTGACGACTATCAATCGGAAAGGATTCATCCGCTCGAGCGGCAGCCCCTCCAACAGGGAGGCGGCTGCGTTGCGGTCGCGTGCGGAGAGGAGCGCGCGAACGACCTCGCCCCGGCTCACCGGATTTCCGCGAACACAATCGGGTTGGGAATACCAGTTAATGAGCGAAAAGGCCACGCCCGCACTGTTGACTCCAATCCAGGTTCCTCCGCTCCGTTCGCGCGGATAAAGCATCAACAGTCCATCACGCCCATGCACCTCCGGCGGAAGGCCCGAGAGGCGCGCCAGACTTTCATCCCGGTTCATGGCCAGGACGAATCCGTCGGCCCGAGGAAGAAAACTTACGCTGCACATTGCTCAATCCGCAAGCGGGTGACAAAGACTGCGTTGTTGGTTAACGCCGCCATTCGGAGAAAATCTTCGCCAAGGGATCTGCGCGGTGCCCACGCAGCCGGTTCTCGCCGGCAATGGCGAAGACAAACTCCCACTGCTTGAACAGAATGCTGTAGCCCTCGCGCAACGACTTGTCGGCATCATAAGCACTCGTAGCCTCTGAGGCCGCTCCATTCAACTCGAGAATTGTGAGTCCTTCCCCTTCCCCAAAATTCCTCCACCGAAGCGAACGTCATACCGGCCGATGTAGAATCCCGGAAGCGCTCTTGAGATGACATCGATGCGGGTTTCAAGCTGGCGGCTCCCCACGTGCATGCCGGCACAAAAGGCAAGATGGCCGCAATAAGTTCGGCGACGCCGGAGCCGAGGCGGCCCCACGGCTCAAGCCCAACCTTGGTGAAAATACAGACAGATTCCGGCGCAGCGGCGAAACTTGAAAAAAAGCGTCTGCAGCCAGGTCACAGCTGCGACAATTCGGCAACTCCATGCTACGACAACTTCAGTTTTGGTAAGTTTATTCCTAGGCTTTCGGATTCGTCGCCTCGCCGCCAATTCCTTACACAGGCGCTCAATCGAGAGCCAAAGCCTGCAGGCGGAACTCTCGATTGAAACGGCCGGATCTTTCCAAGATCGATTCCCGGTCGGATCGAGCAATTCTCAGCGGTGCCGTTTGCACCGGTCCTTGCAACTCAGAATAACCTGCCGTTGGGGCGGGCAAGACCCGCACGACACCGGAGCACAATTGCGTCCGCTCGAAGCGAGGACGCAAACCGGAATGCACTCGCCCCTCCGGGCATCATCCCGTGCCTTCAGATGAAACAGCGGCTCCCCCAACCGTCAATCCGAAGAGCCGTCGAAAAACATCATTCGGGGAACGTCTTATCGAAAGCGCTTGGGTTACTGTCACTAAGGACAACAAGCCCAATAAAGGCGACGCAGACGATAATCAGACACAGGATGATGGAGCCGACGACAACTACTGGTTTTTTCATAGCGAGAAAGATTATGACCTAAATTCTCACTTGCTGCAAAGACTGTGCGAGGCTTGCTTCGATGTAAACGGTATCTTATTTGACCGGGCCACCCGCGGCCTGAATCGGGATCATGCTGTCCGCCGGGCGCACCCACGCGGCGATCGACGCGATCGGTGCGGCCGTGGTCGCAGGAAGTGGCAGTCGCGCCCTGTAGACACCATCATCCGACAGATCCAGGCTTGCTTTAACGAGCGCCAGGGCCACAAAATCGTGCGGAAGCCGCTTACCGGCGTTTTCACCGCGCCGAACAATTGTGGTTGCCCCATGGGCCAGCGGCGCAACTTCGACAACCAGCGGCTCATTCCTCTTGACGCCGGAGAAAAAAGAGACCTCCAGAGAGCCATTTTCAACGCTCAGGCGCAACTTGCCTGGCTTTTCCCTCGAGGGCGATGGAAGACCGCCCGCTCGAATCCATTCCTCGCCATCGAGCACAAACCCGGGCGTGTAAATCGTTCCCGAATTCCAGCTCGCGGCGTAGCCGCGCTGGCGCCGGGTAAACTCCGCCGAGGAAAACCGGTCCCGCCAACCCAGGTGGTCCCAATAGTCAACGTGAAAGGCCACCGGAACAAACTCGCTCCAAAGCCCGGATTCGTTCCTAAGCGTTCCGAGCCACGCCTCGGCGCGAGGGCAACTGCTGCATCCCTCGGACGTGAAGAGTTCGAGAAGAGCGACCTTATTATCCGGACTCTCGATGGTCACCACATGTTCCGTCGCAAACGTGCACGGATTTACCGTCGCCACAGCAACCAGAAAAAGGGCTGAAAGCTTCAGGACTCTAAAGCAACACATGCTTGACGGAACTCCCTCGGATCAGCGCCCCTGGATGCCCACAACACTTTTATCAACATTGACAGACTCTTCGCGGATGCCGTTGAAATGACGACGAGACCAGCAAGCGTTGCCAACAGGATGCTTTTCATGAGTAGATAGTCGTCTGATTGTCAGTCGCGCCGGACACAGATTCCTTACCAAGAAAGTTAGGGCGCCTTCCGCGGGCTTCTCGTTCGTATTCGAGGTTCGAGCGAGGCGGCCGCCACGGCTATGGCGCGTTAGCCGTCGACCGGTTGCCGCAAGATTCCCTCGGAAAGAGTTTCAGGCAGGTCGGCGAGCAAATTCGCGGCGAGCCGATACCCCGACCGGTCAACGTTTCAGCGTGACCGACCGAAACCACTCTGCGATCCGCAACCGCGCGGCGCGGCAAAAATAATCCGCCAGATCGAGCGCTTGCGACGCATCAGGATCGGACCGTTCCACCATGGCCTGCGCGCGGGACAGCGTGGCCGACATCGCGAAAATCTCGGCTCCAATATCCACGAAGCGACCAAGCAGGAGCTGGCGCTTCTCCAACCCCGATCCATTCACGATCATTTGGTGGAACATTCGCCGGGCCAACTGGCGCGCACTTGCCTCACACCAGCGGAGGTGTGGCATCAGACGTCGATCGAAGTCCTTCTCCTGCCGCCGTGGAAGAAGCGTTGATGGGTACCACACGCCGTAGAAACGGACAGCGCGCAGGCCGGCGGCACCCCGCACACTAACGGGTAACCTCCGATCGAGAATCGGGGCGCCGATCTTCAAATGCGGATCGAGCGCCTCCCTCGCGATGAACAATCGCATGATTTCGCTCGAACCCTCGAAAATGGTATTGATGCGGCTATCCCGCAGGATGCGTTCCACGGGATCGGGCGACTCACCGCGCTTGCCAAGCGAAGCGGCGGTCTCATAGCCGCGCCCCCCGCGAATCTGCATCGTGTCATTGGCGATCTTCCAGGCCCACTCGGTCGCCAGCATCTTGCAAATCGCGGATTCGAGCCGAAAATCGGACTTCGCCCGATCCACCAGCGAGGCCGTCAGCATCGTCATCGACTCCATGGCAAAAGTCGCGGCGGCCATGTCAGCGATCTTGCTCGCAATCGCGGCATGCTCTCCGATCGGCCTGCCCCATTGGACGCGCGACTTCGCCCAACGTGTGGTGATCTCCAGGCATCGTTTGGCAAGCCCCACGCAAGCCGCGGGCAAAGTGAGACGTCCCGTGTTCAAAGTGCTCAGGGCCACTCTCAGGCCTTTTCCTTCGGCCAGGAGCACGTTCTCGCGGGGCACACGGACGTCGTGAAAATCGATCACGGCGTTGTAGAGAGCACGCAATCCCATGAAGCGACAACGCTGAATGATCTCTATGCCCGGCCAGGACGTCTCCACGATGAAGGCCGTAATTTGACTCTTGCTTTGCCCGCGAATCAGCTTTGGCGGGGTCTTCGCCATGACGACGATCACGCCGGCACGCGTGCCGTTCGTGCACCACATCTTGCGACCGTTGAGAATAAATGCCGAACCATCCGCGGTGGGCTCCGCGTGCGTTTCCATTCGAGCGGGATCGGATCCGACGCCCGGCTCAGTCAGCGCGAAGGCTGAGATTTCCCCTTTGGCCACGCGAGGCAGATATTTCCTCCGCTGTTGCTCGGTGCCGAAGAGCAGAAGCGGCTGCGGCACGCCGATCGATTGATGAGCGCTCAGCAGCGCCGTCATGTTGCCGCACCAGCTCCCCAGCAGGATCGCGGCGCGGCAATAGTTCGTCTGAGAGAGGCCGAGGCCGCCGTATCTCGTTGGAATCTTGATTCCGAACGCTCCCAGCTTTGCGAGGCCGGCGATGACCTCATCGGGAATCTCCCCGCTCTCATCGATCTCGTCCGGGTTTGTCTTGCTCCGGAGAAACTCCTCGAGCCTGCAGAGAAAAGCGTCCCCTTGATCCCGATCCTCCATCGTTTGCGCGGGGAAGGGCGTGATTTGGGACAGATCGTGCCGCCCCAGGAACAGTCCGCCCGCGAACGTTCTTTCCATCGAGGCCGCTTCCCGCGCAGCCTCCGTCACCTCCAGTGCCGCGCGCTCGCCTTCCGACATTCGCGAAGTGTCGATCACAGACTCGTTATCGTTTTTTGCCACAATGCTCAAAGTTTGGCGGACTCCGGAAGACGGAACGGTTGGCGATCGAAAGTCGCCCGAACACGCGAACCTGCGGCGCCGATAGACCGCTAGTTCCCATAGAAAGTCCTATTTTGCTTGTTCATTTGGATGAGTCGCTCGCAGGGAGCAAACTGGCCTTCTCCCGCTTCATTGAGGCGCCGAAGGTCCTCGGTGATTCTGCCAATGCCGATGCCATCGGCGTAGCGCAATGGGCCGCCGCGGAACGGGGCAAAACCGGTCCCCATGATCATCGCGAAATCGATATCCCTCGGATCTTCCACGATACCCTCCTCAAGGCAAATCGCCGCCTCATTGATCATCAGGAGAACCATCCGCTTGCGAAGCTCTTCTCGGGAGAGGCCCGCTTTGTCTCCGCGCTGCGAAAGTGCCAGCACGACCGGATTGACGCCGCCATGCCGACCGTTTCGGTACTCATAGAATCCCTTGCCGCCTTTCCGGCCTTTGATTTCCGCCCCCAGGAGCTGCGCAAAAAAACCCGGCATTTTCATTCGGTCCGGGAATGCCGCGCACAGTGTTTGCGCCACATCGGACGCGACATCGAGTCCGACTTCATCAAGCAGGCGCAACGGACCCATCGGCATTCCGAAGTCGAGCATGCTCTCATCAAGCGCTCTGACTTCCGCGCCCGCTTCAAACAAACGGACGGCTTCAAGCAGATAGGGGAGCAGAATGCGATTGACCAAAAAGCCGGGGCGATCTCGAACCACGACCGGGAGCTTGCCAATCCGCTGCACCAGGGCCACGGCGGTATCCACCGCAGCCTCCGAAGTCAGAGCCGCCCGGACCACCTCGACAAGCTTCATCCGGTGCACAGGATTGAAGAAGTGAAGGCCAACCACCCGTTCAGGATTCTGCAACCCTTGGGCGATCTCCGTCACCGAGAGAGCGGAGGTGTTCGTGGCGAGGAGTGTTTCCGGACGTGTCCGTGCTTCGAGATCCGCGAAGATTTTCTTCTTCAGCTCCATTTTCTCCACGGCAGCCTCAACCACCAAATCGGTTGACTTCATTACCACGGGCACCTCCGCCGGAAGAATGCGATCCATCCCGGCCTGCGCCTCCGCGGCAGAAAGTAACCCGCGACGCCGGGCGTCGGAAAAAAGCTTTCCCGCCCGCTGCAAGCCCTGGGCCAATTGCGCGGCGTCGACGTCCCGAAGCAGAACGTCCATGCCGCGGGAAGCCAGCCACTGGGCAATACCCGAACCCATCACGCCGGAGCCAACCACTGCGGTCTTGCGAATCAACCCGGCTTTGGGTGCGGGCAGGTGTTTCGCGCGATCCTGGAGAAAGAAGACCCGGATGAGGTTCTTCGAGACCTCGGTGTCGGCCAGCCGGAGGATCACCTCTTTCTCAGCAGCCAGAGACTGTGGAATGCTGCGCACAACGGACTTCGCCGCCACGTCAATTGCGCGGAGCGCAGCCGGGTAGTGTGCGCGGGTCTTTTTGAGCACCGAATTTCTTGCGAGCGCGGAGACTGCCTGCCACGCGGGAATCCAGGCCAGGCGCCGAAGCTCGCGCAGACGTGGTTTTCCCTTGGCCAGGAACTGTCCGGCCCGGACAAGCAAACGCTCTCGCGGCGCCAGGCTATCGACGATGCCGAGAGACACCGCCTTCGCAGCCGGCATCAACTCCCCGCGCAGGATCACCTTCAAGGCTCGGGGAAGACCCAAGAGCCGCGGCAGGCGCGTCGATCCGCCCCAGGCCGGAATGAGGCCGAGATTCACCTCGGGAAGCCCAATGCGCGTAGCTCGTTCGGGGCTCGCCACCCGGTAGTCGCAGGCCAGCGCCAGCTCGAGACCTCCGCCCGCACACGCGCCATGGATCGCCGCGACCGTCACGCTCTTAAGCGCGGCAATCTTGGCGAATGTTTGCTGGCCGAGGTCCACCAGCTCTGCCCGGCTTTTCGTGCCGGCCAGTTCCCTCAAGTCGGCTCCGGCGATGAACACGGACGGCTTCGCGCTCTCAAAGACCACACCGCGCCAAGCTTGCCCGTCCAGCTCATCCAGGATCTCCGCGAGAGCCTTCAGTGTCTTGGTGTCAAGCACGTTGACCGAACTTCCAGGCCGGTCGAATCGGACGACCGCGACGCCGTCCTCACCGGTGCGCAGCAGCACGGGCGCCGCGGTGGATGAATCAGCCTTCTGGTCTGCGGCGGTCGCTGCGGGTGGATGGATCGCGGTATTCATGATCGTTCGAGCCAAAGTGCGGCCCCCTGCCCTCCTCCGACGCACAAGCTGACGAGGGCCTCCCGGCCGTTCCGGCGTTGAAGTTCCTTCAGGGCGGTGAGCACCAGACGCGCTCCGCTAGCCCCCACGGGATGTCCGATAGCTATCGCGCCCCCGTTCACGTTCAAACGCTCGTCCGGAATCTCGATGCCCTCATCTTTCAGTTTTCGCAGGACGGCGAGAACTTGCGCGGCAAAAGCTTCGTTGATCTCGACGAGCTCCGCCTCGTCAGCGCTTACATGGAGCTGCTCGAGCAGGCGTGCGATTGCGTAGACCGGACCGAGCCCCATGCGGCTGGGATCACAACCCGCGTAGGCAAAGCCGCGGACAGCGCCCAGCGGCTCGACGCCAAGGCTGCTCGCCGCGGCCTCCGTTCCAATCAACAACGCCACGGCGCCGTCCGTAATCTGCGAAGAATTGCCCGCGGTGACAGTGCCGGTTTCTTTCTCAAAAACCGGCCGCAACTTCGCCAAAGCTTCCAGGGATTGGTTCGCGCGCACGCCGTTGTCGCGCAGGACGGCCACGCCGCGCGCCGTGTCGTATGCTGGGGTAATCTCCTCGGCAAATTTGGCCTCCGCCTCGGCCGCTCGCTGATGCGACCGCAACGCAAAAGCGTCTTGGGCCGAGCGCGTGATTTCGAATTCCCTCGCCAGGACCTCGGCGGTTTCCCCCATATTCAAGCCGCTCACGGGATCACTCAGGCCCAGCCTTAAGGCTGGGGTGGGCACAAAATCCCGCGGCCGCAGCGCAGCCGCGGAGCTGGCTTTCGACAAAAAGCCCTTGCCTGACGCAAGGGAGGCAAACCTCTTTGTCGCCTGTTTGGGAAACAGCATCGGGGTGCTCGACATACTCTCAACTCCCCCGACCAGGTAAAGTTCGCCAACGCCGGCTTGAATGCGCAGCCACGCCTGCGTGATTGCCTCGATTCCCGAAGCGCAATTGCGTTGCACCGTCAGGGCCGGCACATGCTTCGGAACTCCCGAACGAAGCGCGGCCACGCGCGCAAGATTCAGCGCATCGGCGGGCTGTGCCACACAACCCAGGATCACTTCATCGAGCCGTGCGGGATCGAGGGCAGTCCGAACGATGACGCCGACCATGGCGGCGCGCGCCAGATCCGCCGCTCCTACCCCCGCCAGACTGGTTCCCATCTTGGTGAAAGGTGTGCGCACTCCGGCGATGACCACGACCGGCTTCGCCTTCATTTCTCCGGGGAAGCCGCCAGGCCGGCCGAACGGTTCTCGGCCTTGAATCGCCGATCGACCACCTTTTGCTCCTTGAGCTTTTCTCCGACTCCCTGAAGCCGCCGCATCTCCGAATCGGTATGAAACGTGATGCGATTCGCATGGAGTTCGGCGCGCTCGAAGAGGCACCGCGCGATCTCCCTCGACGCCGAACTCTCCTCGCCCCCGTCGGCCAGAGAGATATGCAAGACGAGCTCATCCACCTCCATCGGGTCATCATTAGCCTTTTTCAGCTCGATCTGCCAGGACCCAACACTGGGCAGATCGTCAAGGACATGCTCGAGCTCATTAAAATCGACAAGCGTTCCCTTGATCTTGTCGAGCTGCATTTCGCGGACCTCCGAGCGCCGTGAGATTCTCCCGACAAGCCGTGGCATGATCCGGCCGCAATGCGGACACGGCTCATAAATCAATCCGCCCTCGACGATGTCACCCGTCCGATACCGCAGGACGCATGACCCGCGCGCCTCGAGCGAGGTGAAGACAATCTCGCCCGGCTCGCCGTCATCTTTGGGCGCGCCCGTTTCCGGATCGATGATCTCGACAATCCCCAGATCGGGATAGAGATGGTATCCGGACGGTTCAGCGCCCACGGGAAACAGGCATTCGCACCACGCCATTTTTGCCTCCGTGAATCCGTAGGTCGAAATGACGGTGACGCTTTTCGAATGAAGAGCAGAGGCGGACTCCTGCAGTTTGCGTCGCAAACCCTGAGGCACCTTTTCGCCACCGAGCACGATACCGCGCAGATTCTCGCATCGGACACCGTCCAACGCGGCTTCCCGCAGGACGTGATAAACGAAGGTCGGCATTCCGATCAGCACATCGGGATTTATCTTTCGCAGCATGCGGATGTTGCCGTCTGTCCCCACCGTCTTTCCTCCTCCTGAGCTCAGGAGGAAGACCCCGAATTCGGTCCCCGCGTAGTGTGCCTGCCAGAACGCGAGATGAGGCGCAAAGGGGAACATGCTCAGCATTCGATCGCCCAGACGTGCGCCGGCAAGCTGCATCATGCGAAAACCCGCCGCTCTCAGCACGGCCAAATCGTGGGCGGTGTAAACGAACGGCATCGGTTCGGCTGACCGGCCCGTAGTGCTCGTCATCAGGATGGGACGAAACTCTCTCTCCAGTTCGCGCTTTACCCGGCTCGGGCCCCGGAGAAGCCCGCGTAGAACGGTCGCGGGACGGCGCGCCAGTTGGTGCGGATCCGGAGAGACCACAAATTCCCTGGTGCGTTCGGATCCGCCCGATAAGTCGCTCTTCGACGTGAAGGGAATCCGCCGAAGGTCCGCCAACGTCTCAATGGCCCGCCAATCCAGCCCGTGTTTCGAAAACACTTCCCGATAGTGCGGATGAAAGGGCAGGACCACATCGCGCAGATAGGCGCGAAGCCGTCTTGCCTGCAGCTTGCGAAGAGTTTCTCTAGGCAGCTTGTGCCAGCAAGTTGTGAGGCGGTTGGCGTTCATGGATTGGCGTGTTGATGAGGTCTTGAATTGCCGAGAGCTGCGACGCGGCCTCTTCGCGGCCCAGGGAAATGTAACGGGCGGGAGTGCTGAAGTCGTGCCAGCGACCCTCGCAAGAATAAGGTCTGAGCACAATGCTCGCCCGGCGGCAGGAGGCTTCCGCGAGACGCGTCTGCGCCGCGTGAATGCTCCGCATCAAGGTGTCAAAGGCGTTGCCGCGGGCAAAGGGATTCAACCATGTGTTCAACGCCCCGCTCCAGCCTGCCCCCGACTTTCCAGCTTCGGTAAGGTCGCCGCCGCAGGCTCTGATTGTTTGCGGGGTCGCAATGGTGTTCACGGCAATTATTTTCCTTACTCCGATGTCGATCAGGGCGTCGACAGGCAGCGGATCGCAGATTCCACCGTCAACGTACGGAATGCCTCCTCGCACGACGGGCACACAAATCCCGGGGATGGCCAGGCTCGCCAGGACGGCCTCCACGACGCTGCCGCCCGAAAAGACCACGCGTTCGAGAGTGTCCAGTCGCGTCGCGACAATCCGGATCGGTCGCGCCATGTCGGAAAAATGAAGCGGGCCGATCGTCTCCTCGAGCCGCTTGCGGACACGATCGGTGAGCAAAAATCCACGACGGGGAAAGACCGCGAAATCCATCAGCCTCCAAAGACCGCGGTAGCCCTCGATTTCCCGCGCGAACTTTTCCATTTCACGTCCGCCATACCCAGCTCCCCAAACCGCTCCGATGTAGGCCCCCATGCTGGAGCCCGCCACGACATCCACCTCGATGCCGTTCTCCTCGAGCACCTGAAGCACCCCGATGTGGGAGAGTCCGCGAGCAGCGCCCGAGGAAAGGGCGAGCCCGACCTGGCAGCCGCACATTTCGCGACCCAGCCGGCGAAGATTCGCGGTCAGCCGGAGGCCGTTTCCCGCCTTGCGAAGGTAACTGTGAACCGGCCACTTAACCGTCTCCTCAATATAACAGCTCAAACCGTGAGCATTCTCCGGAGGGTCCAGGAAAACCAGAGGTTTGATCGGAATCGGTTCGCAACCGCGCGCCCGCGCTTCTCGGGCGAGGAGATTGAGTTCGAAAAGGCTCTCCCCGTTCTGCCGAAGAATGGGATAGACCGACCTGCTCCGCCGGATGATCTCCAGCAGAGCTTCCACCGTGGTTTTGCGATGCGCCTCGACGATCACATAAGCAAATTGATCCCTCGCCCGGTCGAGTATTCTCGATAGATCCTGCAATGTCTCCGGACTGCTGCCACCGTCGGCCTGCTGAACGAAGACCTTTTGAAGACCTCCATACGGGGAGGGCGCTCCGGTTCCATCAGAGCCAGGGGCCATCTCATCGACCTTGACGTAGAGAACATCTTCCGCCGTTTCTTTCGCAATTGTTTCCGCGCAGATCGAGGAAAACTCCTCGCATGGAATTCGGTCCGAGAGCGGCATCAAGCAAAGGATCTTACCGTATCCCTTCCTTTTCGCAGGAGGGCGCGCCGCCTGAAGCGAGGAAGGGGCGCCCGATCTCAGCATTGCCGGCCATCTCTCAAGAAGCCTGCGAATGTTCTGCCGCGGAAGGCGCAAAATGTCGCTGTCGACGATCGCGCGCATGTTTAGGCGCGTTCCTCCGGCGCCGTCGATGGCATCCCCCGCCCGGAGCGGCGCTGCTTCCCGCGGATGCTCGGATTCGCAGCAACCCTGGAGGACAAGAGAAATCGAATCTTCCGCCATGTCATCCCGCACCAGACTTTGCCCGACACGCAAATGCTCGACTCCGCTACCGGGTTCCTCCTCGCGGGGAAAAGCCTTCCCGATGGGCGGCACCTGCCGTCTCAACCAGTCTCTCATCGGATTTTTCATCTGCGGTCGCGCCCGGGATACCATGCTCGCTCGCTGGAGAACCCGTTTCCGGCGAACGACCGCGGGATCCCTGGTCGTCCTCTCTATTTTCAAGCTATGTCGAGAACGCAGCTTGTCAAAGCAGACCGGCGAGTCGACGCCTGTTCTGTTGCGAAAACGCTCCGGCTCTGATTAGTTCGCGTCTTCCCGGATGAGAAACCTGCAAGAGGCCTGGCCCGCAATCTGCGATTCTTCCGTCCGGCTCGATCTGCCGCCGAGCCGCTGGAAACATGCATGGTCCACCCACGAATTGAGTGCAAAACGCCTGTACAATGCCATCCGTTGGCGGCAGCCAAAGATTATCGTCGAGACGGGAACCTTCGAGGGACTCGGCACATTCGCCATCGCGAAAGCCGCCCAGGAAAATGCCAATGAGGCCAAGATCTTCACGATCGACTACGACGGCGATCCGGAGGTTTCCATTCCGATGGAGGACTGGCTTGAACTCCGGCGTTACCGCGACGAAAACCTTGCCCTCGCGCGGGCCAGGTTTCCGGCCGTGGAGATCCATTTCCTCAACGGCGATTCCCGGAGAATGCTGCCCTGCGTGTTCCCGTCACGGTCCGAATATTGGGATTTCTTTTTTCAGGATTCGATGCACTTCATGAGCGGAATCCTTGCCGAATGGGAAATCATGAGGCGTTTCGCCAGGCCGGGCTCGGTGGTGGTTTTCGACGACATTTGTCTCGATTGGAGGAAAATGCCCAGACATCTCCTTAAGCGAGACGATTTTTGCGGGCACTTCCTCCTTAACGAGGCCTGGAGGAAAGGTTGGTTTTTCAAATCGACGGCTGAGGGCCGCGCCCAATTCTGGGCGCAAAAAAAACAAGGAAAACGGCCGACCGTCTCGTCTCAATGAATGCGTGGGTTCTCATCGGTTTCGGGACGAATGTCGCGGTAATCTTAATGGCTCTCGCGTGGGCAGTCGCGCGTCACGTCAGGAACGCCAGCTATTTGGAGGTAGCGTGGTCTTATGGATTCGCCGTTGTTGCCTGCATCTACGCGCTTTTGGGGACAGGTGAGCCGCTTCGCAAGGGGATCATCGCCGGGATGGTCGCGGTATGGAGTCTTCGGCTTGGCACATCGCTTTTCTTTGACGTCATCCGGCATCATCCCGCCGAGGGGCACCGCCATGCGGCCCTCCGCGAGCAGTTCCCCAAGCGCCCTTGGCTCATGTTCTTCGGGTTTTCCCAGTATCAGGCTGCTCTGCTCGCCTTGCTCTCGGCTCCTTTCGCGATCGCCTGCTCGAATCCGGCTCCGGAGATGAAGGGCTGGGAAGTCGCCGGGATAGTGCTTTGGGTCGTCGCGATTGCGGGAGGGACCGTTGCGAATTTTCAATTGAAGCGCTTTCGATCCAGGCAGGTCAATTCTGGCAGGGTGTGTGACGCCGGGCTCTGGCGTTACTCGCGCCACCCGGACTGTTTCTTTGAGTGGCTCATTTGGGTTGCCTACTGCATTTTTGCGATCGGTTCTCCGTGGGGATGGGTCACTGCGTATTGCCCTTTGATCATGCTTTATCTCCTGACCAAGGTAACCGGCATTCCTCCGGCCGAGGCGCGGTCCGTCAAATCGTTCGGCGACGAATACCGTGACTATCAGCGGACAACGAGCGCGTTCTTCCCCTCGACGCCAAAGCCCGGCCTCCAATCTTCGGGAACCCACCTAAACAAAGCGGAGGACGTCTGAAATTTGGCTGTCGCGCCAGAGGACAAACTCGACCAGATCCTGGAAGAGTGCCGGATTTGAAACCGACTTTGCCTTTCTTGCACGCATCGCGCTTGAGAAACGAATTTCGCGCGCCTTGCAGGCTGGTGGCCGCGTTCGCGTCTCTTTTTGTTTGCGTCTCCGCGTTGTGCGCGCAGGGCGTCGAGGAACTCGTCAATGCCGGTGACGCCCTCGACGGGAGGAACAGGAACTCCGAAGCGCTCTCGCTCTATCTCAGGGCCGACGCGCAAAAGCCGAACGATGCCGAGATCCTCCGGCGCCTCTCGAAGCAGTACGCTCAGTTGATGCTCGACGCCAGGAGCGCCTCCGAAGAGCGCCAACTCGGCGAAAAGGCGCTCGATGCCGCGAAACGCGCCGTGGCGGCCAGTCCAAACAATTCCCAGGCGCACCTGTCCCTGGCTATCGCCTACGGCCGAATTGCGCTCGGCGAACCAGCCCGACGGAAGATTGAGATGTCCAGGCTCATCAAACAGGAGGCCGAAACTGCGGTGCGCCTTGATCCGAAGAACGATAACGCGTGGCACGTCTTGGGCCGCTGGAATTATGAAGTCGCAAATTTCAATCCCATTCTGAAGGCTATTGCCCAGGCCGTTTACGGGCGGCTTCCCGATGCTTCGAACGAAAAAGCGGTTGAATATTTCGGCAAAGCGATTGCTCTCCACCCGCGGCGGGTTGCCCATCATTTGGAGCTTGGGCGCGCTTATCTCGCCCTCGGCAAGCAACAAGACGCTCGCGAAGAATTCGACACGGGACTCTCCCTCCCCTCCAGCGAGAAGGACGACGACAATAATAAGCAGCGAGCCCGCGCGACACTCAAGCAGTTGCCGTGAAGCATTAGTTTTCCGCACCGCGATTCCCTTTATTCGCATAGGTCGGCATGCATCTTTCGAACAAAACTCGAAAATTCCCACAGGACTTTTCCTAGCGAGTTCTCCAGACTGAGGGTGATGCCGCGCATTCTCATTCTTACCGCCAGCATGGGCGAAGGCCACAACACCGCCGCCCGCAATATCCGGGATGCCCTCGTCGCGGAAAGCGGCGGAGACGCGCAGGTTCTTGTTGCCGATCCTTACACGCGGACAAACCCGGTGATCAATAGGCTGATGCAGAAAGGCTACACGACGGCGATTAATCGCTACCCGCGCGCGTGGAGAGTCGTCTTCGAGCTGCTGAGCAAGCGCGGCGTTGTGGAGGGTATGGGTCCGTTGCTGGCAGAGTTGACCGCGGCCGTCAAAGCGCTCATCGACGAGTTCCGTCCGGAGATCATGGCATCGACCTACCCGGTCTTTTCTTTTCTTATGGCCAAGATCCGAAGAAGGGACCCATCCGTCACCGTACCGTTTTACACGGTCATCACAGACTCCACGATGATCAATTCGGCCTGGTACCGTTGCCCCTGCGATGGCTCGATCGTGGCGGATGACCAGACTGCCCGCGTCCTCCTCAACGACGGAGTGCCACCCGAGAAGGTCCATGTGCTGGGCTTCCCGGTCAGCCGGGCCTTCGAGTGCCTTCAGCCCGCGCCGCCTCCCTCAGAAACCTCCAAGGCGATCTTCTTTCCAAGTGGAGTCTTCGCGTTCGCCGTCAAAGTCCTGACCCATCTCGCCGAAATCCCCAACCTGCAGGTTACCGCGGTCACGGGTCGAAGGCAGAAACTTTATAGGACGCTTCATGATGCGGGCCTGCCCAGACACGGCTCCCTTATCGGCTGGACGGATGAAATGCCCGCGCTGATGACTTCGCATCACCTCTTTATCGGCAAGGCCGGCGGAGCAACTGTGCAGGAGGCGATTGCCGCGCAAATTCCCTTCCTTGTGAGTCACGTTGTTCCCGGCCAGGAAGAAGGGAACATCGCCCTCATCGAGCAGACCGGAATCGGCGCGCTGGCGGTCGGCAATCCCAAACGGATACGTGACATCATCCTCGGCGCATTGGCGAACGACGCGGCCCTTTGGAGGGCTTGGCGGGCGAATCTTGCCGCCCTCTCGAAACCGCCGGCCTCCCGGGTCATCGCGCGCTTCCTGCTTCAGCGGGCCGCCCCCCATTCGATTTGAGCGGCGATGCCATTGCGCGCGGCGTTGACCTTGGCGGCCTGTCAGGCAAAATATCAGCCCACCCTTCCTCTCGATAAAGTGCGCTATCGATTTCAAATCTGACAGGCTGTCTGGAGATCACCATGTTTTCGAGGTTACGCAGGTATGCAGGAGTCTACGCGATCATGCTTCGCAACTCGATGATCCGTGAAATGGCCTTCAAAGCGAACTTTCTGCTTTGGATGGGAGTGGAGTTACTTTGGTTCATCGGGCAGATCATTTTCCTCGAAGTGATTTTTGGCTACGTTGAACGGATCGGAGATTGGACAAAGTGGGAGGTCGTCCTGCTCATCGGAACGCATCAGCTCATCTCCCAGATCTTTCAGGCATTCTTTTACGCCAACCTGGCCAATTTGCCCGAGCTCATCCGCACCGGCCGCTTCGACTTCCTATTGCTTCAGCCGATCGACACGCAATTCGCGGTATCCACAAAGCAATTCGGACTCGACAACCTCGTGAATGCGATCATCGGCATCGCGTTCGTTATTGTGTCCCTCGTCAAGTTGGCAGTCGTTCCCACGTTCGGCCAGATCGCGCTTTACGTCGTCGCGATCGCAATGGGGGTCATGATCCACTACGGTGTGCTCTTCTTTCTCGCCGCCACGAGTTTTTGGATCGTCCGCTCCCAAGGTTTGATTTACGGGTATTACAGCTTGTTCAATCTCGGGAGATACCCGGACGTTATTTTCCGCGGTCTTTTCAAGTTCGTGTTCAGTTGGGTTATTCCGATCATCGTCGTGACGAACGTTCCCACGCGGTTGTTGATCCGGGCGGCCGACGCTCCCGCGCCCTTAATTCTGCAACTCACCCTCGCCACGTTGATTCTCACCGGCGCCACGCGCCTGTTCTGGCTCATGGCGCTCCGGCGCTACGCGAGCGCAAGTTCGTGACTGAGGCGACTTTGGGAACAGCAGCAAGCCGTCGTGTCGCGGGAACGATTTGCCGCAAGATACCCGCGAAGAGACCAAGGAGCCTCGCCCAGCGGCTAGCGAAGCGCGCCCGCGTTCTCCAGCAGGCTCTTCATGTCTTTTTTCGAACCACGGAACGCAACGAGAAAGCACATGCCGCTTTCCTCGCGAATGGCGAGCACCGAGCGGTCGGATTCCGTGATGCGCCAGGACCCTTCCGGCACCACCTTGATTCCCAAGGGTTGCGAGGGGAAACAATAAAAATACATGAGATTATCTGGCACGGCGACTTGCGCGACGGGCTCATTGTCGACCGTGAAGATGCGAACGCCCACAACATCGAATTGGGCAAATTCCGGCGGAACACGGAAGTTATCGAAACCCTTGAGCATAAACCAGTCCTGCAAAGCATCGGCCTTCTCCTCGACGGGATCGAATTGAGTCGGCGTCGCTTTGGCCCCGGTGATCGCGATCTTGACGGCCTCGTCGGGAAACGTGCCGGCGCGGCCCAGGAACATCCAAACAAGCAACCCGACAAGAAGCAAAAAGCCAATGCCCACGGCGAATGTCGCGTGCTTGCCGATCCGCGCCCGCGCTCCACCGTGCTTGGCCGCGAAGGCGCGCGCTCCCTCCTCAATTTGCGCGCGAGAGTTCTCGTCGAGCGAGATGGTTTCCAGGTCGCTCGCGCAGGCTCGATCAAAGGCGGACTGTTTCTCAAACTCCTCCGCCAAGGCGACCTCCCTCGCCGCCACAGCCATCGCGCGCTTCATGGCGGGATCCGAATCGTCCTCGCCGCCGGGACGGCGACAAAGGAGAATCTGGCGGGCACTCCTCGAATTCATGAAATGATGGCCCTCTTCTCGCGCAGCGCGGACCGCGCCTTGTCGATCGTTTCGGGGAGCAGGCGCTCATCAATGTTCAGCACACGCAGAATATCCGCGGCCGGAAGCGCGTCGAGATAGAGCAATGCCAGCGCGCTGCGCCCCGGTTCGGAAAGCTCATGCAGCTTTGCCGCCGTCCCTTGGAGCTCGCAGCGGGCGGGAAAATTCAGGCTGCGCCGCCGCACCACCGCGAAAAGCAACTGCTTGACCCTGTCCAAGTCACCGGGATGGGGATGACGAAGCAGCTCGTCGACAGAATCCTTAAATACCTTGGACGTGCCCTCACGGCATCCCGTCAACAAGAACGCAAAGCGCCATGCCGTTTCCAAGAAGACCCATTCTTCGCGAAGATCGTTCATCGGGAGGTTGCTACATACCCTCGCGAAAATCTCTTCACAAGCGTCTTGTGGATCTTGGCCGCAGCTGAACGCCCGAAAATGCTCTGCGAGTTCCGGCTCGCGCGATTGACTTGACTGGCACTCGCGCCCATTTTTTAGAAACCTTCATGAAGCATGTCCTTTTTGTGTGCACCGGCAATATCTGCCGCAGCCCGATGGCTGAGGGGCTTTTCAAGAAGCTCCTGGCTGGACGCGATGACATCCGCGTCGAATCGGCGGGCGTAAGCGCTGGGCGCGGCATGCCCGCCAGCAGGCATGCGATTCAGGCCCTATCCGCGGACGGCGTTGATCTGACAAATTTCCGCAGCCAGCCTGTCTCGGAGGAACTCGTCCGGCAAGCCACGCATATCTTTGCGATGACGCGCGATCACAAGCGTCTAATCGAACTGTTTTTTCCAGAGGCTGGTGAGAAGATCCACCTTCTGCGTGAGTTTGAGCCGGGTGCGCCGGACGTCCCCGACCCAATCGGCCTCGGACGGGAAACCTACGAGCGCTGCCGCGACACGCTCAAGAGGGCGCTCCCCGTGCTCTTGCAATTTATAGAAAATCAAGCAATGACCACAGACTCTCCCGTCCAAACAGAAAACCCGGGACACACCCTTGCCGCGGTCGACCCGCAAATCGCCGACGCCATCCGCAGGGAACGCCGCCGTCAATTCGAGAATATCGAGTTGATCGCCAGCGAGAACTTTACGAGCAAAGCGGTTATGGAGGCGCAGGGATCTTGTCTAACCAACAAATACGCGGAGGGCTATCCCGGCCGCCGTTGGTATGGGGGATGTGAAAACATGGACGTGGTCGAAACCCTGGCCATCGAGCGTGCGAAGAGCCTCTTCTCCGCTGAGCACGTCAATGTCCAGCCCCACAGCGGCAGCCAGGCGAACATGGCGGTCTACTTCACGGTGCTTAAGCCTGGAGACCGCGTCCTGACAATGGACCTTGCCCACGGAGGACACCTCACACACGGGCACAAGGCGAACTTTTCCGGAAAACTCTATGAGATTCACCACTACGGCGTGGATCGCGTCTCGGAGCAAATCGACTACGACGTGCTGGCTCAGCAAGCGGAGCAGGCGAAACCCAAAATGATCACCGCGGGCGCATCCGCCTACTCCCGCGTCATCGATTTCGCGCGCATGCGTGAAATCGCAGATTCCGTCGGCGCCTACCTTTTCGTCGACATGGCTCATATCGCGGGGTTGGTGGCGGGCGACGTTCATCCCACGCCGATACCGCACGCGCATTTTGTCACCACGACCACGCACAAGAGCCTGCGCGGTCCTCGCGCAGGACTCATCCTGTGCAAAGAGGAGTTCGCGAAACGTCTCGACGCGCAAGCCTTTCCCGGAATCCAGGGAGGCCCGCTGATGCACGCCATCGCCGCCAAGGCCGTTTGTCTCCATGAAGCTCTGCAGCCCGCTTTTAAGAATTACGCCCGACAAATCGTGAACAATGCCAAGGCCCTCGCCGCACGCCTCTCGATGCTTGGATACCGGATCGTGTCCGGAGGCACCGACAATCACCTCATGCTGGTCGATCTTCGTCCTCGCGGTCTCACCGGGGTGGAAGCCCAGACGGCTCTTGATCAGGCGGCGATTACGGTCAACAAGAACGCCATCCCATTCGACACGGAACCAATCACCAAGACCGGCGGCATTCGTGTCGGTACCCCAGCCATGACCACGCGGGGAATGAAGGAGGAGGAAATGATGGAAATTGCCGATCTGATTCACGCCACCCTCGAAGGCCGCGCCGACCAGGCGAAGATCGCCGCCATCCGGGAGGAAGTGATTCGATTCACGAGCCGCTTTCCGCTGCCGTGAATTCCCCGCGCCGTCTTCAGGCAACTGGGAGATCCTTCGGCGCTCGCGCTAAAACGGATCCAGCTTGATCCCCGGCACTTTGCCAAACTCGCGTGTGTTTCGCGTCACGAGCGGAACGTCAAGATGCAACGCGGAAACGGCAATCCAGAGATGCCCGTTGCGAAGATAGAGGCTTCGCCGCTGGAGCAGCGTGTTGAGCCGAGCGTAATCGGCCAGGAGATCTTCATTGGGCCAAAGCGTTGGATATCGCGCGAGAAGATCCAGAACTTGGGGCGAATCCTGCCCATCGATTACGGCAAAGCGCAGAAACTCACCCTTCACAATCCAGGGAATCGCCAGGGAATCCTCCATGTGGGACCGAGCGTAAACCGAAGCATCAGACGTCTCGCCATGGCACCAACGGTCAATAAGAAAATCCGTGTCAATCAATCGATCAACCTTCATTGCCAGCTTGCTCGCTTTTCGAAGCAATCGTCTCTCGCACTATTCTGGATTGATGTTCGGAGAGCGGACCAAGCACCTTAAAGGATTCGTTTAGATCACCAAAGGTCCCCCGCTTTCGAACGGTGCGTAGCACAACCTTCGAAAACGAGTCCGCGCCAGTCTTCCAAGCCTTCAATCGCTCGTAGGCCTCATCTGTCAACGTAATAGTCTTCGTGCATCAGTTTATACACGAATGCATGAATCGTGCAATACCGTTGTGGTCCTGAGGGGATTTTTGGTGATTATCGGAGTCTGAAACTCGACATTGCGGCTCAGCAGTTAATATTTCGTGTTCTCGGATGGACTCGACCTTAAGTCACGTGGTGCAGAAGATTCTTGCCTCCTACGATCGCGTAGCAGGCATGAGCAACACGAGCGCCTACAGCCTTCCGTCCAAGCGAGCTATCGGAGGGATTTGCGAGGACTTGCTGCAAATTTTGTTTCCAGGTTTTCATGACGAAGAGGCCATCGACAGGAAATCTCTCCCGGTCCTGACGCGTCATCGCGTCTCGGATGTGATGGAGCGCTTGGATGAGCAGGTTCGGCAAAGCACGCACCTCTGCGACGCGCGGCGACGCGGGTCGATGGCAAATCCCTCGCCGCTCGAACTTTTTCAAAGTCTTCCCGACGTGCGTGAAATCCTGCACACGGACATCGAGGCCGCCTACGAAGGCGATCCCGCCGCGATCAACAAGGAGGAGATCGTTCTGTCGTATCCGTTCATCGAAGCGATCGCCATTCAGCGCATCGCCCACAGACTGCATCTTGCCTGTGTGCCGATCATCCCGCGCATGATGACCGAGTGGGCGCACTGCCGCACCGGCATCGACATTCATCCCGGTGCAGCGATCGGCACGCATTTCTTCATCGATCATGGAACAGGGGTGGTCGTGGGCGAGACGAGCGTCATAGGAAACCACGTGAAGATGTATCAGGGAGTCGCGCTGATTGGCCGTTCGCTGTCGGGCGGGCAGGCGCTCAGGGGCCTTCGGCGGCATCCAACCATCGAGGACCATGTGACGATTTATGCGGGAACGACCATCATGGGCGCCGAAACAGTGGTTGGGGCTCACAGCACCATCGGCGCGAACGTGTTTCTTACGCACAGCGTTCCCGCGCACTCCCTCGTGTTCTACGAAGAGAAGCAACTCCGCATTCTGGATAAGAAAAACCGGGGACTGGAACCCGCGCTCGAATGGTCTATTTAGATTACAACGCCACGACACCGCTCGCTTCCGAGGCGCTTGCGGCGATGATGCCGTTCCTGCGGGACGTTTTCGGCAACGCGTCAAGCATCCACGCGGCGGGCCGGCAATCACGGGCCGCGGTGGACGACTCGCGAGAGAGGCTGGCGGATCTCCTTGGGGTCAAAGCGCACGAGATTATCTTCACGAGCGGGGGAACCGAATCATGCAATCTGGCCGTGCTCGGCATTGCGCGAGCCCATGCGCCACGCGGCCGGCACCTCATCACCGCCGCCAGCGAGCACCATGCCGTGCTGCACGCTTTCGAGCAACTCAAGCACCATGAAGGCTTCGATCTCACTCTCCTGCCGGTTGACGCCGCCGGACGCGTCGATCCCCAGGATCTAAAGGCCGCCTTGCGCCACGAGACCGTTCTCGTTTCCGTGATGCACGCCAACAATGAGACGGGAACGATTCAGCCCATCGAAGAGCTTGCCGCAATTTGCCGCGAGCGCCGTGTGTGCTTTCACACCGACGCTATTCAGACCTTGGGAAAGCTCCCGGTGAGGCCGGCCGAGCTTGGGGCGGCAGCAGTCTCCCTCGCCGCTCATAAATTCTACGGTCCGAAAGGGTCCGGCGCGCTTTATCTTCGTTCGGGTGTCGCCATCGCCCGCATCGCTCACGGGGGATCGCACGAGAACACGCGCCGGCCCGGCACCGAAAACGTTGCCGCCATTGCCGGGATGGCTGCCGCTGCGGAGTTTGCGGAGAGCAAACGAGCCGCCGATCAGATTCGCGTGACTGCGCTGCGCGACCGCCTCTGGGACGGGATTCGCAGGAGCATCCCGCAGGCAATACGCAACGGCCATACGGTGCTTACCTTGGCGAATACCTTGAACGTCAGCTTCCCCGGCTTGGATGGAGAGGCCCTGCTGATCGGTCTCGATCTCGAGGGCGTCTGCGCATCGAGCGGCTCTGCATGCATGGTTGGCTCCGTTCAACCCTCCCATGTACTCCTCGCAATGGGCGTCGAGCCTAAACTCGCTTCGTCAACCGTCCGCTTTTCCCTGGGAACCCAGACGACAGATTCTCATATCGAACATTGCCTGCGCGCCCTAATCACGGTTGTCGAGCGCCAGGCGCAATCCCTCGCCGCCTGATGAAACAAACTCAGCTCGTCGTGCTCAACTTCGGGAAATCGGTCCTCCGCCATCTGCGCCTCCTTCCCGACGCGCATCGTGGCGATCAGCTACGCCAAAGTCACCTCAAGCGCGACATCCTTCTGGAGAAGCTTTGCCGCCAGCTCTTGCGCGCAGCCAGCTGCCCGGAACTGGAGGTGATCGTCGTCTGGAAGCCCCGGCTCAGAACGACCGCCGGCCTCGCCTGCTGGCGGACCCGGACGATCTCCCTCAATCCGAAACTGATTGCAGTCTCCCCGTCCGAAGTGCAACGAACCTTGCGCCATGAACTCGCTCACTTTCTCGCCCAGCATCGGGCTGGGCGACGGCACATTTCTGCTCACGGAGCCGAGTGGCGCCAGGCCTGCCACGACTTGGGAATTCCGAACGAATCCCGCTGCCATGATTTGCCGCTGAAACGCATCCGCTTCGAGCGAAAATACTTTTACGCTTGCCGCGAGTGCGGCACCACACTCGCA
The DNA here is from genome assembly GCA_963731945.1 of uncultured Verrucomicrobiae bacterium. Lineage (GTDB taxonomy): Bacteria > Verrucomicrobiota > Verrucomicrobiia > Chthoniobacterales > Terrimicrobiaceae > DASTFP01. The sequence continues at coordinate 73,696 of CAVSXN010000016.1, read as the reverse complement.
CGGGTGCACGCGATGAAACGGCGCGTCGCCTGCCTCAAATGCTGCCAAAGGCACAACGAAGGAAAATACCATGAGCGCTTCCGCTTTATTCCGGTTCCGGCTCCGGACAGGCTGGCGGCGTGACAGAAGACTGCTTTTCCTGGTTGAATCAGGTGCGGGTCCAGACTACAGAAACATCCTCATCTGCCCCCAATGAGCACCCTCATCGAGTCCCACCTGGTCGAGAAGCGCGTCTTCAAGCCTTCCAAAGAGTTTGTCAAAGGCGCCCGCATCCGCTCCTTCGCTGAATATAAGAAGATCTACGCGGAGTCGATCAAGTCACCCGAAAAATTTTGGGCGAAGCAAGCCGCCGATTTGCTGTGGCGGAAGAAGTGGACAAAGGTTCTCGATTGGCGAGTGCCGTTTGCCAAATGGTTTCTTGGCGGCAAACTCAATGTGGCCGAAAACTGCCTGGACCGTCATCTTTCCGGCCCTCGCCGCAATAAGGCGGCCATCATCTGGGAAGGCGAACCTGGCGACCGTCGCGTGCTCACCTATCAGCAACTTCACCGCGAAGTCTGCGTTTTCGCGAATATCCTCAAGCGCAATGGATGCAAGAAGGGCGATCGCGTGCTCATTTACATGCCGCACATTCCTGAAGCGGCCATCGCCATGCTCGCTTGCGCGCGCATCGGCGCGGTGCACAGCGTCGTCTTCGGCGGCTTCAGCAGCGAAAGCATCAAAGACCGCCTCGCCGACAGCGGAGCAACCATTCTCATCACCGCGGACGGTGGCTATCGGCGCGGCCAAATCATCACGCTCAAGCAAAACGTCGACCAGGCGCTCGAGGGCAATCAGATCGTCAGGAGAGTCATCGTTTTTCGACGTACCAATCTCGACATCCAGATCAAGGAGGGACGCGACGTCTGGTGGCACCGGGAGGCCGATTACGTAAGCACCGATTGTCCCGCCGAACCCCTAGACAGCGAACACCCTCTTTTCATCCTTTACACGAGCGGTTCGACCGGAAAACCCAAAGGCATCCTCCACACCACCGGCGGCTATCTGCTGGGCGCCGCCATCACCTCAAAATACGTCTTCGATCTCCGCGAGGAGGACACTTTCTGGTGCACCGCCGATGTCGGCTGGATTACGGGCCACAGCTATGTTGTCTATGGCCCGCTGGCCAACGGCGCAACGACTCTCATGTACGAAGGCGCTCCGAACTGGCCGCAACCGGACCGCTTCTGGAGCATCATCGCCCATTACGGCGTCACCATCCTCTACACCGCACCGACTGCCATCCGCGCCTTCATGAAATGGGGAGAAGAATGGCCCGCCAAACACGACCTCTCCTCCCTCCGTTTGCTCGGCACCGTCGGCGAACCGATCAATCCCGAGGCATGGATCTGGTACCATAAGAATATCGGCGGCGAACGCTGCCCGATCGTCGATACCTGGTGGCAAACAGAGACCGGCATGCAGATGATCACCCCCCTGCCCGGCGCCACCCCGCTCAAGCCCGGCACAGCCACGCTCCCTTTTTTCGGCGTCGACGTTGCGATTGTCGACGATCAGGGAAAAGAGGTCGGACCGGACCAAGGCGGCAAACTCATCATCCGAAAGCCCTGGCCGGGAATGCTGCGCACCATCTATGGCGACAACGCCCGCTACAAGAAGCAATACTGGAGCGAGTTCAAGGGTTTCTATTTCACCGGCGACGGCGCGCGACGCGACAAGGACGGCTATTTCTGGATCGTCGGCCGGATCGACGACGTGCTCAATGTCGCGGGTCATCGCCTGGGGACCGCCGAGGTCGAGAGTGCCCTCGTCGCGCATGAGGCGGTCGCCGAAGCTGCCGTCGTCGGTCGACCGGATGAGCTCAAAGGCCAGGGCGTCGTGGCGTTCGTGACCTTGCGGACCGGTTTCGATCCGACCACTAAGCTCGGCGAAGATCTTCGCAAACATGTCAGCAAACTCATCGGGCCCATCGCGAGGCCGGATGACATTCGTTTCGCCGACGCGCTCCCGAAGACTCGCAGCGGAAAAATCATGCGACGGCTTCTCAAGCAGGTCGCAACGGGCGGAGCCATCACCGGCGACACGACGACCCTCGAAGACTTTACCGTGCTGGCCAAGTTGCGACACAGCGAAGAGTGATAGGCGAATTCGACGCGACGACCCTTCAAATATTAATAGCCGGGCTCGCTAGACTACAATAATTTCCGAATCGCTGGCAATGTCGAGGGGCTGGGGAGCATACGCAGTGAGTCGCGTTCCGAGTCAACACGGCCTCGCGACGCGCTTCCGAGCGCTGCGCCAGCCTCGGCCAATTTGGATCACGCTCCGCCCTCCTCTTCACGAAACCGCAGCAGCAATGCTTCGAGCTGATTCAGCGCCTCCACTTCATCGCGTCCGACCGCCTCGATGACGACGCGGGCTCCGCAATCCAGATTGGCGCTGAGGACTTCCAAAATACTCGCGGCCGAGAAACGTTCCTCATCCTTGACAATAGTGACCTTGCTCTCGAACCGTATCACGCATTGAACGAACTCCGCTGCCGGCCGCGCATGTAGTCCAAGTTTGTTAACAATTTCGACTTCTCTCTGCATGCGAAGGGCCAGTCGGTCAACTCCCGTCCCCAGCCACCGCGTTGCCGGGGCGATTATCATTCATCATGCTGATTTATTCGCGAAGCGCGGCACTCTCGCAAGATCTCAATGATATGCTTGGCACATTCAGGCTCGGCTCTGACGAGGATGAGCTTGCCTTTGTGAGAGAACACCGCGGCGTAGACCTCAATCACATCGTCAGGCAGGTGGTAATCGACGAGGTCGGACTTAAACGCACGGACCATCATGGGCAAGTCCGATTCCACACCGCCCGAATCCTCCGGCGGAACGGCGCCCGGCACCAGGACAGCACCGACCGGAGCTGGACCGACCGGATCAAGATTGTCGGGCTCATTTGCCACGGTGGCCTCATCGTAAACTTTGGCTTCAAATCCCGCGGCAGCCAGTCGCTCGTCCGCTTGGTCGAGATCCTGGGCGTTGTCGAAAATCCCCACAATGACCGATTCTGCTATCGATGAATTTTTCATTCCTAATAAGGATTCGGACCCCGCCGGTTGCGCGGCCGTCCTTAGCCCGTTATCCGACTGTTCGGGATGTTCGACAGTCTGCGCCAATCGGGACTTTCTCCAGGCCATCGCTCGGGAAGATCGCGTTCGGTTCGTCGAATGCGCCGGCCAGGCAGGCGAGATTCTGATCAGAGCCGCGCATGCGGCAGCCGTGGCTTTCGTGTGCGAGCTTGCGGGTTCATTGCGGGAATGGCACAACGCAAGCCAAAAGCGCACCTGCCTTGAATTCCCACGCCCTCTCCGATGCTGACCGCCAGCGTCTCGATGAACTGCACTGGCGGCTCATGGAGCTGCGCCCGTTCAATATCGGCTACCCGTGCAACCAGGCCTACGACATCTCGGAGCTGTTCCGGTTCCTCCATTTCTCGGCGAACAATGTCGGTGATCCATTTGGCGGAACAAACTATCGGCTAAACACGCACGATTTTGAGCGCGAGGTGCTTGCCGATTTCGCGCGCTTTACGCGTGCACCGGAGAACGAATGGTGGGGCTACGTCACCAACGGCGGCACGGAGGGAAATATGTATGGCCTCTACGTCGCGCGCGAACTTTATCCGGAGAGCATCTGTTACTTCAGCGAGGACACCCACTACTCCGTGGTGAAAGTCCTGCGCCTCCAGCACACCCGCAATATCATGCTGAAGAGCCAACGGGACGGGCAGATGGACTATGATGACCTGCGTGAAACGCTGCGCATTCACCGCGACGTTGCGCCGATCATCTTCGCAAACGTCGGCACCACGATGAAGGGCGCTGTGGACGACCTTGGGAAGATCCGCGAGACGCTCGACGACCTTGCGATTCCCAACGCCTACATCCATGCCGATGCTGCGCTCAGCGGGATGATCCTTCCCTTCGTCGAAAAGGCGCAGCCGTGGGACTTTGCCGATGGCGCGGACAGCATCTCGATCAGCGGGCACAAGATGCTGGGTTCGCCTCTGCCCTGCGGCGTGGTTCTGGCGCGCCAGGCTCACGTTGACCGAATCGCCCGCTCCATTGAATACATCGGCGCTCTCGACACGACCATCGCCGGCTCGCGCAGCGCGATCTCGCCGCTCATCCTCTGGCATCGCCTGCGCACGCTGGGTTTCAACGGAATGCAGGGCATGGTGCGCGACTGTCTCGATCGCGCGGAATATGCGGTGCACAAGCTCAAGGCCAACGGCATTGATGCCTGGCGGCACGTGAACTCCGTCACCGTGGTCTTTCCACGTCCCCCCGCTGCGGTGACGCAGAAGTGGACCATCGCCCGGAAGAATGATATTGGTCACATCACCGTGATGGCGCACGTTTCCACGGCTATCATCGACGAATTCGTCGCGGACTTCGCGGCAGCTTTGAAACAGAAGCCGAGAATCCAGAACCGAGAATCGACGGGCCGATGAAACAGCTAACTGTCCTCGTGCCAAACGAGCGGGGCGTCGCCGCCCGGATCGCAAGCTGCCTGGCCGCGCACCAAGTGAATATTGAAGAGATCGACATCGAGGGCGTGGAGGACCGCGGCATCGTCGTGCTCAGCGTGGACCGTTACGACGAAGCGCTGCGCGCGCTCAACGGCCAGGGCTTCCGGGTGATTACGCAGGACGCGCTGCTCGTGCGCCTGGAGGACAAGCCCGGGGCACTTGCAGCCATCGCCGTGCGTCTCAAAGATGCGGGGCTGGATCTCCGCTCCATGCACATCCTGCGCCGAGACCCGGGGAAAGCTGTTGCCAGCCTGGTGGCCTCGGACAACGCAAAGGCCGCGGAGGTCCTGCGCGATGTGCTGGTCGTGGACCCTAAGTAGAGCGCAACCGGATCTCAAAAATCGAGAAGCGCTGCACCGTTCGCGAGCTCGTCAGAAAGTTCGGAGTAAAAGAGCCGCAGCAAGGTCACATCGACCACGGAGCAATTTGCCAAAGTCCCTTCCTAGTGCCGCACACGACGTCGATCGGAAATTGTCGGCCAGCGAATTCCTGCGCCGCCAACTAACCGCTCCTCGTTTGCCAGGAGCGCTTTTAATCCGTTTCCGCCGCGACCTTACTAACCGTTGGCTGAGGCCGATCAATCCCTCACGACCCACGATTAATGGAATGCGAATTGAATGACGAATCCGCTCGTTGGAACGTAGCAGCGATGGCCGCTCCGTGGTAACTCCCTGCGAAGCGTCGTGATATTACATGATAGAGAATCGTTCGGCAGGTCAGAGCACCACCGCGTTCTTCAGCCACACTTAGCTGTGTTGTCCGCGTCGGATCGTCGGAAATTCTTACAAATGATCGCTTTTAGCTTCTGTCGCCCAGAACGTCCCAAAAAATACATTTCTTCATAGTAATCTGTCTATTAGGGAGTTATGATATGTGAAACCTTTTTTCCCCGGAGGCTCACGTTGCCCTTGGCATCGATGATGCTGCTTCGCTTTCACCTGATTCGGGATGCCTTAAACAGTTCCCCGTCAGGTTTCTAACGATGACCCTTAAAATCGAACCGGCTAACGAACCTAGACACAAATGAGAATACCCCTTCTGCTGATTGCTCTGACCCTCTGCGGACAAGCTTACGGTTATTTGATTCCGCTGTCGGGCTTTCGAAGCGTGAGTGCTTCTGGCATTGCCGGCAGTATCAGCGGCGGAGGACAAAGTTCCTACTCTGAGACAGAAAGCCTTACCGGGCCCCTTGGAGCTTTCGACGGCAGTGTGAGCGGCTTCGCAGATCGGAAAGATACAGTTCCATCCTCTTACGGCCGCATGGGATCCTATCACGCGGAGAGTGCAGCCACACAGACTTCCATCATAGCAGTCGACCAAATTTCCGTCACCGCGAGCCTGTGGGGTAGCACGCGGGTGAGTCTCGCGGGCCCATATGGGCCTGCAGATTCCTCGGCAAGTTCCGTTTTCGAGGTGACTTTTGACGTCTTAGACCCACTCGCGTATCAGTTGGACGCATCCCGAATCTTGGGATGGCACGCTATGCCACCGCCCAACCTTAACTTTTCCCTGACTTCCGCGCATCAGGGAGCAATTCTGAGCAACACCAGCTTGACCGGCGCCAATCATTTTTCGGGGATACTTTTTCCTGATAATTACACTCTGCGCTTCAATGCCGATATCTTCGCCGTCGCGGATCCTCTCGGCGACTTCAAGTATGTAGAATACAGCATGAACCTCCGCGTCACTCCAGTCCCCGACGCAGGATCAACCGGTGCACTTTTGGCAATGGCCTTCGCTGGTCTAATATTGGTGCGGAGAATGTCGAACAGGAATACGGGTCACCGTGCAGTTTCAGCTTGAAGAAATAACCGACTCTGCCGCAAGCTAGCCTCGCCGGCTCGCACTTGCTCCAGCTCCCGCTCTCTCTCCTGGACTTGACGTCATCCTTCGTTCCCAGTCCCTGAACAGCGCAGACCTCAAGAGCAACAATAGGGCCGATGACAGGACGGTTGCCGTCAGCGCTCTGGAGAGACCTCAACAACTCCCATCAGGGCGTAGTCGGCGGCCCGGGACATCGCTCGCATTCTTTCTGTCGTTTTTTCAACTCCTCCTGCCGCGCCCTGATTTCCCGCATCGAATGCGACTGAGGATGCCCCGCTTCGCGTGGTTCCGAATTCAAGGAGGCTGGAATGCAGCCTTCCGCCGTTTCTATTCGATGTTGCGGACTTTCCCGTGGGTACTGCGAACGATGGATTCCATTTTCCGGCGATCCTCAGGCTTCATCTCAAAGCCGATGAAATTCAGAGTGCAGCCCTCGGTCCCCTGAAGCGGGCCTTTGACGATTTTTGCGATCTGCTCCCAGGGGACGTCGCCAAGGCTGCCGCCCTCCTTCCACTGGAAGCTCGCATCGGAAATGAGGAAGATGACATCCGGCAACATCTGAGCCGCGAGCTCAAACACTCCGACAACTCCTCGCGGATTTCTCTTGACCTTGGCGGAGGCTTGCATCGAGCCGGTCTCCACCCATTCTTCTTCGATCCAGTCCTTGGCCGCGGCGCGGTTCGCGTCGGTCGCCGCCAACAATTCCTCGTGAAAGGCCTTGAAGTTTTGGGTGAATTGAATGAGCCCAAAACGCGCATTGATGGGGAGTTGCCGGAGGAGGTTAATTGTTTCCTCCTTAATTTTTGCGAGCGACACGTCGCTTTTTCGGGCCTTATTCAGGACGCTCGTCGAAACATCGAAGATGAGCAGGATCCGATTGCCCTTCGATTCGATGCCCATGAAATTGAAGCCGGTTACGATGCCGGACCCGCCGGCTCCGCCCGCGCCAAAGCCGATTCCCGAGCCGGCTCCGCCGGATCCCGTCAAGGCGACCACCTGATCAGTGAGAATTTCCGCCGGATCGAGTGGAAGCAACTGACCCATGGGAATTTTGGGAAGATCCGGAAGCGCGAGAGCGGCCGGGCGCAGGCTCTGCAACTTGTCCGTGAAACTCGGCTTTGGCGCCATGCCATCAAACGCAGCCATGTTCATCTTGTGTTGGCGCTCCTCCGCAGGAAGCCGGATGTCTTTGGTGACCTTAAATTCGGCCGGTGGCTCCGCGAGATAGCGCGCCACAATCACGATCCCCGCGACGATCCCCGCGATCACGTGAATGCCAACGCTCACCAGAACGACGGTCAAGATGATGCGTCTGCGGTTCTGCCCTCGAACTATCTCCGCACTTGAAGGCATCGCGGAAAAACTCATTGCTCCTCCTCGGACGCGGCAAAAGAGACCCCTCGAATGCCGGCTCGCGCGCAAACATTGAGGACATCGACGATCCGCTGATGGCGCGAGCCGTCCGCGGCGTCGACTGTGATGAGGGGCTCGCTCTTGTTGGCATCAGCGGTTTCCTTGAAACGCACGAGGGTCCTGAGCAACGAAGGCAAATCGCGATTCTGCGGGTTATCCATTGGCAGATCATTGAGGATGACCTGACCGTCTTCCTGAATGCTGATCCGCTGCTCATCGGGAATCTCCATGCTTTCTTCCTGGGGCACGGTTCCCGGGAGCGTCATGCTCATGTCGGCTTCGGGTTTAACAGGCTTGGATGTCAGGATATAAAAGAAGAGCAGCAGAAAACACACGTCGATCATCGGCGCGATCTGCAATTCGATCTGGGAGTGCTCGACGCGTTTCATTTCTGCCGGACGCCGAAAATCACCTCGATGGCGCCCGCGTCAGCGGCGATTTTCATGACCTCTTTGATTTGTCTGCCGGGCGTGCCAGCATCCGCCCGAACGTAGAGCTTGAGCGGAGGGTAATTCTTGAAGCGTTCCTTGAGGTGAACCGTAAGTTGCTTCGACGTGAAGGGCTGATTGCCGCTGAAGAGCTGACCGTTCTCGTCGATGTTGATGACGTCGCGATCTCCCATTTCCTGCGGGACCTTTCCCGATGCCGCGGTGGGGATATTGATCTCGAGAAGCTTCGCTCCCTTCGTGAGTTTGCCAGAAAGCATAAAGAAAAAGAGCAGCAGCAAGGTCACATCGATCATCGGAGCGATTTGCAGCCCAACTTCCTCGTGCTGGACACGGCGCATTCGCCGACGCGGTTGAGACATTGGTCAGACCTGATCCGGAATCTCCTGCGGGGCGAATTCCTGCGCCGCCAACTCATGCCTCGCAGAGGCCGGGCTTCCCTGTGCTTCGCCCGTGAAGAGGTCGAGAATGTGTGAAAGCGCTCGATGGACATCGGCCATGTTTGTCGAAACCTGGCCGCGAAAGAAGAAATAGAGAAACATCGCAGGGATCGCCAGCAGCAGGCCGCCCCCGGTGGCTATGAGCGCTTCTCCGATCCCCTTGGCCAGGTCGGTTGCCTCCGCCTTGCCTGCCGTCAACGCACTGAAGCTCGTAATCATTCCGGAGACTGTCCCGAGCAGTCCGATCATCGGCGCGAGCACGGCGAAAGTGTTCAGGTAATTCACGACCACCATCATCTTCGTCTCGGAGCGAAAGCAATCGTCGGCGACGGCGTTTTCCATGGCGGTCTTATTGAACATGTCGCGTTCGTAGTTCGCTTTCGTGAGGGCAGACGCGAGTGCATGAGTAAGCGGACCGGGATTGGCCCGGCAATATTCATAGGCCGCAGAAAGGTCCCGCCGCGCGACGAGGTCGCTCAGGTGCGCCACGACGTTCGCCGGCATCATCCTCCCCTTGCGGTACATGATTCCGCAGTAGGTTCCGAGAGCGAGCGTCACGACTGAGCACAGGGCGATGATGTGCATGACCGGGCCGCCCTCCCGGTAAAGATCAAGCAGACTCTTGCTGGTTTCCACTCCGGACGCATCTGCAGTGGCTGGCAGCAGCAAACCGCCGCTGAGAATAAGGAAGACCGGGAGCAAGCTCTTATCGTTTCTCTTCATTTTGATTGTATTTGTTTCTTAGAGATTCCGGAAGGGTCTCGATGAAGTCCTGGGCCAGCCTGGCGTAAGACGTCCCGGGATAGATTTCGACGAGGTCCATCGAGGCTTCGAGGGCTTGTTTCTCATCTCCCGCAAATCGACTTACCTCCACAGCACCCCAAAGTCCGCGGCTGGCAACCTCGATTTCGGAGCCAAAAAACAGGGCAGGGTAGAGATACAGCTCCAGGACTGCTTCATAGAGGCGATTGCGTTCAGGCAAAACGAAAGGGTCCTCAGTCCACCGCGGATTGTCTTCCACAAGCTTGCGCAAAGCTGTTTCGGCGGCTTTCGCCAGAATGAATTTGGCTTCGATCAAAACGACCGGATCTTCGGCAACGCGCTCTAACTCCTTCGCTTCGACGACCGCCTCTTGCACAAAGCCCGTGGCAACCATTGCGCGCAAGCGGCCTTGCCTGGCGCGCATCGCCATCTGATCGCTCCATGTCCCCGCTTCGATGGCACCGAAAAGGTCGAGAGCCGTCCGGGCGCCGGCGGGATCGCCGTTGCGCAACAGAAGATCTCCATAGACGAGACCGACTGCTCCCGCGGACGACTTCGGAACGCCAAGCCAGACTCGAGCTTCCCGCCAGAGTGCTTCAATTTCCGACAGATTCGCGGTGGTCGCATTCTTGAGCATCCGTTCCTGCGCCTCACCGGAGGAAAACTCGACGCGATCTACATCGGAGCGCAGCACCGTGATCGAAGCGAGAATCGGCGCGCCATCAGTCGAAGCGCCGGGAAGCGGTGGCAGTAGTCTTCGCAGCCGAATGCTTCGTTCATCGATGCCCGTCAGTTCCCCCACAAGCCGATCGCCCTGCCGCAAGAAGATGGTGTCCTGTCCAACCCGTGGAAGCTGGCCGGACGCGTTATCCGCGACCCAGAAACAGAGCAACATCAGGAAGCGAAAAGCTGCGATATTTCTCATCCTTGTGAGGGCGCTGCCTCCTCCGTGGGCAATGGGCCTCCGAGGAGATCCAGGCGGTCACGGGCTCTCCGCGCCTCCTCAAAGCTGGCGAGATCCTCGCGTTCAGACAATTCCTGATAAGTGCGGCGGGCGCTCGATTGGTCATTGAGTTTCTCGAAAGCCTCTCCGCTGCGGTAGTACGCCTTTGCCACCCAATCGCGCCAGCGTCCATGCATCACATAGAGGCGCTGAAAATACGGAATGGCCAGATCGGGCCTGGACTCATTCATATGGATCTCGCCGATAAGGTAGAGCGCCTTCGCTTTTTCCTGACCCAAGGCATACTCGTTGGCGAGAAGCCTTTCCAAGGCCTCTCGGGCCTCTGCCATGCGACCCCTCGTTTGAAGAAGCTCTGCTCGGGCAAGCATCACCTCTCCGAACAGCCGCGATCCAAGCACCTCACGTTCGAATCGATCGAATTGCTCCAGCGCGGCGCTGGCGTTGCCGCGTTGCATCTCAATGCGCCCGATCGCGACCAATGCCCGGTCCTTCTGGACGGCACGAGGATTCCACTTCACAAGATCACGAAACATCTTCTCCGCCTCTGCTTCCCTCCCAGCGGCGAGGAGCGCATCGGCACAATCCGCGAGCAGCAGCGGATTGTCGCTCTGAGCGTTCAACCGCTGGGCAACCTCGACCAGATCGCTCCGTGCGCGGTCAGGGTCCTTCGATCGCAGGGCGGCGGCCCGCGCCCACAATGCGCGCTTCAAGAGCGTTCTCTTGCCCGTCCGTTCCGCCTCCACGCACAAGTCGCCGAGGCGAGCCGAGAATTCGGCCTGTTCGTCCTCCCCCTTGTAGAGCTTCGAGAGCGCCGGCAACAAGTCGTCCACGGACCGGATGGCAGCATCGTCTCCGTACTCGCTAATCGCCTCCCAATAAACATCGCGAGCTTGGTCGGACATGCCTTGCTGGCGATAGGTCCATCCCATCCAAAAAATCGCCTCAGCCACGCGAGGACTTCGGGGGAAGCGAGCCTTGAAGGTGGCCATGTGATCGCGAAGTTTCTCATGCTCGTCCGCGAGTTGGTAGGCCTTGCCGATCTTGAAGACCCCTTCGGCATAAAGCTTAGCATTCTCCCTGGAGATGCCCTGAAACACGGCAATTCCCTCTTCGACGCGTCCCTGACTAAGCAAAGCGTCGCCCAAGAGAATTCGCGCCTCGTCACACTCTTCCGCGCCCGGATAGCTGCGCAGAAAGGAGCCAAGCTCCTCGATGCTGGTCTGATAGTCTTTGGATTGCTGCGCGCAGTAGGCCTTGCGGAAAACGGCAGTCGTCCGATGGCGACCGGCTTTGTAGGTGTCGAGATAGTCGTCCATCACTTGGCGGCAGCGGCTGAACTGTCTATCAAGCGAATACCCGATCCCGCGCCAGTAGAGTGCATCCTGCGCCAAGTCGTGACGCGGATATCGTTCCTCGAATTGTTCGAATTCCGCAATGGCATCATTATGTCGCTCGGCTTGCAGCAGAGAAAACGCCTTCATGAACTTCGCGCGCGGAGCGTAGTCCGATGAGGAATGCTTCGCCTCAATCGCATCAAAGAGCGCGATCGCCTTAGAATAGTCGCCGCTCCGCTGTTCCGCGATCCCCTGCATGTAACGGATGAGCGGAACGCTCTCAGACCGGGGAAATTTTTCCAAAAAGGTCTCGGCGGCTTCGGTCGCATTCGCCCAGCACTCGATCGCGCTCCAACATCGAACAAGGTTGATTGAGGCGGATTCAACGACGCGATCGGCCGGCATCTCGTTGAGCATTCCCTCCAGAATGAGGGCCGACTCACGGTAACGCTGCATGGCCTGATAGGCTGCCGCGAGACGCAAGCGAAACCCCGCGTCGAAGCTCTCGATCTTCCCGAAATTCTCGATTTCCCGCTTCACCTTCGCGATCATCTGCGCGTAGAGGAGTTTCGCGTAGGGATCGCCACGAGGGTCCGCTTCCACCGCTTGAAGTTTAGATTCCAGGTCCTCGAGGCGCGCCTGCTGATGCTTGAGGAGGCGGTCCTTGCCCCAGACGCGTTGAAGACAAACGATGGCTTTTCGAGCCTCGTTCCGCTCGAGATAGCGCGTGCCGAGATCGAGGATCAGAGTCTGAAAGGTTACGAGTTGGAGCAGATCTCCCATGCGGGGAAATTCCTCCGTTACGACTGCCATCGCTTGATCATCCTCCCCCGCTGCGAGCAGCGCGTGGAGCTGCAACACCGTCGCGCGCCCGCGATTGATGGGTATGAGTCCTTGCTTGACGCGCGAAAAATACTCGGCGGCATCCTTATTCCGCCCATCAAGAAGAAGACAGGTGCCAATAAGCAAACGCGCCTCGGAAACTTTTTGAACCGCCGGGTATTGCTGGACATACGTCGCCTGGCGTTCGGAGCCCGCGGGAAAGAGTTCGACAAACTGCTCGAGCGTCTCTCTCGCCTGCCCGCCTTGGTTTTCCTGCATCTCACAAATCGCCCGCCAAAACAGCAGGTCCTGACTGTGCGCCGTCTCGATGGGAGGCTCGCTGGCGAGAGCCTCCCGAATCGCCTCGCCAGCCTCGGAAAACCTTTGCAAGCGCAAGAGGCACATCGCCAATGGATAGCGCATCTGCCGAATGACCGCCTGCGCGTCCCCAGCAGACCCGAAGTCCGTGAAGAATCTTTGATACGCCTGCGCCGCCTCGCCGTATTTCCCCTGCGCGTAGAACGATGACGCATTGACCGCCAGTTCGTCAGCGGTAAGGTCCGGTTTGTCCGCAGCCTTCTGCGCAAACAAACAACCACTAAAGATGCCAAAGGATATGGCAATAAAGGCACGCACTCCGGAGCAATGCATCAAGGAAGTGCGTGGTAGCACGCAAAGCGGTGGGTGACAATCCTGTCGTTATGCCGATTTTTTCAGCGCCGCATCCTGATCGCTCGGCAGCCCTCCGCGCGCTTGAGGAAAGTGTCCTTAGATTTGTCCGGGCCGGAGAAGGCTCTTTCGAAGCCCTCATTCTTGCCGCGCATTCCCTCCAGCGCTCGCTCTGTGCCCCCTACGACGCTTATTGCGAGACACATAAGGTTCCCGCCTCGTGGCGCGAAATTCCCGCAATTCCGCTGACGGCATTTCGCCACGCGGCCATCCGTTCGTTTCCCCCGGCCGCGACAATTCGCTCATTTCGAACCAGCGGAACGACAGGCGAAGGGTATGGCGAGCATCACTTCCACACGCTGGAACTCTACCACGCCGCCGCGATTGGCGGTTGGCAACGCATCGGCCTCCCGACGAAAAATCTCTTTTGCCTCATGCGTCCGCCGGCGGAGTCTCCCCACTCCTCGCTGTCTTGCATGGCGGGATGGCTGGCTCCCCCGGAACGCTTTTTTCTCGGAGATTGGGACAGGCTAGCCGAGCAACTCTCCCGCGAACGCAACCGCGTCGTCCTTTTTGGGACTGCGTTAGCATTTCTTGGCGTTTTCGAATGGCTTGGCGATCGCGAAGTTTTCCTGCCGCCGGGTAGCCTTGCCGTGGAAACTGGCGGTTACAAAGGAACGGTCCGCAGCCTGCCCAAAGCGGAGCTCTACGCTCTTTTCAAGAGACATTTTGGACTCGAAGAAAATGACATTTTGAACGAGTACGGAATGACCGAACTTAGTTCGCAATTCTATGCGCGCGGTCTCCGCAATCCTCATCTCGGCGCACCCTGGGTGCGCGCGCTCGTCATCGATCCGGAAAGCGGCAACGAAAGCACGGAAGGCCACACCGGAATCCTGCGGATCTTCGATCTCGCAAACATCGGCTCGTGCTGCGCGGTCCAAACACGGGATCTCGCCATCCGCAGATCCCAGGATTTCGAGCTGATCGGCCGTGACCCCGACGCCCTTCCACGCGGCTGCTCGCGACCTGCCGGCGAGATGCTCGCCCAATGAACACCGCGGAGCGCGCCGCCACCCTGGCCAAAGTGGCGGAAAACTTCCCTTTGCTGGGAAAGTTCACTGCAGACGACCTCGTTGACGTCGTGCTCCTCGAACTCGGCCATTCGGAAATCCTGGACGGGTTCCGGCCTTATGCGGGCCACTTCAGCCGGGCAGTCGCCAATGGTCCGATCCTTCATGTGATCGGCGGCAACACGCCTCACGCCGGCTTGCAAAGCCTCATTCGGGGTATGCTCCTTGGCACAATGAACTTCGTAAAACTTCCCACGGCTGGTCTGCGGGAGGTCGAAGAATTTGCCGCGATGCTGCCTCCAAGGCTCAACGACCGGGTGAAATTGAGCACGAAACTACCAGAGGTTTGGCTGCAAGAGGCACGCGCATGGATCGTGTTCGGAACGGACAAGACCATCACCCACTTTCGACGCATGGCGCCGCCCGACGTTGTGTTTGAGGCTCACCCACACCGTATCAGCTTGGGCATCGTCTTTGACGACTCGCGGGAAGACACCTCGCCGCAGGCGGCGGCGGACGTCGCCCGTTTCAATCAAAAAGGGTGCCTTTCCCCACATGACATTTACGTCGCCGGCGACGCCAGAAACTATGCCAGCCGGCTGGCCAGGGAAATGGAGCGGTACGAGCAAGAGAACCCGCGCGGGCATGTCACCCCTGCTGAGGCCGCGGAGATCGTCGACGCGCGAGCCAACTATCGCTTCCGATCCGCAAGTGATCCGCGTGTGGGAATTTGGGAGAGTGCGAACTCGACGGCTTGGACCGTGATTTACGAAGAGGATCCCTGGTTCGCCAGCTCGTGCCTGAACCGGGTCGCATTCGTCAAGCCGATGCCCGCCGATTTGACCGCCGCGCTGGGTCCTGCCTTGACTTGGGTTGCGGCCGTCGGGATCTGGCCGGCGACACCCGCGAATGCTGAGAGGGCCGCCGTTCTCCAGCCCTCTCGCGTCTGCCCGCTCGGTGAGATGCAAAATCCGCCTTTTACCTGGCACCAGGAAGGACGCCAAACTCTGGCCCCACTTGCGCGATGGGTTGATTTCGAACCGAATCTTCGGTAAAAGCCGCTTTCTCCCTGTGGCTAAAGAAGAGTCGATTGTTACTGAAGGAGTTGTGGTCGATGTTTTGCCGGGCACGATGTTCCGGTTGAAATTGTCCAACGGGCATATCGTGCTCGCGCATATCTCGGGCAAGATGCGAAAAAACTTCATCAGGATTGTTCCGGGGGATCGTGTCAGCGTGGAGATCTCGCCCTACGATTTGACGAAGGCCCGCATTATCTTCCGCGAACCCGAAACGCCCCCACAAAACAAGAGTTGATCAGCCCTCAGCATCCAGTCGAACCCGTGGTTAAAACGTGAAAACTCCCCGAGAAAACGCGCGCAGCCCTGGCGTTGCCGGCCTTCGAAAAGAAATCCCCTTCGGACTTCCAAGTCCGATAGCTTTCCGGACATGAGCCGAATTTCGACAAGCACCCTGGTCGCTCTTTTTGGCGAGGCGGCTGAAAGATTCGGCAATCTGCCGGCGTTCTCCGCAAAGGATTCCACGGGCGTCTACGCGCCCATCTCCTACCGGCAGCTCTACGAAGATGGCCTCGCGCTGGCTACCGCACTCATCGATCTTGGGCTGCGCCAACGGGAACATGTCGGCGTGCTTTCTGACAACCGGCCGGAATGGATTCTCTGCGACTATGGGATTCTGCTCGCGGGCGGCGCGGACGTTCCCCGCGGAACGGACGTCACGGGAGCAGAGATCGCCCATATCCTCACCCACTCCGACGCACGTTTCGTGTTCGTCGAAAACACCGGGATCCTGGAAAAGTTCGAGCGCGTTCGTCACTCGGTCCGAGGAATCGAGAAAATTATCCTCATGGATCCGAAGGCTCCCGCTCTCGCCGGCGTGCTCAGACTTCGGGAGATGATCGCCCGCGGCAAGACGCTGCGCTCTGCAGGCGACCGCAGGGCGGAAGACCGCATCGCCAAGGTGCTTCCGGAAGATCTTTTCACCATCATCTACACGTCCGGGACTACGGGCACGCCGAAAGGAGTTCAGTTGACCCACTCCAACATGACGTCTCAGACGCGAAATCTTCCCTTCACCATCGGAACCAGTGACCGCGCGCTCACGATTCTCCCCGTTTGGCACAGCTACGAACGCGTCTTCGAGATGATCGCGATCAGTGTGGGGGCGTGCACATACTACACAAACCTCCGAAGCATTGCCGACGACCTCAAGACCGTCCGACCGACCGTCATGGCGTCGGCACCCAGGCTCTGGGAAAATCTTTATCAGAAACTTATCTCCCGGATCGACGAGGCTCCTCCGCTGCGGCGCGCGCTCTTTGGCGCCGCGCGCTTCTGCACCTGCCACGTCAAGCGGGCGGAACGCTTCTTCCTTGGGCAGGAGCTCGACACCCGCGGGCGCGGGCAGCTCGAGAGAGCTGTGCGAGGCCTTGCGCATCTTTTGCGCTGGATCGCCTTCTATCTTCCCTACCGCGTCCTGGACAAGATCGTCCTCGCCAAGCTTCGTGAGGCCGTCGGATGCGGAGATTTCCGCGGAACAATTTCCGGCGGCGGAGCCCTGCAGCCGCATGTGGACGAATTCTTTAATTTCATCGGCATCCCTGTCCTCGAGGGTTACGGGCTCACCGAATCCTCGCCAGTTCTGGCTGTTCGAACCTGGAAAAACCTCGTCATTGGCACGGTGGGACCCGTCTACCCGGAGACAGAAATCCGTATCGTCGATCTCGATAGCGGCCGTGTGCTCTACCCTGACCGCTCCCGCAGCGACCAAGGTCGCGGACGCCAGGGAGAAATCCACGCGCGAGGGCCACAGATCATGAAGGGCTACTACAAAGATCCCGAAGGCACATCACGGGTATTCCACGACGGCTGGCTGAGAACGGGCGACATTGGGATGGTGACCTTCAATGACTGTTTGAAGATCCTCGGCCGGTGCAAAGACACAATCGTCCTGCGAAACGGCGAGAATGTGGAGCCCCTTCCCATCGAGTCCAAGCTCGTCCATTCTCCGCTCGTCGATCATTGCATGCTTGTGGGCCAGGACCAAAAGCACCTCGGCGCGTTGATTGTTCCGGCCCTCGAGGGTTTCCGCGCCGCCGGCGTGCACGCCGCGAATCTGCTTGAGCTTGCAGCGAGCACACAAGCGCGCGCGCTGATGGAGGCCGAAATTCGCCGGCTCATCAATGCGGAGGCAGATTTCAAGAGCTACGAACGCATTGTGGACTTTCGCTTCGCCACCAAGCCCTTCGAGGTCGGCCAGGAAATGACGGCTACTTTCAAACTCAAGCGGCATGTCATCGCCGAACAGTATGCCTCGCTCATTGGGGAGATGTTTCCAGATCCGCAGATGGCGACCGCGCGGTGAACCTGACCGCTCCTCCGGCGCGGATCCGATGGTCCATCAGCCGGCCGGCGATCGCCGCAACGTATGGATCGTTACCTCCGAAGGACAATTGAATCGGGCCGGGACGCCGCTGGCTCCCGTTCCCCGCGAAGTGTAACCCACAAGCGAGCCGTGCTGCCACGGGCCCGCAAGGAAGCGCCGCGGAACCGGCGCATTCCCGATAACGGCGAAGCCGCCAGGCAGGCAAATTTGCCCGCCATGCGTGTGCCCGCTGAGCATGAAGGCATACCCGAGCCTTTCGGCCTCCTGATAGGTTTCGGGGCTATGGCTTAGCAAGACGGCAGTATCCCCGCGCGGAACCCGCTCACGGGCCTTCTTCAAATCATGCGCCTGAAAGAAATGCGGGTCGTCCACGCCGCAGATCCAAAGCAGAGCGCCCCCGCGCTCGATCACGTCGCACTCGTTCAACAACACGGTGAGGTCTATAGATTCGAGGAAGGCGACTTTTTCGATGAAATCATGGTTGCCCAAGATGGCGTAACGCGGCGTCTTAATGTGCGGGGTAAGCCGTCCCATTAGCTCCAACGAAGTATCGGGATCACGGGCGATCTTGTTGTGATAGTCACCCGTGAGCACTGCTGCGTCGTACTCGAGTCCGTCGATCCGTTCGATGACAATGTCGATGAGCTTTGGATCCAGATCGCAGTGAAGATCGGCCAGTTGCATGAGGCGGAAGCCCTCGAAAGCAGCGGGTAGCTGCGGCAAAATGACTTCGTTTTGAACGACCTGGACATCCAGGAAGTTTCGCTTGCCGACTTGATCGAGACCCGCGAGTTCGAGCGCGTGCCAGACAAGCGCATCCATCGGGATGATCCCCTCGAACTTGAAGAAGCCCTTCCCTTGATGGACTTCCCGCGCCCAAAGGCTTGCCTGCTTGCGAATTCGCCGCTCAAGAAGCCGCCGGCCCATTCGCTGAGCCAGCTTCCGATAGTTGGTGTGACCCGCGGCTTCTGAAGGATCCATTGCTATCCGATACCAGGAACAAAATCGGCCCGCCCACAAGCCGAAAAGAGTTGTTTTTCTCCTTGCCGCCTCGGAGAGTTTTTAGCAATGCGGACATTGCCTTCCCTCGCCGCTCTTCTGTTGTTTGCCGGATGCCCGTCTCAAAATCCCTCATCGTCCTCGCCCACTTCCACCCCGGAGCAGCCGAACCCCTCCCCGGCGACCACCCCGGAAGCCGCCAATGTGACGCCAGTCGCAGAGCCCGAAGCTGCCGTAGCGCCGCCAACGGCAAGCTCCGAAGCCGCCAATGTGACGCCAGTCGCAGAGCCCGAAGCTGCCGTGGCGCCGCCAATGGTAAGCTCCGAAGCCGCCGGTGCGTCGCCGGTCAAAGAGCCCGAAGCTGCGCCTGCGATGCCGCTGGCGACCCCCGAGGCGCCGAGAATCAAGGTTTCCTACGAAGGCATCTGGACCACGGCCGACGCGCAAGGGCAGACCTTCGACATCGTGATATTTCCGAACGGACAAGCCGTCACCAATTGGGCGAAAGGAACAGAAGGCGCGCGGGGTGAGCGCGGATACTGGAGGCAGGATCAGCAACGCCTGACCGCCGCCTACAGCGATGGCAGCACCGATATCATCTCTCCGGACGGGGACCTGTTTCGACATCAACGATTTTCTGCCGGGTCTCCGCTGGACTCTGAACCAGCTGCTCAGACCGAAGCCAAACGGGCCGAAGGCGGTCAATCGGCGCTGGTCGGCGTTTGGCGCCTCAACAAGGAGCCCGACGGCTCCCACCTTTACATCGCTCTCCAATCCAACGGGCGCGCCATCTCCACCATCAACGGCGGCACCGAGGGGAAATGGACAGCCAACGAAAAGGGTGCCCTCTGCGAATGGCCCGACGGATGGGTCGACCAGATCGAACGCGGAACCGCCGGCTGGCAAAAACGCTCGTGGATCGGCTCGGAATCAAGCGCCCCCGCCGATCTCTCCCTGGCAACACGTGTCGGCGAAACGCGCTTCTCAGTCGAACCGTAGACGGCTGCCCGGACTAGCGCTCGCGCGAAAAGCGCAGCTCAAGTTTCGGCGCACTCTCGGGATGCCATGGATTTTTCGAGAAATCGGAGGCTTCGATTCGCGAGACATGATCCGCCGCCAGTCCGAGCACTCTGGAAACGTCCAGGCCCATATGCTCCGGCGCGTAGGGCGAAAGATTTTTTCTGGCCAAGGCAAACAATCTCACCGCCGGGCGCATGCGCCTTCCGTCAGTCGGATGCCAGGGACGAACACGTTGTTTCTTCAAATGAACGAAGGCGCCGGCGAGCTGGATGAGTCCCTTGAAGAAGCCATGATTTTCGTCCTCGCGCTGCAACCACAGATGCTCAAGGACATCGTGCGCTTCATAGTATTCCTGGGTATTGAAGCAGACGAAATATGCGAGGTAGCAGGGATGGAATTCCTCCCCCGCGAGACCGAAGGATTTTACGTACTCTTCGATGCGTTCGGCCTTCCTGATCGGCTGCGTCCCCATCGTCAAAATTAGATCCGACCGCGAACTGGTTCTACTCTTTTTCTTCGAGCTTTTTCACCCGCTCGTAAAGCTTTCGAATGTTGCGCAGCAGCACGTAATTCTCCTTGTACTCGCGCATCGGCTTTGCCGGAAGACCGACGAGAATCTCGCGAGGCGGCACGCTCTTCGTGATTCCCGCCATGGCGGTGACGATGGCCCCGTCGCCGATTTCAATATGTCCGCTGACTCCCACTTTTCCCGCCAGCGTCACATAACTCCCCACCCGCGCGCTTCCCGAAATACCGACGTGCGCGCAGATGACACTGTGGCGGCCAATCGTGACGTTATGAGCAATCTGCACAAGGTTGTCGATCTTGACGCCCTCCTGAATCCAAGTCCGCCCAAAGCGCGCGCGATCGACCGTCGAGTTGGCCCCGACCTCGACATCGCTGTCAATTTGCACGATGCCGGTTTGTGGAATCTTCTGCTGCCGCCCATCGCGAAGCTCGTAGCCGAAACCATCGGATCCAATCACCGCGCCCGGATGCAAAACAACCCGGTCGGCGAGCACGGAGCGTTCGCGGATCGTCACATGCGGATAGATATGACAATCCTTCCCCAACATCGCGTGGTGGCCGATATAGCTGTGCGGGCCCACCACTGTCCGGGCACCAATTCGCACCGCGCTTTCAATCACCGCAAACGCAAGGACCGTCACATTCTCGCCGATCTCGGCGTCGGAGGCGACCACGGCCGTTGGATGAATCCCGGGCTCAAACCTGACCGGAGGCGGCGCGAATACTTCAAGCAATCTCGCGAAAGCTTCCGCAGGATTGTCCACCCACACTCGCGCGGCGGGCACGTCCTCGGTGAAGCCGCGCGGCACGAGCACCGCCGTGGCCAGGGACTTCCTCAGCGCTTTGAGATACTTGGGATTTCCGTAGAACGAGAGATCGCCCTGGTCGGCGTCGTCGAGCGAAGCAACTCCCAGAATGGCCTTTTCGCAATCCTCTGGAGCCACCCAGCCGCCAACACGCTCTGCGGCTTCGCGCAGCCTCATCCCATCAATTTGCCGCCGAGGG
This sequence comes from uncultured Verrucomicrobiae bacterium, assembly GCA_963731945.1. Lineage (GTDB taxonomy): Bacteria > Verrucomicrobiota > Verrucomicrobiia > Chthoniobacterales > Terrimicrobiaceae > DASTFP01. Next base: position 52,414 of record CAVSXN010000016.1, on the reverse strand, counting down.
CGGCTTCGGGGCGTTCTTATTCAAGAGCGTTATGATCTCTCCGCTGAAGTCGAGATCGGAACGAGAATACAGCACCACCGGAACCTGACCCATGCTCACGCCCGTCTTGTCGAGAACCAGGTCGTATCCGGCGGCCTTTACCTTCTCGTTCACAACCTTCATGATGTCGTCGATGATATCCTTCCGCATGCGCATGAACTGCTCCTGCAGCTGTCGCTCGCGAGTCTGACGAAACTCGCCGATCTCTCGATCAAGATTCCGGGCCTCCTGGACCTTTTCATCTCGCTGCTTGGCCAGCTTTTCCTTGCCGTCCTTGCTTAGCTCCGGCTTCTCGATCTCCTGATTCGTCTTGTTTATCTCGTCCATCGCCTTCTTCAAGGTTTCCAAGCGGTCGTCGAGTTCCTTCTTAGCCGCCGCGCGCGCGTCGTTTATCTTATCCTCCGCGTCCTTCGTCTTGAAATACGCGGTGAACACCTTGTTCATATCCACAGTACCTAGTTTGAATTGGGCCTGAGCGGTGGTGGAGGCGGCGCAGAGCGCAACCGCGGAGAGGAGAGTGGAAACAATGAGTTTACGCATGGTATGGGTTATTAGAGCACAAGAGACAGCGGATTCAACTTGGACCAACTTGAGGTCGGCCCGTTCAAAATTGGTATCCGATATTGAAATTGAACTTGCCGGGAGGACCGTTGAAACTCTCGTAAATAATTGGGTAGCCGTAATCAAAGCGGAGCGGACCGATCGGCAGGTCGAGACGGAGTCCAACGCCGATGTCGGCATTTAGGTTCGAGCTGCTAAAGTCATAAGCGGTTGGGTTGACAAAGCCAAAGTCGCTAAAGATCGCAAACCGTATGCGCGGGATAATCGGGAACGTCACCTCAAAGGTCGTGTAGCCCAGCGAGCTCCCGCCGATGGGATTGTCGAATTCATCGACCGGGCCGACCTCCCGAAAGTTGAAGCCGCGGAGGTTATTCGCCCCGCCGAGGTAGAGTCGATCGAAGATGGGCACGTCGTCGCTATCCCCCCAGGAATCGACGACGGCCAGCTCGCCTTTGACGAAAAAGATAATGTCCCATGGCAGGAGGAAGTATTTTGCGCTTTCCAGCGAGATGCCATAATCCTGCACGTCTCCCCCGAGGCCGCCCCCCGCGATGAAACCGCTCAACTCGATCAGCTCACCCCGGCGAGTCAGAAAGAGACTGTCGCGCGTGTCCCAAGTCAGCGCGGCAGAGATCGCGCTCCTCGTGTAGAATCCCGCGGAGTCCCGGATCACCTGGCCCGCGTTCTCTTCATCGACGTCAAAAATGTCGATGCCCTCGATCCGATACTCCAACCGGCCAGCCAGGGAGCGCCAAAGTTGCTTTCGGGCTTGAAGGGCCATTCCATAGTTGGATTGGTTATAGACATCCGAAAGAAAGTTTGCCTCGCGGTAATAACCTTCCACGCCCACCGAAAGCTTGTAGCCGAGGAACCATGGCTCGGTCAGCGAGGCGACGAAGTCCTTCCGCTCCAAACCATATTGCCCGCGAATCCGGAATCTCTGACCGCCGCCGACGAAACTCGGCCAGTTGAACAGGTCGAAATTCGACTGCGAAACTTCCGCAAATCCCACGAGGCTGTCGATGGTGCTGAAGCCCGCGCCAAAGTTGAACGAGCCGGTGCGCTTTTCTTCAACGATTACATTGAGATCTTTTCGACCCGGAACAATCGTGTCCGCAGGCGCCATTTCCACTCGAGAGAAATAATTCAGGTTTTCCAGCCGCTGGCGGCTCACATTGACGAGCGTTGTATCGAAAATCTCTCCCGGCTTCACCGCCAGCTCACGCCGAATGACGCGATCCTTCGTCCGATTGTTGCCCTGAATGTTGACGAGATTGACATAGGACTGCACTCCCTCGTCCACGCGGTAGGTGACATCCACAGCGCCCGGGCCAGCCGGGAGAATTTCGGGCAACGCAATCATGTCCACGTAACCCTTTGTTCCATAGAAATCCCGCAACGTCTTCAAGTCATCGCCCATGCCCTTCGGCGTAAAGAGCGAGCCATCGATCATCTTCAACCGCGTCCTGACTTCGTCGGTTGGGACGACATTGACGCCCTCCAACTTGACGGTGTTGACGCGATACTGGATGCCCTCGCGGATCGTGATCGCCAGTTCGACCCCTCTCTCGAGCGGTTGTGTTTGCACATCGGCGATCTCAACATCGGCAAAGCCTCGATTTTGGTAGAGGGTCCGAATCGCGGAGCGATCCTCCTCGATCTGAGCGGGCAGCAGCCGCCCGCTCTTGTTGAAGAACGAAAGGAGGTTCCACGGGCGGGTCTTCATCACCTTGAGGATGTCTCGCCGCAAAATGCTGTCGTTGCCGATGAAGATAATTCGGCGCACCACGAGGCGCGGACCCTCCGTAATCTGGAAGATCACCCGAACGCGGTTGGTCCCCGCAATCTCCTCGAGGCGATACTGGACGTCCACGTCCGAATAGTTTCGATCCTGGTAGATCTTGAGGATTTTTTGTCGATCGTCTTCGAGCCGTTCCTCGGAAAGAACCTCCCCGACTTTCGAGCCGATTTCGCGACGCACCCGTCTCAAGGGAATCTGTTGGGTTCCTTCGATCAAGATCTCGTCAATGACAGGCCGGCCCTGCAGGAGAACGGTGACTTTTACGCCGTCGGCGAAGGGCTCCGCAAAAATTCGGACGTTCGCCACGCCGCCCGTTGCATAAAGCGCGCGGATATCGGCCTCCGCCGCGCGTTCGCTGTAGGGTTGGCCAAGTCTCGTCGCCAAATTGTCAAGGACTCGGGCCTTCGAGATGGACGGAGGGCCCACGTACTCCACCGCGATGTCCCTGACGATCGGGCCCGGGGCCTGGGCCTGGAGCGGCGCACAGGCCAGGACGGCGATCAGCACAAGAAAATATCGGCGAAATCTCATGGTTGGCAGACGGCCGCTCCCCTACGAAATCACCAGGGGGATCGGCCGAACTCGCAGTGCATGGCGGAACGCGAAGAAAAGGTCAAGCTGCGTTTTCAGCCTCCCTCAGGCAGTCTTCATGACTCACTCCGCGCAAGGCTACCGCAAGTAGAAGTCGCGCACCGCTTCGGCGACAGCGCTGATCTCTTCGCTTCGCAACTCGGGGAAAATCGGTAGTGCAATCGTCTCGCTGGCCGCACGCTCCGACTCCGGAAAATCGCCCGGCCGGTGGCCGAGGTACGAAAAGCACTGCTGCTGGTGCAAGGGCACGGGATAGTAAACAGCATGGCCGATCTGCTCGCGCTCGAGATGGCGAAGCAATTCCTCGCGGCGCTCGGCACGGACAACATATTGGTGCCACGTATGATGATTCGTCGCGCCGGTGTCCTTCCATGGCTCCGCCGGCAATTCGAGCAGACCGGACAAATCTGAGAGCGCCGCGCGATAGAGCGCCGCGTTTCGCCGCCGCGCGGCGTTCCACTCCTCCACGAACGGAAGCTTGGCGTGAAGGACGGCCGCCTGCAGCGCATCGAGACGAAAGTTTCCTCCGACGATCCTATGAAAATAGCCGCGCTCCATTCCGTGATTTCGCAGAAGGCGCAGCTGTTCCGCGAGCTCCCGGCTGCGGCAGACCGCCATGCCGCCATCGCCCGCTCCGCCAAGATTCTTCGTCGGAAAGAAGCTGAAGAGTGCGGCGTCTCCGAGCGTTCCCGCGCGCCGCGCGCCGCCACTCGCGGGATATTCTGCTCCGACGGCCTGTGCCGCATCCTCGATGATCGGCAAGCCATAGGGAACGACGGCCTCGCCAAGCGCCTCCATTGCGCAACAGACTCCAAACAGGTGAACGGGAATGACCGCGCGAACCCGGTTGCCGCGAGGGGTGACCAATCGGCCACCGGCTCCGCTGGCAAGGCGCAACAAGCAGCGCCGCAGTCTTTCGGGATCCATGTGAAGCGTGTCGGGCGTGATGTCCACGAAAACCGGCTCCGCACCGACTCGGTGAATGCAGCCTGCGGTCGCAAAAAAACTATAGGGCGTCGTGATGACGGCGTCGCCCGGGCCGATGCCCATCGCCATGAGAATCGCAAGCAGAGCATCCGTGCCCGAGGACATGCCAACGGCATACCCGCAGCCTATGAATTCGCAAAAGGCGTCTTCAAACTCCTCGACGCACCGCCCAAGAATGAATTGCTGGCTTTCAAATACGGCACTTACCCGCGTCTCGACAGCTTCTCGCACCCGCTCGTGCTGGCGGGTGAGATCCAACAACGGCACGCGCACGCAGTGCTACTTGACCACGCCGAATTCCGCGCGCCTGTTCATTGCCCAGGCAGATTCGTTATTGCCAGAGTCTGCAGGCATTTCCTCCCCGAAACTCACCGTTTGGATGCGCCCGCCGCTCACACCTTTCGAAATCAGAGCGTCGCGCACCGATTGCGCCCGCTTCTCGCCGAGGCCGCGATTATACTCCTCCGTGCCGCGTTCGTCGGTGAAACCCGCAATGATCACTGTCTGGCTCATAGATTTCATCGCCGAAGCCACCTGCTGCACCTTGTTCAGCTCCGAGTCGGGTACCGAAAAGCCATCGTAAGCGAAATAAATGGGTGAGAATTGGCCGCGGGTCACATTGGCTCCAAAAAAATTCGCGCCCTCCAGGCGGTCGGGAAGCGGCGTGCCGGCGACGTAGTCTCCTTCAACCCCCGCGTAGGCATCGGAACCTTTCTTCTTGCAGGCACCAAAGGTCACGGCCACAAGCGCGGCAACACCCAGAATAAACAGCTTTTTCATCGTCCATACCGAATAGGGACTCTTGGCAAAATAATCAACCGGCGATGCGCAATTTCTGGCGGTTTGTTGGCTGCTCGCAGTCACTTCTCTCCCAGTGCTCTTCAAGCCGGACCTTCTCAGGTTCGCCAAGGGCTAACGCGACCAAGTCGGTTCGCTCACTTTTCCAAGACCAGTTACGATGGGCGTGGAGCGGCCGGTCTGCGCATCGAGCAACACGATGCTGGATCCCGAACTGAAAATCAAATGCCGGGAGTCTGCGCCCCAGGCCGGATCCTCTCCGGAAACCAGAAGGTTGGTCGCGCCGCCCTCCAAGTCCTTCACCGCAATGGAAAATCCCCCCGTTCGCGCCGTAAATGCAACTTTTCGTCCATCCGGCGACCAACTCGGCTCCGTGCAATAGTTATAGCCTGTCGAGATCAACTGCCCGCTTCCACCCCCTGCGCCGATTTTGAAAAGCTGCGGGCCGCCCCGCTCATCGGAGGAATAGATGAGCTGCGATCCATCCGGCGACCATGTCGGCGAGGATTCCACGCCGCGAGTTCTGGTCAGCCGGCGGGCGCCGCCTCCGCTGGCGCCCATAACGTACAGTTCCGGGTTTCCGTCCTTGCTCAACGTGCAGGCGATCTGGGCACCGTCGGGCGAAAAAGCAGCGCCCGAGTTGGTTCCTGGAAACTTGGCGATCCGCCCGCGCGCGCCGGAGGCAAGTTCGATCAGATAGATATCCGCGTAGCCGCTCTGATATCCGGTATAGGCAAGCTTGCTGCCATCGGGCGCAAGCGCGGGCGCCACGCTGATCGAACCATCCTTCGTCAACTGGCGCACGTTGGCGCCATCGTAGTCGGACGTGTAGACTTCCTTGCGACCCGTGCGGCTGGATACGAACGCGATCCTTGAGCTGGCAATCCCCTTACGCCCGGCGACAGTCTCAACAATATCATCGGCAAATCGATGCGCTGCCATCCGCGGCCCACCGGAATAGGTCTTTTGCAGCACGACGCTTCCACTCTGGTCCCTGACTTCGCCCTGGAGCGAGGCTCCGGAGGCCGATCCGCCGATCATGTATGTCGCGCGTTCGGGAGGCGTCAGACTGAACCAGCCTGAGAGATCGAGATCGTTTTGGAGAACTTTCGTGGCGGCGGCTCCCTCGCCTCCGCCAAGAGCCTTCAGCGCCACGCTGGTCGTGTCGCCTTTGCGGATGGTGATCGTCGTCGCCTCCTGCGCGTGCAGACCCGCGGCGAGCATAGCAAGAAAAATAGCAGCACACTTCATGCACGCTGTGATTGGCAAAAGCGCGAGGTCTTTGCAACCTACGATTTGTAGCGCCTGCGCACCGGATACGAGCCGAGACTCTTCATCGACTCCGCCAGCGAGCCTGCCCGCAACAGCGTTCGCCCGACTCCCGCAGCCTGAGGACTTCCGTCTATCTCGAGAAAAAAAACATACGTCTGCGGCTGACCCGGAACGGGACGAGAAACGATTCGGGAAAGATTTACCTTCTGGCGCGCGAAGGGTCCCAAGAATCGATGCAGACTGCCGCAGACGTTCGGCAGAGCCGCGACCAGGGCGGTCTTCTGTGACTCGCCGCGCAGAGCGGACGCCGCGGTTCCAATAACGAAAAAGTGGGTCACGTTCACGCTTCCGCCGATTGAGGGCACTTCAAGCACCTCCAAGCCATAGACTTCAGCTGCGCCCGGCGAAGCCAGCGCCGCTGCCTGGCCGCTCGCAGCTGCTTTTTGTGCGGCCAACGCCGTGCTGGCCACTGCGCGCAGGCGCGCTCGCGGGTACCGCGCCCTCAGCCACTCCGCGTGATGCTTGATCTGCACAAAATGTGAAAAGACCGTCGTGATCGTTCTCCCCGGCCGGCCCAGCAGGGCAATGCGCACGTCCAGGGCGAGCTCCTCGTGAATGAAGAGATTACCCGCATGGCGAATTAGCAGGTCCACAGAGTCATACACCGTTCCTCCACTGGAATTCTCGATCGGCACGATTCCGGCATCGCTCGTCGAGGCCAGCACCTGATCAAAGATGGCTTCAATCGTCGGGCAAGCTGCCAGAATGACCCGTCTTCCGAACCGCTTACGGGCGAGGATGTGAGAGAACGTTCCTTCTGGGCCAAGGTAACACACGGTTCGCACAAAAAACCTTGTGAAGTGACAACCGGCACGTTGCAAGTGAACTTCGCCTGAGCGGTCGCGATCGGCGATAAATTATTTCTTGTCACCGATCGCCTCTCGCTCATCACTTCCGCATGCCCATCTACGTTTACGAAACCATTCCCGCGAAAAAGGGCGCGAAGCCGAAACGCTATGAGATCAAACAGAGCATTAAAGATGCAGCCTTTGTCAACCACCCTCAAACCGGAGAGCCGATCAGGCGCATCATCGCGGGAGGCGTCGGCGTGTTAACCTCGTCCACAGGTGGTCACACTCACACGCCTTCCTGCGGGTGCGGCGCAGGCGGATGCAGAGGATAGGATGTATCGCTCATCGGTGAAATTCGGGGAATTGCCTCGCCGGGCTCGACTCCCGGCGCTCCGTGCCTGCGGCGATCTATGAAGTTCCGAACCTGCGCGGTTCTCTGCGGACTCATGCTGGCCGGCTGCGCCGCAAAGACTCCCAAACCTTCGAGCAGCCCCGCGGGAATCACCCAACCCCAGACTGCCCAGCCAAAGCGGCCCCTGATCGCGAGCGTCTTCTCCTGGATTGCCTCCCTCCCCAATCTCTTCCCCCGTAAGGCCAAGCCTCCGCCCGCTCAAGTCCCTCGCTCCATCGGAGTCGTCAAAACCGTCAATAGAGAAGATCGGTTCGTCCTGATCGATGCCACAACATTCCAGGGCGCCGAAGCAGGCGACCTCCTCGTGTGCGTCAGGGATCAAAGGGAAACTGCGAACCTCCGTATGAGTACACTGAAAAATCCTCCCTTCCTTATCGCCGATATTGCCAGCGGAAACCCCGCCCCGGGCGATCGCGTCCTCAAACCCTGAGCCCAGATCCGCGTTGACAAATACTGTTAAGTTTATCTTAATTCTAATATGCTTAATAAGATATTGTGATCGAGCTGAGGAAACCTGAGGTACGGGCTGACGTCGAGCGGCTCGCGGACATCATGATGACGCTTCAACGATGTTTGATGCTGCGTCTTTCCGAGGAACTCTCCCGCGGGCAGGTTTCCTTTCCGCAGTTCTTCTTGCTTGGGCACATCGCGACCCATGAGTTCCTTTCGATGAGCGAAATCGCAGACAAAATGAATCATTCAACCGCTGCGGCCACCGGGCTTGTGGATCGCTTGGAGAATCTGGGCTACGTCCTGCGGTCCCATACCGCGAACGACCGGCGCAAAGTGCTTGTGAAAATCACTGAAAAAGGAAGTGCGCTCGTCGACAAAATCCGGCAGGACATCGTGAACAATTTGTCACAAATCATGGATCTGCTTCCACCGGAGGAACAAAAAGCCTGGCTGAGCATTTACGAAAAGGTGCATTCTTATTGCCTCAGCAAACAAAGCTCATGCGCCGAGTAATTACTTCCAAAGCCTTCCTGATCTTGCTTGGGAGCACTGCGGCAGCCGTTTTCGCATTCGCTCAAACCAACAGTCAGTTTCCCGCTTCGTCAAATGCGCCTGCACCGGCGCCGACGCCTCTGACAAGCCCGCTCCTCACGCCGCAAACCGTCCTTCCGACACCGGCGCCATTACCCGCGTTTTCTCCCTATCCCACCCCGGGTCCGGACGGCACGATGCCTCTCGTCCCTCCGCCGATGCCGGCTTCCATGCCGACACCTTTGACGACGCCGCTGCCAGCGCCGACGCCGCTGCCGGATGGCACGATGCCGCTGACTCCGCCTCCGATGCCAACGCCTGTTCTTCAGGACGCGAATACGCTCTCCGAGCAGCTCAACCTTCCCTTACCCGCTCCGACTCAGCTTTCGGAACCGTTAAAAAGAACGGGGGAAACCACGGACCTCAAGGACAGCGAGAAGCTGGCGGCGCAGCAAAAGATGGTCATGGCCGACTTCGAAAAATCGCTCGCTACTCTTATCGCCAAGCAACGCAATCCGAAGCGTGCCCGACATGACTCTCAATGACGCCGTTCAGATCGCCCTCAAGCAAAACCCCGACATTCTCAATGCCATTCAGCAAATTCGTTTGACCCGAGGCCAGCTCATCCAGGTAGCCGCCGCGGCCCTGCCCCAACTGCAGGTGACCTCGGCATACAATCAACAGCAGGAGGACCTCACGACCAATGGACAACGCTCGAGCGGGGGCAGCCCTCTCACAATCATCGACGGCAGCGGGCGGAGCGTAAGAGCGGTCGCCATTCCCAACCCAGGCGGCGGCAATCCCACCATCATTTCCCTCGGCAGCGCCGGGAGCAGCGCGGTCCAGAACCAAACGTGGAACATTCAATTTCAAGCGACGCAGCTCGTTTTCGATGGCGGTGCGACCATTTCCGGCATCAAGGCGGGAAGCGCAGCCTACGACAGCGCTTTTTTCAGCCTGCGCTCGATAATCGACAACATTGTCTCCCAAGTGATCAACCAGTTTTACCAGGTGATCCTCAACCGCGCGCTGATCGTTGCCCAGGAGCAGAATGTTTCGCTGCTCCAGCAGCAGGTCAAAGACCAGCAGAACCGCTATGAGGCCGGCACCGTGCCGCGCTTCAACGTGCTCCAAGCCGAAGTTGCGCTTGCCAATGCCATGCCTCCGCTTATTCAGGTCAAGAACGCCTACCGCATCTCCACCTATCAGCTCGTCAAGCTTCTTGGCATGGACTATCCGAAGGGCCATCCCAGCGAGGTGCCGTTCAATGTCGTGGGCACGCTTGGCTACAGCCCGCGGAAGATCGATACGGACGAGTCCATCCGCGTGGCGATTGCCCGCAACCCGTCACTCAAGGCCCAGCGCCAGACGATCCTTCAGTTCGCCTCTAACGTGAACGTGCAAATTGCTGGATGGTTCCCCAGCATCAACGCCAATGCCGGCTACCAGTTCACGAATGACCTTGCCTCTCAGAATCTCTCGAACACGGTGAGCGGATGGTTTTTCGGAGCTACTGGCAGTTGGAACGTCTTTGATGGCGGCGCAACCTACGGCCGCGTGACCCAGGCCAAGGCCCAGCTCATGCAGACAAAGAACAACTACGATAACGGCATCCGCCAGGTCGTCCTCGATGTCCAGCAGGCTATTTCCAACCTTCAGCAGGCCCAGGAAACGATTGACAGCCAGACGGCGAGCGTCGTGCAAGCGACCGAGGCTCTCCGGCTCTCCAAAGAGCGCCTCGATGCCGGCGCGGGAACCCAGCTCGATGTTCTCAACGCGCAGGTGCAGCTGCTCGAGGCTCAGAGCAACGTTCTCCAGGCGCGTTTCGACTACATCGCCGCAATGTCCAGCTATGAGCTGGCCCTTTCGCTTGACACCCAATACGTCGAGACATTCGAGGACCCGCTCGTGCGGCCGCTCAACCCGCAGGCGTTAAACAAAACGGAGCGGTCTCGATTCCAGAAGGTTACCAATCCAAACAAACCGCAGGCCAAGCTTCCGCGCGCATTCGCGAAAGAGGATCCGATTAGGCCGATCTTGCAAGGCGATGCCTCGCCGTCACCCGCACCAAAGCAGAAGAAAAAGAAAAAGTCTGCCGGCGGACCGGGCAAGTAGTGGATGAAAGCCTTGTTGCCGGCTTAGGGCGCGCCAAACTGCGATCGACCGACCGCCACGTGCGTATCACCAGCCGGGTCACGCCGCCATGTCCGGCTGAATTCTTCCCCGCGCTCGACGCCTTGCCCTTCCTGCAAGCGGCATTTGTTCAACGCTGCCCAACGATCGATGTCGCGACGGACCGCGAGACGGCTCTTGGCCGCCTCTGGTCGGTCCATCGCGAAACGGCAAATGCGTTGGGCTTCACCGGCATGCCATTCGCTCTTGCCGAACAGATTCATGGCAGCTGCGTGGCGCAGGTCGATGTGGCTCCGGCCACCCCTGTCGCCGGCGCTGACGGACTTGTTACGAATCGCCCAGGTCTCTGCCTGGCAATTTACGTCGCGGACTGCGCTGCCGTTTACCTTGCCGACCGGAAAGCCCAGGCGATCGGCCTCGTGCACGCGGGACGGAAGGGGACCGAACTTGGAATCGTCACGGAGGCGATCGCCTCGATGCGCGAGGCGTTCGGCACCGATCCCGCAGACCTTGTGATCCAGATCGCCCCCTGCATCCGCCCCCCAAACTTCGAGGTTGACTTCGCCGCGCAGATCGTCCGTCAGGCCAGGGAGGCTGGCGCGCGCGATATCTTTGACTGCGGCACCTGCACCGCTTCCAACCCGGAGAAATATTACTCCTATCGCCGGGACAAGGGCCGCACCGGACGCCTCCTTGCCTTGGCTGCAATTCGTTCCGCAGAAACGGAGAGCGAGGCTGAAGCGAGTTGAGCTCCTGGAAAAAGGCGGTCCGGCGCCAAAGAACCGCTGACGAGCGATTCGCAGTTTGAAGCCTTGGCACGCGGTATGAGGCGAGAGATCTATTTCAGGCTTTCGACGATGGTGGTGACATTATGGCGAACCATGCCAGGGTAGGTTGAGGCCTCGTTGTCACCCAATCCATCGGCGTAGAGCTGGCCGCCCACTTTGGCCCCGGTTTCCTTGGTGATCTCGCCCACCACCTTGGGATTCTCCACACTCTCGAAGAATACTGCCTTCACACCCTCGTTTCGAATCGTCGTTATTAGTTCGGTGATTTTCTTGGACGACGGCTGATCGTCGGTGCTCACACCTTCGATGGCGTATATCTTGAAGCCAAAGTCCCGCGCGAAATACTGAAACGCCTCATGAGAAGTCACCAGCTTGCGCTTTTCGTGCGGCAGCTTGGAAACTTCCTGCTTGGCCCACTTTTCCAGTGCGGTGAGGGTGGAAAGGTAAGCGGCAGCGTTTTTTTCGTACATCTCACTATTGGCCGGATCGGCGCCGACGAAATGCTTCTTAACCACGAGGGTTGCCTTTTTCACATTCTCGATGCTGTGCCACCAATGCGGGTCTTCAACCATCCTCCCCTCTTCCTCCAGCCTCAAAGGAGAGATGGTCCTTCCCGTATCCACGAACTTGACTTTGTTGCCAACCGCCTCCTCCAATTTCGTGAGATATCCTTCCAAGCCTTTGCCGGTGATCAAGACGAGGTCAGCGCTCTCGATCTGCTTAACGTCCAAGGGCGAGGGTTGGAACGCATGCGGATCAACGCCCGATTTGATCACGGGTATGACCTTCACCACGTCGCCGCCCACGTTGCGCGCGATGTCGGTAGTGATGGTTGAGAGCGACGCAACGTTGAGATCCGCTCGCGCGCCGCCGAAACAAGCGATCGACAGAATGAGAACTCCCGCAAGAATCTTCAATAACGAGAAAGCAGTATCAGGCATTCTTCGTCGCAGACAAGGCGTTTTATCCGCTCGTCGCGAGATTCAGGTATCCTCGAAGCGCCGCGTCTGTCTTCGGTTTCCGAGGGTGCCTCTTGCCAGATCAGGCTTGGTGCTGGCGCGTGAAAGCGACCAGCGTTTTCACGTAGGCATGCGTTTCGTGGGGGATGTGTCCAGCGCCAGCAAGGCAACGACCTTCGCATGAGGAAGCACCGCTGCGAGCCTGGCAACAACCGGCGCAAAGGTCGGTGGGCTTGCTTCGCCAAGCGTCAACAGCGTCGGCTTCGAGAAGCCTCTGATCCATTCGAAGTCGAAGGCCAACTGCTCCGGGTCATTCGCCTCGTCGAGGAAGGTCGGCGCGTTCTCGATAAACGTTTGCTGGAGCTTAAGCGGCACCTGAGTCCACATGCCGGGTCCGAGCGCCACGGTTTCGACGAACTGCGGCACCAGCGTGGTCTCCGGAGGAGAGATCCGCACAGCTACGGCACGAATCTTCCGGTTTACATTCGCCGATCATCGGCGCCCGAGCTGGGTCATCGGCGAGCAGCGGAAACAGCGGCGGCTCATGCGCCATGAGGCCTCGGAAGAGTCCAGGACGCTCGCCGGCTAGCCGGCTAGCCGGAGCACGCCGGCGCGAGCCCTAGCTGCTCGATCAGAGCCGCCAGGTCCTCGACATCCTCGCAAACGCTGCCCGGTGCGGCGGGCCGCTCGCTCCGGCTGTGCCCGCGGCGATCATAGGTGAGGACCCAAAACGACTCGGCCAAGGCCGGCACGACTAAGTCCCAGTCGTGGTGGGAGTTCCAGCAGGATCCGTGCACCAGAACAAGGGAAATTCCCCGGCCCTGGAGCTCGTTGTAGGGCCGAACGCCATGCTCTTTCGCCGTTGCCATGTTCACACTTCGCCTTGGAATTCAGCTGGTTCGCTCATGGCTCGAAAGATGTGCGCGAGATCATTCCGGTGATTCTGCGATTTCGATTGGCCCGCGGTCCTTCTTGCTTGGAAAGATACCGTCGCGATCCGGAGCGTTCATCTGATAAATCGCTCCGCTGCTGCACAGGAAAGCGACATTCTACCTGGTTGCAGAGCCTCCCGGCAGGATGAAAAAGAATCGGGCGATTCTTGGCGAGCCAGTGGGAAAGGAAAGGCCGAGACGGGCCAACCCGTGGCCGCCGAAGAACTCGCCTCTCAAACAGGGCGCATAGGAGTTATCGCAGAATCTGCACTAAGCGGCATCGAGGAAGGCGGAGCGATATTGAGTTTTCATTTCGTAAGGTCACTCATGGCTCTGAGCATCGGCTCGCTGGAGATTCGGATCATGCCTTCGAAGGGCAAATCCATCTCCAGGATCAGGAAAATGGCGCCAGTGACCGAGAGCGCTGACGCCATCAAAGCCACAGTGGCCGTGGGATTAGGCGGGGCGAGCAGGCTGAAACTCAGGAAAATGAGCATGAGCCAGCAGATCACCACGATGAGCATCGGCCTCGAAATGGAGGCCACCGATTGGGCAGTCAGCATTGAGCGGAGCTGCCCAAACTCCATTACGAGGGTCGTTGCCTGCGCCTTGAGGCTGCGCTGGGTGTCGTCGCGCGGTGCGAGTCGCTGGAGCTGCTCGGAGATAAAAACGGAATAGTAGCCGCTAGGTTCGTTCGGGCGAAACTGACCAGGAATGTCATTTACCCGCGGCCACAGGCGCCTGGTCGATTCCTCGATCATTTCGCGGAATTGACTGCGCACCTCGTCGGCTTCCGGCCCATAAGCCCTCAACACCCGGTCGATAAACGCAACGTTAGCGGCCATTTGGATGACTTCACCCCTCCGGGTGTCGTAGGCGCCCTTCACCGAGGTCACAAGGAGGCCCAGGACCAGCGCCGACATTGTCGCGACCAGACCCATGGCCAGCTTCACGGCGTCTCTCGTGTCCGCACCCAAGTAGTGCTCGGGGAGGACTCTGCGCAGATATATGCCGAGCGCTCCCGCGCCCATGAGGCATCCGAAAAAGATTAGCCCGAAAGTGATTTCCGCACTCACCGTGGTGCTTTCGCCAGCGCCGCCAAGCACAATTTATCGCCCGAACACGCCGCCGAACATACAATGATCATGGCAAGCAAGGAAGCTGGCAGGAACGATCTGCGCATCGGCCGATTACCACCCGCAGGAGAGCGTAAAAAAGGGGGTACTCAAGCTGCGTTTTCAAGATCCGCAATCAGCTGAAACACGTTCGAACTGGGAATTGCGAGCTTTTTTGCGATCGCGCGCCGCGGCGGCTGCTGGCTGGCCGACTCTTCGTGAGAACTCTCGCAGGTTTGAAAGTCATCATCCAATTCCAAATCAGCCACTCGCCAATTCTCGCTCAGCGAGCTTTCTGTCCGTAGTAGCATGCCGCTTTCCGGGCGGAGGGGTCGCTTGCCGGGAATTTCTTTGTAACATAGTAATCTCCGTTGATCTCATGACGTTTCGGACAAAAGGGCTTCGTCTAGAAGACTTGCGAGACCTCCGCGAGATCTCAGCGAAGCCATCGCGGAGAATGCTGGCAAACGCTTGGTCCCCCTGGGAAGAAACCAAGAAGGATCTGAACCTTGATTGATCTGCGTCGGAAGCACGGTGAGGCTGAAAGCTTGCCGGACGGAATCGTTCGGAGGCACAACCCACCGCCGTTACAACAACGACTATTCTTGTAATCTACACCAACTCTGATAAACCATCCGCCAACGGGTACTCCGCCATTTCGCAGGTCTCCCGCAGGGTGAGAACGGTGATTGGTCGAGAATTTCGAGGCAGTGAGGGAAAAAGTGCAGGGACTGCCGTGGGGGAGAATTGGGTCTTAAGTTCTTCCCCGAAGGGATAGAAGACAGACGAGAACTCCCAGAATAGATCATGAAACTCCAGGTAGTGCTTGCCGTTGGGTTGGCCATCGGCCTCATCGTCTCGACCTTCGCCCAACAAAAAGAACCGGCTCTCGGTGAACAGGATCCCGCGCAAATTGTAGCGCGGCCCGAAGGAACCACGAAAGGCTCCCCGGCACTCAAGCCAATAGACCAGGCCGCGCTCCAGGCGGCCGTGGACGCGACAGCCGCGGAGTTGCTGGTTCCCGGTGCCGCGGTCATTCTGTCCACCCCCCAGGGCGAGTTCACGGTCTCCCACGGCACGACGACGCTGGGCGCGACGGTCCCTCCACGCGCCGACACCCACTTCCGAATCGCCTCGAATACCAAGACGATGACGGCCGCGGTGATCGTCCAACTGGCCCAGGAAGGTCGGCTCGATCTTGACGATCCGGTCTCGAAGTACGTTTCGGGAGTGCCCGACGGCGACCAGATCACCATCGCCGACCTGCTGAAGATGCGCAGCGGCCTCTACAACTACACCGATGCACCCGAGATCTCGGCAATCCTGGACCGAGACCCAATCAAGGTCTGGACCCCGGCCGAAGTGCTGGCGATCGCGTTCAAGCACCCGCCGTACTTCCCGCCCGGTACGGCCTTCCACTACGACAACACCAACTACGCACTGCTCGGCCTCATCGCCGAGGAGCGCGAACACGGAAAGCCGCTGGCCAGGATCTTTCAAGACCGCTTGTTCGGGCCACTGGGCATGAACGACACCGCGCTCCCCGCCAGCACCTCGAACACTCTTCCGGATCCCTACTCGCACGGCTACATGTACGGAAACTCCTCGTTTGCCTTGGTAGACGAGGATTACCCGCCCGACATCCAGGCGGCGGCCCGGGCCGGAACACTCAAACCCAACGACTACACTGGCCAGAACCCTTCCTATGCCTCGGCGGCCGGCGGCGTCATCTCCACCGCCAATGACCTCGTCACCTGGATGAAGGCACTGGTTGGCGGCAGGGTGTTCAACGCGGACTATCAGCACCGGTGGCTCGACAGTTTACAGCCCGAGGACCCGAGCAAGCCCGACGGCCAGCAGTACGGATACGGCATCACCCAGCTGCGCTTCGGACCGAACGCGCTGTATTTCCACGGCGGCGAGATGCCCGGCTACAACTCATTCATGGGCTACGATCCGGCCAATCGGGTGACGCTCGTAGTGTGGACCAACCTAACCGTATCGCCCGACGGGAAGCCGACAGCCAATAGCATCATGCTGAAGGTGCTCGATCAGGTCTATGCGGAGTCCCCCCTTCGGCAAGCGCCGACCTCAACGCCTCCCTGAAGAGCCTCCGAACGTTACACGCAAGATGTGCGGTTTGAACCCTCGCCAAATCCTCGGTCGGCGAGTGGGACGGATCCATCCAATTGATGTCGTTTCAGGTCGAGGCCAGTCCGACCTACGAAGGCCTAAGTGGCACGAATTTCCAATGCCGGCATAAACTTTAGTATAGACGCTAGCGGCCGTCGTTGGTGCTGCATTTCCCGATTGGTTTTGATCTGCAAGGAAGAGCGAGTGCTCACGGGAATACGCATCGTTTCGCTCATCGACCAGGAGGATGTCATCGAGCGCATCCTGCACCATGTCGGGCTCTGGCAAGAGGGGGTGCGCGTGCATTCCGGCACCGACCAGCCGGGCGAAACGACCCTCGACGACCCCCTCTCCGACTACGACATGAACCGGTCGTGGCGTTCTCCGCCAGCTGAAACGTCCGGCAGCACCTGAGCGCGCCTCTCGCACCCCTTGTTCGGCGGCCCCCGGCCCCCGTGGTTGACATCCGGGCCCCGCTCTTGTCACTCTGCGCCCATGGAAACGCAGGCTTTCGGCTTCAAACTCCGGGCCAATGCCCCGGAGGGCCAGAAGCTATTTCCTATCGGTTTACCACGGTGCGAACTGCAAGAGCCGCTTAGACAGAATGTCATTTGAGTCTGCACTAGGAATTACCGCAGTTCTCGAGATTGCTGCGAATGCAAGCCAGTCAGGGATACTAGTCCAACCCGTGTCTGGTCGATTCGGCGGAAAACTTCGCGTGCAACCTGCGCGAACGCACGCCGGTTCCCGGATAGCGCCAACTGGGCGGCGGCCGGAGTCGCTTACCCTGCGGAGCAAGGATGAGGCACCTCGCACCAAGGGCCCCCCAGGAGAGATCGACGTGAGCGTAGCTGCTTTAGCGGACACGACGTTGACCGACGTGCTGAACCTTACGACTGCCCGGCAGTTCGCGGTCGCGGGATTGCAGGGATGGCAGTTCGATGACGCCTGGCTCGGCGCGTTCGACGAGCACCTGACGACGGTCGACACGGTGTCGTTCGACGTGTTCGACACGGCGATCGGCCGAGTCGTCGAGAGCCCAACCGACGTGTTCGGGATGGTCGAGTCGGCGCTGCGCGCGACGCATGGCGACGTGGCAACCGGCTTCGCCGCCGCGCGCGAGTCCGCTGAGACGCTCGCGCGCGCGGTGCTTCCGCCCGGGCGCATCGAGCTCACGCTCGACGATATCTACGCCGCGCTCGTCCGCAACCACCCCGACTTTGCCGCCATGCCCGAATTGAGCGACCTCGAGCAGCAGATCGAGCTGCGCGTCATGGTCGCGATTCCCGACGTCCTCGAAGCGTACCGGCGAGCGCGCCTCGCGCGCAAGCACGTGCTGTTCGTGTCCGACATGTATCTTCCGGAAGCACTCATCGCGGCCATGCTGCGCGCGGAGGGTTACGCGGAGTGGAACGATCTGTTCGTGTCGTCCGCGACCGGCCGCACGAAGGCGTCCGGATCGCAGTGGGATGTTGTGCGCGAGCGGCGCGGGACGCTCGCGCGCCTGCTGCACATAGGCGACGATCCGCATGTCGACGATGCGGTGGCGGCGCGCGCCGGCGTCGCGCACTTGCCATACAGCCGCGTGCGTTCGGAACCGCGCCTTGGAGCGCCGCCCTCGCCCGCCACCCGCGCGTTCTCCGTCGCACGGCGCGTCGGGACCCTCACCGCGCCGACGCTTGCGACCTCGAAAGCGGGAACGTCGGCACGGTTCTTCTCGCACTTCGGATGGACGTTCGGCGTGCTCGTCATCGGCACGTTTGCGCGCTGGCTCGCGCAGCGCGCGAAGGCTCTCGGCATGCGCCATCTCTATTTCTCTGCACGTGACGGTTGGCTCATGTATAGCGCGTGGAATGCGCTCGGACTTTCCGACGAGACCGGCATCCGCGCGAGCTATTTGCTTGTAAGCCGCCGACCGCTCGTGCTCTCCATGGCGTATGTGCGCAGCCGCGCCGGCGCGCTCGACGCGCAGTCGCTCGACGCCTTGACGACGATCTACGGCGCCGTGCCGCTGCGCGCCGCGCTCGAACGCGCGAACCTTGCGCTCGACGGCCCCGCCGCGCGTGACGGCATTGCCCGCTTTGGCCCGCTCGACACGATGGTGCAGGGCTCCGACGCGGCGGCGCTCGGCGAGCTCTTCACGCGGCACGCACCCGAAGTGATTGCGGGGCTGCAACGCGCGCACGAGGGCACGATCGGCTATCTCGCCCAAGAGAGTGTGATCGCTGCCGACGCGGCAGCGATGGTCGACATGGGTTGGCACGGCTCGATGCAAACGGCGCTCGAGAACCTACTCGAAACGCAGGGTCGCGAAAGCCGCTTTCCGGCCTTCTACTACGGCCTGTGGACCGAACACGGCATCAGGCGAGTCGTGCCCGGGTTCATGGAGACGTTCTACAGCCGCGACGCGGCGGCGCGCGACGAGCAGCCCGGCCTGTCCAACGTGGTCGAGATGCTTGAGGAGCTGCACGGCGCACCGCACGGCAGTGTGACCGGTTACCGGCGCGAGAGTGACCGCTGGGTCGCCGAGCTGCACGAGAGTGCCGTGGAGCGTGCTCAACACGAGAACGGAACGCGTCACTTTCAGACGCCGCAGTGAGCGGCCTTGCCGAAATCGTGCGCACCGGCCGAGCAGGCACGATCGCCGCCACTGACCTCACCCGCGAGACGGCGCTCGCGGCTATCGACGCCGTCGGCCTCTCACCGACCGTTGAAGAGATGCGCCAGCTGGGCCGGCTCAAGCACAGCCCGAACTTCGACCACAGCACGTTCTGCACGATCATCCCCGACGATCCCGAGCCGTTTACCGCGGAGGCGCTGCGCGCGGCGTTCGAGGCCAACACGTCGCGGAAAGCGGGCGCTCTCAAAGCCGCGCTGCTGCGCAACGCGGCCCGGCCCGAGCCGCAGGCCGCGATCCGCAAGCTCGCCGAGGGCATGCTCGCGCACTGCGACGAGCGGACGCTGCGCCAGTTCCGCTAAGCGCTCGAGGCGATCGCGCCGTGGGAGAGTGTAAGCAGAGTCTCCTCGTCCTTGAACGCTATGTCGACTCGGGATTATCCGGCGCGCCGTAGTCGGGATTACGCAAAGCGGTGAGCGCCGTCATTCCCTGCCGAAGGTTTCCCGGGCAAGGGCAAATTGGGGGCGATGCCCCGATTCGACCTGACCCGTAGGACTGCCATGGATCCTTGGAGCAGGCCGTTCCGTCCACGAGCATCGAAGCCTTCTCGACGAAAGAGGGCAAGCGGTCCGTTCAGGGCTCCTTGACTCGGCCTTGGAGGATGTGTGCGTCGGGAGAGGGTTGACGCAGCGTCAGGGAGACCAACCAGCTCGAACCTCACTTCACCCACAGTTTCATTTTCAAAAAACCAGCCAGGCGCACAGCTTCCGCTCAGCGAGCTTTTTATCCCGCATGGCAATGCGGCTTTCCGAGCGGGGAGAGCTGGGTTTTGATCTTGCCGAGGATTTTCTTTATAACATAGTTATGCCCGTTGATCTCATGACGTTTCAGACAAAGGACATTCGGAATGCTTCGAGAAGGTGGCAGTCGTCGCGCTTGGGGATGCCGTCGATGCCGTTTGCCTTCATCGGCTCGTGCCCTATCGAAAGACAAGCATCTTTCTCGCTTCCGTAGATTCCATGTAACTAATTATATTAATAAACTTGGGGGTATAGCTCAGCTGGTAGAGCGTCTCGTTCGCAATGAGAAGGTCTGGGGTTCGAATCCCCATACCTCCACTTATTTATAATCAATTACTTACGGGACAAGTTGCCCTAAGTTAGAGTCAGGGTGAGAGTAAGTCCACTCTTGTCCATCGAAGTCCGGCGTTACTATAGATTGCATATCTGCGCGGGACCAGCGACGTGGATCTACCCACCTTTGGACGTTCGGGGCGGCACAGCATTCCTTGCCCTTCGTGCTAACGTCCCCGAAATCCGTCGATGTTCGTACGTTTATCGTGATACTTCACGACAATTAACCGGGCGGGCTAATATTCAGCAGATTAAGAAGTGCGAAACTGCCGGAAGTCCGGATAGCAAATCGAGGGGCAATTCTCTGCTCGCGAAAGCAGGGTCAGCGCCCGCCGCTAATGGTCGAGAAGACCGGTCGCAACCAATAGGCCAGGATTCTACCGCGACGTCGAGCGCAACCAGGCAGCCGCCGCAATTAATACCTTTGTTGTTCGCGCAGCATTGCGGCAAACTGAAACCGTTGGAGTCGGAAATGCCCCTTACTCAGGGGCGCCATAGCCCCGAAAAAGCAAAGAGCCCGGCTCGCAAAGCCGGGCGGTTTCTCATTGCCCGGGCTGCGGCACTATCAACCGCTTCAAAAGGCAGTTGTGAGCATTGGCGAGCTTGCAGGACAGATCATTCCACCCGCAAAAGGTCAAGGATCGTGTGAGATCTCGCGCACCTACCTTGTCCGGAGACAAATAGGCATTCATGGCAACGATCTCGCCAAAATGCAGTAACTGGCTCATGGGACCCCTCGATGAGACTTAGAGCGCGTCAGTGAAATCATCGACGTGCGGCGACCCGGTGCGTCCCGCCGACGAAGGCGCCGCGCCCGCCGCCGACCATGCCCGGACGTAAGCGAGCAGGGGAGATTCAATCATGTCATTTCGACCGATACGAGATCGCCTTTTGGTCTCCGCGACGTCGCCCGGAGTTTGAAGCCCAAAGCGCGGTTTTCCATGAGCGCAAAGTGACAAGAGTGGGTCCGGAAGTCAAACACGGGCGCCGCAGGGCTGGCGGATGCGTGGGATCCATCTGGCCTTATCAGTTCGGCTCGCAGAGAGATATCGAGTAGACGGAGGCAAAGACTACAAAGGACCAAAGAATTCGTAAGCGCACAGAACCTGCCTTCATTGAGCAGGCGCTGCCGGCGGGCGTGAAATGGATTTAATCTCGAGGGGGGCGAAGTCGCCGGCGGCTCCGTCCGCCAGTCGAGGATCCTGTGCGGCCTGATGGCGCGGCGGCCCGAAAAGCCATCGTGCCGCCGCGCCATTTTTTTGAAATCGATCAAGCCCGCTGACGCGGTGGCTCGATGTTGGGAAGAAATGCGGTCAGCAAGCCGATCAGCGGCAAGAAGGCGCAAACGGCAAAGACGAATTCAATGCTGGTATGATCCGCCAGCTGGCCCAGCGCGGCGGAGCCGACGCCCGCCGAGCCGAAAGCCAGCCCAAAGAACAAGCCTGCGACCGTTCCCACTTTGCCGGGGACCAGCTCCTGGGCGTACACAATGATCGCCGAGAAGGCCGAGGCGAGAATCATGCCGATAAAAACCGTCAGCACCGCCGTGGCCACGAGCCCCACATGCGGCAAGGCGAGGGAAAACGGCGCTACCCCCAGGATCGAGAACCAGATTACCCGCTTGCGTCCAATCCGGTCCCCGACCGGACCGCCGACAATCGTGCCCACCGCCACCGAGAAGAGGAAGACGAAGAGAAAGAGCTGCGACGTCCGAATCGAAACGCTGAAGCGATCGATCAGATAAAACGTGTAGTAGCTCGTGAGGCTCGTCAGATAGACGTATTTCGAGAAGACGAGGGCGACCAGGACGCCGAGAGACAAGATCACCTTGCTGCGGGGAAGCGCGAGGTGGCGGTGGCCCGCCGGATGGGCCTTGTGGACGATCCGGTGGTAGTTGTTCCTCTGCCACGTACCGATCTTCCACAGCACGATCACGCCGACCAACGCCAGCAGGGAAAACCACGCAATGTGCCCGAGGCCGCGCGACACGATGATGATCGCGGCCAGCAGCGGTCCGAGCGCCGTACCCGCATTTCCACCCAGCTGAAAGAGTGACTGGGCAAACCCGCGCCGCATACCGGCGGCCATGTGCGCCACGCGCGAGGCTTCTGGATGGAAAATCGCCGAACCCAATCCCACCATCGCGGCGGAAAGCAGAATCAGTCCAAAGTTATTCGCGACGGATAAGGCCAGCAGGCCGATCAGGGACAATCCCATGCCGACGGCCAGGGAGTGCGGCAGGGGCTTCCGGTCGAGGGTCCACCCGACCAGTGGCTGAAAGAGCGAGGCCGTGCATTGAAAGGTAAAGGTGATCCACCCGAGCTGGGCGAAGGTCAGATGGTATGATTCCCTGAGCAACGGATAGATCGATGGGATGAGCGCCTGGATCGTATCATTCAGCAAATGGGAAAAACTAATGGCCAGCAGCACGGCGATGGCCGTTGGCTGCACCCAAGATGCTGCTCTGGAGGGAGCTTCTTCGAGCGTGGCACTAGCTTGCATCGCCACCAGCCTCGAACTTCATGCGGCGGCCTTCAACCCGCCGAAACGGCACTAACCGCCCTTTGAATGGTACTTTTCTCGGATTTCCTCACGAAATGCCGCAGGAGAACAGCCGGTGCCCTTGCGGAAAAACCGCCCGAAATAGGAGGGGTCGTGAAAGCCCAGCCGGTATCCGATCTCGGAAACGCTGAGCTCGGAGTGGGAAAGAAGCCTCTTGGCATCGAGCAACCTCCGCTGCCGGATGATGCCGCCCGCCGACTGCTTGGTTTCCGCACGGATGACATCATTCAGGTGATTCGCGCTCACGCCCAGCTCGCGCGAGTAAATTTCGAGCGTGCGTTCCTCCCGGAAATGCCCTTCGACGGCCAGGTGAAACTCGCGCACGAGCCGGGCACGGGCTGATAACTCGACCACCGGGCGCTGCTGGGTATGAAGGCGCATCGTGCGGGCAAAGAGAATTCGCAGCCAGGCTCGCAGGCTTTCAGCAGCCAGGGTGTCTGCCATTTCAAACTCGCGCTGAATCTCCGCGAAGGCCTGGCCGATCCGGAAACCATCTCCATGGGGGATCGGCAGAATCGGCGCCGAGTCCACCGGGAAGAAAAAGGGCAGGTCGAGCAGTTCGCTGGGCGGAGGCGACTTGTGGTCGAAGAAACTCTGGCTGAAGGAAATGATGATCCCTCCGAATCCTCCGGTTGGCTGGATCGAGTGGATCTGGCCGGGAGTCAGGAACAGCAACGTGCTGCCCCGCACCCGATAGTCGCGGAAGTCATGCATCACCTCTCCGCGCCCCTGCAAAAGCATCAGCTGGAAAAAATCGTGATAATGCGGCTGGAGCCGGCGCGGATCGTTGACTACCGAATAGGCAAGCGTGGTGACGACGACGCCTTCCCGGCGCAACGACTCCCGACCAATCTCGCTCATCGCGAAGGACGGAATCGCCTGCCTGCTCATGGCGGGGATTCTGATTGAAAACCAGCCGACCGCCAAGCGCCAGCGATACCGCTTACCCTTGTCTCAGAATCAATCCCTCGACCAAAGAGCTCAATGAGCTTTACTCCCCGACAGTATACGAGCCGACTTTTGCCCGAGAACGTCGGCAGGATGAGTGTGCCGGCTTATGCCGAACCGCCCTTGGACTAAATAGTGCAACGCGCTATACTAATGAAGCAATGGATCCGTTCCCTTGGCATCCGGTTGGCCTGGGGTTGAAGCTGGCCTTGGCGCCGTATGCTTGTTTCGACCCAGTTCTGGAATGGTATACGCCGCCGAGCGACTTCACCCACGGCACCTACTTCGGCCTGGCACGCTGGGGCGATGCCGATGAAAGATGCGGCTATGTTGCCATCCAGGACTTCCACGGTGAATTTAGAGAATGCGAATTTCCGCTCGAGGAACTGGAAGCACTTGAGAAGACGCTCACGGCAATCTCGATTCCGCTGGGATCAAGCGTTTGCGCCTTAGATGGTGTTTCCGGAGTAATCCGCATTTACCACGGGCACGAAGGCTGGATCGACTTTTTCTATCGCAATATCGAGCAGCCGCAATGGGATCCGCTTTTGGCTTTCATCCACGAAACGACCGAACGGTTCCTTCCCTTCCCGACATCTGAGATGCAGGGGAACTTATTCGAGGACCTCACGCCAGAGGATCCCCAGCCGCGAGCCCATGGAAGAAAAACGCGAACTGCGCCGGCGGCCTGAGAATCACCATTTCGGCTCGCTCTTGATGCTCACTGTCACGGCCGGCGCCTTTCTCTTGATCACCTGGGTAGCAACGGAGGGCTCCTTCAAGAATATCCAATCCCTTGAAGACCGATTGGCAAAGGCATGTCCTTGCTGTGGATATCTTGAGTTGGGAATCTTCGACGAGGCAACGCAAGTCCTGGAATAGATTTATCCAGAGGATCACGGCGATTGGACGGCGCCACGCACCTATGAGATCCAGGTCAGTGGAATGCATGGCGGGGACCCGGTGCGCGACATGGTCTACGTCGATGCTGTCTCTAGGCAACATCGTCGCAGTTCACCCGCAAATACATGGCACGAGTCTTCCGAGCACCTTACGCAAGTCCGAAGGCCAGCACCCCGAAAACCGATCCAGAGGTCGAATTGTGTGGAGCGGGAAAAGTTGCTTCAATATTAGCAGCTTGCGCATTCAATAGATCGAGACACAAATTCTTCAGAGATATCCTGAGTTTTCCCCTAGAACATCGGCTCGTGGACAACGGGATGGATAATGGGAAACATTGCCCCCCACGGAAACCTCGAACGGAGTCAGAGATGCGTTTAAGCATTGTTGTACCCTGCTGCGTTGACCTCTTAATCAATCCGAAAGGGATTGACAAAGACACGAGAAACCTGCCTGAAATGGCATCTTCGATGCTCCAAGACCTCTGGCTTTCTGGCACTCTAAACGTACGTAATATACCCTTTTTTGAGGAGTTCGAAAACTCGCCTGATCGCGCACGGTCGAGTTCTTCGCAAAGACGTTCCACGGGTAACCGAACGGTGGAAATTTCTCGCTGAGCGACGGCTCACTTTGAAACGTATGGAACCTATACCCAAAATGAAATCAATGTCGCGCATGAAAGCGCCAGAGCGCTGGTGGCCAGAAGAACTTGGCGAACATCCGAACTCCGCCGGCGGGCAGAATGAGACGCGTTACGCATTTTTCGGCGATCAGAACCGGCTGGCGGTCGAAACTGGCGATGGCAAAGTCCAACTGTATGACACCGGTGATCATCGCATCTCCGGCGTGCACCAGAGCGGCAGCGACAGAAAGGCCACGTTTACGAGCCAGCACGGCGAGATCGATTTGGCTACGCTGAAGCCTGCCTGACGACCGCGGTCACTCACGAGGCAAGCTCGCGGCCCTTCGGCGTCGCGGTGCTGCTTCGTCGGCATGAGGAGGCAGTATCGACGAGCAGTTTTCGCCAGACTTTCTCGAGAGTCGGTGGCAGCGATCGCTTCCGTTCGAGTGACGACACGAAAGTGATGAAATTGTCCGGCTTGTGAATCTCTGACGGCTTGAGTGCTCCGCGGTTCGACCTGGACGCGATTTTGCGAGATGCTCAAAAGCGCCAGAGAAAGCAAATGGCGTGCACAAAAGCTCTCAGCTCCTGGCTGGACCGGTTTGGTGTTTCGGGACCAGAGATTGGACGCATCGAGCGCCGCTGTTCACCTTGGAGCGCGCCAATTTCGAATTGACGCGACTGTCCAGAACGCTCAGCCTAAGCGCGTTCTCTGAGCACAACGCAAGTTCCCCAGAAAAGGAGATATCAAGCCGTGCCATATTTACTTGTTCGCCACAAAGTTTCCGACTTTTCCACGTGGAAAGCGGCTTATGATGCCCATTTACCGGCCCGGCAGAAAGCGGGTCTCAAACAAGAGCATCTGCTGCGCAGTATCGAC
This sequence comes from uncultured Verrucomicrobiae bacterium, assembly GCA_963731945.1. GTDB lineage: Bacteria > Verrucomicrobiota > Verrucomicrobiia > Chthoniobacterales > Terrimicrobiaceae > DASTFP01. Next base: position 26,396 of record CAVSXN010000016.1, on the reverse strand, counting down.
GATCCAAATGAGGTCATCCTGTTGTTTGAAGCAGAAGATGTCCAAAAAGCGCAAGAGTTTGGTAACTCATCTGACTTGCGTGAAGCCATGCAGAAGGCTGGGGTGGTTGATAAACCGGATATTTATTTTCTCAGTTAGGGGCCTCCCCAGCCGCAGCGGTCTCAGGCGAAGCGCAGGCCGTAGAGGCGCCTGGAGTCAGAATCGATGGACTAGGGCCTCACTTCCCGTGGCCGCGACTTCGCGCCGCGGGCGGCAACTTTTTTTGTTTCCTGGCGTCGACCGGTCGTGCTGATCGAGAAGAGCGTGGGCGAACGTGTGAGATGTCACCTGTCTTTGCAGGAAACCGTGGCGGCGGTGGTTTGCCTCGGCTATCCGCTCTGCGGCGGAGGTGATTGCAGCAAGCTGCGCGACAAAGTCGCTGCGCGATCAGTCTACGCCTGTCTTGTTCGTGCAAGGCACGCGCGATTCGCTCTTTCCCTTGGAGGTGCTCGTGTGCGTTCGTTGCGAGCGGCGATCATTCGTTGCGCGTCACGAAGAGACTATTTGAAGGCGAGCGGCGAACTGCAGGATGACGCCGATAGGCGTATTTTGGAGGTGATCCAGAAGTTCGTCACGAAGCACTCGGAGACCGTGGGTTATTCCCAATGCCGAAGAAGCAACTCATCGAAGTCGAAGGCCGCGAGCTGGCAATCTCGAATGTGGACAAGGTTTACTTCCCCGAGAGCGGATTCACCAAGGGCGAGGTGATCGCGTTCTACTCCGAAATCGCGGAGGTGATTTTGCCGCATCTGCGCGACCGGCCGCTGACGCTCAAACGCTTCCCGGAGGGGATTAATCGCGAGTATTTCTACGAGAAGAACGCGCCCAAGCACACGCCGTTGTGGGTGCAGCGATTCGCGGTTCCGCGCAGCGAAGACGGAGCGAGGATCAACTACGTGCTCTGCAACGATCGCGCGACGCTCGTGTGGGTCACGAACCTCGGCGACATCGAGAAGCATGTACTTCTCGCAAAAGCGCCGGATGTGGGTCGTCCAACTTCCATCGTCTTCGATCTCGATCCCGGCGAACCTGCGGACATCCTTGATTGCGGGCGAGTGGCGCTACATTTGCGCGGCGTTCTCGAGGCGTTGAATCTGGAGTCGTTTGTCAAAGTCTCCGGTTCGAAGGGACTTCATCTGAACGTGCCGCTGAACAGCGAGGTGACTTACGAAATGACGCAGCCTTTTGCCAAAACGATCGCTGAGCTGGCTGCGCAGCAGATGCCGGATCGCGTGGTTTCGGAGATGGCGAAGACGCTGCGGCGCGGGAAGGTGCTCATCGACTGGAGCCAGAACTCGGACTTCAAAACAACGGTGGGCGTGTATGCGATGCGCGCCAAGGAGGGCGGGCCTTTCATCTCAGTGCCGATCACATGGGAGGAACTGGCGAAAGCGGTGAAGCGCCGAAAATCAGATATGCTCTTTTTCACGCCAACCGCAGCCGTAAAGCGCGTCAAGCGACTTGGCGATCTGTTCGCCCCGGTGCTGACGCTGAAACAAACCCTGCCCTCCGTCTTCACGAAGGCGCTGGCCGCTGGACCGCCGCCGAAGCTCTCGTCGTGGCCGCGCAATCGCAACAAGTCAGGTCGGGATCACGACAAGAGCTTGCGGGAATACGCGGCGAAGCGCGATCACACGCGCACGCCAGAGCCGGCCGCGCAAGCGACGAAAGAGGGAGCGCGCAAAGGCGTGCATCGATTTGTCATTCAGAAGCATCAGGCGAGTCATCTCCATTACGACTGGCGCTTGGAAATGCAGGGCGTCCTGCGTTCCTGGGCTGTGCCGAAGGGTCCGCCAACCAAGCTGCGCGAGGCGCGGCTGGCGATGCATGTGGAAGATCATCCGCTCGAATACGAAAGCTTCGAGGGCACGATCCCGCCGGGCAATTACGGCGCGGGAACGGTGATGGTTTGGGATCGTGGTGAATACGAAGACCTGACCGGCAATCCCGCAGCCGCTTTTTACGCCGGCAAGATGCATCTCATCCTGCGGGGCACGAAGCTGAAGGGAGAATGGACTTTGGTGAAAGATCGCCGCGAGGAAGACAGCAACAAGTGGTTGCTCATCAAAGCGGGCGAGGAGATGCCGCCGATTACCGAGAAAGTCGATGATCGCTCGGTGATCAGCGGCCGAACGCTGCAACGCATTGCGAAGGACAATGACGCGCAATGGAGGAGCACCACGCCAGCGGAGAAGCACGCCAAGCGGCCACCTCCGAGCCACCTGATCGTGAAGCCGGGTTTCGTCGAGCCGATGCAGTGCAAAGCCGTGACCGCGCTGCCTGAGGATGGGGACTGGACGTTTGAGATTAAGTTCGATGGCTACCGCTGCATCGCGGTGAAGAGCGGTCCCAAGGTCACGTTGTTTTCGCGCAACGCAAAGACGTTCAACGACCGCTTTCCAGCTGTCGTTGAAGCGCTCCGCGCGATCGACGGCGATTTCGTGCTCGATTGTGAAATCGTGGCCCTTGATGAGCAGGGAAAGCCGTCCTTCCAGCTTCTGCAAAACAATCACTCGCGAGCGCTCCCGGTCTATCTTTACGCCTTCGATCTGCTCAATCGAAACGGCGAGGCGTTGCAGGCCGAGCCCATTGAGCATCGGCGCGAACGCTTGCAAGAAGTGCTGCCCGAGTCGCGTGATCCGCTGCGGCTTTCCCCACTGCTGCAAGCGCCCGCCGGTCAAGTGCTGGAGGCGGTGCGGAAGCTAGGACTCGAAGGCGTGGTCGGCAAACGCAACGGCTCCCTGTACGAATCCGGAAATCGCTCCGGGGCGTGGATCAAGCAGCGCACTAATCGCGAGCAAGAGTTTGTCATCGCCGGCTACGTGCCCGGCGCACACGGCTTTGATTCGCTGCTCGTGGGCGTTTATGAAGCCAAGCGTTTGCTCTACGTGGCGAAGGTCAGGAATGGCTTCGTCGCCCGTAATCGCGACGAGATTTTCCCGCTGTTCAAGAAGCTCGCGACGCCCAGTTGCCCCTTCACCAACCTGCCCGAGAAAAAGGCGTCCCGCTGGGGAGAGGCCCTGACGGCCGAGAAAATGAAGGAATGCCGTTGGCTTAAGCCAAAGCTGGTTTGCCAAGTCGCGTTCGTCGAATGGACAGACGGGGCGAAGCTGCGGCATTGCACTTTCGTCGCCATGCGCGATGATAAAAAGCCTGCGGAGGTGGTCCGTGAAACTTGAGCCTTACCGAAGTGCAGACTGAAAGGCATCATTTCTTTCAATGAACACCAAAACGCAGAAGCCTTAAGATGACGATCGCTTCCGATCTCTTGCGACGACATTTCCAGACACTCGTCAAGACAACCCGCAATGGCAGACGCTGATCGCCGATGATCTCGTAGTGGGAACTTCCCTACGCGCCCGCCATGGGCCATCCGGCGCGGCTATCAGGGCGGGCGGAAGTGGTGCGTCACGTAACATGGTTCTTGGAGGCTGGAGAATTTCCGCTTCTATGACCTCAAGGTGCATGCCTTCAGCGAATCCGGAAGCGGCTGTCGCGGAAGTCAAGGCAGAGGGACTTATCAAACTACGGGCGTATCTACCGCCAAGACTATGTGTTGTTCCTCCGTGCGGCGGCGCAAGATCGCGTTCCTGCGCGAATATTTCGATCCTGTACGTGCAGCTAAAGCGCTGGACACGCCGATTCTCGGTTTTGAATCGTGAACTACAAATTGGCGAGGAATCTGTCGGCCATGACGTTTTTCGAATCGCCGCCTCCTGGCACGCAGGCAACGAAAGAAAAACGCCCGCTGCGGCGGCAGCCTGAGGATCATCATTTCTGGTCGCTTATTGTGTTGGCTGTCACGGCAGGCGGCTCCCTGCTTGTAACCTGGGTGGCCACGAAGGCGCTCTTTTTCTTCCTCCAAGAGTCTCCAATCCCTTGAAAACCGATTGGCAAAGGCACGTCCTTGCTTCGAGCGGCTATCTTGAGCTGGGAATGTTCGACGATGCGGCGATGGCTCCTGGAAGAGATTGCGCCCGAGGACAAGACACGAACGAAGTCCTGGGAGCACGCGTTCACCTCTACATGATGGCAAAGAAATGGGATATGGCCGCAGCGGTTGCAAGCCACCTGGTAAAGGTTGATCCGCAAAACGCAGGCTGGTGGATCAGTCTAGAAGTAATCCTCGCTCACAGCCGCGCCCCGCTCCGATTGTGCGACCACACACTCCTTGGTGAGGTTCTTCCGGTATCCAGCAGGGTTCAGGAATTTTGTTCCTAAACAGGCTTTCGCCCGCTACTGTTGGTTAACGACTGATTCTTTGGTGAAACGCGACCATAGTCCTCCGGCGGAGGCTCTGCGAGCTTTCATGCTACACGTTGGACTCTTTGCGACGCCTTGGTTGCATCCGAAGGGCGGTTGTGCCCATGAAAACGGAGGATAGACGCGTCTGCCCGAGTTGCGGTAATGAGTTTTCCGGAGCAGTGGAATTCTGTCCGGTGTGCATGATGCACGGGGCACTCGCTGATGACGTTGAGTCCGGCGAGTCTTCTTCCGAGCGCGGGATCAAGCCGAAATCGCAAGGCGTGGCACGACGATTTCAGCATTACGAGCTACTAATCGGCGAAGACGGGAGACCGGTCGAGCTGGGTCGCGGCGCGATGGGCGTAACCTACAAAGCGTTCGACGTCGATCTTCGATGCCCCGTGACATTGAAAGTCATCAGTGAAAAGTATCTCGGTGACGAAACGGCGCGGTTACGTTTTTTGCGTGAAGCCCGCGCAGCAGCCAAAGTTCGTCACCCGAATGTTGCCTCGGTCTTCCACCTTGGGAGAACGGGCGACGATTACTTCTACGCAATGGAGTTTGTGGAGGGAGAAACTCTCGAAAACCTCGTCAGACGCTCAGGACCGCTTGAAGTAAAGTTGGCGCTGGAAATTGCGATGCAGGTCGCCGCCGGTTTGGCTGCAGTGCACAAGCAAGAACTTGTTCATCGAGATATCAAACCAAGCAACATCATGGTGAACTTAGACGAGGCAAGCGGTGTAGTTGCTAAAATTATCGACCTCGGCTTGGCAAAGACGACCAGTGAAGCAGGTTCTCAGATAACAATTTCAACATCCGGCGGTTTTGCTGGGACGCCCGAATTCGCAAGTCCCGAGCAATTTGGGGGCGTCGATGTGGACATTCGATCGGATCTCTACTCGCTTGGTGTTTCGCTGTGGCAGATGCTAACCGGTCATGTGCCATTTTTGGGGTCTCCTGCTGAGGTCATGTATCAGCATCAGCACGGATCCTTACCACTTGAGCAACTCGAAAGTGTGCCGCCGCCGGTCGTCAGCTTCATTGAAGTGTTGCTCGATAAAGATCCCAGGCGGCGTTTTCAGACACCCTCCGAACTTCTGAAGGCGTTGCCGACGATAAGGGGCGCTATCGACGAAGGCCGTACTATCGCTTATCAGAGATTGGGGCAGATGCTCGTCGAGGGGAATTCCTATTCGGTCACTCGGAAGCCGCCAGCGAGACTGGAACCGGAGAAGATTTCAATAGCCAGATTGCCGGTTACTGGAAGCGATATTTTCGGTCGAGAGGAGGATATCGCTTTCCTGAATGATGCGTGGGCAAACCAGGATGTAGATATCGTCACGATCGTTGCCTGGGCCGGTGTCGGGAAGTCTACGCTTGTCAACCATTGGCTCCGGGGGATGGCCGCACAACATTATCGCTCTGCGGAGCTCGTTTTTGGCTGGTCCTTTTACCGGCAGGGTAGCAGTGGGGGCACGTCCTCAGCAGATGAATTTCTTGACGCTGCTTTAACTTGGTTTGGAGATCCCGATCCACGGGTAGGAACGGCATGGGAGAAGGGCGAAAGATTGGCGAAACTCATCGCACATCGCCGAACCCTACTGGTTCTGGATGGCCTGGAGCCGCTCCAAAATCCGCCTGGTCCACAAGAAGGACGGGTGCGTGATCCTTCCTTCCAGGCGCTTTTGCGCGAGCTTGCTGCCTTCAATTCGGGGCTTTGTGTAATTACCACGCGGCTGCCGATTGTGGACGTTGCAGATCACGAGCGCACCTCAGCCCCGCGGCGTGACCTGGAGCAACTCTCCAGCGATGCCGGTGCAAAACTGCTCCGAGCGCTGGGCGTCAAAGGAGGTGAAGCGGAGCTGCGAAGTGCTAGCGGCGAGTTCAATGGCCATTGTCTGGCGCTGACGCTTTTAGGTAGTTATCTGACAGATGCTTACAATGGAGACATCCGTTGTCGTAAGGAAGTGTCAGAACGTCTTTCTCACGACGTACGCCAGGGAGCTCATGCCCGAAAAGTCATGGAATCTTACCAGACCTGGTTTGGAGAGGGACCTGAGCTTTCAGTTCTTCGCATATTAGGTCTATTTGATCGACCCGCTGACCGAAAAGTGCTTGGAGTCCTGCTGAAATCACCTGCGATTCCTGGCCTGACAGAGTCGTTGATGGATTTGAGCCCGAGCGAGTGGCGAACGATTCTTGCCAGGTTAAGAAGAGCAAGACTCCTCGCTGGGGAAGATCCGCACAATCCTGGACATCTCGATACCCATCCTCTCGTTCGGGAATACTTTGGAGAACAGCTTCGGAGTCAACGAACCGAGGCTTGGAAGGAATGCAATAGGCGGCTCTTTAACTATTATCGAATGCTTGCGCCCCAGCTGCCGGATAGTTTCAGCGAGATGGAGCCACTTTTCTTAGCAGTAATCTGCGGTTGCAATGCTGGATTATTTCGCGAAGCGCTGCGTGAAGTTTACATCCCGCGGATTCAGCGGGGAGATGCCTTCTTTGCTGCTAAGGTCCTCGGAGCCAGAGGAGCATTGCTCTCGGTTTTAGTTCATTTCTTCGAACACGGACGCTGGGGTTCACCCGTGGAAAAGGGCGTCGAGGGGCAGAGTCTTACTGCGGAAGATCAGCTTTTCATTCTTATGCAGGCGGGGCTATATCTAACGGCCACTCGAGGATTCGCAGCACCGGACGCGCTACCTTGTTACGAACGCGCTGAGTCCTTGTGTGATTCGCTTAATCGACCCCTGGTCTTGTTTTCCGCACTGAGAGGTCTGTGGCGCTATTCCCTCGTCACTGACAAGCTGAGCGCAACGATGAAAATCGCCAAGCGAGTTTACTCACTGGCGCAGGACCAGAATGAGTCTGCGCTAATGATGGGAGCCTATCGCGCTTTGGCAGCGACGCACTACTTTTTGGGCGATTTCGAGACCGCGCGACAATATGCGATGCGTGGTGTTCGGATCTGGCGCTCTGGTGGCGTACAGTCTCCGGTTGAAGAGGTCACCGCGCCCGCCGTCACTTGTGTGTGCTATGAGGCGCTATGCGAGTGGCATCTCGGAGAGACCGCCTCATGCGACGCAACCATGGCGGAAGCCATCTCGCTAGCGAAGGAGCTAAATGATATGCACGCATTAGCTGTGGCTCTGTGGAATGCTGGGATTCTCGCCCAATATCAGCGTAATCCTGCTGAAGTCGAGCGCTTGGCATCGGATTTGATTGAGCTGTCAACACGTCAAAATTTGGCGTTTTTTCTGACTGGAGGAGAGGTTCTCCGGGGTTGGATGCGCAGCGCTTCCGGTGACACCGCGGAAGGTCTTGCGTGGATCGAGGACGGAATAGACGCCTGGCGGGCAACCGGCGCGATCATTGCCGTGCCATATTATCTCGCACTAAAAGCCGAAGCCCTGGATCTCGCGGATCGTACCCCCGAAGCTCTTGAGGCGATAAGCGAGGCGGAAGCGGTGATCGAAAGATCTGAAGATCGCCATTGGTGTGCCGAACTGCACCGGCTCCGCGGCGTGTTTCTCGCAGCGGTTGGTGCCGACGAGATCGCAAATAGAGGCCTCGTTCTGCGCGGCCATCAGAACCGCAAAAGACCAGAAGTCGATTTCGCTAGCGAAACGCGGGGAAGCAAGCTACGCAGAATACCGCCGTCAAAACGAGAGCGGGTTAGGAGGACGTGGATTTCGATTACCCCTTTGATAACTTCTTGCGGCGTCCTGGCTTTCGTTCAACGGCCCGCTCGCGATATCCTTCACCGTTTCTCCGCAGAGTTGCCGATTAGTTCCAACCGTGCGGGCCGTCACGGCTGGTGCCTTCCTGGTCGTAGCCTGGGTGGCCACGAAGGCCCTCTTCGTCTTCCTTCAAGAGTCTCCAATCCCTTGAGTGGTGACTGGCAGAGGCATGTTCTTGCTTCGAGCGGCTACCTTGAGCTTGGAATGCTCGACGATGCGGCGCTGGCTCTCGAAGAGATCGAGCCCGAAGACAAGACTCGCACCGAGGTCCTTGAATCGGCTGGCTCGCAGCCTCTGACGTTTGGCGCAGATCATCGATGCCGCATCGCTCGGTTCGCCCGTCTGCGCGCTCACCTGAAGCCAGTTCCCCAGGCGATGGGGTTACACCCGACCTGCATTTATGCGGCACCTCAAGCGGTCGCGGACCCAGAGCATAATCGATTATCCCAAGCGTTGCGATTTTGTCCTGCTTCCTTCGCTCCCTCCTCGGGCCCGAACTTTAGGGCTGGGTCACGCCGGCGAAGGTCACCAGATCGGCCACCGTAAAGTCTCCAGCCGTGACCGAGGGAAGAATAGGCGTGAATCCGCCCAGGACGTTTAGGTAAGAGGACGCGTCGCGCTTCAGCATCCGGACGAACGTCTCCGCGACGATCCTGCCGCCGACCGGACCCAACTGATTGCCACCCGCTAGAAGAGCGGCCTCGCGAAGCACGTAATACCAAAGCGGTGTCTTTTTCAACAGGAGACCACCGTTGGAGTTCAGCACGGTCACTTCGGCCGCCGGCAACCCTGACGTCAGCTGCGCCGAGCTCATAGGCGCGATGCCCAAAAATTTGGCCATGCCTTGTCCACTCGGCAGACCGAGAGCCAGACCTCGCCGAAGGTTCCGCGTTGCCAGAATCGCCATCAGTCCCGTGAAGCCGGGCAGTGTCTCCAGACCGTTGGCCATGAAGCTGTCGATTTTTCGGGCCTTATTGGGAGTCGGCCCCAGCTGACCCGTCTCGAAGAGCGAGTTGAAGTCAACGACCCAATTGGAGAACACCGGCAGCCGCGGGTTGCGATTGAACTCGAACACCTGTCCCAGTGTGGCGGTTGGGAAGTTGAAATTCACAAAGTATGTGTCGCGGATCATACTGTGGCCGAACCGATAGGCAGCCACGGCGAATTCGACGGGCATGCGGAATGAGCTACCAACCAGAGCGACTACGCTCGCCATCGCGTCGTTCACCGCGGCGGCGCCGCAGATTCTCTCCAGAAAGTCATGCACCACGGCCCATTGGTAGTGGTGCGTCACGATCCGTTTGGCCTCGGCGAAGATGTCGCCCGCAAACGCAGCTGCCAGCAGCAGATCGACGACGGCGTTGTGAAGGCGCAGCATCGCGTGATGAAATTGCACAACTATTAGGTTCTCGTCGTTTCGTGGATCACCAATGACGGCCGTGTTCGTGCCCGGTATGCGCGGGACATCGAAGCTCGATTGCGCGACCATGCCTCCAGGTGTGCCATTGCTGCTAGGTCCACCGGGACCGGTACTTCTATTCGTACCTGTCTGGAACTTTATCGCGGTGGACGGACCCGAGGAAGGAAACAGGTAGAGGAAGGGGTCTAAGCCGGGTCCGCGCCCGTACACAGAATCGAGATCCAGGGAAGGACTTCGCATGTTATTAATCGTGTTCGCGTCGGTGGCGACATCGAGAGACGATGAGACGTCGAATGTGATATCGTGGTCCACGAATTGACCGAAATACGTGAAGCCTGCCGGTATTGACGACACGCCAGCGTCAGTCGGATCGTGGGACCCGGGATTGGGATCACGGCCGGGGTCTCCCATCAAGTCGCCGAGCTTTTCGAGGAGCGCTTGCGTCGTGGCATTGAACGGCAACTTCGTCGCTGCTCGCGTGGCGGCGGACGACATGTATCCGAATCGATCTGCACAGGAAGAAATCAGCGCAGGAAATGGAAACCAAGGGAGCGCAAGCTTGACGCCGTGGAAACGTCGAGCTTCTGGCTTCAATGCGCGGATGGACGCCTTGATCTCTTCCGGCAACTTTTCTGCTGGGACGTGCGCCGGCTTGATGCGGTTCACGCTTGCCAGCAGTCGCTCCAGCAGCACGGTGGGCCTCAAATTAAGCTCGTTCATGCGCTTTCGCAGCTCCTCCAGCGCAAGCTGCTTGGAGTTAACGAATCCCTTGGGGACCGATGTCTGCTCGAGAAATTGCTGCAACTGCGCTGGAATTTTGGTAGTTGATGCGGGAATGTCCGCCACTTCCGCAGAGGCTCGTGTGACAGCCCTGCGCGCTGGAACTTTCTTCTTCGTAGCCATAAAGTCTCGTTATTAACGGAAATCCTGTCACTTTGGCAGAATCCGGCTGCTTCAACCGCTTATTTAACGTGTATCAGAAAAGCAAAGGAAAAGTGATGAATGAGTCTTTATTAAAGAAAGGGGCACTTTCCGGAGTGGCAATCGGCTGCCAGCCAGGTGCCGAATTGCGTTTTCGCGTCGCGGTGTCTCGCTTATTAGTTCACTATGGACGTTCCTATCCTGAACAGATGGCGTTCGAGTTGAGCACCGCAAGCCATGGAAAAAAGACGCCCTCTGCGCCGACAACCTGATGATCATCATTTCTGGTCGCTCGTCAATTTGGCTGTGACGGCCGGCGCCTTCCTCCTTGTAACCTGGGGGACTACAAAGGCGCTCTTTTTCTTCCTTCAAGAAGCTCCGATCCCTTGAAAGCCGATTGGCAAAGGCATGTCCTTGCTTCCAGTGGCTATCGCGAACTGGGAATGTTCGACGCTGCGGCAATGGTCCTGGAAGAGATTGCGCCAGAAGATAAGACGCGCAACGAAGTCCTGGGCGCACGCGTTAACCTCTACATGGTGGCCAAGAAGTGGGATATGGCCGCTGCGGTGGCCGGCCACCTTGTAAAGGTTGATCCTCAAACCGCAGGCTGGTGGATCAGTCTCGCGTGTGCGCTTAGACGCTCCGAAAGCGTTGAGAAGGCAGAAATCATTCTGCTGCGGGCGCAAGCGATACATCCCAAAAACGCGCTAATCGCCTTCAATCTCGCCTGTTATGCGAGCGTCACGGGCCGCATGGAAGAAGCGAAAGAGCACCTGCAGCATGCCATCAATCTTGATAAAGGCATTCGCGGATTGGCGCTCGATCTGAAGCCCTTATGGGATTGGATCGGCGGTTTGAAATAGTCGGCAGGGCTTTTCAAGTGGCGGACTGTTCCCTGTTCACAAGGAAGTCTTCAACTTGGTCGAGGTTTTCGAAACGCCGCAACTCCCCCGAGCAAAAAGTAGAATTATCACAGATATCTTCCACTGATCGCCTGCCAATGGGTGTTAATATGAGGCATATCCGGATCATTCAATAGAACCGTCCTTGAGAGACTAGATCCGTTATGAACAAGGTAGTTGCTTCGTGCGAGCATTAAGCATTCGATAACGGCTTCTTCGCCGTTCTGCGCCGCCCGATCTCGATTACTAGCGATATAGCCAGGCATAATCCATCCCGTCGGCCCTTTTCCGGCTGCCTCGCCATTTTGATGACGGATGCTCTCGTAAGCAATCACGCGGTTTCCGAACGCCGCCTTCAAGTAGTCCAAGTAAACTTGCGCGTCCGTTGCTACGAAAATCTTAGCGTCAGGTTCCCGTTTCAGCAGGCGCTCTATTTCATTTACGTAGTTCACCAATTTCAGTGACCCTTTTCGGTGCTTGCGAATTTCTTGCTTGGCAACAGCATCGGTTCCTCGGACGTGTACGCCGATGACGTAGTGTCCCTCCAAATGTCCCTTGAAAAACTGATTGGCTTTCTCGTGTATGTAACGGCGAGGACGAACGAAGTCTCGAATGATTACACTCGCCACGCGTCTCAAGGCGTCATTGGGATCCTCGGTCAGGTAGGGAATTAGTAACGACTTGCCTTTCAAGGCAGGATGGTCTCCAAAATGGTTGGATACGAAAGTATGCTCATCGGCGAAGTAGCCAACCTCCTGGGGATGGGGGTGATTCTGAGTAATAATCGCCCGAACACAAGGCGGAACCCTATCAGCCGGATAATCGGCAACTAGCGGCTCGAAGTAATATTCCCAGACTGAATCCCTATCCCGGTAGCCATTGGGCGTCCAGTAGCACGTTCTCTCCCGCAAATAGGCAATTGGAACACGGTTTTCTTGGATAGCCCAAGCAACATTTGCGACCACCTGCTGGACGAGCGAGAATAGGCCCACGTCCCTTTCACAAATGACATGCAGCTTCACCGCTTCTGGCGAAGAATGCGATGCATTGGGAACTGTCCGGCGCATTTGTCGGAAACGACGCCCTCTGTCTTCGCCTGGGTCGCACGCGGTTGTACGAACTTCTTGTATCCAACCACCCATGGTTAATCGAAATCAAATACTCATCCTCATTGATGCAGTCAACCAGGATTTCACTACCTTTGCGAGAGAAGTTAGGTAGTGCTAATAAGCCGAGTTGGTCCAGAGCGCATCTGTCAGCAGGGCAAACGCATTTTGCTCAGTCCGGAGCTTCGAGATCGCCCAATGCTTCAGGATCGACGTGCCTGTTGCCGCGCGCCACGCTTTTTGCTACAGCAAGCGGTGCGCGACGCAAATCGACAACAACAACCCGACACCAACGCCAAATGCAACACCCGACAACTGCACCACGGATGCCGAACCCAAGACTGATTCGACGCGTTCGAGAGGACAAGGCTCGTCGCCGATCCTCTTCTCTGAGATATTGCGAGCGACCTAGAATTGCATTTGTCGGTACACTCGTTTAATCGCTTAACGAATCTTGATAAGCTTTATACCGAACTTAGGCGTATGGGCAATCAAGAATTGATTGTCTGTGATGATGGCTCGTTGGACGGTTCTTATCAAAAGTGGAGGTCCCATTTGAATCGGCCAAACGATTTCCTAATTCACTCAAATGATCTCCATGAGGTCAGAATTCTTGATCGAGCGATCAGGTTCGCCGCCGCGGAAATCGTTTGTTTAGTCCAGGACGACGATTTCATACCGGATAACACTGGCTGGCTGACTGATGCGCTCAAACGATTCAACACTTATCCAAATCTGGCGATCATCGGCGGCTTTATGGCATTTCGTAGCTTTCATCCAGATCCGAGCAAGGCGAAGCCGATCTGGGGACCAGCACCGTTTCAATTCGTGCACCACGTAAACATCGGACCGTACTTCATTCGTAAAGAACACTACGAGGCTCTTGGAGGCTGGAATTACTCATTCTCACGCGCGGGCGAGCCAGGGATCTGCTTTGACAACGAACTGTGCCTTCGTGCTTGGATAAATGGATACCAAGTGGGCTACAGCTTTGTCCCATTTAAGGGGCCACCGGGGCGGTACTCGCTTAACGGAGGAACGGTACTTTTCTCGGGCGCGATTAGGCGTAGAAATCAACTGCGGAACCAAAATAAGATATTTGAGATGTATGCGAAGCATACTCGACGAATCGACCAGCTCGTTAGGGAAGCTAATCCTTCCCCGAAAAGCACGGCGCAACGATCTCGCAAAGTCGCGGAGAAACGAGAAGGACACCGTCGCCGCACGTGACCGGCGTATCCTGGAGTTTCCACCTTCGTAGACGGCGGAGGCACTCAGCCGGGCTTTGGAATGAAGTGGGGAAACGCTTCCCCCAGGAGTTCTTCTCACCGGAGAACATGCGGCGGGCTGTGCGTTGCAGTCCAAGAGCTTGTCATTTAACCAATTTCGGCAACGTGAGATCCAACTTGAACACAACATTGATCGAGATTCATTGGAGGCAATCCTGCGTGTTGCGCGTCTCAGAGAGGTTAGCGGCGTAATAGGCACGCAGCCCGCGGTCGAAGCAAACACACTTTCTCAAAATGGCCGTCATTGAAATGACATCCCCACAAATCAGGAAGGTGGGCGCGGCGCTGACGACGATGCATGCGCGCTCACTGCTTGCGGAAGCATCGAGGTTTGCGGAGCGGCTCGGCGTGCCATTGGCTTTGATTCACGCCACTACCGGCGAGGCGTAAAGCCAGGCGCATCTACGAGAAGCAGCAAACCAGCTCGCTATACCCGTTGAGAAGCACATCGTCTGGAACCAGTCCGAATCCGAATCAGTTCAGGGCCTGTTGAGCGCCGCGGAGCAAGCGGGCATCGAACTGCTGGTGGCCGGGGCGTTTGAGGGGCCCGCGCTCAATCGGCGACGTTTTCTTAGCTCCGTCGCGCGAAAATTGGTGGAAAGCGCCCGATGCTCGCTGATGCTCGTCGTTCAGCCACGGATCGACACGCATAACTTTCGGCGCCTCGTGGTTCTCAACCGATTTTTCGGAAGCCTCAAAGATAGCTTGCGAGCAAGCTCTGTGGCTCGCGGAGAAGGACGCGGTGGAATGCGTCCACGTCATCTTAATTCACACGAGCGACTAATGGAAGACTTCCTGGCGAGCTTGAGATTTACCCTGTTGCGGCCCTCTTTCCAGGCTGTGAACGGTGATTGTTGGTGGGGTGATCTTTCTTCGAAAACGCGGACTGGGCTTTTGTTTCTTAGAGCGGCACGCAGGCGCGCCAGCAATTCGGAAGAGGATTCAGAGAATAGTTGACCTTGGCGGAAGCGCTCCCTGCAGCTAACCTTGAATCGACCGACTCGCCGTTATGCCTGACCTAGACATTTCCACGCCGTCACCCGAGGCCGTCCTCTGGAAAGGGCATACCTCACAGTGGGTTCATTTCTGGTATTACTTCTTCTGCGCGCTACTCGCTGCCGGGGCCTTGGCCGGCGTACCCTTCACGGGTGGACTGTCCGCCGCGGGGCTCGTCGTGCCCATCTGCATGTGGATGGTCCGCTGGTGGATTACCCGGACGACCGTCTATGAACTGACCACGCAACGCATGAAGGTCACTCGTGGGATCCTGAACCGTCGATTGGACGAACTCGAACTCTTCCGTGTCAAAGACTACGTCATGGATCAGCCCCTGTTCTTGCGCCTCGTGGGCTTGGGCAACCTGACCCTCGTCACCTCCGATGCCAGCACACCTAGGATCGTCCTCCGCGCCATCGCCGACGTCCAAGCCGTGCGCGAAACACTCCGCACAGCCGTGCAGTCAGAACGGGACCGCAAGCGCGTGCGTGAACTCGACGTGGACGGAGCTAACGACACCGCACTGAGCTAATGTGCCGCCTCTACAACAATCAAGAGATGCGCCCAGCTGCTGGAAAACAGATGACTAAATGCATAAGCGCCAACGTTGCACGGCTCCTGTGTCCTGAAAATCCAAAACCCTTAGAGAGCAACTCCGATGTCGAATCAATGATCGTTCAAGCAACATGAAAGATGCGACAACAGTAGCTGCGTTCGGTTTGCTCTAACTAGTCACGCTTGTAAAAAGAACTCAATCAACAACTCATTCACCCGCTCGGGTTCCTCGTGTTGCAGCCAGTGGGTGGCGTCGGGAAAGTATGTCAGCTTGCCGTCGGCGCAATACTGCAAGCTCTCTTGCGCCTCTTCGGCGAGGAGGAAAATGTCCTTCTTACCCCAGAGAATGCGGGTTGGCACATGCACTTGCGGATCGGCGAACTTTGCAGCGCACCAGAAGAATGCACGGTACCAGTTAAGCATCGCTGTCATGGATCCCGGATACGACCATGCTTCGGCGTGGCGCGCGAGATCTTCAGCTGCAAATGTGCCCGGGCGGCTGCTGAGGACAAGCGACCGCTTGCCCAGCCAGAAGTCATTTGCCGAAATCAGAAGCTCAGGCAGCCACGGGATCTGAAAGAACAGCGCGTACCAGCTCTTGAGGCACTGGCGCGGGTTGGTGCGGATATTGTGCTGCAAGACCGCCGGGTGCGGCACGTTGAGAATGGCAAGACGAATCACGCGATCCGGATGCTGCATAGCCACGCTCCACGCTATCAGCGCTCCCCAATCGTGGCCGACCACGTGCACGCGATCTTTGCCGAGCTGGTCAACAATGGCGATCACGTCCGAAGTGAGTTGTGACACTTGGTAAGCGGGAATTCCTGGAGGCTTGCTGCTGGTGTTGTAGCCGCGTTGGTCGGGAGCAATCACGCGAAAGCCTGCATCCGCGAGCGGAGCTATCTGATTGTGCCAGCCATACCAGAACTCTGGAAAACCATGCAGCAGGATGACCACCGGCCCGTCCCGAGGACCGGCTGCCACGGCGTGCAGGCGAATGTCACCATTGGTGAACCACGATTCTTCAAGTCTTGATTCGTCGGCCATTCCCGATGATAACGAACGAAATTCCCTAGGAAAATTCGTAATCCGCCCTACCCGAACGAACAAGAAAACCAAGATCTCGTTCTCTTTTCGAAGGGGATGGGCAGCGCGACCCTGATTCGGCCGATTTCCTCAGCGAACGAGTCGTCGCGCGGCCGAAACTCCTCGCCTGGTGGAAGCTTTTCAGGAACGAAGCTGCTATTTCAGATGCCCAGAAACGTGTTTCGTCATCTCGAACATGGTAACTTGTTTCTTGCCTCCAAAGACAGCTTTGAGGACATCGTCAGCATTGATCAGCGTCTTTTTCTTTGCGTCCTGAAGTTTGTTCTTCTTGATGTAATCCCATATCTTTTTGGTCACTTCGCTACGTGGAAGCGGCTTCGATCCTACAATCTTGGCTAGGCGTATCATCAGGCTGAACGGGTTTCATCAAAGCTGCGTTTGGTTTGCGGGCGCTTTTGACTATTGGCATAATGTTGTTGGTGTGAACTGACCCGGAAAATCCGGGCGCGTGGATCAATCTGGCCTTTTCAGGTCGGCGCGCCGAGAAATATCGAAGCGGAGGCAAAGACGACGAACATCAAACAATTCGGAAGCGCACAGAACCTGCGTTTATTGAACCGATGCAGTGCAAGCCGGTCACGGCGTTGCCAGCGAATGAAAAGTGGACCTTTGAGATCAAATTCTAGCTCCCGAGCTTTGGTAGGTTATCTCTGTCAGTCAATGACTTATACTGATATTATCAACCTAGGCAGTGTGCGCATGGTAACGCATCATGGTAACGCGCTCAGCCGTTTTTGTCCGAGCTTGCCGGGTTGCGTATTTCGGAGTAGAGATTGCTCCGTGCTGCATATGCTCGCCAAACGACGAGGAACTTTTCTGGGAGTGGCAAAGCCTCATCGTTAAGCACATCATCCCTCCGGCAGACAGCGCGTCCGGCCTGGACCAGGATCTCCAGTGGCTACAGAACTTCGAATCTCGGGCTTTCAAGGTGGGGGACGACATTTTTTTTTCCAAACTATCTGGAAAGGGCTGCAATGGAGCGACAACGCCGTAAACCATGCCATTCTCTACGGCAGGCAATGGACAACCTTCGGCTGGACCAAGTGGATTCCGCCGGCGCCGAATCCGCGCTCCACACGCAATTACCCTATGCAAAGCAACGCTGCGGAAATGCTACGGATTGCCTCTTGCCTAGGAATCGAGAGCGGAATCGAAATCTGCGCCCCGGTGCACGATGCGTTTTTGATCTGCGCGCCGCTCGAGCAACTCGATGCCGACGTCGAACGGATGCGTCAATTCATGGCCGAAGCCTCTCGGATTGTGCTCCGCGGATTCATGCTTCAAACCGAAGCGCGTTTGATTTGCCATCCGGACCATTACTCCGACCGCCGCGGAGAGCGGATGTGGCGGGAAGTGGCGACTTTTTTATGCCAAAATCCGTAGATTCATTCGACCTGGAGGCCTTTCGACTTCCAGAATCTTACCTTTCACAAACAAAGAAATCTGCGCCGGCTGGGCGCCGCGAATCGCCCAAGTTTCCAGGGGCGAAAGGGTTCAAATTCTATATGCTCCCGGCAAAACTACTGGAGGACATCGCGACGGGGACCCGTTGCCCGGCGCTGATTATTCTGTGTGTTATGAATCGGCTTTGGTTCCAGAATTCCTGCCACAATCCGGTTCGATGTGTCGAGGTACCAAAAACGCCGGGCTTTGAAACTCCTTGAAAAAACTGGGCACATCTCCATCGAGCGGAGCAAGGGCAAAAATCCGCGAATCTCGCTCAATTGGCGGCCACGTTGACTTGCGCATCTGGCCCAACAAACCTGGGCGCTGGGCGCCCAGACGTCCCCCCATTTCTTCTTTCTTCTGTACTTCTTCTATTATTAAAGGAGATTACCTATTTCTGGGAGTACACATCGTACGTTTTGACCGATTTGCTTAACTTGGGTTACCGCGGCTGGCTGGTCGGTAGTAACCCGGCTCGTCGCCGCCATGGAACATAATCAGGTTCGAATTTTGATGCGCCCGATCGAAGTCGGCACGCCCGACAGCGAAACGGATTGCTGGATAATCGTCTGAAGGCTTGCTGCCGCTGTGTCCGCTCGATGACCTTCGCCGGCGATCAAAAGGCCTACAGCGCGCCACAGTCAAAGCGGAAACCGGCAATGCGCAAGCAGGATGGATCCCCGGCGCGCAAGACCGGGAAGGAAAAGAAGCCGCGGCCGGCAAGCCGTGTAACGGAAGCCCCGGCCCCGGCCTGCCGTGCGCCAAAAGCCCCGCAGCGCGCGCCCGGGCGCTTATGGCTTTTTGCCAAATTTCCGCCAGGCGAGCCAAAACTCGTGGATGATTACGCTCGCGAGCCCAAGAGGATATAAGCGAAAGAGGAAAGGGATGAGCCACGTCCCCGGCCGATCGAACAAATGCCGCCAAACCATTACCACCCCAGCGCCCAAGAGCACGAGGGCCAAGATCAGATTGCCCATCCAATCAGATTGAGTGCCCGCACGGCGCTCCCAAAGCCAGCCAAAGACTGCGGTTATGCTGATAAGAAGGATTGGAGTTAAGAAGTGATAGTCAGAAGGGATGAGCAATGCGTCTATCGAGAAGACCACAAGCGTGGCCAAGATCGCCATCAATAAAAATTTCTGGACCTGTGTTCTTGCTTCTTTGAGCGTCATTTCTCCCATTGGAGCGGAAAGGGCTTCCGAAGTCATGGCTACGTTACACACGAGTGAGAAAGGGCATTCTAGGAGGCGACCTAAAAAGGTTCTGCGGCAATGTCACACCCTAGTGCGCCGCAGTGTGGCCCAAAATTCCTCTGATTTTTGGGTTCATCCGGAAAGTTTCGGCATAGGGAGGAGAAGCTGGTAGGAAGGAAAGATGAAGAGCCTTCTTTATCATGGATTTGGAATCAAGGGTTACCGGTATCGTCGGACGCGGTATGAGAAGGGGGAGATCATCTTCGAGTTGGAGCCCGAAGAGCGTCCGGAAGTGCCGCCGGGGCAGAAACTGATGCGTCGTGGTTTTCGGTGGCGGGATGTGCGCACGGTGGCTATCGGGCTGAAGCCTGTGGTGTTGAGGGTGAAGGTGCCGCGATGGTTGAACACGACGACGGGAGAGGAATTCGAGCAGTCCCCCCCTTTGTCGAAGCCTACACGAAAATCACGCGCAAACTCGGGTGCCTGATGGTGGATCTGGCGCGATTCATGACTCTGAGCGACATCGCTGGCTGGCTGCGCCTGAGTTGGGACACGGTTAAGGCAGTGGTGAAAGGGCGGCTGGAAAAGGACTATCGGCGCATCGGATACCGCAGGGTGCGCCAGATCGCCATTGATGAACTCTATCTGGGGCGCACGCGAAAATTCATCACGCTGGTCATGGACATGGAGAGCGCTCGGATCATCTGGGTGGGGGAAGGCCGCGGGGCAGAGGCTCTGCGTGAGTTCTGGCGCCGCTTCAAGCTCAGCGGAGCTCGGCTCAAAGCGGTGGCCATGGACATGAGCGGAGCATATGCCTGTAGCGTGCGAGCCCACGCGCCACACGCGATTCTGACTTTCGACCGCTTTCATGTCATGAAGCTGATGAACGAACGTCTCGATGATCTGCGGCGGGAACTGGCCCGGGAAACGCAGGACCGAACGGCCAAGGAAGCCATTAAGGGCTTGCGATGGCTGCTGCTGCATCGCCGGGACAACTTGGAAAGGGACGCCGCCAAGCGATTGGAGCGAAGCTTGGAAATCAATCAACCTCTCCAATGCGCCTACCTGCTCAAAGAGGAACTGGGCGAACTTTGGCAGCAGGATGATGGGCGTAAAGCCTGGGCCTTCCTGCGCGAATGGGCCGCAAAAGCCACCGCCAGCGGAATTCGCCAACTCCAGGCCATGGCAAAAACCCTCCTCCGCCACGCCAAGGGAATCCTGAGCTTTTACCACACCGGTTTGACCAGCGGAAAGATGGAAGGCATCAATCGCAAGATTCGCGGTCTGCTCGCCAGCGCCTTTGGCTTTCGCGACGACGATTTTCTCAAACTGCGCCTCTACGCTCTTCATGAAGCCAAGTTCACCTTCGTCGGCTAAGCCATTACTTTTCGGATGAAGCACAAATGGTTGTAATCGCACCGTACTTGTAGGCGAGACGAGGACGCATGCCTCTGTCTACCTTGCCCGACTCGGGAGTTCCGCTCCCGATTCGCCGGGTGATCCTCGCGCAGCTTCGTTGCTGGACATCCGACGCCGACTCGACGCGCTCGGTCGCTGCCGTGCGCGGCAAGCGGGCGTAGCCCGAAGCAACGCGCTGCTGTTCGCCTGCTTTCTCCGCCACGGCGCGCCCGCCCCGCACCAAGCCATCGTTTTGCGCTGGTTTGTTCGTCACGCACGTCTGACTGCCGCGAGGCATTCGCCGTTGTCCCGCGCGCGTCGCGGTTTGCGCCTGCGCGTCACCGGTGTGCTGGCCGCATGGTACCTCGCGCCGCGCACCGTGGTCTGGTTGCTGGATCACCGGGAGGTGGTGGCATCCAAGCGCGTCCTCCGTTGCTGCCTTGACTTGGACCGCTCCGTTCGGCGGCTCGCCGCCAGCGAGTTCGGTTTAGCCAGCTTGGGTATCAGAGCGTACGTATTTATTTTTAAACTACTTACTATGGCCACTTATTGCACTGGCGACGGCAGCTGCTGTGATCGCCTCCCAAGCGCTGATTTCCGGCGCTTTCTCTCTCACAATGCAAGCCGTGCAGATGGGATATGTGCCCTTTATCAACATCCGGCACACTTCCCACGAAGAGCACGGACAGATTTACATTCCTCAAATCAATACCCTGCTCGCCTTAGGCTGCATCGCGCTGGTCATTGGCTTCAAGAGCAGCTCCGCCCTGGCAAGCGCCTACGGCATCGCGGTAACCCTAACCATGATCGCCACAACCCTGCTGCTTTATTTTGCAGCTCGCCGGGTGTGGAAGTGGAGCATCCTTCGCGCCGGGGCGCTGTGCGCTCTCCTGCTCGCTGTGGAAGGCACGTTCCTTGTCTCCAATGGCGCCAAAGTAATGCAAGGCGGATGGTTCGCTCTTGCGATCGGCGCGGTCGTGTTCTTGCAGATGACCACATGGAAAAAGGGCCGCTACCTTCTGCGCAAGAATGCTCTGCAAATGCTTTCGCTCAGAGACCTTATCACCTCGACGACTGCGCTCGGGCGGGAGTCCGGACTCCCCGCGCGGGTGCCGGGCACCGCGGTGTTCCTGGCGGGACAGCCCAAAGGGGCACCAACATCGCTCCTGCACAATCTCAAGCACAACCGCGTGCTTCACGAGCGCAACATTGTGCTCACAATCCTCACCGATCGCATCCCATACGTTGCAAAAGACTCCCGCATTGAAATCAAAGATCTCTCTCAAGGTTTTTTCAGAATCATCGCTCACTTCGGCTTTATGGAAACACCGACAATCAGCGAGATCATCGAATGTTGCACGATGAAAGACTTCGTCATCGAGGAGCAAAAAACGAGTTTCTTCCTAGGGCGCGAGACGATCGTCTGCACGGGGAAGCCTGGTATGGCACGGTGGCGTGAACACCTTTTCGTAGCAATGAGCCGGCACGCTCAAAGGCCAGCGGAATTTTTCAAGCTACCTTTCAACCGCACCGTCGAACTGGGAGGGCGCGTCGAGATTTAGTGCATGGATCATTTGCCGACTGTGCCGCAACCATAAACTGCCTGATCGCGCCGAGCGGCTGGAAGCCATAGCCTCGAGACAATCTGCCATTCAGGGAAACATCGGGGTATGCAGTCGAATTTCTCACGGTCGAGCAACGCCGCTCCCACGGTTGCTTCATGAATGGGTAGCGCGACAAGTCTGGCGCAAACCGCCGCTTTGAACTGCATGCGCAAAGAAGTCGAAATTGTCAACAAGCTCGGGTTGCACGCGCGACCCGCGGCGCTGTTTGTCCGGTGCGTGATCAGGTTCAAGAGCACAATCACGATTTGGAAAGGCGAGGAGAATTTCTCGGCGGCCAGCCTGCTGGAAGTGCTTAGTGCCGATCTGGATTGCGGCGCCCGTGTCGTCCTCGAGGCGATCGGGCCGATGAGCAAGAGGCACTTAATCAGCTTGAAGCGTTGCTGCTGCGTTTTCGCGATGAAGGAGGTGGGGCTTAGGGAAACTGAGGCTCGCCCGGGGCGGCCTTGTTGGGATTGGATTTGTGGCTTGGAATATATGAGTAACACTGGAAAAGCCCACGCTGGAACGCTGGCAGCCGAAATACGCCGTCAAAAGCGTTGCGCAGATGCCGAAGGCCTCGCCTCGAAACTCTGCGAGATGACAGGGCGGGGGAGTTCTACGAGGAGGCGACTGGCGGCCAAAGGAGGAAAGCAATGAGCTGGGCCCGCGACGAACCTTGGTGAAGCTCACAGAACGATGAACGTCGCGAGAAAAAACGGCAGACCTGATTCACGAAGGCAGGAAAAAGTTGTTCGGACACAAGGGCTGCTAAGTGATGAAGATGGGAATTAGCGACGCGATCCAGGAGAAGGGCGCCCCCCACGATCATCTTTTGGGCGAGCCTCATTAACCTTGAGTTTGCGGCCGCCTTTATCCTTTCCATCGAGACCCTGGATTGCCGCATTCCCTTCCGAAACATTGCCCATCGTAACGAACCCAAAGCCGCGCGACTGGCCGGTTTCGCGATCAGTGATCAGTTTGACTTCAGAAACAGTGCCGAACGGCTCAAAGAGTTCCCTCAGTGTGCCTTCTGTCATGTCAAAGGAAAAATTTCCGACGTAAAGCTTCATGATGATAAGTGATTTAAACCGATTGTCAGCTACAGAGCCGTTCCCGAGTATCGGATTTCAAATCATCAATGAGGTTTCCCTGACGGACGATTCACCGTGCCACTGAACCAGAACAAACGAATTCTCATCGTTGGTCTTGGGATGTCAGCACCATTTTTGAAAAATCATACGCTTGTGCATTCCCTTCGGCAGGATCAGCTGAGACGAATATTTGAAGACCCATCGAGCCGTTTGGACAAATCCACAGGATCACCGATCCCGACCTCCTTTGGGTTTACCTGATAGGTCCACACCTCGAAATACGACAGACGAGCCTCTCCGTAGATTGTGGCAAATGCTCCATCCACAGCATCCAGGCCATGCGAGAGTTTGATGCGTCCGGTACGTGGAGCATTAAAGCGAGCATCGAACGTAAACCACCGTCCCCCTAAATAGACCTCACAATAGGCATGGAAGTCCTCTGGGTGACTGGAGACGACAAAGCCAATGTCTGGAAGGTGACCCGACACATAGCGGGCAGGCAGGTTGAACGTCCGGCAAAGAGCCACCACCACATGGGCGAAATCACGGCACACCCCGTAGCGTTGTTCAATTACCTCTGATGCGGAGAGATCCGGCCGCCCTGAGCCGTAGCGATATTCGATGTTGTTGTGAACCCAGTCACAGATGGCCTGCACCCGTTCATGCCCGTTGGCGATCTGGCCGAAGTGCTTCCATGCGAAATCGAACAGTTTATCGGAATCACAATAGCGGCTGGGCAGAGTGTAGCGTAGCAGCTCTGCCGGAAGCTCGTAAACCGGGACTGGGAGTACGCCTGGCGCCCCTTGATTTTCAGGTGTCGAGGATACAGCGACTAAAGCATCGTAGCGGATGTCATTGTGGCCCGGCTTGAGCATCGAGCGGCAGGCGAGATTGCCGTGAGAATCCTGGAACTCATTCGAGGGAAGACCAGGTTCAAATGATCGCTTCTCAACAGTGACAAGATGAGCGTCGTCGAGACGTGGCCTGAGCATGAACACCACCGGAGTCGGTGCGGTGGCTTCATACGTCAAGTGGCATCCCACACGGATGGTAAGATCAAGAAACGTGGATATCATGCCCATCTTCTATAGCAAGGAAGGCGAAATGTGGTTCTCAAAGCGAGTGTAGCCCGCCAAGCAGATTGCACTTTTATGCGAACCCCCTTGGATAAAGGCTCAAGAGGCGTCGAATGTGCTCCTGTCTTCCTTCTGCTATCTTACTCCAACCTTTCCCTCAATGGCTGGACGTCGGGCGTGGCGGCACGTATCCTCGAGGGGACATGCCCGAATCCCGGATTGACGATCTGAACCCCGAACAACTTCGCGCTGCCACCGCAGGCGAGGGCCCGGTTCTTACCATTGCCGGAGCCGGCACGGGCAAGACCAAAACTCTTGCGGCGCGGGTGGCCTGGCTCGTGTCGCAGGGGATCGATCCGGGCCGGATCATGCTTCTCACGTTCACGCGCAGGGCTTCGGACGAGATGTTGCGCCGGGCGAGGAGAGCCTTGGGTGAGACCGGAAGCCGCACGCTCGGAACCGTCTGGGGTGGCACCTTTCACTCCGTGGCCAATCGGTTGCTGCGCACCTACGGGGAAGCCATCGGGCTCGATCCGGATTTTACCGTGATGGATCAGTCGGATGCCGAGGATCTGATGGACGCGTCTCGCCACGATCACGCCTTGGGCTCAAAAGAGAAACGGTTCCCCCGCAAACAGACGTGTCTCTCGATCTACTCCCGTTGCGTCAACAGTTCCGATCGCCTCGACCATACGCTGGCGGCGTTCTTTCCGTGGTGCATCGAGTGGGAGCAGGAACTGCGGCTACTTTTCAAATCGTATACCGAAGCAAAGCAGGAGCGGCATGTGCTCGATTACGACGATCTCCTCCTCTATTGGTTTCATCTGCTTGGCGACGAGACGCTCGTCACTCTCTTGAACGAACGGTTCGATCACATCCTCGTGGACGAATATCAGGACACCAACCGCCTGCAGTCCTCCATTCTCCATCGCATGCGGTCGCTCAATCGCAACCTCACCGTCGTGGGTGACGATGCGCAGAGCATCTACAGCTTCCGCGCCGCCGAAGTGCGCAACATTCTCGATTTCCCCGCCGAATTTCCCGAGCGCGACGGTGGTCACGCTCGAAACCAACTATCGTTCCACCCAGCCGATCCTCGACGTCACCAATCGCATCATTGGCCTCTCCCCCAAGCGCCATGCGAAGGAACTGCGCTCGGTGAAAGGCAATGGCCTCAAGCCGGCTCTCATCACGTGTGAGCGGGAGGAGGATCAGACCGACTTCGTGGTGGAGAAGGTTCTTGAGCACAATGAGAGCGGCCTGGGTCTCCGGCGCCAGGCGATCTTGGTGCGCACCGCGTATTGGTCGGATCATCTTGAGGTAGAGTTGACCCGCCGCAACATTCCGTATCGCAAGTATGGTGGCCTGAAATTCCTCGAAGCTGCACACATCAAGGATCTGATGTCCTTCCTGCGGGTGCTCGAGAATCCGCGCGACCAGCTTGCCTGGACGCGCATCCTGCGTCTTCTCGAAGGGGTCGGCCCGGCCGTTGCCAAGCGCGCCTGCGAAGCCGTTGCTGAGTCGGGGGGCGACGTCGCAGCATTGAAATGGGTCCCCGCTTCAGCTCCCGTGGAAGCCGAGCTGACGAAACTAGCGAACCTGATCCGGTCGCTTTCCAGGAAGAACACCACCGAAAACGTAGCGTCGGATATCGAACGGATCCGGTCCTTTTACGATCCTCTCATCGAGCGGCTTTACGAGAATGCGGATCCTCGTAAGCGCGATCTGGAGCAGCTCGAGCAAATCTCCTCCGCCTATTCCAGCCGGCAGGCCTTTCTGAGCGAACTCACGCTGGATCCGCCCCAAGCCACCGGCGATCTTGCGGGACCGCCCTCGAAGGATGATGACTGGCTCACCGTGAGCACCATCCATTCGGCCAAAGGATGCGAATGGGATGTGGTGTACGTGATCCACGTCTCCGACGGAATCCTTCCCAGCGACATGGCCACCGGCGACGCTGATCAGATTGAGGAGGAGCGCAGATTGCTTTACGTTGCGTGCACGCGGGCCAGACAGCATCTCTACGTGTTGCATCCTCTGCGCTACTATGTGAAAGGCCGGCGAGGCGACGCTCACACATATTCGCAATTAACCCGCTTTATCCCTCGCGAACTGAAGTCTTGTTTCCAGCTCGACCGCCGAGCTCAGGGCGCGTCCCAACCCAAGATCACAGCCTCAGTCCGCGTCGCCGACATCCAGAAATCGATCCGCGGGATCTGGGAATAGAGTATCTACAGCTACGAGAACAGTATGAAGGCAGATAGCGAA
>CAVSXN010000015.1:0-252758 GCA_963731945.1 uncultured Verrucomicrobiae bacterium | reverse complement strand
GCACCCCCGCAAGGTGAGGCGATTTTGCTAAAACCACCCTTCGCGAGTGGGGAAGAGGCCGTGTGAGATGCTGCGTGTCGAAACGCATGCATCATGAAAAAATACACTGGTCCAATCGAAATGCTCACCCGCCGGGACCTCGCCCACCGCTGGCGTGTTTCAACCGAGACTCTTAAGCGGCGGGAAAAGGCCGGCCTTCTCCGCGCCCTGAAGATTGGGAAGGGGGTTCGATACCGTCTAAGCGACATCCTCAATTTCGAGGCTGAGGCTGAGGTTGTCCGATGAAAACGGCGATTGAAACCGGCCAGCGCCCGAAACGAAGCGCTCTTGTGAAAGAACTTCCGCAGTTTGTCTGCGACCTGCTGGCTTCCCCGCCAAGGGCTGGTGAAGGGGTGAATTTGTATCTCTATCGCGTTGCGCTTAAGCTACATCCTTATCGGAGTGAGTGTGAGATCGCTGACATTCTGCGAGCCGTAACCGTGGGTTGTGGGCGGGTTGTCACGGAAAAAGAGATTCGCCGAGCCGTGGAGAATTCTAAAGCCGTGGCGTGGAAGCCAGGCTCAGAACCCCCTGGGCGGGCAACACCACCCTGGCCACCCCTAAACGGGGAACAACGTGAGGCTGTTATTGCCGGAATGGGCGTGGGGCTTGTCGATCTCTGGGAGATGTCACCGGTGCGATTCGAGGACGACGACTCACACTGCGAAGAGACGCTCGACACGCTGTTCCCTGGCAATCCACTCCTGTGCTGTGGGAAGAGCAGCTTGGACTTTGCCACGCGTTCTCGTGAACACTGGCGGGGGAAGCTAGGGGATCTCCAGCTCATCGCGCCCTCTCCCATGACCGCCAGGACCGGGTTGACTCAGAAAGGCAACGTATCCGAGCATTCCTTGGAGAATACCGGTCCGCGTCGTTATCTTGTCGTGGAGCAGGACCGGGGGAGCCTGGATGAGCAGGCGGCGATTCTTCTCTATCTCGCGCAGTTCGCACCGTTGGCGATTGTTGCGCATAGCGGGAGCAAATCGCTTCACGGGTGGTTCTTCTGCCAGGGTCAGAGTGAAGAACGCTTGCGCGCCTTTATGCACCATGCCGTCATCCTTGGCGCAGATCCGGCAACCTGGACGCGCAGTCAGTTCGTGCGCATACCGGGTGGAAAACGTGACAACGGTAACCGGCAGACAGTGTTTTACCTCAACCCGGGGGTTATCAAATGCTAAACGATACCGGCGAGGACATGCCCGAGGACCTGCAGTTCGCCCAGATTGATAAGGAAAGGGACGCACGGGTTGAGATTGACCTTAACGAACCGCCGATAGTCACCTCCGCCGGCTGGAAGGAAATCCCAGAATGGGTGAAGCCCGCGCCGAATCCTCTGCCGGAGATTCTTGATCGCATAAAGAGCTTTCTATTGCGTTATCTCGTCTTCAAAAAGCCATCATACTCGACGGCCATTGCCTTATGGGCTGCACATACCTGGGTTCTCGATTCCTTCGATTTCACACCGTATTTGCGCGTCAGCTCACCCACGAAACGCTGTGGGAAGAGTCGCCTCTTTGATTGTTTGGAACTCCTTTGCGCAAAGCCTTGGTCGGTCGTCTCACCCACGGGACCCACCCTGTTTCGCAAGATCCAGAAGGATCGCCCAACCTTGTTGCTCGATGAGTTGGACAAGATGAGCGAGGAAGCCCTTGAAGCCATTTGTGCAGTATTAAACGCCGGATTCTACCGCGGCGCCATTGTTCCCAGGTGTGTCGGTCCCCAACATGATAGTTTGGCAGAATTCAGCGTTTTTTGCGCAAAAGCTTTCGCCGGTATAGATACAGGTAAGTTGCCCGACACCGTGGCAGATCGCTCGATTGAAATTGCAATGGTGCGACGAGCGCGCAGTGAAGTCGTGCAGAAATTCCGCAAGCGGGAGGCTGAGTCAATCGCCAAAACGCTTCGCGGGGCATTGGAGACATGGAGTCAAAACTTGACGGTCGTCCAACAATTGCATGCTGCGCGTCCAAAGATGCCTGATGAACTTGACGACCGAGCCGCAGGATTTGCGAACCGCTCCTCGCGATTGCCGATATGGCGGGCGCGCATGGCCGGCAATGGCGCGTGCGGCCCTCGTTGAATTGTGCAGCGAAGGTGCATCTGAGCAAAGCACCGGGGTTCAACTCTTGGGCGCGATCCGCGAAATTTTCGCCCACGAGGACAAGGATAGAATCTCCACCCACGATCTTTTGCATGCCTCATCGCTCGCGACAACGGCGAGCCTTGGGCGACATGGTGGGAAGAACAAATAACCAAGGGGAACATCAAAGGACCGGGCGGCAAGGTTGCGTTCCTTTTGAAGAAATTCGACGTCATCCCAGGGGCAATCCGGAGGGAGGATGGGACCGTTTCCACGGGCTACAAACGGGAGTCATTCGAGGACGCGTTTTACCGCTATCCGTCTTAAAAGTGCCCTTACAAACCTTACAAACCTTACAAACCTTGTATTTATCAGCCTTCGCTGCTTGTTTCAATAACCTTACATTTCTCTTTTGTAAGGTTCTCAAAATGGGCAGTGGAGCCTTTATTCATGCGGCTTGTAAGGTTTGTAAGCTTTCAAAAGGGGGAAAGACAGCCTTTGAGGCTGAAAACGCCAATTTTGACCCCATTGAACGACGAAAAACCCCCTCTTCGAAAAGGCAAAAAACACCCTCCGAAACGACGGAGATATAAAGAGGCGGTCGGCCAGTAAAAACCCCGTGGCGACAATATACAGCACCAAGAAAATGCCTCGAGGAAGCACGAGCGTATCTCCGAAATCGGCAACCGATTGCCGCGACGCACAAAGAAACTAAAGTGAGCCATGAACAGCGCGCACGCACATAGCGTTAGCAAGCGCGGGAGGGTTGGCGAAGGACGCCCGACGCTCTACACGCCCGAGCTCGCCAGTCGTCTGGCGGATCACATCGCAGCGGGGTTAACCGACGAAGAGTCGGCTGCGCTCGAAGACATTTCCTGTGATTGCATACAGCGCTGGCGCAAAGGCAATCCCGAGTTTCGCGCAACGATAAAAAAGGCCGAGGCCCAACGGCTGAAATTGCGACTCGCCAAGATCGAGAGAGGGGAATCCGGCTGGCAAGGCACAGCTTGGGCCCTGGAGCGTATCTATCCGGCACGGTTTGCACGGCCCGAGGTTTTGAACCAGATCGCCGTGGTAAAAGCTTCCGCAGAAAGGGTAATTGTCCTGCCAGGGGAGGAGTTTGACCCCCTTATCGGCCGCCCAGGCTATCATCAGCGCGAGAACGGGGACTTGCAACGCCGTGAGGGGAGCCTTGTTTATGTGATAGTCCGGCAACAAAGCAACCGGCAACTGCAGATCAACCCGCCGCTAGAGATCAACCCGCAGCTGCAGCTCGGAGAATAAGATAAAGATGGCTAACCAATATGACTTTAGCGGCAAGTATTTCGAGGCAAAGGCAGTGAGCCAGGGAGAACTCGAAGCGCTAAAACGCTTTCCAGAGTACAAACGCTCAACGACGGCACCTTGATGCGGATGGAAGGTAGCAAGGAGTTCCGAATCTACCCTGAAAACGGCGCGGAGGGACTTCCATTCAACGTGATGACTCCAGGCTTGTTGAGGGAGCTCCAGGAATCCTACAAGCGCAGAATGGCGAAAGCCGATCATGGTCCTCCGGGCGCAGCGGCAGAGTAATACGGCACGCGCCGGCGTTTGCGCGAACCGCCAGCGGCTTATTCCGTCGTTGCCAGGCCGGCCGCGTCCGAAAAGCCCCGTGTCGAAAAACGTCGGAGTCAAACGTACGGGAGCGCGAGCGAGAACTCGTTAGGGCAGGATTCGCTCTCGCGAAGGAGCAAAAGGACACCGACCAGCGAGGCGACAAAGACCTCTACCCCAACACCCGCCGGGATACCCTCAGAAAACCCCCACCCCCTCCAAGGCAGCCTGCGTAAATCGCTTTGCCGGAGACGCGCACAGCCGATGGCCTCAAGGCTGTCGAGTTACTAACCAAGATGTGTGGATACAACGAGCCAGAACGCCGCGTCTTCCACCAACGTGAATATCAATGGATGCGTCACTCATCGAGCAGCTTCGCGACTGGCTACGGGGCAGTAGCGGGGCCCTTGGCCTTGCAGGGGGGCCAGCCCGGGGGCTACCAGAGGAGGGGGCGAGTAGGCAACGCTTGGGCGAGCAACAGCAGCTTGCGGCCAGCGTAGCGGCCAACGGTGAAGTGGATAGGGGCCCCTTAGCGGTCCCCGGGCCGATACCGCGGGGGCCGGCCCCGCGAGTTCCTCCAGTGGGGTTTCAGTACTTAGGTCTACCCTCAAACCGATTTAGGCTTTCCTTTGAGGCGGGCTGCCTTGATAGGTTTGAAATCAGAGTTCGTCGCGCCAACCCGTGCGGCGACGGCTGATGAAGCAGTAAGCAGCCCAGATTACTGCACAGCTGGCACCGACCTTGAGCAAATGCGAAGCAAATTCCAACGTAGTCCGAAATGAAAAGTCAACAATTGCTCAGCACTACCAATTTTGCGTCTGTGACATTAAGCGAGGTTCACTTTGCGAAAAATTCCGCCGATCGCGCAGATCGCCAAGCCCAGCATCATCAGGGTCGAGCCGCCATCAGGCACTGACGTATTAAGCGAGCTTAGGGTCAGCGCGATGGTGCCATGCGAGTCCGAACTATTGCCGTAGCTGTAGGTTTTAAAGAAATACTCCCCCGGCTGAAAGACCCCGCTAATCGTCGGAAGATTGGCTCGAAGACCAGTATTGTAGCCAAGGATCTTGCGCTGCTGCTGAAAGCCGCCGCCTCCAGATCGAAGGGACTGTCTCCAAAACCAATCGTGGCGTTCATCGAGGCAAAATCGGACGCCAGATTATCATGATTTCGCACGTTCCCGGTCACCAAATAGCTGACCGGTTCAGTCAGAGTGAATTGAAGAATCGCACTGGCACTGAATTGTCCGCCGCGAAGAAACCAGTTTCCGTCGAAGACTGCCTGCTGAGTGGAGTTTGTATAGTTCCAGTAAAGATCCAGGTTATTGAAGGCGGTTGGGAAGAACGGCACAGCGTCCGTGATCCTCACTCCTGAAAAGGTCGAAGCAGGCATCTCCATGTAGGTGATCTGGCTACCGTTAAGAGAGTTGCCAAGCCAGACTTCGTTGAGAGTGATCCCGATGGCATTCAACCGCGCAAGCGGCAAGGCTAGTATTGGGAGGAAGATGAGTAGGATTTTCATGGAAAGAGCCGTAGGTGCAGCAGCAATAGCTGTGCCAGGCGGTTTTTCCCTGTATGATGCCGCAAACCTTCCGAAAACGTGTAAAGAACTACGACAGCTTGTCGGAAAGATTTACAAATCCTGGTCGACGTCAAGCCGACCTTACTTGTCCC
Organism: uncultured Verrucomicrobiae bacterium; assembly: GCA_963731945.1. Lineage (GTDB taxonomy): Bacteria > Verrucomicrobiota > Verrucomicrobiia > Chthoniobacterales > Terrimicrobiaceae > DASTFP01. Next base: position 247,373 of record CAVSXN010000015.1, on the reverse strand, counting down.
AACTGATGACTATTGTGCTCCCGGTGGAGAGCCCGAATGGAACGCACCCACACAGGGGGGCGAAAAAGAGTAAAAGGAGGACCTCTCTTCCAGGCTTGACGGCGAGCAGCGTAGTGGATGCTTCCTCGCGAGCTTTCGCCTCAAAAGTGGCAAGCAAGTGGCAAACCAAAATTTCTCCTTTGCGACTTTATCAGCATAAGTAGCTGATACTTAAGCGAGTATCCGTAGGGACTCGAAACCAAAACCTTCTAACCACTAGTCAAAATGCCTGCTTATATCGTCCTTTCACCATCTGTCCATGGTAACCGCGATCACGGCTTTCGTTCCGACTCTCATCGGCATCGCGCGTGAAAAGGGCGTTTCGGCGCATGTGGGTGACGGACTCAACCGCTGGTCCGCGGTGCACCGGCTATCGCTGGGATTTTGGCAGACCGTTCGACCTCTATATGGAGATATAAAAGGTTCCTTGGGTGACGCCGCATAGCATGAGGCATACATGCGCCAGCCTCCTGGCGAGCCCGGGGGTTTCCATTTACAAGATCGCCAAATGGCTCGGGGGACGACGTCAGAACGGTTCAACGTCACTACGCCAAACTCCTTCCCGATGACTCGGAGATCGAGCGAGCATTTTCCTGAGCGGCGCCCCGTAGAGACGGCTTCACCCTCGACGCAAAAATGCGCTTCCAGCACGCAAGATAGTCTCGTAGTCGAACAGCGTTTTCGCAGTTGCAGTTCTTGCAAACTTGCCGTGTCTCATAGCTTTCCCGACGGAGAGCCCAATCGCGAAGGATTAATTTGTTCTCAGTTTGTTCGTGACGAAACGGTCGGAATTTGTGACGAGGAGAGCTCTTTTTGACCTTTGGTCACAAGGTTTTGAAGGTGCGGCAAGACGGACGAAGCCGGGTGTTTCACGTTGTGCGGCCTGTGGGGAGCTCAATCGCACGTGCGGTAGGCTTCGCGAGTTTTAAAGAGCCTTCACGGACCGCATTTTTTATGGACTCGTCGTTTTGCGGTTCAGGCTGATGGAACCTTGCTCAATACCGCAAATTATTGTTAGGACAGATGGCCGGATTAGCGGGCTTTTCGCTGGGGTGAAATGCCCCAGGCCGGGATGAATCGCCTTGCGGCCTCTATGTCGGCGTGTACAAACGAAGAGCAACAATGCGTTCCAGTCCACACATGGTCTATGACCCAAAACCCCCAGCCTACAAGGCTATCCGCGTCTGGCTTTCCGATGGCAGTAGAATGTTGGGGATGTGGACAGGTAGCAAATGGTGGAGTATCAAAGGGGAAATCAAGCCAGTGCGGTGGGAGCTTGAGGAACGGAAGAAAAAGACCGACAAGCTTCGAAAAGCCCTCGCAAGGGACAAAAAGCTGCGCTGACCTTAAGGGTCACGTTTTGTTGTTCATCTCATGGATTCGCTGGAGCGCGAGAAGCTCATCCTACTTGGCGCGATCGCGGCCGGGCTTGCCCATGAACTTAACAATCCTGCGACTGCGCGCTGCGCCGCCTCCGATCTGCGCCAGAGCGTGGACAACGTTCAGCGCTAGGCATGCGAGCTCAATGAAACGCTCCGCGCCGAGCAGTGGCAGCAACTGGTTGCCATCTCGCAAGAGGCCATGCATTGCGCCACATCGCAGCCGAAATTCAGTTCTCTCGAACAAAGCGATCGGGAGGAAGCGATCGAATCTTGAATCGCCTTCGCCGAGGAGTCGCCAAAGCGTCTCGCTCGATCTCGATTACTTTGCGCTTCCATCGTGCGCAGATAAAGGGAGGGAAAACTGTGACAAGACACTCTGATTTTGGACGGCTTCTTCTTCCCTGTTGGCAAATCCTATTTTTTGACGATTCTGGCAGTGCTGCACCAACTTGATTCCCTCTGCTGCGCCGCGCCTCGCGGTCGGCTTGAATAGACGGCCGCGCATTTTGTAGTTGATGAAAGACTGCTCGATCTCGTCCATGAGCGTCGACGGCAAGTCACCGAGTTCGTTCACTTGGCGTAAAGACGCGAACGAACCGCAACGGCGACCATGCGGTCGTTCCGGATAGTTTTTCCCTCTTGGGTCTGCTCGGCTTCAATCACCCTGATGAGCAGCGCCTGAACCAAACATAGCGGGAAGAATCGCTCATCAGAAAGCATGGGCACGTCGAGCGCATCGCCGTCTGCCCCGTGGGTGCCTGGCACAAACCCGAAGTCGAAAGGAAACACCGCATCAGCAGTGAGGACATGACTGAGCTTCAGGACCGCGAGTTTTTCGTCTCACTTGAGCTTGTTTCGGCTTCCTTGCGGCTTATCGATGACAACATGAACGTCGTCCTTGCCTTCTGCAAACGGCTTGATTTGATCAATTGCGGTCATGCGCGGAATCCTAGGGCGGTGGAGGACGGAAATAGCGAATGCCATTCTCAAAGCTCTCGGGATATCCAGTCACTCTCTTGATCCCGACGACAATGCTTGAGAATTTTCTTTCTAACCGAGCATCTACTATAGTCGTGCGATGAGCTACCGCCTCCGCAAAAAATCGCTCGCGCGCGAGGCGCTCCGCGTCGCTCGGGAGGAACTTGAGGGAACGCTCAAGGAGCTACTCACGGTAGACGATCAGGCCCGGAGCACAGCAGTGCACGAGGCCCGCAAGCATCTTAAGAAGGTTCGCGCATTGATCCGGTTGCTGCGCCCGGCGACGGGCAAGGCTTTTTACAAAGAGGAAAATGCCGCGATGCGCAAAGCGGCTCAGCGAATGTCGCCGATCCGCGACTCGCATGTGAGGGTGCAGACGATCGAGAAGCTGACCGTCAGGTCTGGCAAGCGCCGTGCACCGGCGTCGTTTGCTCGCATCCGGACCGCTATGGCCGCTCGTCTTCGCCAAGTGATTGAGGAGAGTGAAAAGGATGATTGGAGCAAACAGGCTGCCGTCGAAATTGAACGTCCGCTTGGTCGCCTCGACAACTGGCCTCTGAAACGCCTTACGACGAAAGCGATCCGAAGCGGACTGAAGGCCGCGTGTAAGAAGGCGCGGCGCGCCCTTGCGCTTGCTCGACGTAGTGCGACGGATGCAAACCTGCACGAACTGCGAAAGAGGGTTAAGGATTTGTGGTATGACTTACGCTTGCTCGGCGGCGGCCGGCCACCAGCGATTGTAGCATTGACCAAGCGATTGCGTGACTTGGGTCAAAGACTCGGCGATGACCACGATCTCGCAATGCTCCTGGCGACACGCGCCGATAGTCCGCTGCCCGAATCCGCGGATTGGGAGACGCTCGAAAAAGCAATCGCCTCTCGTCGTCCGCGATTGCAGCAGGCCGCGCTTCGTCTCGCGTCGAAGGCTCTGATTCGGAAACCGGAAGCATTCGCCGATTTCGTCGCCGATCGCTGGGAAACGTGGCACACTCGTCGCAGGAAAAAGTGACCAGATCCATTTTTTCATTGCGGGCTAGTATCAGGCGGCTCGGTGCAGAACCGCAGCATTAATACCGCAATCGAAGCCGATGCCATTGCACGCACCGTGACATTCGCCATCGAGCAACCTGCTGATGTTGCTGTTAACGAGCTCATCGTGCGGCCAACCGTGCAAACGCTCTAACAGTGCCATCGCCGCTTCTCGCTGAAATGGTGGCACCGCATGGCAAGCGGTTTGGGCCCCCGGCTCTCCAAAGAAGAGGTGCTACTCGTCAAACACCTGCTTTACTGAACTTTCGGATCTCGAAGCCGCTGGTTTGCTAGCGATGGGGCTAGGCTCGCCGCTCTCCGGTAGTCTGGCACTTCAGACACAGGGCAAAATCCTGCTTGCTTCGAAAGAAGCCTGCTCAAGTGAGTCGAACTCAGATGCCGTCAATCGCGACAGCCGTAAGTTCGGTCGTCCATGTCTGGCCCGCTGATGCCGGAAGTGCGCGTGTCAGCGCTCCCGTCGTGACGATCTCGCCGGCCTCGAGCGGAGGACTGACCTTATCGTGCGCGAGAAGATCGACGCGATGATGCAGTGCCGAGACAGGTCCACCTAGCGCATTTGTAGCGCAACCGTGATCAGCCAGCGTGCCGCCGCCTTCCAGATCGCGTCCGACCTTCGAACTGCGCTCGCTAGGCGTCACTCCGCTTAGGTGGATCGTGCTACTTCCGGATAGTGCGGATTTCCCCGACGGGCAGCGAGTCCAGATCAGGCGATCGCCGAAGGGCGATCCGTTTTTGCATACGCGCCTTCGCGATGACCGATTATTTTCTGCTATCGTGCGGTGTAGCCTCCATCTACGATGATGTCCTGGCCCGTGGTGAACGCTGCACCGCGTGAACTGAGCCAGAGCACTGCGCTTGCGATTTCCTCCGGCGTGCCGATGCGGCCAACCGGGTTTTGTGCCGCCATCGTTCTCTTCACCTCGGTTTCGCCTTCGCCGAACGCCCGGTCGAACATTTCCGTTTGGATCGTGCCCGGAGAAACACTGTTGACGCGGATGCCCTGCTTGGCGAATTCCAGGGCCGCCGTCTTGGTGAGGCCTATCACGGCGAACTTGCTGGCGACGTAAGCTGACGCGCCAGGAAAGCCGATGTGGCCACCGATGGAGGAGTTATTCACGATGGCTCCACCACCGGACCGAAGCATGATCGGGATCTCGTGCTTCATCAACAGCAACACGCCGCGGATGTTAACATCGCAGACCTGGTGGTAGTGCTCGACTGTCTGCTCTGTGATGAGCAGACCGAACTGGCCCTCGGTGCCGGCGTTGTTGAACGCGATGTGCAGCGCCCCAAAAGCGTCGACGGTCTTTTCGACCAGCGCAATAATGTCATCCTCCCGGCCGACATCGGCCTGCACATACAAGGCACGTCCACCGGCTAAAGTGATTTCGCGAGCGACCTGCTCTCCCTCGGCAACGCGGCGTCCGGAGACGACCACATTTGCGCCTTCCTTGCCAAACGCGATGGCGGTGGCCTTGCCGATGCCGGAGGCGCCTCCGGTGATGAGGACAGTCTTGTTTTCGAATGTTTTCATGGTTGGTCTTAAGGTAACGAACGCGGAATATTCGACAAAGTGAATGGTGCCCCGGTTGGTGCATCCAACCGTTTTTCATAGCCTCAGCGGTTCAAAATGAATTTCACGCCTAGGGTTCGCATAAACACTTGATCCCAAACGGTTGCCCACAGTGCTCCTAGCTGTGACGCACTCTACGCCGGCACGAAGTGGGCGGTCGAAACTCTGAACGATATCTTCGTCAAGGAACTCCGCGGTCGCGGTATGTCCGTGAACGCTGTGGCTTCTGCCGACAGTGACCGATCTGTTCTTCAACGGCAAAACACCAAAGCAAATCGCGCATATGTCGAAGATGGCCCCGCTGGAACGCCTGGGTTGTCCGGAAGACATCGTCGGCGTCGCTTGGTGGCCCGGTCGTTCCCTGCTGCCTTCTGGGTGCATCGACGGCTTTAGGAGCGCGATTTCAAGCCAAAGAGCGATACGAGTAGTAGGATTCAGACCGGCACACGAGTTCGGTACGGCAGCCTTCTCGATGACCATCCCGCAGCACACCGTACTCACTGAGTCGTTGTGTCGTCTGCTGCTTTCGGCGCGTGGTCCGGCGAACCCAGACGCGGCGTCAAGGGCGTCTAGTCAGCGTTCGCACTTGAGCAGTGTCCTATGATATCATGCCTCGCACATCCCCGAAGCTGAAGGCATGGATTAGGCCAGTTAGCTTCGGAATGACACGGAGCGAATCTTAGCAGGCATCTGATTACCTTCGAGAAAATCTATGGTCTGCTGCCCTCTCTTGATGGCAAGGGATCAGGGCGAGAGCGTCCTACCAACGAGTGATGCCCGTATGGACGGTTCAAGCGGCTCGCATCGTCGTTCCGCCGAATGTATATGGATGTGTCAAGCTACTCTGGCCTTCTCGACGGCTTCCTACTGTCGAAGCACCGCACTGCAAAAGTCGCAAAGAGACCCCGGGCAGAAACTCGGCGATGACCACGATCTCGGGATGCTCCTGGCGGCATGTGCCGACACTCCTCTGCCCGAGCCCGCGGATTGGGAGGGAAAAGAGCAATCGCCTCTCGTCGTCCGCGATTGCCGCGCGCCGCGCTTCGTCTTTCCGGCTGTAAACGCAGAGAACGCAGTCTCGTAAGTGGATACCACCTGGCGGCCGTAAGCTGACAATGGAGTAAAAAATTAAAACCTATTGTCATCGAGGTAGATTACAGCCCACAGGTTGAGGCATGGCCGGAGATCGGCACATCCGAATACACTCCAAGTCCAAAGGTGACAGGCAACCTCGCTGAAAGGCACCGCCTGTGACAAGTTTGTCACAATAATCTGAATGGCCCCGACCGGAACGAATGCTAGTAGCGAAATGTGCGCTACCTGGACCAATACCGCTGAATATGCAGAAACTCCGCTTCAAAACTCTTTTCCTGTGCACCGGAAATTCCGCACGCAGCATTTTCGCCGAGTATCTACTCCGCAAGGCGGGCGGAGAGCGATTTGAAGCATTTAGCGCCGGAGTCAATCCACAGGCCGCACCTCACCCGATTGCCCTCGCGATCCTTCGGGACGACTTCCAAATAGATGTCTCCGATGCCCGCAGCAAGTCGGTGGATGATTTTAAAGATGAGAACTTTGATCTCGTCATTACAGTCTGCGACAACGCCCGGGAAGTTTGCTCTGTTTGGTCTGGAAGGCCCATAATCGCCCACTGGTCTTCCCCCGATCCGTCAAAAGTCGAGGGAGATGAGGGCGCAATGCGCGAGGCTTTCTGGAAGGTTGCACAGGAGATCAACCGGCGCGTTGACTTGCTGGTTGCATTACCATTGGACAAGCTTGATGCGCTGCGGTTGGAGGGGGAGATTAAAGCAATCGCCAACGACCCCAATCAAAAGGCGACGGGCCGTTAGTCCCGCCGTCGTGCTTGCAGGCTGATGCCAATAGCCGATCTACTCGTCCGACTATAGTTCCCTCATCACGGCGCCGAAAGGTCGACTATTGCTATCGTTCGTATGCGAAGAGAAGTCGAGATCGTCAACAAGCTCGGGTTGCACGCGCGACCCGCAGCGCGATTTGTGCGGTGGGCGAGTAGGTTCAAGAGCACAATCACGATTTGGAGAGGCGAGGAGAAGTTCTCGGGTGCGAGCTTATTGGAAGTGCTTACTGCCAATCTGGATTGCGGCGCCCGTGTCGTCCTCGAAGCGATCGGCCCCGATGAAAGCGAGGCTCTTAAAAAACTCGAACTATTACTGGTAAATTTTCGTGATGAAGAACGGGACAGAGTTGACCGATTGCAACCGTAGCGTTCAGGGACATCGGCGAGTCCGGTTCTCATAGTTGTGGTTGGGCTCGGATCCTGTTGATCTCGGGCAATCCGAGTCTCTGAGAAAACTTTTCTGGGCGGGGAAAGGATCGGAACCTGCCGGTTCTCAAGAGGTTGGAGCCATTTGAAGCACCCTGCATAGCTCTCCGAAGGATACCACACATTGGAGCACTCGTTCGCTGGCTCGGCATTTGGGCTTCAGCCATAGAGCGTAGCCCGGGTATGGGATCGGCGTGCCGCCCTATGGCCCGTGGCACTTACCCTATGGTCATTATTCTCAACTTGCCGCATCTCCTCTGCACCTTCGATCGTGTAACATTAATTTAACACAACCTCGGTTGTGACATTGGAACCCCAAGCCGAGGGTTCAACCTATGAACAGCCCGCGAGCTAGTCTAAAACTCACCGCTACCGACTACTCCTTTTGGCTAGCCTCGGGTTTCCTCGCAGGCATGGCCGTCGTCGCTATTTACAGCGTCATGAGTCTTCGACCTTCGGTTTATCGCGACGAACTCTGTTGAACTGGCAGACCAACCGCGAAAAGAAATCCAAGGGGCCGCTACACTTGACAGCTCCCGGCGTTTCTCCTTCGCTCTGTCGATGAAAGAATCGGCTATCCCCCCTCACGCGGTCGACGATCCCAAACCGAAGCTTCGAAAAGCCGTTCGCGTTTGGCTTTCCGACGGCAGCAGAAGATTGGCAATGTGGACTGGCACCAAATGGTGGAGTTCCAAAGGCGCGGTTGAGCCGGTCAAGTGGGAGCTTGAGGAAAGGCGAAAAAAGACCAAGAAGCTTCAGAAGGCTTTTTCCCGCTCGGAAGAGGTTGGGACTTGAACATTCCATGGGTGATCGGAAGGGCCTTCGGCACGCTTTCGACATGAGAAAAAAGTACCGCTACAAGATTGTTTCCTCTCAGAGTCTCGAGGCCGTGGAGAAAGAAGTGAACACCTGCCTTGAACAGTTCTCCTATGAACTTTACGGCTCGCCGTTCAGTTTCGGCGATCGTTACGTGCAGGCCCTCGTGCAGAGCGAGGAGAGTTTGACGAGTCCGTTGCATTACAGCGATGAATCCGAGATTACGTCCTGAAAAGACAGGAATCAGTCCCCAACTCGCAACAACTCCTCCAACTGCCGGAGCTCGCCCTTAAAGCCCATGCCCTCGGCGACCCGGAAACTCTCGCGATGACGCACCGCTCGATCTGCTTGTCGGACTTGCCTGCGGTTTCGCACGCTCGCCGGTATTCCCGCCGGGATTGATCGAGGTGCGAAACAAATTGGTCGCGCTCGGCGGGCCGATTGAAGCGCAGCGACCACGCCTCGGCCTGCCCTGCGCCCTTTTATCTGCGCTATCCGGGAAGGGTGCTGTGCGCGGAAGCTCATCATCAGCTCCAGTGCTGGGTTAGGTTGGGTCACGCTTGGCGACCGACCAGTATCGCAGCCAGTCGTTGCTCGATGAGCTTGCGCGCCCCGTCGGCCAAGTCGCGGACAAGAGTTGCCGCGGGCTTGATCTCGTGCACCAACCCAACGCTCTGGCCCGCCAGGAGATCCATGGCCTCGGTGGGAACCCCATGAACCGCAGCACCGGATAGTCTGACCCGCAATCTGCGTTTTGCCGACCATCGGTTCAACTGACCGTGACGCATTCCCCCGCGCTTCCTGACCGAGCCAGGCCTCTACAATGGCGTCCGCAAAGTCCGATGCGTGGCATTCGGCCAACCATGTCCAAAGAGCGTTGTGCACAAGGTCGCGGTCTCGGTGGCCGCTACGAGCTTATGCTTGTACAGCGGATGGGCATTGGCTTCCGGGGTGGCTAAGAAGCGCGTCCCGAGGACGACAGCCTCTGCGCCCAACGCTAACGCCGCGACGAGCCCTCGGGCATCGGCGATACCGCCTCCGGCGACGACCGGCGTGGGGCCGACCGTGTCCACGACCCGTGGCACCAGCACCATGGTAGTGACTTCTCCGGCAACGCGGCCGCCGCCTCGACGCCTTGGGCGGTAATCACGTCCACCCCAGCCCGGATGACCTCTTGAGCGGCGACGACAGTGCCTATCTGATGGCAAACCTTGCCCCCGACAGCATGCACACGGGCAATGTAGGAGGTCGGGTTACCAGAAGCCCGCCGCTTCCTGCGGATCCAGATCGAGCTGTTGCGGCTCTGCCCGGCCATTTCAGGTGAGATTTTTCGCGCGATGGCGACGCACCTTCGCAACATTGAGGGTTCAGCGCGACAGCAGGAAAAGCTGGAGGCGCTCGGAACAATGTCCGCCGGCCTTGCGCATGAATTGAATAATCCTTCTTCCGCGGCGCAGCGCATCGCAGTGCATCTTTGGAGAGGTGATTCAGACGATCCAATCGGTCGCTCACCGGTTACACCACGCGCTTGAGCAGGAGCACTGGGTTCGGTTGATCGCACTCGCGGGCGAGGTTTTGGAGCAACTTTCGGCTGATAAGCATCATCACTCGATCGAGGAGAGCGATTCGGAGGAGGCGCTCACAGCCTGGCTGCGAGAAGGAGAGGTGACTGACGCCTGGAAAATCGCTCCCATGCTCGTGGGCGCGGGACTGGATTCCAGTAGACTAGTTTCTCTGCGCGAACTTCTGCCAAGGAACGCAGCGTTCATCGCCACGCACCACGGGTAGGTGCGCAGCAATTCAAAATCGACGCCCGCGGTCTGATCGCCGGTGAGCTGGACCATGACCGCGAGTTCTAGGGTGGCGTTCTGCAGAGGCCACAGATCAAGCAACCGCCCGTCCCGAGATACTCGCAGATAGAGGACAGATCCAGAGATCCAGCCCTTAGGCTCGAATTTGCACGCGAGTCCGAAGGGACTCAAGGAGCCCTATGCTTCTTGAATACCCGCACGTGGTTTGGCACGTCGCACAGCTCACCTTGCAACCATTTGGGCTCCGTCTTCGTCTGTCGCGAAGTCCCGGTTGCAACTGATGACGGCGCGCCCCTGGCTCTCAGGGGTTGGGTGATGCGGCGATCCGGTGAAGTCCTGTCCGTCGGTGGTCACTATTGCGTCCGTCCATAAACGAACTCCGGGAATCAAGGGAGCGTGCCGCGCCTCAAAGAGTAGGTGTGGAGCGTCCACTGCCCACGAGGGGTCTGCTCTCCCTACGGGTGGTCGATGAAGAAGACCCGCTCACCGTTTGGCAGACGACGCATGACCTCCATCCCGTGGTCATGGACCTAAAATCGGCTTGCCTCCTTGTACCGGTGACGCGGCATTGCGAGCGGCAGCGCGCAATCTCCAGACATTGTCTGGTGCACGACGACGTCCATGTGCGGCTTCAGCCCGATGTAGCCCTCTCGTAGATCGCGGATATCGTCGGCGCCCGCGCCACGATGGTGCTGCCGTGCACCTGCTCCAGGCGCACGCTCCCTTGGGGGCGGTACATCGCCGCTACGCCGCGACGTCATCCGGCTGAAAGCTCTCGCGAGCCAGAGCCAGAGGTCAACGAGATCTGGTGACGGAGCGTCTCTGACGATCTCCGTGAGTTGTGCTGTAAGTAGGGATAAAAGACCGCGTCGCCGCATGGCGTGATCGGTCGCGCGCGGGCGAGCGCGACTGCTCTTAAGATCACCAGTCGATGGCGGCTCAGCCGACTTGCCCCTTGCGACTTTCGCCGTTTCGAAGCTGATTAGCCGCGTACTTTGGCTGCGATATCGGCCACTCGGCGGCCGAGTGCCCGAGCAATTGCGAGGTCCTCCGGTGTTGGCTGCAGCTCGCCTTGTCCTCCTGCAATTGTCGTGGCGCCATAGGGCGTGCCTCCACGCGCTTCCGTGTGGAGCATACCTTCCACAGAGTAGGGCACCCCAACAATCAACATGCCGAGGTGCAGCAGCGGAATCATCATCGTGAGAAGGGTAGTTTCCTGACCACCGTGGGTGGAGGCAGTGCTAGTAAAGACGCCCGCCGGTTTACCTTCCATCTCGCCTTTGAGCCAAAGGCTTGCCGTCGAGTCGATGAGTTGCTTCATCTGTGCGGTCATATTGCCGTAGCGGGTCGGTGTGCCAATGAGCACACCGTCAGCCGCGCTCAGGTCATCGAGCGTACAAACCGGGATGTCTTTTTGCTGCTCTCGCACGTGACTCAGATATTTGTCGTCAGCCGTTTTCCTGAGTACCGACGTCGAACTCTTCCACGCGACGGAAGAGCACTTCAGTTCCTATTACCGATTCGGCGCCTTCTTTGACGGCCTGCGCCAGTTTAAAAACGTGTCCGTAAAGGGAGTAGTAGACGATGAGGATTTTCATTTTGCGTTTGGGTGTCGTTGGCGTCGACTTAAGTGCCGATGCCAAAAGCATTGTGTCAGACGATCGTGTGGCAACCGGAGAGAGCAGTCACCTCAATTATTGTGATCATATGGCAAGCCGGCGAAATCGCGAACACGACATCCGAATCGCGAGCTCGGTCTTCGAAACGTACGCTGCAGTAATCAATCAGTTCGTTGGCTCCGAGCTGTAATAGGAAATCGAAATTTCGAGCGGACGCCGTGGTGATCACATGCGCTTCGGCTCGCCGGGCGAGTTGAAATACAAAGACGCCTGCAAACCAGTTATTCATGCCGAAGACCTCGCGACCCATCTGGTCGTGGCCAACGCTCCTGTTCTCCTTCCTTCGTCTGGGGTGTGTGGGTAGTCGGATACACTCTGTCGGCGTCACCCCGGCCGTATGGACGCGGATGAGCATTTCCCCGCGGCCCGGCTGGCGCACCGGAGCTGTGCCCGCGATCAAACCGGGAGCATCCGAGGAATCGTTAAAGCGCATGCCTCTCATCATTCTCATAGCGGGTCTAAAATTTTGCGCTGGTCACTCCGCCACAGTGTGCGCACCCTTTTGGGCGACGGAGCGCTTCATCATAAACACGAGTGCGACGAGCGGGACCGAGAGCGCGGCAAAGACGAGGAAGGTGTCGAAATAGGCGAAGGCGGAGGATTGTTGCTGGCGCAGGTTGTCGAGTAACTGCAATGCCATCTGCCGGGCGGCAACGGGATCGCCGGTGAGCTGAAGTAAGTAGGACTGTGCCTGTTCGAAAAAAGAATTCACGGCCGGATTCAGCGAATCGAGATATTCGCCTAGACGTAGACTGTGGAACTGATCGCGCCGCTCGTGAATCGTTTTTGCGATCGACGTGCCCACGCTGCCGCCTTCGTTGCGCAGCAGCGCGAGGAGCCCGACGGCGGCGGCGCGCAGTTCCTTTGGAATGTAAAGAAACGCGGCGACGTTGAGTGGCGCGAAGACCATGGAAAGCCCGGCGATGACGACGACGCGCGGCCAGACCACCTGCCACGGGCTGATCTCGAGCGTCAGCTGGGAGGTCCAATAGTTTCCAATTCCCATCGTGATTAGCCCCACGGCCATGAAATAGCGCGCATCGACACCGCGTGACATCAAAGTTCCGACCACCACCAGCATCATCACGGCAAAGAGGCCCGCGGGCGAAAGCACCATTCCCGAAGTCGTGGCATCGTAGCCATAAAGCGATTGCAACAAGGCGGGCAGCGTGGTGGTGTTCGCGTAAAGCACGCCAAACGCGCAGAAAATAATGATGCACGACCAGCGAAAGTTTTGGTCGCCCAGGGTTCGAAAATTGATAAGCGGATTCGGAATCCGCAGTTCCCGCCAGACGAGCGTGACGAGACCGAGCAGGAACATGACCAGCAGCGTATGCACGCGGTAGAACGGATCACCGAGCCAATCCCACTCCTGTCCTTTGCTTAGCACGACCTCCCAGCAGATCATGGTGAGGCTCAACAAACAGAGACCAATTGTGTCGAAGGGCGCGCCCTTTTTGCGCATCGCAGATTGTTGGGCCTTTAAGTAGTCGGGGTCGGACACGACCTTGCTGCAAAACCACAGGGCGAAGAGCCCGGTGGGGATATTAATGAAAAAGATCCAGCGCCAGCCATAGTTGTCGGTGATGTAGCCGCCGAGCGTCGGCCCGACGACCGGTGCAAGCAGCGCGGCGATGCCGAATAAAGTCATCGCGGAGCCTTGCTTCTCCGGCGGAAATGTGTCGAGGAGCACGCCCTGGCTCGAGGGTTGCAAACCGCCGCCGGCGAGGCCTTGCAGCACGCGGGCCGCGATCAGGATTTCGAGGTTTGTGGCCATTCCGCAAAGGACTGAAGCGAGAGTGAAGACCGCGATCGAGATCAGAAAATACCTCCGTCTTCCCAGCCTCACTGAAAGCCAGCCCGACATCGGAAGAATGATTGCATTCGCCGCGAGATAGCTGGTGATGACCCATTCGCTGTCGCTGGACGGTGCCGAAAGTCCGCCGGCGATGTAGCGCAGCGCCACATTGGCGATCGTCGTGTCGAGCACTTCCATGAACGTCGGAATAATCACGGCTAGCGCGACGATCCACGGATTGATCACGTGCGGTTTGGCGGACGCGCCCGGGACCGCGATTCCTGCTGCTGCGGTGCTCACGGATTTGTCGCAGGCGCCGCCTGGACAACTTCCTGGAGAAACTTGCCGGCATGCGGCCCAGTTGGCTTACTCTTCAGATCGACTGACGGCTCGACCGACAAGCCGACGAACAGGGGTAGCTTGTCCGGATCGTAATTCACAATATCGATCCGCACCGGCAGCCGCTGCACGACTTTTACGAAATTGCCCGTCGCATTTTGCGCCGGCAGCAATGCCAGCGTCGAGCCTGTGCCCATGGTAAAGCCAGAGATACGTCCTTCGAATTTCTGCTTGCCACCATACATATCCACCTTCAGTTCGGCGCGCTGGCCGATGCGCAGATCACGGAGTTGGGTTTCCTTGAAATTTGCGTCCACCCAGATATCGCGTAGTGAGCGGATCGCCATGAGGCTCTGGCCAACTTGCACGTTGTTGCCGGGATTCACATTGCGGCGGGTTATCACCCCATCGATTTCCGCTACCACCGTGCAATAGCTCAAATCGAGCTTAGCCTGGTCGAGATCCCGCTGAGCCTGTTCCAAACTTGCCTGGGCTTGCTTGAGGCTCGGGGCATCGTGCATTACCTGGGCATAAATCTTGTCGATGTCGCCTTGCGGATCGCGCCGGTAGAATTCGTCGATGATCTGCTTTGGAGCAAGATTGTACGACGAGGGCACAATTCCAAGTTGTGCGGCGCTTTGGAGGAGCTCCGCCAGGGCCTGGCGCACCGAGGAGAACGTCTGGTCGAGATCCGGCGGCACATCGGCGAGATTCGTTCCGGCGGGCGGCACGGCCGGCAGGCCAAGGGCCGCCCGCGCCTGATAGACATTTTGGAGTGCCTGGGTAACCTGCGCGGTCGCCACGGCAAGGGCCGCCTGTTTTTGATCGTATTCTTCGTTGCTCACGACCTTGCTCGCCAGTAAACGCTTTGCGCGGTCAAACTCCTGTTGAGCCAGCACAAGGCTCGCCTTGCTCTGCTCCCAAGTGGCCACGCGCTGCCTGATGAGAGCAATCTGGTTATCCACGTCCTCGATGGCGTGAGTGAGCTTGAATCGTTGGCTCCGTGTCTGTGCCATCAATCCCCGCACGGTCGCTTCGGCCAGAACAAGGTTTGCCTTTGCTACGTCGACAGCTGACTGCTTTATCGCGACCTGGACGCGATAGGGCTCCGGATCGAGCTCGACGAGCACGTCGCCCTTGCGCACACGGCTATTGTCGTCCACGAGCACTCGCATCACCTGCCCGGAAACGCGTGGCGCAACAAAGGTGACATGGCTATTTACGTATGCGTCGTCGGTTGACACGGTATTCAAACCACGCAGGATTCGCGGAACTGCCACGATAAGCACCACGAGAGCGACCAGTCCACCGATCAAAAGTTTGAGGTTCGGCCGCTTCAACCGCGGCGCCACTTGCGCTTGAGGCTCGGATGCGGGCGCTCTAGGCTCGGACGCTGGAGCTTTGGACTGTCTTGACGGTGCGGGTTTTGGCTCGCCAGAAGGCATAGCTCCATTACCCATGCGTAGCACTACATCATTTCTCTTGGTTCGGCGCGAGAAAATTCCGTTCGAACACCCGGCGAAACTCCTCGACGTCCGACTCGCCTGCCGGCGCCTTAAATGTTACGAACTCTCGGCGGGCTCCCGTGAATTGCCCGACTACCTTCAAGCGACTACGGGTTCATGTTTCCGAACGGAAGCCGAGGCCTATCGCAGCGCCGGCGGTGGAAATGCGGCAAAAAAAATCCGAGTGAACCGACGTTGTTCCCCAAGGGATCCAGCTTTACCTCATAGCTGATCTTCTCGGCAAACGTCCGTACTGACCGAAGACTAGCCAGATCCAGGCGCTCCATCCACACATGGCTCGGAAGCTCCCGTCGAATTCGGTTTATTTCATCCTGTCCCTTTGCATCCGTCCGAGCTGCAAGAATCACATCGTGTGCGCGGAGCCACGTGATCAGTCGGGTGAAATGAGCCCCGCAGCAGAGGCAGGAATAGGTGCGTTTTTCGGAGATGAATTAACGGCTCGACAAGCCGCCCGCGTCCTTGCTATTTGCGGACGCGCAACGGACAGATCGCAACTCGAACGAATAAAGGACCTACTATGACGAAAATCGACAAAGTGTTATATACCGCCAAAGCCCATACCACGGGTGGCCGGGAGGGCGGAGCCTCCCGCACCGACGACGGGCGACTAGATGTTAAGCTATCGGCTCCTGGCACCGGCACCGGCACCAACCCCGAGCAACTGTTCGCAGCCGGTTGGTCGGCCTGTTTCCTAAGCTCGATTAAGATCGAGGCCGGCAAAGCGAAGGTGAAATTGCCGGCTGACGTCGCCATTGACGCCGAAGTGGACCTGGGCAAGACAGGCGGCGCTTACCCCCTCGCGGCTCGTCTCAATGTCAGCCTGCCGGGAATCGATCGCCAAGTTGCTCAGGACCTGCTCCACGCGGCCCACCAGCTCTGCAGTTATTCGAACGCCACACGTGGCAACATTGAGGTCGCGATCAACTTGGTCTAAGCCGGCCTCTCACCGATCTAGCTCTAAGCCTGCCCGTGTTTATCGGACAGGCTATTTCCAATTGCAGAGCTACATGTCCGAAGAAACCATTTAGGAGCGCCGCCTCACCGGCCCGGAGGCGTTGACGTTTGCTGAGATGGCGCACAACTTATCGTTGACCATCGGCCGCACTATTACGTTTGTCGATGTGCCGCCTGAGTCGATGCGAGCGTCGCTAGCCGACCTGGGTTTCCCGGCCTGGCAGGCGGACGGTCTGCTCGAGGAGTTCGCTATGTACCGTCGCGGCGAGGGTGCCGGTGTCGAGGCCAGAGTTCGTGAGGTGTTGGGGCGGCCTCCTGGTTCATTTGGACAGTTCGCGCGTGATTACGCTCCGCTTCTTGCTTGAGGCCGGACAGAGTAGGATAAGCAAAGGGAGAACTGAATTCGTAACACACTGAGCGCCCAGCGTGATCTACAAGTCGAGCCTAGCGTATGATTCTGACGGGTTGAGCACGGTGTTTTCCCCATCTCGGCGCGCTTGACGGTGCTGGCCCGTTTTACCCGTTTCAACGTCGCTGTAAGGCACCCCTCGCGAGTGGCGGCACCAACGAGCGCGTTGCTCGGTCCGCGGCCGCTTCGCTGGACCATCGATCTTTTGACGTTTCCGGTAGCTTGTTAGTTTCCTTCGCGAGTCCTTGTCGACGCGCTCGAAAACCGCTGCGGTAGGTCGTGGTCGCGATAAGCTTCGATGAGCTGTTCCAGCCGCGCGATGGCGAAGCGCAGCAGCCGGCCGCGTTGGCTGTCCGCAACCCGCCTCGGCTCTTCCCACTCTCGTACTACGGTGCGGTGCGGCACAATATCAGCTCCTTCCTCGATTGCAGCCTGCACGGACTCAAAATGGTAGTGAGTGGCGATGAATGTCCGCAGCGGTTCCAACACCAGCGTAAAACCGTGGTCACCGTAAGCTTGCGAAAACGCGCCGTCAATCGTTACCGCCTTGCCGCTTCTCTTCAGGGGCGACTCGCCTTTTTCGACCTTTACGGGTACGTGTCCATTCACAATCATGCCCTCGGCGGGATCGACCCCGAATTCGGATAAGACTTTGTCGCAGAACCGCGCATCGTGGATGAGTCGAAAGTATGGGTTCTTGCTTTCATGGTGCGTGCGCGGGTCGGCGATAAAGTCCCGTTCGAAAGTGGTGATGCGGTCTTTGCCGAACAAGGGCGATTGCGGACCGCTCCACAGATACCAAAAAAGGTCCAGATCCTTCGGTTCCACCGAGGATCCGTCGATCAGCCGGTACACTTCGCGCTCGATCGCCTCGAAGAGCGCCCGGCCCCGGTAGGGCTGGCCGGCGACGATCATCGGCAAATACTCGCCTTCCTCGTTGACTGGCACGCATCCGTGAAAAACCAGGTGCTTTTCGCGCACCAAGTGCATGCGCCCGCAAGACGCCATCCAACGTATCTGGTTCCAAAGCTTTTGGCTGGCCAGGAAGGAAGCGCGCATTCGTTCGAGGCAAGCACCCTCCTCTTGGCTCAGCGCATAAGGGTCCGCAGGATCCATTGTCGGCAAATACCCATCCCTCAGCGGGTAGGTCACCCCATCCACTTCGACCGTCCCCGCCGCGCGGTCGATTCGGTGCAATAGACGGCGGTGCTCCATTTCCCATTCGGGATGGCTCTCGATCAGTTGGCCTTCAAGCTTAACCTGCATGATGGCGGCCGCCTTCTGCATACGGGCCATCGTCAACGCTTCACGCATGCCCGTGCCTTTAACGGCGAAGCTTGCCGCGGAGTCGTCTGCGTACGCCGTGCGAGCGAGCCAGTCCAAAGGAGCCATAGGGATGCCGTAGCCTTCCTCCAACTGCGACAGACGCCGGTAGCGTAGCGAGATGCGGAGCACCTGACAAATTAGTGCCTGCTGCCCAAGGGCGGCCCCGAGCCACGCCGCGTCGTGATTGCCCCAAGTCAACGCCACATTGGGTTGCTGCATGAGGTAGTCGACGACGCGATCACCCCTCGGTCCCCGGTCCCAGCAGTCACCGGCAATAACTAGTTCGTCGATGGCCAAATTGCGGATAATCCGACCCGTCAAGTGAATTAGGTGCAGCAAGCGCCCGCGACGGGCTAGCGCGTCAACGATAGCCTCCACGTAATCGCGGTGCCGATCGGTGGAGGGCGCATGCAAGATCTCAGTAAATAGTTCCCGGTACTCGGACGGAAAGACCCGCGTGGCCTGCCGCAAGCTGCGTCGATCGGCCAATAACCGCACGACGGCAAACAGTTCGTGCAGGGTGCTTTGCGCGTAGGCTTTTTGGTCCTCAACGCTGTGCAAGGTGCGCTCCAGTCGGCCCACAACTTCGGCCGGGTAAAAAATCAGCGTCAGGAATTCGCGAAAGCGCTCGGGAGTCATGTGCTCCTGAAAGAGCCGCTCTACCAGCGGGCGGAGGGTGCCGGAGGCATTGTTGATGACGTGGCGGAGCTTCTGGTCTTCGCCATGAATGTCACTCAAAACGTGAATGGTTCCTTGCGGCAAGGTGAGTTCCGCCGAATAGCGGGCGATTTTAGCCACCGCAGCGTCGATGTTCGGCACCTCGTGCGACAGCGGTTGTAAGTCGATGGCGTCACGTTCATGACGCGGCGACTCATTCTCCACTCGCTCCTCCACCTTACTCCTGAAAACGCATGTCGCAGCCCAGGCGATTAGTTTAACGAGATGCGCGAGTCGGTAAGCGCATTCTTCCAAAGCTGGCCAAAGCACGTCTCCCCTTCTTTCCTCCCTTGGCTCAAATTCTCGATAAAGGCCTCCTGCGTGAGCCGAAGGGAGGCGTGAAGTAAGGCAAAAGTTAGCAATTCGTCCATTGTCAGAAGCGTTTATCAGGGCTAGGCCCAGATTACAACGATAGGCGGACGATCTCGATAATTTCTCTACACCTATGTGGGCACGCCCGTCGTAACTCAGCGCACGATCTTGTTACGATCTCGTCACAAATGCGGATTCATTGGATCGGGCGATTGCTGTTCGATATTTTAGCGCTTCTGCGCGATGCAGCCGCTTCGATGAGTGAGAGTTCGGATTTGCAGCACGTCGACTTACGGAAGTTGATCGGTCACATGACGGTAGTTCAAGCCGACGGGAAGCTCGAGGACGTTTACCAATTGTTCGGGAAGCGTAGCGTCGCATTCATTGCCGTGCTGGAGAACGAGCGAGTTGTCGGGATGTGCTCTCGCTGGCAGATCGGAATGTTGCTCGGCTCAAGATATGGCTTCGCGCTCTTTTCGCGAAAACCAATCCGTGACCATCTCCTGCCCGATGCGCTCCGTGTTTCTGTCGAGGGTCCGATCGCCTCCGTCCTCGAAAAAATAGCCTCCCGCAGCGAGGAAACGTTTCATGACGACGTATTGCTTGTGGATGAGCAGGACTCTTTTCTCGGCCTGATCTTCACTCGCACACTCGTGCAACTCCAACATCGCTTCCTGCGTGAGAATGTTAGATGTTTGGAGGAGACGCAGCGAGAGATCAACTCCAAGAACCAGGAAATGCGCGAAGAACTTCGTATGGCCAGAGAGGTGCAACTTGCGATGTTGCCGCAACGATACCCAACCTTTCCCGCCGGCGTTCGCGCGGAAGCGAGCGCGCTGCGCTTCTCTCACCGCTACCAACCGGCAAGCGACGTTAGCGGGGACTTTTTCACCGTCGTACGGCTCTCCGATGAAACAGCGGGCGTATTCATTTGCGACGTCATGGGTCATGGCGTGCGCTCGGCGCTTGTTACTGCAATGCTGCGCGCGATGGTTGAGGAATTGTCCTCCGAAGCCAGCGACCCTGGAAACCTCCTCACGCGAATGAACCGTGATTTGAGAATTATTTTGCGGGAATCTGACGATCTGATGTTTGCAACCGCATATTACCTAGTCATCCACACTACGCTAAAGCGTGCGTGGTATGCAACGGCAGGCCACCCGCTTCCGCTCCATTTGCGACGGGCGCCCGGCCTGGTCGAGCGGCTCGGCGCTGGGGACAGCACCCGAGGCCCCGCCCTGGGGCTGTTCGGAGAGCCGACCTATCTTTCAGGCCAAACGAATTTGGATGGCGGAGACGTTTTGCTGTTTTTTACTGATGGGCTTTTCGAGGCGGTCAATGAGGCGGACATCGAGTTCGGAGAGGCGCGCCTTGCGGCAGCTGTAGCTCAGAGGAAGGAGCAGCCGTTGGAAAAACTGCTCGATGAAGTCGTAGAGGAAGTGGAGCGTTTCACAGGGGCTCGGAAGTTTGGAGACGATGTGTGCGCTTTAGCGATGGAGCTGGCACCGTAGAGGGACATTTCCAGAGAAATCAATGCGCCAATGGTTTCTTCGACACGGCGACGAGCGCGTCTACTTCCACGCCAATTCCGCGACGCTAAGCTTACGCATGAGGGCGGATTGTTTTGTTTGATGACCCTCCATCCGGGCGAGCACATCGGACAGAAAATCGAGAGCCAGTAATGTATGGGGACCTTTATTGAGCATCACACACTCCGCTCGGCCGGACATTGCTGCATCAGTCACCTCTGCCCGAGACGGTAGACCGCGCTTAACTAGGGATTCGAGCACCTGCGTTGCCCAAATAACTGGAACATGTGCCGCCTCGCAGATCCAAAGGATCTGCTCCTGAATCTCAGCCATTCTCTCGAAACCGATCTCGACGCCTAGATCGCCTCCCGGAATCGAATTCGGCGAAGGTCTCCTCGATCGCACGTCCGTGCCACTCACGGCCCGCGAGTTTGCAAAGGAGTGCCGAAAGAGCGTCAAGGGTGGCTATTACATGGGATTCTAGCCGGCCAAGCGAGCTGAGCGCAAGCCGGCCAAGGTCCTCTTGCAATTCACGAATGTCCTGCCGTCGCAGGCTAATGTAGTGGACGAGATTCCGCGCACTCTGAAGGTTACCCAAATACACCCGATCAAGCTCCGCTCGAAAGTGCTGCTCCGCTTGCAATACCTCAAGCCGAATGAGCTGGAGCCGCGCGATAAGGGACTCGATTTCTGGCATAGGCGACAATGGCGGGCAGCACCGGATGATGTGACAATGTTGTCACATGCGAAACGGGGAAAGTCGGGTGCCCTGCGTCGGGTACCTGAGCGCGACGCTCCTCACCAAACGCAGACCTAGTCTGCGCGACGCGCAAGAACTCTGGAGTCCAAGGCGCGAGGGTACCATGGCGCACAAACTCCCAGGAAATTTCAGCCTTCGGGCGCTGGCCTGAGAGCGGGCTTTGCAATGAGGAGGTCCATGCGGCGCAAGCGATTCGCCATTACTTTCATGACGTGAAGAGCGAACATTGGCGTTTCCTGAACAAGAAATAGGAACTGCCGCTTGTCAATAACCTGTAGATGGCAATCAGTTCGCGCCACGGCGGACGCGATTCGCGTTTCTTGATCGACCAAGCAGAGTTCGCCGAAGATGCCTTCGGGAACAATAGTTTCAAAATGAAAACCATCAATGACAATGTCGACCTCGCCCTCCTTGACGACATACATCTCCTCTCCATTGTCTCCTTTCTCGAAAATCCTGCTCCCCGCCGCAAACGAGCGGGCATTCGAAGTATCCGCGAAAATGTTGGTGAGTCTCATAGCTAGAAGTGCTTACTTTCTGGGTATTTCATCGGGATTCGCAAACACGTCGTTCACCGGAGCAACGCTCGGCCTCTACGAAGAAAGACGACTTTTCCGCGGATCTCGCACATTCAACGCCCGGTTTTGCCCGCTCAAGGTCCTTCAAACGCATTTCAAGTTCCGCGTTCAGACTCTCAAAATTCATGAGCCATCCCGAATTGCAGCTAGCCTTGGCCGCTGAGGCGGCGCTCGGATCGGAAGTTGGATGAAGCCTCATCGAGAATTCCTCAGGGTGCTGTTTTTTCGGGGCGAATTGCAACCTTGCAGGCTGATTGTTACAATCTTGTTACACAGAGCGGGTCCACGTTGGGCCCGCCAAATCCACTCCCGTTACTCGCTTTTCAGGAAGTCAATCCGAAACGACCACTCGTCTTAGGCGATAGCCCCTCCCTGCGAAAGTGATATGCGCAATAGCAGGCCGCCGGCATGGTGGCGTTCCTGCTTTGGGCGGCCGCCGATCGCAGAGATCGAACTGCGCTCAGAGCGTTTCGCTACGCAAGTGTGACGCAATTGTTTCAATGCGAATCTTGATCCTATTGCCGGCTTTCGAAGACTCGCGATTTCACTCCTATGCATTGGATTTTGGCACAGCGACAGACTGATAGCACCTGCTATGAAAACCCTAAGTTCGCCACCCTCTCTGCCACACTGATAATCCTGCTGACAGGTAGCCGTAACTTGTGGGGAGATCACAGGAGCATAAGCCTCACACCCATCGGAAGTTATGCCAGCGGGATCTTCGAAGAAGGAGGGGCGGAGATTGTCGCCCATGATCCAAGCACCCAGCGGCTATTCGTTGTGAACGCTCAAGCCGCAACCGTCGATGTGCTGTCCATTGGAAACCCGTCCCGGCCAAAGAAGGTCGGCCAGATCGATATCACTCCCTTTGGCGCTGTGGCGAACAGTATCGCCGTTCACGATGGCCTGATCGCAGTCGCCGTCGAGAACGCCGAAAAGACAATGCCAGGGAATGTGGTTTTTTTCAACAGGCGCCTAACGCGCCTCAACGCTGTGAAGGTGGGTGCCTTGCCGGACATGCTGGCCTTCTCGCCGGATGGCCGCTGGCTGCTCGTCGCCAACGAAGGGGAGCCCAGACTAGATCTCGACAAAACCCCTGTCGATCCCGAGGGCTCCGTTAGCATTATTGATATGCGCAGGAGCGCACTGCGGTTGACGCAGAGTGACGTACGCACGGCGGGCTTTGCCAAATTTAAGAAAGAGGCTCTCGACTCGAGCGTCCGCATTTTCGGGCCGGGCGCGTCGGTGGCGCAGGACATCGAGCCGGAGTACATAGCCATTTCACCTGACTCGCGGACGGCGTGGATAACCTGTCAGGAGAATAACGCGCTGGCCATCATTGACATTGAATCAGCCAGTGTGAGGCAGCTCGTCGGTCTGGGATTCAAGGACCACGGTACGGTGCAGGCGGAGACCAGCATCTACGCTACGCGTTCGATCGGGCGGCGATGCCTTCCATCGGCGAGACGGCCGCGGGGCAGAAATTGTTCCTCGGGGGATTCTCCGGCCTGCACTTTGAAGGGATCGATCCGACGACGGGTCGCTACAAGTTCATAACGCACACCGACCGCGGTCCGAACGCTGAGCCGACGGGACTCGAGCGTCCGTTTCTGCTTCCCAACTTTGCGCCAGAGATCGTTCGCTTCGAGCTCGATCGTAAAACAGGCGCCCTAAAGTTGACCCAGCGGATCCCACTGCAGCGTAAACCGGGCGTGCCACTGACAGGTCTCCCGAACACGGAGATCGGCAGCTCTGCCAACACACCGTACAACGACGAAGTTCCGGTCGATCTGCGGGGAGAAAAGGTGGAGCCTCTCGATCCATTTGGGGGAGACTTTGAAGGCCTCGTCGTCGATCCGACGGATAGAACATTCTGGATGGTCGACGAGTATCGGCCGGCGATCTATCATTTCGATCCATTTGGCGAGTTGCTTCAGCGATATGTCCCAATTGGGACTGCCGCGGCGGCCGGTCAGCCAGAGGGGACATTTGGAGAGGAGGTGCTCCCTGCCGTGCTTGCGCAACGCCGCCAGAACCGTGGCTTCGAAGCGGTCGCCTATGACAACGGAAAGATTTACGCGTTTGTGCAAAGTCCGCTGCGGAACCCAACTTCCCTCGCCAATAGTGCCCTCAACACCCTCCAGAACATCCGCGTTGTGGAGTTCGACCCGGCGAGCCTGGCCACCAAGCAATACCTCTATGTTCTGGACAATCCGGACCTCGGCGGCGAGCCGAACACTCGCGCCGACAAGATCGGCGACGCTGTCTCGTTCGGGAACGGCGAGTTCCTCGTCCTCGAGCGTGACGACGACTCTGTGTCCGGTGACGCGCCTTTGGCCATTGAAAAGAAGATCTATCGTTTCAATCTTGCCGGCGCGACGGATGTCTCCACCTTCACCGGAACGGTCGGCACGGCGGGCAAGACCGTTGACCAACTGACCGTTACCGAGTTGTCAGCCAACGGCATCCGACCGATTGAGAAGATCCTTCATGTGGATCTGAACGCCGCTGGCTACAATCAAGTTCAGAAGGTCGAAGGACTGGCGCTGATCGATCCGGACACACTCGCGGTGCTCAACGACAACGACTTCGGCGTAGCCAATATCCTGGTGGATCAAGAAAAGGGCACCTTTGAGCTGAATTCCACACCTGAGCCAATCCAACTGGGAATCATAGAGACTCGCCTCGATGGACTCGACGCCAGTGACGCCGACAACAAGATCAACATTCGTCAGTGGCCGCTGAAGGGCATGTACCTCCCTGATGGAATCGCCGCGTTCAAGTCCGGGAAGCAGACATATCTGATCACCGCCAATGAAGGCGATGCGCGAGAGTATCCTGCCTTCACGGAAACCGTGCGCATCGGCAGCGGCGAGGTGGCGCTCGACCCGGTCAAATTCCCGAGCGCCGCGACGCTCAAGAACAGCGCCAATCTCGGTCGCCTGAATATTACCAACACGATGGGTAGAAATACCGCGACAGGCTTCTACGAAGAGATCTTCGCGTTTGGCGCGCGCTCTTTCAGCATCTGGAATGATAGGGGCAAATTGATCTTCGACTCTCGGGACGCATTCGAACGTATCACGGCCGAGACATTCCCATCAAACTTTAATGCCTCGAATACCAACAACACCTTCGACAATCGCAGCGATGACAAAGGTCCGGAGCCGGAGGGCGTCGTCATCGGGAATGTCTTTGGTAAGCCTTACGTATTTGTCGGTCTGGAACGCATCGGAGGCGTGGTAGTATACGATATCAGCAATCCAGCCGCTCCGAGCTTTGTTCAGTATGTGAACAACCGCGACTTCACCTTTGCACCGAATACTTCAGGGGCCGGCGACCTGGGTCCCGAAGGCCTGCTTTTTATTAGCGCGCGCGACAGCCCGAAGGGAAGACCGTTGCTGGTTGTAGGTAACGAGATCAGCGGCACAACCACGATTTTCGAGATTCGAAACTTCCGGTCTCCCCGTGGCAGCATCCATGACGACCACTAGGAAAGTGCCGAGTAAATTTCGCAGTCAGAGAATAAGATGGCCTCTCTGGGTGGCGAGCCTTGTTTCGGCTGAAACTTGTGGCAATAGCGGCTATATCAAAGCGGCAATCCAATCCCACAACGGCCGAGGATCCGACTCAACCCGAACCAACCGACGAATGTCCGCGTCAAGGTCAATCGCGTTACGGAGATGCAGCTTTGCTTCCTCCATGCCGCCGCAACGCTAGCATAACAAGCCAGATTAAAACAAGTATGCCCGCAGGGACGGGTGAAGTGCGAATCTGTAGCAGAATGGCCTCTCCCTTTTTCGATGCTTTCGGCCCTTCTCGTTGAGTGAGGCGATCCACCATACGGGGTCCTTCGGTTCGAGCTTTACAAGGCGACTGGCAACTTCCGCGGCCAGATCCCACTTCTTTCGCGCGACGTAAAGGCCGGCTTAAACCGCCAATACTGCGCTTCTTTTCCGGTCCTCGGAGGCGATCTTTTCCAATGCCCGTTCCGCGTCCTCGAGCATTCCCAGCTCAAGATAACCGCTTGCAACCTGCACAAGCTCTTCCCAGTTATCTTTCAAACCCTCAGAGCCTCCGGAAAAGGACGAAAAGAGGGCACGAGAACAGATCGGCGATGCAGTATTAGGTTTGGGCTGCTGCGCCTTCTGCCGCTCTTTTGCGCGGTCGCAAAAAGCAATAAAAGAGCCAATCACTCCAGAAAGCCTCGGCATTGCTCCGTCGAATGACCGAGATCGCAGCGAGATAACTTGGCTAATCAGCTTCGCGACTAGCTAGTCAAAGCGGCAAGAAATCGGACCGAGGATTGGACTCTTGGGCACGCATTCCCCTTGAGGGGTTGGCTGAACAGTTTGGAAGCTACAGGAAAACTGTTCGGGCCCCACCCAATGCCATGCTTTCGTCGGTTGCCGAGCGACCTTTGCTGCCCGACAATAAAATGGCATCCGGTGATTGCGCCACGTTAGCCCCTATGTTCCGAAATATTGAAATCAAGGCCCGCATCAAGAGCATGGAAGCTCTCGCGCCAAGAGCGGCCGCGCTAGCCGCCGAAGGCCCGATGCAGATGACGCAAGACGACACGTTCTTTCGCTGCGACTCTGGGCGCTTGAAGCTTCGCGCCCTCTCGGCTACGGAAGGACAGCTCATTTTCTACCGCCGAGCGAAACAGCGAGGGCCGAAGGAGTCCTTCTACTTAATCGCGCCAACGACGAGCCCGCAAACTCTCCGCGAGGCCTTAAGTCTCGCGTACGGCCAAGTCGGCCGTATCGTGAAGAAGCGCACGCTCTACGTTGTCGGCAGAACGCGCGTGCACCTGGATCGCGTCGAAGGTCTCGGCGACTTCTTGGAGCTTGAGATCGTCCTGGAAGAGAATGAGCCTATCGCGGTTGTTGTTGAGGAAGCTCGAGCGCTCATGGCAAAACTGGGAATCGAACCGTCCCAACTTATCGAGGGTGCATACATCGATCTGCTCGCTCAACAAGGAGCCCAACTCAGCAACCGCAAGGACACAACGCTTTCCGCTTAGCCGAACACGCAGAAGCGAGAGAGGTCTATTGCGAGCGGGAGCAGGTCTGTCGATCCAAGCCATCAACTCCCGTCCTTGGCGTTAGGTTTCGGGGGTGAACAGATCGCGTAGTTGGTGAAGGGCGGCCAAGGCGCCGTGGAGATCTTCGAGGAGCGCCACGTCTTCGAGGCGGTAGCTCTGTTCGGTTGTGTGTTCGAGCCCCGTAGGCTCCGGGGCCTTTCTACCAATCGGCAACGCTTCGAAGCTTAGTGGAGTGACGGCGATGAGAATGAGAGCGGAATCGAGTGCGAGGCGGTCGCGGTTCGTGTGCGTGTGGAAT
The DNA here is from genome assembly GCA_963731945.1 of uncultured Verrucomicrobiae bacterium. Classification (GTDB taxonomy): domain Bacteria; phylum Verrucomicrobiota; class Verrucomicrobiia; order Chthoniobacterales; family Terrimicrobiaceae; genus DASTFP01. Next base: position 220,150 of record CAVSXN010000015.1, on the reverse strand, counting down.
CGGAAAAACAGCGATTTCGGAAGATCAACACATCGGGCTCGAGAGGGTCAGCGAAAGCGCACCTTGACGATCTGGCAATCACGTGGCCCGCGCGAGAAAGTCACCCTGTCGTCAATGAACGCCCGCACTGACCGGGCTTTCTTTGCGCCGTGAAGCAGGCGTTGTATGGTAACTTATGAGTTGCATTCGCGCCGCCGGACTCGCGGGCGCAATTTCTTTGATGGTCCTCGGGTGCGCCACGAATCAATATGCGTCCCGTGCTGCCGTCGCCATTCAGCATGTGTTCCGAGACCAGGGTGATGTGCAGTTGTGGCGAGTGCAAAGGGAACGTCAGCAGCGATTGGCGCGGGACGCCGGTCGCATTGGCTATATTGGGAACGCGGGCCCGGCGATTGGGTCATCGCTGCCGGGCGCTTCCTGTCAATGACGTGAGATTCCGATGGACAGTCGCGACGGATCCGGTCGCGGTCAGCGTCCGCTCGGGCAGACGCCGCAGGGACCGTGGGACCTAGCCTGACGCGATCAGAACGAACGGGTCGCACCTAGCGTATAAGGCCCCAGCGCTCGCTGAAGGGCCAGTAGACGAACAGGCCCTTGCCGGTCACATTCAATTCGGGAACCGCGCCGAAATCGCGGCTATCCTTCGAAAAATAGCTGTTGTCACCAAGGGCAAAGTAGCTGCGCTCCGGCACCTTGAACGTCTGGTCTGGAGTAGCGAGGTAAGGAAACTGGTACATGTTTGAATAGCCGCGATACCCGTTCTGACCGCTCATCACTCGTTGGAAGACCCATTCAGAGGCCTTTGCGCCATTGATGAACAAATCAGGAGCGTCAATCCGCAAGACGTCGCCCGGAATGCCTGCCAACCGCTTGATGTAGTGCTGCGATTCAACTCCCGGTGGAAGACCGATCTCGATTCTCCGAATTCCGTTCGTCTTGAAGACAAACACGTCTCCTCGATCCGGAGCGGTGAAGTGATACGACATCTTGTCCACAAAGACTTGGTCTCCGGTCTCGATGTAGCCTCGCGCAATCGTTTCACCCTTTCGATAAGTCCTGCGTGGTTGCACTGCGAAATCTCGATAGAGGGTGTCGCGGGGAGCAAACACCGTGTATTTTTTCTTCTCCCCGACAATCGTGGTAAAGGTGAAAAAGTTCAGATAGGTGGCTTCGTGCAGCTGCAAGACCGTCTCATCATCCTTCGCCGTGACATCGATGAAGTTGCGGCCGAGCCAGACAAGCTGAAACGCACGGGTGATGGGATTTGGCGGTGAAGTTGCCGTCGGCGTTCCCACAATGCCAAAAAGCGTGGGCTGCATCGAACCCGTGGGAATTTTGAAGGGCTGGAGGAAGTAGGCGCGCACCCCTGCCGCAATCACGATGGCGACGAGGAAGACCTCGACGTTCTCTCGCCAACCGGCGTCCTTCGCCGGAGGGGCAATCCGTCCCACGGCCCCTTCGATTTCGTCGCGCACCGCATAGATCTGATCCCGCTTTCGGCTCCGGAGAGCTCCCTTCAGCTTGGCCAGCAGGCCACGAAGGACCACCAAATCACCTTCTGGCAGGATGTCCTCCTTATAGTGGATCAGTCGCTTGAGGGCGTGTCGGTAATGCTTGCCCTCCCGGATATGTCGCGGCGTGAAAAACATTGAACCCTAGCAGACGGCGGGACCCTCAGACCCAAATGGAAGCGACGGCCCGGGCCTACTGCCGGCGCCACCCGGGAGTCGAAATGCGGAAAACAGCCTGCCTGTCCACCCCGAGAACCCAGACCGCTCGCACCGAGATTCGAGATTGGCAAAGTGCCGCCGCAGAACGATCATGGGAGCGTGGTTCGCCAAAGAGCAGTCTCGTCGGTCGTTTTTCAAATCCGGCGATCTGCTAGCTCGTCCTAAGCACTTGAATGAATGCTTCTTGAGGAATATTGACCGAACCAATGGCTTTCATTCGTTTCTTACCTTCCTTCTGCTTTTCCAATAGTTTTCTTTTTCTAGTAATATCACCGCCGTAACATTTTGCTGTCACGTTCTTACGAAGGGCGCTAACGTTCTCTCGGGCGACGATTTTGCCACCGATGGCGGCTTGGATGGCGACCTGATAGAGTTGGGCGGGGATGACCTCCTTAAGTTTGGCCGCGAGGGACCGGCCGCGCGCGCCGGCCTTGTCGCGGTGGACGATCGAGGAGAAGGCATCGACTGGCTCGTTGTTCACGAGCATTTCGAGTTTGACGAGATCGGCCTCTCGATAGCCAGCCGGCTCATAGTCCATTGAGCCATAGCCGCGGGTGAGGGTCTTGATTTTGTCGTGAAAGTCCACCAGGATTTCGTTGAGCGGAAGGCTGGCGGTAATCATCACGCGCCGCGAATCGATCGATTCTGTGTGCTCGACGGTGCCGCGTTTGTCGAGCACGAGTTGCATCATATCGCCGATATTGCCATTGGGCACCATGACGAAGCATTTCACGATCGGTTCGCGGATTTCCTCGACGACGCTCATGTCCGGAAGGTTCGCCGGGTTGTCCACCTCGATGTGTTCGCCGTTGGTTTTGACGACTTCGTAGACCACGCTGGGGTAGGTGGCGATGATGTCCATATTGTATTCGCGCCGGAGGCGCTCCTGGATAATCTCCATATGCAGGAGGCCGAGGAAGCCGCAGCGGAAGCCGAAGCCCAGAGCGATGGAGCTTTCGGGCTGGAAGACGAATGCGGAGTCATTGAGTTGGAGCTTCGACATGGCGGCTTTGAGGTGCTCGAAGTCGGCAGTATTTATCGGGTAGATCCCGCTGAAGACCATGGGGTGGACTTCCTGAAAGCCGAGCAGGGGTTCCTGCGCGGGTTTCCGCGCATCGGTCAGGGTATCGCCGATTTTGATGTCGGCGGTGCTCTTGATGTTGGCGATGAAGTACCCGACGTCACCGGCACTGAGACGGGGTTGCGGAAGCATTTTCGGGGTAAAGACGCCGACCTCTTTGATTTCGTAATTCTGATTGGTGGACATCAACTTGACACCCATGCCGGGCGTCACGCTGCCGGTGGCGACCCGGACGTAGGCAACCACCCCACGGTATCCGTCGAAGACGGAGTCGAAGACCAGGCCACGCAACGTGTCGTCTCTTGCCTGGGGTGGCGGGATGCGATCAACGATGGCTTCCAGAATTTCCGTAATGCCCAGTCCTGCCTTTGCGCTTGCTTCGATGGCCTCGCTCGAAGGAATCGCCAGGATGTCCTCCAGTTGCTTTTTGACGGTTGGGATATCCGCATTCGGCAGGTCGATTTTGTTGATGACTGGTATGATCGTCAGACCCTGTTTGAGGGCGAGATGAACATTCGCGACAGTCTGGGCCTCGACGCCTTGGGCGGCGTCCACGATGAGCAGTGCTCCCTCGCAGGCTGCCAGACTGCGGGATACCTCATAGGCGAAATCGACGTGCCCAGGCGTATCGAGCAAATTGAGCCGGTAGTCCCGGCCGTCCTTGGCTAGGTACTTCATTGCGACCGGATGCGCCTTGATGGTGATGCCGCGTTCCCGCTCGAGATCCATTGAATCGAGCAATTGATCCTGCTTGTCGCGTTCGGCGATTGTCCCCGTGCTCTCGAGCAAGCGGTCAGACAGCGTCGTCTTGCCGTGGTCGATGTGCGCGATGATGCAAAAATTGCGCGTGCGTTCGATGGACATCGGGAAAGGTGGGGGAATATCCTAGACCGAAACCGGTCGGTCAACATTGCAAACTGAAGGTCAGAAACAATTTCGAATCAATCGGCAGGTCTGCATCGTGCTCGCCGCGATGTTGATTGCCCTGGCGCTGCCGCTTGCCGGCGTGATCCTGACCTTGCAAAGCTTGACGAGGGTGGGGGAAGCGCAAGCGCCCCAAGAGTCCGAATCCGGGGTCTCCGGCGCATTGAAGAGCATGCTGGAAGGGATCGCGGACGAGAAACTGGCTCCGGCGGAGCTTGGAGACGGCGACGCCAGCATCGAGCTCACGACGGGTGAATTGCTTGGAGAGAGAGCGCGCGTCGAAGGGCTGCTCAAGTCGTATGGCGGGTTTGCTGTTCCGACGCTCGAAAGCGAAGCTGAGATCAGGCTTCTCGTCCAAGTCCCTGCGGAGCATCTTGAGGAGTTTCTGGTTTCCTTGCACGGCGGGAAGGAGAGGGGAGCGGCCCATGAAGCCTTTGGCGGTCTTTTGAAAGTTGTGATAAAGAAGGCCAACGCGCCATGATTGCCATCGCTTTCGCCTTGGAGTTTGAGAGCGCATGTTTTCGCGCGCGGCACGATCCCCGGCTCCGCGTCGGAGTGTGGCTTCTCGGTGCGATGGGCGCGGGGGCGGCGACCAGTCTCAGGAGGAGACTTGATGCCAGCAGGCCGGCGCTCTTGATTTCCGCGGGATTCGCGGGCGGCCTGCAATCCGGGCTCACCGCGGGTGATCTCGTCCTGGGCGAGAACCATTCCGATCCGAAGATTGTTGCAACGCTTTCCTTGGACAAGCGGTGGCATGTCGGCGGAGTGAGCACTGCGCCGGCCATTCTTGAGCGGGCAGAAGACAAGAAGCGCCTCGGGCTGGAAACCGGGTGTTTGGCGGGTGATTTGGAAACGGCGCAACTCTCTGGGGTCTGCGCGGAACGCGGTCTTCCCATGCTCAGCGTGCGCTGCATCAGTGACGCGCTCGAAGACGACCTTCCGGTGCCTGCCGAGGTTCTCCTGAATCCTCAAACCGGCCGCCCCAATCCTTTCATGCTGTTCCGCTACTTGGTGAGTCATCCTTCGTGCGTCACCGGCTTCGGCAAGCTGCTGCGCAATGCGAAAGTGGCGCAGGTCCAACTTGCGGAGGGACTGGAAGAAATTCTGCCGCAGCTCGTCAGGTATGGCGTGAAAGCGCCGTCCTAACGAGCTCGCCGAGGGACACATCACGCGGGTTCGGTCAAGGCCGCCTTTCCCAATTCGTGCAGGCGTTCCCGAATGAGCGAGCGGAGATCATCTCGCTGCGGAGCAGTGGACTTGTTGCGCCGAATCGCTTCGAAGATCCTTTCGCAGGCCTTTCGCTTTTCGTCGCTCCAGAGAGAGGAACTTGCGTTGTACTTTTGGAGCACGTCCTTGAGTTGCGCCGCGCCCAGAGTGGCTTCGTCGCGGCGCGCGTGCGTGCGATTGATGAGGTAACAAAAAACGCCGATGGCGCGGTCGAGCAGGATCCACGGAAAGTTCACCGCGCGGCAGGGACCGACCGATATCGTGCTCCCGCCGAGCTGCACGCGCTTTCCGGGCGCCAACGGAAACGATCCCGGCAACTTGGCGTTCAATTCCGGGCGTTTCTTTCCCATGAGAAAGGAGCCGACAGCTCCGCCGGCTGCGCCGAGGACCGTCGGCAGGCCAATCGAGTGCCCCGCCGTGGCGAGATCAAAGAGAGCGCCCGCCGCCGCGCCGCCGATCGTTCCGGCCACGACCAGCTGTCTTCCGGTCAATCCGAACAGGCGCCACGTTTCCTCACTGAATAATCCCGCATCAATGACCTGATCGATCGCCTGACCCGGTTTGACGCGGTGATGTTCGAAGAGAAGAATCAGCTCCTTGTGCGATCTTGCTTCACGCTGGCTGACGGCCTGCATGAATTGCACTTTGAGCTTTTCGCCGACAGCCCTTCGCCGCGCGGCCAGCTCGGATCCCGGGGCGGTCTCGCAATGAGTGAGCGCATCGTTGAGCAAATCAAAGATGATGTCCGCGCAGTCATCGAGCCGTTTTTCCCATTCCTCGCGAAAAATTGCGACCGCCTCCATGAGCCGGGGTTTCCAACGTTGCTCTATGCCCGCGAGAGTCTCGAGCAATTCGACCCGGTCTGAGAAGCTCGCGTAGTGGGCGTTGAATTCCCGCACCGCATTGAAGTGCAAGCCGAGTCGGCGCCTCCATTCCACCAGGTGATCTTCAGTCTTCGTCCGGTTGATGATGGCGAGCCGGGGTTGGCCGGTGAGCCGAAGGATTTCCATCTCGGCCATGTGGATTTCGAGGAGGGGCTCCGATCCATCCACCACGTAGATGATCCCGGCGTCTTCCTCGATCATCGGCGCGAGCAGACGGCACTCGGCTTCGAAATCCGGCTGGCCCCGATGCCGCGCCAGGAAACCCCGAAAGACCTCCAATGGCTCGCTGGCCATCGCAGCCGGTTCGAGCTCACGCAGCGCCTCAATGGCGTTCTGAAAACCGGGCGTATCGTAGAAAGCGAAGAGGTCGCGCAGCCAGAATTTCTGGCAGGTGGCGGTTTCTCCCGGCATCGAACTGATGCGCACCTGATCGTTTTCGGCGAGCGTCGAGACCACGGAGGATTTTCCGTGGTTCACTGCCCCGACGATGGCGAAGGTTGGGACCGTGTCGCTCATCGTGAGGGCCATCTTTCCAGGCCCAAGCGAAGATCGTGAATCGCAAGGAAATTGCGCCAAGTTTTGAATTCGCCGGTCTCCGCGTTCTCAGGAGAATTCCTTTCGCCCACAAGCACAATCAGAACCTCGCTCTTAGCGCCCGCCACGTCCGCAATTTTCCGCAAGACCAATGCGATCGCGCGGATCGGCGCGCGGCGCCCTCGAATCAAGACCGCCACGCCGGCGAGAGAGGGAGCCTCGCGAGCAATCTTCTCCAGCTCGGCAGAGTTTCCGCCGGGGTCGTCAATACGGACCGGAAGAACTGGCCTTGAAAGTCGCCAGCCGAATCTCTCGCTTAGTCCCGTTTCGATCTCGTCCTCCTGAAGCTCAAGCTCGCTCGCGATCAAGGCGAGGCAAGCGCCACCCGCGTTGTGATCGACCAATGGGAAGGACTCCGGCAATGCGGGCTTCTCGGTGTCCGGATTTCCTTGAATAAAAGGTCCGGTAAGCCTGCGAAAAAGCGCGCCAGAGGATGGTTGGTCGAAGGAAAAGCCGCGCAGCGCCGCGCGCAAGCTCAGACCGCACCAGATCAGCAGAACACAGCGAACCAGAAATCCGTAAAAGAATGTCGCGTAGAGCAGGAAAGGCCACCAGGAGGTCATCGCCGGCAGAGAGAGCGATTTTATCCCCTCGCTGTATGAGAACCGGCTCTGCTCGACTTCCTGTGGGCTCGGATGGGCGTTGGGCAGGAAGGACCAAGGGAGCGCGATCGAGGAAACCAAGTTGTAGACTGTCCCCGGGCTTGTCTTCAGGGTCGATTGCCACCCAAAGGCGACGTCCCTGCCCAACGGCAACAGGAGAGCGATCAGCACGCCCAAATTAAAGAAAACGCCGAAGATCTGAGTGATCATCAGAAGCGGCCAGACCAACAGCTGGAAGACCTCGCCCTTGCGTCGAATTCCCATTAGCCTGGCCCGGAGGTGTTCACGCCGCTCGCCGGGAAGCTGATGCAGCGCGGTGCTCAAGAACCAAAGCAACCCGGAAAGCGGCTTGCGTAAGGGATGAAAGTTCTCGAAAAGGTGCGTCGTGCGCCTCAGGAGCCAAATCCCCAGCGCGGCGGCCAGGATCACCCATTGGATGCCGACTGTGCATGCGAAGAACCACGCAACATTAACCGGCTCGTCGCCCTTGTAAGTCAAAAGCACTGCCGCAGCGACGCTTATTCCAAGGGTGGCGCCAGCCAATGCGGAGAGCACGCTCAGGGCCTGCCAGGCCGAGAGAAAATGTTCTCCCGGCGGCGTCTGGCGAGCTTGACTCCGCCGAGCTTCCAGCCAGGCGCGGAACATTTCCCGGCGGCTCTCCACCGTGAGCGACACCATTGTCGGAGAGATTGACTTGAAGATCTGGCCGTCACGAGCTCGCAGTTCCGCATCATCGACGTCGCCGTCCTCGGCGAGAAACCATTCAAAGTCGATAACGTCGGCGATTTTCCAAGACACAGCACATGGTCCATACCACAGGGCGCTCTGGTGGAGCAGAGCAAAAAAAGGACACGGTCGGCGAGGGCCTCTCATTTATTCCACAAAGGAGAACACCGAGTTCCGCCAGAAAGGGGAATTTTATTTCCCGCCGCTTTCAGCTCGGGCTTTTGCCTCGATGCGAGGCTGTCCTCGATCTACTCCCCAAGTATATATGACATATATTATATGATGTTATAAATATTCGCTTCAGCAGGACAGACTTCGATCGTTGTGAATAACTTCGGAAGAACTTTCGAGGCTGCGAACGAAGCAATCCCTTTCGCCGTCTTCGTGGGAGATTCTGCGTTTCCTTGGGTGAGCTCCGGGGGATTCTCTTGCCAGCGGCGGTCCGGCGGCAGATTGTTCGCAGCCGCCGTGAACTTTCGAAGGATATCCCGCCGCTTTGAAGAACTCGCCGCTCAGCGAATGAGTGGCTTTATCGCCTACATAACTGCGGGAGATCCATCGCCGGACGCAAGCCTGGACGTTGCTCACGCCCTTGAATCTGCCGGCGTGGATATTTTGGAACTCGGCGTCCCGTTTTCGGATCCTCTGGCCGACGGTCCAACTATCCAGGCGGCTTCCAACCGGGGCCTCGCCGCGGGTATGACGGTTTCCGGCACGTTGAAACTCGTTCGGCGTTTCCGGGCGAATTCGGAGCTTCCGCTTGTTCTCTTCACTTACTTGAACCCCATTTACGCCTACGGGTTCGGGCGTTTTCTGGCCGACGCGGCCACCGCCGGCGCAGACGGGTTGCTGATTCTGGATCTTCCTCCCGACGAGGCGGAGCAGAATTCTGAGCTCGTTTCCACGGGTGGTTTGGATCTCATTCGCCTGGTCGCTCCGACCACCCCTCCTGAGCGCATGGCGAAGATAGTCGCCACTGGCCAGGGATTTATTTACTATGTCTCCCGTGAAGGAGTGACCGGTGAGCAAAGCCGGCTGTCGAAGAACATTTCCGCGCAGGTCGCCGAGGTTCGAAAACACACTTCGCTACCGATTGCCGTCGGGTTCGGGATTTCCACGCCGGAGCAGGCGCACGCGGTCTCCAGGGAGGCGGACGCCGTCGTCGTCGGAAGCGCTATTGTCAGGCAAATCGCCGAAAATGGGAATTCTCCCGGCTTGGCCAGGCACATCTGCGAGTTTGTTCGACCCCTTGTGATGGCCTCAAAGTCAGTCTAGTTTTGCCGGCGATGCAATTTTCCTTCACCAAAATGAATGGTGCCGGCAACGACTTCATCATGCTCGACAATCGCGATGAGAAGTTGGCGCTGGATTCTTCCCGCATCGCGTTGCTGTGTAACCGCCATCGGGGCGTCGGCGCCGACGGTGTGCTTGCGGTAGAGCTCCCCGCACATGGAGCGGACTTTCGGATGCGTTACTACAACGCGGACGGCGGCGAGGCAGAGATGTGCGGCAACGGAGCGCGCTGCTTCGCGCGCTTCGCGCGCCGGCTGGGCGCAGACAAATCCGAGATCAGCTTCGAGACCCTGGCAGGCATCATCCGGGCTTCCTTTCCGGACAACCAAGTTCGTGTCGCCATGAGCGACCCTCACTCTCATCGCTCGCCGGTCAATCTTGAGATCAATGGACGCGGCCTGGAAGTTCACTTCGTGAACACGGGCGTTCCGCATGCCGTCGTCTTTACGGATGACCTCGAGGCGGTCGACGTTTCCAGAGATGGCGCGGCGTTGCGCTATCACCCGGCGTTCGCCCCAAAGGGGGCGAATGTCAATTTTGTTCAGGTGCTTTCCCCGGAGTCGATCGTTGTTCGCACTTACGAGCGCGGCGTTGAGGGTGAAACTCTCGCGTGCGGCACGGGCGTGTGCGCGGCCGCCCTGCTGCATCATCTTCGCATGGGTTCGCCTTCTCCCGTCCACGTGAAGGTTCGCGGTGGAGACACCCTTCAAGTTGCGTTCGAATCGTCCGGGCACGGTTTCCATGACGTGACGTTAACCGGTCCGGCGGATTTTGTTTTCGACGGCACGATTTCGCTGTAGTTCTCGACGTCCCATGTCATTTGCCGGAACACATACCGCACTGGTCACACCGTTTCGCAACGGCGCCATCGATAGCAAGGCGTTTCGCGAACTCATTGAAGCTCAGATTGCCGGGGGCGTGGAGGGGATTGTGGCCGTGGGCACCACGGGGGAGTCGCCCACCCTCACCCACGAGGAACACACCGAAGTGATTCGTCTGGCGATCGAAACGGCGAGAGGTCGCTGCAAGGTCATCGCGGGAACGGGTTCGAACTCGACCAGGGAAGCTGTTTCCCTGACGACGGGGGCCGAAAAACTAGGGGCCGACGCGGCCCTGCTCGTGGCTCCGTATTACAATAAGCCTTCGCAGGAGGGTCTGTATCGGCATTATCGGGTCATCGCCGAAGCGGTGAAAATCCCGATTGTCCTTTACAGCATTCCAGGCCGCTGCGGGATTGAAATCGGAGTGGAAACCGTCGCGCGCCTGGCCACCGATTGCGCCAATATCGTCTGCATCAAGGAATCAGGAGGCACCGTCGAAAGGGTAAGCCAGCTTCGGCAGGCGCTTCCCGACGCTTTCGAAATCGTGTCCGGTGACGATTCGCTCACGCTCCCATTTCTTTCGGCCGGCGGATCCGGCGTCATCAGCGTCGCGTCGAATCTGATACCGCGCGCGCTTTCGGATTTTGTGCGCGCCTGGCGCTCCGGGCGCACCCAGGAGGCTGTCGATGCCCACCGGCATTACTATCGGCTCTTCAAGGATCTCTTCATTGAGCCGAACCCCGTGCCAATCAAGTACGCGCTTTTCCTCAAAGGTGTCATGAGTGAAGAAGTTCGCCTGCCGCTCTGTGAGATGAGCGATTCCAACAAGGAAAAATTGCGTTCGACTCTTCGTGCGTTAGAACTCCTATGAGAAACGCGGCTGCTAGCTGCGTGCCGAATTGATTCGAGAGACCGGACGCTGCTATGACCCCGCTCAAACTGCTGATCAACGGTGCCAAAGGCCGGATGGGACAGACCCTCATTTCTTGCGCGGCCGCCGATTCGGAGCTTCAAGTTGCCGCCCAGGTTGATATCGGAGACGATCTGGATTCCGCGATGGCCGCGTGCCAGGCGGTGGTTGATTTCACGCATGCAGACACAACGGCTGCCGTTGCTCAAAAGTGCGAGCGAACCGGAAAGATCCTGGTTATTGGCACCACGGGCCAGGACGGCGCGAGCCGTCGCAGCGTGGAAAATTCCGCACGGAGAATTCCCATCGTCTTTGCGCCCAACTTCAGCGTCGGAGTCAATACCCTCTTCTGGCTTGCCCGCAGGACCGCGGAAATTCTCGGCTCGGATTTCGATTTGGAGGTTGTTGAAATGCATCACCGCCAAAAGCAAGACGCGCCGAGCGGAACGGCCAAGCGCCTTGCCGAGATTCTCTCTGAGGTTCGAGGCCTGAGCTACGAGAGGGACGCCCGTCACGGACGCACCGGAATGGTCGGTGAGCGGACTGGCACAGAGATCGGAATGCATGCCCTGCGTGGCGGTGATGTCGTCGGTGAGCATACGGTCGTTTACGCCGGCGCGGGCGAGCGGATCGAACTCACGCACAAGGCTTCGAGTAGGGAAACTTTCGCAAAAGGCGCCCTTCGCGCCGTCAAATGGGCGCAGCATCAGCCTCCGGGTCTCTATGATATGCAGGACGTTCTTGGACTGAAATGAGCGTTGCAAGCGGCGTCTCCGCGGACAGCCTTCGCTCCCCGACCGCCCCACTTGAATCATGCGCGCTGGAATTGCACTCGGGTCCAACATCGAACCCCGCCTTTTTCATCTGCAAGCTGCCCGTCGCCGCCTTTTCGGCCTCCACCAGGGAACGCAACCGGTCCTCTGCTCCAAGGTCTATGAAACTTCTCCCGTTGACTGCCCGGAAAAATCGCCCCTGTTCCTCAACGCTGCGCTGGAGCTTTCAAGCGAAATGGAGCCGCAGGAATTCTTGGGCAAACTTAAAATCATCGAGCGCGACCTTGGTCGGCTGCCTAACCAAGAGAGAAACAGCCCCCGCACGATCGACATCGACTTGCTCTATATTGACGACCTCGTGCTTTCAGAGTCCGACCTAACCATCCCTCACCCTCGAATCGCACGACGCCGGTTCGTGCTCCGACCCCTGGCCGATATCCGCCCCGAGCTCATACTTCCACACCTTGACAGGAATATCGCGGAACTCCTCGCAGACCTAAGAAACGACGAAAATGTAGAAGTGTACTGCAACGTAATTTACTGACCCAAAATTATATGGGAGATGTTGTTACTAACAAGAAGCCAATAAATTCGATTGCGAGTGCTTTCATTTCGCGCAAGCGGAAGTCTTGGAGGTTCGCGGCATTGACCGCCTACGACTATCCGATGGGAAGACTACTGGATGATCTGGGGTTGGATTTCCTCTTGGTCGGCGATTCTTTGGGCATGGTCGTTTTGGGGCATCCCGATACCACGGAGGTAACCTTGAGTGATATGGTTCATCACACGAAGGCGGTGGCACGGGGAGTTAGCAAGACACCTTTGATCGCCGATCTTCCTGCGCACACCACAGAGACCGAAGCGATGGGTGTGCTTAGCGCTCGCGAGCTGATCGAGGCGGGCGCCAAAGGAGTTAAAGCAGAGGGCGGAGAAGAGCTGCTGCCCGTCATCAGGGCAATTCTTGGCGAAGGAATCCCGGTTCTCGGCCATATTGGGATGCTGCCTCAGAGGGTAAAGGAGGAAGGCGGCTACCGGATTAAAGGAAAGACCCAGCAGCAGGCAGAGCGACTCATGGAAGATGCGATCGCATTGGCCGACGCGGGCGTCTTTGGCATGGTGCTCGAATTGGTTTCCCCTCCGGTGGCGGAGGCTATTTCGCGGAAGGTCCGGGTACCCACGATTGGAATCGGCAGCGGACGCGGCTGCGACGGCCAGATTTTGGTCACTTACGATCTCTTGGGAATGTTTCCCTGGTTCAAGCCGCGTTTTGTTCAGGCAAAGGTCGATCTGGCCTCACAAATTCAATCGGCGGTTTCTGAGTTCATACGGGAGTCCCGGGCGGAGTCTGAGAGAGGCTGAAGGCGCGTAACGCTGGGACTTGGCTCGAATAGTAGTTTCCGTCGGTTCAGGAACATTCGTTCATTTACCCGATTTCAAAAAGCTGTAGACTTAGAATGGGCATGAACCTTCGCGCTTTTCTGATCTTTCTCCTCATGCCGGCTTTGCAAGCGGAGCTTCCGCCTTCTGCTTACGAGTCTATGCAGGCGAAGGCGCCCGAGTATCTAAGAATCGAGGTTTTGCGGGTCAACGTGGAGCCGGGAGAATCTCCGACCCAGCAAAGAGTTCATGTTGTCGCCCTGACGACAGAGGTCTTCCGCACCAAAAGCGGTCTGAAACCCGGTGAAATTGTGAATATCCTCTATACGGTAACTGAACATCCCCAAGGTTGGGCCGGGCCCGGGGAGGTGCCGATACCAAACGAGAAGGAGCGAACCGTTGCCTATTTGGCAAAGACGGAAGGCAGCGATTTTGTGCCGGCCGCGGGCCGGATGAGCTTTATCAATTTTTGAGCCTCGCCAGCGAAGGGACAAGACTCGTGGATTCGGTGGAATGCCGTGCGAAGGAAAGCCGCAAGCTTTTGCTGGCGGGCATTGTCGTCAACTTGGTCCTTGCTCTGACAAAGATCGCAGGCGGTCTTTTCGGACGATCGAACGCACTCATCGCCGACGGTATCGAGTCGTCACTGGACGTGTTGAGTTCCATCATGCTGTGGGGCGCAATCAAATACGCAGAGCGGCCTCCAGACAGCGATCATCCTTACGGTCACGGCAAAATGGAATCTCTGGCAGCCGTGGTTGGCTCCCTGCTGCTGATCCTGGCCGGGACGGCGCTGGGCCTGCATAGCATCCGCGAAATCTTTCTTTGGCAGCGCGCTCCGGATCCCGAGAACACTCCGGCGGGTTTCACGCTGGTCGTCCTGGGGGCAACCATCTTCTTGAAGGAGGGTCTCTTCCGATGGGTCAATTTGCGCGGTGCGGCCATCGAAAGCAGGGCCCTGCAGACGGATTCATGGCATCATCGCTCCGACGCGATGACGTCCCTGGCCGCGGCCGTCGGCATTTCGGCCGCATTGATCGGAGGGCCCTCCTGGGCGCAAGCGGATGATTGGGCGGCGGTGCTTTCGTGCGCCGTAATCATTTTCAATGGGATGGCAATGCTCAAGGCGTCTATCGGCGAGGTCCTGGATGCTCAGGCCACTCCGGAATTGATTACGGAAATTCTGGTGGCTGTTCGCCAGGTGCCGGGCGTCACGAGCGTGGAAAAATGCCGTGTACGCAAGAGCGGCTTCATGCGATTCGCGGACATTCATGTCCGCGTTCCTGGCGAGTGCACGGTCCGGGAAGGCCACGACATCGCGCATCGCGTGAAGAACCGGCTTCTCGACGGCGGTTTTCATATGGCCGACGTGGTCGTTCATATTGAACCGGAGAGCCACGGAGATCGGCAAGAGCTCACGGCACCCGAGTCTTGACGATGTTTCGACCGGCTGCGACCAGCAAGTTGCAGGCTTCCGCGCAGAGGATGGGAATTTCGTTTTCCGAGTGCTGCGCCGCAGATTCTCGGCAGGTCAGCGACGCGGGCTTGCCGGGTGAGATCGACCAAAGGATGTGACGCAAGCAGCCATTGCCATGATTGCAGGTTTTGGCGATCATGGCTTCCGCCTGCTCGTCGGTGATTTTCTTGACCACCGCGTACATCCCACTCTGACGCGCGAGCGTTTGCCGCAGATCCACGGCTTTGAGCTCGCTGCGCGCAAGGGCCAAAGCGGTTCCCAGGGCGGCTGGATAAAGAAAATCCAAGGCAAGCGATGCCTCCTCGAGACTGATTAAGTCGAGCCGCCAGCCGTGTCTCAGATTTGGCGCGGTCTTGAGGGGCCGATATTTCCCGTAGTCATCGTACTTGGCGATTTCAATGGCATCATGTGGATTCGTGAAGATCTCCCGTTGCGCCTTTGGCGCATCCTCGATGTGGCTTAAGGAATAGTCGGAAAGAATCCGAACCTGGCCGATGAGGCACGGTCCCCTGCCGAGAAAGCTGCCCAGGACCTTGCGAATCTCACCCGACATGCCAACAGACTAGCGGATCCCCCATCGGCTTCAACTGTCGCGGATCGCGCTTGATTCCGCGCGGTCAGCCCGCGCGGCGGCGTTTGACCCGAAGCTGAGCAGATGACCTTTGCAGAGCCGCCTGCACGGCGGCATAGCCCTCTTCATTGAGGTGCTTGCTTTTCATGGCCTCCTCGGCTCGTTGAATGGCCGCTTCGGCGGCTGCTTCGTCGATCTCCTCTTCGAGGACGGCCATATCTGTAAGTACGGAGACCGATTCCTGTGTGACCTCGACAAAGCCCGCCCCTACCGCCAACCGTGTTTCCGCGCCGCCTTTCATAATCCGAAGCTCTCCAGGCACGATCTCCGTCATCAGGGCGACGTGTTGCGGAAGGACGCCGAACTCTCCCTCAGCACCCGGGATGACAACGGAATCCACGTCGTCTGAGTAGGTCTTGGCTTCGGGAGTAACGATCTCGAGTCGGAGAGTGGACATAGGAAGAGTCAGCTTACAGGAGTCGACGCTACTCCTTGATCATATCGATGCCACCCTTCATGTAGAAGTTGCCTTCGTTAACGTCGTCGTGATTTCCATCGAGGATTTCCTTGAAACCGCGAATGGTTTCAGAAGTGGAAACATATTGGCCGGGTGTTCCCGTGAAGACTTCCGCCACATGGAAGGGCTGGCTTAGGAAGCGTTGAATTTTGCGTGCGCGAAACACCGTAAGCTTGTCATCGGCAGACAACTCGTCCATTCCCAGAATGGCGATGATGTCTTGGAGGTCCCTGTACCGCTGGAGCACCTTTTGAACGCCGCGGGCCACGCCATAATGTTCCTCTCCCACGATCTCGGGAGCGAGAGCTTTGGACGTCGAGGCAAGGGGATCGACTGCCGGATAGATTCCCAGTTCCGCAATGGAGCGCTCCAACACGATGGTCGAGTCAAGATGCGCGAATGTGTTGGCCGGAGCGGGGTCGGTCAGATCGTCGGCGGGCACATACACAGCCTGAAAAGAGGTGATCGAACCTTTGGTTGTCGAGGTAATCCGTTCCTGCAGATCGCCCATTTCCGCCGCGAGGGTGGGTTGATAGCCCACAGCGCTCGGGGTGCGCCCGAGCAAGGCCGAGACTTCGGAACCTGCCTGCGAAAACCGGAAAATATTATCAATGAAGAGAAGCACGTCCTGGTTCTTTTCATCGCGGAAATATTCCGCCATGGAGAGGGCTGTTAGCGCGACGCGCAGACGGGCGCCCGGAGGCTCGTTCATCTGTCCGTAGACAAGCGCAACTTTGGAATTCTGAATGTTTTTGAGATCTATGACGCCCGCCTCGCTCATCTCCCCGTAGAGATCGTTGCCCTCGCGCGTGCGCTCACCCACTCCGGCGAAGACCGAGTATCCGCCGTGGCCCTTGGCAATATTATTTATAAGCTCCATGATGACGACCGTCTTGCCGACACCGGCTCCGCCGAACGCGCCGACTTTGCCACCCTTGGTGAAGGGGCAGATGAGGTCGATGACTTTGATACCCGTTTCAAGGATATTGGCCTTGGTATCCTGCTCAACGAGGGGAGGAGCAGGACGATGAATTGAATACTTTTTCGTAAATTCCACCGGACCGCGCTGGTCGGTGGGCTCGCCGACGACATTGAAGATGCGGCCAAGCACGCCATCCCCAACAGGAACGGAAATTGGAGCGGCCGTATTGAGCACATCCATTCCGCGTTGAAGGCCTTCGGTGGAACTCATGGCAATTGCGCGCACCCAATTTTGGCCAAGATGCTGCTGAACCTCGAGGGTCAGTTTGACGGGTCCTTTGGCCGCCGTAAAATTGATTTCGAGCGCGTCGAATATCTTGGGAAACCCTTCTTCCGGATTGAATTCGACGTCCACGACGGGACCAATTACTTGGACGATTTTTCCTTTGTTGCTCATGGTGATGACGGGTTAGCCGAGCGCAAGCTGCGCGGTAGTAATTTCGAGAAGCTCCTTGGTGATGTTCGCCTGGCGGGCCTTGTTGTATTCGAGGGTGAGGTCTTTGACGATTTCCTTGGCGTTGTCCGTGGCGCTCTTCATGGCAACCATCCGGGCGCTGTGCTCCGAGGCTCGCGTGGCGAGAAGCATCTGAAAAAGCTCAAAATGGACGTAATACGGGACGATGTTCTCGAGGATTTTCTCTGGGCTGGGCTCGAAGAGGATGTCGCCTTCAGGCTCGGGAATCGGCGCCTCCGTGGCGCCTGTCAATCCCGCCTCTTCAGGACTTGTGATCGGAAGCAGGGTCAAGGCCGTCGGCTTTTGCGTCAGCGTATTGACGAAGCGAGGCCAGAGCACAGTGACTTTGTCCACCTCGCCGCTCAGAAACTTCTCGATGAAAAATTTGGAGATGACCTTGGTCTCGAGAAACGTCGGCTGGTCTTTCAACGGAAAGTCGGCGATCACCTTCCGCTTTGTTCGGGCAAGGAACTGAGTGCCTTTGCGCCCGACGGAGATGAACTGCGTAGTTTGCGTATTGAAGTTCGTCACTTCGCGGAAGAGATTTGTATTCAGGCCGCCGCAAAGGCCCTTGTCGGTGCTTAGAACGACCACCATCTCGTTCTTGACCTCACGCTTCTCCAGCAGGGGGTGCAGATTCTGATCGAGGCGGTTGCGCAACGAGACGAGCACGCGATTTAACAACAACGCATAGGGACGCCCATTGAGAGCGGCCTCCTGGGCTTTGCGCATTTTTGACGCAGCCACCATTTGCATGGCTTTGGTGATTTGCGCCGTATTTTTTACGGACTTGATGCGCCGGCGGATGTCTCGGAGGCTCGCCATAGAAGATTACTTAAAGAGGACCTTAAATTCGTCGAGAGCAGCCTTGAGATCCTTTTCGATCTCCTCATCGATTTGCTTCTTGGCGAGAATCTTGTTCAGCACTTCCTCCTTGCGCGTGCTCAGGAATTCCTGGAGCTTCAATTGGAATTCCTTGATACGGTCCACGGGAATGGGATCGAGATACCCGTTTTGCATCGACCAGAGGACTGCCGCCTGAAGCTGCACATACATCGGCTGGTATTGCGTTTGTTTGAAGAGCTCAACGATGCGCTGGCCCCGGTCGAGCGTCCCCTTGGTTTTCGCATCGAGGTCCGAGCCGAACTGAGCGAAGGCAGCGAGTTCTCGAAACTGTGCAAGGTCGCCCTTAAGTTTGCCGGCGACCTGCTTCATCGCCTTGATTTGCGCGGCGGAACCGACACGCGACACCGAGAGGCCAACCGAGATGGCGGGACGAATGCCCTGATAAAACAAATCGGTTTCGAGGTAAATCTGACCGTCGGTGATGGAGATGACGTTGGTGGGGATATAGGCCGACACGTCACCGGCCTGGGTCTCGATGATCGGCAATGCAGTCAGCGAGCCGTTGCCGAATTTTTCATTGAGACGGGCCGATCTTTCAAGAAGGCGGCTGTGAAGATAAAAGACGTCGCCGGGATACGCTTCGCGACCCGAGGGGCGCTTGAGAAGAAGCGAGATTTGCCGATAGGCCGCCGCATGCTTGGTCAAATCGTCAAATACAATCAACGCGTCCATGCCGTTGGACATAAACCACTCCCCCATCGCGGCGCCGCTGAATGGAGCAAGGTATTGATCCGCAGCGGCGTCTGAGGCCGCCGCCGCAACGATGATTGCGTGCCTAAGGGCGTCGTTCTCTTCGAGAACACTAACCACTCGAGCGATGTTGGAGTTTTTCTGGCCAACAGCCACGTAGATCGAATACATTGGGCGGAAATTTGGATCTCCCGCCTCCTCCCCAGCCTTGTTGATTTTGGCCTGATTGAGGATTGTGTCGATGGCGATGGTGGTCTTGCCGGTTGCACGATCGCCGATAATGAGCTCACGCTGGCCACGGCCGATCGGAATCATTGCGTCAATCGCCATGATTCCGGTCTGCACCGGCTGACTTACGCTTTTGCGCTCGATGATACCGAAAGCGGTGTTCTCGACCGGATAAAACTCCGTGGCTTCAATCGGTCCTTTGCCATCGAGGGGCTTTCCCAACGTATCCACTACACGACCAAGCAAACCTTTGCCGACCGGGGTTTGCAGGAGGCGCCCGGTGGTCTTGACCTCGTCACCTTCGCTGATGCTTGTATAGTCACCAAGAATGATTGCACCGACCTCCGTCTCTTCGAGGTTGAGCGCCAGTCCATAAAGGCCGCCCGGAAATTCGAGCATCTCGTTAAGCATTGCGCCGCTGAGGCCTTCAATCTTAGCCACGCCATCGCCGATCTCCCGGACGATGCCAACGTTGGCTTTAGTGGTAGAAGCGCTGTGGATGCTTTCGATTTTGCTTTCGAGTTCTTGCAGAATGTTGCTCATGGATGGACCGGTTTAGAGTTGCTGGGAGAATGCGGCGAGGCGGCTGTTCACACTGCCGTCCCAGACATCGCTGCCGAGCTTGACGCGCAGCCCGCCCAGGAGTGCCGGCGAAGTGCGAAACTCAGTGGTGATGTCGCTGCCGAATTTTGACTTGAGGGTTTGTACGATGTTCGCGGCGCTCGTCTCATCGAGAGGCTGAGCGCTCTCGACGATGGCGTGGCGCCGGTCGAGTTCGAGGCGCACAAGCCGGCTGAGCTCCTTAAGGGCCTGGAGATAACCGCGTGGCTTTTCAGTGACCAGGCGTTGGGAGATCTCTGAGACGCGATTCGCGTCAAGTCGACCGTTCACCAAGCTGAACCCGTACAACTCGCGGGCCATGCGTCGGGCTTCCCGGCTAATCTTCATTTTCTCAGGCTGCGAGTTGCTTGGCGGTTTCTTCTGAGAGACGCTTCTGATCCTCGGGCGTGATCACCTTGCCGACGACCTTTGCGGTGGTTTTCACCACGAGATCGACCATCTCTTTTTTGACTTCGGAGACCATCTTGTTGCGCTCTTGCACGATGGTATCCTGAGCCTTGGCAACGATTCCCTCGGCGTCCTTGATCGCCTGTTGCAGCTGCTTTTGGCTAATCGCGTCGCTGCTGGTGCGAGCCTCTTCAAGCAATCTCGTCGCATCCTCGTTGGCCTTGCGCAGGACTTCCTGATAGCGCAGTTCCGCCTCAGCCAGCTGCTTCTTGATCCGTTCAGCGTTATGCTGACCTTCCTCGATTCTGCGGCGGCGTTCGGTGAGCATCTTGAGAACGGGCCCGAACGCGTATTTGTTCAAGACCCAATAGACCAGAAGGAATAAGATGACTTGCGCGATGAACTTCGGCCAGGTCACCCCGAAGTTCGAGAAAATGTCTGTGATAACGTTCATGTCCGAAGAAGGCTTGCAACCGCCCGCCCCTTGTGGGGGCGGGCGGCCAGATGAGCTTAGCGGCCCTGGAAAGCCAGAATCAACGCGTAGATCGCAATGGATTCTGCGAGAGCCATACCGAGGATGCTGAGCGTAAGCACGCGTCCGAAGGCGCCTGGGTTGCGTCCCACAGCCTCAGCCGCCTTCGCTCCGACAAGGCCGATGCCGATGCCGGATCCGAGTCCAGCCATGCCGAGGGTGAAACTGCCAGTTATACCCGCTGCCGCCGCTTCTGCTGCAAGAATAGGAAGGATCATAATGTGAGTTTGTTTTGTGTTTTTTTTTCTCACCGTCCGCAGACTTGCACGGTCCCGGTGGGAAATCTGTCAATGCTCCTCTTCCTCATCGTGAGTCGTGGAGAGTTGGATATAGACGGCGCAGAGCAGCATGAAGACCAGTGCCTGCAGCAGTCCAACCAACAGTTCGAGAAAGTAAAAGGGCACCGGAACAATGAGGCTCATCACATAGGTGACAATAGCCGGAAAGCCCAGCGTCTGTCCCAGGGTGATCATCGATGCTAAGAGAGTCTCGCCGGCAAACACGTTACCAAAAAGTCGCAGCGACAGGGAGACAGGTCGAACCATGATGGAGACCACCTCGATAACTCCCACAAAGAAAAAGATGACGGCAAAGATGAGCAACATGAGGCCTTTGAGTCCGCCCTTTGGTCCGAAGGTGTGGACAACAAATCCCCAAACGCCGACCTCCGTGACGGTCCAATAAATCCAGAAGCACATGAAGACGGCTGCCATGCCAAGGGTCATGTTCAGATCAGCGGTTGTGGGCCGCAACAGCGGCACAACCACCTCAAAGCCGTGGCCGGGCACATCGTGCCCCCATCCGATTGATCCCACGCCCGGAAGGAGTCCAAACCAGTTGGCGATGAGAATGAAGATAAAGAGGGTGGCGAGAAGGCTGAAGACGCGTGCGACCATGTGCTTGCCCACGATGCCCTCAAGCGTGTCGTACAAAAATTCGACGACCGCTTCGAAGGTGTTTTGCGTCGCGCCGGGAACCAGTTGCATCGCCTTGGTCGACTTGCGCGCCCACAAAACGATGACCGTAACGACAATAATTGCCGCGACAATCGAATTCGTCAGCCACTCCAAATACGTGACCCCAAGGTTCTCCTGGCTGAAATTGGGAGCATTCAGCGTTAACCCGGCGGCAATGAGCGAGAAGGATTGCATGGGAGAGAGACTTCCTTTGCGCGCCCATAGCATCAATGCCATCACGGACTGTCAAGCGCGGTGACGATGATATTTCTGCCGGGCGAACAGACGATCCTTTTATCCTTCGGGTTGCCGCGCGCAAGCCCTATTTGCGAGGCGTGTCACGGCTAAGGCCGCGGCGGCTTTGCGGTCGCCAGGTCGGCGAGATCGCCCGCGCCCACGACCGACAATCTGTCCCCAGGCGTTGACGACAGGAGGCCGGGTAAGACTTTCAGCGAGGACAGCGAGGTTTGTCAGGTTTTTCATAGTGTTGTCCTTATTGGTTTTCGTTGAGCTTCACGGGTGTTCGGCAGTTGTGTGCTTTTGTGCTTGGCGCGAGCATCGCATCGCATGCTTGCGCGGTCGATTACCTCGAAGGTAATGGAAACACGGATGCCGGACCTGTATCCTCGAGTCCGATGAAGTCGATCCAACCACGGCCGGTCGGCCAGATGTTGCGCGAGTGGCGCCTACGGCGGCGCCTCAGCCAGCTCGACCTCGCTTGCGAGGCCGAGATTTCCGCCCGGCACTTGAGTTTCGTTGAGACGGGACGCTCGTGGCCGAGCCGGGAAATGGTTTTGAGATTAGCTGAGCGGCTCGAAGTGCCGCTGCGCGAACGCAACGTGCTGCTGACCGGGGCCGGGTTCGCGCCGGTGTTTAGAGAACGGCCGCTCACGGATCCGGCGCTCAAACCCGCGCGTGAGGCGATTGATCTGGTGCTAGCTGGCCACGAACCCTATCCCGCCTTGGCAATTGATCGTCACTGGATGCTGGTTGCCATGAACAGTGCGGTGAGGCGGTTGCTTGCAGGCGTCGACGCGTCGCTGCTTACGCCGCCCGTGAATGTCTTACGCCTGAGCCTGCATCCGACCGGTCTCGCGCCGCGCATCGCCAACTACCAGGAGTGGCGATCGCATCTGCTCGCGCGTCTGCAACAGCAGATTCGCCTCACGGCAGACCCGGTGAGTATCGAACTTCTGAAGGAACTGAGTTCCTACCCGCCTCCGGCTTCGCATCTGAAGGCTCATCCCGAAAACGCGGACGACGTGACCGCCATCGTCGTGCCGCTTCAGCTTGTGTCTGAAGCCGGCTTGCTCTGCTTTGTCAGCACCACCACCGTGTTCGGAACACCCGTCGAGGTTACCCTCTCTGAACTGGCCCTGGAATCCTTTTTCCCAGCCGATAGAAGAACGGCGGAAATTCTCCGCGGTTTCGCCCAGGAAACGAATGAAGTTCGCGCCAAGGACGCGGCGCCGGTCGAAGGCATCAGTCGAAGGGTTCCTTGATCACGCCGGCAAGCTCGCCGGGGAGGCGTCCAGGCACGGCAATTGGACGAGCGATGCCGGGCGCTCAGGCTCGATCACCTGCGGGGTGCTTTCGCCGGGCTCCCACACGACATCCTTCACGCTTCGCCGGACGGCGCAGACCTGTTGGTGAGCCCTTTCAAATGCAGAGGCCGTGCTGTTCTGCGGCCGACAGTTCGGCGAGATGCCCCACGCTGACGAGACCGACGATCTGTCCGGAGGCGTTGATGACGGGGAGGAGGGGTTCGGAGGACCGCTGCATCAGTTCCAAGGCTTCTTCAAACCGGGTATCCGGGTGGACGGCAGGAAGCCTCCGTGCGATGCAGCTTGCCGGGGCTTGGGCGGGAAGCTCGTGGGCGGCCTTTTCCAGTTCCTCCCGGCTTGCGAAGCCATGGAGGCGGAGTCGTTCGTCCACGAACGGGAAGATCCTTTGACTGCTTCCCGCGAGGCTCGCCGCGATTTCAGCGACTTTCAAGGAAGTCGGCAAGGTGTGGAAGCGCGTGATCATCGCCTGTCCCACGCGCAAGCCCTGCGCCGTTTCTCGCAAACGCGCGTAGGCCAGTTCCTGTTGCGCTCCCAGGAAAACGAACGCCGCAATCAGCGCGAGCATTGGTCCGCCCCACCGGGTCAGACTCGCGGCGACGAAAAGCACGGCGATGACTTGTCCCACCCTTGCCGCCAGCTGGGTCGCGGCGGCATAGCGCATCTGTGTGGCCAACAAGGCACGCAACACGCGGCCTCCATCCATCGGGAAGGCTGGTATCAGGTTAAAAGCCACGAGAAGAACGTTCACAAGGAGGAGCTTCGTCAGCAGGCTTCCGCCCGCGCTGTCGATCAGCGGAAATTCGTGCCAAGGCAGCACTCCCCCGATGAGCAGGAATACGGCGATCGCAATCACGACATTGACAGCCGGTCCTGCGACCGCGATGACCAATTCCTGCCAGGGATTGGCAGGCATTCTTTCCAGGCGCGCAACGCCTCCGATCGGCAGCAACGTAATGTCCGGAGTTCGAATCCCAAACGCCTTTGCCGCGAAAGCGTGGCCGAACTCGTGCAGGAGCACGCACAGAAAAATAAGCAGCGTGAAAGCCACTCCATACATCGCCGCATCCAGGCCGCCTTCCGTGTAATAAATCCAGGCGTAGAAGCCGAGAAGCAGCAAAAAAGTGAAATGGATTTGCACCTGAATGCCGGCAACGGTTGCGATGCGAAAGGACCATTTCACGCTTCGGGTACGATGGCCGAAGAAGACGGTGAGGCAAGCGTTTTCGGGAAGGATTCCGCTTGTCCCGCAACCATCGGAAAGTGGCCATTCTGAGCCTTTCGAGTGAATCGGGACTCCGCTGGGAGCAGATTTTGACATCCCCGATCTCTCGGATACTCTGGCAGGCTCCATGCAAGTTACGAGAGTTCTGGTGGCCGATACCGTGTCCCAACGCGGACTGGATGAGCTCGCCGCCGGCGGCGAGCTTGAGGTTGTGGTCAAGACGGGTCTGCCCGAGGCCGAGATCATCAAGATCATTCCTGAATTCTCCGCGCTGGTCATTCGCAGCCAGACCAAGGTGACCGCCGCGATCCTTGAGGCCGCAAAGAAGCTCAAAGTCGTCGGCCGGGCCGGGGTGGGTGTCGACAACGTGGACATGGACGCCGCGACGAAACGCGGGGTTATCGTCATGAACACGCCGGGCGGGAACACTATTTCCACTGCGGAGCATGCCTTCTCGCTTCTCGTCTCCATCGCGCGCGCCATACCTCAGGCCGATGCGAGCGTGAAAGCCGGCAAATGGGATCGACAAAAATACGAAGGCGTCGAGCTCTACAACAAAACTCTCGGCATCCTTGGAATGGGCCGAGTCGGCACCGAGATCGC
The DNA here is from genome assembly GCA_963731945.1 of uncultured Verrucomicrobiae bacterium. GTDB lineage: Bacteria > Verrucomicrobiota > Verrucomicrobiia > Chthoniobacterales > Terrimicrobiaceae > DASTFP01. The sequence goes on along the minus strand of CAVSXN010000015.1, from coordinate 195,498 downwards.
GCGCCGCGCCATTGCCTTTGGCATGCGCGTGCTCGCTTACGATCCCTACCTCTCAGCGAGCAAGGCGCGCAGCCTTCAGGTCGAACTCGTCGAGCAGATTGATGAACTGCTGCCGCTCTGCGATTTTCTCTCGCTGCATATGCCGCTGACGGACGAAACGCGCCATATGCTTGATGAGCGCCGGCTCGCCCTTTGCAAAAAGGGCGTTCGGATCGTCAACTGCGCCCGCGGCGGACTCATCGAGGAAGCCGCGCTCCGCACAGTCTTGGTCACGAAGCATGTGGCCGCGGCCGCGCTGGACGTCTTCGAGGTCGAGCCTCCGCCGGCGGACTTTCCCTTGCGAAATCTGGAGAACATCGTTTTCACACCTCACCTCGGAGCGAGTACGACCGAGGCGCAGGAGAACGTGGGCATTGAAATTGCGCAGGCCATCCGCGCGGCCCTGCTCGACGGGGAAATTCGCAACGCGGTCAACATGCCAAGCATGGACGCCAAGACCGCGGCCATCGTCAAACCATACCTCACTCTTGGTGACAAGCTCGGCCGCTTTTCCGCTCAGCTCGCGCCAAACCGCAATGATCGCATCGTAATCACCTACGGCGGAAAGGCCGTCGAGTTGCCGTCCAACGATGCCGTCACGCGCTCAATTCTTACCGGTTTCCTGAAGCACACCGGCGGCGAGGAGGTCAATAGCGTCAACGTGCGTTCCGTCGCCGCCGCTCGCGGAATCGCTGTCCAGGAGGTCAAATCCACCGAGCAGACCGACTTTAATGAATGGTTGCATGTCGCCGTCTGGAGTGAGGACACGAAGGTCTCCATTGGAGGCACTTTCTTTGGGGCGAGGAACGAACCGCGGATTGTCAGAGTCAATGGCAAACCCGTCGAGGCGACGCCGAGCGGTGTGATTCTGCTCCTTGAAAATCACGACGTCCCCGGAATTGTCGGAAGGATCGGCACGATCCTCGGCGCGCACAACGTGAACATTGCCAGCATGAGTCTGTCCCGCAACGAAACCGGCGGCAGGGCGCTCACGCTCCTCAATCTCGATAGCGCGCCGGGCGGCGAGTTGCTTGCCAAGCTCCTGGAGAGCGGCGACATCTTTTCGGCTCGTGTGATTCAGCTGTAGAATCCTGGCTGCTTGCCATTCTCATGCAGCGCGGGCGCGGGGGCCCGCAACTCTTCGGCCTTGCAGGAGGAGACGGCGTGAGGCTTAATTGCAGCCGCAATGGATGAACTACCCCTGACCGGCCACGAATGTCCCGGCGACCCGTGCACCATAGTGATCTTCGGTGCATCCGGCGACCTCACGAAACGAAAACTGCTGCCTGCCCTCTATAATCTCAAGGCCCTGAAGCTGCTTCCCGCGAATTTCGCCGTCCTGGGTGTCGCTTCAACGGACGGAAACGATGAAATGTATCGTCAGACGATTACCGAGAACATCAAGCAGTTTGCAACCCGGCCGGTGGACGACAAGGAATGGAACGATTTTGCAAATCGCAGTTATTACATCAAGGGCGATTTCAACAGCGTCGAAACGTTCAAGCATCTCGCCGCGAAAATCGCCGATGCGCAAAAGACCTGGAACCTGCCCGGGAACGTCCTGTTCTACCTCGCGGTGGCGCCGACGTTCTTTGCAAAGGTCGTTGAGCAGCTCAGCGCCGTCGGGCTCACCACGCAGACGGCCGGCGCCTGGCGGCGGATCATCATCGAGAAGCCTTTTGGCCGCGACCTGGCCAGCGCCAGGGAATTGAATTCGGCTCTCAGCAAGAACGTCGAGGAATCACAGATTTATCGCATCGATCATTACCTCGGTAAGGAAACCGTGCAGAACATCATGGTTTTTCGCTTCGGAAACTCCACCTTCGAGCCCATCTGGAACCGGCGTTACATCGAGTACGTGCAGATCACGGTCGCGGAAGAGCTCGGGGTCGAGCTGAGGGGCGGCTACTACGACCACTCCGGTGTTGTTCGCGACATGGTGCAAAACCATATTCTTTCTGTCCTGTCGCTTGTCGCCATGGAGCCGCCCAGTTCCATCTCAGGCGACAGCGTGCGCAACGAAAAAGTGAAAGTGCTCGAAGCGATCAGGCCGATGGAACCGGAGGAGGTCATCGCCAACACCGTTCGCGGTCAGTACGGACCCGGCGCGATGGGTGGCAAAAGCGTCCCAGGCTACCGCACCGAGCCCGATGTGAATCCGCGTTCGAACACGGAGACCTTCGTGGCCATGAAGCTGCAGGTGGAAAACTGGCGCTGGGCGGAGGTTCCGTTTTATGTTCGCAGCGGCAAGCGCCTGGCTGCCCACACCACGCAGATCGTCATTGGCTTCCGCCGCGCTCCGCTTCTTCTTTTTGGCGAAGACGTGCAAAACAACATCACCCCCAACCGCCTCGTCATTCACGTTCAGCCCGACGAGGGGATCACCCTGGACATCCACGCTAAACGGCCCGGCCCCCATATTTATCTTGCCAACGTTCCGCTCGAGTTCAGTTATTCCGATTTCGGCGAACATACCGCCGCCACGGGATACGAAACTCTTCTCTATGATTGCGCCATGGGTGATCCGACGCTGTTCCACCGCTATGACAGCGTTGACGCCTCGTGGAGGATCGTGAACCCGATCCTTGATGTCTGGCAGGCCCTTCCCGCTCGCGATTTTCCCAACTACCCCGCGGGCACTTGGGGTCCGGAGGCCGCAAACCACCTCATCGAAAAAAACGGCCATAAGTGGCACCACTATCAGCTCAAACGCTAGCGAGGCAGGCTCCACGGGGGCCGTGCGATTGCCCGGTCCCGACCAACGTTGATTCTGCCCCCATCCTCCAAGCCATCCCCCATCCCCATGAGCGAACAACCCCAATTGATCCTCGCCGGTGACATCGGCGGAACCAAGAGCAATCTCGCCATACTCTCCGTCGATGGCGATGCGCTCAGCATCAAACGCAACCATCGATTCCCCAGTTCCGACTATCCCAGCCTCAATGCCATCATTCAGGAGTTTGTGCAGGATGAGAAAGGTCACATTCCCGCCGCCTGCTTTGGCGTGCCAGGCCCCGTGAAATACGGTCGCGCCAAACCCACAAATCTCAATTGGGGTGTCGATGCCGCGGAGATTGAGAAGGAATTTTCGATCCCGCAGGTCAGTATTTTGAACGATCTCGAAGCCAACGCCTACGGGATCAGCGAGCTCAATCCAGAGGATTTCTCAGTCATCCAGGAGGGCCCAGCTGCGCTGGGAGGCAACCGCTGCGTCGTGTCTCCGGGCACCGGTCTGGGGGAAGGCGGGCTGTTTTGGGACGGCAAGAGAAAGAAGTACCGCGTCTGGGCTTGCGAGGGCGGCCATACCGATTTCGGTCCCCGCAACGAAGCTGAGATCGCTCTGCTCGAATACCTCATCAAGCGATACGGGCACGTCAGCTACGAGCGCGTGGTCTCTGGTATGGGCCTGGAAAATATCTACAACTTCCTTCGTGACACCGGTCGCGGACAAGAACTTCCCCAGGTCGCCTCGGAAATGAAGACGGACAAACCCGGCCTGGTTATTTCCAAGTACGCGGATTCCGGCGAATGCGAAATGTGCGTCAGGACAATAGAGATCTTTGTCTCCTGCTTTGGCGCGGAGGCGGGCAACATGGCTCTCAAGACCATGGCCACGGGCGGCGTCTACCTTGGGGGCGGCATTCCCGGAAAGATGCTCAACCCTGCCCGCAGCGCTGCTTTTATGGAGGCGTTCCTGGACAAGGGCCGCCTTTCCGCGCTCATGAAGACGATGCCAGTGAAGATCGTCTTGAACGATCAGGCCGCGCTGCTTGGCGCCGCCAGCTATGCCTTGGATCAAGTGAATGGTTAGCCCGCGGCACCTGGTCGCGATGAGGCCCGGCACCGGCCCGGAACCCGCGAAGCGCGTGCTGGAAGCTTCCATAGATCCGCCGCTGGCGCGGGGCGAAGCCAACGGCAAAGGGAGCTCTCAACCATGCTTGGGCGGCCCCAAGCTCGCTGTGAATTCTCTTCTGCGGGAAACTCAACTGCCCCCGGGGGCGCGTCGGCATACCGACCGGCGATAAGGCAGGCGTCACCCCGTTCAGAGGCGTCGGAATCGCTTACGTCTTAAGCCTTCTCCTATTATACTGATGTTAAGCAGTTTACCTGACTATGCCGATTTGGGTGCGCCCGACGGCGTCGGAAATTCTTACGATTTACCCTTTTCGAGGCCGAGAGCCAATTAGGAGCGTAAGAAATTAAGTGATTGTAACATGTCTTGCATCAATGTATTACGTTTCGTAGGTTGTTCCTGCTCTCAACGTTGGCACGCGGTTTGCTCTAATGCCGACGAGCTTAAATTCAGGGAAACCATCCCGACGAACCTCCCCAATACAGGACGATCCATCATGCTAAACAGCGCGTCCAAAGCTTAGACCGCTTTCCCCCCAGCAAGAGAAGCCCCGGCAGGTCTCAAGCCGCCGGGGCTTTCGGCGTTTAGAGGACTATCCCTTCGGCGATGGGCCAGCTCCTGGACGCCAAGTCCACTGCCGGTGGTTAGAAAGACTGTGCTCTTCCCCCGAAGCGACTCGCTGGGCGGAGTCCTTCGTAAGACCCTGGGTTTTTTGCCGCGCGGCCCACTCGCAACTTATCTGGGCGCGTTCCTCGAAGATTTCTGATGGCTTGTCACATTTCGGTTCATCGCAGTGTGCGGATCTATAAGAGTTTAGGAGACATGTGAGCCGAAAGAACCGGGCACAAAGCTCAAAAAACGCCAAAGGAAGGCAGGCTGGAGCGATCTCACCTTGTCCAAGCGATAAACCACTCCCGAAAGGGACATTGTGTCAAGCGACTGGATGGGCTTCGCCACGACCCGCTTCAAGAGGCCACCGGACCACGCTTTCGCAGGAAGGCAAACTTAGTAGTTGGAGCGCATAGTGGCTCCTCAGCAATGAGCGCCAAGAAACCAAACATCTCGAAAAGGCGTCAAGATTCGCCAAGGGCGGCAGCTTGGGAAGAGAACCCCCATCTTGAAAGCGCGACGTCTGGCAGTCGTTTTTCAGGATCAGGTTGCGCCGGAGCTTGAGCAGCGAAGAACGATCTCGGAATGGATGCGCACAATATCGCAGCGTGTGTGATCGACCTCGCGGTGGAAATCCAAAGGAGAATCGGGCCCGGCCTCCTTGACTCCGTATACGCGACGTCGCTCGCAGGCGTTCTCGCAGAGAAGGGCTTTACAGTCGAACGGCAGGAGTCAATCCCCCTTCAGCTTCGCGGAAAGCGCTTCAATCAGGGCCCCCGAGCACCGCTTGTCGTGGGAGGAATGGTTCTCGTCGAATTGAAGTCTCTTGAGTCCCTCTCCCGGATTCACAAGAAGCAGATGCTCACCTATTTGAAACTCTCCCGTCTGCGACACGGACTCCTGATTAACTTTGGCGGCGAGCTCCTCAGAGGCAACATCGAGCGGCTTGTTGACGCTTGATGAGCTGAGATTGCGAGAGATTTGCACGCCCGGCGTTCGTTGAGCAAACCCGAAAATTGCGATGTGGCCCCACGCCCGCCCACATCACGCGAGAGTCGCTGGACGAGTCGGCCTCCTTGGCCACCCGAGGTTCCTGCCCATCCTCAATCCCCACCGAAGTGAGCGATCTGCCGAGAGACCTGCAAAAAAAGACCTCGAATTTTGCGGCGGCGATTGCGTGCCTTTGCTTGAGTTTGCCACGCAGCCGTGGTGAAGCTAAGACACTGGGACACAAGCTTCTGAAATCGAGCACATCGATCGCCGCACGTGCGCGCGCAGCGTCACACTCGGAATCGGACGCCGATTTTTGCTCAAAGCTCGAGGGAGCGATTCAAGAGGCAGACGAATCGATGCTGTGCTTGGAGATGCTTCGAGATGATTGCGCCATCAACGAGCATTCGCTGACTTATTTGCACCAGGAGGCGAAAGAAATAGGCACGATCCTTGTGAGCGTGATCGGTCGGATCAGGGGACGCTCATTCTAGGAGGCTGCCGCTTTTTTCGTTCAGTTTCCGGTATCTCGACGTTTGGTGACACCCGCCTTTCAGCGCCAATTTTTCACGAGTTTCGCAAACATCTCGCGTCCGCGAATAGGGACATCGCTCTCGCTGTGGCATCATCTGTTTCTTTCTCGGACAGCTTCATGCGAAAAAGGCGTGCGGTTCGCGCTCCCGAGGCCATCTCCGGGCCTTCGGGCCGTTAAATATCCCCGTCGAATCCAAAGGACCAAAGATGCCGATCTGGAGCATTGGTCTCAGCCGATCATTTTCCTTGGGGGAAAAACATGCGTCCCGCGTGCGCCAACCGGCACCCATTTCGCGTTCACGTGCCTCAGTGCCGTGTCAGCGGTGCCGAGCGGAGTTGCCAAGTTGAGGCGGCAATTGTATCCGATGAATCATCGAACACCGCACGCGTGGACGCACGCGCTTCCCAAAGCCCGGCAGAAGTCAATGAGCGCTTGCCTTGAAGAACGTGTGATCCGAACTAGCTGATTTCGAAAAAACGCTCGTGGGCATCCACGCCCACTTTCGCGGGAAGATAAGCCCTGGTGCAGAAACGCCGGGGCTTTTTATATTTTGGAGAAAAACCAGATACTAACGTTTAATGCGAAATAGTTTAAATCGTTAACGTTCTCTTAAAAACCGGCGCATTGCGACGCCGTTGTGCTTTTCACAAATTTTCATTGAACGTCTCGTTGAGCCTCCAGAGGCGAAGTGCTCTGCCGCTGTTCTCGTCAACCTCGACGATTGCGCCGCAGAGGCGCACCGGACCCCCGGCGACCGGGAAGTATCCCGGCAGGCCATCCATGAAGCGTTTAATTACCGGCTGGGGGTCGCGGCCCAGGCACGAGTCGTCGGGACCGCACATCCCGACGTCGCAAATAAACGCCGTCCCGCCCGGGAAAATGCGCTCATCGGCTGTTTGCACATGGGTATGCGTCCCAAAGACCGCAGAGACCTTCCCGTCGAGGAATCGGCCCATTGCGATTTTCTCGCTGGTCGTCTCGGCGTGCATGTCCACGATGATAACGGCAGTCTCCTGTCGCAATTGTTCGATTTCGTCCATGGCGGCATGGAAGGGATTGTCCAGAATGGGCTGCATGAAGGTGCGGCCCTGGACATTGAGGACGGCTACTTTGCCCTTGGTGGTTTCCAGGACGAGGCTCCCCTGCCCTGGCGCCCCGTTCGGGTAGTTGATCGGGCGCAGCAAACGTGGCTCCGTGGAAATGTACGAGGCGGTTTCTCTCTGATCCCAGATGTGATCGCCTGTCGTGATGACTGCCACCCCGCTGCGAAGGAGGTCGATTGCGATCCTACCCGTGATTCCACGCCCGCCCGCCGCGTTTTCGCCGTTCACAATGACAAAATCTACGTCGCGCTCCTTGAGAAACACGGGAACGGATTTCATGACGGCGCTGCGTCCGGGCTCGCCGACGATGTCACCCAGGAATAGAATGCGAATCATTTGTCGTTTCTATCGAAATTTCCTCGCTGCACAGTGTAAAAATTCCCGCACCTTGAAACCCGCCCAAACCACCCTCGCCTTTCTGCTCTTGGCAGCGTCGCTAAACGCGACCCTGAGTCCTCTGGCTCCTCAGCCGGATTGGTCGAAGCTGGACGCCTTTCAAGAAACCATCACGCGCCAGGATTTCGTCTCACTGCTCGAGCAAGTGTATGCTCCTGCCGGCGGATGGAAAGAAACAATTGCGGTAAAGGATGATGTGGCCGTTATCACGACACGATCCGACGAGTCCCCGTTTCTATTGCGCTTCGCGCCATCGCGCGAGGCGGCCAGAACAATCCCGCGGTACTGGCGCGGGCGCGTTCAGCTTCCCGCCGAAGAGCCTGGTAAGCCACTTGCCGGGCTGAAGATCGCGCTGGACCCGGGCCATATCGGCGGCTATTGGGCGAGAATGGAGGAGCGTTGGTTTCAAATCGACGACTCTCCACCTGTGACCGAGGGGGATATGACTCTTGCCGTGGCGGAGATTTTGGCTCCGAGGCTGGAAAGGCTCGGCGCGCAAGTGTTCTTGACCCGCGGGAAACCGGCTCCGTCCACTTACCTCACCTCAGGTCAGCTTGAGAATGCCGCGATCGCGTCACTTTCCGAAAGGGGTATCCTCGCTGAGGGGGAAAATCTCCGCAAGGAGACCGACCGGCTCTTCTATCGCGCAGCCGAAATCCGCCGGCGAGCAAAGCGAGTCAATGAGTTCATCCGCCCCGACGTGGTGATCTGCCTTCACTTCAATGCCGAGCCTTGGGGCGATGCGACCAACCCGCAACTCGTCGATCAAAATCATCTTCATTTTCTGATCGCGGGCGCCTTAAGCGTAAAGGAACTTTCGTACGAGGATCAGCGTTTTGACATGCTCGTCAAACTCCTCAACCGTTCGTTCCTGGAAGAGCTCGCCCTGACCAACCTTGTCTCCCGGAAGATGGCGGAGGCGACCGGTCTGCCACCGTATTTTTATCGCGGCGGCACCGCGACCCGGGTTAACAACAACCCTTATGTCTGGGCGCGTAATCTCCTCGCCAACCGGCTTTTCGTTTGCCCGGTGATCTACGTTGAACCTTACGTCATGAACAGTCGCCTTGTTTTTGCCCGCATTCAGGCGGGGGATTATAAGGGACGCCGCAACTTCGGCGGAGTCATGCGGAAAAGCATTTATCGTGAGTATGCCGACGCAGTCGTGGACGGCGTCGTCGCATACTATTCAAGGCGTTCTTTGTGAAAATAATTGCTGTGGCAAACCAGAAGGGTGGCGTGGGTAAGACCACGACGTCCTTAAACCTCTCCGCAGCCCTGTCTGAACAGGGCACCCGCGTTCTTCTGGCCGACCTTGATCCCCAAGGCAATGCCACCAGCGCCCTCGCGCTGGGCGAGTCTCGCGGGCAAAGTCTTTACCAGGCGTTGATCGGCGCGCGTCCCGTGCGGGAACTTGTCGTCCCCACACGTTTTCCGAATCTGTTCGCGATTCCCGCTGACCTCGATATGGCCGGTGCAGAGGTGGAGGTGGCCCGCATGGACGAACATATGCTTCAGCTTCGCTCCGTGGTCGAGCCCCTCAGAGTGCAAAGCGAATTCGAGTTTATGTTCCTCGATTGCCCGCCCTCCCTGGGAATTCTGATGTCGAACGCCTTGGCGGCGGCCGATGAAGTTCTCATTCCCATCCAGTGCGAGTACTATGCGCTGGAAGGTCTCGGTCTACTGATGCAAGTGACCGATCAGATCCGCGGTTGCGGTGCGAATCCGGGGCTCTCGATTTGCGGCTTGCTCATGACGATGTTTGATGGCCGCACCAACCTTAATCCCGCGGTGGTGCGGGAGGTGCGGAATCACTTCCAGGAGGTTGTCTTCGAGACGGTGATCCCGCGAACCATTCGCTTCGGGGAAGCCCCCAGTCACGGCCGGACCATCCTTGAGCATGATCCCGCAGGTTCTGGCGCTGCCGCCTATCGCGCGCTGGCCATTGAGTTCCTGGAGCGGCAGAGGAAGGGGCTTTCCTTCGTCAACGCCGGACCTGGCGACGCTGCCGTCAAACAGACGAGAATTGATCGACCCAACTGCATCAACCTGGCCTTCCGCCTGAGAGACATTGGCAGCGCCAGCAGTGGGTTTCCCCATTGCGGCGGCTATTTCAGCGCATGTTACATACTCTCGGATGCGTCTTCTCATCACTGGGGGCTGCGGGTTCATCGGCAGCAATTTCGTGCGTTTTGTGCTGGAGCATTACCAACAGGAATTCGTCACGAATGTCGATGTGCTCACCTACGCGGGAAATCCGGACAACCTGGCCGGCGTTCCCGAACGTTACGGCGAACGTTACGAGTTCTTTCAATCCGACATTGCCGACCGCAATGCGATGGACGACTATCCTGGCAAAGCACAAGTTTTACGCGGTTGTGAACTTCGCGGCGGAGTCGCATGTGGATCGCAGTATTTCCGAGCCCGGAAATTTCATCCACACGAACGTCGGCGGGACCGAGGTGCTTCTCGAGACGGCGCGCAAGCATGGCGTGAAGCGCTTTCTGCAGGTCTCGACCGACGAGGTCTATGGCTCGCTGGGACCGACCGGACGCTTCACGGAAATGTCTCCACTCGACCCGAGTTCGCCGTATTCGGCGAGCAAGGCGTCCGCGGATCTGCTCGCGCTCGCGGCGCACAAGACGTTCGGGCAAGATGTCGTCGTTACGAGATGCTCGAACAACTACGGGCCGTATCAATTCCCGGAGAAGCTCATTCCGCTGATGATCACGAGCGCGCTTGCGGACAGGAAATTGCCCGTTTATGGAGACGGGTTGAACGTGCGGGACTGGATCCATGTGGAGGATCATTGCCGCGCTGTCATGGCGGTGCTTCTCGAAGGGCGGGCGGGCGAAGTCTATAACATCGGCGCGGATGCAGAGATGGAGAATATTGCCGTGGTTGAATTGATCCTTGAGACGCTTGGCAAACCGCACGACTTGATCAGCTACGTCGCAGACCGGCTCGGACACGATCGGCGCTACGCGATCGAATCGGCGAAGATCCGATCCCAGCTGGGCTGGGAGCCTCTGCAAACGCCGCGCGAGGGTATTCGCCAGACAGTCCATTGGTATCTCGCCAATCGTCGTTGGTGGGAACATCTTCTGCCGCAGGCCTTTGAAGTCCAATGAACGAAATCGTTGATCTATTCCGCAAAACCGGAGCCCTCCTGCAAGGTCACTTTATCCTCCGCTCCGGCCTGCACAGCCGCCAGTTTTTTCAATGCGCGCTCTTGTTGCAGGACGCCGCCGTCGCCGCGCAAGTCTGCGGCCTGCTCGCGGAGAAGCTCGGACAATACCCGGCCGCGACCATAATCTCGCCCGCCGTCGGAGGAATTATCGTTGGCCAGGAGGTCGCCCGCCACCTGGGCAAGAAGCACATTTTCGCGGAAAAGGATGGCTCGGGCCGCCTGGTTCTCCGGCGAGGCTTTTCGATTGCGCCGAACGAGAAATTTCTCGTTGCCGAGGACGTCGTGACGCGGGGTGGCCGTGTGCAGGAAACGATTCAGATCGTTCGCGCGCATGGAGGGATCGTCGCGGCGGCGGGCGCGATCGTTGACCGCAGCGTTGGCTCGCTGCCTGATTTTGGATGTCCGTTCGTTTCGCTGGTGAGGATGGAGGTGGAAACTTTCGAAGAAGGCCAACTCCCTGCGGATCTGGTCGACATCCCTGCCGTCAAACCAGGAAGCAAGTAGCTCCCCGCCGAGCAAGTTTTGGGGCTTGCTATCGGGCCCGGTTCCCGCGGGCGGCACGTCGCCTTGATTGCGTCGAGTGAAAAGCGCGATCTTGAGCGCTCCTTCAACTTCTCGGGCCTCCCGCGACTTTCACTTTGTTGGGAGCGCTCGGCGCCCGTTCCTAACGTCCGATGCTTTTCAGCGGGAGGCCGGACATCAGATTCCGCTCTATCTTTTCGAGGGAAACGCCCTTTGTCTCGGGGACGAAGAGTAAGAAGAAGACAATAAACAAAACGTTCATGCCGCCGTAGAGAAGAAAGGTGTTCCCGGGCCCGAAAGTATTGATCAGCGTCAGAAAGGTCATGCCCACGATCGCGTTGACAACCCAGTTGGTCCCGGTGCTGCAGGTCACCCCAAGGTCGCGGCCGGCCAGCGGATAGATCTCGGAGCAGAGCACCCAGATGATCGGCCCCGCGCTCATGGCAAAACCGATGATAAACACGAGCAGAGCGAAAACGGCCGGGTAGGCATAGTCTGAGCTCCTTAGGACTGTGACGGCCTGCATGACACCCTCATCGTTAGGCATCGTGCGAGCTTCTCCTCCGAAGAGGAAGAGAGCGCCCACCGTGAGAAGGGCCGCCCCCATGGTCACGAAGCCCGCATACATGATCGGTTTGCGACCCAATTTATCGACAAAGGCGATCGCGATGAAGGTGGCCAGCACGTTGGTCACGCCAATGATTACCGTCCCCCACAATTGCTCATTGGTGCTTTCAAACCCCGCCATCCCGAAAATGCGAGGCGCGTAATACATGATGACGTTAATTCCGGTGAGCTGTTGAATGATCTGCAATCCGACTCCAAGGGCGATGGCCCGGCGAAAGTTGGGGTTCGTTTTGAACAGTTCAAAACCATTCTGCTTCACTTTCACACTGTCTTCGATCTCCCGAACCTCGCTCGCGATTTCCGCCTCATCGAGTTTCATAAGGCGAAAGACCTCGATCGCCCGTTCGCGGAAACCGTTGAGGAAAAGCCAGCGCGGGCTCTCCGGCAAGAACCAAACCCCGATGAACATGATCGCCGCCGGGACGGCGATCACGCCGAGCATGACGCGCCAATGCCCGCCGACTGTGCCATCAATCGTGGCATACGTCGCGAGAAAGGTGTTGCTTAGGAACGCAATGACGATACCGATCGTAATCATCAACTGATACATCGAGATGAGCGATCCGCGGACCGATTGCGGGGCGACTTCCGAGAGATAGAGCGGCGCGGTAAACGATGCCACGCCCACCGCAATGCCAAGGAGAAAGCGCGCACCCAGGAGCACGTGCTCATTGGGCGCGAGGGAACACAGCAAAGCGCCGATGACAAAGTTGACCGCGCTAATCAGGATCGTCTTGCGGCGCCCAAGCCGGCTGGACAACACCCCGCTGAACAACGCGCCAAAGGCCGCGCCCCAAAGAAGCGCGCTGACGACAAGCTGGATGGCGTCGTCCGAGATCTTGAAATCCTTTTGAATGAAATCCTCCGCGCCCGAGATCACGCCGACGTCCAAGCCAAAAAGCAGGCCGGCGAGAGCCGCGGTGAGTCCGATGAAGTAGACGATGGGCTGAGGTCGACGAAGAGCCTGCGTAGAGCCCCCGCCTGCGCGCGAAGGGAGATGGGGCGAGGACATGCGCCGGACGCTGACTTATTTTCCGTAGATTAGCAAGCGTCAAAGGCACGAGCTCGGCGGCACCACATACTTTAGGATCTAATCATCGGTTGCCACGCAGATCGGCAGCGTGGACTTGGTCGCCGGCGCGCGAGGCTAATGACTCATGGATCTGCCAGCAGAATGCCGCGGCGGAGAGATCGAAGAGCTTCATCAAGGATTCCCGGAACGCATTTCGCATTCAACGCCCGCAGGGGCCAACGGCCGGACCCGGAGTCATGCTGTCGTTAGCTGCACTATCCTCCCTGGACCGCAACCGAGACAGTTTGCCCGATACGCAAGGGGACGGGAGGAGTGCCGGTCACGCGAATGCGGACGGGAAAGCGGTTGGGAAGCCGCACCCAATCGATCGTTTGGCTGACGACGGGCAACAAATCAACGGTCGAACCATCCTGAAGGAAGATGCCCCAGGCCACACTGACGACCTCGCCTTCGAAGGGATCAAAGTCGTGACCCATCAACGTGATTTTCGCGCTGGCTCCGTCGCGAATGTGCTTAAGCTGCGTTTCCTTAAAGTAGGCCGCAATCCAAAAGGAACTCGAATCGACCAAAGCGAGCAATTGCTCGCCGGCATTGACATAGGTTCCTGGGCTGGTGTTCACGTTTGTGAGGTAACCGTCGACGGGGGCAAAGACCTTAGTGTAACCGAGATTGAGCGTGGCGGTTTCCAGGTTTGCCTGCGCGGCCGCGCTATCGGCGGCGGCCGACGCGTAGCTGTCCTGTGCGTTTTGCACGTCGCGAAGGTCATTAGTCTTCGTTGCGTAGAGGGAGGTTTGCCGGGCGAGTTCTTGCTGCGCCTGAATCTCCGCCGCCTGCGCCTGCCTTAGCTTTGCGGCCGCATTGTTGACGGTCGCTTGAAAAGTCGAAGGGTCGATTTCGAAGAGAAGATCGCCCTTTTTGACCTGCTGATTATCCTTGATCGGAATCTGAATAATCGGTCCGGCCACGCGCGGGGCGATGCCCACGACATTCGCCCGGACCTGACCGTCGCGCGTCCATGGCCTGGTCGAGTATCGCTCGTAGAGGATGAGCGCGGCGATCACCGCGAGAGCGACCATCGCGAACGTAACGAGGTGAGGGCGCGAGATCTTCACGGCGCGAGAATCAAACCGGCCACACAGCCGAGAAAAACGGCCAGGGCGACAAAGAAAAGCGGAAGATGCCAGATGGCACGCGACCATCCGAGCCGTTCCATCGCGGCCACGGCAATCCACGCCCCGAGAAATCCCAATGCGCTGATCACCATACCCCACGGCAAAAGGAAATCACCGAAACGCAATTCGGGGGTCTTCAGGAGTGTGAACAGATCCATCGGACACGATGTTTTTTCAGGTCTTGGCCGCCGACGCAAGCCGACATGCGAGCTGAACGGCGTTGACCGCTCGGGGATTCCTTTCGAGGGTGCTTGAAAAATGACCTCCGGCGGGGTGAAACTCCAGTTCCCATGGAAGACGCAGCGACGATGACTGGACGACCTTCCGGGCTCCGCGCCGAGTTGAGGAAGTGGGGAGGACGGGTCGATCAAGTTTTCGGCGGCCTCGCTGTTCGACATGGCATCAAGTTCGGCCTGGCGGGCGTGCTTTCCGTATTTATCGCTCTGGGCCTTCGGTTGTCTGAGCCAACCTGGGCCCTGCTGACCGCATTTGTGATCATGTTCGCGCAGTTCGTGGGAGCGGTGGCAGAGAAATCCGTGATGCGACTGATTGGGACGGCGGCGGGGGGCGTGATCGGATACGTGCTGACCGCCGGACTGGAGCAGCAGCCGATTCTATATCTCCTGCTCATCGGCGGCGTCGTCGGTTTTGGCACGGCGATGTTTGGATACTCCAAGTATCCCTATGCGTTCCTGCTTAGCGCGCTGACCACGATGGTGGTGGCGAGTAATGGCATGAACGATCCGAGTTTCTCCTGGAGACCGGCGCTTGCGCGAATCGAGGAAGTCAGCGTCGGAGTGATCTCGGCGGTGCTTGTCACCAGCCTGGTCTGGCCCCGCTACGCCCGCAAGGAATTCCTGGAAAAGATGCGTCTCGCTTTGGGCGAATTGCGCAAGGGCCTGGCGACGCGCTCCGCCCTTCTCTTCAAGGGTTCGGCCGGAGATACCGACTTGAGCGACAGGAGTTTTGCAACGGCCATTGCCGGACTGCAAAACCTGCTGCACTTCGGAGCGCTGGAAAGCCAATATTTTCGCGCGAGACTGCCTACGTTTACGGAGATCATCTTCAGCCTCAACCGGATTTCGGCGGCGGTCGAAACCCTTGTGCAAACCCTGCCGCAGGAGGCGGTCTTTCGCCGCTACCTTCGTGGCGAACTTGAAGCGGCCCATGCCGCGATCCTCGATTGTTTGGGTGTTTTCGCCGATGCCCATGCGGATTCCCGGACCCGTGCTTCCGCAATCTCGAAGATGGACGTGCTTTGCGCGCAGTGGCGGGACAAACTCCACGCTCTTCGCGATACCGAAATTCCGACCTCCATTCCCGTCGAGGAGGTCCTTGAGTTTTCCGGTCACGCGCTTTCCCTTGACGAGGTCGCTGAGCAGCTGCGCAGGCTCAATGTCCTGCTCGACTCGCTGCCGGCAAATCCCCTGCAACCCTCCCGCGAAGCAGTTTCACTTCCCTCCCCGCCCCTCGATCCTTTCTGGATTCGCAACGGTGTGAAATCGTGTATCGCGGTTACGCTGGGATTGTTTGTTCAAAATTGGCTGCAGCCGCCCGGCGGGTCCATGATCGTCCTGGCGACCTGGGTTTTTACGGTGCTCTCTCGATTGTACCCGGGAGGCCAGGGCGATCGGCGGGCGTTTCACTGCATCGTTTATGCGTCTTCCGGCGGCATCCTCTACGTCGTTGCCATGCTGCTCCTCACGCCGCTCCTTTCGGACTATCTTATCTTGAACATGCTGCTTTTCGTAGTGTTGTTCCTCGTCGGGTATCTTACGCAGGCGATTCCCGGGGTCACTTTTGGCATGCAATTTACGCTGCTCGCGACGGTCGGAACCCTGGGTTTGAATGCCCAGCAGCCGGTGACTTTCCAATCGATCATGGACGTTTATTTTGGCATCATCCTGGGGTTGACCTTGTCCGCGCTCGTTCAGAGGTTGCTCTGGCCTGTCCTTCCCCAATGGCAACTGCGCGATCGCGTTCTCGAACTCCTACGCATCTGCGGGATTATTCTGCAATCTTCCCCCGATCAGCGGCCCCGTTGGCTTCATCAACGCTTGGCTCTCATCCCCGGAGAGGCGCTAAACTGGATCGCAGTGATGAACAAGTCGGATTGTCCGCCCGACGAGCCGCAGCGGCTTCGCGAATACCTTCAGACGCTGCGCCGCGCGGCGGGACATCTCCTGTCGTCCGCGGGCGAATTGTTTCCTCTGCTGCCGGATCAACAGGCCGAGCGGGGCGGCGAGGCGTTGCGTTCGCTCCGGGAGATCATGAGTTCCGAATTGTCCTCGCAGAGCGATCTCTTTCAGCTGCGTGAGACTTCTGCCCCGACCGAAAAAGCGCTGGAGGACGCTCTCGGGCAGGTGCATCGATGGGTCGAAGGGCTGCGTCTCTGGATCCTGGCGAATAACCTCCCCGTGGAGGAGTCGACCCACCTCCTCGGATTGGCCAACCGTTTCGAGATGGCCGGAAAGGAGCTGCTAACGGCTTCCCGACAAGCGGCCGCCTTACGCCTGCGGCTCTATTTGGGCGACTACGTGCTTTAATGGCGCCCGCCGACCATGATCCATGTAATGGGAAGGGAGTTTTCAACCACGGCGTCGAATGCGTCACCGATTGCGCCCTCGTAAGGCAAGGCGATCAGGTCGGCGTGAGCGCCGGCGCTGATCTCTCCCAACTCACCCGACAGGCCAATGGCTCGCGCCGGTCGCCGAGTGACCATGTCGAGAATTTCCGGAGAGGAAACGTGAGGAAAACTCCTGCGCAAATGACGCATTTCCTCAAAGAGATTAAGAGACGTGTTGCTGGCGAGACTGTCGGTGCCGAGGCAAACGGAGATGCCAAGGGAGCGAAAGCGGTCCAGCTCAAAAGGCGGACGCCCGAAATACTCGTGGCATTTCGGACAATGGACCACGGAAATATCCCGCGCATAGGACGCCAGAAGTCTGTAGTCGGAGTCCGTCAGACAATTCATGTGCGCCAGAATTCCGCCTCTCGGCACCGCGTGGTCGCCGAAGAGTCGCGCAACCGGGGTGATGCCGCCGACATCGTGCATGCCGCGGCCCAATTTCCTCAGAAAATCATACAGCGGACCCGAGGCCCGCATGAACATCTCAAATTCTTCGTCCGTTTCGGCCAGATGCGTCGTCCAAGGCATCGCATATTTTTCGCAGCAGAATCTTGCCAATTCGTAGAGTTTTGCCGACGTCGTGTATGGGGCGTGCGGCGAGAGCCCGAATCCGCCCAGCCAGTTCGGGTGCTTGTCAAAAAACGTGAGCGCGCCGGCCATCACATCTTCGGTATGGACGCGGTTGCGCACGTCGATGAGTTCATAGAACCACCACGCTCGAATCGGCGGAGGCGGCATGCGGACCATAAGCTCGGGAAACGACTCGATGTTGAATACGCTGGTCGTTCCCCAACGGCGCAATTCGGAAAACCCATCGGAGATCGACTGCATGTAATCGTCGTCCGAAAGCGTGCGCTTCAGGTCATTGATCCGGCGCACCCAGTTGGGGAAATTCTCCTGCTGGAGAATGGCTCCGCGCATGATCGTGAAGTCCAGATGGCAGTGCGCATTGATGAGCCCCGGGATAAGTATGGAGTCGCCCAGGTCTGTGACTTTGCCGCCAGCCAGGTCGCGCGCCCGGCCCACGGCGAGAATCCGCCCCGCATCGACATGGACCACTCCATTCTCGATCGGCGGGGCAGCCAGCGGCAAGACGATGCGTGAGCGAAAGGTATTCAAACCGTCTGGTAGACTGCCGGATGGGGAAGTCCATGTCGAATTTTCGTCCCTAATCCCTCCTCGGGGACCTCTTCGATCTGGTCGTTTCCGGACGAGACTGCTACGGGCCGCGAGAGAGGTTTTTCTTGGCCGGAGGCGGAAGCTTGGCGAGCCGTCAGCCAGGAAAAATTCGCTTCCCAAAGGCAAACTATCCAGGGGTTGGCAGTTCGATTTCAAGTCCGAGAGGCTGCTAACGGCAAAGCAGGAATCGCGCCGGTTCAACGATGGTTTGCCGGGCTTCGTTGAGGCTTTGCAAAAACAAGAACCGCGGTAAATTGTCTGCACCATGTCGCCACCTCTAGCACCAGGAGATTACGCCCCGGACTTTTCAGCCTGCGCTGTCGGAGGGGCCTATGGGGAGGGCCGGCCAATCAGGTTGTCCGATTTCAGAGGGAAGACAGTCGTGATCTACTTTTATCCCAAGGACGACACGCCGGGATGCACGGCGCAGGCCTGCGCCCTGCGCGATAGTTACGAACACTTGATCGCGACGGGCGCCATGGTTGTCGGCGTGAGTATTGATCCGCCGGAAAGCCATGTGAAATTCATCGCCAAACACAGCCTTCCGTTCCCGCTGATCAGTGACGAGCGGCAGGAGATCGTCCAGGCTTACGGGGTATGGATAGAGAAGACGAAGGAGGGCAGGACCTATATGGGAACGGAGCGCAGCACCTTCGTCGTTCGACCGGACGGCCGCATCAAATCAATCTTCCGCAGCGTCAAACCTGAGGAACACGCCGAAACTGTCATCGAAAATCTCCGTAACCTTGAACCGTGACAATCTTCTGAGTCTGTATGAGCGGCTTACCAAGCTCGTGGAGAAGCTCCCGGGGGGCTTGCAGAAACCGGTGCTTAGCGAGCTCGTGCCTATCCGCGAACTCTTTCTCGAACAGCGTCCGGCAAGAATCGTAATCCTGGGCGGCACCGGCAAGAGCGTGCCGGAGTTCTTTCGTTTCGCGGCAGGCGTTTCCGTCGAGACCGGGGGCAGCGACAACGCCTGGCGCATTTACCGAGTGCCGGACCGGGGCGAGATCCTTATTCTTGACGCGAGGTCGGACACACCTCAGGCGGTCGTCGAGGCCGCCCTTTCCCGATTGACGCCCGATGGCGCATTGCTCCTCGCGGAATCTCCGGATGAAGAAGCGGCGGTCGAACTGGCTGCCGCGCGAATGGCCGCTTGTCCGAAGGAAACTCCACTGGTTGGAATCTCGCTTGGCGGGGAGAGCTCTCGCGCGCGCCTTGCGGCGCTTTTAAGCGGGGATCGTGAATTTTCAAAGCGGCGGGTGACGGTCTGCGCACCGGAGGCTGGCGATTCCGTAGCGGAGGCGGTCTGTGCAGTTCTGCCAAACGCTGCCCGGCTTGAGTTCGCTCGCCTTACGGGGGCAAAGGAAGCGCAGGCCCAAATCGCGGGATCTCTTCTGAAATCCTTCACTGCAGTTTGCGGCGTCATCGGCCTTCAACCGATTCCCCTGGCCGATATGCCAGTCCTGACCACGTTGCAAACGCTTATGGTCGGCCTGATCATTTATACGACCGGAAAGCCCGTGACTGCGCGGATGTTTGGGGAATTTCTCGGCGCTCTCGGATTGAATATCGGGGCGGGAATCCTTTTCCGCGAAGGAGCTCGGGCGATCATAAGAATCGTTCCCGTGTGGGGCAACGCTGTTTCGGGAATGATCGCAGGAGCCGGAACTTTCGCCATTGGCCGCGCTGCCATAGCGTATTTTGTTGAAGACCTTCCGATTAGCGAATCGAGGAAGCTCTTCCACAGGCTTCTTCCAGGATGGGACTCTTTCAAGCGCCGCCGCCTGCCTATCTTAACCCGGGATAAGAAAGACGGCGGCAAATAGTTGGCTCTAGAAGCCCATTTGCCTGCCGTGCTCGTACACCCTGTCGAAAGTCCCCGGCTCTTCGTCCTCCGCGTTCAACTCATCCCCTCGATTGCTCTCGGCCGCCTTTTCTCCTCCGGGTTGCTCCGGTGGTACAGCTTTCTCTTTCAAGGGACCTTCCGTGTCCTTGAGCGGCCGGTCTTTCGGACCCGGCTCTTCTCCACTGCGCGAGTGTGGTGACGTTTCCATAGTCACAATATCGCTCAGCTCCAACATTCTGCACGCCCGAATGACCCTCCCATGACCAACATTTCAGTTACGGAAGATCCGACGGACTAGTATTCTCCGGCGCGCAAGCTCCCGAACGCCGCGCCAAGATGATCGACGACCGAACTCGCGCAAAGGGCTTCCGCTGAACCGAGCGGCTCGGAAACTGCGGTCTCCGCGGAGCGGCCGCAGAGCCAGGCGCCAAGGATGGCGCTCTTGAGCAAATCGCATTCAAGCAATTGAGGTATCAGCGCCGCGCATACTCCCGACAGCACATCGCCCATTCCGCCACTGGCCATACCGGGATTTCCCGTCGTGTTGATAGATCGTCTCCCTTGCGCGTCACCGACAAGCGTTCGTGCACCCTTGAGAAGCAGCGTGACCGGGCGTTCCGCCAAAAAATCTTCCAGCCATTGCCGGCGGGTTCGGCCTTCCTGTGGAAAGAGACGCTGCATTTCCCCGGGGTGAGGTGTGAGCAGGCGCGGACCGGCGCAATGATTGAGTAAAGAAACGTCCTGGGAAAGCGCGTTAAGCGCATCGGCGTCCACAACCATGGGCGGGGTGGCGTCTCGAATGATCGAGAGAATTTCCGCGGCGTGCTTCAGGCCCAGGCCCGGCCCGACCGCTAACGAATCGAATCGCAGATCGTGCACTTCGCGATAATTCTCACAAGGCTTGACCATGACTTCGGGGAGGCACGAGACCGCCAGTAGCCCGGCCGTATCGGGCTTCGCCAGGACCGTAACGAGCCCCGCCCCCGCCCGGACAGCTGCCGCGCTACATAGACGCGCCGCGCCGGTAAATCCCAAAGAACCGGCGACGATTCCCACTCTCCCGCAATCGCCCTTGTGCAGATTGAACGGACGCGCAGGCAGCCACGCTCTTAACCCATCCGCAGTCGCCATGCTCCACGAGCCACGGTCCGATGGCCGGAGCTCGCCGAGCTGAACAATGGCGAGCCGTCCGACGACATTCGTCGCCGTATCGGCCACCAAGCCGGTCTTGACGCAGGCTATCGTCGCGGTGACATCAGCCTCCACACAGATCGAAGCCGGGAGTCCCTTATCCCCATCGAGCCCGCTCGGAATGTCGATCGCAAGGATCCACGCGCCCTCATCGTGTCGCAAACGGTTCATCGACCGGATGGCCTCCGCCACTTCACCACGCGGTTCTCCGCGCGCGCCAATTCCAACGAGGCCGTCCAGAAGAATTTTCGAGCCGCGGGCCCGGCTGGATTGTCGAGGTCTGGGAAGCTCTTTCAGTTTCTTAGCCGTAAGCGGGGACAACGCGGATTCCCGGTAGGCTAGATTGACCTCGATGCTCCATCCCCAGTCAGTCAGATACCGCGCGGCCACCAGCCCGTCTCCGGCATTGTGGCCTTTGCCGCAGAACACGACGCAGAGCCCTGGCTCAGGGTGAAATTGCCGCACGATCTCGGCGATCCCGCGACCCGCCTCTTCCATCAAGTCCTCCGCCTGCACACCCCGTGCGAACGCCGCCTCTTCGGCGCGCTTCATTTCTTCGCAAGTGACAAGCATCGCTCAGTGGTGCGACGGCCGCGAAAAGCAAGCCCGGCGAACTTGCCTCCGCCTGCTTGCACGTTCTGGTGGCAAGACCGCGCAGCTCTTTTGTCGCCAGCGCATGAGGACAACCCGGGCATTGTCGGGGCGATACGCTGAGGGAGGACAGACCGCACCAAGCGCGGTTTGAGCGGCGTAGCGGGCAGGATCCTCTGCCCTGCAGAGGCACTCTTCCAAGCAGGCGCCATTCTCATTGAACATCGGGCAGGCCGCTAACTGAAAAGTTCTCGCAACCGGTCGGTGAAGCTCTTGTGCAGAGGAGTATTATCCTCTCCGCAAAGTTGTGCAAAATGCTCAAGCGCCTTGCGCTGTTCCGCGTTCAGCCGCGTCGGAACCTCGACTTGCACGCGAGCAAGAATGTCGCCCCGGCCGGAACCTTGCAGAGACGGCATTCCCTGGCCGCGCACTCGGAAGACACTGTCGCTCTGCGTGCCGGAAGGGATCTTCAAGTTCACCGCGCCGCTGAGAGTTGGAACGCGGACGTCTCCGCCCAGGGCTGCTATGAAAAAGGGGATCGGCATCTCGCAGTGAAGGTCCATCCCGTCACGCTGAAAGATCGAGTGTTCCTTGATATGAATAACCACGTAAAGGTCACCGGAACTTCCGTTGCGCAAACCGGCCTCTCCTCCGCCGGTGCTCCGCAGGCGGGCGCCTTCATCGATTCCTGCGGGAACCTTTAACTTCACCCGAGAAGTGCGCTCCACACGGCCATCACCGTGACATGTTTGACACGGTTTTTCGATGACCCGACCGGTGCCCTGGCAGTTCGGACACGTCTGCGCAACCTGGAAAAATCCGCGCGATGCGACGACCTGACCGCGCCCGCGACACACCGAGCAGGTGACCGCATGGGAACCTTTTTGCGCGCCGGAACCTTCGCACGCCTCGCAAGCGTCCAGCTTCCGAATCTCGATTTCCTTTTCACAGCCGCTGGAGGCCTCCTCCAGCGAAATTTGCATGTCGTAGCGCAAATCCGAGCCGCGCTGGCGCCCGGAACCATCAGCCTGCCCGCCGCCGAAGAAATGCTCGAAGATTCCCGCACCTCCTCCAGCCGTTCCGAAAACCTCCCGGAACAGATCGAAGGGATCGTGAAAGCCGCCCCCCGCTCCGCCGAAGCCACCCTGTTGGAATGCCGCATGGCCATACCGGTCATAGGCCGCGCGCTTCTGCGGATCGATCAGGGCCTCGTAGGCCTCGCCGAGTTCCTTGAACTGATCCTCGGCCGCACGATCACCCGGGTTCTTGTCCGGATGAAACTTTACCGCGAGCTTGCGGTAGGCCCGCTTGATCTCCTCTTCGCCGGCTTCTTTGTCGACGCCGAGCACTTCGTAGTAATCGCGTTTGCGGGTCATCAGGCGGATGGTCCCTTCGAAACGACGACGCTGGCAGGTCGAATCAAACGGTCCTTCAACTTGAAACCTTTGCGAAGTTGCCGGACAACCGCGCCCTCGGCCACCCCGGGGCTCGGCTCATGGGCCACGGCCTCGTGCAAATTCGGATCGAATCGATTCCCCACGGCATTCACGACCTCGACACCGTGGTCGCGCAGGAAATCCTCGAGCTGCTTGCGGACCATTTCAAGTCCTTGAATGATCCCCGCGGCGTCCGCTGCATTCTTGGCCGCGTCGAGGCCGAGTTCGAAATTGTCAAGAATGGGTAGCAGGCTCTCGAGGAGCGAGTTGTTTGCATAACGGATGGCGTCCTCCTTTTCGCGGGCGACGCGTTTTCGATAGTTATCGAGGTCGGCACGCGCGCGAAGAGCGGCATCCTTATACTTTTCCAACTCCGCGGCAAGACTCGCCGCGGCATCAGGCTGCGCCTCCTCGGGCGGCTCGTTCTGGGGCTTGGGTTCGATTTCCGGTTGACTATTCATAGTTTACGGATGGCAATCAATGTAATGTCGTCGTGCTGAGGAAAATCCCCCGCGAAATTCTCGACCTCCTCCGTAAGCCGTCCTATGACGCCGGGCGCTCCCCGCGCGGCGCTCGATTGCAGAGCCTGCACCAGCCGTGGGAGCCCGAACTCCATGCCGTCTTCATCGAGCGCTTCCGTCGCTCCATCAGTGTAGAGTAACAGGCAATCATCGGTCGCCAGCTCAAAGGAAAAGTCCGCGGTGACTCTATTGAAGACTTCTCCGCTGTCAATGCCCAGAGCCATGCCTTTCGGCGTGAGCTTTTCCACGCTTTGGTTCGCCGCCCTGTAGAGGAGCGGCGCGTCGTGACCCGCTCGCGCGAGAGTCACGTGGTTGCTCTGTTTATCCAGGATCAGGTAGGCCATGCTGATAAACATGTCCTCCTTGATGTCGGGATAGAGCTGCTGGTTCACACGGCGCAAAACTTCGGCGGCCGATACCTTCCCGACCGCCTCGCTGCGAATCACACTGCGGCACATCGCCATGATCAATGAAGCGGGCACTCCCTTGCCCGATACATCGGCGATGGCGACACCCAGGCGCCGCTCGTCCACTTGAATATAGTCATAGTAGTCTCCGCTCACCTGGCGTGCCGGCACGTTGACGCCGCTGAGTTCGTAGCCCGCTACGACCGGCGGTGAAGATGGCAGCAGGATCGCCTGGATTTCCCGGGCGATCTGAAGATCGTGATCCAGACGCTTTTTCTCACCTGCTTCCAGATAGATCACCTCGTTATAGAGGGCGAAGGCCGATTGTTCGGCGATCGTCTTGAAGACCGTGAGATCCTTCTCGGAAAACGGAGTGCTCATCGGGCCATTGGCGAGACCCAGCACGCCCAGGGTCTTACGACGATAGGAGAGAGGTCCGACAATGGCAGAATGCGCGATCAGATCACTGGGCGAGAGAGCAGACGCCAGATCTTCCTCCGAATAGAGGCGGGATTGACCGCCCTCCAGCGCGGCCCCGACAATCCCCTCGCCGCGTCGTGCAGAGCTGAGCCGTAAATAGCTCTCCAACGCAAGGTTGTTGCCGACAGCCTTGTCCAGGATGTGAACCGGCACCTTGATAAGTGCCGGGCAACCCTTTGAAATGAAAGCCGGAACAAGAATCGGCTTCGTTTTGTCCATCAGATACAGGGCCCCGCCATGCGCGTTTAGAATACGAATCGCGCTCTCGACGATCAGACGGTGAAGCTCCGAAGAGCTAACCCCCTCGGAGAACGCCTCCCCTAAACCATGAAGAAAATCGAAAACGCGATCCTCCTCGACCTGAAGATCCGCGCGCTGGCGCTCCAGCTCACTTATGCGCCGGGTGAAGGTATTCAGCACCACGATGAGAGCCATGAAGGTGCCGAAAAACAGCGCAAGGAAGATATATGTCCACATGGGCCGGCATGGGCGAAACCTTAGTGATCCGGCTTCCTTTCCGAATCCGACACGTTCAGCTCATGCCGCATATAATCGAGAACATCCTTAAACTTTACCTCGTTGGCAGCGTCCGCTTCCACGAGAGCCTCGTGAGCCTCCAGCACGAAGCGCTTCTGCTCGGCGTGACCCGCTTTCTCCTGCGAAGTCGCGCGAAGTTCCAACTCCTCCGGCTGGCTCTCGACGGCGGAAGCCGCACCCTCCACGTGGAAGAGTTGATCCAGTCCGAGGCTGCTCAGCAGGCCGGCATTGCGGTCATTCACATTGATTGTGCGCAAGCCGCCCTGACCGAGCTCGCGGAGGCGAAGAGCGACCCCGGCAAGGGTTCCCATAAATGTCGAATCCATCTGCTCACAATCGCGCAGGTCGACCACAAAATCCCTGTAGCCGCGTTGGATCATTTGTTTGACGAACTCCTTGAGTCCCGCGCTGTTCTGGAAGGTGCCGCGGCCTTCCACCTTTACCCAGACGGCGCGATCGATGCAACCGACGAGGACAGATGATATCGTGTTCACACTAGTGGGAGAGACTAGCGCAGTCCATCGACGGCTGTCAAATCCCTCCCCCTCATTAGCGCCACATAAACGATTGCCGCAGCGCAACGATTTTGCCGTCGACAATCAGAAGGACCCGCCAGGAAGTGACCCGGCCGGACTCCAGATATTCGTCGCCCGCGGTGTCGAACTCCGATACATAAGAACCTTTCGCCTGAGGATAGTAGCGTTCCAAGGCCATGACATAATTGCCGAGGGCTGCCTGGCGATATTCCAGACGGACGGTTACGTCCGCGCGTGCCGAGGCACGCCAGAAGAAGGTGTAATAGTTCCCATAGCGCTTGTCGAGCTGGTAGCGATCCACCGCCCCCCAGATCAGCCGCTGGCGTTCAAAAAGAACCGGCTCGCTCTGCGTCATCGGGACGGGATCCGCGTTGAAGAAGGCTTGCTTGATCTTGCGGAACTGGAACTTCTCGTCAATCTCCAGGGGCAGGACACCGGCTCTTTCCAGCTTGGTGGCCGGCCCAGGCGGGGTCGAGCACGAAAAGAAAGCGAGCGATAGCAATACGAAGGCGAGGGATGTCCTCATTGCGCGGGATACAAGCGGCTTTGGCGCCGCGTGTCAAATTCTCGCCGTGCTTGACTCTTGTCCGTTTTCCCAATCGGATTCTCTGACCGACCAGGAACCCGGTAAAATGAAAGCCCATGAAATCGTTGAGCGACTCCCTGAGGAGGCGGCGAGCGAAATCTTTATGTATCTTTACCAGAACGACAAGCGCGCATACCGTGCCTGCCTGGAAGTGCTCGCCTCGCGCCGAAAGCTCCGTCCCGTCATTCTGGAGCGAAAGATCCGCGCGGAGCGCCATCGCTGGATGCGCGCGGAGCTGGCCCGGAAAGCCAATGAAGACGCAGCGACCGAAGTGCTTCAAACATGGTTGCTCGGAGCTCACCCGCAATTGGTTTGCAGTTTCCTCGACAGCCTTGGCGTTCCGCATGATGGCCACGGATTGATCGACACGCTCCCTCTTCAGCCGGCGAAAGAGCGCCTGCAGGAGGCGGTTAACCGGCTCATTGAAGATCATCCGCTGGCTGCCGCAATCGCCTACCTCAACCTGTTCTGCGAAATGGACATTGCAGATTGGCCGATTCTGAAAGAAATTATCAGCCAAGATTCCCGACTGTGCCTCGCACCGAAACGGCTGGCCGCCTGACGCCATTTCAATCCTCGCTCAACGAAGCTCTCGACACCTTCGAGACTTTGCGCGCCCTCGAGGGCGATTTTGCGCTGGCGGTGGAGACCGTGCGCGAATGTCTGGGGAACGGCGGCAAGCTGCTCATTTGCGGGAATGGGGGGAGCGCAGCCGACAGCGCGCACATCGCGACGGAATTCACCTGCCGCTTCAACGAAGACCGGCGCCCCTATCCGGCGATTGCCTTGAGCGCCGACGGAGGGCTGCTCACGGCCATCGGAAACGATTACGGCTTCCAGGACGTTTTCTCGCGACAGGTTTGGGCGTTTGCGAGGCCTGGGGATGTGCTGATCGCGCTCTCGACCAGCGGCAAGTCGCGAAATGTTCTCTCGGCCCTCGAGGAAGCTCGCCGGCGCGAGATGAAGACCATCGCTTTCCTGGGAAAGGGCGGCGGCTTCACGGCGGGCGCGGCCGACATCGACTTGATCGTCCGCTCCGGCTCGACAGCGCGAATTCAAGAGGCCCAGAAGTTTCTTCTCCACGTTCTCTGCGAGATGGTCGAATCGGCACTTGCCGCAGGATGAGGGAGGCAATCTTTGCCGTCTTCGCGGCGGTGATTGGCGGAATCGTGGGATCGTTCCTCAACGCCTGCATCTACCGCATGCCGCGCGGCATCCCGATAAACAATCCGCGGCGCTCGTTCTGCCCGGCCTGCAACTGCCCGATACCCTGGCGAGAGAACGTCCCTATTTTCAGCTGGGTCTTCTTGCGCGGAAAATGTTCAGTCTGCGGGACGAAGATTCCCTTGCGGTATCTCCTTGTCGAGTTCCTCACCGCGGCCCTCTTCCTTTTTGCCTGGTTCCGCTACGGTCTCCCGCTCGCCCCCGCTTAT
The DNA here is from genome assembly GCA_963731945.1 of uncultured Verrucomicrobiae bacterium. Lineage (GTDB taxonomy): Bacteria > Verrucomicrobiota > Verrucomicrobiia > Chthoniobacterales > Terrimicrobiaceae > DASTFP01. The sequence continues at coordinate 168,054 of CAVSXN010000015.1, read as the reverse complement.
GGGATCCTGCTCGCATTGTTGATTGCGGCCGCGTTCATCGATATCGAGCATTTCATCATCCCGGATGAAATCACCTGGGGCGGAACGGCGACTGGACTCCTCTTGAGCATTCTCCTTCCCCAGATGATGCAAACGCCCTCGAGGCTTGAGGCTTTTGGCTGGTCGCTCGCCGCCGCGGCTTTTGGCTATGGACTGCTCAAGCTCATCGTCGAACTGGGCAAGCTTGCGTTCGGCAACAAACGGCACAGCTTTGAGAAGGAAGAGCCATTCTCTTTGCGGCCAAGCGGAGACGACTTCACCTTGCAGATCGGAGATCAAACGCTCGCATGGGAAGATATCTTCGCCAGGGAATCCGATGAGCTCGTGCTCGAATGCTCGAGTGCCAGCGTTGCGGGAACGGCGCCGATTCTTCGCTTTCGTCACGACCGAATGATCGTCGCGGACGAGGAAACACCCCTCGAGGAGTTAAAAGCGATCACCGGAACCTTGCGCGCTATCGTCATCCCGCGCGAAGCCATGGGCTATGGTGACGTCAAGCTCGCGGCCGCGATTGGTGCATTCCTTGGTTGGAAAGCGGTTCTCTTCACGCTCTGCGCGGGCTCGATCATCGGCTGCGGCGCGGCCTTCGCAGGCATCTTGCTCACTCGCGACAGGACCGGTTCACGGGTTCCTTTCGGTCCCTTTCTCGCGCTCGGCGCCATCGTCTGGATGTTTGCCGGGGAAGAAATTTGGAATTGGTATTTTGGAATCTTTCCCGACAGGAACATATTTTAAATTCGAGCGTCCGGGAAAATGGTATAGATGTAATCCCTGATGGCCGACAAAAAGAGACTGCCCTTCCTTGAACTGCTGCAGCAGGGCTGGAGGCCGTACTTGAAGCTTGCGCGGTACATGAAGCCCTACCGTGGCCGGTTTGTGTTCGGGCTTGTTTGCGGGGTGGCGGCGGGGATGCTCAACGGCGTTTTTCCCCTCGTGGTCAAGGTTGTTGGCGAAAAGATCTTCCCGGCAGGCCAGAGTCCCAACACCTACAAGATGCTGGCGTCGACTGGCGGTCCGGAGTCCGGGCCCGGTATCGAAGGGGTTCTCTGGATCAGTCTTCTCATTCCGGTCGCAATGGTTGCGAGAGGTATCTTCTCCTTCTTGAACGGCTACTGCATGGCATGGGTAAGCTTTCGCGTGCTGCAGGACCTTCGCACCGAGCTCTTCCGCCATCTGATTTCACAATCGCTTGAGTTCTTCAACAAGGCCAAATCCGGTAAACTCATTTCCCGGGTGCTCAACGACACCCGTATGGCCCAGAATGCCCTTACCTCCATTGCGGGCAACATTGTGAAGGACCCGATCGCCGTCATTGTTGGCGTCTCTGTTTTGGTGGTTATGGATTGGAGATTCAGCCTTACCACCCTCGTGCTCTTTCCGATCTGCATCGTTCCGGTCATAATCTTCGGAAAGAAAGTTCGCAAAGCCGGGACAGCCGAGGAGAACGAAGCAGGCACCATGGCGGTCATTCTTCAGGAAAGTTTTGCGGGCGTTCGGGTGATCAAATCGTTTGCCCGCGAGGACTACCAGATCGAGCAGTTCGACAAATCCAGCGCGATACAGTGCCATAATAGCATGAAAGTGCGCAGGAGTACCGATATCGTCCAACCGCTGATCGAGTCCGTTTCGGCCTGTGGGGTCGTTCTTGCCCTGTTCTACGTCTATTACTTCAACATCAGCTTCATGAAGTTCATCGCGTTGTGCTCAGGCATCTTTCTGCTCTACAACCCCCTCAAATCTTTGAGCAGGATTCCCATGCACATGCAGAAATGCCTCGCCTCCACGACAAACGTCTTTGATCTTCTGCACCTCAAGCCCGCCATTCAGGATGCCCCCGGCGCACTGGTGCTGACGGAATGCCGCGGCGGGATTTCGTTTCGCAACGTAAGTTTCTCCTATGGACAGGACGCGAAGGCGCTCCAAGACATCAATCTGGAAGTCGAACCTGGCAAACAATACGCCCTCGTTGGCGCGAGTGGCGCTGGCAAGACGACCATGCTCTCACTCATCCTGCGCTTTTACGATCCGCAGGCCGGCGTCATCGAGCTTGATGGGCGCGATCTTCGCAGCATCACCCAGCAGTCGCTCCGCGAGCATATAGGAATCGTCACGCAGGATACCTTTCTCTTTCACGACACGATCTACGAAAACATCCGGTACGGGCGCCTGGATGCCGCGGAGGCGGAGATCCACGCCGCCGCCAAGCTGGCCTACGCGCATGATTTTATCCTGGCCCAGCCGGAGGGTTACGACACCATCGTCGGGGACAAAGGCTGCCTGCTCTCGGGCGGCCAGCAGCAGCGGCTTGCCATCGCGCGCGCGTTGCTCAAGAACGCCCCCGTTTTGTTGCTGGATGAGGCAACCTCGGCGCTCGATTCCGAATCGGAACGCATGATCCAGGCCGCGCTCGAGCGGCTCGCGCATGGGCGCACCGTCATTGCTATTGCGCATCGCCTCTCGACTATTCTCAATTCAGATAGCATCGTCGTCATGGCTCATGGCCGCATCGTGGATACCGGCCCCCACGCGACTCTGCTCGAAAAATCGCGCCTCTACCGCAAACTGTACCAGCTTCAATTTAATCACGAGGAAGCCGTTGCGGCGTAAGAGCCTTGGAAATTTCGTCGCGGAACCGCGGGTCGCCCGCCCAGAGAACTTGCCGATCTTAAGGCGTTTCGACTGCACGGGCCTTTCGCAAGGCAACTATCTGAATCCGAGGCTAGAAAATCGCGGGACCTTCTTCTCGAATTTCCATCGAGCGAATTCGGCCAGCGTCTGTGATGTACGCATGCCGCACGGTCCTATCCAGAAGCAGCTGCCCCTTCATGTCCCGGACGATCTGATGAACTTCGACGATCACTCGACCTGAAGGGTCGACTGAAAATTCGAGCGGCTCAACGTGAGGATCCAGGAGTTGCCACTGACGAGTCCAGTAGGCACGCACCTCTTCGTGACCGTGAACATAGCCGCCGTCCATCCCATTCGGCCAGGCGACGTCGGGGTGCATAGCTGCCAGGGCGGAGTCGAGATCCCGCGCGTTAAATGCGGCGTATGCACGCAGCAGCAGTTCGCGAGTCGTGTTAGCAACAGTGCTCACTTAGCAGGAAATAGCATATTCGCGTTGCCTGACTAACGGACTTTATCCCCGAGAAGAAACTCCGCCGCCTGCGCAACATCCTTGTCGCCCCGTCCAGAGAGGTTCACGAGAACTATCTGATCCGGCTTCATCTTGGGCGCAACCTTCATTGCATGCGCCACCGCGTGCGCCGACTCCAGCGCAGGGATGATGCCTTCTGTTTCGGCGAGCGTGCGGAATGCCGAGAGGGCTTCATCGTCGGTCGCGTAATCGTATTCCGCTCGGCCGATGTCGCGTAGGTAGCAGTGCTCCGGCCCGACCGCGGCGTAGTCCAGCCCTGCGGAAACCGAATGCGTCAATTCAATCTGTCCATCATCATCCGCCAGCAGCAAGGTTTTCGCGCCTTGCAACACACCAAGCTTTCCCCCCTGAAAGCGCGCGGCGTGTCGTCCACGGACGATTCCTTCGCCGCCAGCTTCAACTCCCGTCATTCTCACGGCTTCATCACGAAGGAAAGGATAGAAGAGTCCGATGGCATTGCTGCCGCCGCCGACGCACGCGACGAGCAGATCAGGCAGCCGCTCTTCGCGCTGCAACATCTGGCGCCTGGCTTCATCGCCGATGATGCGATGAAAATCGCGCACCATCATAGGATACGGATGGGAGCCGAAAGCCGTGCCGAGCACATAATGGGTTGAGCGCACGGTGGTCACCCAGTCTCGCATGGCCTCGTTGATCGCTTCCTTGAGCGTCGCCTGGCCAGCCGTCACCGGAATGACTTTCGCGCCCAAGAATTCCATTCGCGAGACGTTGAGCGCCTGGCGTTCCATGTCCACGGCACCCATATAGACCGCGCACTCGAAGCCGAAGCGCGCTGCCACCGTCGCCGTGGCCACCCCATGTTGTCCCGCGCCTGTCTCGGCTATCACGCGCTTTTTTCCCATCCGTTTGGTCAAGATCGCCTGCCCGATGGCGTTGTTGATCTTGTGCGCGCCGGTATGCAAGAGATCCTCGCGCTTCAGATAGATCTTCGCCCCGCCAAGCCGCTGGGTTAGGCGCTCCGCGAAGTATAGCGGCGTGGGACGCCCGCAATAGTTGGCCAGGAGGGACGAAAACTCTCTGCGGAACTCTGGATCGATGCGGGCCCTCTGGTACTCGCGCTCCAATTCCTCCAGCGCGCTCATGAGCGTTTCGGGAACAAACCTTCCGCCATATGGTCCAAAGTGGCCATGCGCATTGGGAACGGCGGCGGAAATTTCGGAAGGCATCACGATTGACTATGAACTCGAGCCAGCATTGCTGCAACTGCGCGCCGATGGGGGGAAGGCATCGGCGGGAGCCCGTCGGGAAGGTAACCCGTCAACGGGCGACTCCTTCGAGATTCGACGCAAACATCCATCGTGACGCGAAACCGCGTGATCGCATACACTTCCACGTGATCCGCCCGGGAGTTGGTCGTTTCCGCCTGCGGAAGCAGCCAAAGGCCGCGCCAGCGAGGACCCGGCGACAGCTCAAGCCATAATTTTCCTTCCTCGAGAACGAAAGCGCGCGCTTCGAAAACCGCTTCACTTCCTCCGCGCGGCCGCTTCACGGGCAGCGACTCGGGCTGCTGCGCAGGGCAATCGCCGCGAACCGGACATTCGTCACATCGCGGGACTCGTGCGACGCAGATTAGGGCCCCGAGGTCCATCAACGCCGAATTGTGAAGGCGGCCACCCTTCGCCGGCAGGAGCCTGCGTGCGACATTCCTCAGAAACGTACGGCCGGCCGCGTCATCGACCGGTTTACGCCAATTCCACAGGCGGGCAAGGACCCGCGCGATGTTCGCGTCGACCACTGGCTCCGCCGCATCGAACCCGAACGATGCGATGGCCCGCGCGGTGTATTCACCCACCCCTGGCAGGCGGCGCAACGCCTCGACGGAACGCGGAACTCTTCCTTCTCCACCCTCCATCACCGCTTTGGCTGCCCGGTGAAGATTGCGCGCGCGGCTGTAGTATCCCAGCCCCTGCCAGAGCGCCAGCACGTCGCTTTCCGCAGCCCGGGCCAAATCCTCAAGCGTCGGAAACCTTGCCATCCACCGCTGAAAATAGGGAATCACCGCCGTCACCGTCGTTTGCTGCAGCATGAATTCCGACACCATGACCGCGTAGGGGTCGCCCGTCTGGCGCCAGGGCAAATCGCGGCCGTTCCGCCTAAACCAGGATTGAAGCTTGCGCCGGATTTTTTTCTCTGCCTCCCGGCGTGCCTGCGCTTTACTGCTTCGTCCCGTGCCCGAGAAAGCCATCACCCTTTACAATACGCCGTTGACGCCCGCGCAAGCCGCGAAATTGAAGCTCTTGTTACGTGACGAGGGATACAAATTCGAAACTCGTCCCTACACGCTCTACTTTGCGCAGAAGGACAAGCTGACGATCGCCGTTTATGAGAAAGGTCCGAAGGCGGTGATTCAGGGCCGGGGCACCGAAGACTTTGTGCGCTTCCGGCTGGAGCCGGACATTCTGGGCGAGGCCAAGCTGGGCTATGAGGAGGTGCTCAATCCTGAAATGTTTGAGCCCCACTTCGGCATCGACGAAAGCGGCAAGGGCGACTTCTTTGGGCCGCTCGTCATCGCGGGAGTTTACGCGGACCGCGAGATTGCGCGGGAGTTCCAGGAGATCGGGATCACGGACAGCAAACGCATTGCCTCCGATCGGCGCATCCGCGATCTCGCGATTGCCATCCGCAAGTCCGGAGCGGCGCAGAGCGTCGTTACCATTGGACCCGACCGCTACAACGCGCTTTTTCTAAAAATCGGCAACCTCAACCGCCTGCTCGCCTGGGGACACGCGCGGGTCATCGAAAACCTTTGCGCCCTGCGCCCGGAATGTCCGCGCGCCCTTTCCGACAAGTTTGCCGACGTCCGCGTGCTACAGCGAGCCCTGATGGAGAAGGGCCGCAGCATCGTGCTCGACCAGCGAACCAAGGCCGAATCGGACTACGCCGTCGGTGCCGCCTCCATTTTGGCTCGCGAAAAATTTATTGACTGGCTTGATGCAGGCTGGAAAGCGCGCGGGAGTTCCCCTTCCCCGCGGCGTCTCGGCCGCGGTCAAGGAGGCCGCCAGAAAGATCGCAGAAAGCGGCGGGCGCGACGCCTTGGCTGCCTTGGCCAAAATGCACTTCAAGACCGCCGCCGAAGTGCTCGCAAGCTTTTGAAGAGATCAAAGCCAAGGCGAGACCTTGTGATTTCGCCAGCGGGCCTAACATTTCGGTCTGCTGCTCCGTTAACTCTGAAACGACATTCCATGAAATCGCTTTTGCTCATCTGGCTGCCGGTCGCTGCCTTCGCCGCGGACCCGGCTCTTACGATCTATAATCAAAACTTCGCCGTGGTGCGCGAAAGAATTCCGCTGGAATTGAAGGCGGGGGTCAATGACGTGAAGTTCGCCGAAATCGCCGTGCACCTCGAACCAGAGTCGGTGATTCTTCGAGATCCCACAGGCAAGACGGAACTTCAGATCTTGGAGCAGAGTTTTCGCAACGATCCAGTCAATCAAAGGCTGATGCTGTTGCTTTTCGAGGGCAAGGAGATCGATTTTCTCGTGAAGGAGCCGCAGAAGCCGGACCGCGTGGTCAAGGGTCGCATCATCCGCAGCGGATATACCCCTCACAACCTCACGGCGATGAGACGCTACGGCGAGGCCTACTATCAATCGCAGGCGGCGCTGGCGGCAGATACCGCCGAGCCCATTATCGAGGTGGATGGGCGCCTCCAATTCCAACTGCCGGGAATTCCGGTCTTCCCGGCGCTCGCGGATGAAACCATCCTGAAGCCCGAATTGAGCTGGCAGCTGCAGTCCAGCAACGCCGGCAAACTCGAGGCCGAGCTGTGTTACGTTTCCGGAGGCATGAGCTGGCAGGCTGACTACAACGCCGTGTCCTCGCCAAACGGCCGGGAGCTTGACCTGATCGGCTGGGTGACCATCGACAATCAGTGCGGAAAGCACTTCGAGAACGCCCGCGTCAAGCTCATGGCTGGCGATGTCAGCAAGATCCAAAGGGACGAGCAAATGAGAACTCGAGCGTCGGCGCTTTCCGTCGCGGCGGAGGGTGCCGGTCCGCCCGTTACCGAAAAGACCTTCGATGAATATCACCTTTACACGCTCCAGCGTCCCATGACGCTTCGGGATCGTGAAACCAAGCAGGTCGAGTTCGTGCGCGCATCCGGGGTCAGTTCCGAACGGCTCTACGTTTATGATGGTGCGTCGATCGATGCGGGCCGGTGGCGCGGATACGATCCGGTCGACCTCAGGCAGAACGAGAGCCTCGGCGCCGAGTCGAATCCCAAGGTGTGGGTCATGCGCGAGTTCCGGAACTCGAAGGAAAACGGTCTCGGCGTCGCGCTGCCGAAAGGCCGGGTAAGGTTCTATCAGCGCGATGAAGATGGGCAACTCGAATTCGTCGGCGAAAACAGCATCGACCATACACCAAAGGACGAGACAGTTCGGATCTACGTGGGTAACGCCTTCGACATCGTCGGTGAACGCAAACGGACCGCCTTCAAGGTGGATGAATCAAACTCCTGGGCCGACGAGTCGTTCGAGATCCTCCTTCGCAACCGAAAAAAAGAGACCGTCGAAGTGCGGGTCGTCGAGCACCTGTTTCGCTGGGTCAACTGGGAGATCCGCGAGCACTCGGACGCCTTCGAAAAGCTCGACGCGCAGAAAGTTGAATTTCGAGTCAAACTCGAGCCGGACGAGGAGAAGAAAATTACCTACCGCGTGCACTACTCCTGGTAGTGAGTCGAAGCCGATTGATTGCTCCTAAGCAAACGAATCAAACTGGCCGAGACGTTTGTGGCAAACGCCGGTCCGCAACCGCCTCTCCGGCATGCGTTTTCTTCGTATTCCGTGAAAAGGAGGCGCTTCTTCGAAAAGGCGACGTAGTCTGTTACACTTGACCTATGGAACTGAACTCCTGGACCAAAAGCCTTGAAGCTGTCTACGACAAGGCCGTCATCCTCTATCGCGACGGCAAGCGAGATGATTCCGCTTACTTTACCGACGATGAGAAAAGCTTCCTCGCTTCCGTCGGGCTCAGGCCCATCAATGTGTATGACTATGCGGAGGACTTCGTCACGGGCGGTGAACCCGATTGGGAGACTTTCCTGCTCATCGCGGCAGCCCGCCGTGATTACTTTTTGTTCGAGCAGAAAGGCGTCGCCAGTCCGGCGGAAATTCGAGCCGACCAACTGCCCTCCAAGCGTGCGACGCTCGATGGCATCCCTTGGTTGCCGCGAGCCATTCAGAAAGCCCGCTCCTTTCTGGAAGGAGCACTCTGCCATGATATCATGTATGGCTGCGGCGGAGACCGGCACTTCTTCAGGGAACATGGTTTGCACCCGGCTGACTTCCTCAGGGCGGTTTGGGCATCCAAAGGCGACGATCAGAAAATCCTCGTCTTCATGAGTGAAGCGACGCGAGGTACGCGCGCCAGCCGCCAAAGCTCGTAATTTCGCGCGCGTCGGTGAGCGCGATTTCCTCGCACAAGAATCCCTTCACCCACGCACCGGAAGCCAGTTTGACGTTGCCGATCACGAGAGGCGGCGGAACGGCTGCGACGAACATTCCGAACGGCGCCGCCGCCAGTTCCCAAATTTCGATCTCGAGGGATGCGCCGCCGTCGGAGCGAATCATTCCCGGCTTGGGTGGCGACGTATTCCCAATCGCGAACAACCGATAGGTCGGAGCGGTGAGCGTTTGTGTGACGAACGCCGCGTCGAGTTGGATCAGTTGATGATTCAAGGACTGCCCGCGCAGATGCGCCCCCACCACGCCAAGCTGAATCTTCATATCTCGCGCTTTTATTTCCGAGCCAGCGCAGGTCAATAGTTCATCCAGGCGCAGCCTTCGGCGCCTTGAAGAAAGCAAGAGCCTCGCTCCGCGTCTGAAAAATCGGATAGGCCGTGTCGAAGCACGCCAGTTCAAAGACGCGCTTGACCTCGCCTCGGAGCGAGCAAACGGCCAGCCGGCCGCCCCGGCGGTTGACTTGCCGCCCGGCCAGAAACAACTCGCGAAAGCCCGTGCTCGCCATGTAGTCGAGGTTTTCCAGGTCAACGAGGAGGTCGCAAGGATCGTCGCTGTCGATCAGAGATTGCATCGTATCCTTTAGATCTCTTCCGCTGTGCAGGTCGAGCCGGCCGGAAATCGCAAGAATCCTGACGTTGCCATCGATACCTGTCTGAAACGCGGCCATGGAGAAAAGGGAATTCGAACCGTTACCCGTCTCATAGCGAATTCGGATTGTTCCAAGCAAACGCATTTTTGCCCCTGGGGTAATCTGCACGGCCGAAGCCTTCAAACTCCTCCGCCAGCTTGAAAAGCAAACGCTCTCCCCAGGCGGGGGCAAAAAAGGTCACACCGAAAGGAATCTTGTCCGGGCGGAAACCCGCGGGAACGGCCAGCCCGCAGAGGTCCAGGAGGTTCATGAAGTTGGTGTAACGACCGAGATTCGTGTTCAGCGCAACCGGATCCGCCAGCATTTCCTCAACGGTGTAGATCGTTCCCGACGAAGGCAGCAAGATGGCGTCAAAGGATTCCCAGGTTCTCTCGGTTTCCCGGGCGAGCGACGCGAGGCGATACTGAGACTCGAAGGCATCGACAGCCGAGAACTTTCCGGCGCTCAGGATGACGGCCCGGACCACGGGATGGACTTCACTTGGGTTTGCTTCGATGATGGATTTGCAGGCCGAATAGCGCTCGGCAACCCATGGTCCGCTATAGAGAAGATTCGCGACTTCGCGAAAGGGTCGGTAGTCGAACTCGCTGACGTTCCATCCCAGTGTCGCAGCGCGGGCCACGGCCTCGGTGTAGAGACGGGCATATTCACCGTCGCCGAAAAACTCGCGCTCGTTGTCCGGCAAGACACCAATTCGCCGAAGCGCCGACGGGGTGGAGTCAAGGGGCCTGCGTGAATAGGGATCGGCAGGATCAAACTCGCTGACGACGGCGTTGATAGCCTGAGCTTCGCGGAGGCTCTTGGTCAGAACGGATATGCAGTCGAGAGTCCTGCACGCCGGCACGAGGCCGCCGGTAGACCAGTTGCCTCGTGTGGGCTTGAGCCCGACGAGATTGTTGAAAGCCGCGGGCACGCGGCCGGAACCGGCGGTGTCAGTTCCCAAAGCAAACTCCACCAGGCCTGCCGCCACGGCAATCGCCGAGCCGGAACTCGATCCGCCGCTTATGTAGGCCGGATGGTAGAAATTGCGTGGGATGCCGTAGGGCGAACGCGTGCCGTTCAGGCCGGTTGCGAACTGGTCGAGGTTAGTCTTTCCAATAGGGATCGCGCCTGCATCGATCAGGCGCTGAACGACGAAGGCGCTTTTCGCTGGCTTGTATGCGAACGCCGGGCAGGCAGCGGTCGTTGGCAGTCCCTCGAGATCAATGTTGTCTTTGATGGCAAATGTTCGGCCTTTCAAGGGAAGCTCGTGCGGATCGCTCTCGAGCTCTTCCGCACGCTGCAAAGCTTGCTCTTCCGGGATCAGCGAAATCCAAACTCCGTCACGGCCGCGCTCGCGAATCCTGCGAAAGGTGTCGGCGATCTTCTGAGAGAGTCCGCTCATTCGCTGACGATGACTGCGATTGTCTGTCCCGGCACGACCATCTGTCCCTCGGAGCAACGAATAGAGTGAACCGTGCCGGTCACCGGCGCGGTGATGTCCATCTCCATCTTCATCGCTTCAAGAATGACAAGCGTTTCGCCCTCGACGACTCTCTGGCCGGCATTTGCGGAAACCTTCCAAACATTGGCAGCGACATGCGCGTCCACCGCGCGGCCACCCTCAGGCATTTCCAAATCGGGCTCCGGAGCATCCTCTTCTGGAGAATCCGCGGCTTCGCCATCAGCTGCTCCCGTCAATTCCCAGCGCTCGCGTTCCTCGTCGAAGGCCGTTTGCTGGCGGACCTTGAAAGAGGCGGCTTCCTCGGAAATTTTAGATAGAAATTTTCGATACTCTTGATGACTGAACGTTTCCTCCGTGATGTCCAATTTGAACTTCCCGGCCGGAAACTCCTCTCGCATACGCCGCAGCTCATCGGCGTTCACGGGATAGAATTGAATCTGGTCGAAGTGCCTCAGGAGCCAAGGCTTCGGAAAATCGTCGGTGTGCCGCCAGCGGTTCCACATTTGAATGGTGCGGCCCACGAATTGATAGCCTCCGGGACCCTCCATGCCATAGACGCAGAGATAGGCCCCGCCGATCCCGACAGCATTTTCCGGCGTCCATGTGCGCGCTGGATTGTATTTGGTCGTGACCAGGCGGTGCCGCGGGTCAAGCGGTGTCGCGACCGGCGCGCCGAGATACACGTCGCCCAATCCCAAAACGAGATAGCGCGCCGAAAACACAATCTCCTTGACCTGATCGATGGACTCGAGGCCGTTGATCCTCCGGATGAATTCAATGTTGCTCGGACACCACGGGGCGTCCTTGCGCACGGACTGCATGTATTTCTCGATGGCGAAGCGTGTGGAGGGATCGTCCCACGAAAGCGGCAGCCGGACAATTCGAGTCGGGACTTCTAAGTCATCCAACGATGGCAATTCGGATTCCGCAGCGACGAGAGCTTCCAGCAGGCGTTGGCGCGGCAGCACACGGCCGTCGTAGTGGATCTGAAGCGAGCGGATGCCGGGCGTCAGGTCAAGGATTCCCTTTTGTGGATTCGTCAGCAGCCAATCCATCAACGCATGCGCGGAGAACCTTAGGCTTAGATCGAGGATCGGCGGTCCGTATTCGACCAGAAGGTATCTGTCTCCGGCCTGGCGATAGACGATCTGGGGATTTTCACCGGCGGCAGGAACGCTGTGAAGCGTTGGGAGGGCATCCTTCCAGGTCGCGGTGCCCGGCGGGCCGCAGCAAACACCCCTGTTGTCGGCAAGACTGCGAGGCTGGTCTGGCTGGAAGCCCCGCACCGGGTCGCCATGCGCCGGCTGAGCCCACGTTGCCGCGTCGGCTATGCGGTCACGCGATGACCTTGGCGGCTCTGGTGTCGCGTGAACGTGGTCCAGCGCCGCGCCCGCCAGAAACGCATCCTGTTCGCGCTCGGCGGTGGCTGCCTGCTCCGAAGTCCAGCAGACAAAGCGCAGAAGATCACCGGGACGAAGCTGCCCGATCTTCCAAAGCTCCGACTGAACGATCGTCGCCGGACAGACAAATCCACCAAGACTCGGTCCGTCCACAGCCAGGATCACTGGCATGTCCCCCGTAAAATCTACCGAACCGATGGCATACGCGTTGTCGTGAATGTTCGAGGGATGCAGTCCGGCCTCTCCACCGTCCTTGCGGGCCCATTGCGGCGTTGGTCCGATCAAGCGAATGCCGGTGCGCGAGGAGTTGTAATGAACCTTCCAATCGGTCGCGAAGAAGACTTCGATATCCTTTTCGGTAAAAAAGTCCGGAGCGCCATGCGGACCGTAGAGAACACCGATTTCCCAGCGATGTTCGTAGATCGGTGGGTTCTCGAGTTTGGCAAGGTTTCCCGCGAACTCCGGCTCGGCCAGCTTCAAGACGTCGCCGGCGCGAAGAATCCTTCCGCCGTGGCCGCCGAACTTTCCAAGAGTGAAGGTCGCCTGACTGCCAAGATAATGGGGAAGATCAAGTCCGCCACCGACCGCGATATAGCTGCGACAGCCGGCTCCGTCGATCGCCTGAAGTTTCAGCGTTTCGCCAGGATGGACCTCGAATGCTTCCCACATCGGCCGCCGGCGGCCATCAACCTCGGGTTGCATGTCCGCTCCGGAGATGCAGACGATGGCTCGATGATGGAACTTGAGCTGCGGACCCAGGACCGTGCATTCGAGGGCGGAAGCGTCTTCATGGTTGCCGGCGAGTCGGTTGGCCAGCCGCAAAGCGAGGTGGTCCATGGGACCGGATGGCGGAACGCCGACCTCCCAGTATCCAATCCTGCCGGGATAATCCTGGACCGTCGTATGTGTCCCCGGTTCAACGACGTCAATCGTGCGCGGATGAAAAACGAAGGTGGACAGATATCCCGTGGTGACACCGCCCTTCGAGAAACTCTCGCCGGCGAGGATGGCCGAAAGGTAATCGAGATTCGTTTCGATGCCGTCAAGGCGCGTGGAGGCGAGGGCCGACTGAAGTCTGACCATCGCTTCGGCGCGGGTCGGCGCGTGGGCGATCACCTTGGCGACCATCGGATCGTAATAGGGCGTCACTTCGCTGCCGCGGTCGACCCAGCCATCGACCCGCACACTGTCCGGAAACCTCACCTGGGTCAGCAAACCGCAGCTCGGCTGAAAATTCTTGCTCGGATCCTCCGCGTACACGCGGGCTTCGATGGCGTGACCGTTGGGAATATGGCGGTAGTCGGCGAGCGGGAGCTCCTCTCCGGAGGCGAGCCGGATCATCCATTCAACGAGATCCAAACCGGAAACTTCCTCCGTGACGCAATGCTCGACCTGCAGACGGGTGTTGACCTCGAGAAAATAAAACTCCCCAGACTCCGTGTCGTACATGAACTCGCAGGTGCCCGCAGAGCGATACTTCACCGTCTGGCCCAATTTCCGCGCCGCTTCGTGAAGCCGCTGACGGACCGGCTCTGCCAGGCACGGCGCCGGAGTTTCCTCGATCACTTTTTGGTTTCGTCGCTGCGCCGAGCAGTCACGTTCGCCCAGCACGGCCACCGCACCCTTCCCGTCCCCAAAGATCTGAACCTCTAGGTGCCGTGCCGCGGCGATGAACTTTTCAACGAACAGACCGGACGCCTTGAAGTTGCTGCTGGCCAGCCGGCGGACACTCTCGAATTTTTCCTCGAGTTCGTCGGCATTGCGCGCCAATTGCATTCCGATGCCGCCTCCTCCTGAAGTGCTCTTGATCATCACCGGAAGGCCAATGCGCCTGGCCTCTGCTCGCGCGTCATTCAGGGAATCGAGAAGACCGGACCCGGGCGAAACCGGCACCCCGCTCGCCATCGCGAGCTGGCGGGCCGTGTGCTTCAGACCGAAGTCACGCATGTTCTTCGGCGTCGGTCCGATAAAAGCGATGCCCGCCGCCTCGCAGGCGTCGGCAAAATCGGCGTTCTCGCTGAGAAATCCGTATCCCGGATGAATCCCCTCGGCGCCCGTCTGCCCGGCGGCCGAGAGAATTTTTTCGACCTGCAGATAGCTTTGGGCCGCCTGTGGTGGTCCCAGGCAGACGGCATCCCCTGCCATGCGGACGTGCGCCGCGTCGGCGTCGGCTTCGGAATAGACCGCCACCGAAGCTATTCCCATGCGGTCAAGCGTGCGGATGATCCGGCAGGCTATCTCGCCACGATTGGCTATGAGCACCTTGGAAAGCATTGCTTAACCGGAGAGGACACGGAGCCAACGGAGGCCGAGCGAACTGCTAAATTGCATTCGCGTTTCGATGCGCGCTCCGCGCTAGTCCCATATGAGCACCCCGATCGGAGTGGGATTGTAGGCGTTGCAGGGGTTGTTAAGCTGCGGGCAGTTGGAGATGAGGCAAAGCACGTCCATGGCAGCGCGCAGCTCGACGTATTTGCCGGGTTCAGAGACGCCGTCCGCAAACCTAAGGCTACCGTCCGGAGTGACCGGCACATTCATGAAGAAATTGATGTTGTGAGCCAAGTCGCGCTTGCCGACCCGATAGCCGGATCGCGCCATTTGTAGCAGAAACGTGTCGCGGCAAGCATGCATGAAGCGCTTGTCTAGCGAATACCTCACCATATTGCTTTCCGAGGCGCAGGCGCCGCCCAGCGTATCGTGCCGGCCGCAGGTATCCGCTGTGATCGTCAGCATCTCGCGGCAGAGATTCGACATGAGTTTCGTCCCGGTCGTGAGGTAAATGGATCCCTGTTCGCGGATGGTGTCCTGCGCGCTATAACGCTCCAACACGTCGCCAGCGTTGAAAAAAAATGTATCCGCGGCCTGATTACCCTCCAGGTCGATGATGCGCAAAGTCTGGCCCTTGCTCATCGGGTAAAACCAACCATCTCCGGCCAGGATCGTTGAACTAAGAACCGCGGTCTCCGGCTGAAGAGTGCTTTCTGTGTAGACAAGGGTGCTCATAGGAAGAGGCGTTCCGTCAGCGCCAGCGTCCGGCCGCATTCGGGTCGAAAGTTGCGGCAAAAATCATCCGTATCCGGCGGATCGCACGGAAAGATCTCGACGTTCACGCGGGCGCGCGGGTAGCCGCCGGCAGGCGCGAGGGGGTGAGGGCAATTGGCGAAGACGAAGAGAACGTCCATCTCGGTTCGCAGATCAATGCGCGCGCCCGCCGAGCAGTGATCGGGAACGAATCGCATCCGGCCCTCGTCATCGACGGCGACTTTGCTGAAGAAATTGACGTTGGCGACGATGTCCGCCAGCCCGAGTCCATGCTTGTTCAGTTCGATGAGAAAGCTGTCGCGGGCGTTGCGATAAAAGTCGTTGCGGCTTTGCTGATAGTTTCGTTGGCCAAACTTGGCCGCGACCATCTCCGAGGTGATGTGTCCGCCAAGTGGGTCATGCCACCCAAGGCTGTCCGCGACGATGGATACCAAAGCGTGGCCCATATCCGTCATGAGGATATGACCATGCGTCAGCTTTGCCGTGTGCAGCGCCTTGAGGGTGTCCGGAATATTAAGGCGATCCAAGGGTTGGCTCGCGTTGTAGAAAAGCGCCGAGAGGTTCGCGCCGGAATCGAGGGTGGTCAGGCGCACGAGGCGGCGGCGCGGGATGCGCATCGACCACATGGCCCCACCCGGAAGGATCTCCGCAAAGAGAGGCTCGGAAACAAGCCGGCTCACGAGTTTCGGCTGAGTCGAGCAAAAGGATCCCTCAAACGGGACGCCGAGTGCAGTTGGGGTATGCTGATATCGGTAAGAGTCAGTTTGCAGGAGAGCACGCCTTTGCACGAAAGGATCCGGTCGGTAATCTCCTTGAGAACCTGGACGGAACCCTGCACGACAATCACTTCCATGCGATGATGTTCTTCGAGCTGAATGTGCAACGAACTGATCACTTCCTGTCGATACTTCCTTTCCAATGCGAACAATTTCTGTGTCAGGCGGCCCCGGCACTCCTCATAAACCATCGCGATCATCCCGGCCGTGACCCGATCGCCGGAAGCCTCGCGGCGCTCAAGGACAAAGTGTGAGATCATTTCCGCGATCGCCTTGGAACGATTCTCCAATCCCCTTTCCGCGACCATGCGATCGAGTTTCCGGAAAATCCCCTCGGGAAGCGAGATGCTAATGCGCTGCACGCTTCCCGCGGCGCGTCTGTTTCCTGACTTAGCGGTCGTTTTCATTGGTCTCACTGAGTATTACCAAAAGCGCAATCAGTAATACCACAGCTAACCCGCGAATCACTCTGTTCATTCCACTTCGTCTCCGGCGGCGGTCATTTTCACTACGGGCAAGCGGTCCTCCTCGGAGTCTTCCGCCGGGGCGTGGATCAATTCGTCCAGCCGGTGTTTAAGCGCCAGGAATTCCGGCGTCAAAAACTGCCCCGGCACTCGAGGGCGCGGAACGGGGTTCTCGATGCACTCGCGAATCCCTCCAGGGTTGACCCCAAGAACGAGGATGCGGTCCGAAAGATACGCCGCTTCATCCAGATCGTGTGTGATAAAGAGGATCGTGATGTCCACCTTTTTCCAGATCTGCAGAAGATAAGCCTGCATCTTGGCGCGCGTCAGCGCGTCGAGAGCGCCAAAGGGTTCATCCATGATGAGGATGCGCGGTGCATTTGCGAGAGCGCGAGCGATGGCCACCCGCTGTTTCATCCCCCCGGAAAGTTCGTGCGGATAGGACTCCTCGACGCGACCCAAGCCGACCATTTCGAGCCACTCCCGAGCCGTCGCCTCGGCATCGGCTGAACTTCTGCCCTGCATTTCGAGGCCGAACATGACATTTTGCTTCACCGTTCTCCACGGGAAAAGCGTGTAACCTTGAAAGACCATCCCGCGATCCGGCCCGGGGCCGGTCACCGGTTTGCCGTCAAGGAGCATCTCGCCGCCGGTGGCTTCGTCGAGTCCGGCCACAATGCGGATGAAGGTCGACTTGCCGCAGCCGGAAGGTCCGATGATTGAGACGAACTCCCGCCGGTGGATATCGAGAGATATCCTATCGAAGACGACATGTTGATGGTCCGGAGGACCAAACGCCTTTTCAAGATTTCGCACGGAGAGCACGACCGGGCGTTCCCGGATGCGTCTAAAGCGCTCTGCGACCTGCGGATCCTGGCTGCGGTAATCGGGGAGCTCAAGTGCGGTCAGCATGAAGTCAGGTTCGCAGAGGGCTTGCGCCGGCGTCGCGTGCCACAGGCGGTTCGAGCATGCCGAAATTTTCCGGAACCGGGGGCGTTTCCGGTTCCTCCTCGACCAGTTCGGATTCCTTGCGGTTCTGCTTTGCAACCATCGAGACCGGGATCGCCGCCGGTTTTCTCGCACGGCTCTTGCGCTTCCACGGGAAAAGACCCTTTCCCAGCCACGCGAGCGTCATATCCGTGGTCAGGCCGATGATGCCGATCATCATGATGGCTGCATACACGTTGTCGAAATTCCGATAGCGCGCCTGCTGGTTGATGAAGAAGGTAATACCCGACATGGTGCCCACGACTTCGGCGACGATGAGGTAGGTCCACGCCCATCCCAGAAGGATGCGCATATCGGTGTAGATGTCGGTGATCGCGGCCGGTATCACGACTCGCCGCATCAGGCGCAATCCACGTGCACCAAGAGTCTGCGCCGCTTCAATGAGAGCCGGATCAACCTTGCGGACAGTATTCGAGATGACGAGCACCTGCTGGAAGAAAGTCCCGATTACGATGATCGCGATCTTTGGGCCATCGTCGATGCCAAGAATCGCGACGCACAATGCGCCAAACGCAGGGGCGGGCAAATAGCGGAAAAACTCGATGAATGGCTCCTGAAGACGCGAGAAGAAGCGATAAGTTCCGCAGAGGATTCCCAGGGGAACACCAATGATCGAAGAAATGAGAAATCCAAAGAAGATCGTTCGAATGCTGTGACCCAGACTCTCATGGAGCCAGGGTTCATTGGGAAGCCGTGGCGGGGTGGTAAACGCCGTATAGAACGCCCCAAGCACGGCGTGCGGAGGAGGCAAATAGACGGGGTTTACCCGATATCCCCGCGGGATGTCTCCTCCCTCACCCGCTGCCTGCTTGAGTTGCTTGTCAAATTCCGCGTTGGGGACCTCCATCCCCTCCACGAAATACTCCACGCTTCCCGGATCCGTAACACGCGTCAGAGGGTGCCATAAAAAAGGGACATAACTTACTACGCACCAAACAACAAGAGGGAGAATAAACGAGAAAACCGTTAGAATGAGCCGAAGTCTTTCCGGTAATTCATCTTTGAGCCCGAGCCAATCACGGTGAGCCATACTCCCTTCCCTTTGTCCGACTACAAGCTCTCGACAATGCTTGGCGCCAGGTAGCTCGACGGCTTCTGTGATTCCTTATAGACCTTGTTGTCCAAGTTGAATTGGTTGCCAATCGTCATCGAGCCATAGATGGAATCGAGACCTTCCCCCTTTTTGAACGCTGCCTTTGCCTCGGCAAGCGACAGAAAGTGAGTCCCGGGAATATTCTTTGCGTAATCTTCCAAATCCGCCCCGGCTTTTGCCGCCATGATCTTGATGGCATCCTGACGCGTGGTCGGATCGCGGATGTAATCAACACACTTGTAGAAAATCTGGACGATTTTTGCCCAGTCGTCCTTGTGCTGGGCAAAGCTTACGGGGTTAACCGCAAGGACATCATAGATGAGACCCTTCGCGTCAGCACTCGTGAACAACTTCTTCGATCCCGGAACCTGGCTGAGCGCTTGGCTGGACACCGGGTACCATGCGCCGACGGCGGCAACCTTCCCGGACGCGAGCGTCTGTGGGGTTTCATTGGTCGCCGTATTCACAATTTCGACGTCGGATTGCGTCATTCCGTTCTGTTTGAGCGCTTCGAGCAACAAGAGGTGCTCGACTAAGGTCGCCTCGATGCCGACCTTCTGATCCTTAAGGTCCTTGATGGAATCGATTCCGGGCTTGCCGATAATCATGTCGCTGCCATCGCTGTAGTCGAGAAGGGCGATGATTTTGCTCTTTGCCCCATTGGCCCCGCTCACCAGCGCGTCGGTTGCGACGGCGGTGACGGCGTCGACCTTGCCCGCAGCAAAGGCATCCAGCGAAGGAAGATAATCGAACCAAACGAGATCAACATCGAGACCGGCGTCCTTGAACCATCCCTTTTGTTTCGCGACCTCGAAAATCGTGAATCCTGGCCAGTCGCTATACCCGATCTTCAGCGCTTCGGCCTGGACGGAGACAGCAAGAAATGCGGCGACGATACCCGCCTGCACTTTCAGGAAGGTTTTCTTTGGTAGCTTCATAGGAGGTTGGGAGTATTACGATCACTTGGATTGGTAGTACTTAGCAGAAGCAAGTGCCGTGCCACGCGGTTCCCCAATGGATGGCGCCTCGTTCGTGTGTGGTTTCGGCAGGGCGGACGTCTGGGGCGCAGGCGCGTTGCAAGGCTAAGGGAAACCCGCCACCGACTTCAAGGTCCGAGGGTTCCTAGCAAAGCAAGTCCGCCCATCGGCCGAAGACCGTAGACGCCGTTTCGCGTAGGACCGGAAGGCACTGCTGCCCTTGTTGCCAAATCATGTCCACATCGACGCCGGATTCGATGAGCAGGCGATGCGCTCTCGCGACCGCCTCTTCGAGCAATCCGGGAGTCATTTCGAGGTGAAATTGCAGTCCATACAGCGCGTGACCGTAGCGGAACAGCTGGTTCCGGGTAAGGGCGGATGAGGCGAGCCGCATCCCTCCGGGCGGAATGTCGAAAACGTCTCCATGCCAGTGAGTGGCGACAAATTTTGCGGGAACCCCGCGCCAAAGAGGGTCGTATTGGGAGATGGGATCCAAAGTCACCTCGAAGAACCCGACTTCACGCTGACCGGGTTGAACTCTGGCGCCAAGCGCTGACGCCATCAGTTGAGCGCCCAGGCACAATCCGATCACCGGCTTGCCCTGAGACGCGGCAGAGCGGACCAACGCGCATTCGTTGGAGAGATAGGGGTATTTTTGCTGCTCGTAAGCCCCCTGGGGACCGCCTCCCAACGCGAGACCGCCAAAACCCCCAAGCGAGTCGGGAACCCTCTGCCCGAGATCGGGTCGAATTACTTCCAGCGAGAGGCCCATTCCGCCGAGCGTTTCCCCAAGGAGACCAGGCCTATCGACGTCGCTATGCTGGATGAATAAGACTCTCCTGTTCCTCATAGAGCCCACCGCGCGATTTTCTCCCGGTGCGGACCAACGCGCTGTTAACGAAATGCGGCCGGCAAGCCACGCCGAGGAGAGCAGGAAATTGACCCAGACTCTTTCTCGGTCGCCGATTACCGACGCTTTTCATTGATAGTAAGTATGCCGGCTCGGAGTAATTCCGGCAATAGGAAGGTCTTCCTATCTACTCGCCCCTCCCCGGATGATCGTGGTAGCGCAACGCGGCCGCCGCAGCGCAACGGTTTTCGACGCCGAGTTTGCGGAAAACCTTGTCAAGATGGTTCTTCACCGTGTGAGCGCTGATCCCCAGAATTATCGCGATTTCCTCGTTGGATTTGCCCTGGTCCAGCCATTCCGCCACCTCCTTCTCGCGCGGACTCAGGTCGACCGCTGGCCAAGCCGTCCGTCCATCGCCGACTTGTTCGTCAACGAGGAGAAGAAAGCAGCCCGCATGCGGGTGGCGCGTGAACCGAACGATCAGCTTATGAGACCCGTTTCCGAACGTCCATCCGCGCCTGGGCTTTAATCTCTCTGAAAAGAAGCGCCGGCGCAGTTTTTGGACGACCAGATCATGAAGAGGCTCCGGAAGCCGGCGTGGAGAACCGGCATTCCCTCCGACATAGCGGCAAATCAAACGGCGTGTGGCCCGGCCGCAGTAACGTATCTGCCCGTCCTCGCCCAGGAGAACGTGCCCGCGACCGATAGCCGCTTCGATGGACTCAAAGGGCCCCGGCTCGTCAATGGCTTCCAGCAGCCAATCCATGTGAACGTCAAAACCGGTAACGCCGACGCATCTTCCCGCATAGAGAATCGGCGCCGCCGTGCTGGTGATGAAGAGGTTCTTCCCGGCAACTCGATATTCGTAGGGATCAATCAAGACTTCCGCTTTTTGGCGGGTTGGCGCGACGTACCAGTCGGCTTCAGGTTTGTCGTAGTCGATGTTGGCCTCGAGCTGGATCCGGCCCCCGCTGCGATGCCAGAACGGCACGAAACGCCCGCTCTGGTCGTGGCCCGGCGCACCGGCGAACATCGCATCGCAGCCATCAAGCGCGTCCGGTTCCCACACTGTCCAGACACCTAGCAAACCAGGGTTTGCCAGCAGGACCCCGCGCATGATCTCATTGAGCAGGCCGCGGTCCGTGAGACCCAAAGTTTTCAACGAGGACAAGACTTTGGCAAGCTGACCGGCCCGGTTCATCGCCTCGGGCCGTTCCAAAGTCATGCCTAAGCCTTGGAGCAACTTTCATACCGTTTCTTCCCAAGTCTTTGTCGATTGACCTGAATGTCCTCCCAACTTAGCTTGGCCGACTCAAAAAGCGAAGAATCGCGCACCGAAGCACGAATGTCCAAAGTAACCCTTAAGAACGTCTATAAGATCTATCCTGGAGAGAGAGGCAAGGATGTGACGGCCGTCGAAGATTTCAGTCTGGAGATTTTCGACCGGGAGTTTGTGGTTTTCGTGGGCCCGTCCGGCTGCGGAAAATCGACGACTCTGCGAATGATCGCCGGTCTCGAAGACATTTCGAAAGGCGACGTGTTGATCGGCGACAAGCGCGTCAATGATTTTCCCCCGAAGGACCGCGATATCGCGATGGTTTTTCAAAATTACGCGCTCTACCCGCACATGAACGTTTACGACAACATGGCCTTTGGTCTGGAGTTGCGGAAATACCCGAAGGCAGAGATCAAGAAGCGCGTCATGGAAGCTGCAGGCATTCTGGGCATCGAGCAGTTGCTTGATCGCAGGCCAAAAGCCCTTTCCGGCGGCCAGCGCCAGCGCGTTGCGGTCGGGCGCGCCATCGTGCGCCAGCCGGAAGTTTTTCTCTTCGATGAACCGCTCTCGAATCTCGATGCCAAGATGCGCGTGCAAATGCGCACGGAGATCACGAAACTCCATCAGCGCCTTCAGGCGACCATGATCTACGTGACGCACGATCAAATCGAGGCCATGACCATGGGCACGCGAATAGTCGTGATGAAGGATGGTGTGATCCAGCAAGTGGATACCCCGCTCAGGATCTACAGCGAGCCAAAGAACCTCTTCGTCGCCGGTTTTTTGGGCAGTCCCCAAATGAATCTCGTCCTCGGCACCTTGCACGGACAGAACGGTTCGCTCATTTTCAAGGAAGTGCAGGGTGGAGCGATCGAAGTCGAACTTGGAGACCGCAAGGCTGCCGCGGCTTACGCCGGCAAAGAAGTCGTGCTGGGCGTCCGGCCGGAGAATTGCAACCTGGTTCCTTCGGGAGAATGCGCATCGAACAACTGTTTTCAAGCCGTGGTGGATTTCGTCGAGCCCATGGGTGCAGAAACCTATTTTCACCTTCAAACCGGCGCGCACTCCATTATCAGCCGCAGCCCCTTCGGCGCACAGCCGGCCGACGCGGGTCAACGATTCAGATTCCAGATCAGCGCAGCGGTGGCGCATCTCTTCGACCCGGTGACGACCCACCGAATCGTATAACTTTCTACCGCAGACGACAGGCTTGCAGGCAGAAAAAGATCCCCATAGTGATTTGATTTTTATGAGCAGCCCCGATCTCAACGTTCGGCACGTCGCCAGGCTGGCGCGCATCGCCCTGGCCGAGGACGAGGCCACCACCTTTCAGGAACAGCTGGGCCGGGTGCTGGAACATATCGAGCACCTGAGCAAGCTGGACGTCTCGGCTGTCGAACCGACTGCGCACACCTATCCGATCTTCAACGTGACGCGACTGGACAAAGCATGTGCCAGCATGCCCCGCGAAACGGCTCTCAACCTTGCGCCGCGCTCCGCCAACGGCCTCGTCATCGTTCCGAAAGTCGTCGAGTGATGGACCTCGCCCGCCTCACCGCGTCCGAAATTCAGGAAGGGTTCCGTGCCAAGGCCTTTCACCCTGTTGATCTGCTGCGCGCTCTCGAATCGCGAATCCAGGCGGTGGACCCAACCTTGCGGGCTTTTTTGTCCCGTGATTTTGAAGCGGCCATGCGCAGAGCCGAGGCGGCCGACGTTTCGCTGCCGCTAGGAGGAATTCCCATCGGCATCAAGGATGTCATCAATGTGAAGGGTGATCCGTGCACCTGCGCTTCCAAAATCCTGCAGGGTTACACGGCGCCCTACGATGCAACGGTCATCGCGCGGCTCAGGGCTGCCGGTGCCATCCCGTTCGGCAGATTGAACATGGATGAGTTCGCCATGGGTTCGTCGACCGAAAACTCTGCCTTCCAGACCACGCGCAATCCTTGGGACACGATGCGCATCCCTGGCGGCTCGAGCGGCGGCTCGGCGGCCGCCGTAGCCGCCTGCGAAGTTCCGGCTGCGCTTGGTTCGGACACCGGCGGCTCGATCCGGCAACCGGCGGCGCTCTGTGGGTGCGTAGGGCTGAAGCCAAGCTACGGACGCGTTTCGCGCTATGGCCTGGTGGCCTTCGCTTCTTCACTGGATCAGATCGGTCCGTTTGCGCGTTCGACGCGCGACTGCGCGCTCTTGCTCAACGCGATCGCGGGACCCGACCCAATGGACTCCACCTCGCTGGATCGGCCGGCAGAGGATTTTACGGCGAAACTCGGTCGCGATCTCAAAGGCGTCCGGCTGGGTATCCCGAAGGAATATTTTGTCGATGGCATGGACGCGCGCGTGAAGTCAACGATCGAAGCTGCCATTCAGCAATGCGCGGAACATGGTGCCGAGCTCGTGGAGCTTTCCCTGCCTCATACCGAGTATGCCGTTTCCGTCTACTATATCATCGCAACCGCCGAAGCTTCCGCCAACCTCGCCCGTTTCGACGGCGTCCGGTATGGCCGCCGTGCGGACCAGCCAAAAGATCTCACGGACCTTTATGTTCGCACCCGAGAGCAGGGCTTCGGCAGCGAAGTGAAACGCCGCATCATTCTCGGTACCTACGTTCTTTCCAGCGGATATTACGACGCTTACTACCTTCGCGCGCAAAAGGTACGAACCCTGATCCGCCGGGACTTTGAGACGGCCTTTGAAAAAGCGGACGTCCTCATTTGCCCCACCTCGCCCGATGTCGCTTTTCCCATCGGTGAGCGCACAAGCGACCCGCTGAAAATGTACCTCGCGGATATCTTCACCATCGCGGCAAATCTTGCCGGAATCTGCGGGATCAGCGTGCCATGCGGTTTCGTCCAGGAAGGCAAAAGCAAACTTCCCGTCGGTTTGCAGTTTCTTGGAAAATCCCTCGCCGAAACCCAGCTACTCGGCATCGCCGACGCCTACGAATGCGCCTCCGGCTGGAGCAAAGAGAACGCACCCCTATGAATTCGATCGAAGCGAAGAATCCGATAGCCATTTTTGCAACCAATCGAGAACGGCCTCATTTTTCCGTTGACCGCCCAATCGGAGGAACTCAGCCCGACGGGCGAATCCGCTGGGCTGGACATCTTGACGGTTTTCCTTACCTTCACACTTCCGAATGAGCCTTTTGTTCTTTAAACGCGTTCTCGCAAATCCGCTGCGAGTTGGTTACGTGGTGCCCAGTTCGCCGTTCCTAACCCGGCAGACCGCCCGGCGCATTGATTTCTCTCAGCCCCGTGTTGTTGTCGAGCTCGGTCCCGGGGAAGGTTGCCACACCCGCCAGATCGTCAAGCGCATGAATTCCGACTCGCGACTCATCCTCTTCGAGCTCGACGAGGAATTCGTGTCGCATCTGCGCAAACAGTTCTTTCGGGACCCTCGCATTACCGTGCTCAACACGGATGCTTTGCATCTGCCGGAGACCCTGCGGGAGATGGGCCATCCGCACTGCGACTACATCGTTTCCGGTCTGCCGTTTTTCGTCATCGAGCCGAAGACCAAGGATAGGCTGCTACGCAGCATTGCCAGGGCGATGGACAGCGATAGCCGCTTTATCACCTACCAGGTCACCACGCAACTCTGCGATCAGGATCATCTTTTCGAGCTCGCCAGCAAGGAGTATTGCCCGTTGAACTTTCCTCCGATCAACGTGCTCGAATTTCGGAAGGCCGCCGCGTTGCAGTAATGATTGTCTCCGCTCCGACCGCGCAATTCGCGGTTAAGCTCTTCTGATCGGGCCCATCCGTGGCTCAATGCTTAGCCGCCGATGAACACGGATCGGCAGATGGTTCATAGGGAGACCATCTCTTGCCATTCGCGCCGCATCCGAGGTTCATGACACGCTCGGAAGGGACGGTCTTGGAAGCCGTCCCTTATTTCGAAGGCTCACGAATACCCCTTCGCCACCTCCTCCGCGAGGATGGCGATGCCTTCTCGCACAGAGGCCTCGTCCATGGCGAAACTGAGCCGGATGCATTCGTGGCCGTGGTTCCAGTCTTCCGTGCCCACGCCGAAAAAGTGACCGGGAACAACCAGGACGCCGCGCTCCTTCAGCCGGCTGTAGAGGGTTTCCGCCGAGATCCTCATCCCGCGAAACCAAAGCCACAGAAAGATGGCCCCCTCGCTCACATGCACATGATAGTCGAGACCGTCGTCGAAAAACTCCGCAATCCATTTCTGTGCCAGGCGAGATTTTCGCTCGTAGAACGGACGCACGACGTCGCGGGCCAGGCGAAGAATCTCGCCGGATTCCACAAGCGGCAGAACGATCGTCTGCCCGATGGAGCAGTTGGCGAGACCGACGATTGCCGTCATGGAGGCCAGCGCGCGGATGATCTCCGGGCGCGCCACGACGATACCGGTGCGGGTATTCGGGAGCCCAAGCTTGGACAAACTCAACGTAAGAATGATGTTATCGTCCCAGATCGGATCGGCGTCGCGGAACGAGATGCCGGGAAACGGCACGCCGTAGGCATTGTCGATAATCAATGGCACGCCCGACGCTCGAGCGATGGCGGCCAGCCGATGAACCTCGCTGTTGGTGAGAACATTGCCCGAGGGGTTGGTGGGGCGAGACACGCACAGCGCGCCCACGTCCTCGGAGACGGCCAACTGGCTGAAATCAACATGATACTTGAAACGGTGGCCGGACAGAAGCTCGATGCGCGGTTCCGTTGCGCGGAAAAGTCCGGGAGCCAGCCCCTGGTTCATGTAGCCGATATATTCGGGAACGAGCGCAAGCAGGATGGTCTTTCGCCTTCCGTTGGGGAATTCACCGGCCAGGAGGTTGAAGAGAAAAAAGAACGCGGTTTGTCCGCCAGCCGTGATGGCGATGTTCTCTGGACCCAGGTTCCAGCCAAATTCCTGCCGGAGCAACTTGGCGAGCGCGGCGATGAATCGCGCGTTGCCGATGGGCGGATCATAGTTTGCCATCATCCGATCGAACCCGGCCGGATCGGCCAGAATCGCCGCCATGCGATCGCGCCAAATTGCCTGCATCTCCGGAATATGCGCCGGGTTGCCCCCGCCAAGCATTCGCATCGGCCCATGCGCGCCGGCCATGGCGCGCCCGAGGTCGTCCATCAGTTCCTCGATTCCGCTGCCGCTGGCTAGCCGCTCGCCAAAAAGGGATTTTTCAAACACTCGGGAGATCTAACCACAGCGGTCATCGAGAGCACAGGGTCAATTCTGGGAAATCCCCAACTCGTTTTCTTTGTGTCTGGAGTACGCTGTGGTTAATTGTTTCTGTTCCGATCAAGATTCATGCCGTTCTCGTCCGAAATCAATAATCTGCTCCGCGACAAGTCTCCGCTCTTGCGGAAATTTGAGGCGCTGCTCGCACCGCGCTCGGATTTGAGTCTCGAGCTGCTGGCTCGCGAATCCGCCGCGATCACCAGGCGCTACTTTGGGCGCACGATGCGTCTCTTCGCGCCGCTTTATCTTTCGAATGAGTGCATCAATTCGTGCGCCTATTGCGGCTTTTCCCGCGAGAACGCCATCCTTCGCGTGACTCTGGAGATCGATGAGGTCGCGCGCGAAGCGGCACATATCGTTGCCCAGGGGTTTCGCAATATTCTTCTCGTGGCTGGCGAGCATCCAAAATTTGTTTCCGGTGATTACTTGAAGCGATGCATTCGCCGCCTGTCCGCGGCTGTTCCCAGCGTCAGCCTTGAAGTCGCTCCGATGGAGGTCGCGGACTACATACCGCTGGTTAATGCCGGCGCGGAAGGCTTGGTCGTTTACCAGGAGACCTATCATCGCCAAACATATTCTGGGATTCATCTATCGGGACCGAAAAAGGATTACGACTGGCGGCTGGATTGCCCGGAACGCGCCTACGAGGCGGGGTTCCGTCGCATCGGCATCGGTGCCCTCTATGGCTTATGGCACTGGCAAGAGGAGGCCATGGCTCTGGCCGCTCATCTCGAGCATCTTCTGCGTTCGTGCTGGAAGGCCCAGATCACCGTCAGCCTTCCTCGCCTGCGGCCGGCGGCCGGCGACTTCCATCCGACACATCCGCTGCCGGATCGCGAGTTCGTGCACCTCGTTTGCGCTCTGCGCATTGCCTTCCCGCAGATCGGAATCGTGTTAAGCACCCGCGAACCGCCTTCGCTCCGTGATGCCATTGCTCCGCTCGGTATTACCATGATGAGCGCCGGCAGCCATACGGAACCGGGCGGTTACACGGGTCAGGGAAAAGAGAAACTGCATCAGACCATTCGTGGCCGCCAGATTGCCTCTGCTGGCGAGCATGCCGAAGGCCAGTTTGCCATCTCCGACGGGCGCTCGCCCCACGAAGTCGCTGCACGGTTGCGGGAACTTGGACTCGAACCTATCTGGAAGGATTGGGACGCCGCCATCCTCAACGCCGCGTAGGATAATGAATCTTTTTTTGAACGGTCAAAGAGAGGAAACTGAGGCAAGAACAGTCATCGATTTGGTGAACGAACTCGGCCTCGTCCCCGAGACGGTGCTCATCGAACACAACGGCTCTGCCCTTCTGCGCTCGGAATGGGCGGTCACGCGGCTCGCCGGCGACGACAGGCTCGAAGTCCTGCGGGTCGCCGCCGGAGGATAAGGTATCATCCTTCCGGGCAGAGGAAATTAACGTGTCGGTCTTTTTCGCGTCTTCCAACGCGGCGGCACTATTGGATTAGACGCTCGAGGACGGCGTCGGGAGCGGCGCCGAGCGCCGTGGCTCTGGCGTAGTGTTCCTTGGCGAGCTGGAGGGAAGGCGGGTGCGTCGTTGCGTAGAGAACCGCCAGGTTAAAATGGGCATCCGGATATTCCGGCTTGAGTTCAATCGCCCTCTTAAGTTGAACCTCCGCTTCGTTCCATTGCTCGCTTTGACCCAGGCAGGCACCGAGATAGTTGTGCGCCACCGCGTCCTCGTCATTGAATGTAATTGCCTTATGCAGAGCGCCAATCGCCTCATCGAACTTGCCCTGCCGGCTGTAGGCGATTCCGAGATTGGTATAGGCATAGGAATCATTGCCGTTGAGTTCGACAGCCTTCTTTAATGCGACCTCCGCAGCGGAAAGCTTTCCGCCTTCGATCTGGACGGCGCCTAGATTGGACAGGACGAAGTAGCTATTGGGAACTTTCTGGACGATCTGTTGATAAATCTTCTCGGCCTCGATATAGTTCTTTGCCTCGAAGAGCTCTTTGGCCTGCCCAACGAGCTCGCGAACATCGACGGGAAGCGACTCGGACTCTGCAGGTTCCTGAAGAATCCTCTTCGCCTTTACCTCTTCGTCGCCTGGCTTGCTAATGGCGACGGTCACCTCAAGGCTCTGTGCGTTCGCTTCGGTGAGGAGAGCCACAGGATCCTTGAAAAGCGAGCGTTCTTCGGGCGTCAGGTGAAGCACGGGCGCTCCGAGAACGGCCAGTTGTTGTGAAATGACGTCGGAATCGACGTTCAACGTTTCAACTTCTTTTTCGATGATCTCCTTCGCGTCGTCGCGCTTGGCCTGCTCCTTGATTTGACGCAAGATGATTCCGCGCAAGAGCTCATTCTCCATCGCCAGCTTTTTTTCATCGCTCGGATTCAATTCGAGCTGAGCGAGTTGCCCAGATGTTTCGTCAAGCTGCTTGCGGAGCAGATCGAGTTGCACGTCCGCTTCACTGGCGTGCGCCTGGGATTCGACCAGCTCCTCGTTCGCCGTTTGCAAACTGCTTTGCAACGAGGCGATGGCCTTATCTTTCTCCGCAATTTCATCGGGCGAGGCGCTCTCTGCAAGCTTGGCTGAGAGCACCTTTTTCTCAGCGGCCAGCTTCTCGAACTCGGTCTTGCTCACCGTATTCTGCGTAACGGTTGTCAGCTTGGCTTGCAGCTGCTTATTTTCTGCGGTGACGCGTTCGATCTGCGCCGAATTGTCCTTGATCTTCTTTATTTTGGCTAACGCCTTGTCGCGCGCGTCATCAAGCTCCCTGCGTTCGGCGAGCAGGCCGGTCCGGATTCGATCGCTGCCCGCGATATATTTGGAAGCTTTCTCCAGCTTGGCAAGCAGTCGTCCGTTTTCCTCCTGAAGGACTTCGTTGTCGGTCTGCAGATCGGAGAATCGCTTGAAAATGCCGGCATACTTGGCCTCGAGCCCCTCCCGGATAGCGGGAAGGGAAACACCGTCTTTCTTCATGTCCTCGAGCGAGGCGGCCGTCTGTGCAAGCTGGGACTTCAAATCGACCACACTCACTTTTGTCTTGTCGACTTCGAGGAGAGCGCTTTGGAGATCGGCTGACTTCTTCAAGAGCCGTTCATTCAAAGTTTCGTTTTCGGCGCGCGCCTGCGCGAGTTGGCTGCGCAGATCGCGCAGCTCGCGCTCCGCAACGCCAAGGCCACCTCCGGCGACGGGACGCTTGCCTTCGGGAGGGGTGGAGCGGACGGGTTCGTTCACCGTGCGCTTGGGAACCGAAGGCGGCTTGACCGTCACGATCGGCCCGCTGGAAAAAGCCGGAGGCGCCGGCTTCTCTTTTTCCGCCTCGGGCAGGTCGTCCTCGAGCGGCTCCGTCGATTGAGGCGCGCCGGCCAAGTCACCCTCCAAACGGGTGACACTTTCCTGCGTCTTGCGCAGACGATACTCGACGACCAGAGGCTGCCAATCCGGGGTCGATTTGCCGATCTGCTGGAGCACTTGCTGGGCGGAGCGATACCTCTTCAGGGCCTCCCGAGGCTTCGCCTCGCGCTCGAGCTTCTCGCCCGCTTGAAATTCTTTGTAGGCTTTGAGAAAGAGGTCGGAGGAGTCCTGGGAAAATGCCGAGCCTAGCGTGACCAGGGATGCCCCCAAGACGATTAAATGGAATGCCAACCGGTGCATTGATTTAAGGGAGGGTTACTATCATGAACTTTCCAGCCAAATGCAAGACCCGAAAGCCCTAAAACTGTTTATCATAAGTACCATGTAATAAGCGCGTTGCACGTTCTGACAAATCATTTACAAGTGTTGACAAGGGCAAGAATCGGATGCTAGTTTGCGCGCAAATTTGTTCGGCTGCGCCATGCGGCCGCGAAAAGTTTCGATATGGAGGCCATCCTAGATCAGCCCGTTCTTGTGCTCAACCGCCTTTGGCAGGCGGTCAATACTTGCTCGGTGCGTCGAGCTTTTACGTTGCTTTATCAGGGGCACGCACAGGTCGTCTCAACGGATGGAAGGAATAACTATTTGACCCACGATTTCTTCAGCTGGCAGGATTTTTCTCAGGCGAATCCGGAGCCGGAAATGGTTCGCACGATTTCGGTGAGCATCCGGGTACCGCGAATCATCGTGCTGCTGCTTTTCGAGCGCCTGCCGAAGAAAGAGGTCAAGTTTACGAGGCACAATGTCTTCGAACGCGACAGGAACACCTGCCAGTATTGTGGCACGGAATTCGAGCGGAATGACTTGAACCTTGATCATGTTCTTCCAAGAGATCGCGGGGGCCAGACAACTTGGGAAAATATCGTCTGTTCATGTATCCCCTGCAATACGAGGAAGGGCAACCGGCTTCCGCACGAGGCCGGTCTTCAACTGATCCGCAAGCCCAAGCGTCCAAAATGGCGCCCATTCGTCAACATCAGCTTTTCACGTCACCAGCACGATAGCTGGCGACATTTCCTGGATCTTGCTTACTGGAACGTCGAATTGGGCCAGTAGGGCGAAGACTCTCCGGCGTGCGGGAATTCCTTACATCGTCGATATGAAGAAGAGCGCCGCCCCAAATGACAAGAGGGCAAGAGCGGCCAGGCCGTAGAGCGCCGCAGCGAAGGGATCTTTTATTGCGACGTTTTTCGGCGTTGGCGAAGAGTTGACAAAATTCTCGGGTCGCGCGCTCGACGTCGCGACTTCGGGGGAAGTCGTAAGGAAATCGGGACGCGGTTGAGAGAAGCCGATCTCGTCATCGCTCAAGAATAGGCCTTCGACGGTTCCGAAGCGCACCTCGTCTCCATCCCGAAGAATGGCGTCAGCGACTTGCTCGCCATTGACAAAGGTTCCATTCGTGGAGCCCGAATCCTGGAGATGATATCTGCCGGCCTTTAGGAAGATGTCGGCATGGTGGCTGGAGACGGAAAGTTCGTCGATCTGGAGAGCATTGTGGGCAAGCCGACCGATGGTGACCCTTTCCTCGCCGAGGTCAAAGTCGATCCGGTTATCCTTGGAGAGGAAAATCTGGAGCTGGGGCATCTCAAGGGCTATTTAGGCCTGCTTGGCGGCCGTCTCAACCTCTCTGGCAAATTCAGAGAAGAAATACGATGCATCGTGAGGTCCCGGGGAGGCTTCAGGGTGATATTGGACGCTGAATGCCGGATGCTCACTGTGTCGCAACCCCGCGACGGTGCCGTCGTTCAGGTTGATGTGGGTCACCTCGACGTTGCTCGGCAGAGAATCGGGGTCCACGGCATATCCGTGGTTTTGAGAAGTAATGGCCACCTTTCCAGTGCGAAGGTCTTTGACAGGCTGATTTGCGCCGCGGTGGCCAAA
This sequence comes from uncultured Verrucomicrobiae bacterium, assembly GCA_963731945.1. Classification (GTDB taxonomy): domain Bacteria; phylum Verrucomicrobiota; class Verrucomicrobiia; order Chthoniobacterales; family Terrimicrobiaceae; genus DASTFP01. Next base: position 135,918 of record CAVSXN010000015.1, on the reverse strand, counting down.
TTTCAATTTGAACGTCTTGCCGCCAAGGGCAAGCGCGAGAATCTGGTGTCCGAGACATATGCCAAAAAGCGGGCGCCTTCCGATCAATGCTCTCACCGCCTCGTGCGCATAGTTCAGTGCCGCGGGATTGCCGGGCCCGTTGGAAAGGAAGATTCCTTCGGGGTTCATGGCAAGGACCTCGGCGGCAGGCGTGGATGCCGGGACGACTCGCACGGCAAATCCATTTCGGCGCAGCGAGCGCAGGATGTTTCTCTTCAACCCGAAATCGTACGCGACGATCTGGCGCGAGACGGGAGGCAGCTCTTCGAAGAGATTGCCTGCATCGTCCTCAACGGCCTTGGTGTCGTTGCCTGAAAGAAGCCATTTTCGGCTTGCGCGGTTCTCGGCGTCCCAATCGTACGGGGAGCGCGTGGTCACCTCTTGCACGAAATCCACTCCCTCGTAAGGAACAGCCTTTGCAAAGGAAACGGCTTTTTCATCGCTCAAATCCTCCATCGCGATGCAGGCGCGCATGGCGCCCGCCTGGCGCAACCGGCGTGTCAACGCGCGAGTATCAATGCCCTCGATTCCAGGAATATCATGCTCCAAGAGAAATTCATGAAGGGTTCCTTGCGAACGCCAGTTGCTTGCCAAAGGACTAAGCTCTTCGATGACGAACCCGCGGACTTGGGGAGCCGCGCTTTCCACGTCGAGGAAATTGACGCCGTAATTGCCAACCAAGGGATAGGTCATGGCAACGATTTGGCCCCGATAAGAGGGATCGGTGAGCACCTCTTGATAGCCCGTCATCGCGGTATTGAAACAGATCTCCCCGGATTGCGTCCTGGCCGCGCCAAACGAGACCCCTCGAAAAATGGTTCCGTCTTCGAGGGCAAGTATTGCGTCCATCGCGAGCAGAGTAGAGAATCCCACGCCGCGCTCAACGGCAAATTGTCCTCAAGAAAGTTCGCGAGAAATCCTTTCCGCACCAGCCCGACGCTGAAAACTTCGTGAATTATTCTATCTCCTCGATCGCCGCAGGCTGAATGAAATAAAAAAAGATGGCCTGCTTCGAGGGAAGCAGGCCATTTAAATTTTGCCCCGCGAGTGCCGTTCCGACGCATATCCCGTTCCCTCAGTAAGGGTGGATGACCGCCGCAAGGCGCGCTGACTTCCAGTGAAGGCATGCCATTGCGCCTCCCGGCCAAGCCTCCGGGATGATTTGATTTATCAGTTCGGGAGCTTGCGCCGTTCAATCGCGAACACCACAGGGCAAATTGGCGTTTTCGCCTTTCGGCGAGTTCAAAATTTTCGAGAGAACTATTCCCGGAAATCCACTGCCAGCTTTGTCTTCAACTGCTGCTTCAGGCGGTCGCAGGCAGCGTTGACTTCCTCGCTGGTAAGCGTCCTCCCCGGAGCGCGGAATGTCAAGGAGATCGCGATCGATTTGCGGTCGGCGGGCAGTTTTTCTCCCGAGGGATCAAGATAAACATCAAACGGTTCGATCATGCCGAGCAACGATTCGTTTGCATTCCGCAGCTCGCTTTCGAGCTCTCCATAGGGCAAGGCGATCGGGCATACGACGGCGATGTCGCGCACGACGGCGGGAAATTTCGGAATGTCCTGGAATGCGGGATGCCGGATGGCTTGAAGCTCTGCGAGGGCGATTTCTCCGACGAGGACCGGCTTGATGGCCCCAAGGGCTCGAGCGTAGACAGGTGCCAATTGTCCCAGCATTCCGACGCGCCCTCCTTGCGCAAGGAGTTCGGCAGATAAGGCGAGCTGGGAGCTTCCCTGGCTGCGAATCAACGTCAAGGGAACCGGAGCCAATGACTCAACGATTCCGCGCGCGTCATGCCAGTCGAATTCCCTCACCTCCTCCTTCCGCCAGCTTCTCGGGGAAATCTCTCCATAGAGCAAAAACGCCAGGGTTTGCTGCTCTTCGCGTTCACCGGCGTGAAATATTCGGCCGATTTCGTAGATTCCGATGGAGCGCGCACCGTGACGAATGTTGTGTTCCAAAGCCGCGAGCAAGCCTGGAAGGAGGCTCGTGCGTAGAAACGCCTGGTCTTCTCCCAAAGGATTCCGCAAGCGGAGGGGCTTTCTATCCCCCCACAGCATTCTCCCTGAAACGAGCGTGCTGGTGCGGGCCTCGCTCAAGCCCAGGGCACGAAGGCGCTGCCGGACAGCGCCCTGAAAGTCGTAGCTATCATCTGCCTCGCCGGGTCTGGCGGGCGCCGCCGCGATTCGGGTGGGAATTCTTTCAATTCCGACGACTCGAGCCACTTCCTCGATCAGATCGACCTCGCGAGACAGATCGCGTCGATAGCTGGGAATCTTCCATTCCACGAGTTCATCGTCTTCGGTCGTTGGCACCAGGCCCAGCCCCAGAAGCGCATCCCGGACTTCACTTGCCGAGACATCCGCACCGAGAAGCGAACGGCATGTCGAGAGACGGAGGGCGACCACATCCGTCGCGGAGGGCGGAGCCCCAGCCACGATCACCAGTTCGTCGCCCCGGCCACCCGCGATTTCTTCGATGAGCTGTGTGGCGCGAGCGGACGCGACCAACACGCCCAGCGGGTCCACCCCCCGCTCGAATCGATAGCTCGAATCGCTTTGCAGATTGTGCAAGCGAGCGGAGCGCCGAACAGATGATGGGTCGAAGAAGGCGCTCTCCAAGAGAACCTCAGCCGTCGCCTCGGTCACGCCGGATTTTTCGCCGCCCATCACGCCGGCGAGGGCGACGGGACCATCGAGATCGGCGATGGCAAGATCGCCGGTCGACAGAAAGCATTCACTCCCGTCCAGCGCGTGGAATTTCTCCGCGTCTCTCGCCGGCCGCACGATGATGCCACCACGCAGCTTGCTCGCGTCGAATGCATGGAGAGGCTGGCCGAGCTCCAGCATCACGTAGTTCGTGACGTCCACGACATTGTTGATCGATCGAAGGCCGACCGCGGCGAGCCGCTCGCCAAGCCACCGCGGACTTGGGCCTACTTTCACGTTTCGGATTCGGCGGACGGAATAGAGGGGACACAATGCGGGCGCTTGAACGGAGACCAAGCGTTCCTGCGCGATCTCAACCGCCGGCAGGTCAACGGAAGCGAGTCGGAGGTTTTTTCCAGCGAACGCGGCAATTTCACGGGCCACGCCCACATGACTCAGCCAGTCTGGGCGATTCGGAGTGATTTCCAGTTCAAGAATGGTATCGGCCGGATACAGCTCGGAAAGTGGCCGTCCAACCGGCGCGTCCCTCGGCAGAATCAGGAGACCCTCCGCATCCTCCGCGATGCCAAGCTCTCTTGCGCTGCACAGCATCCCTTCGCTGTCCACCCCGCGCAGTCTGCCGACCTTGATTTTGAGCCCGCCTGACAGCACGGCCCCCGGCAGCGCAAGCGGCACCTTGTCGCCAGACTTGTAGTTCTTCGCGCCGCACACGATCTGATGCGGTGCGCCGGACCCGCCATCAACCCGGCAGATGCTCAAGCGCTCCGCATTTGGATGCGGGTTGGACTCGAGGATCTGCGCGATGACGACGTTTGGAAACTCGGCTCCCCTTTTCGTGATGCTTTCCACCTTGACTCCGGCGCGCGTGAGCAGCGCGTCCAACTCCGCCGCAGAGCTGGTCCAGTCGACGAAATCCCGAATCCAGTTGAGGGAGATGTTCATCGGTGCGACGTCTCGGGTCTGCGATCCTTCGTCCTCACGGTTTCTCAGAACTGCTTCAGGAATCTAAGATCGTTCTCGACCAACATCCGGATGTCGGGAACACGAGCGAGATTCATCGCCAGCCGGTCGAGCCCGAAACCAAAGGCGAATCCAGTGACCCGGTCCGGATCGAAAGCGCGGTCGCCACGCTTGCTGCAGATCTGTTCAAATACCGCCGGATCGACCATCCCGCATCCGGCAAGCTCCATCCAGTCCCCGCCAAGGACATCCGTCCGGATGTCGATCTCGTAGCTCGGTTCGGTAAACGGGAAAAAATGCGGACGAAACCGAACCTTGGTTTCCGGCCCGAGCAGCTCACGAAAGAAAAATTCAAGCGTCCCTTTGAGGTCGGCCACTGAAACCGCGCGATCGACGAAGAGTCCTTCCATTTGCGTGAATTGGGCGAGATGGGTCGCATCGACCTCGTCGCGACGATAGGCGGCACCGGGAGCAATGACGCGCACCGGCGGAGCTTGCGATTCCATCACGCGGACTTGAACGGTGGAGGTATGCGTTCTCAGCAAGCGCCCGTCCGGTAGATAAAAGGTATCGAGCTCGTTGCGGGCCGGATGATCCGGGGGTGTGTTGAGCGCGTCAAAGCAATGCCATTCGGTTTCAATGTCCGGTCCGTCCGCCAGCGCGAACCCGAGCCGGCGAAAGATCCAGACCGCCTTTTCGAGCAACTGGGTAAGCGGATGGATGGAGCCAAGCTCGCGGTGCGTCCCCGGCAGGGTGACGTCGATCGCTGAAAACGCGAGGGCATTCGCCTCAGCTGCAAGGCTCCTTTCCTTTTCCTCCAGGGAATCCGAGACGTCTTGCCGCAGTTGATTCAAGAGTTTTCCAAGCCGCGGTCGATCCGTCTTGGCGACCTCTCGCATACCTTCGCTGAGGAGCGAGATTTCGCCGCTCTTGCCGAGATAGCGGACGCGCGCCGCGTCGAGCGATTTGCGATCGCCAGCTGCCTCAATGGCCGCGACCGCTTCGGCACGTAGCGATTCGATCCTGGACTCCATCGAAGAAGGTGGCACCGGGCAGCGTCCCCTGCGCCTGGCGACGTGGGAAATCTCGCCCCGCCCGATGATTTTCAGGCGGCCTTAGCCCCGGAAGCCGCTTTGGCTTTTCCGACGATTTCTTTGAAAGCCGCTTCGTCCTGGATGGCAAGATCCGCGAGAACTTTACGGTCGAGGGTGATGCCGGCCGCCTTCAGACCTTCAACGAAACGGCTGTAGGTGATGCCTTCTGCGCGGACCGCCGCGTTGAGCCGAGCAATCCAAAGCGAGCGGAAGGTGCGCTTGCGCGTCTTGCGATCGCGATAGGCCCAGTACTTGGACTTCATCTGGGCATCCTTGGCGTAACGGAAGAGCTTGGAACGGCGGCCGCGATATCCTTTCGAGGCCTTGATCACCCTCTTTCGGCGAGCGCGGCTCGCGGGCGAATTGGTTGCACGTGGCATGTCATGTCCCCCGCGATGGTTTCGCGGGGCTCCCTGAAACTGGCTGTTGTTTTCTTGTGATCCGCGGACTCACCAGTTCCGTCAGCCCCGAAAACTCGAGGCAGTCCGGCGGGATCAGTTTTCCCTAGGCAAAAGGCAGATTGGCCTTGATGCGGGCAGCGTCCGAGTCATGCACGAGGACGGACTTGGCGAGCTTGCGCTTGCGCTTCGACGATTTGCATTGGAGCAAATGCCGGCGGCCACCGCGCGTGCGCATGATTTTGCCCGTGGCGGTGATCTTGAAGCGCTTGGCAACCGATTTGCGCGTCTTGCTGCGTGCGATTGGCTTTGGCATGGGAAAAGGGGCAAGAAAGTAACCTATCAACGAGTTCTGGCAATGAAAAGTTTTCGACAAAGGCAGGCTGCCCTTCTGACTCTTCCCTTCCGTCCGGGTCGGACGACGGATGTTTACCTTGACCCCGAAGGCGCAACCTCGGTTTGATGGCGAAGGACCCCCGATGAAGAAAGCCATTGTGATCCCCTCGTACCGCGCAGAAAAGACTCTGCCGTCCGTGCTTTTGCGAATTCCGGGAGCATTTTGGGACAATGGAGTCGCCATCATCGTCAATGACAAGAGTCCCGATAAGACTGGTGACGTCGCGGAAACTCTCAAGAACAGCTGGCCCGGGCTTGACGTCGTTCATCACGAGATCAACCGGGGCTACGGCGGAGCGCAAAAGACCGGTCTCAAGCGCGGACTCGATTTGGGCGCGAGCGTGTTCGCGATCGTGCATTCAGACGGCCAATACGCGCCGGAAGTCGTCCTCGATCTCATGAAGCCGATTCTTGAGGGCAAGGCACACATCGTGCAAGGTTCGCGAATGGTCGGCGGTGGAGCGCTTATCGGCGGAATGCCATATCGCAGATACATTCCCAACCGTGTTCTGACGTTCCTCGAGAACATTGTCTTCGGAACGAAAATGGCCGAGTTTCATAGCGGATACATGCTCTACTCACGCAGGCTGCTCGAACGCGCGCCCTTTGCGCAACTTCAGAACAACTATAACTTCGACGCGGAAATGATCGTGATCGCACACCTCCTTGGCATGGAATGCGCTCAGATTCCCATTCCGACCCGCTATGACGAAGACGTTTCAAGCCTCGACCCCATTCCCTACGGGATCAACGTTCTCAAGATGATGGCTCGACATCTAGGTGGTCACTATCGAAAGCTCGTGATCGAGAAAGGGAAAGCACCTCCGTCGCCCTAGAGAAAACGGTTGACGGCAGAGGCTACTCGCTCGTAAATGGAAAGTTTTTAATGAAAATCCTTCTCTTAGGTGCCGGTGGATTCATTGGCGCAAATCTTGCAGAGCGCCTCGTCAACGAAGGGAAGCAGGAGATCACGGCTCTGGATATCGAACGTGAGAAGCTTGATGAAACCGTAAAAGGCGGCGAGATCAACTACATCCATTTCGACATTCGCGGAAACGAAAAGGAACTTGAACAATTGACGGCCGAGCACGATTTGGTCGTTGATCTGGTGGCCATGGCCAATCCGAGCCTGTATGTGAGTAACCCTGTGGATGTCTTCAAGCTGAACTTCTCGGAGAATCTCAAAATTGCGGAGTTCTGTGTGAAGCACAAGAAGCGCATCGTCCAATTCTCGACATGCGAGGTGTATGGAATCACTTCGGCCCGGGCCTTTGGCAAGGATTCGTCAAAATATCCGACTCCGTTCGTCGAGGACGAGACGCCCCTGATCATGGGCCCGGTCAAGAATCATCGCTGGATCTATGCGTGCGCCAAGCAGCTCCTCGAGCGCGTCCTCCACGCGTATGGACTCGAAGAGGGTTTAAACTACTCGATTATCCGGCCTTTTAATTTCATCGGCCCGCGCATCGACTACCTTCCGAGCGAGCAGACAGGCAATCCCCGGGTTTTCAGCCATTTCATGAATGCGCTGCTCTATGGAACGCCGATCAAGCTCGTCGATGGCGGAGTCAACTACCGCGCCTACACCTATATCGATGATGCGGTTGACTGTATCGCGCGGATCATCGAAAACCGCGGCGGGGTGTGCGACCGCCAGATTTTCAATATCGGCACCCCCGAGAACGAAGTTACCATCAAGGAGCTGGCCAACAAGATGTGTTCGATTTTCGACAAGCATTTCCGCCAGCCAGGCGATCCGTATCCCGAGATCGTCTCGGTGCCCAGCGAGGAGTTTTATGGCAAGGGCTATGAAGACTGCGACCGCCGCATCCCCGATGTCACGAAGGCGCGTAAGCTGGTTGACTGGCGATCCAAGCATGATCTCGATTCCGTGCTGTATCACACCATGAAGTACTTTGTCGAAAAGCACCGCGCCAAGCAACCGGTGGCCGCCTAAAAATCGCCAGGGAGCGGCTGAGATCCGGCGCTCGTCCTATCTCCAGAGAAACATGGCGCACACGATCAACGCGCCCGAATAGAGCAGTCCCATCCAAGTCGCTGTCCGGTACCGCGAAGTCTTTGCGGTGAGCCATGCGATTTGATCGCGCATGAGCCACGGCATGCCGACCCAGAAAAGGCCGTTGATGATCCACACGTAGGCGAGCAGGACGAGAAGCAGGCGTGTCGTTTCGTGGCGCATGAAAGCGGCTTCGAGCATCGGCTCCGCCGCGAGCAACGCCAGCATTCCGATAGCGCGCACCGCCAGAAACTCCTCCACATACTTCCACGCGAGGAACGCTCCCGCCACGATCGCAGCAAGCATCAAATTACGCAGACGGGCAAACTCGCCGAGATCCATCCCCCAAATGAGCAGGAAGCTCCAGATCGCCGCGAGCGCGATTAAGACGGTTCCCATCGCGCGCGATCTTGGAAAATGCTTCAGCCATCTCCGCGATTGCTTGGCGTGACGCAACGCCATAAAATGCAGAACCAGAAGAGCAACGCCCGACGCCAGGCCGACTGTTTGAAGAGTGAAGGAATAAATCATGTCACGGCACTGGCCGCTGGAAGCCTCCGCCTGGTTGCTTCCCAGGTCTTGCGCGTGAGCGCATCGCTGGCTGCCGCGACTTGTGCCTGCTTTTTGCTGAGTCCTTCGCCGCGTCCCAATTCGGCACGATTCCAAATGACGCGCGCCACGAACCGCTTCGAATGGTCCGGACCGCTTTGTTCAAGCACTTCGTAAATCGGCGCGCACGGTTCAATGGCCTGGAGGATCTCCTGGAGAGCCCCCTTGGGATTGACCTCCTCGGGATCGCGCGCGATGCGCTCGAAGTCATCCTCTGTCGCGCGCAGAACAAAATTCCGCGCGGCGTCGAAGCCGCCATCGAGATAAACAGCCCCCACGACGCTCTCGAAAGCATCCGCAAGCGTGGAGGCTCGTTCACGCCCGCCGCTGGCCTCTTCTCCGCGCCCCATCATCAGGTAGCGCCCAAGATCCAGTTCCTGCGCGCGCGTCTTGAGCGCCGCCCGGGAAACGATTCTGGTGCGCAGTTTCGTCATCGTGCCTTCACTAAAATCCGGATAAAGTCGGTAAAGATGCTCGGTCACGACGAGTTGGATGACGGCATCACCGAGGAATTCCAGACGCTGATTGTCGAATGGATAGTTCTTCCTTTCGAGCGAAATGCTGGGATGCGTCATAGCCTCCGCGAGAAGCAGGCCATTGCGAAACTTGTAGCCCAGGCGTCCCTCGATCGGGTTCATGATCGAGGCAGCATGGCGGCTCGGATCACTAAGGCTCATGGATACGCAAGGCGTCTTTTAATGATCGTTTCAAAGCGGTGTCTTAAAAACGGTTATGATGACACGTAATGGCCGCGATTCAAGATCGGGGCGTTCTTTGCCGAATTCAGCCTTCCAGCGTATCATCCAGTGCCTCCAGGAGGCCGCCTATGGTCTTCTCGGTCTCGTCGCCCATGTTGGAAATGCGGAAGGTCGTGCCCTTTAGCCTTCCGTAGCCGCCGTCGATCACCATGCGATGCTTATCGTGCAACCGCGTGATCCATTCGGCAACATTGATTTCCCTGATGTTTTTCACGCAGGTTAGGGAAAGGGACCGATAGCCCTCCGTGGCAAAAAACTCAAAGCCGCGTTCCTTCACCCAGCCATGGACGATGGCGTTGAGCTTCCGATGCCGCTCGTAGCGAGCCTCGATGCCTTCAGCGACGATCTCGTCAAGCTTCGAGCGCAGCGCATAGATGAGCGGAATTGCCGGCGTGCTCGGCGTCATGTTCTGCTCATCGTTTTTGGCAAATTCAATGAAATCGAAATAATAGCCACGCCCTGGTGTGATTCGGGCTCGTTCCATGGCTCGCTCAGAAACGGAAAATAGCGCCAGGCCCGGAGGGAGGGCGAGCGCCTTCTGGCTGCCGCTGAGTAGTACGTCGATGCCGAGAGGGTCCATCGGGATCTGCTCCGTCGAGAAGGAGGAGACGATATCGACGATAAACATCACCTCCGGGAACTTTCGCATGACATCGGCGATCGGCGGGAGGGGATTGCGCACGCCACATGACGTTTCGTTGTGGATGAGGGTGAGCGCATCGAACCGTCCGGTGGAAAGCCTTTCTTCGATCATCTCGGGCAAGATGGGTGATCCCCAGTCCACCTGCAGCGCCTCGGCGTCCTTGCCGCACCGCTTGCTGACATCGAACCACTTGTCTGAAAAGGCCCCGCACATGCAGTTGAGCACCTTGCGCCGGACGAGGTTGCGAATCGAACCCTCCATTACGCCCCAAGCCGAGGATGTGGAGAGAAATACGGGTTGCGTTGTCCCGAAGAGGACCTTGAGCTGGGGTTGAATGCCTTGGTAGAGTGCCTTGAAGTCAGCGCCGCGATGACCGATCATCGGTTCGCACGTTGCGAGAAGAGTTTTCTCAGAAACTTCGACGGGTCCGGGTATGAACAGTTTGATGTGCGGTGTTCGCATCAAGACTTCGCCTTTCAACCGCGATCTATCCATAAATAGGAGACTTCACGTCTTGCGGGCAGCTAGTTCTCCCAGATGAAGTTTTCAAGGCGCAATCGATTGATGCGATCACGGGCTTCCTCCGCGCGGGGACCATCGACGCTGCCGATCTTCTCATAGACGGCGATCGCTTCTTTCCAGAGTTTTTGCGATTCCAGGAGACGTGCGGCGTCGAAACCGGCCTTGTAGAACCAGAAATACTCGGGTCCGCCTTTCTGGCCCTGGGAGAAAGCTCCGTAATAGCAATCGAGCGCGGCGTCATAGTTGCCAAGCTTTTCGCAAGCGGCTCCCATTTTGGCAAGGGCTTGGTGGCTCCACATCTTCGGCGCAGCGGGATCCTCGGATACCTGTTTCCATGATGCGATGGCCGAGCGGTACTTCTCCGCGTCTTGTGCTCCCTGGGAGAAAAGCGTGTCGCCCTTTTCGATGAGAACCGTATAACGGAGCTCGGGATCAGGCTTCGATTCGAGGATGCGGTCAAGGACGCCAAGCGCTTCCTCGGGACGCTTCAGGGCGTTCAAAAGGCCAGCTTGAGCCAGCCGCGCGCGCAAGGAAAGCGGGCCCCCCGACTTCACCACGTGTTCGAAGATTTCGATGGCCTCCTCCATTTCGGCCGGATCGAGCGAGCGCGCCATGGCCTGGGCAGTGAGAAAGACGGCCTTCTCAGCAAGTGGAGAGTCCGAAAACCGCTCAGCGACGATGCCAAACTGCCCCCTGGCACCAAGATAGTCGCCCCGCCGATAAAACGTCTCGCCCAATTTCATTCGCACATGGGGTTCGTATCGAGAGTCCGGATATTGCGCCATAAAGCTCTCGGCAAGCTTGGCGACCTGGGCATCGGATTCGCCATCTGCCGTATCGCTCTGGAAAATCGCGAGGTAATCCGTCCTTTCCTTCGTTGCCGGATCGTCCGTGGAGATGCGGCGCAATTCAGCCCCTGCGTCCCCGGCCGAGTCCTGTAAAAACGCCCATTCGGCGAGAGCCAGCCTCGCGCGTTGACTATAGGCAGACTCGCCGTCGGCGATCTTGCGAAGCAAATCCCGGGCGCCGGGCAATCGAGTGGCCGCCTGCCGCATCGCCTCGAAAAAGCGAATCCTTTCTACGGTCGGCGCGAAGCTGGGACGCTTGATGATTCGACGCATGGCTTCGTTGTCTGCCTCCGGGATGCCCGCCAGCAGGGCGCAGATGGCGGAGTTCTCAAGCGCGGTGACTTCCAACTCGGTCGCGCCGGAGGCTTGCAGAAAGGAAGCCGCGGCCTCCTTGTAACGTCCGCTGGCGGCCTGAGCCTGTCCGCGCACGAAACTGTTGCGAAATCCTCGGCCGGCTTGCGCGGTCTGGAGGGCCTCCTGCGCCCGGCCTGCGGCGATCTGTGAGGCGGACAGTTCAGCCCGCGCCTCATTCGCGAGGAAGTGGCTTTGATATTGGGCGAGAAAATCGCCGAATAGCTGCCGGCTCTTTTCGCCCTTGCTCGAACGCGCTTCGTTGCGCGCCAGATAGAACAGGGCGAGAGCGGAGCGCTGTCCGTTTTTGGTATCCGCAGTCCACCGGCGCAGTTCCGTACTCGAAGCCGCGCCTTCATAGACATAGACCCGGTCGAGCGCGGCAAATGCCGCGGGCAGGCCGGGAAGGCGAGAGTTCTCCTCGATATACGTTTCCATGATTTTCTCCGCCTCGCCGGGGTCCTCCTGCAGCAACCGGCATTCGGACAGTGCGACCGTTACGCCCGCGGCAAGCCGAGCGGGCGGATCCTTGATGGTTCTGAGTTTCTCCTCCGCCCCCGCGGGTTCTCCGGAGGCCAGCAGCGCCCGCGCGACAAGGAACGCGGCGTCCGGTTGTTCCTGCGGCGAGAATTCTCTCGCGGACAGGACGCCAATCGCGCCGGCGGGGTCTCCAAGATCCAGCCTGATCTCCGCGAGTTTCAGGGCGGCTTCGCCGGAAGCGGGATTTTTATTCAGGAAGATCGAGAGCTCCTCGGAGGCCTCCGAAGCCCGGCCCAAGGCGTCGAGCATCTTCGCCGCTCCGATAGCGGCCCGGGCGGCGAAGTTCTCGTCCCGGCTCAAGCCCTGATAGAGTGGCAGGGCCTTCGCCGGTTTGTTGAGCGCCGCGTAGTTCTCGGCGAGCCAGAATTTGGATTCCCCATCCGAATCGCCCGAGTTCTCCAGCAGCGAGGCGCTTTCGTCGAATCGGCCCGCCGCAAACAGAGCCCGCGCGAGCAATCGCTCCGCAGCCGTTTGGTCCTCTTTGGCGAATTTTCGGCCTGGGGCTTGGCGGAGCTTGTAGATGGCGACCTGCGGCAAACCGTCTTGCAGCGCCTGGCGCGCACCATCGAGGCGCGTATCTGCCCCCCAAGCGAAAGAGGCGAGCACAAAAACTAGCAGAAACGCTTTCACGATTGCAGAGCTCGGGAAAGATAGCGTCCGGTGTAGCTCGACGGCTCCTGGGCGATCCGCTCTGGCGGTCCGTCGCAAACCACGCGCCCGCCTTCCTCGCCGCCCTCGGGACCCAGATCGATGATCCAGTCGGCGCATTTTATCACTTCGAGATTATGTTCGATGACGATCAGAGTATTATGCGCATCGCGCAACTTGATTAACACCTCGAGGAGCTTGTGGATGTCGGCGAAATGCAGCCCGGTCGTCGGTTCATCGAGCAGATAGATTGTGCGGCCGGTGGCACGCCGGGCGAGTTCCGATGCAAGTTTGAGCCGCTGCGCCTCTCCGCCGGAAAGCGTGGTGGCGGACTGGCCGAGCCGCAGGTATCCGAGCCCGACATCTTGCAAGGTCTCGAGTTTCGAGGAGAGCGCGGGAATGTTGCGAAAGAAGCGGGCAGATTCATCCACCGTCATGTCGAGGACGTCTGCGATGTTCTTTCCTTTGTACGTGATCTCCAAGGTTTCACGATTATATCGGCGTCCCCGGCAGATCTCGCATTCCACGTAAACATCGGCGAGAAAATGCATTTCTATTTTTATGAACCCATCACCCTGGCAGTGCTCACATCGCCCCCCTTTAGCATTGAAGGAGAAGCGACTGGCATCGTATCCACGGACGCGCGCGGCCGGAAGATCGCTAAAGAGATCGCGGATCGGTCCGAGCGCTCCGGAATACGTTGCGGGGTTCGAGCGCGGCGTGCGGCCGACGGGTGTTTGATCGATCACCACGACTTTGTCGAACTGCTCGATGCCAACAATTCGGTCGAAGGCGCCCGGGCGCTCCCTTGCGCCGTTGAGATTCTTGGCGAGCGCGGCGCGCAGGATGTCGTTGATCAGCGTGGACTTTCCGCTGCCGGAAACGCCCGTCACGCAGGTCAAACATCCCACCGGAATTGCCGCGGTGATGTTCTTCAGGTTGTTTTCCCGGGCTCCGAACACGCTCAGCCAGCCGTCTCCAATCTCACCGGCGAGCCTGCGATCCTTGCGCGGAGGCACGCGATGTCGAGGCACCGAAATTTTAAGAGTTTTCTTTAGATACTGGGCCGTCAACGATTCTTCGCTTTCCAAGATTTGCTGCAAGGGCCCCTGCGCGACGATCCTTCCACCACGCGGACCCGCGCCGGGGCCCAGATCGAGAATGTGATCCGCCGCGCGGATCGTATCCTCGTCGTGCTCAACGACGATCACCGAATTGCCAAGGTCGCGCAGCGCGCGCAGCGTATTGATGAGGCGCTCATTGTCGCGCTGATGGAGGCCGATGCTCGGTTCATCGAGCACGTAGAGCACACCCGCGAGGCCCGACCCAATCTGCGTGGCCAGCCGGATCCGCTGCGCCTCCCCTCCGCTTAACGTGCCGCTTTCCCTGTTAAGTTGCAGATAGCCGAGGCCGACTTCATTTAGAAATCCCAACCTCTGCCGGATCTCGCGCAACACATCACGAACGATCTCTTCTTCCGCGCCGCTGAGCGCGATGCGTCGCAAAAGCTTTCCCGCCTCGGAAATCGGAAATGTGCAGAACTGGTTGATGTTGTACTGCCGTCCCTCCGCATCGGAGATTGTCACTGCGAGAATTTCGGGGCGCAAACGCGCTCCCGCGCAGACGCCGCAGACCCGGCGCCCCTGAAAGGCGCGCAGGCGCTTCTTGGTGAACTCGCTTTCGCTGGTCTCAAATAGCCGTTGCATTTGCGCAACCAAACCCTCGAAGGGTTTCGAGATCTTCCGCTCGGCGGAAATCTGCACGGTAATCGCCCGGTCACCACTGCCGAAGAACAACAGCGATTTGAAGTCAATCGGGAGATCCTTGAAGGGGACATCGACCGGCATAGGTGTATCCTCGAGGAGTCCCCTTAGGATCGACCCGTAGTAGTGGCGCATTCGCTTGTGACCTACCCGCCAGGGCTTGATGGCTCCTTGATCGAGCGTTTTCGCGCCGTCTACCATCAGCTCGGAATCGAAGAAGAGCTCCGTGCCGATTCCATGGCAAGCCGGACAAGCGCCAAAGTGGCTGTTGAAGGAAAAATGCTTCGGCGTCAGTTTCGGCATCGTGAAACCCGTGGAAGGGTTGCAGTAATCCGTGGAGAACTTTTGCTCCCTCCATTTTTCGGTTCCCGGTTCCATGCGAACGACCGAGAGCATTCCGCCACCCCATCGCAGGGAGGTCTCAATCGAATCAGCAAGTCTCTGCCGGACTTCGTCCCGAATGGATAGACGGTCCACGACGGCTTCGATTGTGTGCGAATTGGTTTTCGCAAGTTTGGGGGAGTTTGCTGCGCCCAACTCGATGATCTCTCCGTCAATTCGGAGGCGCACGAAACCTTCTCGCCGGGCCTTTTCGATCACATCGCGGAATTCTCCGGCTTGGTCGGTCACGAGCGGCGCGAGCAGCATGAGTTTTGTGCCTTCGGGTAAGCTGAGAATCGCATCCGCGATCTGTTGAGGCGTCTGACGGACCACCGGTTCGCCGGTGGCCGGATCGTGGGGACGCCCGACGGCAGCGTAGAGGAGCCGCAAATAATCATAGACTTCCGTCGTTGTGGCGATCGTTGAGCGCGGATTAGCTGCCGACGTTCGTTGTTCGATCGCGATGGCTGGCGAAAGACCCTCGATGTAGTCGACCTCGGGCTTCTGCATCTGGTCGAGAAACTGGCGCGCGTACGCAGAGAGGCTCTCCACATATTTCCTCTGCCCCTCTGCGTAGAGCGTGTCAAAGGCGAGCGAGGACTTTCCCGATCCGCTCAGACCCGTGATGACCACAAGCTTGTTCCGCGGAATTTCCACATCCAGGTTGTTCAAATTGTGCTGACGCGCCCCCTTTATGCGTATGAAGGAGTGATTGCCGGAGTTCATGAGCGGTGCGCCAACGTGAATCCGCAAACTTAAGCTACGGTAATCTATTGGCGCAAGAACTGGGAATCGCCGGGAGAGCGATCAGCCGCCGTCTCCGCGGGCGTGATCATCGAAGCGACAAGACGTCCGGGTCAGACCGCCTTGGCAGGCTCAGCAAGCTTGAACGTTCACCTTCCGGGCGACCAGATTCAAACGTGGCCACCACCAGACCGTCTTGCCATCCTCGTTCGCGATGCGAAAGACCCTTCGTGCTGATTCAGGAGCATCGCGAACAAGCTCTTGAACTTTCTCCCGATTTTCCGGCGAGGTTCCCGCGGCTTCGAAATACCAAGCGAGATCGGGTTGCTTGAAAGGGGAGATGTCGCAACGCAGAACACGCAAACCGTGCCGCTCGCAGAGGGAGGTCCACGCGCGAGGGGACAAGAAGCGCCCGTGGCTCGGATCGCGCAGCTTTTCAACCTCGTGGATCCACTCCTCCGCAACTGACTCGCCATCTGGCACACTGCCGTCAATGAGCAGAAAGTGCCCGCCGGATTTAAGGACCCGGAACACCTCACGGACGAAAGATTCCGTGCTGCTAAAATGATGCGCTGCCACCCGGCAGCTGACGAGGTCGAATGATCCGTCCGGATAGGGAAACTTTTCGGCCTCGTGCAGGCGGGTCGCGATGGTGAATCCGCGTTCCGCCGCGAGCTTGCCCGCGATTTCCAGCATCGCCTGCGAAATATCCGTCGCAGTCACGGAGAATCCGCGGCTGGCCAGGTAAAGTGCGGTGTGGCCGCCGCCCGTGGCAACGTCGAGCGCGGTGGAGCCGGGCGGCACTTCGATGCCGGAAAGCGCTGCAGCCACGTCGTCCGTTTGGGCAAGGATGTGCGATTTGCCGTAGTTGGCGCATTGCTTTTGGAACTGATCGCGCGCTGCTTGTTGGATCGGATCGAGAGTCATCAGTCAGGGCCTGAGCATGTACCCAGAAATTCCGCTTCTTATCAGGGTAGGCTTAGGTTGCAATAGAGCAAGTTGGTAGGGCCCTACCGGCGGTGAGCAAATCAGCTCCGAGCAGCCGTCGAACGCCCTCTTAACACTTCTCCGGGCTATTGTGATCGCGGTCATCCGCGTTGCTGGCGATTTCGCCATCTCAAAACTGGAAGTAAATGAAATCGGCCGAAACGCTGCTGCGTAACAATAGCACGCCCAGGAACAGCAGCAGCCCAGCCACGCCTTGAGCGGCAAAGGACCTTGCGGGCAGATGCAGGCGAATGTTGTCAAGACCCGCATGAATGACCAGCGGGATCGAGTAAAGGCCGATGACCGTGCAAAGGTAAGCGGCGACCTTCCAATCCAGAATCGGGGCGGCTCCGGGTGATAAAGTCAGACTTCGCCAGAGGGAGTCGATGCTCTGTTCGCGAAACATCAGCCAGCCGATGTTGGTCAGCACGAACATTATCGCGATCCGCAGGATTCTCGCGCCGGGAAATGTCTGGAGCGGCGGCGGAATCACCCCTGCCGCCAGGCGATAGACCAAAATGAGGATTCCATTGTACAGGCCCCAGAGGACGAAGTTCCAGGACGCACCGTGCCAGAGGCCGGTCAGAAAAAAGACAATCAGAATATTGGCAGCCGCCCGCGCCGGGCCGACGTGGGAGCCACCGAGGGGAATGTAAATGTAATCGCGAATCCATGTGGACAACGAGATGTGCCAGCGTCTCCAGAAATCCGCCGGGGATTCGGCGAGGTAGGGATGATTGAAGTTCCGGATCAGCTCGAATCCCAGCAGGCGCGCGGTGCCGCGGGCAATGTCGGTGTAAGCGGAGAAATCAGCGTAAATTTGCACGCAGAAAGCGAGCACACCGGTCCAGAGAATCGGAAAATCCGGTGCCTGCATGGCGAAGACCTTGTTTGCAATGACGGCGACGTTGTCCGCGATTACGACCTTCTGGAAAAACCCCCAGAGCAGCAGGAGCAGACCGCTCTGGAATCTTTCCGGATCGAAAACGCGCACGGAGCGGACCTGGCAGATCATCTTCCCAGCGCGCATGATCGGACCGGCGACAAGCTGCGGAAACAGGGACACGAACACCATGTATTCGAGCAGGTTGCGGCAGGCCGGAGTTTCGCGGCGATAGACGTCCACGACGTAGCCGATGCTTTGAAAGGTGTAGAAAGAGATCCCTACCGGAAGGACGACGTTCAACACGGGCAGCGGGACGTCCCAGCCGACAGATGCCAGCGCTGCGGCCGCGTTTTCCCCGAAGAAATTATAATACTTAAAGAAACCGAGCAGCGACAAATTGCTGATGATGCTGACGACCAGCAGTTTTTTCCCGGCGGCCGGCCGTGACTCGATGCCCCGGGCGACGCTGTAGTCGATGAGCGTTGTCGCCAGAAACGGCAGGAGAAACCACGGATGAACCCAGCCGTAAAAAACATAGCTCGCCGCCACCAGCAACGCGTTTTGCCAGACCCGCGGCAGCGGCCAATAAACCAGCAACACCGCCACCAGGAAAACGAGATATTCCAGGCAGTGAAAGATCATCGCGTTGCGTTCCGGGCCCCGGATTCTCCAGCCGTGATCGCGGACCCGTGCTTCGCCCAGAAAAGCCGAGTGTAGTCCGCCATTCGATCCTCGCGCAGATGATCATCCCCGCCATAGAAGTCGCGCCCGATTTCCGGATCCGTGGTTTCGTCGATGAAAGTTGCCCCGGCGGCCTGAAGATGATGCCTTAGCGCGGCCATGTAGGCTTGCAAACTACGGGAATCCGAATAAGGCGTGCCGTCATCCCGCGGTTTGCGTTTTACCCGGAAAAAGACCAGCTGAATATTTTTTTGCCGGGCCAGATCGAGCAGGGCTGGCAGAAAGGAACCCGGCAGCCTTGTCGGCAAATCATGACCCGCGGGAGCCAGTCCGGTCATGTTGTCGTCGCCCTCCGCGTAAGCGCCGGCGTCTGCGCGCAGTCCCCGCGTGCTGAAAAGACGGTCGGCCTGTTTCCGAACCACGGCCCGTTCGTCAGCGACCGTAGAGAGAATCAGGGCCCTGGCATAGATCTTCTCCTGCCACTCCGGCTGATGCTTTTGCAATGGGTAAAGTCTCTGCCCCAGCGACAGGAGGCCCCCGGTTTCTTCCCTGCCCGAGGAGCGGAGAATCCCCTCCAGGTAAGGCTCGCCATGGTCGCTCATCAGCGCCTCCAGCCGGGGCCTGAAACGCCCCTTGGTGTGATAGCTCGCCAAGGTCAGTTGCATGTTGCGGAAAAAAATGACGATGGTCCGGGGCGGATCGGACTGCGGAGCGATGTAATTTTTCAGGACAAGCCACCAGGAGGCCGACCCTGATCCCGGATAGGGCATTTTTTCGAACTTTATCCCCGCAATCCGACGCAAGACTCCCTCGTCGATGCGGGTTTCCAGCATGGAATCGCCGAGAAGCACTATCTCGGGTTTTTCTTTGGCCAGCTCCTCCCGGGGCGAGGTGTCAAACTTCCGCTTTGCCAGGCTCCATTGTCCGACCAAGGCAGGAACGAGGAGGGTGATGGCAACAAAACCCAACAATCTCCAACCGGCACTAATCTTCAACAAAGTTTCTCCGCCAAGTCGTGAGCTTGGACTTAGCCCGCAGGGAAGCGGGGCGTGTGGGCGGTTTTCATATAATCCGGTTTCCAGTCGACGAGATTCGGCCGCTCAACTTTCATCTGGCAATTCCAGATTGGACCAACTTCCGGTCAACCAGACCTTGGGTCATTGGACGAGGCGCATAACTCATCGATGAGATCCTTCCGAGCCGCATTGGATCATCTCGGCGGCTGCGGGTTTGCTTCTGAGGCATTGATCATTGAACTGGCAAACTAGCGCAAAACTGGCTGCAAACAAGCCAGTTGCGGGTGCAGGAAATTCAGATTGGCCCTTGGCCGGGCAATAAGTCCATTTCTCTGGGGTTTCTTGGAAAAAACATTCCCGGGAAGACGGCGTCGCACTTGAGGTCTGCAGTGAGGCTTCGTCGGCGGTCTGGGCCAACTCAGCGCGTTCCGACCCGGAGCAAAGCGCGGTGACAACCTTCTCTGCGCGAAAGCCGGATCCCCTCTGTCATCGAACTTCAAGCAGGAAGATCAGGTGGCCGCTTCCCCATGCGGGGCCCCGGATATAAAGCGGAGCATCCTTTGCCAGCTTCGCCTCGGTTGTGACCAGAAGGTTCTTGTCACGATACAACTCGATGCGCAGCGTGTACGACGTCGATCCTCCCGAAAGGCACTGCACTTTGAAAAAGAACTCCTTGCTCGGCACGAGCCACTGCTCGCTGCCGGTAACGAGATCGCGTTTCTTCTCGCCAAGAAGATAGAGGCTGTTGTAGCCGAAAATCTTCTTGATCGTCGGCGCGAACTTTTCCAGCGCGCCTGGAATCGCAGAGGGAGTGTTCTCCTTGGTGGCAAGTATCAACGCGCTCCAAATGCGATCACCTCCCGCGCGTGCCCCTGACGCGCCACAGGCCAAGACCAATACGGCAGCCGCGACCACTCGCCTCATCGCACGGAGTTTTCAGCAGGAATGTAGTCTGCGCCTTCGATCCAAATCACCACGCCGCGTTCATCAGGAATACTGAAATCAGAAACCGAAAGCTGCGGCATCTCGGTTCGCGCAGAGACGACTTGCGAAATAAACTCGGAATCGCTCCGCCTGCCAGCTTCCCGTGGCAGAAAAACCATCGTCAAGACCGCCGCAAAAAGGATCGCTGCGGCTCCGGACCAGGCGAGCCACCGCAGCGGAAAGATCGCCGGACGCGGACGCCCCCTCAGGCGCTCGATTTCCTCGAGGACGCGGTGATTGACGAAGTCGGGATGCTCGAGTTCGGGCGCGGTCAGATGCTCCCGGAGCAGCGACTTTGTCCTGGCCCATCCTGCTTCGTCAAATTTCTTCATGGAGATCGTGAAGGAGGGTTTGGAGTTTCTTGCGCGCGTAGTAGAGCCGGGACATCACCGTGCCCAACGAGCAGCCGATATGCCGGGCGATTTCCTCATAAGAGAGATCCTCGATCTCCTTAAGGACGATGACAGCGCGATGCTCTGGACTCAATGCCGAAAAGGCTTGCTCAACACGACGTTTGATCTCCGCCCGATCCAGACTTGTCCCGGGCGCTTCCGGGCTCGAGGGAGTCGTCCGAGAAGCCGGATCGATCTTCATCAAGCCAGACTCAATTTCGGTCTGCGGGCGGATTCGCCTGCGGCGGCAAAGATCGATTGAGGTGTTGGTCGCGATGCGGTGCAGCCAGTTCGAGAAAGTCGCCGTTCCCTCGAACCCCGCCAGCGATCTCCATGCGCGGATGAATGTCTCCTGCGTGCAATCGAGTGCATCTTCGTCGTTCCGGAGGATTTGAAATGTGTGCATGTAGATCCTCTGCCTGTGGCGGGTGATCAAACTGTCGAAAGCCACCGTGTCGCCTGCTTTGGCGCGAACCAGCAAGCTGGCCTCCTCGGGATCGTCACCCATTCGCCTATGACGCACGAAACGGGGACAAATTCGACGATCAGGAGTTGCCGTAGCGCTTGCGCCACTCGGCGCGGTATTCACTCATCAGGTCAACAATGCGGTCGCGCACCCTGAACAGCAGCTTGTTTAGCGTTACGCGCTGGCGAACCGCCATTTTTTTCTCCTGCGCAAGGCGGGCGGCGGCGTCCAACGCATCATTGGCGGCCTTTAATCCGCGCTTGAGATAGGCGATGGTCATGCCGAGTTCGGTGCAATCGTCACCGCACAACGCGGCGGCAAGCTTTGCGCCACAAACCGCGGAGCGCGTGGCCAGTCGAATCGCCTCCGGGTGATCCCTTAGCGACTGTTCGCGATCAAGCCAGGAGTTTATCCAGGTGTGAAGCTTCAGGGTGTCTTGGTAGATTGGGGATCTGGCAAACTCCTCAAAATCGCCTTCGGGGCATTCCGCCTCTTCCTGCGACAGGCTCATCTCCTCCTCGCAGAGGCTCTCGGCCGCTTCGTCCCACTCGGCATCCCGATCCTCGTCGAACGACTCCCATCCCATTTCCTTCGCGATGATGTTATCGCGGTCCGGATGATCGAGATATTTCTCCAGGAGTCCGAAATACTTTTCGGTATTGCGGTCTTGCTGCTGGAGGAACCGCTCCCATTGGTATTCATCCCAAATCTCCGGCGTCTCGAAATCGTCGTCAGCCATCCGAGAAACCCTTACTGCACCGTAGTTTCGGGCGCAACGGGATTTTCAGGGATTAATTGCACCCGAAAAACCTGGCGACCGGTCACGAAGGTCGTCTCACCTCCCGCAAACGCAGCTGACCGCAGGCGGCCGCGATATCGTGTCCCTTCTCCCGCCGCAGTGTGGCTGACACGTTCCCTGCCCGTAGCAAGCCAAGAAACCGCGCCTGCACGGCCTCTGCCGGCCGCTGCCAATCCAGACCGTCGACGGTATTGTACGGGATCAGATTTACCTTGGCCCTCAGGCGCCTCGCATGCCTGGCCAGAGCAAGCGCTTGTTCGTCCGCATCATTGAGGCCACCTATCAGAATATATTCGAAGGTAAGGCGCTGCTTCTTCCGCGCGGAATAGTGCTCGCAGGCGTCCAAGAGCTCGTTTAGGGGATACTTGCGGTTGACTGGCATGATTTTCCCGCGCACGGCATCGGTGGCTCCATGAAGCGAGATGGCCAACCTGACCTGTAGCGGTTGATCAGCGAAATCCAGGATGCGAGGAACAAGCCCGCTCGTCGAAACGGTCATGCTTCTTGCCCCCAAACCCACGCCCCACGTCGCGTTCAAAATTCCAATCGCCCGCATCAAGTTTTCATAATTGGCAAATGGCTCACCCATGCCCATGAAGACTATGTTGTTAACTTTTTCTTCCGAGAACTCTTCCACCGCGAGAAACTGAGCGACAATCTCTCCGGCTGTCAGATTGCGCTTCAATCCCTCGAGTCCGCTTGCACAAAACTTGCATCCGTAGGCGCAGCCGACCTGAGTCGAGATGCAGACTGTCCGGCGATCAGCCCTTTCTCCGTAGAGCGCGGGCGATGCGGGGATAAGCACCGTCTCGATCATCTGCCCGTCGCGGAGCCGAAACAGGAACTTCCGTGTCGTGTCCCTGGATCCGGTCTCCTGGACTTTCGTCAACGGCCGCAAGGCAAAGCGTTCAGAAAATCCGTTCCGCAATGCCGCGGGCAGATCGGTCATCTCTTCGAAAGTTCCTACCCGGCGTCCGTAAATCCAGTTGCAAATTTGCGCCGCCCGAAACTTTGGTTCCCCGAGTTGTTCGAGCTCGCCTGTCAATTCGTCCCATGTGAGCGAAAGCAAATCCACCACTTGAATTTGCCAGAAACCGACCAACTTTCACGGCTTTCTCGTGAAGCAACACCCGCTGGCGGAACGAGCCCGCTCCCCTGGCGTTCCACCGCCGCCTGACCCCCCGGGGCGCTTGCTCATGATTCGGTCCTGCACGTGTCGCGAGCGGAAGCCTGGAAATCGATTAATGGGCATTGAGCTGTGAGATACCATCGGGTAGAACACAGGAATGTCGGAGGGTCATCTTGCCGAGCGTGCCGCTCGCGCGCAAAAGATCATCGAAGCGCCTCAAAATTACAAAGTCTGTGAGGGATGCGAATCGATCGTCGCGCGGCGTGTTGCCACTTGTCCGAATTGCCACGGTTACCGATTCAATTTGGACGAGGCTGACATCATTGCTCACGCAAAGGTGCTTGCCTCGCGTCCGCAAACCAGCGTTACAGAATCGGATATGCAGTGAGCGCGAAAGCCCGGCCCGTCCGCGCCTGCGCTGACGCCGGTCTCATGGTTTCTCCAGAAACGCGGCCACCTCGATCTCGGCGGTTTGGGGAAACATGTCGATCGGGCATGCCCGCCGAAGTGCGTAAAGGCGACTCAAATACCTTATATCGCGAGCGAGCGTTGAGGGATTGCAGGATACGTAAATCAACCGCGATGGCTTGCGCGAGGCAATCGCCTCGAGAATTTGCTCTCCAACGCCTTCCTCAGGGGGGTCAAGTAGAAGCGTGGTACTTTCCGCCGGGGCGGCCGCGAAGGCAGGAGCCAGATGGCGCTTCACGTCGCCCAGCAGATAGATCTCACGAGCGCCCGCCCCCTGTCGGGCTGCCCGAACAGCATCCGCGCTCCATTCGATCCCGATCGTCAGTTCAAAAAGAGCTGCCAGCCGTTTCGCAAAGAATCCAGCACCGCAATAAGCGTCCACCAGCAATCGGCCGCCAGGCCGCGCCATATCCTCCACAATCTCCAGGAGACAGGCCGCGGCCGCATCGTTAACTTGGCGGAAGCCTCTGAATTCCGACGGCTCGCGCAAGGGATGCTCGCCGTCCCTCGGTCGGGATGCGCGCAACGCAGCGAGCAGCTCGTTAACGCGCTCGGTCGCGATCGGGCATTGGGAGACTTCGACGAGCCGCCGGCTGCGCGAACCGAAGAAACCAACGCGTCCGGATCTCGAATGCACGGTGATGCGGTTGCGATAATGGAACTGGAGCGGAGAAGGCACCGTCGGTTCGACGGGGGGATTGCGAATCCCCCCCAAGCGGCGCAGAGTTTCCGCGACCTGCTCGCCTTTGATGGCGATCTGTCTTGCATAGGCGAGATGCTGGTATTGGCAGCCGCCGCAGCGACCATACACAGGGCAGCTCGGCTCCACCCGCTCCGGCGAAGGCTCGACGATTTCCTCAACATCCGCCTCGACGTAGCTCGAGTGTCTGGCGCGAATGCGCACCAAGACTTTCTCCCCCGGAACGACGAGAGGCACGAAGCAAATCTTGCCATCCGCCAGCCGCCCGATTCCCGCTCCGCCAAAGGCCAGACGTTCAATGGCCAAGGGAATTTTCAATGTGCGGTCCTTGGCCATGCTGTTCCTGAGATAGTTTCCCTCTCCATCACTTTTCTTCGAGAGGTCTGAAACCGGCGTCCCATGCCGGCTTCCAAAAAAGACTGGCCGGATCCGATCTGCCGCCAAGGTCAACGTCGTGCCAGCCGGGTTGCCGCACCCGAGTCTGCCGCAGGACGTTGTCCCCCCCGAGAACCATATATTCGCCGGGAACGATCATGGGCGCCCTCGCAGCAAGATGTCCGCCTTCTTCGTAGAAAAGCAGGCTCCGACCGGCCACACGCAATCTACCTTCACCGACGGGAATGTAGTTCTTTCCGATGAACTTTCGCATCGCATCGGTTAGACCCATGGATTCGCCAATGGCAACTGCCGTTCCTGTCTTCGTAAGCATCTCAGGATCGGGATCCGATAAGCGTCCTTCCTCGATGGCCCGCACGGTTGCATGCTGATAGACAAGATAAACGGGTCGGCGACGAAAAATCGTCTCACCCTTGCGGTCCATCAGAAAATCCCCGGGACGCGTGAGCTTCAAGGTGTCCCTGAGAAGTTCCCTTTGTTCGCGAAGTCCATCTGCCCACAATCTTCCCTCGATCACTAAATGCGTGAACACGGCGGCGCAGACTGCCAAACCCGCCACTCTTACAGTTCCCGGCCCAAACCGACGCAGAAATTCGGCCCCGTATCGCCACGCAAACAGAATGAAGATCGGATAGACCGGCAACAAGGTTTGCTTTCTCAATTCCGGACTGAATCCGATTAAAGCCACCGTGTAGACGGCCGTACCGAAGAAGAGCGCTACCGCAGTTCCTGAAACGCCCCGGTTTTTCATTTTCCAAACCAGCCACAGGACGACCGTTCCAAGCACGATACTTCTCAAGATCCTGCCGAACTCAAAGTCCGCGCGATTTGCTTCAATAAGGCAAAATTCAAGGGTCGCGACGCTTATTCCCTTGGAAACCAACCAGCCGAAAAGCGCTGCGGGCACTATCGAAAATCCTATGCCAGCCGCGAGTGCGCAGCGTGCCGTTCGCTCGACAGGAAAGGCGCGCCTCAAGTCGGCGCAGAAAAACCACGCACCGATTGAGCCCAAAGCGAGGGCAGGCGCGAGGAATGTGGTCTTGATCGAAACGCAAAGCGCCGTGCCGAGAATGACGCCGGCAACAAGAAAATCCCGGACCTTTAGCCGCGCAGGTTCCTTCGTCAGGATCCAGATGGCAAGAAACCAGCAGCCGGACCACAGAACATCTGGGCGAAACTCGACGGATTTCAGGGACCAGTCCCCCCACGCCAGCGTTGTTGCCAGCGTCCACAAAGCGACCTCCCGGTCCGCAAGCCGCTGGCTGATCAGGTATATCAATCCCAGAATCCCAAGGCTGACGGGAAACTGGGCTATTCTTGCCAGGAGAACGATCTGAGGCGTTTCACCCGCAAGCGCGGCCAGCGGCAGAAAGAGCAGGTAGAGAAGCGGCGTGTGGTTATCAAAGCGGTCCCTGTAAGGAAGCTCACCGCTGAGCCAACCGTAAATGACATGCAAATGCTGCGCCTCATCGGAATCGGCCTGAAGTTGAAAAACTGCCACGAATCGCACCACCATGAGCAGCCCAACAACTCCCAGCGGAACATTTACCGAAGCCGGACGCGAAAGGAGTTTTGCCAGAGCCTGCATGTTAGCGGTGCGTCCTTTTCTAATCGGACCCGCCACAAATCGCATCCATCATCGCAAAGAGATTTTGAATTTGGAATGGTTCCGGCGCGGGTCACCCGACGGCCAAAAAAAATCCCGCCCTCTCGAAAGAGGGCGGGATGCTGAGACCTGCTGCCCGGAGGCAACGGGCCCATTTTCAACCAACAGCGATCTTACGCGGCTTGACTGCTTCGGCTTTTGGCAGATGGACAGTCAGCAGCCCTTGTTCAATGCGAGCGCTGATTTTTGTCGCATCGATGCTGGGATCGAGATCGAAAACGCGGCGGTATTCACCGGCCTTTCGTTCACGATGCACGGTTCGTCCGAATTCGCCCGCCGCGAGCCGGTGGCCGCCGAGGATCAATTTGCCGTCCTCAACGGTGATTTCTACACCTTGCTTGTTTACGCCAGGCATTTCCACTTCGAGAGTGTACCCGTCAGCATCCTGGTGAAGGTTCACCCGGGGCGTAAAGTATTCCACGCGTTGTCCCGTCTCACCCTCGGTTTTGGATGTCGCTAATGTACTCATATTTGTCTTGTTTCTTGTGCTTTACCCGTCCGCCTCGACGTGCGAGTCATGACGTTAGTTAAGATCAACCTGGATCTTTTTTGGTTTGGCTTCCTCCGCTTTGGGCAATGTGACCGTGAGGACTCCGTCCTCATAGGTTGCCTTGACTTCCTCGGTTTTCACTGGCGAAGGCAAAGTGATGCTTCGGCTGAAGGCCCCAAAGGACCGCTCGCTGCGGAAACTCTCACCCTCGCGCTTCTCGCTCTCGGACTTGCGCTCACCCGAAATGGTCAGCACACCGTCCTGAAGCGCAATGTCGAAGTCTTCCTTCTTCATGCCCGCCAATTCCACCTGCACAGTAATCTTGCTGTCGTCCTCGAAAACGTCCAACACCGGGGCCCAACCCGAAGTCGAGTCAGGTGTGGAGCTCGCTAGTTGGAATGCGGAATCCAATAGATCCCGGAGTGAAGACAGCCGGTCAAACGGTGACCAAGTCGCCAATTCAGGGGTTCTGTATCGAATAATGCTCATAGTAGGTTTTTCCTTTTGGTTGTAAGGAAGCGAGATTCATGCCTTCTCAAAGTTGTAATCGATTAAAGAGCATATCTTCAACGTAACAAGTATGTTACGTATTAATGGTCGCTTGATAATTTTCAACTATGAGACAATATGTCTCTTCTATTGGGCGAAATTGAGCGCAAAATACGAGTCATTCTGACTCATAACTGTCTCCGAGCCCGTTTTCCGATTGAATCGCGTGCGCACTGTGCCGAGGCTTCTCTCGCGATGACAGCTGACGAAGAATTCATGCGGGAGGCGATTCTTGAAGCGCGCAAGGGTTTGGGCCGCACGCATCCGAATCCCGCCGTTGGCGCCGTCATCGTGGCGGACCGGCGCGTTGTCGCTCGAGGGTGGCATAGAGGGGCGGGAAATCCTCACGCCGAAATCGAAGCCTTGAGAAAAGCCAGGCGTGCGATGCCCGGAGCAACGCTATACGTGACGTTGGAGCCTTGTTCGACCTACGGTCGTACGCCGCCGTGCACGGAAGCCATTGTTCGAGCCGGCTTCGCGCGTGTCGTCTATGGAGCAACTGACCCGAATCCCAAACATGCCGGGCGCGCAAAGGTCATTTTGTCCCGCGCGGGCATTGACGTCTGCTCGGGCGTGCTCGCAGTCCCTTGCGCCGCGCTAAACGCCGCGTGGAACAAATGGATTGCGACCAACCTGCCTTTTGTCGTCGCCAAGGCGGCCATGACGCTGGACGGACGCATCAATTCACCGCCCGAAAGCCGCTGGATCAGCAGTGAGGCCTCACGGCGGGAGGTGATGAAACTTCGATCTCGGGTTCAGGCGATTCTGGTCGGCGGAGAAACGATCCGCGCGGACAATCCGCGGCTGACCGTGCAGGGCGTTCGAATTCCTCTTCAGCCCTTGAGAGTGGTCTGGACCAAGTCCGGCCGTCTTCCGAAGAGCGCGCGAATCTTCACCGACGAACACCGCGATCGGACGGTTATCTTCACCGGCGTCAGCTTGCGTTCCGCATTGCGCGAACTGGGACGGCGCGGCGTCGCGAGCGTTCTGGTGGAGGGGGGAGCGCGCGTTCTCGGAGAAGCCTTCGATCAATCGCTGGTGGACGAGGTTTGCTTTTATTTGGCGCCAATGCTCACGGGTGGCCCGATTCCGACCGTCGGAGGTCGTGGCGCGGCTGACGTTAAGCACGCTATTCATCTTAGCGATCCCTCGTTCAAGCGCTTTGGACCGGACGTGCGGCTGACGGGTTCTGTGGTTAGAAGGTGATAGGCTCGGGCGTCGGCGCCTGGATGGATGGCATATCCAATGGAGAGTCCAACGGGCGCACGGCTTCCGCCTTGCGCACCTCAGGTTCTACGGCGGTCGCCGCAATGGGGGATTGATCTTTCTTGGATTTCTCCGCGTCCGGACCGGCCTCTTGTCCATCCGCCGCGTTTACAGGAATGGCCCGGGCGACGGGAATCGTGTCGTCAAACCTGTCTGTCGCTGGCCTTACTGAGGCATAGACATCGCCTAAGCCGAGGAGGGTGGGCGCGACGACAGCCACCGGCCGGATCATCGAGAGGTCCACTGCGGCCGCCGCCCTTGGCCATTGCTCCTGATCGTACTCGCGCGCGTAATTGCGAACTCCGCCGCCGTGGATATCACAACGGATCTTCGGAAGCTGGGCCGCCGTGGCGTACTCCGTGAACGTGCCATGCCCCATTTCATGGGTGCCGGCTTCGCGCGCACATCGTGGCGTTGCCAGCAGTCCGGAACGCCGGCAGATCTCGGTCGCTTTCAGGCTCTCCGGTCTCGGCAGCTTGACGGCGGGCAACTCGTCCGCGGCAACGTTCATGATCCGTGCCCAGATGGGCAGAGCAAGGTCCTTGCCGAACGCGCCGCGATAAATTCGCGTCGGACGGTCAAAGCCGACCCAGACCCCGCAAGTTACCGAGCTGTTGTAGCCAAAGAAGTACGTGTCGGTGAAGTTGTAAGCTGTTCCCGTCTTGCCCGCGATGGGCAGGTCCTTCAATCCAAATTCGGCAAAGGCAATCGATCCCGCGCCCACGCGCAGCGCATCTTCCAGCCCTTCGTTCACCTGCCAGGCCGCCTCCGGACCGATCGCCTTCACCTGCTGCGCCTCGGCCTTGAAGATCTGCTTCCCGTCGGAGTTCTCGATCTTCTCGATAATGTGAGGGCGCTTGGCGTGCAGCCCGCCGTTCGGAAAGATCGTGTAGGCGAGAGTGAGTTCCTCCAGGGTGGCCTCGCTGCTTCCAAGGAAGGCATTGGCATAGTTTCGCAGGGGAGAGGCGATCCCTGCGCTGGCGGCGATCTTCTTCACTTGATCGAGGCCGGTGCGCAAACCCAAACGCACTGTGGCCGCGTTCTTGCCCTTGGCCAGCGCCTCGCGGGCGGGAATCGGTCCTTCATATTCATTTTCGGCGCGCTCGATTCCCCACTCTCCAAGAATGCCGGAATCACCGCCCACCATGACGAAGCGGTTATCGAGGCAGGCGTCTTCAACGACCTCGCCTGGAAAGATTCCCTTTTCGTATGCCGCAGCAAACACGAACGGCGCAAACGCCGTTCCCGCCGGGCGACGGCCCATCGTCGCGCGGTTATATTCGCTGTGCTTGAAATCCCTCCCCCCGACCATTGCCAGAACGCCTCCCGTGGAGTTCTCCAGGGCCAACGCAGCTCCCTGCAGATACTTCGGCTCAGGCATCTTGATGAGCATGTTCCCACGATTTATCTCTTCTTCGATCGGCTGAGCAAACTTACGGTAAGCTTCGAAGGTGATGTGTTCGTAGTCCGGACGGCCTTCCACTTTCGCAAGCGTCTCGCGGACGGATTGCTCGGCAGCCCTTTGGAGCTGAGAGTCAAGCGTGGTATAGATTCGGAAGCCACCGTTCATCGCGCGCCGATATCCCAAGGCGGCCACCGCCTGCTGCCGGATGTAGTCAATCGCATAGGAAACCTTAAACGGGTTCGTTCTCTTCATTACGTAAAGAGGCAACTCGACCTGCTCCTTGTACTCGGCGCCTGAAATCAAGCCCTGCTCCTTCATCCGCTTGAGCACGAAGTTTCGAGCCAAAGTGGCACCCTCCTTGTTGTTCCAAGGCGACAAAAGCTGCGGGCTCCTGAGCAGCCCGGCGAGCATCGCGCATTGGCCGACGTTGAGCTCCGCCGCGCTGCGACCGAAGTATCCCCTCGCCGCCGCTTCCACGCCATAAAATCCGCTGCCAAAATAGACGCGGTTGAGGTAAAGCTCCATGATCTTGGCCTTTGGAAAATTCTGCTCAATCCGGAGCGCGAGGAACATTTCGACAAGTTTGCGCTGGTAGGTGCGCTCGCGAAGCTCAAACGAATTGCGGGCAAGCTGCTGCGTCACCGTACTCGCCCCCTGGGAAATCCTTCCGCGCCGATAGTTGGTAATCGCGGCGCGCACCACCCCCGCGTAGTCCACTCCATGGTGCTCGAAAAATTTGTTATCCTCCGCTGCGACAACGGCTTTCGCCATCAGGGGCGAAATCCTGTCCAACGATACGGGATTCCGGTTCTGGATGAAGATCTTCCCCAGTTCCTTCCCATCACGATCATAAATTATTGAAGCCGACTCCATCCGCTCCAGTTGCGTCAAGTCAAAGTCCGCAGCCCGACGCTCGAATTGAACGCTGAAATACGCCCACCCCGCCCAGGCAAGCAAGGCGGCAAGAACCATCAGCCCCACCGGCCAGTAAAACCACCAGCGCAAAAAGAATGGCTTCTGCCGGTGACCCCCCCCACGACTAGATAATGCTCTTATGATAGCGGCCTATTTTCCACGTTTGAGGCCGTGGCGCAAATCAGAAAAAAAAGAAGCCTTAATGAGATTGCAAGTTAATTGCGCTTGACTTTGGCGAAGTGGAACTGTTTTTCACGGGCCAACGCTAAAAGCATGAAAAAAGCCCTTCTTTTCCTTTGTGTGAGTTTTTCGTCGCTCTTCGGGGCTTCGCCTCCATCTGAGCCGGTCGAAAAAGGGGCCAGTTCCTGGTGGACAGAAGATTACGGGACGGGTGACTGGCTAGGGGTCCGCACGACTCTGAAGGACAAGGGTGTGGAAATTTCCGGCGGATACACGGCCGAGGTTTGGGGAAACACGACGGGCGGTCTCAAACGAGGGGCCGTTTACACGGGTCTGCTCGATTTTGGTGCGACGGTGAACTTGGAGGAGCTGGTTGGCTGGAAGGGAGCCAGTGTGAGCACGACCTGGCTTTGGCTCAGCGGGCGGGATGCCTCCGAAGACCTCGTGGGCAACTTTCTCACCATCTCCAATATCGCGGGCTTCAATACCTTGCGAATGCTGGAACTCTGGTTTCAGCAGGACTTTTTTCCGGGTAAGGATGATGCGCCGCCGGGCCTTTCCGTTCGGGTTGGACAGTTTACGGCCGACAGTGAATTCGTCATTTCCGACTATGGCGCACTTTTTACCAACGGCACGTTTGGATGGCCTGCCTTCCTGTATACCAACATTCCCGCGGGTGGTCCGGGTTATCCGATGGGTGCTCTCGGCGTACGCGTCGCCGCAAATCCCTGGGAATGGCTGACGGTGCAAAGCGCCATTTTTGAGGGCAACGTTTTCGATCAGGACGTCAACCGGCACGGCTTCCGGTGGGATCTCAACTCTGACCAAGGTTATTTTTGGCTAAATGAACTTCAGGTGCGCTGGAATCACGGCAAGGCGAAGGGACTTCCGGGCCAGGCAAAATTCGGTGCATGGTTTCACACGGCGGATTTTGCAGATCCTTACTACGACGAGGATGGAATACCGCTGGCGGATGAGGATTCCAGCGGCAATCCGCTCACCCATCAGTGGAACTACGGATTTTACTGGATTCTGGACCAAATGCTTTACCGCGAACCTGGCAACGTTGAGCCCGCTGTGAGTGGGCTCAGTAAAGACGGAAAATCGTTCGCTTCCTCGAAGACGAGCGTTCAGGTCGAGGAAGAGCCGTCCAATCAAGGGCTCGGCTGGTTCGGGCGCATCGCTTTCGGGCCGCAAGATCGCAATTTTGTCGGATTCTATGTTGAGAGCGGGCTGGTTTATACGGGGCCAATTCCGACGCGCGATGAAGACCAGGTCGGGGTGGGCTTCGTCTATGCTCAGTTGACCAACGGCGCGCGCCAGAACTTGGAGCTCGAAGGTTCGCGCGGAGTCGGTGCGGAAATGGTCCTCGAGGTCACCTATCAAGCCAATCTCACGCCATGGATGTACATCAAGCCCAATGCGCAGTATGTCATCAACCCTGGCGGGACCCAGGATTTGGGAAACGCCTTCGTCCTCGGCGGGCGAGTGTCGATCAATTTCTAAGCCAGACGCGACTCGCGGGCATCTGCTGTCAAGGCGCGCGGCTCTCCGCCGGGTGCGTCTTCTTTCCCTCGTCCGCATCGATGTAGTCAAACACTGTCTGGATGTCGTCCCGATCCCAGAGCCCGCTTTCCCTCTTGCGCCGGTTAAGGTTCTCGCTCGCCTCGTCATTCCAGCCGCGCTTGCGCATGAATTCGTTCCAGATAAAGATCTCGTCCTCGGTCGGCTTGCGGCCGTTGGCGAGGCTCCATTCCAAGGCGGCGCCATCGTCCAATCCTTCCAGAACCCGTTGCGCAAGCCCCTCGTAGGATACGCCAAGGAAATCGACGCATCTCTTGTCGAATCCGATACCAACGTTTTCCTGAAGGTCGGGATGAAGTTCGCCGGCGGCTTTCAGGCGCATCTTGTCGAGCATCCGCCCGAAATAAACGATTCCGCCGACTTTTTCGTGTGGGCTGCGGGGATATTTCATCAAGGCAAAGATGGCTGAGATGTCCTTCGTTTTCCATCCAGGAATGAGCCGAGGATGAATAATCCCGCAGCAACGCAGATGCAGGAATCGGCCACGTTGAAGGCAGGCCATCGTCCATACCACGGCAGGATGACGTCGAGAAAGTCCACCACGTGGCCGTGCAAAAGGCGATCGGTCAGATTGCCGGCAACTCCGGCAACCAGCAATGCGCCCGCCCACCGCGACGTCCAATCCACGAAGACGTCCTTCCAAGTGAGAAGCGCCAGAATGATCAATGCGGAGAAAGAAAGGATCACAAAGAAAAGATTGTTGTCCCTCAGCATTCCGAAGGCGGCGCCGGTGTTGTGAACCTGGACGAGATTGAAAAACCCTGGGATGACCGGAATCAGCTCGTCGGTCGAAATGTGCGCGAGGACCAGCGCTTTTGTAAGCTGATCCAGAATGTAGAGGGGGAGCGAGACGAGCAGCCAGAGCTTCATGTTTTTCTCAAGGCGTCTGCGACGGCCGCCGAGAGATCCTCAGGCGGTCGGCACGGACGAATCGGCGAGCACATTCGCGCAGCGGCCGCATAGGGTCGGATAAGCCAGGTGACTGCCCACATCATCTCGATGCCTCCAGCATCGTTCGCAACGCGCGTTGGTTGTCTTCGAGACCTCAACCCAAACGTCCTGCGTGTCCTCGGGCGCAGCGGAAAAACTGTCCGGCTCTTCAAGAGTCAGATCACTTATCACAAAGATCTCTTCCAGCTCCGCCCGGTATTTTCTGGTGACCTGGATGTCATCGCTCTTGCAGACACGCAGGGCGACCCGCGCCTCAAGCGTTCCCCCGATGGCCTTGGCCTTCTGAGCGCTTTCCACCGCCTGCATGATTTTCCCCCTTAAGGTCAAAAGCAGGTCAAAGTTTTGGACGACGACAGGATTAATCCATTCCGGATCGGCTTGCGGAAAGAGCTGGAGATGCACCGATTCATCCGGCCGGAAATATCCCCATGCCTCTTCCGTGGTGAACGCCATGATCGGAGCAAGCAGCCGGCACAACGCATCGAAAACCGTGCTCATCGCAAATTGCGTCGCCCGTCGCCGTGGAGAATCGGGCAGGTCGCAGTAAAGCCGGTCCTTGGTGATGTCCACGTAAAGGCTGCTCAGGTCAACCGCGCAGAATTGGTTCACTGAATGGTAGACGCGATGAAATTCAAGGTTGTCGCAGGCGTCACGGCACGTGGCAATGAGCGCCTGCAGTCGGGCGAGAATCCACCGGTCGACCAGCGTGAAATCCTCACGGGCAGGTCTGCAGGCCGCATCATAGTCATGCAAGTTTGCCAGAAGAATTCGCAGGGTATTCCGGATGCGCCGATACGCGTCCGCCAAGCGCGTGAAAATCTCCTCTGAAAACGGGACATCGTCCGTGAAGTTCACGCTGCTCACCCAGAGCCGCAGCAAATCCGCGCCGTACTTGTTCACATAATGATCAGCCTCAGACGGCTTCTGATATGCGCCCTGTGCGGATTTTGAGATCTTCTTTTTCGTGTCAACGTCCACGACGAATCCGTGAGTGAGGACGGCGCGATAGGGCGCGACGCCGTTCAACGCAATGGAGGTCATCAGCGAGCTCTGGAACCATCCACGAT
This sequence comes from uncultured Verrucomicrobiae bacterium, assembly GCA_963731945.1. Lineage (GTDB taxonomy): Bacteria > Verrucomicrobiota > Verrucomicrobiia > Chthoniobacterales > Terrimicrobiaceae > DASTFP01. Next base: position 101,560 of record CAVSXN010000015.1, on the reverse strand, counting down.
GCTGGTCGGTCGCCTCGAGATACAGATCCGCCGGGAAGTCCAGCTCTTTGCGCCGGCGCAAGACGGCCTCGTGACTCACGCCGGAATCGATCCAAACGTCCAAAGTGTCGTTGCGGCGCGCCCAACGAAACTGCTCATAGCCCAGTTCCCTGAGAATTTCCGCATCGGAGAGATCGAACCAGACATTTGTGCCTCGTGCCTCAACAAGATCGGCGACACGCCGCGCGATTTCGGGCGCCAGCGGATTCTCAAGAATCGGCTTCCCGTTCTCATCGTAAAAGACAGGCAGGGGGACGCCCCACGAGCGCTGACGCGAGATGCACCAATCCGGGCGCGATTCCACGGTTCCGTAGATGCGGTTTCGACCCCAGTGCGGCAACCAGGCTACTTCATCAATGGCCTTCAATGCGCGCTCGCGCAACGCATCGACGCGGATGAAGAACTGCTCGACAGCACGAAAGACGACGGGCGTTTTCGAGCGCCAACAGTGCGGATACGAATGCTTGTAGACTTGTTCGCCGAGCAAGGCGTCGTGTTTCCGGAGATGTTCAATCACTTCACTATTCGCATCAAAAACATACTTGCCGGCCCACACGGGCACGCCGACTTCCTCTGTAAAGCGCCCATGTTCATCGACCGGCGACAGGATCGGCAGGCCGTTCTCAACTCCGGCAGCGTAATCATCCGCGCCATGTCCTGGCGCAATATGAACCTGGCCGGTGCCGGCGGCGAGGGTTACGAATTCGGCAAGGATCACCCGCGATTTTCGATCCAGGAACGGATGCTGAGTTTCCGTGTCCTTCAGTTCCGCACCGGCAAACGACCGAAGTTCGGGCTCGTTCGTCAACTTCCACTTCGTTGCCTGCTCGAATGCCGGGACCAGTTCCCGCGCAATGACGAAGAGCTCTTCGCGTCCGGTCTCTTCATGACGAAAGCGCCCGAGCCAATAGGTGTAATCATGCTTGACTGCGATCGCGACGTTCGCGGGCAGCGTCCAGGGCGTCGTCGTCCAAATGACCATGCTCGCCTTTCGTGCAAGCGGCCCGCTCACGATCGGGAATCGCACGAGAATGGCCGGGTCTTCGCGATCGGCGTACTCGACTTCAGCCTCGGCCAGGGCGGTCTGCGCTCCCGTGCTCCAATAAACCGGCTTCCTCGATTGATACACAAGCCCCTTCTCCAGCAATTTCGCGAACGCGCGGATGATCTCCGCTTCATAGGCCGGCGAAAGCGTCAGGTAGGGGGTGTCCCAATCTCCGAGCACGCCGAGCCGCCGGAACTGTCTCTTCTGGGTCTCGATAAACTTCCGCGCGTAGGCCTCCGATCGCTTGCGAACTTCCACGGGAGACAGCCCTTTTGATTCTCTGACCACCTTGAACTCGATCGGCAGTCCGTGGCAATCCCAACCAGGAACGAACGGCGCGCGATAACCCGCCATGGTGCGCGACTTGACCACGAAATCCTTCAAGATCTTGTTGAGAGCGGTGCCCATGTGCACGTCACCGTTGGCAAATGGCGGGCCGTCGTGCAGGAAGTAAGTCTTTTCAGCGTCCTTTCTCGCCTCTTGAATGCGCTCGTAGAGTCTCTCGCTCTCCCATTTCGCGAGAAGCTCAGGCTCGCGAGCCGTCAGGCCCGCCTTCATCGGGAAACCCGTCTTGGGAAGGTTGAGAGTGTCCTTGTAGCTCGTCATGGATAAACCCCGATTAGTATCAGCCGTTGGTCCCCCCGGTCAAATCAGCATCGCTCGAACCGAGGGCCGGGCCTTTTCGGCCAAACAACCCGTGACGAGCGTAAAGTTAGCGCATGGCATCGAGCTTGCTAGTGTAATGGTGACTCTTCCGTGATACCGTTCAAAATGGCACGCGGTTCGAAAACGATGAAACAAAAACCCGTTCGGCGATGGATCTGCGGCAGTTTTTCACTGCTCGTCCTGGCCCTGTCTCCCGCCTGCAAACCGAAGCCAGTTCCACCGCCTCCCCCGGAAGTCACCACGATCCAACCGGTGTCGAAGGAAGTCACCGAATGGGATGATTTTACCGGGCGCCTGGAGCCGATCAAATCGGTTGAGGTGCGCGCGAGAGTCAATGGTTATCTGGATTCCATCCATTTCAAGGATGGCCAGGAGGTAAAGGTGGGCGATCTCTTGTTTGTGATCGATCCCAGGCCTTACGAGGCCGAGGCGGAACGGGCGCGGGCGGAACAAAAGCGGACGGAAGCCCAGCGCAATCTTGCTTTGCAGAATCTCCAACGCGCCGAAAAGCTGATGCAAGGAAACACCATTGCTCCGGAGCAATTTGACGCGCGCCGCAACGAATACGATATCGCCGCGGCCAATGTGTCCGAGGCCCAGGCCTCGGCCAAGGCGGCCGAACTCAATCTCCAGTTCACGCAGGTGAAGGCGCCCATCGATGGCCGGATAAGCCGCCGGTTTGCGGACGAGGGCAATTTCATCTCCGGCGGCTCGACGCAATCGACGCTGCTCACCACCATTGTCCCATTCAATCCGCTCTATGCCACCTTCGACGCTGACGAGCGCATTGTCCTCAAGTACACGCGCCTCGATCTTTCCGGCGAGCGCAAGTCCTCCCGCGGCGCTCCGAATCCCGTACGGATTGCGCTCGCGGACGAGAAAGAGTTTTCGCACGAGGGGAAAATGGACTTTGTGGACAACCGTCTTGACCCGCAAACCGGCACACTGCGCGCGCGGGCCCTCATCGACAATCCCAACGGCCTGCTCACTCCGGGCTTGTTTGTGCGTGTGCAACTCAAGGGACGCGGCCCCTACTCTGCCCTGCTCATCCCTGACGAGGCGATCGGCACCGACCAGTCGAAAAGGTTCGTCATGGTCGTGGATAAGGAGGGCTTGGCGCAGCGGCGGTTCGTCACGACGGGCCGGCTCTACGACGGCTTGCGAGCGGTGGAGGAGGGTTTGGCGCCTGAAGATAGAGTCATCGTTAGCGGCCTCATGCGAGTCCGGCCAGGAATGCCTGTCAAGGTCAAGGAAGCCCCGCCCGCCCAAGGCTGACCTGTCCCCATGAATTTCTCGAAGATCTTCATCGACCGGCCAATCTTCGCATCGGTTCTTTCCATCCTTATTGTCCTCGTGGGATCGATCGCCTACCAGTCGCTTCCGATTGCACAGTATCCCGAGGTGGCTCCGCCCACAATCGTCGTGCGCGCTTCTTATTCCGGTGCGAGTCCGCAGGTAATCGCGGAGACGGTCGCCACGCCCATCGAGCAGGAGGTCAATGGCGTGGAAAACATGCTTTATATGTCGAGCCAGAGCACAAGCGATGGCGCGATGACGCTCACGATCACCTTCAAGCTCGGAACCGATCTCGACAAGGCGCAGGTGCTCGTCCAGAACCGCGTCGCCATCGCGGAGCCCAGACTGCCCGAAGACGTCCGCCGCGTTGGGGTCACCACGCTGAAAAGGTCTCCAGACCTGCTCTTGGTCGTGCACATGGTTTCGCCGGACGATTCCTACGACCAGCTCTACATCAGCAACTACGCCACCCTGCAGGTGCGCGAGCAGCTCAAGCGGGTTGACGGCGTCGGAGATGTCAATATTTTCGGCGCCCGGGAGTACAGTATGCGTGTCTGGCTCGATCCGAGCAAGCTCACGTACCAAAATCTCACGACCACCGAAATCATCACTGCCCTGCAGAATCAGAATGTGCAGGTCGCCGCCGGCGTCATCGGACAGCCGCCACTCGACACGGACCGGGCTTTTCAGGTCAACGTCATCGCTCAAGGCCGGCTGGTGACGCCGGAGGAGTTCGAGAGAGTTATCGTGAAAAGGGGCGAGGATGGACGGGTTGTCTATTTGGGCGACGTGGCGCGCGTCGAGCTCGGGGCGCAGGATTACCTGGTCAATAGCTACCTTGATGGCAAGCCCGCCGTGGCCATGGCCATCCAGCAGCTTCCCGGCTCAAACGCCTTGGCAACGGCCGAGCGGGTGCGCGAACGCATGCGGGAGCTGAGTGCGGATTTCCCGAAGGGCATCGGATACCGCGTCGTCTACGATCCTACCGTCTTCATCGACGAATCTGTGAAGGCCGTTATCCATACGATCTTCGAGGCCGCGCTGCTCGTCGTTATAGTAGTCATGGCGTTTCTGCAATCGTGGCGCGCCTCGATCATTCCGATTCTCGCTATTCCCGTTTCACTCATCGGAACGTTTGCCGTGATGGCGGCCCTCGGGTTCTCGCTCAACAATCTTTCGCTGTTCGGACTCGTGCTCGCGATCGGCATTGTGGTCGACGATGCGATCGTCGTGGTCGAAGGTGTCGAGCGCAACCTCGCCGAAGGCCTCGCGCCGCGAGACGCGACGATGAAGACCATGGAAGAGGTCGGCGGCGCCCTCGTGGCTATTGCGCTTGTGCTCAGCGCGGTTTTCATCCCGACCGCGTTCATCAGCGGAATCTCGGGTCAATTCTACCGACAGTTTGCTCTCACCATCGCCGTGGCGACGCTGTTTTCCTGCTTCGTCTCCCTCACGCTCAGCCCCGCCCTTTGCCGCGTTCTTCTCCAGCCTCACGGCGCGAAGAAGGATTGGTTCGCCCGGGTGTGGGATTTCTCACTCGGATGGTTCTTTCGCCTGTTCAATCGCGGCTTCGCGGCGGGATCAGCGCGCTACGCCAGTCTCGTTTCCGTTGTCACGCGCCGAAGTGCCATTGTGCTCATCCTTTACGCCGGCTTGCTCGCGCTGACGGTGTTCGGTTTTGTGAAGGTTCCCGCCGGGTTCATCCCGTCCCAGGATCAAGGTTACTTCATCGTCGTCACCCAACTGCCGGAGGGCTCTTCGCTTTCCCGAACGGACAAGGTAGTTCGCAAGATCACGGAGCTTGCCCGCGAGGTCGAAGGGGTGACGGGCGTCGTGGCCTTTGCCGGTTTTGACGCAGCGACGGGCACGAATGCCCCGAACAAGGCCGGTGTCTTCACGGCGCTCGCTCCCTTCGAGGAGCGCGTGAAAAGAGACCTGTCCGGTGAGAAAATCCTGGCGGCCCTCCGCGCGAAAATGGCGACGATCGGCGAAGCCTTGGTCCTTGTCTTTCCACCTCCACCTGTCCGCGGCATGGGCAACGTCGGCGGCTTTCGCATGATGGTCGAGGACCGCCGGGGCCGCGGATTTCAGGCCCTGGAGCAAGCCTCTCAGGAAGTCGTTGCGGAAAGCGCGAAACGACCGGAGCTCATCGGCGTCTTTGGGAGCTTTCGTGCCGACGCACCACAATTCTACGCCGACATCGACCGCACAAAGGCGCAGATGCTCAACGTGCCGATGGAAAACGTCTTCGCCACTCTGCAAACCCAGCTCGGATCGCTCTACGTCAACGATCTCAACCTCTTCGGGCGCACATTTCGCGTTATCGCTCAGGCTGACTCGGCCTATCGTAAGGATCCCGAGGACGTTGGAAAGCTTCGCACTCGCAGTTCCACTGGGGCTTCCGTGCCGCTGGGTACCATTCTTTCGATCGAATCTCGCACGGGGCCCTCCCGCGTCGAGCGCTACAACCTCTATCCTGCCGCTGCCATCGATGGGGATACCGCGCCCGGCTTCAGTTCCGGCCAGGCGCTTTCTGCCATGGCGGAGGTTGCCGGCCGCGTTCTGCCCGATGGATTTGGCTTCGAGTGGACCGCGCTGGCCTACCAGCAAATCCTGGCAGGAAATACAGCCGTATTCATCTTCCCTCTCTGCGTCTTGTTTGTCTTTCTCATCCTCGCCGCATTGTACGAGAGCTGGTCATTACCCTTGAGCATCATTCTGGTCGTGCCCATGTGCGTGCTGGCTGCGCTCGCCGGAGTCTGGCTGCGCGGCATGGATAACAACATCCTGACCCAAATCGGTTTCGTCGTGCTCGTGGGACTCGCCTGCAAGAACGCCATCCTTATCGTCGAATTCGCCAAACAACGCGAGGAACAAGGCAGCGATCGGTTTGAGGCGGCGGTTGAGGCCTGCCGCCTCCGGCTTCGGCCGATCCTGATGACAAGCTTCGCATTCATCTTAGGTGTTCTTCCCCTTATGCTGGCTCGGGGCGCCGGCGCGGAAATGCGGCAGTCTCTGGGCACGGCAGTTTTCTCTGGCATGCTCGGGGTTACCTTTTTCGGGCTGTTTTTGACTCCGGTTTTCTACGTCGTGATTCGGAGGTTCGCTTCCAGAAAAAGAACGGCCTTGGTGCCGGCCGCTGGGGAGCCGCAGGTCGCCGGGTCTTGATTTGCGGTGCGTGGCCGAATCATGCAAGGCCAAGGGCTGAGCGTCGGCAAGGGCAAAGGCACCTCTCCCTTTGTTCGATTGCGACTTGGCAATGTCAAAATACCTTGGGTCAGAAGGCCGTAGGGATAGCAGTTCGCTTTTTGCTCACACCGATGTCATCCAGAAATCAATTGCGGACTTATCCGTCGAACTCGTCGGCGGGCGCGGGAGAATGAAGAAGCCCACCGTCGGTTGCGCTTAATTTTTTGGAGGATCGCACAGACTTAAGCGCCGATTTGATGTGCGGGCTGTCACCTCCCCCACCAGTGCCGCATCGTTTCGCGCGCACTTGAACGCATCACGAGACGCTGCCCCGCCCGTTTGCCACGATCCTCATCCTCGCGCCTTGAGGATCGGCTGCGTCAAGTCACTCAACCTGGTCCGTTGCGCGCCATGCTGGTCGAAGTTGCCGGAATCCAGCCATTGGGAGAAAGCGAGGTGCAGGGCAGGCCATTCGGCGTCAATCGCAGCATACCATGAGGTATCGCGGCTGCGCCCCTTGTATACCATTGCCTGCCGGAAGGTGCCCTCGTAGGAAAGCCCGAGCCGCTGGGCCGCCGCGCGTGAGGGAGCGTTCAAGGCGTCACATTTCCACTCGTATCTTCTGTAACCAAGCGCGAACGCCCTCATCATCATCAGGAACATCGCTTCGGTGACGACGGCACTCTTCCTGATGCATTTGGAGTAGTGGATGTGGCCCACCTCGATCGAACCGCTTGGCGGCGAAATCCTGAGATAACTTGCCACGCCCGCCGGCGTGCCGCTGGACTTGGGAATGATCGCAAAAAACAGCGGATCATCGCCCTGACAGGACGTCTCCATCCATGTTCGGTAACTCTTAAAAGAGTCGAAAGGTCCGTAGGGAAGATAAGTCCAGCCCCGGTCATCCGCATCCAGCGTATTCAGGGCATAGAGGTCTTCTGCATGCCGCTGCGGAACGAGAGCTTCGAGGCGGCAAAAACGACCTTCCATCGTTTCACGCGGCGGGACCGGCGGAGGTTTCCAATCCGGAAGAGCCTTTCCGACCGGTTGGCCGAGGTCGTTGAACATCTGCGCCATCGCCTTATCCTTCGGCGGAAGCCTGGAAAATTTCGGCGACTTTGAGATGTTCCGCGGCGAGATCTTCGAGCTCAGCCAGGCTTGCCACGTGTGCTATTCGATCCCGAAGCCGGGGTCCGCCAGGCATCCCCTTGGTATAGGCCATCAGCCGCGATCGCATGGCCTTCATGGCCATCGCCTCATCGCGTCTCCAAACGATTTCCCGGGAAGAATGGTCGCAAATCAACCGCCACTTGTCCTCCAGTGACGGAGGAGCAAGAGCACAATCGGCATCCAGCGAGGCGCGAATCTGGGAGAAAATCCAAGGCGAGGCCATGGCGGCGCGCCCGACCATCAACCCGGCGACACCCGTTTGGCGTCGACGTCTTAAGGCGTCTTCCGCACTGATGATGTCTCCGTTGCCGATCACGGGAATTTCCACGGCCGCCGCCACTTCGCCGATCACCGACCAGTCGGCATATCCGGAATACCCCTGCGCCTTCGTGCGACCGTGCACCGCGACGCGACGCACACCGCTTTGCTCGAGAATGCGTGCCGTCTGCACAGCATTGATCGAGCGATCGTCCCATCCAATACGGATCTTTGCAGTCACCGGCACAGGATGCGCGGCGCGTACGACAGAGCTCGCCACCCGCGCCAGCAGCGGAGGGTCCCTCAGCAGAGACGAACCCCCGTTCTTGCAGACGACCTTGTTCACCGGGCAGCCGAAATTAAGATCGAGGAAGTCTGGACGCACCCAGTTGATCACGGCCCGCGCAGCCTCTGCCAGCCGTTCGGGCTCGGCTCCGAACAACTGAACGCCGACGGGACGCTCGTCTTCCTGAAATTCCAGGTAGTACTTCGTCCGCGCGTTCCGGTGAAGGATGCCTTCCGCCGAGACGAACTCGGTCGTCAGAACGTCCGCGCCCTTTGCCTTGCAGATCTGGCGAAAGACGGTGTTCGTCACGCCGGCCATGGGCGCAAGAAACAATGGAAAATCCGCGGGCATTCCCCTTAGGATGGTTCGATCAGGGGTCTTTGTCGCGCGCCGATTTTGCCGGAACCGAATCGGCTGGACGCTCGGGCGAACAGACTGTTAGGCCAGTTGGCATGGCCCCAACCGCAAAGCTATCCGCCGCGCTGCACTTTTTTGGAAAACTCTTGCGGCGGATTCCATTTCGCGAGGTCTGGTTTTCGGTGGCCCTCTTACTGGTCGTAGGGGAAAACTACCCATTTTCGGACTTTCCGATGTATTCCAGTCTCGACGAGGAATCGGTCTATTTCGTGGTGAGGACCGGGCAAGGTGAAACGCTTCCCTATGCCACAAGCTTTCGCTCCCGGGCCTCATTCGTGCCAAAGGCCCTTAAATCGGAACGCAGAAAACTCGAAAAGGAGGGCATGAGTTCCGACGCTGCGTTGACGCAAGCCAGCAAGAACATTCTCCTTTATTTGCTCGAGCGAGCGGAACCGCAAAAAAGGGACGGGCTCTTGCGAAACGGTTTGAGGTTGGTCGAGATACGAATATCGGTTCATGACTCCCGTCTCGCCGAAGAGGAGAGAATATTGGCTGAGATCGACCCTCCATGAGATTCGACAGCCAAATTATCCGGCACGCCGGATGGGAAATGACCCTGATGCGAATCGCATTCGCCGTGATGGTCTGGCAAAGCGTTCCCGCCTTCTACTATCAGACCACCCTGTCTCACCCGAATGGCCTCGCTCATTTTGTTGACCTGAGCTTCCTGATGAACCCGGAAATTCTCGGGGTGCTCAGGGGGGTCCTCGCGGTGGCTCTCTTGTTTTACGCGGCGGGCTTCTTCGCGTTTGTTTCCCTTAGCGTCATGGCCTTCCTGCTCGCGGCGTGCGGGTCGCTCGAGAACTCCCAAGGCGCCATCAATCACTCGTTTCAGCCGCTGGCCCTGATCGCGCTGGCGCAGTGGGCCGTCGCTGGCGTTCTTGTCATCCGCGATCGTGTGTTGCGCAAGACGGCTTTCTTTCCTGTTGCCACCGCAGAGACCCAGCGCTTGCTCATACACGCCGCCAAGGTAGCCCTGGTTTCGTGCTATGTGGCTTCGGCCTTCACGAAATGGGAGCGCAGCGGTGGGCAATGGATTCAGCGGACACCCAATCTGGCGGTCGCCATCGCCAAGACCAATGCAAAATCGTATCTGAATGCCTTCGAGCCCACCAGCCATTGGGCCAAGACCGCGCCCGCCCTGATTATTGACCATCCCCACCTGACGCGGTTTTTTTTCGGCTTCGGGTTCGCTTTGGAGGCCCTTTCTTTCCTCGCTCTTTTGGGACGGTGGCCGGCAGTTCTCATAGGAGGGAGCATGATTGCAATGCACCACACGATCTCGGAAGTGATGGGTCTCCATTTTGCCATCTTCGAGAAACTGGCCTTCATCTTCCTGATCAATGCGCCCTGGCTGGCCGGACTAATCGTAGAAAGGATCTTCCAACTTTGGCGCCTCCGGCCGCGAGCTCGAGCCAGCGAGCTCCTCTTCAATTGGAGAAACAGATAAGCAGACCCATGCGCGAATCGGGCCGCCTGCCCTAGGATTTTCCAAACGAACGGGCCAGCATCCCGTAGACTTCGTTCTGAACGGCGGGAATGTTCTCAAGGGAAAGGTGAGGATTCGTGATGACCAGGGTCTCTCCGGTAGCTGCATGTTCATAAACAAGCAGATCGGCATCGCGCGATTCAACGGGACGCAATATACGCTTTCTTTCGAGCATCAGCGCGAGGATGTAGCGGGCGTTTGCCGAGGCGGGGTCCTGGATCGCAATCAGACGCCGGAGCAGGCTTTCCGCATCGTCCTCTTCAAGGGGCTCGCGGCCCGATGGCGCCCGCGCTTCATACTTGGAGCGCCAGAAGGAAAATGGCTGGATATTTTCGTTCCGATTTGCCCACGCTTCCTCGCTGATGTCTTCCCGACGGAAGCCCTCTCCGTCCCGAAAAAGAAGCGTGTAGAAGTATTCTCCTTGTCCAAATTGCCGGCCGGTGCGCGCGCAGGAGTGTGCGCGCGACTTGATTTCCCACTCACTCTGCATGTCAACTTGTCCAGGGCAGCTTGAACTTTGGAAGATCCCGGTTGGTTGACCGGAACCACAACAGCCCCAGACCGATCAGGAAATAAACGGCCATCGGACCCCAGGTGGCGAGCCCTGGGGAAATGCGATTGCCCTTGCCCAGGGCGATAAAAAGGCTGCTGACGAACACGAGCGAGAAAAACAGCCCGATCGCAGTGGCCACTCCTCCCAGAATCCCTCTTCGAGAATAGACGATTCCGAGCGGGGCGGCGATAAAGACCACCAGCAAACAGACCCACGGCAGCGCCCACCGATAGTGCAGCTGAGTTCGGTAGGGAGCGAGACGAACTTCCGGAAAGTCCCTGTTGAACGCGAGGTAGTCCTCCAGCTCGGGAACGGAAAGATAGTCCGGGTTCATGACGGAACTGGCAATCCGCCACGGTGTCTCCCGCCATCCCGGGATCTCGATCTCGTTGTGCATCTCGGATTTCGAGATCCTTCCCTCCGAGTTGATCTCGACATATCTCGCCCGCTGCAGACTCCAGCTTTTGGTAATCTCGTTGTAGTGGGCGTCCCGGGCGTACCATTCCTTGACGATGTTCCCATCGCTATCCTGCTGAATAATCTGCACATCGATGAGCCGTTGGCTTTCCGCATACACCCTGCGGCTGAACCAAGTCCGGAGGTCTTCACGGTTTCGATAAAGGTGGCCCGTGAGCCCGACTTCGGTCGTCTTGCCCCGTTTGATATCCCTGAGCGTCCGCTTCTTGATCATCGCGGCATGCGGAGCGCTTTCATAGTTGAAATAGGCCGTGACTGCAGTCAAGACCAGGCCCACCACCATCAGCGGCACCAGGACGCGGGTTACGCTCACACCCGCTCCAAGCATCGAAATGATCTCATTCGAGCGCGACATGGCCGTCAGCGAATACAGCAGAGCGAGCAGCGCGCCGATCGGAAGAGAGATGACAACGATCTCGGGGATCTGAGATTTGTAGTAGGCAAGCAGGACATCAAAACCCGCCTTGCCTTGCAGAAAATCCGGAAGATTGTCGCTGAGGTCAAAGATGAACCAGATTGCGATGAAGCCGAGAAAGCAGTAGACGAACGGCAGCGAAAACTTCTGCAGGACGTAACGGTCGAGTATTCTCATCAGTCGCAAACCCTCAATCATTAATGGCGCGCTTCGCTCCCGTCAACAGGCCACCGCGGCTCCCATGATCTCTCTCAGGGAGGATTCGGGAGACGCGCTGCGCAGCTCCTTCGAGCAGGAAATCGACAAGATATTCTCGCCGGATGGTCGACTTTCCGCCGCGTCAAACTACGAATACCGGCCCGAGCAGCAGCGAATGGCCTGCGAGGTGGCGCGGGCGATCCAGTTGGGGAGTCATCTCGTGGTTGAGGCCGGGACGGGGGTCGGAAAATCGCTTGCCTACCTCATCCCGGCCGTCTTGCACGCGGTCCGAACCAAGTGCAAGGCGGTCGTCTCGACCCACACCATCGCTCTCCAGGAGCAGCTCGTCTACAAGGATATTCCCCTCGTCCAGAAGCTGCTGCCCGTCGAATTCGAGGTCGCTCTCTTAAAAGGGCGGCATAATTTTCTTTGCGGCTCCCGGCTCGAGCGCGCCCTAAGCCAGGCGAGCGATCTCTTCACCCCCGGGCAGCGGGGGGAGCTCGACCGAATTCGGGAGTGGAGTTTGACGACAGGCAACGGCTCGCTGAGCGATTTTGAGGTACAGCCGGAACCGGAGGTTTGGGAGGAGGTGCGAAGCGAGCAGCACCTGTGCACGCCCAAGAGCTGCGCAAAGAATCCCCGCTGCTTCTATCAGGCGATGCGGCGCAGAGTGCTCGCCGCGGATCTGGTTGTCCTCAATCACGCCCTCTTCTTTACCCTCCTCGGCACCATGGCTGAGGAACGCGGAGAGGGAGTTCTTTTCGCAAAGGATTTCGTCATCCTTGACGAGGCGCATACGATCGAGGATGTCGCTTCGCGTCACATTGGCATGGAAATCTCCCAGCTCGGCTTGCGACGCAGCCTCCAGCGCCTCTATAACCCCCGCTCAAAAAAAGGCCTCTTCCAGGCGATGAAAAATGGGCCGGCGTGCAGCGCGGTCGCTGAGTTATTACCGAAGTCGGAGACCTTCTTTGAACGGATCGCCGCAGGTTGCGCGTTTAAGCGCGGACGCGTCTTTCGCGTTCGAGAAGCCGGTCTCGCCGATGCCTCCGAGCTCGGCGTCGGGCTCGTCCGGCTCAGCGAGATTCTCAGAATTCAGGCTGGAAAGGAAGGCGACGGCGATCGAACGAGCGAGCTGCAGGAAGCCGCGAACCGTCTGCTCCAGGCCCGGCTTGCGATTGAGGATTTTCTCCAGATCGAGCATCCGGATCATGTTTACTGGGTCGAGCAGTATGGGCGCCGGGAGACTCTTTGCGCCCTCCACGCTGCGCCCATCCGGCTCGCGGAAACTCTGGAGCGCCTGATTTTTCGTGAGAATACCTGCACGGTGCTGACCAGCGCCACCCTCTCCGTGGGAAGCGACGATCTCTCCTACTTCCGAAATCGCGTCGGCGCGAGCAGCTGTCGCGCCGTCCAGATCGGAAGCCCCTTCGATTACAAAAAGCAGATGACTCTCCATCTCGTCAAAAAGATGCCTGAGCCTAAGGATAACGGCTATGACGCGGCCCTCGGAAAATGGATCGCGCATTTTGTCGATCTGAGCCATGCGCGCGCCTTTGTCCTGTTCACAAGTTACCAGACCATGCGCGCCGCCGCGCAGGCGCTCGAGACGCACTTCGCGGTCAAAGGCTGGAACCTGATCGTGCAGGGAAATGGCATGCCCGCGCACCGGATGGTGCAGGAATTTCGCGAGAACCCGCAAAGTGTGCTCTTTGGTGTGGATAGCTTCTGGAGCGGCGTGGATGTGCCCGGCGAGGCGCTCTCAAGTGTCATCATCACCCGGCTTCCGTTCGTGACACCCGACCATCCCCTCACTGAAGCCCGGCTCGAAGGCATCGAGGCGGAGGGAGGCCGCCCTTTCGAACGATATTCGCTTCCGGAAGCCATTCTCAAGCTCCGCCAGGGCGTCGGTCGCCTCATCCGTGCGAGGTCGGATACCGGCACAATCGTCATCCTCGACAGTCGCATCCTTAGCAAACCGTACGGACGCGCCTTTCTCCGTGCCTTGCCCGAATGCCCGACGCAAATTCACTGACGCCCCCGAGTAACGGAAAATTCGGCTGCATGGGCGTTGTGGGCTGGGTGATCGCGGCGGCTGCGCTGACCATCGCTCTAACGCTCCTGCTGTTTTGGAGAATGAGCGCGGAGATCACCCAAGACGCCCGCCGCATGGCGGAATCGATCGCTGCCAGCTTCGACCGAGCGCTGAAATTTACTCCGCAAATTAGTGTCGATTCCGTTGTCATCATTGCGGCGAACACTCCCGTGCTCGAACTGGTTACCGTGCAAAAACAGACGCTCGTCCGCAGCCGATGGACGCACACCTGGCTTCACAGCACCAAAAACGTGGAACTCGAAGCGACCTTTACGGCCAAGGCGGGCTTCGATCTGACCGAGCCTTTTCGGATCAACATCGACCCGCGAACGCGCGCGATTGGTGCGGACTTTCCGCCTCCCAGACTTCTTTCCCTCGCCATGAGCGACGTTCGCGTTCTGCGGGACGAAGATGGTCTTTGGAACAAACTCACGACCGAGGACCGCGAAGAGGCCTTTCGCGCGCTGGAGGATAAGGCGCGCAGGACGTTTGCCGGATCCAATCTTCTTTCGGAGGCCAGGCTGGAGGCGGAAAAACGCATCCGCGAGCTGATCGAGCAGACTGGCGGCACGGCCATTCTCACCAACCAGCCAGCTGAAAAAAGATAGCGCGGACCTCTGGGGAAGTTTCCGAAATGCTGGCGACGCCGAAGCGTCTGGGGAGCATACGCGTCCTCGCGTGTGGCGTTCGGCGTCTCGCCGAACAGAGTTTTCCGGCGGAACGCGAAAGTCCATGGCTTGCCGATTCCGCTGGGATACTCAGGTGACACCTCCACTCGGGAGAGCGCGATGGTAAAGTCTAGGCTGTGCGACTTAAGGCTTTTCTCAACGCTGCGGCCAATCTGCAGAAAGCAGCGGTCGTATTGTTCTTGCGCAACTCTCTGGTATTGCAGCCAGGAGCAAATAGTGATTCCCGATACGTCGCGACCATTTCCAGCTGAACACCTGCGCTGATCGTCGTTTTATTGCAAATGTTACTGGGATCACTGCCGTTCGTGTTCTCGTCTCCACTGAGGGCGGCGGATATTCCCGCCGCGGTCAATTCCTCCAGAACAAAGCTGCTTAGCTCGGTATCAGCTCCGCCGATCTGAATGTCTGCGCGACCAGGAGCGTCACTCAATCCATGCAAAGAAAGGCAGCGCCGCGAAATCTGGACCAGCTTCAAAGCAATGGGATCATCATAGTTCGTGGAGGTGACATGCAGTTGACCATTGTCGTCAGCCAAGAGGCCTTCGAAGATCCACAGATCGTGCAATCCCAAGCAGTCGGCAGCCTGAGCAAACGTGGCCGGCTGGTAGCCGGCGACGGCTAGCGCGATTTCGCTGGTGCCGGGCTCGATCCCGCCGCCGTGAAGGGCGAGAACGATCCTCTGACCCTCAGGATTGTCAGTAGCTTGAGCTTCCACGAGCTGAATCCATTCATGCCGTCTCCAGCGCTTGCCGTAAGTTGTTCCCTCGACATTGGCTGCATCTGCGTAGAGTTCTGTCATCGAACAATATTTGTCTGACATAGTATTCCTCTTGGTTGATTTAGAACGACGCCTCGTCGCTAAGCGAGTAGCGAATAATCAGAAAAACCTGTGCGTCTGCTGCACGCGTTAGAACCTGCAGCGGGCCCGGAGCATCCGGCGCAATAGTGACGGTGAACGCTTGTCTGTTTTTGTCATTCAGAGCGCTCGTTGCGGCGTCCCACGTTTCCTTCTTCCCGACGACGTGGTGTTTAGTCACGTCCTGATCGTAGAGGTGGAATCCGGCTATCGTGATCTGCTGCTTTGCCTGCGTGAAGTACGGGAAATAGTCTTTGCGAATCGTCGCAGAGAAATCGTTGCCGCCATTGACGAACGCCGACCATTCCGAAGGAAAGTCGTGGCGCAGGCTGAAGAGCAGGGCGAGATTGGACTGATTGGCTTCCTGAAAGAGACCATCCAGCGCTGCCTTCACGCTTGTGGGATTTACGCCCTGGCGGGCAGTGTATCGGATGTGCAGGATAACGTCAGAGATCGTGTTGTAATCGAAAGTCCGATAATCCTTGGGTAGATCCAATTTCCAGGCGCTCTCCGCACCTGCCCCCTCGAAGGGCAGGAATCGCTCGTCGCGGAGGTTAGTCTCGAACATGCCGCTGTCATTTTGCCCACTGCTTGTGACGATGGACTGCACCGCGCCGATGTAATCCGCAAAGCGATCGTCTTCCGGAACCTTGTCGTGCATAGTCCTCTCCTGATTGGAGACTTCCGCAGGCTGCTCTTGAGCAAAGAGAGGTTGCAGTTGACGCTGGTGTATGGACCGACGACGGATGGAATTGAGAGGGCGACGTTTTTGATCCGGCGCATATAGTGACCTGGGCAGTCGAGGTCGTAGAGCCATTCGGGAATCTCCACCTGGCACGTGCCGGTCGCCTTCAGACTGAGCAGCGCGACTGGATTGAGTTGGCGCAACGACACGGCTTTGGTCAGCTCCAGTTCGCGCTTGTTGTTGTCGTGATATGCCATCTCCAAGCGTTTGAGATCCAGATAGAGCGCTTCACCGGAGAGCAAGCCCTTGCGCCCGCCGTCCCAATAGTTGAACTTGACAAAGTCCCGGGTGTCCACTTCGGGGCGCATCAGCTCCTGTTTCATGGTTCGCTCGGCTCTACGCGCGGTCTCGAAGGCGAAGCGGTAGTATTCGTAATAGAGTCGCGAAATCTCGCCTTGCATCCACAGATAAAGCTCTTCGTTGGTGAACTTGTCGTGGAGGAACTGGTCCACTTCCTGCGCGTTCTTGATCTGCTGTTGGATATTCAGGTACTCGTGGTATGCGATCTGCTCAGCGATCAGCGAGGTGAGGATTTGCCGTCCGATCTGCATCAACTCGTGCGCGGCAAGATTGCATTGGAATATCCATTCGTCCGCGCGACGTTCATAGGAGGCATATCGTGACGTCATTCCGGCTTGATCCTGTTCCCATGTAGCACCAATCTGGAGGATTTCAGCTGCGATCCTGCTAACAGTTGCCAACTTACTCCCTCCAGCGACCTCAGCAGAGGAGCCTAGTCCCATAAAATGAACGTTAACATTCATGTTAGGGATGGGTGTAAGTACCGCTGCGATGGCGTTAGCCGCGGAAGCAGCAAGGTGACCATTCCTTGCTGCCGGCAAATGGACATTGAGCTCTTTGTTCTCATTCTCCGAGAGGTAGATTTTGCCGCTTCCGGAAAATCCAGAGAAAAATCCAGGCGATGAATCTCCGACGAGCTTCAACTTCGGCAGACTCTGCAGCGTGAGCGCTTTGTCGTACTGGCCGACGAGTGCGCCGTAGGCCTCGTCAAAGTTCGCTTCATTCAATTCCGACCGATCAGCCAACGTAATAGAGTCCGGCGCGTTCTGATCAGCTGGAAGTCCTACTAGCCGTTGGTAATAGCGCAGTTTCTCCAGAGCTGTCTTGCGACTGGTGAGCAATGACGCGGTCGTTTCTTGCGCTGATTTCCACTTGCAGGAAGCCCACTTCCTGCGCCATCCGCTGAATTTGAATCTCGTGGCGCTGGCGAACCAGAACGAGGTGTTCGGCGTCGCCTTTTTCCATCGCCGAGAGCAGCGCGTTGCCAAGGCCGCGGACCTCGCCGCAGAGTTCCAGGGCCTTCTGAATCAGGATGAGACAGCGGACAGGACCGATTGGCTGGTTCAAGCCATTGACGATGCTCGTAATATCGATTCCCGCTGCTGCTGCCTTGACCAGCATACCGGGGTCTATCGGTGGGTCGAACAACGCGAGGGTTCGAACGACGCCCGCGATATTCGTGCCATGGCGAATCTTGAACAAGCGGTCGGCGACGGTGTCCCAATAGCGCAGCAGTTTTTCGTTGGGCGGAATAGAGAAGTAGAGTGCGCGCCCGATTCCAAACAGCGCGCTGGAATCCGCTGCGCGGCCAACCGACCCCGAATTCGGGGCCGCGAGATTGAATGGAAACTGCCCCTCCAGCTCCACGAGTGCGTTGCCGATTGGACCGAGTCCATCCTTCTTGAGTTGCGCGAAGCTCTTAGCCTTTACCGCTCCGCGCGACGGGATCCGCTGAGGGCGTTCTCCGAGGATATTGGCTGCCAATACATAGACCTGGGTCGCCTCGTTGATGGACTCTATCGTATCTTGCTGGAACAGGTGATCACCCCAGGCGATCAGGTTGTCCAGATACTTCATCACGACGCAGTATTGGTATGCCAGATGCCGGGTCCGCGCGACGGCATGGGGCTGGAAGGGCTTGTTGCGAATCGCATCGTAGCCATTCAGGATCTCGTCCTGCAGCAACTGGTCTTCAGGCGACAATTCCGAGCGCGGGATGCTAAGAATCCGGACGATTTCATCAATTGTCTTGCTATTGTTTGTCTTTTGGAAGGCGAGGAACTTCCAGAAACGCTTTGGCGGGTCAAGGCTCTGGTCATTCGAGGTGGGATCGAAGACATAGTGGAACCAGCGTTGCGCTTCGGCGAATCGCTGGTTCTTGCTTAGATGCACGGCAATCGTTAACGGGATGTGAAAGAACAATTCCCAATTGTAGTTGGCATACGGTCCGTGCTCGGAGACATCTATCTCCTTTGGAAAGTATTTTACATGAACAAGACTATTTTCAGAAGGATTGTAGAGGGTTCTGAAGTAGTTGGACTGCGCCGTGTTGTTCGTCTTCAGGCTGGCCTTCCAAATAGCGTCGAACGACTTCGATGGCGAGAGTGGTTTTGGCACCAGGCTATCCCACTTTAGTTCATCCTGCCATTTGGCGTCCAAGGCTCCAGGCAGCGAGTCCCTGTTGAGCTTAGCGATCAACTCGCCGACGAAGGGATGGAAGAAGTTTTGGAACGTGTACGTGAACTTCGTATTCGCATCATCCAATGACACGTTACTCCCGAAACTCGCCACCGATTGGTCATGAAATCCGAGCGTGCTCTTGATGTTTGCCATAGTTTTTCCCTTTCCTCTATCCTTCGGTCTTGCTCTCGGAAATCGCGCCCGAAGGGCCAATGTAGCGATCACCATACTTGACGTTGCGCACGCTCCCCAAGCCCGGCACCCGGGCGTCCTGCGTGATAAAGCGCCGAATCGGTGCGAAAGGCAATTTGTCGCGGTCTGAACTGATCAAGTCGCCATTCCCCCAAAGCTTTATTTCCGAAGTTACTACGTCTCGCACCAGCGGCGCGATCTGAGCCGTTCGCGGAACACCGGCATTGTCGAAGATCCCATACCCCATCTGGCTGCGAATTGGCACTGGCTGTTCCGCAGTCGTAACAAGGAAGGCATGGCGACTATCGGCAAAGAAGGCCGGCGCAGTCCAGATGTCCTGCAGTTCATGCCCTGGATCGATAAACTCGAAACGGATTTGAGGCCTAAGAATCTCGCGCCTGAAACTCACATTACCGCCACTGTAATCGAAGCCAAAGTCGAACACGAAGGAGGGTGCGAGGTCTCGTCGCCTCAACGGCGGCCCCCCAGTCAATGGAATGCGCGTATCCTCTCCGCGGACCGGAAGACTGTGCGTGTTATAAAAGAGAAACGAACCAGGCCAAGTATCAGCAAAGAACTCATAACCGACGTGGAGACGAAGAGCATCCCCTTCAACCGCGACTCCCAGCCGGATTGTGGTCTGATTGAAAAGGGTGGTCGGCAGGTTCACGTTGGACGTCTTCGCCGGCTGCCATTTCCCATTGTAAAATTCGCTCCAACACAACACCGCTTGCAGTGTGATCTGGGGACTGCCCAAAAGCGGGTCGTCCGTTGTCAGCTCGGTCAGTTTCGTGCCGGGAGATGGTTTGTTCACCGTCTCCGGCCCTTTCTTTAGGCGCCGCAGCCAAAATAACAGAAGGCGATCGTTCCAGACGACTGGGATGACTGGATTGTCCTCGATGTCCAGCTGGATCTGCTCCCACGGCGTCCAGTAGCCGTACTCATGGCGCCGATAGTAGTATTTGCGGTGCGCGCCCGCGGTGCGGGCAACGACATGGTCGACTCTCACCGGTGCCTTGGGCGGGGTCGGCAGGGAAATGGTGCATGCCGCACGGCTCCAGCTTGGCGACTTCTTCCAGCTTGGAAAGGTAGTTCAGCAACGCCGTTTTGGCAGAGTCCTCAGTGATGTCGCTTTGCAACAGCTCGCTTTCGATTTCTTTGAAGAAGGGCGACTTGTCGTCGCGCAGTTCTGGCTCGAGCCAGTTCTCCGGGAAGAGATAGACCTTGCGGTTTGCTTCCCAGACCCGGTAGCGCTTCATCCATTCCCATTGTTTGGCTTTGATGGCTGCAGGAGAGACGCGCGGTTCAAGATTCATGAGGCAACGCTCGATGAAAAGCTGCACCGATGAGAGTGCGTGGCGAATGCGCGACGTCTGCATGCTTGGCTCCATCTGGACATCCTCCAAAAAGAATTCGAACAGTTTGTCTGCCGTATCGATGTGCGCGCTTTCCTTGTGCGACCGCATCTGGTGTAGGATGTAGCTTACCAGCGCGCCTCGTTGCAAAGTGCGCATCTCATCGTTAATGGGCCTGACCACGTCACGCCAACTGGCGGCGTCGTAGCGGGCGCGCAGGGCGGCTCGCAAATCGCGCACCGTATCGCTTGTCGGCTCGTTCATCGCCGCCTGGATTAGCGACTTGGCAGAAATGCCCATCTTCTGAACCAAGGCAAGTGCGTCATAAACGCGCCGGAACAATTCGAAATGTCCAAGCTCTTCAATCTTGCCGCTGAACTGGTCGACTACGTCATTCAACGAGTTCTGATTCCAGCGGGTGATGGCGAAGAGCAGACTATCCGAGTTCTGTGCTGTCGTCTTTGGTTCTTTCAAGACGTTCAAGAGCGACTCATCTTCGGGCGATACCTCTCTCTTGATGCGCGCGAAATCCAGCAGGGCTTCAAATGGTTTTAGCAATTTGGACGCCGTTTCAGCCGAAGGGTTACCACTCACCGAAAGGACATTGAGCCACCCCTTGTCGCCGATGTGATAATCGGAATGCGTGGCGAAGTAGATCATTTCGTTGGCCGTCAACCCGAGGCCCGTCGCCAGGGAAGCCGCTTTAAGGAAACGGACGTAGGCTCTATTGAACGCCTCGAAGCGCGCTGGCAGATAGAGATAGCGCGCGGGGATAACCGCGCGTCCCTGCCCCTTCGGCTCCCAGTCCCACTGCACGCGCACGACATGACTCACCTTCTCCACTGTCAGTGTGAGCGGATAGAGTGTGCCTGCCCGTAGTTCTATCGGCCTGACGTTATTCCAGAGCGTTTCCTTTTGAGCGAGGTCGACAGGCTCGTCGTCCAGCATCACCGTCACGGTTGCGCCGGAATCCGCATCAATACGCAAGTTAAAGAACCCGCTCTCCGGCGCTTCAAGATAACCGCGCCAGATGCCGGAAATATCGGCATCCGGTGTAGGGTTCTTGGGCAGCGGATTGCCAGGTAGGGCATAATCAAGGTTCGAGGCGATTTCCGCGCCTCCGATAGTTTCCCCCGCCGCTGTGTCGCTGGCAAAAAACTGCACCGAGAGTCCCTGTCTTTCCAATGCGAGGAAATCATTCAACGCGGGCTGGCTGGCCTGGCCGGCCGCGTGGAGCGGAAAAGGAACGCCGGGAGGGTCTAAGAAAGCTTGACTGAAGTCCAGATCAGTATTCGCCACCGCGCTCACTGACTGAAGTGCCTGCTGCCGTTTTCGGCGTTTCACCAGGTCGGGCAAAATCGCCTTTAGCAGATTTTTCCGCCTTTTTGATATCGATTGAGAGGTATCAGAGACATAGGCATCATAGGGGGATTGCAGTTCCGGATATCGAGCGAAGAAGGGGCTGACCATGGCGCTATTCCTTTTGTGCAGCTCGTCCACGGCAGCCTTGAAGGCCGCCGCGCCCGCCCCAGCAGCCGATTTGATCGCGTTGCGCTCGTTTAAGGTGAGGACGCCGGAAAATGAGAGCCGCTTGCGGAAATCGTCGTAGGCGATTCTAGAAACACCGGCTTCTGTTTTGCCTGCCTCGTCCTCGATAG
Organism: uncultured Verrucomicrobiae bacterium; assembly: GCA_963731945.1. Taxonomy (GTDB): domain Bacteria; phylum Verrucomicrobiota; class Verrucomicrobiia; order Chthoniobacterales; family Terrimicrobiaceae; genus DASTFP01. The sequence continues at coordinate 79,991 of CAVSXN010000015.1, read as the reverse complement.
CCTGCCATATAGCGCCGGTCACCAATGTCCCGTTCGGGTCGCTAAACTCAACCTCTACGGTCAGCGTATCATTGAGAAGACCAAAGAACAAAGTGCCGGCCTCGGCTCCGTAGACCTTAGCCAACTGGGCCTGCAAGATAGCGCCGTCGGGATCGTCGGCGACGGCAAATTCGGTCTCAACCGCAGCGAGACCGGTGCGCAGCGTCCGGGCCAGCGCCGCAACTTGCACTGAGTCAGGCGCGGACCTGCCGCTCAGGTCCTGATTCCAGATCAGATAGAGCGCAGCAGCGGTCTTGAGTGAACCGTCCTTCAGAGCCTGCGCGAGGGAGATCAGCCGCAGAATCGCCGGATTGGCCGGATCAGGCGCAGCAAAGGGATCGAGGCCGGTGAATCGAATCAGAAGCAGTAGCTCGCGGACACTGAGCTTCAATTTGCGCGCCAGCCAGGCGCGACGATTGATCGCGCTGATGTTGCCGATCGTCAGGGATGTGTCGGCATCGTAGTCGAGGGCGGCTACGATGCGGTCATATTCATCCCCGGTCAGATTGCATGCCGACCGCAAGGTCTCAGCGTGCGTTGCCAGCCTTTGCAGGCGGTAGAGCGCGTCCACAGCCTGCTTAAATTCATCGCTCACTTCAGGCACCGCTTTGAGGGCGTTCCGGATAGTGCGGCCCAGAAGCCCATCGTACGAGAGCCGCTTGGTAGAATCGTTGTAGCCGATCTTTCCCTCCGCGGCAACCATGATAGGCTGTTCCAGTGTGGCCTGCGGGTGTTCGTAGGGAACTTCCGGACGCCTGAGGAACTCGCCACGGCCGTTATCGCCGAAGAGGGTATCTTGCTTCGACGGTCCCGGGCTTAGAAACATCTGACGGTACAGCGAGGTCTCGCCGTAAGTGCCGATCTGAGTCCAGCATGCCAGCAGCTGCTGAAGGTCGCGCTTTGGCGTGAGATTCAGCACATTCATCACTCGTATGACAATGCCAAGGCGAGGGAGCAGAGTGCGGAACCCTTCATTCAGTTCAGGCACTGTATTAATATCCGTCGCACTCGGCGGATCCAGGTCAGCGCGGTACAGAGCACAGATCGCTGCGTCGGTCTCTTCGATCGTCCAACACAACCTTCTCCACAAGCGGATGAAGCGCAGCAAGCGAACGAATTCCGCTGAGCTAATGTTTTCGGTAAGTTTCGAAGGATCAGAACGACGGAAAGCCAGATGATCAAAGCTTTGACAACTCGAAGCGTCGCGGCACGTCCAGACAACAGTGTTGTCGCGACGGGTCTTTCCGGGAGTCGTAGGCCAATTTGGCTCCGAAGCCGCCGACTTGCCGGGATCAGTACATTCGAAGTACAGCGCCGACTCCGATGGTGCCGTCTTTGGCCGTACGAAATCTCCGAGAGCGTAAGTTTTTGAAGCAGCCCACTTGCCTGCCGGAACCGCGAGGGTAATCAGCCCTATGATGCGGGTGTACTCATTCTTTACCCAGGCCTTGATATCTCCGCTATACTCCGCCGGGTCAGGCGCAGTCAAACCGGTGGATAGCAGCTCATCAAAGACAGCGTCCGCAATCTCACCATCTTTCAGCGCCTTGAGGGTTGCGAAGGAAACACCTAGGCGTTCCAGTTTCGGACCCAAATGGCCGTTTGGATTTATGAACCGCGTTTTCAGGACAGAAATGAGGGCTTCGTAGGAAATTCCAACCCGCCGAGCGAACTGTTTCGCATTGGACAGACCGGCCGCGACAACCGAGTCCGCTGTCCCGTTGGGAAATCCGTACATCCGTGAGAGGGCACGGCGGTGGAGTCCGTCAAGATCTCGTATTCGGCTCGCGAAAGGCCCAACTCTTCCATGAGAATGTCGCGCCAGCCATAGACATTGTCACCGCGCTCGAGGTCATTGGTCTTGCTAAGCCGCTCCATCGCCAGAGGTAAGGGAACTTCGAACTTCTTGAAATAGCGTCGCAGGTTTTCCAAGGGTTGGTGGAACGGCAGCGGGACCGGGAAGCGTTCATCGCGCAAGATCGTATATGCCGAGTCGATGACGAACTGCGGGCTTGCCAAGAGGTCTTCAGAGGCCGCGCCATCGGTGCTGTGCCCGAGGTAGCCGTTCAATGATAGCCCTTGACTACGATTAGCGATGAAATACTCAAGCGTCTCATTGACTACATCAATGTATGGTAGAGCCGTGTTGGTGTTCTCGCAGGTCAGCGGAAGATGCTCAATGTCCGGGCGGCGCGAGAGAAGAACATCTAACGGCGATATCTCGGTGTTCTCAGGTTGGCCTGCGGCAGTGAAGGCGGCTTGATTCGGAAATGGATAAGGCGCGCCCTGCGCTGACCGCCAGTTGTTGCAAAAATCGTTCCAGGCCTTTTCATCCGCATGCAGGAATTGCAGCAAGTCCACCAGGTAAGCAGCCGGGGAGAGAATGGAGCGGCAGTGCTCGCACGCGCAAAAATCCATCGAGCCAAACAGACTCTCCAGCGTCGCGTAAGCGATGACGTCCCCCGCATTGGCCGGCACAGGATTCAAGATGCGTCCCGTACTGTGCACACCGATCGCAGGCGCAGTGCGTGCGCTCAAGTAACTGAGAGCGACGCTGAGCACCGTATTGTGGACCTGCACCGATTTGTCGTAAGTCACGGCGGCCTGCTCCGCCCCGCCTAAATCTGCGGCGAAGCTCTGGACAAACGTCTCTTTGTCATAGCGTACGACATGATAAGCAGCATCAATCCCGCGCTTCATCAGTCCAGTCAGCGCCTGGTCGCTCGGGGTGATCTGGTAGACCCGCTCCAACCGTTTCACCTGCTGGACGGTGTCGTCGGGGACCTGCAAGTTGTTCTGGGCAATGTACCGCTGCACGGGTTGCACGCCGATCTCGAATTTGCCCTGATGCTGCGTTAAGAAGGCGTGAACCTGATCGGAAGCGTCCCGCGCCGCGCCCGGTAGTGGCAGCTCCCCGCTCTTGACCATATGCGCTACAGCCGCCGTCGGATAGCTCAGCCGCACCTGCGCGGCGAGATAGTCCGCATAGTTCCCCCGCTTCGATTCGGGCGTGTCGCCGGGGATCTCCTTAGGAACCGGGACATCGGCAGTGAGCAGCCCGTTCCACGACTCTGCCTTATAGAAGCCAGTCTGTGCCAGTTCGAGGGGGTCAGAGAGACCATTAGTCCGCGTCGCATGCACCTTCTGCATCAAGGAAGCGTTGTTAATAGTGAGAAAACCCAGCTTGCCGTCCACTTGAAGCCGCTTTGTTGTTTGCTCACCAAAAGCCTGCGGGCCGCGTTCCAAAATGCGGGCATATCGGTACGGTTCGCCGCATAAAGCTCAGCGAATTTCGCCTGTTGCGCATCGCTGAGGCTGGATACCGTCAAGGTCTCTTTGAAAGAAGATGCTCCGACCAGTGCCGGACCCGTCAGCAGTTTTTGCGCGCTCAAGGCTTGGAATCGCTTTATCAGATTCGGAATCTGGTCGGCCGGGCCCTGGATTACTCCCTGCTCCAACGCATTCTTCCACACCGCTTCCAGCGTCTTGGCATCGGTGTGATAGAGCGCATCCTCGTTCGCGGGCAGGCCGGCGCGAAAGAGCGCGTAGAAAAATGCCTGCGGAATTGGCGGGGCGACGCCAACAGGATCCGCATTCTGTGCACTGAACTGATCGCTTAGGGCCGCAAGCGCGACTGCGCGCGCGTCCCATCCCGTCTTGTTCGCCAGGTAGGTGATGTCGCGCTGCTCGTCGGTCTCCTTGAGGTCGCCGAGCTTGCCCGTGTAATGCCTGGCCAGAGCACCTATCAATACCTCGTGTTCGGAGCGCAAAGCTAAGGCCGTCTTATCTTCCAGCAACACATTTAAAACCTCCTGTTGGGACGCGTTATAGCGCACATCCGAAGCGCCCAAATAGGAATCGCCTGCAAAAACGCGCGCTTGCAAGTCGGGATACGCCTTGCGGCGCCGCTGCAGATCGCTGTCCGAGAAGATCGCTCGGTATGCGCCACCATCGTCGCTGGTGGCTTGAACGAGTTGCACATCGCCGCCGACCCCTTTGTCCACGATCACGACGCGCAACCCGCTCAGACTGGCTTGGACCCGGCTGGTGACCTTGCCCTCAACTCGATACTCCTTCAAGTCAGAGCTTGGGACGGTGAAATTCACGATCTCCAGCGGCTTTGCCTGGCGGATGACTTCGGATTGATGGGGCGGTTTGCCATCAGCATTGAAGACCGTTACGCGCAGATTGATGCCGTCCACCTCCGGCAGCGGTTCGTAGCGGATCGTGTAGCGGCCTTCCGCGTCAGTGTTGTCTTCGCCCAGGCGGAGGAAACTCTCTGTGGCCTCGTGCACAGCACGTACCCGCTGGCCTTGCAGTGGCTGTCCGCCCTCGCGCCGCACCAAGCCGCTGACCACGGACGACCACCGCGTCTCCGGTTGGTCGAGTACGCCCCATTCCTTTAGCAGAGCATTAAGCGCGCTGGCAGTGGGTTCGTCCACCACTTGGCTCTGTTGCAGGCTTCGTTCGCTTTGAAAAATGCTGAGCACTCTAACTGTTGCACGGCCATAACTCTGCCTTTCGCGTTCGCGTCTGAACGCCAGAGAGAGCGACCGGCGTGCGTTTGGGTCGTTGCCCAGAACGGCACCCCTGTCTAAGCACATTTGCAGCGCGTCCTGCGAGTTGGCGATGACCTCGCGTGGACTGTTGTCGTTGATCGGAGCGGTGATAGCTTTCACCATATGATTTTCTTTCTGTCTTAGAATCGCTAGGGACTGGTCAATAGACCCAATTCCCACCAGGGTCTGCCACGCGGAATGGAAGGCTCGACGGAACTAAAGGGGTCCCCGCGTCGCCTTGATGGTGGTGCCGTGGGCAAATTCTGAAGGAGCCAATCGTACGACGCATGTGCGAGACCCAAACCTATCGCCGATTGGACCAGTTTTCTTGCCTCTCTTAGGACTAAGGCCATCTCCGCCTGCGTAGGGTTGGGCGCACCCATCAGCGACGAAGACTTGGCCCGTCTGTTGATCATTTGCGTTACTCGGCCTTGGGCCGGGTCCAGTAGAAAAACGCGGTCGAGGACGTTAAGAAAATGGGTTTGAGCTTCTGGCGAATAGCTTCCAGTTCTCATCGGATTGCCACCACCTCCTCCTGGTGGCAAAGTGGGAGGCGGGCCCCCGGAGGATAACGCCTTGGGCGGAGGCGGATCTGGCGCTGAAGTTGGTCCCTTTGGAGGTTGACCTGCTTTGATGCGCGCCTGTGAAAGCGGTGCTCCATGCTGGTATTCCTTGGCGCCACGAGATTCTCGTGGAGCTTCGCCTGGGGCGCCAAGGCCCATGCTGCCAACTACATCCTGCCAATCTTCAAACCCCTTAAGCCGCGCTTGGTATCGACGGTGTTCACCGAATTCCCTCTCTTCTCTGGTGCTTTCAGTACCATGCCAGTCATCCTGGCGGTATTTATTTCTCCGATTTGCCTCTACGGACGCATGATAGCGCTCAAGAACCACTGCTCGGGCCGCCCAGCCGCTTTCAGTGTATTTCACTGTTCCTTTGGCAAGAAAGGGCTCTATGACCTCCGGTTTCCAATGATTCGCCGCATAGATCACTTCTCCTGCGTCAAGTCGCCCACTCCTGTCAGTATCGAGCTTGCTGAAAATGGCCTCAGCGCGCTGTTCTCGGACGGCTTGTTCCCGTCGATTCGACAAAATACGTTTTTTTATGTCCCAACTGACGTCCCTGAACACACCTCCAATTTGATCTTGCCCATTGGGATCGAGGAATCTGATTGGATTACCCGAACAGTATTCGTAGAGACTTTGCGTCTGGCCACTTCCTGCTGGGTCGCAGGATAACCATTTCTTGATCCACGGCGCGTAATACCTTGCTTCGTGGTAGGACAATCCACTTTCCTCATCCCGCTCCATTCCCGTATATCGATAACGCTTTGGCGTCTCGGTCTGGCTCCGCACCGCTTGATAAGACGTGCTGCCGTAGGGAGTGTATTCTTCGTAGGAAATGATCTGCGCCTGTCATCCAGCTCCAGACTGGCCGAGCCGAGGTGATTGGCGAACTGATAGCGGATGAGTTGCACCGGCACACCCGGCTCGTTTCCATGGGTGCGAGTCTCAACCAGGGCGATACGCTGCTTGTCGTCCATGATGTGCAGCGTCTCGCGCACAAGTGAGTTCGCCCCATGCCTGCGGTAGATCTCGAAGCCGCCCAGATAGATGCGCTCGTCTTTGACCTGGCCCGTGGCCAGCTCGGTCACTTTGCGCACGCGCTGTCCGCCAGCGTCATAGACGTACCAGGTGCGCTCGCCCTGATGCTGCATGCCGTCTTCGTCGTCGACGTTCATCGCCTGGCGCTGGGTCATCTGCAGTTGGTCCTGGAAGTCCCACTGCATGATCTGCAACTGCGGCATGCGCAGCATGTTGCCGTGGGCGTCGTAGCCGTTCCCGCCGGTGCTGTAAGTCTCAGTCGCTCCTCCAACGGTGGTGCTGGTCAGGCGGTTGCTCCGCTTGCCGGGTTCAAGCAGGCTGGGTTCGAAGTAGTTATAGCTGCGTGTCCAGCCGGGGTTCACCGGGTCGTTGCCGCGATGCTGCATTTCGAGGAAATTTCCGACCACGTCGTGGACGTAGCGCTCCCTGTACGTGCCCATAGCGTTGCCATCGCCCGGCTGGAGCAATGCCGACGCGCGGGGAATCGTTGTATGAATGCGGAATCGGCGCCCCGCCTACCTGCCCAAGATGCTCTCGGCCGGTCGCTTCGATCAGCCGGTAGATGGCATCGTAGGTGTAGTCGGCGCTCGGCTCGACGCGCTGGTTGCGGAAGTAGAGGGTCTGCTGGGCATCGTCGCGGATGTGAGTGATGTTGCCCACCGGATCATAGGTGTAGTGCAGGTTCTGCAAGCCGCATGATTTGCCCCCTAGCGGGTTTTCGGGAGCGGCAATGGTAGGCGGCGGAGGCTGCGGATTGTCACAGTCGTCTGTGAACGTAACTCCCCGGCGTGTTGCGGGATCGACGCCGCGGCGCGTGTAGAGGTGGATCAAGCGAAACGTTTTGCGATCGTATTTGTAGTTTGTGCTGATAAGCTTGCCGTCCTTAGTCGCGTAGTCGATCAGCGTACGCTGGCCCTTGGCGTCGTAGTCGATGTCGGTGACAAAGGTGGTGGCGACCGTAGCGCCGCGCAGATTGACCTCCACCCGCTCCAGCAGGTTGGCTTCGTTGTAGCCGGGGCGGATGACGCTGCTGTCCGGGTCGTGGTCAGTTCCGTCGGGCGGTTGAGTGCATCGTAGCGAGTGCGGCTGGTATAGACGTCAGTTTCCAGCAGCTACGGTGAGGACCAGTTCAGGCGTCGTCTTGTAATCCTGGGCAAGCTGGCGCTGGCTGCTGCAGCAGATTGCCCTTGAAGTCGTAGTCGTCGCTGGTGACGACGCCCGCCTGGTCGAAGAGCTGAACCACCTTGCCGCGCAGGTTGCTTGGCCTCCGGATTGGGGCGGCGTTTCGCCATAGACGGTGCGCCCCACCAGCAGCTCTGCACCTGCGCCTTCACGCAGGAAGGAGTCCGTCGGCCGCCGCAGGGGATCGTAGGCGGTGCGGAACTGGTGATTGCGGCTGTCCCAGGCGTAGAGCGGTTTGCCCGCCACATCGTTCAGCATCCAGCGCTCGCCAGCCTCCATGCTGGCCTGGTGGATGCGGATTGCCGAGCATGTCGTAGTCGTAGCGCATGACGATGCGGTCTTTGGCGTCGATCACTTCGCGCTGGTTGCCTTCGATGTCGAAGAGGACCCGCGTGCGGTGGAACTCCTCGGTGGGCGGATCGGCCGGCGGCGTGTCGCTGTACTTGAACTTGTTGTGGGCGACGGTGAGGAAGGTGCGCCCGAGCGAGTCGGCATGGGCAACGGTGGGTGTGCCGGCGTGGACTTGCGGTTTTGCCGGCCGCCTGCGTCTCGTTCGCGCGTACGGTCGCGTCCGGATACTGCGCCGCGAAAGCGGCCGCCTGGGCGGGATCGGTCCGTAGCGCATGCCAGGTGGGAGATATTCGGCCTCCGGCAGGCGGCGGAAGAAATCGCCAACCATCGGATCGGTTCTTGGGATCGGCCACCAGCACCGTGTCGTTGACGTCCCAGGTCTCCTGCCGCCATGGATCGAACACGACCTTCTCCCAGGTGTGGTTGGGGTGCAGCGTTGCGACCACGCGCTCGACCGGGTCATAGAACAGCACTGGGCTGACGCCGATGCGCACGTCGAACTCGAAGCGGTGGGTGTCGGTGAAGAATGGCTCGTACTGGCGGACGGGCTTGCCCTTGTTGTTGAAGACCGTCCAGCCAGCTGCCCACCCAGCGCGGGCTGACATCGTTCGGCGTCATCTCCGGCTGGCCATCCGGGCCCACGATGATCTTCCCGTTTGCATCGCGCCTGGGCACCGGTCCCGGCTCGGCCTGGATCTTCTTCTGGATCTCGCGGCCGAAGCCGTCGGAGTAGGAGAAGCCGTGCTGCACTTTGGTCTGCTGGCCCGGCCCCAGGTCTGCGTCGTGCGTCTCGCGGACCAGGGTATAGACGACGACAGGCTGCGGGTTCGGCTCGTCTTGTGTGCGCCGGTACGCAAACAGGTCGTACACAAGCCGGGTGTTAGCGCGCTGCAGGATGGCGTGCGGATCGGAGAGTGGATTCTTCAGGTGACCTGAGAACAATCGCCTCGGTCAGCTCAGCCTCGAAGGCCTCCAACGAATCTCCTTCGACCGGAGCGGGAAGCGGTTTGCCCATGACCGCCGTTCCCACCACCATTCCCAATGTATCAAAGGCCACCCGCGTGCGGTTGCCGTTCGGGTCCGTCACCCAGTATGGCTGAAGGACGCGATAGTCGATTCTGATCCCGGTGTTGCCCTGTGTCGTCTTTCGTCGCAACGGTAACCACATTTCCCAACGCATCGCGGGTTTCCACCATCAGCAGATCGTAGGCATCGTAGATGATGAAACTCTCGGTGCTGACCGCAGGGGTATGGAACGGATCCCGGTAGCGGTGCGGCAGGAAGAAGTGCTGGCGAGCGTAAGCAAGTTCTTGCGCCGGACTGTCCGTGCTTTCCGGTGAAAAAAAGATCCGGCCCGAAGGGATCCACCAGTTGCATCGCCTTCGCTGTGGACGTAACGGCCCTCGGTCTCTAGCATGGAGTCGCTCACCCGGCCGTTGTAGACCGCGCTCAGAAGTCCCGGTGTGAACGCGAGCTTGTAGCTCTCGCCCACCAGGGCGAGCCGCTCGACTGCGCCCAACGGCAACAGCGCCAGGGGATCGTTCTGAGCAACGCCAAAGTCATCGGGACGGTAGAGCGTGCGAACGTGCTCAATCAATCGCTTCTGCAAAGCATCCTCGACTGGACTCTGTTCGTAGGCGATGGCCATGGCCCCTACTCCGGCGGTCAACACTTCAGCTAAGGTGAAGCGGTTGCCTCCTACGGGCAGCGTTAGCCCAGTGAGCTCGTAGGTGCGTGCCTCGCAGGGCAGCGGCGTGCGGTAGTCGTCCTCAACATCGACACCGTTTGTGAAGTCGTTTTCCGTGTAGGTAATCAGCAGTTGGCTCTGCTTGGCTTGGTCGCGCGGCTCCAACTCCGGATCGGGCTGCCTGCGCCCATAGGCAACTGCGGCCGGATCTTAGGACATTGCCGAATGCGTCGACTTCCAGCGTCAGCGCGTGTGTAATACGGGGATCGGCCGGGTCGCGCTCGTAGTGGTAGCTGATGGCTTCGCGAGGGTGGGTGAAAAAGACGCCGTAGCGATTGCCTGCACGCGGTTGCACTTGTTCGATCGTGAAGTTCTGTTCGGTGACGACGTAGGGAACGCCTTCCTTGTCCGTGCCATCGAGGGCATATACTTCCTGGCGCAGCATGGCGCCTTTGAGGGCGCGGCAGGCCTCGCGCTCTTCTTCGGCGGTCAACCCGCTGGGAAGTACCGTATCGTCGAGCAGGAGCTGTCTCGCTTGCGCATCGGTCAGCCCCGGCTCGCGGTAATACTCTCCGAGGTCCTCGCCGTCCACAAGCCCTGCAAAGAAATCGGAAATATGGCCGCGGCCGAGATGAACGCCGGTATGAAACCAGGTGCGGGTGAGAACCGGCGGAACGTGGGAAGACTCCTCGATATTCGTTCCGGCTGGAAACTGCTGGCTTGCATTGAGCGCGCGCGAACTCCTCCGTGTCGGACTGCTCAACCATGCCAAAGCCGCGGAACTCGCGCTCGACCCCATCGAAGTAACCATGGTGGTAAGCGTACCGCGTGACAAAGCGGTTCCGGCTGATGCGGTCGTAGGTCTCAACCCGCTCGACCACATGCACCGGGAAAGGCAGTTTGGTGATCCAAGGCGTTCCCGCAGACTTGTCGGCGAGATAAAACTTGGTTGAAGGCGCGTAGTGGACGTGGGTTTCCGCCCCTAGATTGTTGACCGTCCTGACCAGAAGATGCGGCTTCTGGCCGCCCATCAAATCGATGTAGCGCAAGGGGCGGCGTATGTCGCCGGGCAGGGGCGAAGACCAAACCAGGCAGGCGGTGCCATTGCCCAACAGATCCGCGGTCATCACCGAGGAAAGATTGTCGACGTGAGGGAACTGGGGAAGCCTGCGCGGCTCGCTCCATCGGTTGCCCGATTGATTGAAGAAAAGACGCACACCGTCGCGCCCGACGTAGATGATATCGTTGGTGCCAGAGCCGTCGATGTCGGCCAGACGCACGCGCTGCTGGCTGAACTGATCAAGGCCGTCGAACCGCGGAGCGTTATCCATCGTGACCTTGGCGCCGAACCGGCCGTAGCCGAGGTTAGGCCAGTAGCAAACCTCGCCTTCGCGGATGCGTACCAGGTCGGTCAGCCCGTCGCCGCACATGTCGGCCAGGTAGATGGACTGCGTGCCGTCAGCGAAGATCAGGCGGGGCCCTTTCTCTTCGTCGGGCGGCGTGCGAACCTGCTCGGCAGCTCCAAAACCCTCTTCCGCCTCCGACGGATACCACCGGATCGCTTCGTCCTCGGTGATCAGTACGTCCGCATGGCCGTCGCCGTTCAGGTCTACGAACCGCAGATTCGGTTCCTGCCAAGGCAGGTTGGGCAGGTGGGTGAATTCCCTGAATGGCTCCCAATCCTCATCGTGGGTGCGCTCGTAGAAACCCGGCGTGGGGCCGGCAAAAGAGACCAGGTCGAGCTGACCGTCACCGGCAAGATCGAGAAGTTGCTGACGGCCGCTGCCCAGGGCGGCCAGCGAAGCCTTCGCGGGCACCGACATGCAACGAGCCAAAACGCCCTTCGCCGAGGTTGGGTTTGTAGAACCAGGTGTCGGCTTGCTCTGTCAGGATTCCAGAGACACCCTCCCCATCAAGATCGACCCACTGGTAGTCGCCGCCGTCCAGACCGATGGGCAGGTTCTCCAGACTGCCGGCATCCAGTTCACGGATCTCGTCCTGAATGCTTGCCTTGCTGTATTCATATTCCACCGGCGGCAGCGATTTCTTGAGGTACGTGACGTATTTGACGCCGTTGCGCTCGAGCACGGGCTGCGTCTCATCACGGGCGAATCCCGACTGTGTGACGCTGCGAATGAACGAGGCAAAGCGTGTGCTGCCCTGATGGGCAAGCTCGGCCTCGATCGTGGTGGGTTGCGCGTAGTCGAGGTCGGCATACTCGAACTCCGTTGAACGCACCAGGGCGGGCTCGCTTCCCAGTTCGGCGAAGCGATGGAACATCAAGACGCGGCGGCAGCGGCGATAGGCGCGCACCTCGAAGCCGGGGCGATACGATAGAGAACGGATCCGGCCGGACAGACCAGCTTCGTCCCGCCGACGCCGAGGCGCGAACGCGCCGATGCTGCTCGAGTTCAGGCCGGGTGGGATCCAGAGGAAGTGCCTCGTAGTGACCCTCGTCGTAGTCGAAGACCACCTCGAACATCCACGCAGTCTCGGGAAGTAGCGACGGATCGGTAGCCTTCCAGTCAGCGTCCCGATTAGGTTTCCGGTTGCCGTACCTGATGCGCTTCAGATATCGATTGGTCGAACGGCTCTGCTGCGTCCGGTTACGTTCGTTGGCTTGCGTGAGATCGACGCCGTCCGAGTTCTCGGCCTCGTACTCGTAGACGATGGCGTTGCCCTTGTCGTCGTAACTCTGGCAGATTAGCCAGCTGAAGACTTTGATCGGATCCGCTGGGTCCGCGATGCGGCTCTCGGCTGTTTTTCCGTACAGGGTGGTGATGTTGTCGCGACTGATGGAGCGCCAGTGAATCTCCCGTGTTGCCCGGTTGGTCCAGCGTTCGATGCGGGCGAACAGCCCCTCGATGCGGGGCCGATAACGATGAATCGTGTAGCCTGGAGCGCTTGTCTTGTCCTCGAACCTGCTGCCATTCGGCTGGAGGACCGGAACCAGGTCCTCGGCACCGGAGAGGATATAAACGTCGGATTCTTCGGCATCAAGATAGCGCGGAAGACCTTTGTCTGTCTTGCGTGTGATCGAAGGCAGAGAGAGACTCCAGCCAAAGCCGAACGCCTCGTTGCCTGCGCCCGAGTCGTAGGAGAGTGAAAGCTGCGGGCCAAAGCTGGAGCGTCCGGGGCTGGTCGCAATGGGCACGCTCATCGACCCTGTGCCGGTTACGGGATTGGCTGCGAATTTTTCTCCGATGCCGCGAATCGCCCCACCACCTTTCGGCAATGGGATCGCCGGCGGTCGAACGCCATGCTCTTTGGAAACTGCCTTGGCCACCGCCGAATCTTGCCGTGATGCCATGCTATTTTCGCAATTTCAGCTCGTGCATCGGAACTCCGAGCGTCTCGCCCAGGTAAAAAATCGCGGAACCATCGCGTTCGCTCCCCTTAAACGACTTGAGCGTCTGATGACTACGAAGATCTGTTGCGTAGTCGGTTTCGGCGCTCTAACAGCCAGCGATACGTCCATTCCTCTCCCTTTTTGCGAAGCCCTTCCCTGTATGTCCATACGGGCGGTTCGTTCGGACTTGCAAAAAAAGTCGAAGAATTCTTCGACCCGCTGGAAGCTCTGAAGAGGAGGGCTCTTGCTATTTCGCGCGAGATCCGGGCTCGGCAACGGATTTCTTATTTCGACTCCGGCAGAGCTGCTCGCAAAACCTCCGCAATCCGCTCCATCTCCGCCCGCGTGTTGTAAAAATGGGGACTGAACCTCAGCCACTCACACCCCCCGCGCTCCATGCGCAATGACGCAGTGATTCGTTCCTTCTCAAGGGCGGAAAAAAGCGAGTTGGAACTCGCCAGCGGATGCCGCGCGGTAACGATGCCGGAACGCAGAGGTTCGTCGCAAGACGGAGACAAAAACTCAAATCCCATGTTCTCGAGAAGTCGGTGCAGGTGGTCCCGGACATCAAGGATCGTTGAGGAAACGGTTTCGGATCCGGTCGCCTCGAGCATCTCAAGACTGGCCCGCATGCCGTAGACGCCCGCCACGTTGAGAACGCCAGGTTCGTATCGCTGAGCGGTTTCGTGAAACGTCATCGTCTCCTGGGCAAGGAATTGCGGCGATTGGATATTCCACGATCCGAGCAAGGTCGGACGGCACAGTTCGAAATTGTGCTTCGCCACGTAAACGATGCCGATGGCCATCGGGCCGAGCATCCATTTGTGAGCGTCGGCGCTCAAGAAATCCACCAGCCTCGCGCTGAAAGGAAAAGCGCCGAGCGTCTGAATTGCGTCCACTGAGAAAAGGACGCCGCGCTCCTGCAGCAGCGCGCCGATGGCGTCCACGTCAATGCGCCAGCCGGAGAGATAGTGGCAGGAAGCCAGGGCCACGAGTCGCGTGCGCGAGGATAATTCGCGCTCAACAATCTCCGGAGTGATGCGACCCGGTTTCTCCGGCCGCACCTGGCGAATCTTCACGCCTTGCGAGACCAGGGCCATCCACGGATAGACGTTTGCGGGGTAGTCGTCCTGATAACAGACGACTTCGTCGCCCTCGCGCCAGGTAATCCCATTGGCGAAAAGACTCAGACCAAGCGAAGTCGGCCCAAGGAGGGCAATCTCGGATTTGTCGGCGCCGATCAAATCGGCGCACAGTTTTCTGGTCTTTTCGATGTCGCGAAGCACCTCGCCGAATTCCTGATGGTTTTCACAACTCGCGCGGATGTGCGAAATCATGGCATCCGCAGCGCATTTTGGCAGAGGTGTGACCCCGGCGTGGGCGACAAATATCTGGCCTTTCGCGACGGGAAAGCGCTCCAGGCGTTCCGCCTCGCTACCGAACGGACTCACGATTTCTTCTCCGCTTCCTCGATCAATTTCCAGAACCCCTTCGCGCCTCCAAGCTGTTCGTCCTCCTCGTCCATGGGAAGGCTGGAGCGAAAAAGGAAGTCTCGGATCGTATTCTTGTGCAGCACGCGATGGATGAGGACACCCTCCGGGTGCTTTTCGAAGTAGATCCGGTAGTCCTTGGCCCGGCAGCGATGCAGCTCGCGGCCACCGCGCTGCACCTTGCCAAAGCGACTCGCGTCCAAATTGTCCATGTCTTCAGGGAGCAGGTGAAATTCTGCCAGCAGGTCGAGTTGCAGCTCTTTCGGCAGCGCCGCCATCTCGGCCGCGCTGATCGCGTTAAATATCATCTGAAACACGGCCATACCATACGAACGGCTGGGGGTCGGGAATCAAGACCCGATTGCGCCCCGGCGGAGAAACACTCATTTTCTCCCGGCACCTCAAAATTTTTGCCGATATGCGATTCCCGAGGGGTCTCGTCCTTTTCCGGCCAGCTCGCATGCCAGTTGGATGGCGGAGATCATGCTGTCCGGACGAGCGATGCCCTTTCCGGCAATCTCGTACGCCGTTCCGTGGTCCGGACTAGTCCGCGGAAACGGCAGCCCCAGCGTGACGTTTACTCCCTCATGAAAGGCATGGAGCTTGAGCGGAATCAAACCCTGGTCGTGATACATGCACAAGACGCCGTCAAATTCGCCCGCCGCCACGCGGTGAAACAGGGTATCCGGCGGATGCGGGCCCGAAACCTCTGCGGTGCCGGCCAAGGAGAGGCCAAGCGACTGGACGGCCGGAGCAATCACTTCGATTTCCTCGGAGCCCAGATCGCCGCTTTCGCCAGCGTGAGGATTCAAACCGGCCACGGCAATGCGAGGTTGAGCGAACCCTCGGCGGGCGAGGAAGTGTGCGAGAAGGTGTCCAACCCGCTCAATTTCCGCCAGGGTTAAGAGTCCGGGAACGCGAGCGAGCGGAACATGGGCCGTGACGAGAGCCACGGTGATCCTTCCGCCCGTCAGGCACATGGCGAAGTCGGCGACTCCGCATCGTTCGGCGAAAAATTCGGTTTGACCGGCGAAGGCAAAGCCCGCGTCGTGCATCTTTTTTTTGGAGACCGGTCCCGTGACGACTGCTTGAATTTCTCCCGTTTTCGCCAACGAAACCGCCTCTTCCAACACGCGAAGCGCATGCTCCGCCGAAGCACGCTCCGGTCTTCCCGGCGTAAACGCGTCGGTCGCGCCAATCACCTGGTAATCGAACTCGCTGGAAAGCTTGCCACTTCCCAAAGCGGCAAAGATGATTTCCGGGCCGATCCCGGCAGGATCGCCCGACGTGATCCCGACCTTCACGTTTTCTACGAGAGAATTTTGATGTACGCCTTCTGCCGCAAAGTCTCGAGCCAGCGCTGCTGGGCCTTGCTGCGTTCCTGCTGGATGAGGTTTTTTTCGATTTCTTCGCGAACGTCGCCAATCGGCTTCACGGCGGCACTTCTCTTCGCATCGACCATCATGATATAGTAGGTGTTTTCGATGCCAACCACCGGGCTTACCTCGCCCGGCCGGAGCGAAAATGCCACATTTGTGAGTTGCTCGTTCAAAGTGTTCCGCTCAATCCACCCCCAATCTCCCCCAGCCTGCTGCGTCGTCTCATCCTCGGAGTACATCTGCGCCATACGATCGAATTCCGCGCCGCCGGCGACCTTTTGGCGGATCTCTTCGGCGAGTTCCTTCTTGCTGCCCACATCCGGCACGTCGCCCGCTGAACCTTCACGAATCACGATCATGCGTAACTTTACCTGTTCGGGCGTGGCGTAGGCGCTCCGATTCTTGTCGTAGTAGGCCTGGATCTGCGTCGGCGAAATGACGAAATTACTGTCAACTTTCGACTGGCGCATTGCCTGGATGATGATTTTTTCCCGCTCGACCTCCTTGAATCTGGTCACCGAATAGCCTTGGGCCTGCAACGTGCGGACAAACGCCGCACGGTCGCCCCCGAACTCTTCACGAATCACGGCCTGCACGCGGTCATCGATTACGTATTCTGGAATCGCAGCCCCCTTCGCGGAAAGTTTCTTGAATTCCTGGAGAATCAGCTGGCGATCGATGAGATCATTGATTGCCCCGGTTCGCATCTCCTTGATCTTGCTTTCCAGTTCCGGGCCACGGTAAACCTCGCGCAGCGAGCGTTCGCGGGCGCCAATGAGGTCGCGCACCTGCGAGATCGTGACGACATCACTATTGACGATAGCGGCAATGCCGTCGATCACTTCGGCCCTCTGCGCCAAGGCGCTCCCGGCGAAAGCGAGCGACAAAACGGAGAGAACGGCAACGCGTATCATGGGCAAGGAATCGTTTCGAGACTGGATAGGACCTCGCGCAAACTAGAATCGGGGTCGGAGCCCGTCAAGCGGGGAAACCTTCCATCCTTTTGCAGCAGTTCGCGCCGCTGTGTCAGCATCAACCTGCGCTCACGTACTTCGACCATCGTGATTCGGCGCCGGGCGGCCTCAATCCGGATCAACGCGGCCAGAAGGGCGTTTTCGGCCTGAATCGGGAGAGGCCCGAAGCGGTCGCGCCATTCGGTGCGAAGCCGATCGATGGCCGCGCGATCCTCCGCTTCGGCAAGACGGCGATAACAGGCGATCCGTGTGCGGGGATCCGCAATATAGCTGGCCGGGAGGAAGGCTCCGGCCAAATCGCCTGGTGCGCGGCGCCATTGCATTTCCTCGGTGGAAAGAAAATCGAGTCTCAGGCCGGCAGGCGCACGGTGTGCGCGCGAGCTGCCCGAGATCGTTTCCACCGCCCGCTTGAGAAGCTTGCAATAGAGATCGAAACCCACGGCCACGATGTGTCCGCTTTGCGCAGTTCCAAGCAAGTTGCCGGCACCGCGAATTTCGAGATCGCGCATGGCGACTTTGAACCCGGAGCCCAGGTCGGAATACTGTTTGATGGCTGAGACGCGTTTGCGGGCGGCGCCCATGAGATCGCGAGGCAGCATCAGATAGGCATACGCCTTGGTCTGCGACCGGCCCACCCGCCCCCGAAGTTGGTAGAGATCGGCAAGGCCAAAAAGATCCGCACGGTCGATGACGATTGTGTTGGCGTTGGGAATATCCAAGCCGCTTTCGATGATCGTCGTTGAAACGAGCACATCCGCGTCGCCCGTCACGAATGTCCGCATGACCGACTCGAGTTCGTGCTCGCTCATCTGACCATGCCCGATCACCACACGCGCCCCTGGACAGAGCTCGCAAATGCGCTTGGCGACACGTTCAATGGTTTGCACGCGATTGTGCAGGAAATACACCTGTCCGCCACGAACGAGTTCGCGCTGGATTGCGTCGCGAAAGATTCGTTCATCGTAGGCGCTGACGACCGTCTCAACCGGTTGGCGGTTGGGCGGCGGCGTTTCGATCAGCGACATATCCCGCGCCCCCATCAACGAAAGATATAAAGTGCGGGGTATCGGCGTAGCCGACAGGGTGAGCACGTCCACCTGGCGAAAGCGGTCTTTGAGGAGCTCTTTATGCTTCACACCGAAACGTTGCTCCTCATCGACCACGAGAAGTCCGATATCTCTGAAACGGACATCTGATGAAACGAGACGATGCGTTCCCACGACCACGTCGATACTGCCGTCGGCCAGACCGCTGATGACACGCTTTTGCTCCGCGACCGTCCGATATCTGCTGAGAAGCTCGATCGTCACCGGATAATCGCTCATTCGCTCCCTAAGCGTCTGATAGTGCTGCTGGGCCAGCACGGTCGTCGGCGCCATCATGGCCGCCTGCTTTCCGCCCATGACCGCTTTGAAAACCGCCCGAAGCGCCACTTCCGTCTTTCCAAAACCCACATCGCCGCAAATGAGACGATCCATGGGACGCTCCGATTCCATGTCCTGCTTCGTCTCGATGATCGCCCGAAGCTGGTCCGCGGTTTCCTCGAATGGAAAAGCGTCCTCGAATTCGTTCTGCCAGTGGGTATCTGGGCCAAAGGAGAACCCCGGGCTCATGTCGCGTTCGGCCTGGACGCGGAGCATGCCGGAGGCGTAGTCGAAGATGGATCGCCGGGCTTTCTCTCGGGCCTTTGCCCAGCGCCCGTCGCCGAGTTGCGAAAGCTCGGGGTGTCGTTTCCCAACACCCACGTAGCGCGCGACTTGCCAGGCTTGATCCAGGGGCACGTAGAGACGGGCGCCGCCGGCGTATTCAAGCAAGAGCGTCTCTCCCTCGCCATTGCCAGGCATCGTCTGCAGTCCCGCGAACCGGCCAATGCCATGTTCGAGATGAACGACATAGTCGCCGGATTCGAACTCCGTGAAGTCGATCGCCGCGCGGCCGGCGAGCATGCGCTCGCGGCGATGGGAGAGGCGCCGCTGGCGAAGCGACGATGAGCGCCCGAACAGCTCGGCGTCGGATAGAACCGCGAGGCGGGCGGTCGGAAAAACGAAGCCGCGGGCAATGGGGGCTTGCAGAAAGTTGACGGCGGAAACGTCGAAATGCCCTTCTGCGGCGAGCTCTTGAAATCTCTCGATCTCACCGTCGCTGCCGGCCGCCAGCGACACCTGCCAACCCGCGGTTTGCCACTCCGCCAACTGACCGAAGAAGCGCTCGCGGCGAACGGTGTCGAGGACGAGATCACCCGCATCGAATTTTCCAAATGGCTGCGAGAAAAACGGCGTCGGGTCGTCTCCGGTTTCGCTCGAAATCCGGACGTGCGCCTTCTCCTCGCTCCCCGCCAGATCAATGATCAGATCTTCCTTCCGAAGATAGTCACGAAGCGGAACCAGCTTCGCATCAAATTTGCCGATAAGAATCTCGCACGCGGTCGCTTCGCCAATGGAAATCTGCGTGTCGGGATCGAATGGGCGGACGGAATCCACGACTTCGTCGTCCCACTCGATGCGAACGGGCAGGGATGTCTGCCACGAGAAAACGTCCATGATGCCGCCACGAATCGCAAACTGCCCGCGCATTGACACCTGCGGCACTCGCTCGTATCCGGCGCCGATCAATCTTTCGCCCGCCTCGAGCAAAACGACCCTGTCGCCCTTTGTGAGAGCAAGCACTGACTTTGCCAAAGAACGAGGAGAAGGCACTTCCCGCGCCCACTGCGCGGCGTGAACAACGAGCGGGCCGGTAGCCTTCTCCTGCGCCAGCAAGCCCAGAATCTCGAGACGCTCGGCGGTTACCTCGGGGTCAGGGAGGGCGTCGTCTCCGATGGGGGTCTCCATTTCCGGCAAGAGCCTTGCCCTTGGAAGCCAGGCGATCAGCTCCGCGGCGAAGTCTTCCTGGGTCCGCACATCCGCGCAGACAATCCAGACACGGCCGCCTGCTCCGGACCGCGCCACGAGGGCGGACACGAAGGGTTGCGCGGCTTCGGCTATTTCAAAGAAACGTCTTCGCGATTCGATGCTCAGCGCGACGCTGGCCCGGACGAAAATTGCCTCACTCGCCGAGAATTCTTTCACGATACAGCGCCGCCAAGGCCTGGCCTCTACTTCGCGAAGGCAGGCAGCGTCCTTCAATCTCCGCGACCGGCATCACGCCGAGTCGGCTACTTGTGAGAAAGCACTCGTCGGCCTCCTCCAGGTCGCTTGATGAAAGCAAACACTCTTCAACCTTTGTCATTTCCTTGACCCATGCTCTGAGTACTCCACGCCGGGCACCGGCGCTGGCGGCGGGTGTGCGCAGCATCCCATCGAACACGAAAAAGACATTGGCCATCGAGGCGGAAATCACGGCGCCCTCGATATTGAAGACAAGAGCCTCGTCGAAGTCTCTCTCGCGCGCGGTGGCGAACGCCTGCAAATTCGCCCAGTAGTTGCCAGTCTTCCAACCACCAAGCACAGGAACGCTCCGGACCCGCGATATTGCCGTCCGCGCGCCTCGCTCGATGTCTTCAGGCCGTGGAAATTCACCTGGCTCGAAAAAGGCAAACGTTCGGGACTCTCCGGTGGGCCCGGCGACGGTGCCGTCCCCGGCCGTGACGTAAATGCGAAGCATTCCATCCGGGAGGCCCTTCAAGGCGCTCAATGCCTCAGTTTGGCCAGCTTGAAATCCGGCCGCGGCGCAGGCAGCTTTGAGGGCCGCCAGATGCTCGCGCAGAAAGAGGATTTTTTCCCGGCGGACCGCCAGCGTTTCGAAGACGCTCATGCCGTAACGGAACCCACGGTCCGTCACGGGAATGACCGCCCCTTCGCGGAACGCCTCTCCGGCGAGGGTCCAGGCGCGAAATTCGCTCACTCGTCGTCCGCGACCCCGAGTGCGCCATTGCGTTCGAGCCGCTTCCGAAGCGTTGCCCGGGTAATGCCAAGAAGCTTGGCGGCGCGAACCTGATTGTTGTTGGTTTTGTGCATCGCGCGCAGCGTGAATTCACGCTCAAGCCAGGGAAGGAGCTCAATTGAGGAATTCGTCGTCGCCGCATTGAACAGCGATTCGATGGCATTCTCAACGGAGCTGTCGCTGCCATTCGCGAGAGGCTCGGAAGCGGATGTGGAAACCTGACCGAGCGGAATATCCTTGGGCAGAAGGACATCTGCCGTCGCCAGCACAGACGCCCGTTGGATTGTATTTTCGAGTTCGCGCACATTTCCCGGCCACGGGTATGCCTCGAGCACGCGCGCGGCCTCTTCGGAAAGCTTGAGTTCCGGCCGATGCTTATGGTGCGCGATCTTTTGCAGGAAGTATTCCGACAACTGCCGGATATCCTCCTGCCGCGAGCGCAAGGGCGGAAGATGGATTCGCACGACGTTCAGGCGATAAAACAGATCCTCGCGAAAATTCCTCTTACCGACTTCCTCTTCGAGGTTCTTGTTGGTTGCGCAAACGATGCGAACGTTCGCCCGGATCGTCTGATTGCCGCCCACGCGGGAAAACTCGCCCTCCTGCAACACCCGAAGGATCTTGCTCTGCACCGGAAGCGGCATCTCGCCGACTTCATCGAGGAAAAGGGTGCCGTTGTCGCTCTGTTCAAATCGTCCAATACGCTGGCTGTGCGCTCCGGTGAAGGACCCCTTCTCGTGACCGAAGAGCTCGCTTTCCAGGAGATTTTCCGGAATGGCCGCGCAATTGATCGCCAGGAAACTCTTGCCGCTCCTCCCGCTGTAGTTGTGGATCGCGCGCGCCACGAGTTCCTTGCCGGAGCCGCTCTCCCCTGTGATCATCACCGGCGCATCGCTCGCGGCCACACGCCCGATCATCTTGAAAACCTGCTGCATGGCGTCCGATCGCCCAACAATCTCGTCCTGGTGCTGCTCGACGGTGAGGACAGGCTTGAAGGTATTCGCCGCTTTCAGCTCAGCCGAGGCCTTGAGCGCAGAGTCCACCACGATTTTGAGGTTGAAAGGCAACTGTTCCTTGCGCACGAAATCGAACGCTCCCATTTTCATGGCTTCGATGACATTCTGGTTCGTTCCGTAAGCGCTCACGATGATAACCATGGCATTCTGGGAATGCTTCCGAATCCGGGCGAGTAGCTCGATGCCCGAGAAAGGGCTCAGATTCAACTCCGCCATCACGAGCTCGGGCGTTTCCATGCAGAAGCTCTTGTAGGCACCATCTGCCGAAGTCTCTGTAAGCACGCGGGTCCCGGTCGTTTCGAGAAGGTGTTTGGCCCAATCGAGAAAGTCAGTTTCCTGATCGACGAGGAGAATGGTTTGTTTAACCATAAAGCAAATGTCTAAAAATCTACAGCATTAGCAGGCGACGGGATGCGATAGATGAAGTCAAGGGCATACCTGTTCAAAGAGCCCCCAGAAAGCGCAAAAATCAACAGAAAAGGGAGTCAAACGCCCCCGTACCGACGGCTTCTCTGGCTATAATCGTGCAACGCATTGAGAAGATCTGCCTTGCGGAAGTCTGGCCACAATTTTGAAGTCACATGGATCTCTGTATAACTGAGCTGCCATAGCAAAAAATTCGACAGGCGAATTTCCCCAGATGTCCGTATGAGCATGTCCGGGTCCGGAATATCCGCGGTATAGAGCCGCTGGCTGAAAAGCTCCTGCGTGACGTCTTCTTCGGACAGTTTTCCGGCGTGGGCGTCGCGCACTATGCCCCTGACCGCATCGACAATTTCGGTCCGGCCGCTGTAACTCAACGCGAGAATGAGGGTCAGGCGGGTATTCAACGCGGTGGCGGCAATCGCTTCAGAGAGCTTGCGCTGGCAGGCTTCGGGTAACTCGCTCAGCCGCCCAATGGCTTGAAGGCGCACCCCTTCCTTGAGCATCTCCCGGAGCTTGTCCTCCAGGAAGCGCTCGAGGAGTCTCATTAGACCTTGCACCTCCGGCACCGGCCGCTTCCAGTTTTCCGAGGAAAATGCGTAAAGCGTGAGATACTCAACCCCCGCCTCGATGGCCGCATCGACGCACTCGCGGATCGATTTTGCTCCCTGTTCGTGGCCAGCCAGCCGAGGAAGACCGCGTTTCTGCGCCCAACGGCCGTTGCCGTCCATTATGATCGCGACGTGGCGTGGAACGGCTTTCACGGGGAGTTCTCTAACCCGGGAGTCTAGAGACGGATTGTCTGTTCGCGATCGGCTCCGACACTTACCAAAGAAAGCCTCGGGCCGGTAAGGGAAGCGATTTTCTTGAGATAGTTTCTCGCCCTGGGGGGGAGTGCGTCAAACGTTCTCGCGCGATCCGTGGATTTTCTCCAGCCAGGCAATTCGATAAGGACTGGCACGCACCGCTTGAGTTGGCGAAGGTCGGAAGGCGGGACCGGCAGCGTTTTCCCGCCAAGCTTGTAGGCGACGCAGACTTTGATGCATTCAACCTGATCGAGCCCGTCGAGGTTGGTCACCGCAAGCTCGTCAATGCCGTTGATCATTGACGAATAGCGTGTCGCGACAGAATCAAACCACCCGCAGCGGCGCGGACGTCCCGTGGTCGAACCGAACTCCCGGCCCATCTTGTGCAGCATGTCCGAAATTTCCTTGTTCTCGGTTGGAAAGGGTCCCTCGCCCACACGCGTCGTGTATGCCTTCATCACGCCGATCACCCGATCGATGTGATGCGGCGGCACCCCGGTGCCGGTGCAAGCTCCGCCTGCCGTGGTATTCGATGAGGTGACGTACGGATACGTGCCGTGGTCAAGATCAAGAAAAGTGCCCTGAGCTCCTTCAAAGAGAATCTTCCTGCGCGCCTTGATGGCCATGTGGAGATAGACAACCGTGTTCCTTATGAGTGGTGCAAGCTTTCGGGCGGCAGAGAGATACGCTTTGTTGACCTCCACGAAATCGATCGGTTTCTCGCCGAATGCGCGGAGGATCTTGTTGTTTTCCTCGATCTTGGCGCAGAGCTTCTCCGAGAACACCTTCGGCCGCACAAGATCCCCCATACGCAGCCCCGTGCGCTCGACCTTATCGCCATAGCACGGACCGATTCCGCGCTTGGTCGTGCCGATCTTCTTGTCGCCCTTGGCGCGTTCCCGGCATTCGTCGAGCAGACGGTGGTAGGGAAAAACGATATGCGCGCAATCGCTGATGATGAGGTTATCGGCGATTTTGACTCTTTGCTTGCGCAAGCCATCGAGCTCGCGGACCAAATCGACGGGGTCGATGACCACGCCATTCCCGATGACACATGTTTTTCCCGGGCGCAGGATGCCCGAGGGAATCAAATGAAGAACATACTTGTTTTCCCCGATGATCACCGTGTGACCGGCATTGTTTCCGCCCTGGCTACGGACGACGATCTCCGCCTCGTCGGTGAGAAAATCGATAATCTTTCCCTTGCCTTCATCTCCCCACTGAGCCCCGACTAAGATCGTATTTGGCATAACGCGAAAACTCACCAGTATTGTCGTCCGCTTCCACCTCGCTCAAGATAATAATCCCGGCTTTGCGTGACCGCGGCGCCGGCGTATCCTGAAGCCGTGAAAGAGCCGCGCACAACGGCCACCGCTGGGCGTTATTTCCGCCGAGCCCTCCATTTGCGCTGCCCGGCATGCGGGGTGAGCCGGATCTTCGTTCCTTGGAGACGAATGCGAAGAATGCGAGATTGGTTTACTCCGCTCGATGGTTGTCCGCGCTGCGGATATCCCTACGAACGCGAGCCCGGATACTACCTGATGTCGATCTGGGCGATTAACTACGGCGTTGGCAGCGTGGTTGGGCTCGCGATTTACGGCTTGCTGGAATGGAAATTCGACTTGCCAGTCCAGCAGTTACTTCTGGCGGTGCTGGGGCCGGTCTTTCTCTTCAGCCTGATCTTTGCGCGTCACTCCAAAGCCTTGTTTCTTGCGATCGACCTTTTTTTCGATCCGCATGAAAGAGAGGGCGGAAGCGACGGCGGAAACGTTCCTGCCTCCCCGCCCGTGCCTGCGGGAGACACCCCATCGCAAAAGCCTGTGCCGCCTTGCGATCCGGCAGACCTGGTGCGATAAGGCTCGCCCACC
This sequence comes from uncultured Verrucomicrobiae bacterium, assembly GCA_963731945.1. Taxonomy (GTDB): domain Bacteria; phylum Verrucomicrobiota; class Verrucomicrobiia; order Chthoniobacterales; family Terrimicrobiaceae; genus DASTFP01. Next base: position 55,382 of record CAVSXN010000015.1, on the reverse strand, counting down.
ATGCGAAGTCTCCGCTTTCTCGCTGCCCTGCTCCTTTGCTTTGCGACACTTCACGCCGAGCCCCTCGATGAAATCGGAAGACCAGTTGACGATTCGATAATCCCAGGCTCGGAAATTCGTTTCAAAGTGGCTCTCTCCGGCGCGAAGGATAACGCGAAAACGGCACGGCTGAAGGACGGATCGCTCGTATATATTGTCAAACGCTTGGGTCCGGGCACCGATCGGATGCTGACGCCGGACGAATTTTCGCGGTTCTATTACGATCAGCAGACTACGCGAGGCTGGCTCTCGACAATCTTCAACGTGACGAGCCCGGCCGGTTTGGTCTGGGTAGCAATCGGCTTGTCCGGTCAACTTCTCTTCACTGGGCGCATGCTTATCCAATGGTTCACGAGTGAGAAGAGCAAACGCTCGGTTGTGCCTGTCTCGTTTTGGTGGATGAGCCTCATCGGAGCGACGATGCTGCTCATCTATTTCATCTGGCGCCGCGACATCGTGGGGATCCTCGGTCAGACCACCGGATGGATCATCTATCTGCGAAACCTCGTCCTGATCAGGCGCTCGCGCACCTGATCTAAAAGGAAGAAGTAAGAAGCTTCCTCCCGGACGGAATTGAGCGGGGAAAGCAGAATTGACAGCCGAATGGAGAAGTCCGGTGTGCAAATCAGCCTGGCGTTCGACTTTTCAGTTCTTCCTTCTTAATTCTTACTTCATACTTTATTCTATGGATTGCCGTCTTGACACGCGGACACGTTCGCCCGAAAAGTAGTCACTTCCCGAAGGTACGTCCATGAAGGCCGCCGACTTCTTCACCCTTGCGAAGAAACTACCAGGCCGAGATGGTGGACCTGAAGTTTGTCGACATGCTCGGGTCGTGGCAGCATTGCTCCTTCCCGATCGAAACCTGGGACGATGGGACGTTCGAGGAAGGGCTGGGGTTCGACGGGTCGTCCATTCGCGGATGGAAGGGCATTCACGAGTCGGACATGATGGCGGTCCCGGACCCCGACACGACCTGCATCGATCCGTTCTTCGCCAGGCCTACGGTCAGCATCATCGCCAATGTCGTCGATCCGGTGACGCGTCAGGACTTCTCGCGCGACCCTCGTCATGTCGCGCGCAAGGCCGAGGCGCATCTGCGCGAGTCGGGCATCGCCGATACGTGCTACGTCGGGCCAGAGCCCGAGTTCTTCATTTTCGACGAGGTGCGCTACGAGCAGAACCAGCACAAGGGGTACTACGAGATCGATTCGGTCGAAGGCGCGTGGAACACGGCGCGCATCGAGGAGCCAAACCTCGGTTACAAACCCAGCTTCAAGGGCGGGTACTTTCCGGTCAGCCCGACCGACACCTACCACGATCTCCGCGGGGAGATGGTCTACGAGATGCGCAAGATCGGCATCGTCGTCGAAGCGCACCATCACGAGGTGGCCACCGCGGGGCAGAGCGAGATCGACATGCGCTACGCGCCGCTGGTGAAGATGGCCGATCAGTTCATGTGGTACAAGTACATCTGCAAGAACGTCGCGCGGCGTCACGGCAAGACCGTCACGTTCATGCCCAAGCCGATCTTCGAGGACAACGGCAGCGGCATGCACACTCACATCTCCCTGTGGAAGGGAAGCACGCCGCTCTTCGCGGGGGATCGATACGCCGGGCTGAGCGAGCTGGGCCTGCACGCGGCCGGCGGGCTGCTTAGGCACGCGGCCGCCATTCTGGCCTTCGCGGCTCCCACGACGAACTCCTACTGCCGCCTGGTGCCGGGCTTCGAGGCGCCGGTCAACCTCGCGCTGTCCGCGCGGAATCGCTCAGCCGCGATCCGTATTCCGATGTACTCGAAGAATCCCAAGGCGAAGCGGCTGGAGTTCCGTTGCCCCGATCCGAGTTGCAACGGCTACCTGGCGTGGTCCGCGATGGTCATGGCGATGCTCGATGGCATCCGACACCGGATGGATCCAGGGGATCCGCTGGATCGCGACATCTACGAGATGTCGAAGGAGGAGCTGGCGGGCACGAACAAGACGCCGGGGTCGCTCGACGAGGCGCTGCGGGCGCTGGAGGAAGACCACCACTTCCTTACCGAAGGCGGCGTCTTCACGGATGATCTTGTCCGCACATGGATCGACTACAAGCGCGACAACGAGATCGATCCGCTGCGCCTGCGCCCGCACCCGCACGAGTTCTCCCTGTATTACGACAATTGAACCCCGGCTTGGAAAGGAAGAAGCGACAATCGCTCTTCCAATGCGCCGAGAACCGAAGAGCTGCTCAAGGTCGCGCGTTTCGACAAGTGGATATTATCGCGAGGCATATCCCCCGCGCAGCAAGTCGGAGTTCGTCGCCAAATGCGGCGACTCTCTTCGGGAACTCGAGGAATCCGCCTACTGGCTGGAGTTACTCGTCGATGGCGGCCCTGGTGCGCCGGGACAAGCTTCAACCCCTTGCGAAACGAGTGTGACGAACTAACTGCAATCTTCGTGACGATCGTCAAACAGACCCAAGCCATCCTTCTTGATCTTTCCTCAGCTAGGCATTTCTTTCTTCCTAATTCTTACTTCTTCCTTTCATATGTGGCAGTCCCTCCCCCGCGGTCAGGTAACAATCGACGATGGTTTCTGGAAACCCTGGCGTGATCTCATCGGGGAGACCACGCTTGCTCATCAGTTCGAGGAAATGCGGGCGGAGGGACAGATGGATGCGATGCTTCTCGACCGGAGGATGCATCGGGGCCGCGAGCTCGCAGACCCTTGGGCCGATGCGGGATATTGGGGCGGCAGCATCTTTTGGGATTCCGACCTCGCGAAATGGTTGGAAGCCGCATCTGCACGCTTGGAGCAAACGCGCGACGCGGCTTTGGAGGCGCGTGTTGAGGAGGTTATCGGCCTGTTCGAGAGGGCGCAACAGCCGGATGGCTACGTCAATAGTCACATCCTTACCTGGCGCCCGCAGCATCGATTCAAGAATCTTCGAGACCTGCACGAGCTCTATTGCGCCGGACACTTGATCGAAGCAGCCGTGGTTCATTTCGAAGCGACCGGAAAGGACCGGCTCCTGCGAGTCGCGCGGCGTTTCGCCGACTACATCGCGGCGACTTTCGGTCGTGAGCCAGGTCAAATTCGGGGCTACTGCGGCCATCCGGAGATCGAATTGGCCCTCCTTCGCCTTTATCACGTCACCAAGGAACGCCGCTACCTGGATCTGTGCCGCTACTTTCATCGACGAGCGCGGGCAATCGCCGAACTTACTTCGATCAGGAAGCGGTTGCGCGCCAGGATTCGCGTCCGTTCCGACCCAACCACCCCGGTTCGCCCTACGCCTATATGCAGGCCCACGAACCGATTCGCAAGCAGATCAAGGTGGTCGGGCACGCTGTCCGGGCGATGTACCTTCTTGCGGCGGCCGCGGGTCTGGCGCTGGAAGATGGCGACGACGAACTGCTCGCGGCGTGCGAACGGCTATGGCGAGATGTCGTCACAACGAAGCTCTACATCACGGGTGGGATCGGTTCGGCGTCGGAGAATGAGGGGTTCACCCGCGATTACGACCTTCCGAATGAGAACTCGTATGCCGAGACGTGTGCGTCGATCGGACTTTTCTTGTTCGGGCATCGAATGCTGCAGGCCAGACTTGACGGCCAGTACGGCGACGTCATGGAACGGGCGCTCTATAACAACATCCTTTCCGGCATCAGCCTCGAAGGCCGATGCTTCTTTTATGACAATCCGATGGCAAGTTCCGGATCGCACAAGAGGGTAGCCTGGCCGTGGTGGACTCCCTGTTGCCCACCCAACCTTGCGCGGCTCGTCAGTTCGCTTTCCGGGTATCTCTATTCGCAAAGAGAGGATGCGCTCGCCGTTCACCACTATGTGACCAGCGAAGCGCGGGCAAATGGGATTACGCTCCGGGTCCGCAGCGGATTGCCCTATCAAGGAAACAACACGGTCGAAGTCCAGGCGGAAGCGCCGGTGGAAAAGGCCCTTTCCTTCCGCGTTCCAGATTGGGCCGGGCACTGGGAGCTCAAGGTCAATGGGGAATCGCTCGCGCCGCCGGTGGAAAGCGGCTACGTCACTGTGCGGCGAACGTGGGTGCCCGGGGACCGGGTTGAGCTGAATTTCGAGCTGCCAGTCAGGATGAAATTCTGCCGCTATGAGGTGGATGTTAATCGCGGACGCCTTGCTTTGGCCAGGGGCCCGCTGGTTTACTGCCTGGAAGAAGTTGACAACGGACCCGAACTCGATGCGGTGGCGCTGGCTCCAGATGGCTTGTTTGAGCCTGTAGAACAGCCTGGATTGGCGGGCGGCGTTCTGGCGCTCATCGGCCCCGGGGTTCGTGAACAAGCGCAGGCCGACAGCCTCTACGCAGACGAGCCGCCGGCCAAACAGGAAATCAAGGTGACAGCGGTTCCCTATTATGCTTGGAATAACCGTGGTCCTGGCGAGATGCTGGTTTGGGTTCGCCGGGCGAGTTAAAAGTTACCCCCTATGACTTCAAACTCAGGACGCTGGTGGATCACCGCAAGCGTCGTTATCGTCACCGCCGTCCTGCTTTCACCCTTCTATTGGGTTCTGGTCGGGAGCTTCATGACTCCGGCGGAGCTTTTCGGGGTGGATCAGAGTTTGTGGCCCAGGCACTTTGTGGTTGAGAACTGGTCGAAGGCGCTGGAACGTCTCTGGCCGCATGTTCGAAACAGCTTATTGGTCAGCACGGTAACGTCGATCGGCACACTCCTGATCACCGCGCCGGCCGCTTACGGACTTGTGTGGAAAAAGCCCGTCGGCCGCACCGCGCTTTCCACGTTCATGCTCGTAACGCAGATGCTCCCGGGAATCGTCTTCGTGATCCCACTCTTCATCGTTTTCTCCAAGATCAACCTCGTGAATACCCTTCCTGGTCTGATCCTGGCCGACATGACTTTCACCGTTCCCTTCGCGCTGATCATGCTCTCGGCTTATATGAAGGAATTGCCCTACGAACTGGTCGAGGCCGCCATGGTGGACGGAGCGGGCCCGTTTCGTGCGTTCCTTGTCGTCGTCTTGCCGATTACGCTTCCCGGACTCGTCACTGTCGGAATTTTCAGCTTCCTGATGCCTTGGGGCGACCTTCTCTTCGCCTTGAGCCTTATCACCGAAAGCAGCTTGCAACCGCTCACGCTCGAGCTTTACAAAGCCTTCGGGCAATACGGAATCGATTGGGGTTTTCTATTGCCTGGAAGTGTTCTCACCGCGATTCCGGCTGTCATTTTCGTCGTCCTTGCCAGCCGCTTCATCGTGGCAGGCGTCACTCGCGGCGCCGTCAAATGAGCGATTGAGCGAAAATGCGCACCCTCTCGATGAACACAAGGAAGTTCCTCATAGCAGCTTCGCCTTATTTGTTCATTCTGCCCTTCGTCATTTTCTGTTTGATCCTCCTGCTTTACCCCGTCGTCTACAGTCTGGCGTTGAGCTTCCGGGACGCCACGGTTGAAACCTTCGTCAGTGGGGAAATGCCGTTCAACGGCCTCACTCAGTATCAGGCGGCCCTCGCGGACCCCATTTTCTGGAAGGCCCTGATCAACACGCTTCTTTTTGCGTTTTTCAGCATCCTCTTTCAATTCACAATCGGCTTCCTTTTGGCGCTGCTCTTTCAGGCGAACTTCCCGCTCAAGAACTTCTGCCTGGCCGCGCTGCTTATTCCATGGGTCTCGCCCGTGTTGACGGCGGCGAACATCTTCAAAGGGCTTTTCAACGAAGTTGGCCCGATAAACCGGATCGGCCAGCTCATTGGGCTCGGTCCATTCCCCTGGCTCTCCGACCCCGACTACGCGCTTCCCGCCACCATTGTCACGAACATCTGGATTGGCTTCCCGTTCAATTTCATCTTGCTGTATGCCGGGATGCGCAGCATCCCGGAGGATGTCTATGAAGCGGCGAAAATTGACGGGGCGAGCTTTTGGGAGCGCGTGGCCTACATCACCATGCCCTTGCTGAAGCCCGTCTCGGTAGCCGTGCTCATGCTTGGCACCATTTACACCGTCAAGGTATTTGATGTGGTATGGATCATGACCGGCGGCGGCCCGGCTAATGGAACGCACCTTTTGTCAACTTACGCTTACCAGGTGGGATTCTCGGTGCTAAATTTCGGCCAAGCGGCCGCCATAGCAACCCTCCTCGTCGTGCTCGTCCTTTTGCTTAACCTCGTGCAACTCCTTCTCCAACGAAGCAAATGATCTCTTTCTCAACGTTCACCCTAAGCTAGCAAAATGAAAACCAATACTACCCTCAGAAAACCCCAGTTCCGCCGCTTCGTGCTGCTCGGCTCCGCTCTTGCGGGCCTCGCACTCGCCAATACCAGGGCCCAGGTAACCGTGGAGGTCATCCATTACTTCAACGTGGAGGGCCAGCTCGCTTCTCTGAATGAGATGCAGAAGGAATTTGAAGCGGCGAATCCCGACATCAAGCTTCGCTTCACATTTGTTCCTTTCGGAGAACTGGTGAGCCGCACACTGCAGATGGCTGCCGTTCGTAAGCCGCCGGCCATTGCCGCGATTGACAACCCCGACGTGCTTAGGGTCGCCAAAGCCGGTATTCTCAAGGATATCTCCGCGGACGTGGCCAAGATCAAAGTCTGGGAGGATATCTATCCGGGACCGAAGGCCGCGGTCAGTGACGGCGGCAAAGTTTTTGGCGTGCCCATCGGCAGCAACAGTCTCGCCCTCTACTTCAACAAGAAGATGCTTACCGAAGCCGGCGTGGCTTCGCCGCCTAAGACTTGGGCCGAGCTGACCGAAACCGCCACAAAAACGACGAAAAGCCCGGTCTATGGGATTGCGTTCTCTGCGGTAAATGACGAGCAGGCGACCTGGCAGTGGGAGCCTTTCCTTTGGAGCAACGGCGGGAGTTTGACCGATCTTGGCGCCGCCAACGCGGTCGAAGCGCTCCAGCTTTGGGTTGATTGGGTAAAGAAAGGCGTCGCCTCGAAGGACGTGGTCAATTGGAGCCAAGGCGACGTGCCTAATCAATTTCTCGGCGGGCGCGCGGCTACGATGGTGATGGGACCCTGGCAGCTCGCCAATGTCAGGAAGAGCGGTATCGATTTTGGGATCGTCACTATCCCGGTGCCGAAGGAGGGTGAGAAGCCCGTCGTCCCGCTCGGTGGCGAGGTCTGGTGTGTCCTCAAAGGCGACTCCAAGGTCGAAGAGGCCGCTGTGAAATTCGTCGCGTTCACGCAGGAGCCCGAACGGCTGCGCAAGATCTGCGATACCTTTAATTACATTTCCTCCATCCAGAGCGTCGCCAAGCAGCAGGGCGAAGCCGATCCGCAGTTGCAGCCCTTTGTCGACCAAATGGCCACCGCTCGGGCCAGGTCGCAGAACGGCGGAGCGAAGTATCCCGACATCTCCCTGGCGACCCGAACTGCGATTCAGAAAGCGCTCACGGGCGAAGCCAGTGCCGAAGCCGCATTGAAGGAGGCGGCCGCCAAGATCAAGACCATCATGGAGAAAAAGTAGGGAAGAAAGGCAGCATCCCTTCTGCCTTTTCTAAGTTCCGGCCAAGCCAGAAGACAAAGGCATTTCCCGCTGGCTTGGCGGGGTGATTCTGCATTTTTTTCATCCAACCTTGCGTTCATTCCATGTTCCGTTCCGAGAATAGTTTGTTAGTCCGCGAATATGCCAATGAGAGGCTGGTCATAGAGGCTTGGGGAAAGGACAGCCTGCGCGTCCGAAGCACGATGACCGCGTGCTTCGAAGACCAAGACTGGGCTCTCGTTCCCAGAGAGAACGCCGAGACCCCCAAGATCTCCATCCAGGGCGACGGGTCCGCATCGATCACGAACGGCCGGATCACCGCGCGTGTCGATCCCAGAGGGCAGATAGCCTTCGTCGACCGGAAGGGCGAGGTTCTGCTCGAGGAGTTCATGCGCGTCAGGCTCGGCAACATGGAGTCCGGCGATGGTCAGATCGATAAAGCCGCGGTCACATACTTCAACAGTGCTTTGTCGATCTACCCCCGTGAATTCAAACCAATCCTGGGTGGGGACTACACGCTGACCGTCCGCTTCGAATCGCGTCCCGAAGAGAAGCTCTTCGGAATGGGCCAGTATCAACATGGCTTCCTGAATCAAAAGAATTGCGTGCTCGAATTGGCGCAGCGCAATTCACAAGCGTCGGTTCCCTTCGCCCTATCGAGCCGCGGCTACGGCTTTCTTTGGAACAATCCGGCGATTGGCAAAGTCTCGTTCGGAAAGAACTGCACCGAATGGATCGCGACGTCCACAAAGCAGATGGACTACTGGATTACCGCAGGAGACGAGCCCGCCGAGATTCTCGCGAACTATGCTGAAGTGACCGGTTCGGTTCCGATGATGCCGGAGTATGGCTTGGGTCTTTGGCAGAGCAAGCTGCGTTACCAGACGCAGGACGAACTTCTGGCGGTTGCACGCGAGTATAAGCGGCGTGGACTGCCCGTCGATGTTATCGTGGCGGATTTCTTCCACTGGCCGATGCAGGGTGAATACAAGTTCGATCCTGATTACTGGCCCGACCCTGCCGCGATGGTGCAGGAACTCGAGGCGATGGGAATCAAGCTGATGGTGTCAGTCTGGCCGACCATCGACCGCAATTCGTCCCAGTTTGCCGAGATGCGCGCGAAGGGATTGCTCGTGCGGACTGAGCGCGGCGTCGCGACGACGATGGAATTTCTCGGCGAAACGGTGTTTTACGATCCCACCAACCCGAAGGCGCGCGAGCATGTGTGGAATCTGATTAAACAGAACTATTACGACAAGGGAGTCAGAATCTTCTGGCTCGACGAGGCGGAACCGGAGTACGCGGTCTACGACTTCGACCATTACCGCTACTATCTCGGTCCGAACCTGCAGGTGGGTAACATCTACCCGCTGAAGTATGCCCAGGGTTTTTACGAGGGGATGACCGCCGAGAAACAGGAGAATGTTGTCAATCTCCTCCGATGCGCGTGGGCCGGTAGCCAGCGATACGGCGCTCTCGTCTGGTCGGGCGATATCGATTCAAGTTTTGAATCCCTGCGAATCCAACTTGCGGCGGGACTTAACATGGGACTCGCTGGAATTCCGTGGTGGACAACCGATATCGGCGGATTTCACGGCGGTGTGAACGACGATGCCTCCTTTAGAGAATGCCTGATCAGGTGGTTTCAGTTCGCGACGTTTTCACCGGTGCTTCGCATGCACGGCGACCGCGAGCCGCACAGCAAGGCCCTGTCAACGACCGGTGGTGGCAAGTGCGTGAGCGGCGCGCCCAACGAACTCTGGAGTTTCGGCGAGGAGGCCTACGCCATTCTGGAGAAATACCTGCGGCTGCGCGAGCGCCTGCGTCCCTATATCCGCGGCTTGATGTCCGCTGCGCATACAAAAGGCTCTCCGATCATCCGCCCGTTGTTTTACGACTTTCCCACTGACGCCCAAGCCTGGGCCGTCGAGGATGCCTATATGTTCGGACCGGATGTGCTCGTCGCACCGATTTTGTTTGAGGGGCAACGCGCCCGTGAGGTCTATCTGCCCACCGGAACACGGTGGATAAGCCATGGGAGTGGAGAGGTTTTCGATGGCGGCCAAGTCGTCAATGAATCCGCCCCGCTCGACCAGTTGCCCGTCTTCTTCCGTGAGAACGGCACGGTCAGGCTCTAATGAGGATTCAACAAAGAACATATCGTGTTCTTCATGGTGACCTCTTGAGACTTCCTTCATACTTCTCCCTTTACACGCGGCCATGATTTCCAGGCAACTCTTCGGGCGCACGGGACACGAGAGTACCCGGGCCACCTTTGGCGCGGCGGCTTTGTCAAAAGTCACGCAGGACGAAGCGGATCAAACGCTCGAGGTCCTCCTGCGCTACGGCGTCAACCATATCGACGTCGCGGCCGGCTATGGCGACGCGGAATTGCGGATCGCCCCCTGGCTTCAAAAGCACCCCGGGCGTTTCTTCCTCGCTACCAAGACCGGCGGGCGCACCTATGATGACGCCAAGCGCGACATCCACCATTCCCTCGAACGCATGGGCGTGGAGCGCGTGGATCTGATCCAGCTCCACAGCCTCGCTGACCCGATCGAATGGGATATCGCGCTGAGTCCGAAGGGAGCGCTCGATGCTTGTGTCGAAGCGCGCGAGCAGGGATTGGTGCGGTTCATCGGCGTTACCGGGCACGGCAGCCAGATCGCGGCGACGCACCTGCGCAGTCTTGAGCGCTTCGACTTCGACACAGTCTTGCTTCCGTACAGTTACATCACGATGCAAGACCCTCACTATGCTGCCGCGTTCAATCGACTCGCTTCCGTATGCAGCGAGCGAAACGTCGCGGTGCAGACGATCAAGTCGATCGCGCGTCGTCCGTGGTGGGGTCGCGATCACACACGCGCCACATGGTATGAGCCGTTTGAGGACCAGGGCGATATCGATACCGCTGTGCACTGGGTCCTCGCGCGTCCCGGGATCTTCCTGGCAACTGTGGGCGACATTCATCTCCTCCCGAAGGTGCTCGACGCCGTCAGCCGTTTCGCCTCGGCGCCGCCCGAGGAGACGCTGCGCGAGCAGAGCGCAAGGCTCGATGTGATTCCGCTGTTCGTCTAGACGGCGGTGAAAAGGAAGAAGGAAGAATCAAGAAGGAAGATTGAACCTTCCCGTCATCCCTCTTTGTCCACCGAGGGGCTGGCCTTGAGGAGGCGTTGAGGGCAGCCGCCAAGAGAAAACCCATCTTGACCAACCGTGGCGAGAAAAAGAAGAATGTCCAAGCCAGCAGACCGACCAATAAAGTGACGACAAGTCTTCGCTTCGTCGACTTTTCCCTGCGCGCGTGGCGCGAGGGACCCTATCTGCAAGTTATTGCACATTCGACTCCGGCTGGGGGCATGCGGCATCCGGCTGCTGTAAAGCTCGGCGAGTTTTCCGAGGCCGACTATCGCCTGCCAGTTGATGCGCCGCTCGCGAAAGGTGCCGAGGTCGGGCGTCAGCTCGCCCGCTTGCTCTTGCCTGACGAGGTTTGGCGCATGCTCGGCGAAAGCCTTCGGATCATCGCGCCCCAAGAAGGGCTGGGACTTCGCCTGCGCGTCTGCCTCGACGACGATTTGATCGACCTGCCCTGGGAGTTCCTCTATCGCCGCGATGTCGAGGCGCCCACAGCACGTGGCGGCTTTCTGCTCTTGGACGGGCGCATATCGCTCGTGCGCGAGCCGCCGTCGCTCGTTGGCGCGCCACCACTGACCGATCGCATGCAGCACGGACTGTTTGTCGGCGCGCTTTTCGACGATGGTTCGGACATGTGGGGCGTGAATATTGAGCATGCAAGTCTCGCAAAGGCGATGCGCCCGCTCAAGAGACTCCTTACTTTTAACTTCGTCCGCGCAGATTCGGCGGACGAGGTGGACGGTGCTCTCGCCTCCGGTTGCGATCTTTTCCACTACGCCGGCCACACCGAAGTGGAGGACGGGCGCGGTGCGATGGTTCAGCTTGCGAGCGCAGATCTAATGGCAAAGAATCGACAGTTGACCGGCGTATCCCGGCTCGAGGCACTCCCAAACCGCTCCGCATGGGCGTGGAACGACGTCCTTGCATTGCGCCTTTCCCGCGCCAACACGAAGCTCGCGGTGTTCAACGCATGCAACAGCGGCTTCTGGTCGTTCGTCCGCCCGTTCATGCGTGCCGGCGTCCCTGCGGTCGTGGGCGTGCAGGGCCTCGTGAGCAACATTGCCGCACTCAACTTCGCCGAGAAGCTCTACCAGTCGCTCGCGGTCGGATTGTCACTCGACGAAGCTTTGACCTTTGCCCGGCTCTGGGTCGTCGAGCCCGAACGCTCGTTTTACGATTGCGACTGGGGCCGATTCATGGCGTACATGCCAACGGAGTCCGCGGTGCTCTTCCCTCGCTCCGAGCGAGGCGCGATTCGCCGCCGACAGCAGACGGTGCGCTCCCAGCGTGCGGAAACCATCGAGGGACTTTCGAAGCGCCTCGACGGAGAGGGGGTGAGCCGCATGCTGTCCGACATCGCGTCGCGAACTGTGTTGATCCTCGGCCGGTTCACCGCCCAGCGGAAGGCGATCCTCGACGCACTTCACAAAGCACTCATGACACCGCCTCGGCACTATTCGCCACTCGTCTTCGACTTCGAGAGACCCAACGACCGCACCCTTATCGGGAGCATTTTGCGATACGCTTCAGTTTCTCGCTTCGTGATCGCCGATCTTTCCGACCCTAAGAGCGTGCCCGCAGAGCTGCAGGCCATCGTGCCGCAGTTTGTTACGCTCCCGGTCGTGCCGATCATCGAAACATCGCAGCGCGAGTATCCGGTCGCAGACGACATCCTAGGCAGGCAGTCCGTGAAGCCCGTCGTGCATTACCGTGACGAGGCACACTTGATGACAATCCTCGACGCTCAAATCCTTGCGCCTGCGGAAAAGCTCTACGCCGAGCTCAATCCGCGGGTGCTCGCGCGGAGCGAGGCTTGATCAACTTTTTCTCCTGCTTCGTATTCCTTTAGCTTAAAAGGATAGAGACTTGTTTTCCCTATGAAATTCACCGACGGCCAATGGCTGCTTCAACCTGGCGTGAGGGCACACTATGCCACCGAGGCCCGATCGATTACCGCTGAGGACGGCAGGCTTGTCGTGGTCGCTCCAGTGCGTCCGATCGGCGACAGAGGCGACACTCTCATGGGGCCGATCCTAACGATCACCCTCAGCTCGCCGCTGCAGGATATCCTCCGGGTGCGCATCGAGCATTTCACAGGCGGGCTGCTGCGCGGCCCGCAGGTTCCTCTTGTTCCCCAGGCCGACGCGGCCGCCACGATTAACGATGGTGCGGAGTGCGTCACGCTCACCGCCGGCGACCTGACTGCCCGGGTCGACAGGAAAACCTGGCGGATCACCTTCGAGGCGGGCGGGCGGGTGCTGACGACGAGCGGTTGGCACGGAATGGCCTACGTCCAGACTCCGGATCGGGGAAATCATGTCGTCGAACAACTTTCGCTCGGAGTGGGCGAATACGTCTACGGTTTGGGCGAGCGGTTTACCGCGTTCGTGAAGAACGGACAGACCGTCGAAATCATCAACAAGGATGGCGGCACAGCAAGCGAGCAGGCGTACAAGAATGTCCCGTTCTATCTGACCAACCGCGGCTACGGCGTAATGGTCAACGAGACGGGTCCCGTATCCTTTGAAATAGCGTCCGAAAAGGTAGCGCGGGTGCAGTTCTCTCTCGAAGCTGAATCGCTCGAATATTTTCTGATTTTCGGGCCCACGCCGAAGGAAATCCTGCGCAAACTGACTGCCCTGACCGGCCGGCCCGCGCTGCCACCTCCGTGGTCGTTCGGTCTCTGGCTTTCGACTTCGTTCACGACGAACTATGACGAGGACACGGTCAATCGCTTTATTGACGGCATGATAGAGCGGGACTTGCCGCTTAGCGTCTTTCATTTCGACTGCTTCTGGATGCGTGAGTTCGAGTGGGTAAATTTCCAGTGGGATCCTGACGTCTTTCCGGACCCGGTTGGCATGCTCCGGCGACTCCGTGAGCGCGGCCTCAAGATTTGCGTATGGATCAACTCGTACATTGCTCAGCGCTCGAGTTTGTTTGCCGAGGCGGCGGCTAAGGGCTTTCTCATCAAACGCACCGACAATTCCGTGTGGCAGACCGATCTCTGGCAGCCGGGCATGGCCATCGTGGATTTTACAAATCCAGCCGCCCGTCAGTGGTTCGCGGGTCACATCACTCGACTCCTTGAGATGGGTGTGGATGCCATCAAGACCGATTTTGGCGAACGGATCCCCACGGAAGGAGTGGTCTATCACGACGGCTCCGATCCGGTGAAGATGCACAACTTCTATCCGATCATTTATAACGAGACCGTCTTCCGCGCCATCGAGGCGAGGCGCGGCCTCGGCGAGGCCGTCCTCTTTGCCCGCTCCTCCTACACTTCGGGTCAACGGTTTCCCGTCCACTGGGGAGGCGACTGCTGGTCGACCTTTGAATCGATGGCCGAGTCGCTGCGCGGGGGGTTGTCGCTTGGCCTTTGCGGCTTCGGCTTCTGGAGTCACGACATCGGCGGTTTTGAAGGCACCGCGCCCGCTTTTGTCTACAAGCGCTGGGCCGCCTTCGGCTTGCTCTCCTCGCACAGCCGTCTGCACGGCAGCGGGAGCTATCGCGTTCCGTGGGCATACGACGAAGAGGCTTGCGACGTGCTCCGCTTGTTCACGAAGCTGAAGTGTCGCCTGATGCCATATCTCTGGAATGCCGCCCTCGAAGCGCACCGCGAAGGCGTGCCCATGATGCGGGCAATGGTGCTCGAGTTTCCAGACGATCCCGCGTGCGAGACTCTGGACCGCCAATACATGCTCGGAGGTTCGCTGCTCGTTGCTCCTGTCTTTTCCGAGGACGGCACAGTCGATTACTATTTGCCTGCCGGCCGTTGGACGCACTTGCTGACGGGCCAGGTGCAGGAAGGCCCGGGCTGGCATCGCGAGCGGCATGATTTCCTGAGCCTCCCGTTAATGATACGCCCGGGCACAATTCTGCCGCTGGGAGCGATCGATAACCGGCCGGACTACGACTATACCGACGGCGTCACGTTCCGAGCCTACGAACTCGCCGACAATCGCGAGATGACGTGCGCGGTGTCGGCGCCGCAGCGTGCCGAGGCAGTGAAACTGAGCGTTCGACGCACGGGCCGCCGGGTGACCGCCAGAGCAACCGAAAACCTCTCCGTGCGCTGGCAACTTCAGCTCGCCGGGGCACAAACCGTCACTGCTCAGAAGGGCGCGCACGCCACCCCGGATCCGTTCGGGATGATCCTCGAGCCTGCCGAGGGCAGCCACCAGCTTGAGTTCGAACTTTAGCGACCGCATCCTCCCTTAGCAAAATCTGCTCAGACGACGCCATCCACTTGCCACATCAGCGTGTCGAATTCGCCGCCAAGAGCCGTTGATGGTCGGCCGGCGTTGCAGACTGCAGCCCACTCATGTTGGTTGGCGACGCGCACCATGATCGATTGCGTTCCCGCGAGTGTTCCGTTGTGCCACCGCGTGCCGCTGGAGTTGACCGCCCAGCCGCTCGCGTAACCGGGATTCGCTGCGGACGGCGTCGTCATGCCGGCGACCGTTGCCGCGCTGAGGATGTCCGCCGGGTCTGCGAATCCATCTACCCTGAGCAAGATACGAAGCAAATCGTTCGGCGATCCAATCCAGCCGCCGTGAGAATCCATGCGTCGGACGGGCAAATGATAGGGCGCGTTGAGATTCTCGCCAACATACATTGCTTCATCTGACTGCCGATCCGATGCGCTGTCTCCTGCGATCGCAAGGCCGGGAGCGCCGCACGGGGCAAGGATGAATTGCTGGACGTAGTAGGCGTAGGACAAACCGCTGATTGCTTCGATAATGCGCCCGAGCAGGCAGTAACCGAAATTGGAGTAGAGATATTGCGTTCCGGGTGCAAACAGGAGCGGCACCTTGTCAAGCGTCCACGAGATCAAGTCGTGGTGGTTGAGACTGATTTGCTGAAACATTGGGTCGTTGTTGTCGTTTGGCCAGCCGCCCGAAGTGTGCTCCAGGAGGTGGCGCACGGTGATGCTTCCGATGTGCGGGCCGTACGGCAACGTGCCGTAACTCGTTCCAAGGACGGCTCCGGCGCCGAAGACCTTGTCAGTGAGCCTGAGCCGGTCTTGCTCGATAAGCTGAAAAATGGCGATGGCCGTGATTGGCTTGCTGACACTCGCGATGCGAAAGCGGTGCGTCGGCGTCACGATCTCGCGCGTTATCGGGTTCGCGTATCCAAAGCATCGCGAGGTGTGAATACTGTCGTTTCTGACCACCGCCAGCGACAGTCCGGGAAGGGCCCATTTTTGCATGAACGGGATCGTCAGCCCGCTCACGGCATCGGCGGATGGTTGATCGGCCGAGGCGTCTTCCCAGATCGTGGTGTATTCGGCCGAAGGGCCGGCCTTGTAGCCGCTGACATCCACCAGGCGAAAGCCGCGGCGGACCGTCGCGTCGAACTCGTGCTGATAGTCTTGTTCGGCGATGCCGTGCCGTGCCTCCCAGTCGTGACCAGGCGATTGTTCCCACACCGCCGCAAAATGAGGCATCCCCTGGATTGTATAGCCAGCGACTTGGATCAGCCGGAAGCCGCGGGACGACAACGCGTCGAACTCGCTTTGGTAAATCCCTGCGCTGAGATTGTGCCGCGCTTCCCAAGCAGGGCCGGCGTAGCGATCCCAGATGCAGGCGAATCGAGCCTCGCCACGTTCTTCGTATCCGGAGACGCAACGGAGCCGATACCCGCGCCGAACTAGTTGGTCGAAGAGTTGTTGATACTCGGGCGAGGTCAGGCCGTGCCGGGCGATCCATGGCAGGCCGGCTTCTTGCTCCCAAACGGCTGAAAAAATTGTCTCGTCCCTCAGCCGAAACACGGAGACATGCGTCGGGCGAAAATTATCCCGGCCGAGGTCGGTGATGGTCTGCTGGTAAGCCTGCCCGGAAAGGCCGTGCCACGCCTGCCACGCGTTGCCTCCTCGTTTCTGCCAAATACCGGCGTAACGAGCCTCATCATCGACGCTGTAGCCTGCGACCTTGATGAGCCGATATCCCTGGCCTATGAACTGGTCGAAATGACTCTGGTAATCCGCTGGCGAAAGTCCATGACGCGCCTGCCACTCAGTACAGATCATAATCTTATTGGTTAGCTACCGTGCCGGAGGTTACCTCGGAGACTAGATGCTTTGCAATGGAGACTCGTGGGCCGCCGGCTGCTTTGCGAAGCAAATCCGTGGCCTGAGCAGAGACCTAACCCCGGCTGAGTTCGCAGGAGTGCGCGGCGAATCCGGCGCCAAATGTGGTCAGCCAAAGGAGCTTGTCTCCATTGGGCTTGGACAACCGCTCCTGCAAGGCGCAAAGGACCGAGGGACTGCTCAAGTTTCCGTACTTGCGAAACGCCTCGCGCGTCTCCGCAAGTGAATATTCGGGTAACCGCTCCTCAATCGCCTCGATCACATCGCGTCCCCCGGCGTGCGCAATCACCTGATCGGGCTTGCTGGTGCATAAGGAGAAAAGAGCCTCGACAGATTCCGCCGCGACTTGCGGCACTGTGCGATGAAGCTGGTTCTTCAAGCGTCCGCCCGCGTTGACAAACCGAATTTTCTCCCTCTCCTCCGGACGATGCAGAGACCGAAAGTTGGAGGCCTTCCATTGGCCGCCTGCATCGGCCGATCGCCAGAGCGCGGCAGACGCGCCATCTCCGAAAAGACATGCGCTCACGATTACGCCCGCGTCATCATCGAGATAGAACGCCGCCGAACATACCTCGACCGCCACCGTCGCGACGGTCGCGTCCGGGTGCGCAGCGAGAAAACAGGATGCGGCGTGCAGCGTCGGAAGGGCCGCGCCACAGCCCAGGCCCGTCATGTCGTTGAGAAACGCATCGGGTCGAATACCGGTCTGCTCTGCCAGATGGCTGGAGACACCCGGACAGAGGTAACCGGTGCAAGTGCAGACAAAGAGGGCGTCGATGGCCAAAGGTTCCAAACCGGCCGAATCGCATGCCTTCCGGAGGGCTCTCGCCGCCAGATGGGGAGCCGCCTGCTCGAACGCCTTGTTGAGATCCTCCGCATCCGCAGAGAACAATTTCGCGGTTGGAACCGCAAAATGGCGGGTTTCAATCCCCGAGGAACCTGAAAGAACCGTCTCGAGAATCTTGGTCGATCGGCGACTCAGTGAGGCCAGGAAAGGGCTCGACCTGGCAATCTGCCAGCACTCGCTTTGTGTGTAGCGCGCGTCCGGGAACGCGCTTGCCAGAGCCTGCAAATACATCGGCCTACCGCAACGCGTGAAAACAGGATTCGAATGGCAGGAGACCGGAGCGTGACACCAGCGTGAAGAACGTCTGTCCAGCCTCTGTCGTCAAGAACGGATGCATGGCCCGCCCCCAAAACATTCGCCGCGCGAAACGCCGCCTCAATTCTGTGCGCAGCCGCTCAAAGGTTTCTGCCCAGGCTCTCCGTCCCGCATGCCAGGCGTGCAGCGGATCTGCCGCAATCTGTGCCGATTCGAAGGCCATTGACATGCCGTTACCTGTGAACGGCGGGATCATTCCGCAGGCGTCTCCCAGTGCCATGATACCGTCGCGGGGCTCCTGCCAGCCGAGACGGAACCCCGCAGCGCCGAGAAAGGATTCCTCATCGACCCGCGCGCCAAAGATGCGTCTGGATAAGTCATCGAGGCCGCCCACGGACAGATACCTCCCGAGCGTCTCCACTCCCTTGCCAGATAGTTGGGAGTCCACTCGGAAGAGACCACACACGTTGACCCTCTCTTGCTCCACTCTCGCCAAACCCACATAACCGTTGGACGCAAGGTGCATCTCGAGATCCGCGCGCAACTCGAGCCCCAGCACATGGCACTTTAGCCCGATCCAACGGCCTCTTGCGGGCATTCTCCCGGCGCACCAGACCAGCCCGTCTTCCCCTTCGGGTCTCCGCCGCGAGCGCTCGCAAAGGAGTCCGCCAAGCTCTTGGAATCTCCTGGAAAGTCTTTCATCCAGAGTAAATCGGGAGATTCCGAGGCCGGCCGGTAGTTGGGCGGAGAAGATTCTTTGCGATCGAAGAAACCATCCCGTCGAACGATGTCTTTTCGCATCATCGAAAAGGTCTCCAATTCCCAGCGAATCGAAGGTGCCCTCCGATACCCCGCTGATAAATTCTCCGCAAACCCGGTGCCGGGGATAGATTCCCGCCTCGTGCAGGCTGACGGGAACCCCCCTTTTTCGCAGCGCGATGCCCAGGGAAAGCCCGGCCAGGCCGCCGCCGACAATGGTGATCATTCTTTCCATGCCAGTAATCGCAACGAACCGCGCCAGTCTACGGATTCCTGAACGCGCCAACTTTCCAGACCGAGCAGCCGGGGCAGTTCGCCGGACACGAATCCCGCGTCAATGCTCGCGGGCAGATCGTGCCGGGTCACCTTGCCGCAAAAAGGGCGGAGCAGGGCGCCCAGGAAATGCGGGAATCGCGCCCGCCACGGTTCGCAAAAACACACGACTCGATACTCTCGGAGCATTCGGCCGATCCTCATCAGACTCTCATCCGGGAAATGGTGCAAAATCAAAACGCCGACGAGCGCCTCCCCGGCACAGCTCGGGAGCACTTCCAGCAGGTCTCCCTGCCTCCAGGAAATCGTCCCTGGCAGTTCGGCCGGCTCCGGCGCGAGATCCAAACCCGTCACCGTCGACCCGGGAAACCAGCGCGAAATCTTCCTGCACAAATGCCCGGTTCCCGCGCCGAGTTCGACGAAGCGGACGCCGCGGCCGCGAAACGCGCGGACTTTCCCTGCCTTGCTGATGGCGCGGCGCAGCGCTCTTCTCACCCAGCGACTGTTGCCCATCAAGGAATTTATCGCCAGCAGATCAAGCCTCCCCCGCAGGGCAGAGGGGTCATCAGCCGGCAGGTGATCGAGCACCTCCGCGCGAATGACTCTGCCTATTGCCATATGCCAGCGTCCCGCATAAAATAATTAGTTGTCCGAATGAGCACCAATCACCAGCCCATCGTTTATCTCGACAATAACGCGACCACGCAGGTGGATCCTGAGGTTTTTGAAGCGATGCTTCCGTGGCTGCGCGATGACTATGGCAATCCGTCCAGCGTTTACTCGCTGGGGAAGCGCGCAGCTTCTGCCCTCGATGTCGCAAGGGAACAGGTTGCCTCGCTGATCAACTGCGCTCCAAGCGAACTGATCTTCACAAGCTGCGGCTCCGAATCGATCAACTCGGCAATTCTTTCGGCGGCGTCCATCGATCCCGATAAGACGCATATCGTGACCACGGCCGTCGAGCACAGCGCCACGATCAAGCTGTGCGAACACCTCGCCAGGCGAGGCTATGAAATCACGTGGTTGTCGGTGGACAATCTCGGAAGACTCGACCTCGAGAGGCTCGAACGTGCGATCCGTCCCGACACCGCGCTGGTCACCTTGCTGTGGGCAAACAATGAAACCGGAGTTCTTTTTCCGATTCGGGAAATCGCGCGCATCACCAATATGAAAAAAGTCGCGTTGCACGTCGATGCCGTGCAAGCCGTCGGCAAGCTTTCCCTCGACGTCGACGAACTCGGCGCTCAATTTCTCTCGCTTTCCGGCCACAAGCTGCATTGCCCCAAGGGTGTGGCCGCCCTCTATGTCAACGGGCGCATGCGTTACACCCCGTGGCTTCGCGGCAGTCAGGAAAACGGCCGCCGCGCCGGCACCCAAAATGTGTCCTCCATCGTCGGACTGGGCAAAGCGGCTGAGCTCGCCGCCAGCCATCTCAAGGAGAATTCCTGCCGGGCCGCGACCATGCGTGACCGCTTTGAAAAGACCATCCTCGAATCGGTGCCCGGGACGGAGACGAATGGCGATCGCGAAAACAGATTGCCCAACACAGCGAACATTGCCTTCGAACGCATTGAAAGTGAAGGGGCGCTCATGCTTCTCGATGAACGCGGCATCTGCTGCTCCGCGGGTTCTGCCTGCACGAGCGGCTCCGTGCATCCCTCGCACGTGCTCAAGGCAATGGGCTTCTCAAACCATCGCGCCCGCAGCAGCCTGCGCTTTTCGTTTGGCCGCTTCAACACGGATGAACAGGTCGCCTTCGCCTGCGCCGCGGTGCCGGAAGTGATCGAGAAGCTGCGCAGGCTCTCGCCGGCCAAGGGCCCGGTCGTCATGGCAGCCTGACGTTTGTCCGATTGACGAGGCGGTTGGACCACCGCTCTGCAACGGCACGCGGACCACGCTCGATCGCAGGCGTTTTGGTCTTCAAGCCGGGTCCCTCGGTGGCGTCTGTGGATTGCTGGATCAATCCTTGTCGGGTTGAGACGCGGCTTCGCCGGAGGCTGCTCATGTGCGTTCCGGCGTTGGCACCAAGACGTAATGCATGCGGGCGGCCTTTGCCGCCTCGATTCCGGTGGGACTGTCCTCAAAAACGAGACAATCTTCGGCCGGAACTCCGAGGCGCCGCGCCGCTTCGAGGAAGGGATCCGGAAATGGCTTGCCGCGCTCATAGTCTTCCGCGCAGACCACCGCATCGAACATATCCAGAACGCCAATGGCCTTCAGCGTCGCCTCCACCGGTTCGCGGTGCCCTCCCGAGGCGATGGCCAGCGGTTTGATGCCACGCATACCCACGGCGATCTCAAGCACCGGCATAATCGGCTGCGCATCGCGGACACCTTCGAGATAGTACGATTCCTTGCGTTGCACCGTCTCGTCCACGCGCAGCGAAAGGCCGAATTTTTCGTTGAGATGCTCGACGATAACCGCGGTGGGTTTCCCGCCCCATTGATAGAAGAGATCCTCGGGAAACTGGCCGCCAAAATCACGCATGGCGAGGCTCCAGGCGCGATAGTGGATTGGCATGGTGTCCGCGATCGTCCCATCGCAATCAAAAATGTAACCGCCGAATTGGCGGATCGGAATATCGAGTTTCATCGCCCTCCGATAGCCGTTCCCCCGCATGGGCGTCACGGACAATTCGCGCAGCCTGGCGATCTTCGAAGCGAACTCCACGTTGCGGTCGGTGGTTGAGAAAGGGCGGATGGGCTGCGGAGATATCTCGTTTCCGGCGGAGAAATAGGGAAAAATGTTGCTTCCTTTACGCGCTCAGTTTCTAGTGCAGCACCTGCCGGATCGAAGGTGCCTGCACTCCGAAGCGGGATTCCGACGAAAGGATCAACCCGGGCTTCCAAGCCCGGCAGGCTTCCAGACGTTGCCGCCACCCATTCGTCACCAGCTGAATCGCATGCGCCATTCTCGAAATACGCTGATCTCGCTCCTCAGGGAGTATCCGTTTGGCGTTCTGCTTGCTTCGCTGATGATGACCATTGTCGGGGCCCCGCTGACGACCAAGCTTGCCGCGCTCATCCCCGGACTCCATGGACAGGCAGCAATCGCTCCTCTGGTCCTTGTGCTCACGCTGGCGGCGGCTAATGCGATCGCGGGGAGCGCGCGGAGCCGCGCAACCTCAATCTTTCTCGGCGGGCTCGTCGTCGCCGTCCTCTGTCTGAGCACACTTTTTCGTCACGACTCTCTCGCCGCCGTCAACCTCGTCGCTCAGATGGCGTTCCTAACCTACGTGATCTTGGTGGTTGTGAGGGTCGTTTTTCGTGCCTCCCTCGTGGATGGCAACATTCTTTGCGGCGCCGCCTCGCTGTATCTGATGATTGGCGTGTTGATCGGCTTCATCTATTCGTTGATCGAGCTGCTCAATCCCGGCAGCTTCGTGATCATTCAGCCATCGGGGCTGCCTGTGCCGAAGCCCCGGCGAGGTGCACCCGGGATGGCTGATCTACTTCAGCCTGACCACGCTGACCACGGTCAGCATGGGCGACATGCTCCCTTCCACCGATCTTGCCCGGAGCATGGTCGTCCTCGAAGCGGTCATCGGGCAGATATTGATCGTTCTCATGATGGCCCGGCTTGTCGGCTTGCACGTCGCTCAGGTCAGCTCCGGGCGCGGCAAGCCGGTCGCTTTTGAAACCTCGGAAAGGCCGCGCTCGAGGAGCGAATCCCGCCGCCAAAGAAAACCCACCTAAACCTGCAGACACCCGCCCGAAAGAGATCGCCAAACGGCCCGAAGCGATCGCCCGGAGCCAGCGAAGTCGCGGGCGCTGCTACCGATGTCTGTCGCATATGGGACAGAGTTTCGTTCATCAGTGTCGCCGTGGCGATCCAGGACTGGTCCAATTGAGCCTCAGACGATGATCACTTCGCTCCCCGTGTGTAAGCCTAATTCCCTGGCCGCATCGCCCTGATTGATTGCGATCTCGACGAAGCCGGATGAGCCGACGACCGCAAGAGAATCGCCTCGGGATACCGCGGAATAGAAACGTTCGAACGGAATTCGCTTTTCCCCAGGGATCAGCACGGCCCGCACGCCGTTCGCTTGCAAGGCTGGAAAGGCCGTGATGGCGTTTCCGTAGGCATCCACATGAATGACCTCCGTTTTCCAGCCTTCCTTGACGCGAATCGGATTCGGCCAGTTCATCCGTTGGAAGCCGGTGAGCTCCGGTCCCAATTCAAAAAACTCCCGATTCGCCGCAAGCCAGGCAGCTGCTGGCGCAAAAAGGTCCCGTCCATGAAACGTGTTGCTCATTTGCGGCAGGAAAACTTCGGCATTGTCCACGCTACGAACCTCGAAAACATCCTCTGGCTTCACCGCCCAACTCAGCACACCGTTGTCGGGGCCAAGAAAAATCGCCCGCCCTGCACGGATCGCGATGGCTTTGCGGGCGCTGCCCACGCCGGGATCGATGACCGCCACATGGATTGTGCCGGCAGGAAAAAATGGCGCTGCGGTCATCAAGGCAAACGCGCCGCCCCGAATGTCGCCCGCCGCGATCCCGTGGGTAAGGTCAACGATCTGAGCCGCCGGCGCGATGCCGAGGATCACACCCTTCATGGTGCCAGCGAACGAATCACGCAGTCCGAAATCGGTCGTCAGCGTGATAATCATCCGAGACGAAGAAAGTTTCTCAGAAGATTTTTTCCTTCCAATGTGAGGATGGATTCCGGGTGAAATTGCACACCAAACACCGGGTGCTCCAGGTGGGCCAGGCCCATGATCTCCCCCTCCTCGGTCCATGCCGTGATCTGCAAACACTCGGGCAACGTGCTGCGCCGGACCAACAGCGAGTGATAGCGCGTGGCCTCAAAGGGGCTCGGCAATCCCGCAAACACGTTGTCCCCGGAATGCAGGATCGGCGATGTCTTGCCATGCATCAGACGATCCGCTCGAACGACCTCGCCGCCATAGACCTGTCCGATGCTTTGATGACCCAGACAGACCCCAAGCACGGGCACCGTGCGCCCGAAGCGCAGGATGACATCACAACTGATTCCAGCTTCGTTCGGCGTGCACGGTCCGGGCGAAATCACGATGCGCTCAGGACGCATCTCCGCGATCTGCTCGAGTGTCACTTCATCGTTTCGAAAGACCAAGACTTCCGCCCCAAGCTCGCCGAAGTACTGCACGAGGTTGTAGGTGAACGAGTCGTAGTTATCTATGACAAGAAGCATCGTTCTGCAATTCGCGCGCCCGATCGATGGCCCTCATCGCGGCCATCGCCTTGTTGACGCTTTCCTGATACTCGCCCTCCGGGGTCGAATCTGCAACGACTCCCCCACCCGCCTGCACATACGCCTTGCCGTCCTTGAGCAGGACGGTCCGCAAAGCGATACAGGAATCGAGATTCCCGTCAAAACCGAAGTAGCCGACCGCCCCCGCGTAGGTGCAACGCTTGCTTTTCTCAAGCTCGTTGATGATCTGCATGGCCCGGACTTTCGGCGAACCGGATACTGTGCCCGCCGGAAAGGTGGCGCGCATGACGTCGTAGGCCGTCCGCCCGCCCGCCAGTTTGCCGGAAACGTGGGAGACGATGTGCATGACGTGGCTGTAGCGCTCGATGGTCATGAAATCTGTGACCCTCACGCTGCCGTAGTCGGCGATGCGGCCGACGTCGTTGCGCGCAAGGTCCACGAGCATTAAGTGCTCGGCTCTCTCTTTGGGATCCGCCAGCAGATCGCTTGCGTTGGCCTCGTCCTCCTCCTCCGTGGCTCCCCGCCTGCGTGTGCCTGCAATGGGGCGAATTTCCACGAGATCGCCGGTAAGGCGCACATGCACTTCCGGCGAGCTTCCCACGAGCGAATAACCCTCCGGAAAGCGCAAACAGAACATATAAGGCGACGGATTGACAAACCTAAGCGTCCGGTAGAGGTCAAGCGCATCGCCCGCGAATGAGGTCTCCAGGCGCTGCGCCGGCACCATTTGAAAGATGTCTCCGGCGCGAATGTATTCTTCCGCCCGGTTCACCATCTCATGGTATTCCTCCCGCGTGGTATTGCTCGTGGCGTGGCCGCGTTCAGGCTCGAACTCAGTGAAGATCGGCGGGAAACAGATTGGTCGCTGGAGCTGGTCGAGGATCGCCTCGATCTCCCTTGCGGCGATATCATAGGCCGCCCCGGCTTCGGTTCCTTCGATGAAAGCATTGGCAACGATCTTCAGCCTGCGGCGCCGGTGGTCGAAGATTACCACCGTCCCGGTCAACAGAAAGAACATGTCCGGAACGCCAAGTTCATCCTTGGGTGGCGCCGCAATGGTTGACTCGAACCAGCGAACACAATCATAAGCGAGATAGCCGACGACGCCGCCATGGAAACCCGGAAGGTGTGAGCCGCCCGCCCAGCGGTAGCGGCCCATGATCTCCTGCAATTCGTCGAGCGGATCGCGCGTAGATTCAAAGCTGCGCGTCTTTCCCTTTTCGGTCACCGTCACCGTCTTGTCGCGGGCGGAAATCATGAGCCGAGCGCCCGCGCCGAGAAACGAATAGCGCCCGACCTGGTCGCCCTGCTCCGCGGATTCGAGCAAAAACGACGGAGCTTCTCCGCCAATCTTGGCGAAGGCGGAAATCGGCGTATCACCATCGGCAACGATCTCCGTCCAGACCGGAACGACGTTTGCCGTGGCCGCCTGCTCCATAAAGACGGAGCGCGACGGATTCAACGGAGTCATGTCAAGGATGCCTTGGGTGTCTCCTTCTCCACCGCGTTCCGGATCTGCCAGGGTTCCGCCGCAGGGAAATGGAACACGCTGGCGATGATGCTGGCCGGAAAAACCGCGCGCTGCGTGTTGTAGGCCATGACGGCCTCATTGTAAGCCTTTCGCGCTCGCGAAATCTTGTTCTCTGTCGACGCCAGATCCTCGGAAAGCTGATGCATGCTCTGATTCGTTTTGAGGTCCGGATATGCCTCCACCATTGTGAAAAGCCGCCCCAAGGCGCCATTCAGTCCCGCCTCCGCGCCTATTAGATCCCCCATAGCCTTCGGTTCGCCTGGATTCGCCGCCGCCTTCGCGCTTGCCGAGTAGGCGAGATTTCGCGCCGAAACGACCGGCGCCAAGGTCTCGCGTTCATGCTGGAGATTGTCATTCGCGATTTCCACGAGATTGGAGATCAATTCGTAGCGGCGTTTGAGCTGGATATCAATCTGCGAGAAGGCGTTCTTATACCGGTTCCCAAGCGCGACGAGGCCGTTATACTTCCCGATGAGAAACAACGCCAATAGTCCCGCGCCGCTCAACAGCGCGAGAAGAATGACCAAGGCGGTTCCCATGCGCAAAAGAGTGACTGCCTTACCTGTGCCGCGCAACAGGGAAATGGGAGGCAGAAACGAAGGATTTCAATAACGAATCAACGTAATGCCTAAAGGTTGTACCCAGTGATAAACGGAGAATACGATCGTCGTGAGGCCAAGCGAAATAAACGCGTGGAGAAGCGATTTCTGCCAGATTGAATACATCGCAAGCGCCAGGGATACCAGGAGCATCAACAGAGGCGTCATGCAGAGTACGGCCGGCAAGAGAGGAAAGTTGCGTATCCCGGAGAGAAGCCACTGGTTAAATGGAACAGGTAGAATCCGCACATAGATGACCGGCGAAATGATCCATGTGCCGAATGCCTCGTAGTAGAATCGCTCGGGGCCCTTCCAAAAAACGTATATCAGAATGGCCGTCGCAGTAAACGCGACAACCCGTTGAGGAGTAATCACGATCTGCCTCAAATCCATCGTTATGAATAAGCTCGCGGGGCAAACGCCGCAACCGCTTTTGGCCCGCTTCCCACTTAGTGCCTTTTGCGTCCCAGCCGCCTGCAGCTCGCGCGATGCCGATCGCTTCCTCCACATGATTCATCGTGATCACCGCGTTCATGTCGGCATCCGAATCGCGGAAGACTTCAATTTGCACCCCGTGTTAATCCTGGGCGCTTCGGCTGACATCTTCGCCGATGGGACATACCCATCCCCAGGGTCCGAGGCAACCGCTGATCACGATCTTCGTTTCCTCTGTTTTCCTTTCGGACGCCGGAGAGCAGCCTTGCGGTTGAAGCAGCCAGCATCTTGTCACTGTAGCCAAGCTTCCCTACCCAGTCCGAACTTGCTCGGCACGTTGTGCTTTCAAGGATGATCCCCGTCTTATGTTTTTCGCGCGCGGGCAGCGTAGCTCATTCTCGGTCGAAGTCGCAACGGACAGTCCGATCCTAAGCCCTTCGCCAAACTGTCACTGCCTGCCATCGAGCTGATTCTCGATCGCTTGATTGTGCTTCTCTTTGATGTCAATGAGCGCTTCGGTGCTTTTTCTCAACTTCGTTCCATCATATCCCGAGAGATCGGCCGCCCGCAGAACCGACGTGTCCTGGTGCGACTGTTCTTTCTTCCCCAATCGCCGCTCGACAACAGGCTTCCCATCGCAACTTGCGAGAAGCAGAGCCGGGAAGATAAAGAACGAAAAGACTCTCATGAAGCAGCTCCGCTTGTCCCACCATCCGCAGGCCTCGCACAAGCGCTGGCCATTTGTCTGCACTTGTTAGCGCCGGCTGACCCGCTTCGACGAGAGCCTTGCCCGTGTTGAGATCCTCTCGGGACCTTGCCCTGACCGGTTCCCGAGTCGCCTTCAAGTCGTAAACGTTTATCCACCTTCACCTATTCCGTCCGAGAGACCGCGGGGTGAAACGCCGTCCCTCCTCTCATGCTCTTCCGCCATAGCGGAAACAGCCTTTCTCGTGGTCATTGACCATCCCTACCGCCTGCATGAAGGCGTAGCAGATGGTCGTCCCCACAAACTTGAATCCGCGAAGCTTCATGTCCTTGCTCATGGCGTCCGATTCGATCGTGTGCGTCGGTAGTTCGCCTGAGCGGTGCGCATTCCTGATCGGACGGCCGTCCACGAATCGCCAGACGTAGGCATCGAAACTTCCGAACTCCTCCGCGACGGCAAGGAAGGCGCGAGCATTGGCAATCGTGGCCGTAATCTTGAGTCGATTGCGAACGATTCCCGGATTCGCGAGCAATTCCTCCACTTTGCGCGCGTCATAGCGCGCAACGATCACTGGATCAAAATGATCGAACGCCTGGCGATAGTTGTCTCTTTTCCGCAGGATCGTCTCCCAGCTAAGCCCAGCCTGCGCCCCCTCCAGGACCAGGAACTCGAACAAAACGCGGTCATCGTGTTGGGGCACACCCCATTCCTGATCGTGGTAGGCGATCGAGAGCGCACTCTGAGCCCATTGACATCTCTTCATCGGTTAAGGGATCGGCAACGCCCCCCGCGATCGGGCTCGACGCAAGCGTTCGCGCTACACATTTTGCTGCATTGCCGCCAGCACCGGTTCTCCCTGGGAATCGTCAATGCAGATTGATCGTATGAGTTCTTTCGTCGCGGGAATCAGTGGCGGGGCGATACTAAGTCCGCGAAACCCTATTCGGAGGAGCGTCGGAATGGCGTCTTCGCGGCCTCCCAGCTCGCCGCAGATCGTAATCGACTTGCCGCCCGCCTCGCGCACGGCGATTTCGAGGAGCCGGAGCAAGGCAGGGTGGTCATCGATGTAGTAATCGCTTACCGCCGCGTCATCGCGTCCCGCCGCCAGCGTATACTGGGTGAGGTCGTTCGTTCCCACGCAGAGAAAATCGGAATGTCGGGCGATGGCGGCGACCGTCAGCGCGGCCGCCGGCGTCTCGATCATGGCGCCAAATGGCGGCAATTGCTGAAGTCCCATTTCACGGGCGACGATCTCGAAGATCTCGCGAATCTTCTGGATATCGCGTTCGAGCGCGATCATCGGGACGAGGATTCGAATGTTCTGATCTTGAGATAGCCTCAACAGGGCACGGATTTCTGTGCGCACGAGCTGGGGGAAGGCGAGCAAGAGGCGCACTCCGCGCCTGCCAAGCAGAGGATTCGTTTCAGGCGGCAGATTCAAGAATTGAAGGGGCTTGTCGCCTCCGATGTCCAGCAAGCGGATCGTCACCGGTCTGTCGTGGAAAGGACTCACCAGCGCCTTAAGCTCATCGTAGAGTTCCTCTTCGGTGGGCGGCAATTGTCGTGCGAGGTAAAGCTGTTCGATCCGAAAAAGGCCAATACCGTCGGCGCCGCTCTCGATCACCAGCTCGATATCGTCATGCGCCGCAAGATTTGCTTCGACGGAGATCGTTTGTCCGTCGCGCGTCGTCGCAGGCCTGCGGCACTCACCCTGGCAACGAACTTGACGCGAGCGGTGGGCATCGAGCCGCTGCTGGAAAGCGAGCTCCGTCTCCGCGGTCGGCGCAACGACGACGACGGCCCGAAACGCATCCACGAGCAATTTGTCACCGCGGCGAATCTGACTCAGCAAGCCAGGGAGTTCGGCGACCGCCGGGATGCTCTTCTCGCGGGTGAGCAATGCCGCGTGCGAACCTTGCCCCAGCGATTCGACAAGAATTGCCGCAACATCTCGCCGCGATAATGAGACGACATCGGAGGGCAACAGCCGCTGGGTTACCAGGACGCTCGAGGCGGGCATCGCAGACAGCCCGTAAGCCTCCTGGCCTTCGAGCCGACGCAGGATACGTCGAGCCAAGTCAAGAATGTCGTCTGCGCGCACGCGAAATGCCTCGCTTTTTAGCGCGGCAAACTTGGCTTCCCATCTGCGGAAGACTCGCCTCACTCCCTCGGGAGCTGCCACCAAGGATTCTTGCAGTTCGGTTTCGAATTTTCCCGACGAGAGGAAACTGTCCAGCATCATTTGATGCGCGTGGAAGATCTCGGCCAGCCGTGGATCCAGTTGCTCGCTGATGAGCCGGGCCGATTCCTCCAGTTCGGCTTCCACCTCCAAAACGGCGCAGCGAATTCGCTGCATCTCGGCTTCAACCTGCTGCGGTCCGATTCGAACGGCTTGCCCGCTGCACTCCAGGATGTCTCCTGCAACCCAAGCCGTGCCCATGGCAAGCCCAGGCGAAATGCGAGTTCCGCAGAGAGTTTGTTCCTGGCGCGAAAGTTCTGGGACACCGGTCGCGCCGATCGCCAATTCAGGGTTCACGTTGAAGGATAATGGCGCATAGCCATCACGCGGGCAATCTCGCGATTGATCTGGAACTCAATTTTAGGAGCCCGTCTGAGAGCGAAACTTGCAGATCGGCGAAACCCCTGGAGTGGCAAGCTCAAAGAGATGTCACCAAGGATCGCAGCGCCACCGTCGGCCAGGTGAGGGCGTTTCCAATGATCTTGCCAAGCAAGCCGGCCAGACCGGCAGACTCTCGGAGGGTATGCTGAAGCCGCCGTGCTCCGTGCCATGCGGCGGACTGTCCCAAAAGGCGGACTCATCCCCCGCGAGCCGCTGCCACGAACGAAGAGAATCAACGCTCGCCGTTCCCGAGAATCCTACCCAACTGAGAAAGTCCTTCTGCGGATAAACGAGCGAGTCCTGAGGCAAGAGAAAAACTCGAGCGTTTCGATCATACTAGTATTGCGTACTATCAATACGTAATACAATCTACCTCAGAAGTATATCAATATTTTAGAATCTCGATACTGAGCTTTCATTTGCCCGTGCGATCTAGCGGTCCTCCACATCAGGGAGGAAGCTCACCCGAGCAAGAATTCGCCGGAGATTTTGCCACCGGGCGCGCGGAGCGTCAGAGGCTGCGGGAGGCTGAAGGGTTTGGAGCTGCTCAGAACTCGGCGGATTACGTTGGATTCGGCGTCGAATTGTGGCCGGGAGTGATTTAAGAGTTATGAACCCTTCAACCCTGGCCTTTTTCTTCTGATTGGGAGGATTTGGAACGCTTTTCATCGCGATTTAGCATCGAGTTCCTCCAGTTGCTTTTCGATTTCGCGCAGGCGGCGGATCATCGTGGGCAATTGCTGCGTGCCAAGCCACTGACGTTTTGCCTGCTTGTCTGGCACGGCCGGAACGCCGAGAACGGTGGTTTTGGAAGGGATGTCGCGCATCACGCCGGATTTGGCCCCGATGGTGACTTGGTGGCCGATCTTTAAATGTCCGGCAATTCCCGTCTGAGATGCCACTACGCAGTAGTC
This sequence comes from uncultured Verrucomicrobiae bacterium, assembly GCA_963731945.1. Classification (GTDB taxonomy): domain Bacteria; phylum Verrucomicrobiota; class Verrucomicrobiia; order Chthoniobacterales; family Terrimicrobiaceae; genus DASTFP01. Next base: position 24,517 of record CAVSXN010000015.1, on the reverse strand, counting down.
GCCAAGGCATGTGCTACCCGCAATGCCCACCTGACCCATGATAATGCAGTGGCGTCCTACTTTCACGTTGTGCGCAAGGTGGACAAAGTTGTCGATCTTGGTGCCGTCGCCAACGATGGTGGATCCCAAGGCGCCACGATCGATGGCGGCATTTGCGCCGATTTCGACGTCGTCCCCGATAAGCACATCACCGACTTGAAGCACCTTTCGCTGATGTCCCTCGTCGAAAGTGTAGCCATAGCCGTCCGAACCAATGACGGTGCCCGCATGGATGCTGACGCGGTGACCTATTTTCGACCGGGGATAGACGACCACGTTGGGGTGAAAACAGGCGTCATCGCCGATCTGGCTGTCATGACCAATATGGTTGCCGCCCAGAAGCGCGGTCCGCGCGCCGATGCGCACGTTCTCCCCGATGATGACGTTCGGGCCGATGTGCGCCGTGGAGTCTATCTGTGCGGTGTCCGCGATCACTGCGCTAGGATGGATGCCCGGAAGGTATTCATCCTGCGGGAAAAAAATCGGCAACAGCCTGGCCATGGCCACCCGCGTATTCGGCACTCGGATGAGGACTTTGCTCAGGGAGGTAAACGGTCCGGACACGAGAATAGCCGAAGCCTGGCTTTGCTCGGCGCTGGCAAAATAGATTTCTCTTTCGGCAAACGTCAGGTCGCCTTCCCGGGCATTCTCTGCGGCGGCAAAGCCGAGCAATTCGACCGTGCCGTCTCCGATGACCTCACCCTGTAGTTGTTCCGCAATTTGAGAGGCTGTGATTGGCATGAGGTAAATTTAAGGTTGGCAGATTGTTCTGTGATGGAGAGACACTAGCAGCTAGAGCGAACAAAGCCGTTTAATTGGCGCACAGCTGATTGCAGGAACCGTACGATTCCTTGAGCGTTTCGCAAGCTGCGATGGCCCAAGCCCCTGGCGGACGCGCAGGAGTTTCGCGCCATGCCAGCGGTGTTTGAGTTCAAGGAGGTCTCTCGACCTCCTGCGTGTCCCGCCGCCAGAAGAACGTCCAGTTCTTCAAGGCCCTGCTGGCCAAGAGCATCCAGAGCATCCTCTCTGAGGTGCCGCACCGGCTTTCGTGCGCGGCATCCCAAAGATGCTCCGCCCATACTTCGCTACAACCGCGATCCGAAGACCTCTGCCGCGTCGCCCACGAGTGCCTGACCGATTGCCTGCGCACGAGCGTGTGCCCGTATCTGGACTTCCCCATCTGCACGTGCTGGTGGCCGGCGCGCTGTTTTGCGCGCTCGGGTCTTCCTCGTCATGCCCGAGATCGGTCTCAAGCCCTTGTAAGAGCCCTTCGCGCACGGGTGATCACAATCTGATGACGGTTTTCGGTCTGCGACGCCTGCGTTCAATCAACAGAGTAAGTGATCAGTCTGAAACGGCGTCTGAAATTTCCTTTCAGTTTCTGCCGTGCAAGTTCCGGTTTAGCGAGTGGTCAGCAAATTATTGACCTCAGAACTTTTGCCGGCGGAGGGGATCGAACCCGCTTTTGGCCAATTTCTCGACTTCGTGGAAACTGTATAAGATTGCGCTTAATCTGTTAAATAGAAGTAGCTTAGATCATTAGAGCAATAACACGGGCTTCGCAATATCTACCCGATTTCACGAAGTCGAGTTGTCCGAAAGTGACCGAAATCCCTTGCGCGGAAAGCGTATGAATTTGCGCACCATCGGGGATGCGTTTTCCACGGCCCCATATATCGTGAAATATCACGATATGAATCGCGAGATGCTTATTGCCCGACTCACTGAGGTGCAACAGATCGTCGAGCAGCTGCTGGCCCAAGTTCAGGCCAGCGAGCATGACGCCTTTGCGGCTCACCTCTACCGGTCGCGGCGGGAATTTCGATTCGCGTGCGAGCGAGCGGGAAAGAGCGGCAAGGCAATCGAGCGTTGCGTGATCTCGACGTTTCGGGTTGCGGAGAGCATGGGCTTCAAGGGCGACTTTCGCCAGTGGGAGGGCCTCCTGCGGATCGGAGAATGATTTCGGAATTCTGGGTATGCTTCGTCAAACACCGAAAAGTGTCCTTTCCGAGCTGGACGCTTCTAGACTTCAAGAATCTTGCCCGGGTTTGAACGGTTGGTTCATCGCGCATTGGCTCTCGATGGCAACCTGCACGTCGCTTGGTCTCCGCCATCTCCTTGGGGTCGTTTGGAAGCAAATTGAAGGCGACGTGGAAATTGCCTTCCCCAGCATGCCCGAGGATGCCTGCCCCGGTCACGCTATTCTCACGCCATAAGAAAGGTGCTCAATAGTCGCTTTCCAAATGTTGTGGATGATCTCACGTGCTTGAGGGCGATCTCGTTCTCGATGGAGAGCTGGTCGCCTTGGATCCGCAAGGGAAGTCTCATTTAAGATTCTTCAAATAAATCTGTAACAGTCGCTTCCGATTTATTTTTACGTATTCGATTTACTACATCGAAATGGAGAACTTTTGGTGAATTTGCCATTTTCCCGGCGTCGCGAGTTGCTGAGGTGTCGTAGGCAAGCGAATCGATTCCGTCTAGGAATCCGGCGACCGATCAGGTGCCTAGATCAAGCTCCGCGCAAACCTGGAGCAGGAGTTCGTCAACCGTGCTTTCATTTCCGGAGGACGCGGATTCGATGCGTCGTATCGGGGAGGCTACTACGTGCAGCATGTCGCTCCCAGCTGGATAGGCGGGCACGGCACTGAGCCGTAGCTGCAGAAAACGCAGCAATCACCCTGTTTGGGCTTGAGGCGAGCGTGACATGCCGGGCAGTCGTAAATGATTACGCAAGCATCGGAGGGCATGATTTCGGTAGCGCGTCGGCAGCCGCACTCCGGACAAGTGATGATCGACGGCAAGACGGGCTGACGGGACGGGACGCCGGAACTTGACCGCTCAGGCGTGCCGCACCGGTAGCAACGCGACAACAAACGGTTCCAGACGGTCGCGGCGAGCAAGCCGTACAAGCCGCCATAAAGCGCGCCCTGAGAGAACGCGCCATACAAAGACCACGCCAAAGCGACGAGGCTGGTAACGCCGAGCACGAGCGGCCAAGGGCTGCGGTGCTGCCGAACGGCGAGTGCCAAACCAAACAAGGAGAGCAGCGCAAAGCCCTGAAGTGCATAAAGAGCGAAGCTTTCGAAGTTTCCGAGCGTGACGAGCCCGACAGTAGTAATGACTCCCGCGAAGAGCGGAAAGCGCGCTCGCCTACGTCATCATGCTCAAGCAGCGGGGTTTTCTGGGCGCTGAAGGGCAAGCGAACAGATCCGCTGACGATAAAGTCACGCTCGCGGACTGCGCGGCGCTGTGGATCGCGCGACACCAGCAAGCTCGACTGGGCTATTCCCAGATCAGAATCGTGCGCAATCGTCTCGTCACTCGATTCGGAAAAGACGCGATCGACAGCGTCGATCACCGCAAGCTCGACGTCTTTCTGCGATCGCTCGAGGATTTTTCTCCAATCTACGTGCACAATCACTGGCGGACCACGCGTCGCTTCTTCACTTCTGTCGCGACTTTCTCGAAGTCGTTGCGAGAAATCCGATGACGAAGCTGCAAGAGCCGCGTCTCGAGCATGTCGATCCCGAGATCCTGACACCGGATCAGATGCGCGCTTGTCTCGAAGCCGCGAACGGCGAACCCAGATTGACAGCGTATCTCGCGCTCGGAGGATTCGCCGGTTTGCGCACGGAAGAGATTTTGCGTCAGCGCTGGGAGGACATCGACTGGCTTCACGCTGAGGTTTACGTCAGACAGCCGAAGAGGGTTCGCGGGTGGCGCCCCGTCACATGTCGAGATCCTCCCCGCGCTGCGACGTCACCTCGAGCATCTGGCGCTCAAGGAAGACAAGATCTGGGGCGCGCGCAGATCGCTCTATCTGCTGCGCCGCGATCTCGTGAGCAAACTCGGGTGGAAGACGTGGCCCAGCAACTGTCTGCGTCATTCGTTCCGAACGTGTCATCTCGCGCAGTGGCAAGATGCGCCGAAGCTCGCCGTGCAGATGGGACACGCAGGCACGCAACTGACAGTCTACACCTACGGAACTCCGACGACGCGCGCGAACGCGGCAGCGTGGTGGGCGCTGTAAAAAAGAACAGCGAATAGCAAAGAAGATTTGACAGGGAGCGACCTGTCGTTCACAGGCGTGGCGGAAGACTTCCAAAGAGAAGCGAGTGTCATCGAAGCGCCCGGACGGGGAAAACGTCACCAGCGCGCTCTGGCGCGCAAGGCGCATCGCTGCCACCAGCGAAACGAGCGAAAGCGATCGAAGTCTCAGCCTTCCTGCTGACGCTCGCGCTCTTCGTCTTCTCGGTTCTGCGTGCGCGCCCGGCAATCCTCCAACCAACAACTCCAGGCTTCGCCACGATAGCGAAAGACGGTAATTTGAAGCCGGCCGAAGTTATGAGCTCGAGCAATCCGCCGCACACAACGCATGTTCGGGCACTATTGCGCGGCTGGGCGAAACGATACGGCGCGTCTGAGATCACCGGTGCTCTTTCCGCATACATTGGCTATTTCATGGTGCTCGGTATGACCCAGAACCCGGTCGCCTCTGCGTATGGGGCTTCAATCGGCGAGAGCTTGGGCTTCTTTGGAGTTCTCATTGTCCGCAGGATTTCGGCTGATCAAGCCAGGGCAAAGCGCCGCCTGACAAGCTATGGCCCAAAGCAACTGAGCGCCACAATCCATGGGCTTTTCGTTGAATTCGGACCGGCCGAACTGCTCGATGTCGCTCTGATTGGGCCGTTGGCCATAGGCTTTGCTTCGTACTACCTGGGTCCAGCATTCGGCATCCTCTTAGGCAAATTGGCGTCTGACGTAGTGTTTTATGGGTTTGCCATCTTCGCTTCCGAAATGCGTGAAAGGCGCGCTCGCGCGAAGATAAGAAGCGGACTAAGGTCCAGACTCGGCAACCAAGGTCCCGAGGAGCTGAAGGATGTCGTTGATACTCTCGCAAAGAGTGAAGCCTTCGGCACTGTGCCACATGCAGATCTCGAGTTTCTCGCGACCTTATTTGAACATCGCCACTTTGCGGACGCTGAGGCGATCTGCCATCGAGACGACGAAGCTAACGAGTTCTATGTCATCAAAAATGGCCAGGTAGTGGTTAAAGCCGATTTCGATGGTCCCACCTTTGCCACGCTTGGACGAAGCGCCGTCATCGGCGAATATGGAATCTTCACGGGATCAAAGCGGACGGCGACGCTTATCGCCAAGGGCTCGGTCCGGCTGCTCGCCCTCGATTACGACCACTTCAGGCGCTTCATGTTAGCCTTCCCCGAGGCGACTATCGCTTTGTTCAAGGCGGCCGTCTTGCGCCAGGTGCAGGCCCAGCAGCGGAGACAATCCGATAAACATCCCTAAAGGCGGCTATTTGACCAGATTAGAATTCGCCAACCGAGATCAGGCTCTCAATCTTGACGCTGCAATCTGGCTCGACAATATTCGTTTCAATATTGGTGTTTCACGTGTCCCCGAGGCTGGAGACACCGGAACGCTTTTTGCCGTTTCTGGATTGCGGCGGTTTCTGCGCGGACTTGCCGACTGAGGGGTTCAGACTTCGTGGGCATGCCGGTAAGTTGCTGCTTTCCAAAGTGGGATGCAAGCGTGCAATCGTCAACCGCACATTACTACCACAAAGAAAAAGCTCGCGATTGGCTATCTCCTTGCATTGCCAGCACTACTATTGCGCACAATAATGACTATTATTGTAATCCAAGCGTACCTCTGAAAAATCCCTGCGGCATTGGGCAAACTCCCGCCATTTACCCTGCTGCGGCTCTCACCGGCTGAGAACGGTGATTGTTGGCGAGGCAATAGGAGGAAGGGCCGGGAGGATTCGCTCTTGCAGGAGTTCAGCCTCGGGTTTGGAACATTCTGCATGCGCCAAGTCAGCCCTGCAGCAGTCGCCTTGCGCGACAGGGATGGTTTCCGCTAAAAAAGATAAATCTCACAACCGGGACCTAATCGTGACGTTACCGGAGAACTAGATGTGCTATGGCCGCTGAAGAATCCAGGCTGAACAGACAAGAGTTCCACAACTCGATTTCAGCACACTTTTTCTAACGAGACTTCGGCCTGAGTTAAAGCGTCTCAGTTCGCTCCAGCGGTCCGCATCGGGAAGACGAGGAGTCGAAGCCGATGAAGAACGAGCGGGAGAAGTCAGACTCTTCCATAGTAGCGAAGAGGCCGCGAACAAACCGAAAGTCTAAGAGGTCGATTCTGGGCTTGCGGGGCGGAGTCGGTGGAGCCAATGGAAGGGGCCGATGCTATGCGGCGGGGGTCATCTTGAGCATGTACAGGCTCGGCATCGCGTTCTTCCTCGTGTTCATGCTCGCGGCTGCATCCGCCTCCGCGTGGGAAGACATGATTGCGCCGCTGGCGAAGGTGGACAAGGAGTACGCCGCGCCGAAGCCGCTAGGACGATTGCGGGTTACGTATTCGGGACCGGAACGCGGCAACGAACCCGGCCTCGCCGTCGAGTGCGAGTTGTTCCGCGGAAGCGTTCCGGTGAAGGGACTGGCAGATCTGCCGCGGCCCGATTGGGAGCGTTTCGTTGCCGCCTACTCCTTAACGGACTTGACGTCCTTCGAGTCGGGCAAGTGGACCGGGCTCCCTTACGTCTACGTTCGAAGTTCCCCTGCTCGACCCTGCGGGCAAGGCTGCTTGGCAGCATACATGGGCGACGTTTCACTTCGACGCTGACGGCAAGCTGATTCGCCGGATCAAACGGTTCATCTCGAACGAGACGACGAACACCATCCGCGTGGTGTGGAAAGAGTGGGAGATCGAGTCTGGCGTTTCGTCCGATGCTCTTCTCGAATCAGCGAAGGACGAGTGATCGGCGGCGCTATCGGATCGACGTTGGCGGGAGTTCTGTCGGGGTTTTCGATGGCGCTCGGATAAACTCGCCGTTTACGGCCGGAACCGTGCTCTTGAGGCAACCGGCGAGATCCATCAAGCTTTCAGTCTCTGGGCGGATGAGCACCGCCTACGACAACTGAAGCGATCGCCAGCAAAACAGCGCTTCCAATGAACGTTGCCGCAATCGAAAGATGGTCGAGCAACAGTCCCCCGAAACCCGCGCCCAGCATGATGGCGAGTTGAATCGTCCCCACCATAAGGCCCCCGCCGCTTTCTGGCTCGTCTCTGATGCCTCTGGACAACCAGGTAGACCAGGCTACCGGGATTGCAGAGTTCAGCGTACCCCACACAACCATCATGGCAGCTACGCCCCAAAGCGAGTGGCCTACTGCCAGCAGCCCGATCGTCACTGCTGCCAACGCCACAGGCAGCCCGCACAGGAGCGAAAAAAGATGTCGCCCAACCAAAGCGCTGGCACCGTACGTTCCAGCAAATCCGGCCAGCCCCAGTCCCAATAACAGGAGGGATAGCTGCGGAAGGCTCACACGCGTGTAGCTCTCAAGGAACGCTCGCAGGTATGTGAAACTCGCAAATACCCCTGCGTAGGTGAGCATGACTCCAGCCATCCCGAAGGCAATATGGCGTCGCTTCAGCAGCCCAAAAAGCTTTCCCACAGGGTTGGTCGTTTGGGGCTCCATTGACGGCAGGCTCAGCCATTGCCAAAATAGAGTCACCACCGCGAGGGGCGTCATAGCCCAGAAAACACCGCGCCAGCCAATGATGCCGCCAGCGTAGCTCCCGATGGGTGCAGCAAACGCCGATGCTACCGCAAGGCCGGTGTAGATGATGCCCAAGGCCTTAGGCACGTTTTCCTCTGGCACCAAACGCATTACCGTCGCCGTGGAAAGCGACCAAAATCCGCCGACCACAACGCCCAGAAGAGCACGTGCGATCATCAGTGCCAGGAAATTTGGCGCAACTGCAATGAGGATCAGCGACGCCAGCATGACGCCGGTGAGCCCCAACAGCACAGGCCGACGATTGTACCGCCCAGCAACGGTGGCAATCAGCAAGCTGGCCACCAAGGCAAACAGTCCTGAAATCGAGATCGCTTGCCCCGCCATGCCTTCCGTCGCCCTGAGGTCGCGGGCTATTGGCGTCAATAAGCTGACGGGCATAAACTCCGCCGCGATCAGCATGCTGACGCAGAGCGCCATCGATCCGACAGCGCTCCATGTCTTCCGCGGGGAAAGCTCGTTTTTTTTCATTTGACCACTTCTTCTTGTCGCCAAAGACGCGCGGGCCTCATCTGGTACGATGGGTTAAAGCAGCCCACACGAGAGGGGCGAATGCGCCGAGGTCTCAGCTCCGTTTGGATTTGCGACGTTCATTCGCGGCACGCCACTCGGCGGGCGTTTTGCCCTCCCACGAGCGGAACGCGCGGTAGAACGAATTCGGATCCTCGTAACCGATAAGAAATGCCGCTTCAGTAATTTCGACCGACGCATTGCCCAAGTATTGCCGGACCAATTCATGGCGGGTCTCGTTGAGAAGCTGCCTGAAGGTGGTTCCTTCCTCGGTAATGCGCCGTTGCAGAGTCCGCTCGCTCATCCCCAACTCTTTGCCGATCATGCGGAGGTCGGGGCGACTGCCGGACAGCAGTCGCCTCAGAACCCACTTTACCTGCCCAAGGATGCTCTTTCTCGCGCGACCCTCCTTCAGTTGATTCTCGAACTGGGGCGCAAGCATTTGCAGGAGTTCATCGTTGTGGGTGACAAAGGGAAGCTCCAGGTCGGCAGCGCGCAGAATAAGCGCATCGCGAGTGGCGCGATATTTCACCCGGCAGCCAAAGTATTCCTCGAAGCGATTCTCCCGTTCAGCCGGCCGCGTCAGTTCGATGCGCTTGGGATTCAGCCTCGTCCTCGTGCCGCGGCGGCCAAGTTCCGTCACGAGCGCGAAGACCGCATCGATCAATAAAGCGGGCGCCGGCTCCTCTCTGGCAAAGGGCCAGAAGACCTCGACCAAGATCTCGTCGCCTTTTGGGGTGATCCGAAATTCCTCGGCACTGCAAAGCTTTTTGTAGCGTGCCAGTCTCTCGATGGAGTCGCGGTAGGTTCGGGCGTGTAAGGCGGCGAGGAGCGTCGGGTGATATTGGTCGGTTTCGACCTGGCTCATGAATTTCCAGCCGATCGTGGGGTCGTTGGACAGCTCGCGAATGGCCCGCCAAATCGAGAAGTTTTGAGCTGTGGTTACGAGGCTTTCCCCACTGTAGACCGTAGGTGGCAGGTTGCTTCGGCGAAGGACGGCACCCGGGGTAAGGCCGATTGAGTTCAGCCCAGCCCAGAAGACACCCGGCAGCTTTATGCGATCCTGCATGTGGCTGCTTACGCGAAAATGATCTGTTTGAGCTTTCATGGTTTGTTGTTTGTTGGGCGAGCCGATCTTGAGAACAGCATACCGTTGAGACGGTGTCTGTGATTGGCAGAAGGCGTCATTTTACTTGCACAATACGCCTTTAATCGCGGAGAGCAGAAAGGCCGCCGGGTGTCGCGAGACGTGCACCCGCTTATGATCGTGCGCTAGCGCTTCCACTCAATTCACGCCAGCACGCACAGCGTCCTGCGCACGCGTTCACCGTGCGGCGGAGCCGCGACCACGTAGAGGTCACCGGGATGAGGAAGATCGCGATGAGCGTCGCGGCCAGTTTCGCCGATTACGGTGCTGCCCAGGGAGTCGTCGGATGACCGTGCGTCGGTTATTGCGCTCCTCGCTGCCGCACGTGCGCGCCTCGCACCCTGTAGCGTTCGTGTCTGCAGCAGTGCTCACCCGCGACGTTGATATGGCCGCAGATCTGTCAAGAGGCATCCCCTCAGAATCGACCCCTCACTCGCACTTCTCTGATAGCACGTGACCTCCGTATGGGGCGCATGCCATAACTAGGGCCAAGACCACTTTCTATGGGATCATAGTCTGACACGGCTGTTTCTGCTCTTCAATGACGGCTTGGATGGTTTGCACTCGGACCTCCAGTGATCGGACTGCTCTCAACCTTGCTTCTGTGCCAGGAGTCGAGTCGATATCTTGCACCATAGCGACCATTTACTGACTCAATCCACCCTCACCTTTCGCGCCCCTAAGTTGGCGCCATCGACGAGTGATTTGGCATCGGCCGCTAGTTACACACGTCACATTCCACGGTAGGTAAAGTAATCAGACGAACTGACCGATCAGCCGTCAGAAACTGGAAGAGAGTATTCATGAAAACGAAAAAGCAAGCATGTGGATCGAACACTCGAGATCCTCGAGCCCTCAGTCGCCGTGACTTTTTGGGTACGACCGCCCTTATCGGAGCAGGATTGGCCGTCGGGCCATCGTTGTGGGCTGCATCATCAGATCAGCCTAAGGAAATCAACAAAATGAAAACACGAAGACTCGGAAATTTAGAGGTCTCGGAATTGGGATTTGGGTGCATGAGTATTAGCGCCAACTACGGACCTCCCGCACCCAGAGACCAAGGCATTAAGGTCATTCGTGCCGCCTATGAAAAAGGCGTCACGTTCTTTGATACAGCCGAAGTTTACGGCCCACATACAAGCGAAGAGCTTGTCGGCGAAGCGCTCGCGCCTTTCCGCGAGAAAGTCGCAATCGCTACCAAATTTGGTTATGACATTGAAGCAGGTGGTCATAATAGCCGACCAGAGCACATCAAGAAAGTGGTTGAGGCCTCACTTAAGCGTCTTAGAACCGACCGCATTGATCTCTATTACCAGCACCGAGTAGATCAAAAAGTGCCAATCGAAGATGTGGCTAATACGATTAAAGATCTCATAAAGGAGGGAAAAGTTTTGCACTTCGGTCTCTCTGAAGCGAGTGCACGAACAATCCGTCGAGCGCATGCCGTGCAACCGGTTGCAGCAATTCAGAGCGAATACTCGCTGATGGAAAGAAGTCCGGAACAAAATGGCGTCCTGAAAACTTGTGAGGAGCTGGGAATCGGCTTTGTTCCATGGGGTCCAGTGGGAATGGGTTATCTGACTGGTAAAATTGATGCTCGCACGAAGCTCGACCCTAAAACGGACTTTCGATCTGAGTTCGAGCGCTTTTCTCCTGAAAACTTGGCAGCAAATATGCCGGTTGTTGATTTGCTGAGACGATTTGCAGAAGAGAAGAACGCAACACCCGCTCAAATTGCACTGGCCTGGCTTCTGGCGCAGAAGCCATGGATTGTTCCAATCCCAGGGACACGCAACATAGATCACCTTGAGGAGAACTTAGGAGCAATTAATGTCCAGCTCACACCTGCGGATCTTCGTGAGATCGAAACTGCTTTCTCAAAAATCAAAGTGCACGGTGGCCGCATGTCTGAAAAATACATGCGGGAGGTTGAGTAAACAGACTGATCAAACTCGGTGATCAGTGGCTTGGAAAGCATCGCGATTAAGCGGAAGTTCAGGGAGGGCGGGACGCGGACGAGACCTCGCCCGCCTCGGACGTAAGACCAGGTTGCCCGAGGTGCAGCGTGCGGTGCTTTGGTCCATCTTCGAGCGGGTGCTCGATGGATTAAAGCAACGGAAGCTTATCACCCAAGCCGGTCTCTTCACTGCCTTGGCGGTCGCGCTCGGCAAGAGCAAACACCCGCCACTCGACTTCGCAGTAGTGGACGAGGCGCAGGACATCAGCGTTGCACACTTGCGCTTCTTCTGCGCTGGCGGCGAATCGGCCCGACGCCCTATTCTTTGCTGGCGACCTCGGCCAGCGCATTTTCCAGCAACCGTTCTCTTGGAAATCGCTCGGCGTGGACATTCGAGGGCGCTCTCGGACGCTACGTGTGAACTACCGCACCTCCCATCAAATCCGCCAGCGGTCCGACCGCTTGCTCGGCCCCGAGGTGGTAGACGTGGACGGCAACAACGAAGTCCGCTGTGACACTGTCTCGGTCTTCAACGGACCGCAACCAGTCGTTCGCGTGTTCCCGACTGAGAATGAAGAAATCAATTCGGTCGGTGAATGGCTTGCTGAGCACTCGCAAGCCGGCGTTCTACCGCACGAGTTCGGAGTTTTCGTGCGCTCGGCAGCTCAACTGGAGCGCGCGCAGGCCGCGGTCAAAGAATCTGGCTTGCCCTTCAAGATCCTCGATGAACACGTCGAGACGATCAGCGGGCACGTCTCAATCAGCACCATGCACTTGGCCAAGGGGTTGGAGTTCCGCGCCGTGGCGGTGATGGCCTGCGACGACGAGATCATTCCCTTGCAGGAACGGATCGAAACCGTTGGCGACGACGCCGATTTACGGGAGGTTTATGACACGGAGCGCCACCTGCTCTACGTCGCCTGCACACGGGCACGAGATCATCTGCTTGTCACAAGCGTTGAACCTGCGTCGGAGTTCCTCGACGACATGCGGGTGTAATCAGGCGGAGGTTCCGCGCTTTCGCCTCGCAGCACTTTCGGCGATCGTAATCGGCTATGGTGGGCGTGACAGGCGCAACAGCCATATGCCTTCCGGAAATCGGGAACTGGTTTCGCCCCGCTTGAACCCGTGTGCATAGGGATTCACATGGGGGCGAGGGGAGCATAACGGCTCGCCTAGGCTTTCTTGATGGGCAAGGAAGCATTGCTTGCGCCGTTATGCTCAGAGGTTGATCGGCACTTACCTTGCTCGGCCGAATATCTCCGATTCCTCGCTACGGATATCGACGCATCACCGACTCCTCTCACCTCCACTATGTGCGGCTACGTCCAACTCTTGCGAACACGCGGGCAAGTCGGAACCATGTCAGCAGAGCCGAGCAGATCCGGCGCGACACGGATGCTCACGCATGGGGAAGAAGAATCCGGCGCCGGTAGCATTGTGGGTAGCGCCCGGAGAATGATTCACGGATAAGTGAGTTGACCTCATTCTGCAATTGGCTGTGGAAATGTCCGCCCCCGCGGCAACGGCACCTTTGCCGCACGCAACGCGGACATCCGGCGAGCCAACGGTTTCTCACCTTCCTCCGGTAACGGTGTAGCCTTCCGCACGCAAATCCTGGGTCAGGTCCTTTTCCATCTGCGCAGCGGCTTCGAACGGCATCGGGTTCAGATGCTCGTAAAGTTCAGGCATCAGCCGGATTCCGTATTTCCTCACCGTCCACGCGGATTTGTAACCACTCTTGTGATTCTCGAATCGGTGTTCTACCGGTAGCCCAGTCATGCCGACGTAGACGCACGGCTTCGCAGGATCCCGATTTGGATTGCAGCGCAGAACCGACGGATGCTCCGCAACCGCCGGCTTGAGCAGAATTACGTAAACGCTGTAATGGAATTTCTCAGTCAGGTGCTTGCATGATAAGTGCCACGCGAGCGTCATGGGCCGCTTCGAGAAGGCGAAAGAGCGCCTCCGGCACGCCATCCAGTTTGAGAAGGTCCTCCGTGTAATGGCGCTCGATGATGAAGCACTTGTTGCGCGTTGGTGATTGAGGTTCTACCGTCAAAGAACCACAAGCAGTAATGCGTCGGCAACTTTTACGATCCGATAAGCTGATTCCGGTTTGAGTCCAGAGGATTTTGAGACGCGCGCGGGTTCCCGTCCGAACTTGTGACCGCATTGCTTCTATTGCTGCCAGTCGTCGCCTTGGTGTGCATCTGTGTCTGGACCCATTGTGTTCTCGAGAGGAGGCGTGTCAAATCGCGAAAAGCTGCGGAGAACGTCTGGAGGCTCCAGCAGATCGGCAAGGGAAGAATGGATACACGCGCAGCCGCAAAAATGGTGCCAGCGGACCGGGATTTGGAGTTGTTATTGGTGGAAATGGAAGAGAATGCTGAAAAGGATAAGGAAGCCGAGCAGGCTCCCAGCAGCCGCCGGCTGGATCAGGCTAGCCGGGGAATCCGCCGCTCGATACAAAGAATCCGAGACCGATCCTTAGTGCAGCAGCAACACGAGCTGTGCGCACGAACAAAGCGACTTTGAGCTTGGAACCTATCGTCACCACACAGGACACCGGGAACAAGGGACTGGTAAAAAGTGCGCAACCACTTGCCGCCGTAGTCCGCCGGGCGAAGAAGGATCAACCCTGAGCTGTCACCAAGGAGCATGCCGTTGTCGCGGCGATGTCCCCCTCGTCGCAACCGGCCGCGCTCGACCGTGAGGACACGGCCGCTACAGAGCGCCATTAAAAGCCCAACCATTATCCCTCAACCCGTACATCCCGCACGGCCTTGAGCGCTCCGTAAAGAGCGCGATACCGCGGATAAACCTCGCGCTCGTAGAGGTGGGTGCGCCTCGTGTCCGGCTCGACTATTGCCGTGCGGCGCACCATGGCTTTGCAGCCTTCTTCAATAGTTGCAAAGCGTCCTGTCCCGTATGCTGCCAATATCGCGCAGCCGAGGGCCGGCGCGTTGGGAGCTTCGGTCAGTTCGAGCGGGACGCCGATCGTGTCCGCGTGAATCTGCAGCCATAAACGAGAGTTCGTTGGCCCACCGGCAGCCACGATGCGCTTGGCGGAGAAAGCTTCTCCAAAGCTGTCGATGATCAGGCGGGTGCCGAGGCAGATGCCTTCGATTATCGCGCGGAAAACATGGCACGGTGTGTGTTTGAGTGTCAGTCCCGTGATTGCCCCGCGCGAGGCCGCGTCAGTGTAAGGGGTGCGGTTGCCCTGAAAATGATCCAATACCACCAGACCTTCAGCACCCGGTTCGAGTGCTCCTGCGGCTTCGTTAAGCTCGTCAAAGCTAGTGTTTGCTGCGAAATTCCGCTTGAACCAGGCAATGACCGATCCGGTGGATGTCTGTCCTCCCTCGATGATCGCCTTGCCCGGATAGACCGCATCCGCGTACGTGCCCCACACACCGGGCTTGTGAACTGGCTTCGCAGCGACGCCCAGATGAAGATGTGACGAGCCGGTGATCATCGCCATCTCACCGGGCTCGGTCACACCGAGCCCGACCATTCCGATGAAGGCGTCGGCACCGCCCTGCACGACAGGTGTATCGGCCTTGAGGCCCAGATGCTCGGCCGCGGTCCTCGTCAGTGGTCCGATAACATCCCCTGGCGCTATCACCTCGCTGGGCCATTTTTCGAGGAGGTCCTCAAGCCCGAGCGTCTTGAGGAGCGATACCGGCCGCCCGCCGTGGTCACTCTGATAGTGCCAGCGTATTGACATGTTGTCGAGCGATCCAACCCAGCGTCCGGTAAGCCTCAGATTAAGATAGTCCTGGAATTCGCCGATCTTCTCCGCGCGATCGAAGAGCTCGCGCTGATTCTCTTTAATCCACAGGGACTTTGGAATCATCCATTCCGCCGAAACCGGCCCGGCGCCGGCACCGTTCACGCGAAGCGCCGGGTCCCCGCTCGCGGCGATTGCATTGGCCTGTCTCGCCGAACGCACGTCCATCCAAATCATGGCCGGACGGAGCGGACGTCCATCGCGGTCGAGAGTCACGACTGAGCAACAGGTCGTGTCGACGCAAAGCGCAATTACCTCTTGGGCGGCGACCTTCGCTTCGGCAAGCGCAGCCTTGACGGAAGCGCCGAGCGCCTGCCACCAGTCTTCCGGATCTTGCTCTGCCCAGGACGGCTCAGGGAAATCGGTCTTGTATGCCGTGGCGTGAGAACCGCGCGGGCGCCCGTCAAGATCGAATACGAAGGCGCGCAGACTTTCACTGCCGCCGTCCACTCCGATCACGTAGCTCATGTGGGGTTCATTGATGGTTGAGAGATGAGGGGTTGAAAGGGAAGTAGAGCATCGGTTCTCTTAACAATCGAGCTTCAAAACCTGAGCGCCTACTGCGCGACCTCAACGTGCGACAGGTTGAGTGGGAAGCACACCCGTCCCGGATGTTCTGCCCGGCGACCGCGTGCGTGTGCCCATTGGTGTGATTCAGGCGCTGCCGAAGGTCGAGTGGCAACTGCGCGATGGCACGGACGGCGCCGCGGGCCTCATGGTCAGAGTCGATCAACCCGCCAACAAAGTTCGTCTCTGGACCGCGCATTCGGCGGACCGCGATTTCCGGGACGAGAAATGGACTAGCCGCGAGTTGGAGACTCAACCGGGCAGCAGCCAAGCCAGCGCGAACGTCCCCAAGCCCGCCGCCGGCTTCACCGCATTCCTGGCCGAGGTAGAACTGACAGCGCCCACCGGCCACTGCTATAAACTATCCACCCAAGTCCAGGTGACACCCGATGGAGTGAACCGCTGGCCGTAGCGGATCTGTGATGATCACCGCGTCCGCCGTGAGGGGCGCAGGCTTGGCTCAGATCGCATTGTGCATCTTGCGTTTCATTGTGCTCCAAGGGTAGATCCTTAAAATGTCTCTCCGGGGAGACAAAAGCCAGTTAACAAGAGAAGGCCCGCCCGTAACCCGGCGGGCTTTCTGCTTTTGAAACCGCGCAAGAACTGCGCACCTTGCGCCGCTAGCCGTTGCCCGCCCATCGTATCTCTTGAAATACTGGGGGTTGAAACAGTGAAAGCGCGTAGGCCATCACCCCGTCATGTCAATTCGATCCCCGGACAGATCGAAAGCAAACTTGAGCGCGCCGCCGCGGTTTGGCGCCGCAGATGCGAAAGCACGACCATCCCGGACCTCGCCCGTGAGTTCAGTCTTTCGATCGGCACGATCCATAACTACTTGGAGAAGTTTCGCAGAACCCTTCGAGAGGAATGTGTCGACCTCGCCGCGCAGGAGCGAGAGCAAAACTTGCAACTCCTTGATGCCTCGATTGCGGAACTAATGCCCTATATCAAGGACGGGGCTCTCTTGAGGATCCAGGAGACCAAAGAGCGCAAAGGCGGCCCCGTCACAATTACGATCCCCGAATACGACGCCAAGATGAATGCCATTAACACCCTCGTTAGGGTGATCGACCTCAAAGCCAAACTGCTCGGCATGGACGCCCGCAGAAGATCGAGCAGAAAGCGCCCGTTCAATCGGTCACACCCGAACAGGAGGCGGCCGGCATGGAACTCCTGCGCCGCTGGTGCAACTTCGCGCCCCATCTGATCGCAGCCGCTCGTGACATTGCGAACGAGGATTTTGGAGGCGATCGCCCAAGCCCTCTACCGCGAGTGGTTCGTCCACTTCCGCTCCCCCCGGCCACGAAAACCACGCCCACGTCGCCTCCCCACTCGGCGGTGTCCACTCGACCATCATTTGGGAGGCGGTGCGGGCCGCAAAAAGCGCTTCACCTATCGCTTCGACCACCAAACGGACCACTTGGTTCCTTTCCGCAGGGCATCCTCCTTCACGAAATCATAGAACCTACCAATGAAATCCGCACGGTCCTTCGCGGGCTGCCGCTTCCACTCGGGCATCTTGTCGTAGTCCATATTCAAAAGATCAAAGTCATTCCCGTCCTTTCCCCCACCTTGCAGCATGGCCAGCGCCCCCTGCCTTTTCGAAATATCCTCGAGCTTCACCTGCTCAGCATTGCGCAAGATATCGTAGAGGATCATAAAGGTCGTCGTTCGCCCTCGCCCCGCGTGACAATGGATGTGTACCCACGCACCGGGCTTAAGTTTGCCGACCTCCTCGAGAAAACGATCAACTTCCTCCGGCGTCGGCCCCATTTGATCCGTAATTGTCAAGCGCACATAGTTTGCGCCAGCCGCTTCGACGACTTCCTGCTCCGTTTGAACTCTCGACACTTCGAGGGAACTTCTCGGTGCGGCGTCACCGAACTTTTTGACGTCTGCCTCGTTGGCGATCAGCACTTTCCCTGGAATGGAGTCGAGTAGAGCTTTTTTTCCGTTGACGACTTCGTCGTGTGTCTTCCCCTTGTTCGACCAATCGTGGGTTCCGAGCCAGCTCACCGACACACATCCGTTTCGGCACTGGTTTCTCGGATGATCGATCATCATAAATGGATGTGAAGCAGGCACTTTCACGCCGCACATTGACATTATTTTTACTTGTAAGCCTTTCCGACGCGGAACGCTTTGCCTTGCCTTCATTGAACGTAAGTAAAGAGGAGATTCCGGGGGATCTGCTAATAGCAAAGGGGTTCTAGTGCACTGTAACGCATGGATCTGATGGTCTCATCGGATGCGACGGTCGGTATTTCGGTAGGTCCATTTGAAGGGCTTGGCGCTTTTGTTGTGGCCCTTAATATAGCGAGCAATTTTGCGGGCGAGGTCGGCTTTGGAGGTGAAGATGCCGCGGGTGATCAAGTCGCGCTGAATTTTAGAGAACCAGATTTCGACCTGATTGAGCCAGGAAGAGTACGTGGGGGTGTAATGGAGCTGGACGTTGGTATGGGCGGCGAGGAACTCAGCCACGGCCTTAGTCTTGTGCGCCGAAAGGTTGTCAGCGACGACGTGGATTTGCTTGTCCTCGGGTTGCGTGGCGACGACATCTGCGAGAAAGGCCACGAACTCCGCACTGGTGTGGCGCGAGGCCGTTTTGCCCAAGACTTGCCCGCTGGAAACCTCCAGGGCCGCGTACAGCGAAAGAGTGCCATGCCGGAAATATTCAAACCCGTGGCGCTCGGCACGCCCGGGCGAAAGAGGCAGAACCGGATCGAGGCGATCGAGAGCCTGAATGGCGCTCTTTTCATCCACGCAGAACACTGCGGCGTGGGCCGGAGGCTTGAGATAGAGGCCGATAATGTCGGCCGCCTTGGACTCGAAGGCCGGATCGTCGCTGGCCATGTAATGACGCCGCCGGGAAGGTTGCAGACCGGCCTTGGCCCAGACGCGAGCAACCCGCATGTGACTGACGCCCAGTCGGCCGGCGAGCTTGCGCGAACTCCAATGCGTGGAACCGTCGGCGGGCTTGTGATGCAAGCTCCAATCAATGATCCGGGCTTCCAGTCGTTCGGTGCCTGCAGCCACCGCCTTGCCCAAATGGCGTCCCCAAAGACCGGAGATGCGTTCCTTCAGAAAGCGGTCCCGCCAGAGCTTGACGGTATTGACGCTACAAGATTGGCTGCGACTAACTGCCGCCAAAGTTCGCCCGCCCGCCAAACCCAGGATGATGCGAACTCGTCGCACATCATCGGCTCGCCCACTTTGGCTGCGGCTTATGCGTTTCAACTCACGTCGTTCCGGAGGGCTCAATCTAAAGGGTGCTGGCATGAAGACAACCATACACCAATACCGTCAGATGTCACTGTTACAGTGCACTAGGGTGGGGCTTGGCGATGAAGAGGCCCCGTCGAGACCTTGCGGGATTCGCTCGCCGGACTGAGATTCTTGAGCTAAGAGGTTTGAAACGAATAAAGAATCGGTCTCTGCGATCTTCAGAATATGCGAATAACGCTTATCGCTTCTTTTCTCATCATTGGTCCTTTTCTGCTTTATTCGCAGCAGCAAAATGAGGGAGATTCCCCAAGCGGACAAATCCATTTCGTCGTGCGCGGCTATGAGGAACACAGAATTTACCTCTCTCCCGCCGGGGCCATTACAAAGCAAGTAGAACTGTGTGAGACACCTGGTTGGGCTAACTTGGTTATTCATTTCTCGCCAGATGACTACTGGATAATTGTCCAGGACGGTGGACCTAGTCTTGGAATCTCTCTCCGGCTATTCCGCCACGAAAAAGGCGTAGAGTTCACAGAACAAAAGGATGCTGATATTGACGGCAAGGCGGAGAGGTTGGCCCTCAAGCAGAACGGCCTTCCATCCCAGGAGATCCTTGATCATCGCTATTTGAAAGTCCTTGCCTGGTCTCGCGATTCCACCTGCGTCCTCATAGCTCTGAGGGGCCATGGTGGTACGAAGGAGCAATCCGTCACAATTGAAAACTGGATTGGCGTCTACGACCTCACCAAAGGAGAGATCGGCTCCGATCTCGGCAAGATGAACCTCGGCGCGTTGAAAAAAGAAACTAAAATACCTTGACGTGCTACGCGAATGGGCGAAGCCCGCACCTCCCCATCTCGCTGAGGGCTATCGCAAACAGTCGTGTCCTCATGGAGGAGATGTGCCTGAAAAATTTGCCGCTAATGGTTTGTGTATTTTTTATCCTCCCCCTCACGGTGCCCTCCCCGTCCCTTTCTCTTTGGGAGGGTAGCCCCGCTCCTGGGCTATACCCCCGCCCCCGGCCCCTCCTTGCAACAAGGGGTCCCATCAGCCATGCGCCCCGCGCCAAGGTAGCGTAGCCCTCACGCAGCTGCGCGATATGACCAGCATCGACATGCAGGTGCTAATGCCGATATGCTGACGAGTGATCTTCCCTCATACCTGGCTGAAATTCTAGCGCGTAAAGGTCGCTCAAGAAACCCGAGATCCCTTAGGGGCACGGCTACTTAAGTCACTTTCACCGTGTATGTTATATCAAACTCAAAAGGTGCAGGAAGTGCGTCGCCCGTTAACTTTCCTTTGATCTTCACCGTATGTTCTCCCCTTCGTTAACGGCGTCAGAAATACGGCGGCGGTGATATACTGTTTGCCCTCGCCATCCGCGAGCTTAGCTACCTTTACCCCAACTATGTAACCCGAGTCTTCCTTGATAAAGGTGACCTTGCCGTCCACATCGATCGCGAAGGCTTCAGCTCCGAGTTCTTCATCGCTGAAGACGTAGTTCTCGACCGCCTTCGGATCAGCCACGTCAGGGAAATTCCCGGTAATGGGCAGCGAGTCGGTGGCAAAGAAGATCGGCACGTATAGCGTGGTGCCCGGGCGCACAGAGAACGTATTGGATGATGGCTCCTTACTAGTCCTTAAAGAAGCGTGATTTGAATCGAAGGCACGAGGCAAAAGACTCGAAATGCCCTTAAATCCTTGGTTTGATGGCGGTGACTAAACCCAAGCCATCCAAAGAGAAAGGTCATTTCGAGTGAGGAAAAACTACTCTAAGATCCTGCGGAATCGCAAGCGCCGAATTCGACGTCGCTTGGACCCCGAGCGGCGGTGGAGCGATCAGGCGGAGCCGATCATGAAGGCCAGCAATATTCACTATGAGATGGCCGAGAAAGCCAGGTCGGTGAACTGCGGGGGCATCGGCGCGATTCATCTGATGGTCAACAAACTGGGGCTGCGGCAAGAGATCGATTCTCGGCTGCATCTGCTCAAGAAGCACTTGCCCTATCATGAGAGCGACCATGTGTTGAATTTGACTTACAACGCGCTTCTGGAGGGAGTGCGCCTGGAGGATATTGAGCTCAGGCGCAATGATGAGGCCTTCCTCGATGGGTTGGGCGCGCAGCGCATTCCGGACCCGACCACCAGCGGAGACTTCACCCGTCGCTTCGAGCAGGACGATATCCTCGAACTCATGGAGATCACCAACTCCGTGCGGCAACGGGTTTGGAATCAACAGCCCGGAGGCTTTTTCAAAGAGGCCCTTATCGATATCGACGGCACGATTGCGCCGACTTTCGGGCAATGCAAAGGCGGCATGGCTCTTTCTTACAAAGGGATTTGGGGTTACGCCCCGCTGGTGATCTCCTTGGCCAACACCAGCGAAGTGCTCTATCTGATCAATCGGCCCGGCAATGTCGTGAGCCACGAGGGCTGCGTGCCTTGGATCGATCGGGCTATCAAACTGGTAGCGCCACATGCCGGAGAGATCACCTTGCGCGGAGACACCGACTTTACCTTGACCGGAGAATTGGACCGGTGGGATGGGCAAGGAGTCAAATTCATTTTCGGAATGGATGCCCATCGCAAGGTGGTGAACTTGGCCGAAGCCTTGCCTGAAGAGGCGTGGAGGCCTCTTGAGCGGCTTCCACGCTATGAAATTGCCACCGCTGCGCGACGCAAGCCCGAGCGAGTCAAAGAAAGCATGGTGCGTTTCAAGGGCTATGAGAACAAGGTGCTCAGAGGGGAGGATATTGCCGACATTGATTATCAGCCCCTCAAATGCTCTCGGCCCTATCGGCTCATCATCGTGCGCAAGAACATCAGCGTGCAAAAGGGCGAGCAAGTCCTCTTCGATGAGATCCGTTACCTTTTCTATATCAGTAACCGGCTCGATTACACCGGCGAGCAAATCGTCAGTCTGGCCAATGGACGCTGCAATCAGGAGAACGTGATCGAGCAGCTTAAAAACGGCGTCAATGCCATGCGCATGCCGGTGGATGATTTGCTCAGCAACTGGGCCTACATGGTCATGACCTCCTTGGCCTGGAATCTGAAGGCGTGGTTCGGGCTGCTCCTCCCCAATGGTCAACGAGGAGCAGAGTTGATCAAGATGGAGTTCCGGCGCTTTTTACAGGCCATCGTTTTGTTGCCGGCCCAGATCGTGCGCACGGGCAGACGTGTCATCTACCGCATCATGAGCTATAACCGGTGGCTCAAGGATCTCTTCGCAGCCTGGGGGCACCTGCGCCGGCTCTGTGCTACTTAGCAAAGTAAAACGATCCAGATCCGCACCACAACTCCTGTCAGCACGAGGCGAACTCTGCTCCGATACCGCCACAAGCCGCTTCTCCGGCACGATGCCCAGCGCCGAAACTCGAATTCGAATCCCTTACGCTGCAGTACCGTGCGCTTCGGTAACAACAATCGCCCTCGAAGATCTCGAAAAAGACGACCCACGCGTCGCCGGCGCGCTTCCAGCCGGTTTTTCGCTTATTTTGGGACTAGTGTAAAGAATCTGAAACGGCACCTTAGGCTCGGTGTTTTTGTTTCTGCTTTCGGGCGCACTTGTGGCGAAAAACGCGGTCGCCTTGGCGATGTCTGAAAGTGAATAGCCTTTCGGCTTCTCTGTCGGTGGGAGAGGGTCGCCGCCGCCAGCGTGTGGGGGGTCGCCGCGGCCCTCATACGCGAGGGTCCCAGGATTCGTTTTCCCGAAGGTCAAATACCAGAGCTCCGAGGTGGTTCCGACCGGCGCAACGACGAATACTTCGTACGTTTGGGGGGAACTTACATTGTACCGCCGCACCTGACCCGTTGTCCCATTAACGGGGATCGGTTTTGGACCCGATATCGGAACAAAGAGCTTCCCGCCGGGGCCAAAGAGCAAAGCCTGCGCGACCGCACGCGGTTCGCCGGTTGCATACAAATCGATCTTGCTTTTGAAGACACCGGTATGCCCATCATAGATTCGGATTGAGTCTGTGTCATTCTGGGCATTTGCTACATCGCGGAAGCTCGTTATGTAAAGGTTACCGTCCGGTCCGAAAACGAGGCCCTCTGGTCGGTTGAGCTGTCCTATGCCACCTGCGTCGACAATGAAGGCTCCTATGAAATCGAGCGTGTCTGGGTCGAAGACAAGCACTTGGCCACCTTTTTGACTTTCAGGATTGAGATCAGGGAAATTTGAGACGTAGAGGAGACCGTTTGGGCCAATGACCAGACCGCGCGGATGGAAGGTATAAGCAAAGCCATTGGGGGGGCTAAACTCGCGAAGGAACTTACCGCTTCTTTCATCGAACGCGACCAACCGACCTACTCCAGTGTCGTTAAAGTCCGCGACATAGATTGCGCCTTTCCAAATTACTATCCCACGTGGCGCAAACGGCGCATGTTTATCGTTCGATGGTACTAGCGCGCCATCTGGCGCGCCGTCGTTGAGTTTATAGCGAAGGACTTCGCCGGCGAATGGCAGATCGACGTTTTGGTTGACAACCAATAAGCTCCCAGATTTCACCAAAAGACCCCTTGGCCCGGACAAGCCCCCGCTCCCCGGTTTAACGAACACCCCAATACTGCTTCCGCCGCTAATCGGCGAGCCTGTATTTGCATCGAATCGCCTTACGGTATTGCTAGTAATATCGCCTATGTAGAGGATATCTGAGTCAGCGGCCGCTGAACGGACGGATGCTGCCGCGACAAAAAGCAGCAGAACTGGACCTATCGAGAGCTTGATTAGAAAATTGAGTGCACTTCTATGATTTATATGAGGCAGCATACGGTTTTCGAATTGTGGTTGCGTGTGGTGAGACGTAATTTGAATGCGGCAGAATCCCACTCCGCCCTGTTGTCAATCGACAGGCAGCTTGGAAAGCTGCGTCGAACTCGCTGTCGACTTCGACTTCTTTCGCCATCGACGCGGCACTGCAATGCAGAATTCAGCGTGTGCTGATCGTCCATGGTCGCGTGGATCTTGTGAGAAGACTACCCTCCCCAAATACTGTCAATTGTTGGAGTGACGCTTGCCTCAGGCGTGGTATAAGTGGCGGTGATCGTCACCGCCATGTATGGAATTGTCACGACCGTCTTGCGTAAGAACGGGTTCGATAGAATCGCGATGTCCCCCGTCCAACCCGCAAACTCTGCGCCACTCGGTACCGCGTTTGCGCCTACGCTAACCAGGGTGCCGGCTTCATAGTTGCCACTGCCTTTCCCATTTTCCACGGTCAGAGAAAACGTGAACGGTTTGTTCGAAGTGGGCGTAGACTCCTCCACATGCGAGGCAGAACCCGCCTTAGTCCGATAATTGTCGCCGCGCCGATCCCCATGGCGACGACAAATAGCTTCATGGGTCTATTCATGATCAGGTTTTATCTAAAGCTCGGTCATCCCTCCGCTTAAGGAATTGCTCCTCCGGAAGACTCCAAAGTGTCCATTCGGGCGGTTGGGGACTTACGGGCCTATGATGGTCGAGAAGGACCAGGGTGTGAATTCAAGAGTGATGAGTGAGACTCTGTCGGCGATAAAGCGCCCTCTGAAGAGATGAGTGGGACGACGAGCTTAAACATCAACCGACGATCTGAGCATTCTGCCGTCTGACGCCCGTAGCCTGACGATTACGATTTCGACGCCTATAATGCTCGCGTTTTCTGCTGGTTGTTGGTGGCAAGGCGCGT
>CAVSXN010000014.1:0-76136 GCA_963731945.1 uncultured Verrucomicrobiae bacterium | reverse complement strand
TCCATTTACTGGATGCAACAGTCTGGTTTTCAAGTAATCTTCGATGCGACGCACTCCGTGCAACGTCCCGGTGGCGCGGGTGACCGAACTGGCGGCGACGGCGACTTAGCCCCGGTCCTGGCTCGCGCCGCGGTTGCCGCCGGCTGCGACGGCGTCTTCATCGAGACTCATGAGAACCCTGTAAAAGCTCTTTCAGATGGCCCAAATCAGATACCAGTTCGCGCTCTTCCGAACCTTCTCGACCAACTTAGCCGCATCCGCAGCGAAGTTCTCACTTAGCCTGGCCTTCGCCTGCGCGCTCTCCACCGGGTCGCTCGCCGCCCAGCAACCCGCCGCTCCAGCCAGCAAGGAAGCGGCCTCCCCCGGAAAGACGCCGAAGAAAGCCAAGGAAGAGCCGAAGACCGATACAGGCCAGGAAATCGACATCCCCGTTCCTGACGGCGTTCCCGTAAAAGGCATCAAGGTGCCGTCATACTCCGCCGACGGAAAATTGCTGATGATGCTGGATGCCGAGATAGCTCGCAAACTGGACGCGGATCGAATCGAGTTCGAAAACCTGAAAATCGACGCCTATTCCGAAGACGACAAGAAGATTTATGTTGAACTGCCGCAGTCGATTTTTAATTTAACTACTCGTATTCTTACGAGCGAGAGCCGTGTTCTGATTCGCCGGGAGGATTTTGAGCTGGTCGGTGACGCGGGGAGTTCTACACCAAAAACCGTTTCGCGAAAATTCTCGGCAATGTGAAAATGACAATCTTCAGCACAGAGAATTTCAACCGACCATGAACCGCCTCCTTCCCCCGACCCTCCTCCTTCTCTTCAGCCTCGGCTCGCCGCTCTTCGCCGCGCCGCCCAGCGAAAAACCGACCATGAACCCGGAATTGAGTGGCAGTGCCACGACAGAGAAGAAGGATCCTCTTGGTGTCGGCGGCCTGACCAAAGACCGCCCAAAAGACGCCAAAACCGAAATCACTGCCAAGAAGCAGGCGACTTTCGACAACGTCACGAGCATGGCGGAGTTCGAGGGCAGTGTCGTGGTAAAGGACCCGCAATTCACGATGTTCTGCGACCAGCTTCGCGTGACGATGAGCAAGGACCGCAAGGGGCTTCAACTCGTGGAAGCCTCCGGCAATGTGATCATTGTCCAGGACAATACCGACGACACTGGCAAGAAGGTTAAAGCCACCGGACGCTCGGGAAAGGCCGTTTACGAACCGGTTTCGGGCGATGTGACCCTCACCATTTGGCCCTCGGTCCAACATGATATCAACATGCAAGTCGCTACCGAGCAGGGAACTATTATGATTTTGAACCGCAATGGCAAGATGACGACCAAAGGCGGAAGCAGGACCGTGATTGTTGACAATAGCCAGCAGCAACAATGAGCATTGCGCCAGCCCCATCCCCCCTCCCCGCGACGCCGCCGATGGATCACAAGCCGCTCCTCACGACCGACAAACTGATCAAGACATATGGCGGGCGCACGGTTGTCAACGGGGTAGATATCAACGTCAAGCGTGGCGAAATCGTCGGTCTCCTCGGTCCCAATGGAGCCGGCAAGACGACCACGTTCTATATGATCGTCGGTCTCGTCCGGCCCAACGGCGGGCGCGTGATTTTTGAGGATCGTGACGTCACCGGGATGGCCATGTATCGGCGCGCGCGCGAAGGCATGGGCTACCTGCCGCAGGAGGAGTCGATCTTCCGCAAGCTAAGTGTCTACGACAATATCATGGCCATCCTGGAGACAACGAAGCTCAGCAGACAGGCTCGCAAGCAGCGCTGCGAAGAACTTCTCACCCAGTTTGGTATCGAGCACCTGGCGAAGAATATGGCCCTCACGCTTTCCGGCGGCGAGAAGCGCCGCCTCACGATCGCCCGCTCCCTCGTCACCGATCCCTCTCTCCTCATGCTCGACGAACCGTTCAGCGGCGTCGATCCCATCGCCGTCTACGATGTCCAGCAAATCATTCAGGACCTCCGCACCCAAGGCCTTGCCATCCTGATCACCGACCACAACGTCCGGGAAACCCTCAATATCGTGGACCGCGCCTACCTCATCTTCGAAGGCCGCGTCGAAAGCCAGGGAACCAAGGACTTTCTCCTCAGCGATCCCATAAGCCGCAAGCTCTACCTCGGCGAGAATTTTCAGATGTAACGCCGATGTCCACAGCCGCAGCCCACCGGGTCCCGCACATCACCGTCGGGCATTTCTACGCGAATCACGCCGAGACGCTGGGCCTGCGACTGGAGGGCGCCTCGCGCGGCCTCAATCGAAAGATCCGCGAACCGACGATCAACCGGCCGGGACTGGCCTTGACGGGTTTTTACAACTATTTTGCGGGCAAGCGGATACAAGTGTTCGGATCAGCTGAGCTCAGTTACCTGCGCAGCCTCAGCGCGACCACTTTGAAGGAAAAACTGCGGCAACTCTTTTCACGGAATTTTCCCTGCCTTGTCATCGCGCGAAATTCCCCGAGTCCCGCCTCCCTGCTCGACATGGCCTCGGAGTTCGAAACCCCCGTGTTTCGGACGCACATGATCACCATGAAGTTCATCAATGCCGCCACGATCGCGCTGGAGTTTGATTTCGCCCCTTCCTCGCAAGAATACGGCAGCATGGTCGACATCCAGGGCATCGGCACCCTGATCCGCGGAGCCAGCGGGATCGGCAAGAGCGAGTGCGTGCTGTCTCTGATCGAACGCGGCTATAGCCTGGTCAGCGACGACATCACCAAGATCCGCTCGATCGAGGGCCGGGAGCTCGTCGGGATGTCCGCCGACATTACGCGCTTTCACATGGAAGTCCGCGGCATCGGAGTCATCAATATTAGCTCCATCTTCGGTGTCGGCAGTGTCAGAAGCGAAAAACGGCTCGACTTCGTTTTGACTCTTAAGGACTGGGACGAGCTCGAGAACGTGGACCGAATCGGCCTCGACCGGGAGTTCTACGAGATTTTGGGAATAAAGATTCCGCACGTTGTCATTCCGGTGAAAAAGGGACGTGATCTCGGCCGATTGGTCGAAGTCGCTGCGCTTGACCAAAAACTAAAAAGTATGGGACAAAACAGCGCAGTTGAATTTAACCAGCGTTTGCTGCAAATGATGAGTGAACGACGTATCAAATAATGGGCCTCTTCTCCGGCAAGAAATCCTCCGACGACGTTCTCCGTTGCACCAGGGAGATCGTTATTCAGAACCGTAACGGCCTCCATGCGCGTCCTGCCGCCATGTTCGTCAAAATTTCCAGCCGCTTCAGGGCCGAGGTCTGGGTGGAAAAAGATGGCGAGCGGGTCAACGGCAAGAGCATCATGGGTCTGATGATGCTCGCGGCGGGAAAAGGATCGAAACTTCACCTCACCGCGGAAGGCGCCGATGCGGACAAGGTGATCGCGGAGATTGAAAATCTTGTTCAGACTCGCTTCGGCGAGGAATAAAGGGCGAACGGCTTTGAGGCGTCGATGGGCGGTTTTTTCGCGTTTCAACCAGAGGGAAATCTGTTACGCCTTGCGGCGTGAGTGGAAATGATCCCCAAAGCAAGCAGGAAACTCGTTTTCAGGGAGTTCCTGTCGCGCCTGGGATCGCCCACGCGCGGGTAGTTATTCATTGGCTGGACGACGAGGAGATTCCCTTTCACACGATCTCCGCGGAGCAACTTCCCGAAGAAATCGCGCGTTTTGAGTCCGCCCTGATCGCCACGCGCGCCGAGCTTCTCGAGATCCAGCAACGCATCGCGGACGCCATTGGCGCCAAGGATGCCGGCATTTTTGATGCCCATCTTCTCGTTGTCGAAGACCGCACGCTGATCGATGAAGTCCTTCGCAATCTCGAAAACGAGCGCCACAACGTCGAATACACCTTTCACCAGGTCGCGGAAAAGTATTGCCGCACCCTCGGGGCGATCGACGATCCCTATCTCCGCGAGCGCGTGGTGGATATCGAGGATGTCGCGCGCCGCGTGATCCGGCACCTGCTCGGCAAGGCTCCCCGCACGATTGCCTCCGAAGATAAACCTCACATCATCGTCGCGCGAAACCTCACGCCTTCCGATACGGCATCCATCAACCGGACCCTCGTCCTGGGCTTTGCGACGGAACAGGGAAGCAAGACTTCCCATACCGCCATCATGGCCCGCTCAATGGACATCCCCGCCATTGTTGGACTCCACGACTTGTGCGACAAATTGTCCAGCGGCGATGACGTCTTGCTCGACGGCTACACGGGCGTCCTCATTCTCAATCCCACCCCGGAGACTCTCCAGGAATACGGGAAGATCGAGCTCAGGAAGGTGGAGGTCGCGGAGCGCCTCGGGCTCATCCGCGACACGGCCTCGACGACCAGCGATGGCCGCCACATCATTCTCTCCGCAAATATCGAGCTGCCTGGGGAACTCGACGAGGTCTCCGGCAGCGGCGCCGAGGGAGTCGGACTTTATCGGACCGAGTTCCTCTATTTAAATCGTCCCAAACCCCCCGACGAAGAAGAGCAATTCGAAAACTATCGCCTCGTCGCCGAGCGCTCCCAACCCTATTCTGTCATCATCCGCACCCTCGACATCGGGGGAGACAAGCCGTCGGAAAGCCTTGAACAGGACCATGAGCAGAATCCTTTTCTCGGTTGCCGGGCGATCCGCTATTGCTTGCAGCATCCGGATATCTTCAAACCACAACTTCGCGCGATTCTCCGGGCGGCGACCGTTGGAAACGTGCGCATCATGTATCCCATGATCTCCGGCCTCGAAGAATTGCGCCGCGCCAATGCCGTCCTCGAGGAATGCCGGCGCGAATTGAAGCAGGAAGGCGCCAACTTCAATCCGGACATCGAGGTCGGGATCATGATCGAAGTGCCAAGCGCCGCCCTTGCCGCGGACCATCTTGCGCGTGAAGTGAAGTTCTTCAGCATCGGAACCAACGACCTAATCCAGTACGCCATCGCCGTCGATCGCGGCAACGACCATATCGCTCATCTCTATCAGCCGACCCACCCCTCCATCATCCGAATGATCAAGTCCGTCGTCGACGCCGGGCGGCGTCGAAACATTTGGACGGGCGTCTGTGGCGAAATGGCGGGCGACATCCAGCTCACCCCGCTGCTTCTCGGGCTCGGCGTGGACGAACTCAGCGCGAGCAGCACGGTCGTTCCAAGAGTGAAGAAGGCGGTGCAGTCCCTTTCCATGCCGGTCTGCGAAGCCCTGGCTGCCGAGGTGCTGGAGCTCGACACCGGCGAAGCCATCTTGCAGCGCTGCCTGGACATCGTCCGTTCGCACTACGGAGAGTTGCTGGAATAGCGAGCCGCGGGAATTTGGAATCCGCAGATTTCGCAGACGCACGCAGATTAATACCAGCCCTGCAAGTGTTGGCAGCGACGAAGCGTCTGGGGGAGCATACGCGTCCTCGCGTGTGATGTTCGGCTTCTCGCCGAACAAAGTTTTCCGGCGGGACGCTCCGGCAGCCGCCAGGCAGAAGCCGGCACGCGACAACTTCCAAGCCCTCGGCCAATCCGGTTGGGAAACGCGAATTAGTTGAGGTGGGATGCATCCGGGCCAATCAGGCCCACGGCCCCGAAATTCTTGAAAGCGAATTTTTTCGATCTGCGGATTCTATCGTCTCTTCCACGACTTCTACGCTCGAGGACAATCTCATGCGAGCTTGCGATCCGAGCGCGTTTCGGCTGTCATCAATGCACCGATCACTGCTCCCGTGCAGGAACAATTTCTCCCGTGGATCATTGGTTCGAGCAGGAGTTGTCGCGATGCTCGCTCACCAAGAGCGGCAGCTTTCTGCGGCGCGGCCCGCCAAAGGTTGGATGCGCTAGGAAAATCGAACTTGCCGGAGAACCGCCGAGCGGTGATTTCACCGCCACGTTCGCGCGCCAGACCACGTGCGAACCATGGCCCGCGGGAGCGGGCGAGATAGACCGTCCGAAGGACAGCCCGCAGGGCGAGATGAGCGAGAGCGAAGGAGTTCAACAGATCATCGTCGTCGATACATCGGAATGATCGAGCAACCCTTGCACAGTACGTATGTCCGCACCCCTTCGAGCAAAATGCGCAGCGCCACCCGCGCGTCGGCGCCATCGCGAACCGGGGAAGTCGAGTGTGCCGCCGAGACAACCGGAGCGTTTGCTCTAGTCATCGAGCGGCGATTTCACCGCCACATTGGGCGCCCGAGCACATGCGTGTAGATCATCGTCGTCGATACATCGGAATGCCCGAGTAGCTCTTGCACCGTACGTATGTCCGCGCCCCCTTCGAGCAAATGCGTAGCGAACGAATGCCTGAGCGTGTGCGGCGTAACCGGCTTGGTGATCTTTGCCCGCAACGCCGCCCGCCTTACGAGCTGTTGGACGCCGTTCACATTTAAATGATGCCGCCGGATCTTCCTCGTCCATGGATCCTCCGAGAGATCGGGCGAGGGAAAGAGCCAGAACCAGATCCAATCTTTATCGGCATTCATATGCTTGACTGAAAGCG
The DNA here is from genome assembly GCA_963731945.1 of uncultured Verrucomicrobiae bacterium. GTDB lineage: Bacteria > Verrucomicrobiota > Verrucomicrobiia > Chthoniobacterales > Terrimicrobiaceae > DASTFP01. The sequence continues at coordinate 69,661 of CAVSXN010000014.1, read as the reverse complement.
CCTCGGGCAGGAAGACGCCCTCCACTCCCAAAGTCCGGTCCCTCGTCCACCGCTCGCGGGCCACTTCGATCTGTGTGCGCAGCGCTTGCTTGAGGCTTTCAGGCAGCGGAGCGAATCGGTCCTTATCCCCCTTTCCTCACCGCACCACCAGATACCCGTTCCCGAAATCGACATCTTTGATCCGCAGTCGCGCGCACTCCGTGACGCGCAATCCGGCTCCATACATCAAGTCCGCCATCAAGCGCCCCGTCCCCTCCATGAACGCCCAGCAACGCCCGCACCTCTGTCCGCGACAAGACCGTCGGCAGGCGCCGACTCTGAGGAGCGCGGACAAGGTCATCCAACGTGCCCATCTTCTGCTTTAAGACCTTCGTGAACAGGAATTGGAGCGCATTTAAAGCCTGGTTCTGCGTCCCTGCCGACAGGAGCGACTGTTGGAGAAAGTAGTTGCCTCAGCCGAGCGCGGCTTTCTTCTGCTCGCGAGAGACCGTGGCCGGATGGTTGGCGTGGCTTATGTCGCCACCTTGCTGAGCGCCGAACACTGTGGAATTGTTGCGTGGCTTGAGGAGCTTTATGTCGCACCCGATTACCGGTCTCAGGGCATCGGCACGGCGTTGGTTAGCGCCGTCTTGGCGCGTGCACGCGAGACTGGTATAGTGGCGATGGATCTGGAAATCGATGTGAGCCACAATCGTGCGGAGTCGTTGTATCGACGATTCGGTTTTCGTCCTTTGGACCATGCACGATGGGTGAAAGAATTGCCACAATGACGCCGCCTAACCCCTATGAAAGGTGTCAAGTGAGCTTTGGAAGATTTATGGTCGATTACATAAGATGGTTCTTGGGGGTTGGCAGGCTTTTCTGACCGCACCCCCTTACCCGTCGGGAAAGCGAAGCGATGGGGGGTGCGGTCGGAAAAGTCTGCCGGGTGGTTTGAATGTTGGTCTTTGGAACGTTTCCACTTCGAAGGATTGTGCTTACGGTTCTGCTTCAGCTTCCAAACTCCTATCCGTGCATCCGAGTTCAAGATCGGAGCGACAATTTGACTTATTCGTCAGCGTGAAGTGGAACGTGGACGCGGTTCAATCTATAGGCGACGAGCGTCTGTCGCGGGCTCATGTGAGGCTGCGAACACGCGCCACGTTCCAAAGGGTTTGTGTTTATGCGAGCTCTAAGAATACCTCCTTTGCTTTTACTTGAATCCGAGGATCGTAGGTGTGCAGCGCCCGGTATGAAGCCTCCAGAGGTCCACAGCGAGCTGACGAGCGACGGCAACGATGGCCTTCTTGCGTTGCGCCCCGGTAGCTCGGGCTCCTTTTGCCAGGACGGCGAGCCGGTTCTGCACCGGGTGATATCGGGGCTGAAAACGCACCATGCGCCATGCCAGCTCAACCAGAACAGCGCGCAGCCTGCGATTTCCATGTTTTGTGACCGAACCTGGCACGCGTTTGGTCCCCGAGCTATACTCGCCCGGACAGAGGCCTGTGTAACTGGAGACCTGGCGTCGGTTCTTGAAGCGCTGCCAGTTGCAGATCTCGCGGCTAATGACTACGCTGCTCAAGGCGCCCATGCCCGTGGGCAGCGCGGCAGGAGCCGCCTTCTCCAACTCGATAGTGAGCGCACGAACCTGTTGATCGAAGGCGAGCAGCGCCGGCCGGTAGAGCTCAAGGTGGGGCCGTATCCAGGCTGGCAGAAGCTTGCCCAGCCGGTTCCAGCTCTGCGGCTTCCACCAGTGCGCCGGGGCCGGCAACCCATGACTAATAAGCAGCCCGCGGCCCTGCGCCTCTATCTTCTGTCGGTGATGGACAAGCTGCTCACGCTGACGGCTCCAGTGCCGGGCCCGCTCCTCCTCTGCACTGGGCACCCGAATCACGGCCAGAGAGTCTTTGTTGCCAGCCAGGTAACGGTCCAGGCGCAGGCAGAGCGCGCGGCTATCGCGTCCATCAGTCTTCACGCGAGTGTTGCGTTCGTCGAGCTTCTGAGGAGCGATGACGTAGCAGTGCGCGCCAGCCTGGAGCAGCGCGCGGTAGAGCCCGAAGCCAAACCCGCAGGATTCATAGACGACGTGAACCTCAAAGCCTTCCCGCAGCCGCGCTTCGACCCAGGGCACAAATTCCACGGGAGCAAAACCTCGCGGTGGCCGCGGCGTAGCGTGGTCGTACTGAGCCGCCACCACGAATCTCTCCCGGTGGATGTCAAGCCCGAGCTTGAGCATCGAGCCGCTCTTGTTTATCTTCAACCTAGCCGCCGCGGGTGCGGCGGTCACACTGTGAGAAACGGTGTACTTTTTCATAAGGCGGGTGAGTCTACCAAGACTCACCCGCACCCTTTACATGCCATCTATGCGCTGCAGCGAACCCGGCCATCGCGCTCTGGTTACAATCTATGCGTCCACGGGCCGGGTCGCTGAGCGTGGGTCGTTCGGCGATATGAATCGCGTGAAGGTATCGCGGCGCCTTCCCCCTGGAGGACACCGCGACTGCAGCCCCGGCCACTTCGAGGTCCAGAACAACGCAAATCATGCCTGTTGTTTCCCCAGCCATTTCCAGTATCCTCCCAGCAAGGCCCTCCGACGTCTTGAGCAGATATTTGTTCATGATCAGTTCCAAGGTTGGCCCACAAGGGGCCGCCTTGGAACACTCATGGCATCTAACCGGCAACCTCCGGCTCTTCGACCATCCCTCTTTTCGCTAACGCTCATGAACAGCTCTTCTCAATCGAGGCCGGCAGGTGAGCTAGGACGTTAGATGGCTTACAACATCACACCAATTCTGACCGGTTGTAAGCCTCAGACTACGGGGCTTCGAGAGTTTCAGTCTGTTGCGGAGCTTCCACCCGCGGAGATTGTCGCGTTTTTCCGCACCCAGCCTGAGACTGCGCAGCGAGTGCTAGTGCAACGTATCAGATGAAACAGCTACGCTGCGATTGGATTGGTTGGGTTCGAGTAAGTCCATTGAAGGGGAGTGGCAGTCTTATTGTAGGCTTTGATGTAGCGCATGAGCTTGCGGCGCAGGTCGGCAACGGATTCGAAGACTCCGCGGGCCACAACGTGGCGCTGAACTTTGGAGAACCAGTTTTCGACCTGGTTGAGCCAGGAACTATAAGTGGGCGTGTAATGCAGCGACACGTTTGGATGGTCGGCAAGGAAGCGCTCCACGAGCTTGGTTTTGTGGGCGGAGAGGTTGTCCACAATGAGGTGGATTTCCTTGCCGGAGGGCTGTGTGGTTACGATCTCTTGGAGAAAGCGGACAAACTCCTGGCTGGTGTGGCGGCTGGCAGTGCCTCCGATGACCTGGCCGCTTCGGGTCTCGAGGGCGGCATAAAGGGAGAGGGTGCCATGACGGAAATACTCGAACCCATGACGCTCGGCCCGTCCCGGAGAAAGCGGCAGCACAGGATCGAGCCGATCGAGGGCCTGGATGGCGGTCTTTTCGTCCACGCAGAAGACCGCGGCATGGGCTGGCGGGGCCAGATACAGTCCAATGATGTCGGCGGCTTTCGCTTCAAAAGCTGGATCGTTGGAAGCCATGAAGTGGCGCAGCCGATGAGGTTGCAGCCCGTGGCGCCTCCAGATGCGAGCAACGCTCATGTGCCCGATGCCGAGTTTGCGTGCCAGACGACGGCTGCTCCAGTGAGTGCTGCCGTCATCGGGGCCGCGCCGGGTCCACTCCAACACTTTGGCCTCCAGAGCGGCGGCATTGGCTCTTGCCTTCCGCCCGCGGTGCTGGGCGACCAGACCGCTCAAGCGTGTTTGGCGAAACCGCTTGGTCCAGCGCTGAACATACGAAGTGCTGCACCCCAAGGCGCCGGCGATCTCGCGCACGCTCTGCCCGCGCGCACTCCTCAAGATGACATCGGCACGGCGGGCATCCTCGCAACGCACGCTGCGCGAACGCAGACGGCGACTAAGTTCACGACGTTCGGGCGGACTCAACTTCAGACGTTTGAATGCCATCGAGCAATCATAGCCAATTCGTAGCCGTTTTCAAGGATACACTGCACTAGTGCAGCGTAACAGATGATACGGCTACAAGTGAAAGGCACGCTCGGCCAATGCAAGCGGATGCCCGGCGGTCAGGCGTGTCTGAATCATCTGATACAGTGCACTAGGCCCAAAATAAGCGAAAAACCGGCTGGAAGCGCGCCGGCGACGCGTGGGTCGTCTTTTTCGAGATCTTCGAGGGCGATTGTTGTTACCGAAGCGCACGGGACCTGCAGCGTAAGGGATTCGAATTCGAGTTTCGGCGCTGGGCATCGTGCCGGAGAAGCGGCTTGTGGCGGTATCGGAGCAGAGTTCGCCTCGTGCTGACAGGAGTTGTGGTGCGGATCTGGATCGTTTTACTTTGCTAAGTAGCACAGAGCCGGCGCAGGTGCCCCCAGGCTGCGAAGAGATCCTTGAGCCACCGGTTATAGCTCATGATGCGGTAGATGACACGTCTGCCCGTGCGCACGATCTGGGCCGGCAACAAAACGATGGCCTGTAAAAAGCGCCGGAACTCCATCTTGATCAACTCTGCTCCTCGTTGACCATTGGGGAGGAGCAGCCCGAACCACGCCTTCAGATTCCAGGCCAAGGAGGTCATGACCATGTAGGCCCAGTTGCTGAGCAAATCATCCACCGGCATGCGCATGGCATTGACGCCGTTTTTAAGCTGCTCGATCACGTTCTCCTGATTGCAGCGTCCATTGGCCAGACTGACGATTTGCTCGCCGGTGTAATCGAGCCGGTTACTGATATAGAAAAGGTAACGGATCTCATCGAAGAGGACTTGCTCGCCCTTTTGCACGCTGATGTTCTTGCGCACGATGATGAGCCGATAGGGCCGAGAGCATTTGAGGGGCTGATAATCAATGTCGGCAATATCCTCCCCTCTGAGCACCTTGTTCTCATAGCCCTTGAAACGCACCATGCTTTCTTTGACTCGCTCGGGCTTGCGTCGCGCAGCGGTGGCAATTTCATAGCGTGGAAGCCGCTCAAGAGGCCTCCACGCCTCTTCAGGCAAGGCTTCGGCCAAGTTCACCACCTTGCGATGGGCATCCATTCCGAAAATGAATTTGACTCCTTGCCCATCCCACCGGTCCAATTCTCCGGTCAAGGTAAAGTCGGTGTCTCCGCGCAAGGTGATCTCTCCGGCATGTGGCGCTACCAGTTTGATAGCCCGATCGATCCAAGGCACGCAGCCCTCGTGGCTCACGACATTGCCGGGCCGATTGATCAGATAGAGCACTTCGCTGGTGTTGGCCAAGGAGATCACCAGCGGGGCGTAACCCCAAATCCCTTTGTAAGAAAGAGCCATGCCGCCTTTGCATTGCCCGAAAGTCGGCGCAATCGTGCCGTCGATATCGATAAGGGCCTCTTTGAAAAAGCCTCCGGGCTGTTGATTCCAAACCCGTTGCCGCACGGAGTTGGTGATCTCCATGAGTTCGAGGATATCGTCCTGCTCGAAGCGACGGGTGAAGTCTCCGCTGGTGGTCGGGTCCGGAATGCGCTGCGCGCCCAACCCATCGAGGAAGGCCTCATCATTGCGCCTGAGCTCAATATCCTCCAGGCGCACTCCCTCCAGAAGCGCGTTGTAAGTCAAATTCAACACATGGTCGCTCTCATGATAGGGCAAGTGCTTCTTGAGCAGATGCAGCCGAGAATCGATCTCTTGCCGCAGCCCCAGTTTGTTGACCATCAGATGAATCGCGCCGATGCCCCCGCAGTTCACCGACCTGGCTTTCTCGGCCATCTCATAGTGAATATTGCTGGCCTTCATGATCGGCTCCGCCTGATCGCTCCACCGCCGCTCGGGGTCCAAGCGACGTCGAATTCGGCGCTTGCGATTCCGCAGGATCTTAGAGTAGTTTTTCCTCACTCGAAATGACCTTTCTCTTTGGATGGCTTGGGTTTAGTCACCGCCATCAAACCAAGGATTTAAGGGCATTTCGAGTCTTTTGCCTCGTGCCTTCGATTCAAATCACGCTTCTTTAAGGACTAGGAAAGTCTCACGACAAGCGATACTCTCCTTCGACTTTCGTTGAGGAGGCTAACGGTGGTTATCGAGTTGGCTGGTTTGATCGCTCACGACAGCACATGCAGCAGTTCTCGGATTTTTCAGAGGCTGTCGCCGACTATCTGCTATTTTCCATTTGGGAAAGGAAGATTGAGATGTTGAGGTCGCAATAAAACTGCGCTGCAGCGAACGGCGGCTGCGCATCGCGGTTGCAAGCAGCGCGGCCGCCGTCGCTGAGCTTGGGTCGTTCGGCTTCCACACAAACGAAGGAGAAACAATTATGTCCAGGACCAAGAAGCATCGTTGGATGACGCTACTCTTTGTCACCACATCGTGGCTCACTGGCTCGCTGGCCAAAGCCGATGTGGTCACCGACTGGAACATCACGGCGGGTGAGATTGCCGTCGCGGCCCGACTGCCACCCCCGCCCACCTACCGGCTCATGGCCCTCGTCCAGTCGGCCGTCTACGAAGCCGTCAACGCTATTACCAAGCGCTATCCACCGGAGCGTGTATCACTCGACGCTGCGCCTGGCGCGTCCATCGACGCTGCAGTCGCGGCAGCCAATCGCGCCACGCTGACGCAGTTGGTCCCCACCCAGCAGCCCGCGATCGACAAGGCCTATCAGGCAGCACTGTCCGCCATCCCCGCTGGCCCGGCGCAGACGGCCGGACTTGCGGTTGGGGAAAAAGCGGCGGCGGCCATCCTGGCGTGGGGCGCCGCGGACGGCGCCGCCACCGGCGAGACCTACCGGCCCCACACCACGGCGGGGGTCTACGTACCAACCGTCATCCCCGTGGTCTCCCAGTGGCCGCAGCGCAAGCCATGGCTGATGACGAGCCCCGCCCAGTTCCGTCCTGGTCCACCGCCCGCGCTGACCAGCGAGGTATGGGCACGCGACTACAATGAAATCAAGGCCATTGGTGGCAAGCAGAGTACGCGCCGCACCGACGAACAGACAGCCATTGCCCGCTTCTGGGAAGCCTCGATGCCCCCCATCTATCATGGCGTCGTACGCTCAATCGCCACGATGGCCGGACGCGACGTGACGCAGAATGCCCGCTTGTTTGCCGCGGTCACGCAGGCCTCAGATGACGCGTTAATCGCCGTCATGGACGCCAAATATCACTACCACTTCTGGCGGCCAGTGACGGCGATCCGCAACGGGGACCTCGACGGTAACGATGCGACCGAACGGGAGCCGTCGTGGACGCCATTCATCGACACCCCCATGCATCCCGAGTATCCCTGCGCGCACTGCATCGTCTCCGGTGCCGTCGGCACGGTATTGCAAGCCGAGATTGGTACAGGTCCCGTGCCGACCTTGACGACAACCAGTGTCACCGCCCAAGGCGCGGCACGGAGCTGGACGACGATCGACGCCTTCATGCAGGAGGTGGCCCAAGCGCGCATCTACGACGGAGTGCACTACCGCAATTCGACGGAAGTCGGTACGGCCATGGGCAAACAGGTTGGTGCATTGGCCGTCGCCAAGTACCCGCGGTCGTCCAAGTAGCACATGCAAGTGGGGAGCATCGGGTCTTGAGGAAAACCTCTGCTGTAAACGTCGCCAACGTCGCGCTGGCCGAGTCTGGGCCGGACAAGGGCGTGGAGCCTAGCGTTCGGCTAGGAAATGAAGCGGTTGAGCCTATTTCAGAGCTTTCGAGGATCGGTTATCTTCTCCTACAAGGTGATATTTCCGCTTCTCGTGCTTTCTGGCCTTGGATGTATGGCTGGTACCCTGCATGGCGAAGGCTTCTTCGCGCTAGGAGAGTCGGTTAACGATTGGAGTGATTGGCCCCGCGCGATTCTCGGTGGTCTTGTTATCCCTCTCATAGCGGTTCCCCTGGTGACGGTTGTTCGTCATTTGCTGCCAGATATTGTGGATTCTTGGAATCGCATACGGGACACTGATAACTCGGAAAGAGATGAAACCGAACAAGGCGCTGCACCTAATCCCTGCCAGCGCGGACCTTTCGATGCAGCTGATTTCACGCTATACCAGCGATGTCACACCTCATGCTTCCGCTGCGCTTTCTTGCTATCCATGCGCCGCCTACATGGCAGGGATAGGTGAGCTTGGACGCTAGGCGTCAATGTGAGCACTCCTCCAAACGAAGACACCGAAGTGGTTTGTCTGCGTTGTTCCGGCCAAGCACTCGTTTATCTCCCGCCGAAGAGCGAAGAGGTTCAATTCTTTGAGTGCCCTGTCTGCCTGCGGCAATATGCACGGCGGCCGGGCGGCTCACTGACTTATCGGTGGCTGCATCCGATAAGTCTCGTCCTCTACCCATTCACCTTTCGGTCGAAGCCTGGGACAGATTTGGCATCGCATACCGCCTCGTTACTCCAGACGGGGCGCACTTCCGATGAAATTGCAGCCTTGATCACATCCAGATAAACGTCAGAGACCGTTCCTGGCGATTGCCATTACCTCGCCGCTTGGTGTCTTCGCGACGGAAAGCATCAATAGACGGAAAACCGGAGCCTTGCGTCATCTCGCCTTCAAGGCCTCGTCGCGCGACGAAGTGGACCGCCTGCATCCCGAGAAAGCGAATCGGGGCCACAATCATAAGCCCGCCGCAGGAGTATCGAGAATACGTTCCTCCCGGCTATTATGCGTTTTTCTTCAAGGATTCAGAGGGCATCAAATTCGAGCTCGTGCATGCGCCCCAATGATGAGAAGGGCGATGCACCGAATACCGAGCCACCATTACGCAGGCCCCAGAGACAACTCGCAATGAACGAAGCACCGAACCATGCGCTGTAGCGAACTGCTCTCCCCGCGTCACGGTAGCCGGCTATTTCTAGCTTGGACCCGTCTCCTCCGAGCGTGCCTTGTCCTGCGCTCGTGGCCGTCTTCTTCGCTGCACATCGCAGCTACCGCGCCGCGCTTCGCTGTCGCTGAGCTTGGGGTCGTTCGGCGTCGCTACCGGTGTCCCGTAGACGAAAGCCAGCCAAAACCAAACTGAAACAGCCATGAAAAAGCCGCCCGCAAAGGCCGCCTCAACGGCCTCGCAACTAATCACCAACCAAGTCGCAGAACTTAACGATTGGCGAGGCACGATGCTCGCCCAATTGCGCACATTAATTCACGAGGCCGACCCCGAACTTACCGAGGAATGGAAATGGAATACCGCAGTGTGGACACGGAATGGGCTGGTTTGCGCCGCAGGCGCTTTCAAGGACCATGTGAAACTCAATTTTTTCAAGGGAGCCGCTCTGAAAGACCCGAAGCACCTCTTCAACGCCGGCCTTGAGGCCAAGGCCACCCGAGCGATTGACTACAGCGAGGGCGCCAACCTGAATGCCGCGGCGTTGAAAGACTTAATTCGCGCCGCCGTCGCCTACAATCTGTCCTCCAAACAGAAGAATAGCCAGCAATCGAAAGCCACCGACATGTGACAACGGATACCACGCCAGCCTCCAATTCCCTTGCGGCGCTCTGGACAGGCGGATCATGAGTTTTCTACCTGCGTTGTTCATGCTATTCGATGCCGCCATGAGGTTCACGAAGCCAGAAATGGTCTCAAGACGACCGTTGAGCTAGGCTATCCTTAGAGCGTCATCACCGGTCTCGGGATAGTTTTGCTCGTCTCCTCTGCCTCTATTTGATCCGCAGACCGCTGTGCTCGGTGCCATCTTGCTCACGGATTATCTCGGCGGTGCCGTCGCGACCCATGTGCGCGTAGGTGCGGGTTTGTTTCCGATTTGCTTCCTCGTCGTTTTCGGAGTGCTAATTTGGAGAGGGCCGTTCCTCCGCGATGAGCGGTTACGCAAACTCCTTCCGATGGTTCGATGGCTTCTCTGCCAATGACCACAACGCCTAACCTTGCGCCGCAGCGAACGGCGGCGGGCCGTCGTGGTTGCAATCCGCGCGTCTCGTGGCCGCCGTCGCTGAGCTTGGATCGTTAGGTGCCATGCAAGCCAAAGCTGTTGTGCTGCTAGATGAAGTTCAATGCCAAGAACTGGATGCGTTCCTCGCGGAGCGCATCTACGAGTTCAACTCCAAAGCGACGGGCTACTTTGATGGGCGGCTGTTGGGGCACGCGTTCAAAATGAAGCTCGCGAGGTCATCGCAGGTTTCAGTGGCCACACTTGGGGCGGTTGCGCCGAGATTTCGCATCTCTGGGTCACCGGGATTGACGCGCTGGCAGGAAGTGCGGTGGCGATATCCTCGACAGTCCCGACGACCGTGTCTACGGGCGGCGTTAGTGATCAGAGATTGCCATGGGATGATCCAGGTGTTCAGGGACGAGACCAGCCAGCGCGCGATCTAACCAACCCATGGAGCCGCCGCGACGATCGAAAGAGTGCTTCGCGGCCGTCCTTCGGCAGCGCGCAGCTCATGCGGACGTTAGGCGCGATTGCGGGAGCCTCGGATGAGTACAAGTAACCCCATCGATCTGCTCTTTGGGGCTATGAGCAAGCTGGGCCCGGGAGGTGACGTTCACACACGGCGGGTTCTCCGGTTGCTCCCGGGGAGCGAATTCGAAGTGGTAATCGATGCAGGCTGCGGAACCGGTCGTCAAACACTGGTGCTCGCCAAAGAACTCGCGACACTGATTCACGCCGTTGATTCCTATGAGCCGTTTCTGAGCCATCTTAACCAGCAAGCAAAGGACGCGGGGCTTGGACGCTTTGTCCAGACTTACTGCATGGATATGAGAGACATCCCGACCGTCTTTCAGCAAGTTGACTTACTGTGGTCTGAAGGGGCCGCGTACAACATCGGATTTGCAAGCGCGCTAGCCAAGTGGTGGGCCGTGATACGCTCCGGCGGATTCCTCGTCGTGAGTGAACTATCCTGGCTACGGGAGGAAGCTCCCGATGTCGTACGTGAGTTCTTTCAGAATGGCTATCCCGACATGCAAACAGTTAAAGGAAACGTGCAAATTGCAGAAGCTTCGGGCTACAAATCTCTTGAGACGTACACATTACCCGATGAGGCGTGGGTCGATGGTTACTACGATATCCTGCAGCCGCGCGCGAAAGCCCTCCTCAACCATCCGGATGAATCCGTTCGTAAATTTGCGTTGGAGACGATAGAAGAGATCGAAATCTTTGAGCAGTCTGAGCGCAGCTATGGTTACGTTTTCCATATACTTCAGCGCGCCTAACCTTCGGTTGAAGCTGAGTCGTTAGGCGCCTAAGATGGTGCCGATGAAGCTCACAGTCGCTCCTCTCACGCCAGATCGCTGGCCCGACCTCGAAGCGGTCTTCAAGGCCAGGGGGTGCTCGGTCGCTCGCGGCTGCTGGTGCATGGCCTACCGTCTCAGCGGCTCGCGTGAAACATTCCCACCGGGGATGACCCGCGCCCAAGCGAATCGCGCTTCGCTCAAAGCGCTCGTCGATGCTGGTAGTCCACCAGGCCTCATCGGCTATCGCGGCAAGGTCCCCGTCGGCTGGGTCTCCATCGGGCCACGTGAGGGATACGCCAGGCTGACGCGCTCACCGGTGATGAAGCCAGTCGACGATCAGCGTGTCTGGTCAGTCATCTGCTTCGTTGTACCGTCGCAGTATCGCGGGCAAGGTATCGCGCGGGCGCTCCTGGACGGAGCGATTGCTTACGCCAGGAAACAGGGCGCCACGCTGCTTGAGGCGTACCCTGTGGACAAACCTGGCCGGTCCAACGACGATCAGATGTGGTTTGGTGCCAAGTCCATGTACGACAGCGCCGGATTCGAAGAGGTGGCGCGTCGCAAGCCGCAACGGCCGATCGTGCGCCTCAAACCCGTCCGAACCAGCGTTCGCTGAGCTTTGGGTCGTTCGGTTATAAGCGAATGCAGAAGAAGCGCTCCGATGAACACTGATCTATCGGCAACTAGACGCCGCCCGTTGAGTGGCTCTGGAGCCACGACCAGGCTTTCGACTCCGGCGGCTTGCAGCTCCCGGTGGAAGCAGTATTCAAACCCGCAGGCTTCCGGCACGCAGATTACCTGATTCCCAAGATCGGCAAGCGACTTCATCGTGCCAAGGATTTCCGCGCGGCCCGATTTGCCGAAGTATCGCGGCGCCTTCCCTCTGGAGGAAACCGCGCCGGAAGCCCCGGCCATTTGAACACTTTGTCTCTATCGCGGCCGGCAGGTGAGCTTGGACGTTATCCCGCTTGAGAGGCACCGTGCTCCGAGACGATTCCACCCAAGTCATAATCACGACCATGACTCTCAAAGAAACTTTGAAGCAGCTCGAATCACTCGGCAACGACAAGAGGCGTGCGCATAACATCAAGTATGGTGCCGGCGACAATCAGTTCGGCGTCCCGCATGGCGACATCCGGGTGCTGGCGAAGAAGATCAAGACTAATCATGAGTTGGCCCTGGCTCTCTGGAAGACCGGGAACCTCGACGCCCAGCTTTTGGCGACACTCGTGATCAACCAAAAGAACCTGTCAGCTGACGAAATGGATAGGATGGTGCGGTCTGTTACTTTCGTGCACGTGGCGGACTGGCTCAACTCCTATGTCGTCAAGCAGCATCCCGACAAGGAGTCACTTCGCCAAGCGTGGATGGCCACTGACGACCCAATGGCTGCCCGCGCCGGATGGAGTCTAACCGCCGAGCGGGTCGTGAAGAGCCCAGAAGGGCTCGACCTCCCAGCGCTTCTGGATCGCATCGAGTCCGAAATGGGGAACGCGACTCCCGAAGTGCAATGGACGATGAACTCTGCTCTTGCGGAAATTGGAATCCACTTTCCAAAACACCGCAAGCGAGCCATCGCCATTGGGGAGACCCTGGGAATCTATCGCGACTATCCCTGTTCGAAGGGTTGCACCTCACCGTTCGCCCCGATCTGGATCAATGCAATGGTGAACCGGGAAGGTTAGCACGGCGCATGGTTACCCAAATCGGCGCGCGCTAACCATGCGCTGCAGCGAACGGCGGCGGGCCATTGCGTTTGCAATCGGCGCGCCTCGTGGCCGCCGTCGCTGAGCTTGGGTCGTTAGGCGCCTCAACCCGGAATGGCAACGTGCATCCGCACAATAGATTCTCTGGCTGACGAACTTCTGGCCAAGTCCAAAGAGTCGGCACTGTGCGCCATCCGTGTGTTCAACGATCCACATGTCTCGTTCAAGTCCGAGACGTTTATCGTGCTGATGAACATTGCGTGGACCTACTTGCTCCACGCCTACTATCGCAAGAAGGGTGCTGAGTACCGCTACTTCAGGCGAGAAGGGGTGCGCCGGAGGTTTGATCGGACGAAGTCAGGAGCGTACAACTACTGGGAGCTTGAGCGATGCCTCAACGAGAAGTCGTCGCCGATTGATCGCGATGCCGCAAACAACCTCCGGCTCCTCATTGGCCTCCGTCACGAGATCGAACATCAGATGACGAGGTCTTCGGACAACTTCCTGAGTGGCCGATACTAGGCCTGTGCGTTGAACTACAACGAGTACGTCAAGAAGCTGTTCGGCAAGCGACATGCCCTCGACTCCTACCTGACATACAGCATCCAGTTCGTGGAGCTTGCAGCTGAGCAGGTTGCCGGTCCCTGCCGGGCCGCACAGATTCCGGAACGACTCAGATCGTACATCTCCGCCTTTGATGGCGGTCTCAGTCACGACGAGCACAACAGCCCGAAGTTCTCCTACAGGCTGCTGTTCAAGAGGAAACTCGTCAACAAACCTGGCCAAGCAGCCAGTGTTGTCGAGTTCATTGATCCGAACTCAGATTTGGCAAGACGATCGATAGGCAGTACTGGGCCAAGAAGGAGGTCGAACGCTCGACGTACCTACCGTCACGCGTGGTCGAAGAGGTCCGCAAGGCTGGCTTTACATAGTTCCGTGTTCGACGCGAACATGTCGACATGTGGAGAGTAAAAAGCGCGAAGGACCCAGGGAAAAGATACGGAGTGCAGGTCGAGGGCGCTTGGTGTTGGTATGAGAGTTGGATCAAGCGGTGCATCGAATTGTGCACGCAGGCTGGGGACAGGTATAAGTGAGCGCAAAGACGCCTAACATCTCGTTCAAGCTGAAACGCGGGCAATATCAACGGCTGGTATTGACAGCACTCCTGGTTGGCCTTTGCCAAGCAGGCCGAGCGCAAGAAGCGCCGGGTGCAAGACCTTCCATTCCTTCCGGAGGCGCGGTCACGCTATTTCAGAACGTCCGGGTCTTTGACGGAAAAAGTAACACTCTGTCAGGGCCGAGAAACGTTCTCGTCCGTGGGAACAAGATCGAGCGCATCTCCACAGATTCGATCCCGACCGATCGCAGCGCCACCACCACGCTCATCGACGGCGGCGGGCGCACGCTGATGCCCGGACTGATCGACATGCACTGGCACACGATGATGGTGCGGCCCACGCCGGCAGCACTGCTTGCGGGGGACGTGGGCCACCTCAATCTGGTGGCAGGCGCCGAAGCTACGGACACGCTGATGCGCGGATTCACCACCGTTCGCGACTTGGGTGGGCCGGCGTTCGGGCTCAAGCGCGCCATCGACGAGAACACCGTTGTCGGTCCGCGCATCTTCCCGTCCGGTGCCATCATCACAGTCACCAGCGGTCACGGCGACTTCCGCCAGCCGTTCGAAGTGCCGCGCACGCTCGGCAGTCCGCAGTCCCGCGGGGAGCTGCTCGGCGCCGCCATGATCGCTGACAGCCCGGACGAGGTCCGCGTGCGCGTGCGCGAGCAACTGATGCTGGGTGCGTCGCAGATCAAGCTGACGGCGGGCGGAGGGGTGGCGTCGCCCCACAGCCCGCTCGACGCGTCCACTTTCACCGAGGCCGAACTGCGCGCCGCCGTTGAAGCCGCCGGGAACTGGGGCACCTATGTCACCGTGCACGCGTACACGTCTGAGTCCATCCAGCGCGCGATTGCCGCCGGCGTGAAGTGCATCGAGCACGCCCATTTGATGGACGAACCCACCGCCAAACTGATCGCCGAGAAGGGCATCTGGTTGAGCACTCAGGCGTTCCCCGACGAGCTGGCCGACGCGTTTCCGCCAGGTTCGTTCGAGCGAGACAAGGCCATGGAGGTCTTCGCCGGGACGGACAGAACCTTCACGCTGGCGAAGAAGTACAAGATCAAGACGGCGTTCGGCACCGACATCCTGTTCTCCCCGAGGTTGGCGCAGCGTCACGGGGAACTGTTGACCATGCTGGTCCGCTGGTACACCCCCGCCGAAACGCTCGTCATGGCGACCGGGACCAACGCCCAGCTGCTGGCAATGTCCGGGAAGCGCAACCCCTACCCCGGCAAGCTCGGCGTGGTCGAGGAGGGCGCGCTCGCCGACCTCCTGCTCGTGGACGGCGATCCCATCGCCAACATCAAGCTGTTCGAGGATCCGGAGAAAAACCTCCTCTTCATCATGAAGGACGGCAGGATCTACAAGAATGCACTGCGTAAGTAAGGGCCCGATCACTGTGCGTTCCCTGTTGTCTTTTCGTCGCGAGAATGACGCACCCCTTGTCGCCCTTGTGAGCAGCGACGGCAACCATGCGCTCGATGAACTGAGATGAGAATCATCGCTACGCGGCCGCCTCGCGATCCTTGGAGGTTTCTCATTCACGCGTTTTTCGCATTCATCATTGGCGCAGCGATGGGATTGGAAGCATATGCCACCTCTCCATTTAATGGACCTACAGAGAGTTGGATTCCTCTCGCGCTGCATGTCGGAATTGGGGCGATTGTGATTGGGCTGGTTGCTGGATATTATGGTGATGACTTCTGGCAGGACCTCAGGAAGTGGTGGTCGACGTGAGCGCGGTTCTGCCATGTGCCAGGAGACCGAGCAAGGCAGCCACATAACCACCGTGCCTGCGCACTTCGGCACGTCGGCTGCGGAGCAGCCTTTGCTGCCAGAAGCGGGCGGTGGTAGGTGACCTTTGGCGTTGGCCGCGAGTTGAGCATTGCGCGAAATCGGCTGGAAATCGGGTCTGTCCTGAAGCATCATTGCGCCATGAAAACAGTGTTGCAGCTGGACGCGCTCACGCGGCAAGAAAAGCTGCGCAAAGCGAAAAAGCGAGGATCGTCATTCTGCGGTCAGCTATCGAGGACTTGACCCGGGAATGCGATTTTTACGAACAACCAGGAGTAGCGTCAGTGATACCAAGCAAAAATGAACAAAACCGCTTCTAAGATCCGTTTCACAGCAAAACTCTTCCGGCCGACGGCGACCGCGAAGGTCGGCTCCTGGACCTTTCTTACCCTACCAAAGGACGCCAGTGCGAAGCTCCCCTCGCGAGGCATGACGACGGTCGAAGGCACCATCAATGGCTTCCCCTTTCGAGCCACGCTCGAGCCAGACGGCCAAAAAAGCCATTGGCTCAGAGTGAACCGGAAGATGCGCGAAGCTGCGGGCGCCGACGCAGGCGACGTCGTTACGCTGGAGATCGCGCCGTCGGGAGAGGAACTGGAAAGCAGGGTACCGGCAGATCTGCGGAAGGCTCTCGCGGCTGCCCCGAAAGCGCGGGAGTTATGGTCGGACATCACGCCCATCGCGCGCAGAGATTGGATCCACTGGATCGCCTCCGCCAAGCGGCCAGAGACTCGCGCGCGTCGAGTCGAAAATGCCTGCGCGATGCTCGCTGCCGGGAAGCGACGCGTTTGCTGCTTCGATCGGTCTGGGTTCTATAGTAAGAGCCTCAGCTCTCCTAAAGCGGCGATTTAGATGAATACAAGTTTGTCGTTCAGCCAACGGTTGTTGGCAAGCGACGTTTATTAACTGACGGTTTGCACCGCGCAGCGTCCAAAAGCAAATTCCTATCAGTAACTAACTCACTCATGAGCGTTCATTCCGAAGCGAACAGAACGCCTAACTATGCGCTGCAGCGAACCCGGCCATCGCGCTCTGGTTGCAATCACCCATCCCGCGGGCCGGTCGCAGAGCTTGGGTCGTTAGGTATTGAGGGAGGTACCGCGCATGATTCGCGACGACGTTGTGGCCGCGCTTGTCGCACAATGCTTGTGGCACGACGAAACATGAGACAACTTCTTTTACTGGCAGTGCTCACCGTTACTCTAATGAGTGGTGCCTGTGTCCCGATGCAGAATCAACGAAATCGTTCAGAAAAACTTTCCCCGGCGGACACATTAGTCGCATGCGAAAATGAGACATGGAGCTTAATTAAGCGGAAAGATTTGAAGGGGTTTGCAAGCTATCTGGCTGAAGATTTTTATGACATCTTCCCTGATGGAGAGGAGCGGACAAAATCGGAATTGTTGGAGTTTCTCAGCGGGGCCGACCTAAAAGACTATCGACTCAGCAATTTCCGAGTTACCATGTTGAATCAGGACGCTGCGATCGTAACGTACAAAGTAGATGCGCGTGCGTTAATTCGGGGAAGAGAGATTTCGATGCACACTTCCGTGACATCAGGCTGGGCCAAACGTGGCGGCAGGTGGTTGAACGTGTCTGCTGTCGCTACGGCGCGACCTCAACAAGATTCAAAGTAACCGCAGCGCCTACGATCCGCTGCAGCGAACGGCGGCATCGCGCCACGGTCGCCATCGACAGGCCTTGCCGCCACCGTCTCTGAGCAGGGACTACGTCTCGCCTGTGAGGGAGCAGCCAAGAAGCGGGTCGTCGTCGCTGTCGCACGGAAGCTCGCCGTTTCAAGACTTGCACCAGGATGCAAAGCGGCTCGGGCAACCCTAGATTCTACGCCGCACCAACCACTCTCTGAAAACCGTCATCGCCGATGAAAAAATCAGCTCCTGCCGCAAGCCCAGCCGAGTACGTATCCTCCCTGAGCGGCTGGCAACGCGCGCGCGTCGAGTTTCTGCGCGCAATCGTTACGAGTCTTCCTAACCTCGAGGAGCGCATTAAGTGGGGTCACTTGGTCTACACATTCAATGGCCCGGTCCTTCTCATTCGAGCAGAGGAACGGCGTGTCCTGTTCGGTTTCTGGCGCGGCAAGCGCCTGCGAGAAATTGAGAACCGCCTCAAGCCCGGCGGCAAGTATGAAATGGCGACGATCGAACTGCACGACGGCGACCAACTTGAAACCGCAGTAGTGCGTCGCTTGGTCGAAGAGGCAGTTGCGCTAAACGAGTCTCTCGGTGATCCAACACATGTGGATCCGTAGAGGAGCCAAAGGTGTTTCGACACGCGAAGCGTTCCACCGAAACGACCGCCTTCCGGCTCACGAACACCCGCCGTTCACTTCGCTCATGAATACCTATTCTCAATCAAGGCCCGCAACTCCCGCCCTGGACGTCCGGCCGAGCGATCGCCCACAGGACTTTTGTAATGAAAGAGAACAGATATGATGATCCTGAGTTCTTCGATGCCTACGCCAAGATGGATCGATCGGAGCGAGGTCTGGAGGCTGCCGGAGAATGGCCCGCATTGAGGAGGCTTCTTCCCGATCTTCGCGGCAGAGTCGTCCTCGACTTGGGTTGCGGTTACGGCTGGCATTGTCGATACGCCCTCGAGAGCGGCGCCACAAGCGTGACCGGTGTCGACATCTCCGAAAGAATGATCGCCAGAGCCAAGGAGCTGACCAAGGACTCGCGAATTGAGTACAGGATATGCGCGCTGGAAGACTTTGATTCCGAAGGAAAAAGTTTCGATATCGTCTTAAGCTCGCTTACGCTGCACTATGTGGAATCCTTTTTCCCGATGGCTTCTAAGGTTTTTGGATGCCTCCGCTCAGGTGGCACATTCGTTTTCTCGGTCGAGCATCCGATTTTCACGTCTTCAGGCAAACAAGATTGGGAGTATACGTCCTCCGGCATTCGGCAGCACTGGCCGCTCGATCGCTATTTTGACGAGGGAGCGAGAAGCACCGACTTTCTCGGCTCCAAAGTCACAAAATATCACCGGACCCTATCGACCTACGTGACAGATATCCTCAACTGCGGCTTCAGAATAGAGGCTCTGGTCGAGCCAGTTCCTACTGAGGACGCCTTGAGAGAAAATCCCGATTGGATCGATGAGTTGCGCAGACCAATGATGCTCCTGCTCTCGGCAGTTAAAGAGGCGGGATGATCGCAACGGCGGTGAGCTTGGACGCGAGGAGCGCCTGCCACGATTCAACGCGAGGGTCGCCCATTTGACGACACTCGGCATCCCGAAGATGCCAGAAGATTCGTATTGCCTCGGTCCGCGTCGGTCCGATTTTGCTCCGATGATTGCGGTGAGCGCTCGCGACGTCCACAATCGGGCGCAGAGGCAGCGAGAACCAAAGGGCGCCGCCACGCCGGCTCCTCGTTTCGGCCCCGGCATCCAGAACGGTGCTTGGAACCCCGGAGCAAGATGCCCATCGAAGCGACGCACCCCAACCGCAGCAAAGAAATCCATGAACAAAATACACCACTAGCTTTACTCATCCTGATTGCAGTTTTACCGACTTTCTCATTTGGCGAGGAAAGTGTAACCAAGCATCGAATTGACGTCTGGCTTCAGCAAACACTCTCCAAAACTTGATCCACCGCCGACATGCGAGCCGCAACAAACCGCGCGCGCGAAATGTGGGATTCCGAAATGAACAAAGTATACGATCGCTTAATGGCTCGCCTATCACCGGAGCAGCGAAACGCTTTGCGAGCGTCACAAAGCGGGTCACTGACATTCAGAGATGTTGAGGATAAGGCAGCTTCCTCGATCATTGTCAGTATGGATGGCACCATGTGGCAATTGCCGGCCCCCGACGCGGGCATGCCGCCTCATCCGCAGGAGCGTTCTTCAATCAATCGGCTACGAAGAAGATCTCAATGAGTAAGCCCACGGATCGGGCTGTCGCTCTTTTCCCTGGCGTTCTCACTGAAAGCAATCGCCAGTGAGGCCACACTTGGTTTCTCGACGACCCACACTCGCAACCTGTAGGGGAATCAGATTTGGTGCGATCTCCTTCCGGCGGCAGGGGTTGGCTGGTTCCTCGAGACTCGCGATGCAATCCGCCTATTCTCTATGCGAGGCAGCTAACCGCCTCCTCGCGGCACGGCCTGGACGCCAAACCCACAGACCGCCGAACGCGGTGCCGCGCTCATGCGGTAGTTGACCATGGTGTCGTCAGCCTCCAATTCCCGAAAATGTATAAGTATAAGTTAAAAGGTTTCCTATGACACAGAGAGAACGAATTGCAAATGGTTTGTTGTTCACCGACATGGCCGAAGGGCTTCCGGAAGATAGACTTCGTGGAAAAGAGTATGCTTATGAGTATAATCACACTCGTCCCACGGAAGTTCAGACAAGGATTGACATTGCCAGGAAAATGTTCGGGGCCGTCGGTAAAGTCTTTTGGATTGAACCGCCAATCCACTTTGCTTATGGTTCCAATATCTTTATCGGGGAGAACTTCTACGCAAACGTGGGTCTTACTATCATTGACGATACCAAGGTTGTCATTGGCGATAATGTGATGATTGCCGCAAATGTTACGATCGGCACGACTGGACATCCGATTGATCCAGAATTGAGGGCAACGATTAAAATGTATGCTTTTCCTGTCACAATTGAGGACGATGTCTGGATTGGGAGTGGCGTGATTATAAACCCCGGAATCACCATTGGCCAAAATTGCGTCGTAGGCTCTGGAAGTGTGGTCACCAAGGATATTCCGCCGAATGTCGTTGCGGTCGGAAACCCGTGCCGTGTCCTTCGCAATATCGGTGAGCACGATAAGAGGTTCTATTTTAAGGACCATGAGGTCCGTCCCGAAGACTACATCAAGTAATGTCGTCGTCCGGACGATTGTAAGAATCTGCCAAATGATACAAACGCGTAAGAATCTGCCGCTGCTGGAGAGCATCCTTGGAGAGCGTGCCGAGACAATTGGCCCGCAATATCAGCCCTACAAGAACCACGTCTATCGGGTCCTGAACTTTTGCTTCGCCTTCCACGAGTGCCGCAACGATGATGAGGAGCGGCTCATTGTTGCAGGCTGCTTTCACGACCTTGGCATATGGCCGGGATATGTTGTGGACTACCTTGCTTCCTCGATTGCATTGGTGCAGGACTATCTTCGTCGGAGAGGCAAGAGCGCGTGGTCGGAGGAGATTTCCGAGATGATTGACTCGCACCATAAGGTGCGCCGCGCGAGGGACAGCCAGTTTCCGCTGGTCGAGGTGTTCCGGAAGGGAGATTGGGTGGACGCCACCCAGGGTTTGCGCAGGTTCGGTCTGCCGCATGCGGACGTGCGTGCCGTCCAGAGTGCCTTAGCCAACCTTGGCTTTCACAGGAACCTGCTGCGCTTGACCTGGGCGGAATTCAAACGGCACCCCTTGAATCCTTTGCCCATGATGAAGTGGTAAGCTGAGTTCGCGCGCGGCATCGGCTCTGCGAAGAACTCTGCGAATCGCACCCTTCTCCGTGTCAACGAGTCAGTACCCTTAGTTCGAGTCCGAAGCTCAGCCCTTGGGCCCAGAAGTCGGTTCCGTGGAATTTGGGCGCCGGCCGAGTTCGCCCGACGAGCGGTCCGTCTCCCGAACGTATCGGGAACTGCGACACGTTGATTTCCGAATCGATCTGTTCCCCGGCGCGGGCCACCGTGCTGATCCACAGAAACGTGTAGCCGACGAAGAGCTTCAAATGGCGTGTCAACTGGATGCCGGCGTTGAGACCCACCTCGGGGATGAACGCGAGCTCGTCGCGCTGACGGCGGCCCGTGTTACTCCGCAATGCATACAAGCCCCCGCGAAAAAGGGTCATCGACCCGTCCGGGTTGAACGCTTCAGTCGCTCCGTTGACGTCGACGACCTCTTGCATCTGCCCCATCGCAATCTTGCAGCGGACGTCAATGGTCACCGGACCGAATCGCGCGCCAGCCTCCGCCCCCACTTGCCCGCCGTAGAAGTCGTTGACGGTCCGAAATTCGTCCTGAAGGAAGACACTGCTGCCGCCGAAGCCGGGAACGCCTGAAGCCACCTGGAACTGCTCGCCGCTCAGGACTTCGTCTTCGAGCCTCAAGAAACGGAAGCCGCCGAGGAGCGTCAGGCGAAACCGATCGGAGCTGACCAATCCGGCCCTCAGGTTGGCCTCGACTCCCCAAAGCCCCAACCGCGTCTCAATGGAGACTTTGCCGACGGCAAACCCCGGTGCCGCGACCAAGGTGGCGTCGGGCTTGCGCGAGACGGCGTTGGTGAACGGCTGTGCCAGGACCGGATCGCCCTCAGATGAAAAACTGACGCTGCTCTGCCTCTCGGCCAAGAAGAAGTAGCTGGCTTCGATGCCGATTACGGGATCTTTCGCAAAATGATAACCGAGAGCGAAGCGGGCCCCTTGCCGGACATCGTTGTCGAAGTCGAGGCTATCGAGCAAGACCCGCGTGCCCGGCGAGCCCAACACGCCGCTGCCGCCCGACGTCACCAAGGGCGGGACGCGGCCGTCCTTGGTCCACCAAAGAAGGTATTCGGCTGAAGCCCAGAAGCCGAAAGTCTTGGCTGGTGCGTGCGTGCCGCCGGAAGCAAGGGCCTTAGCGGGCGGGTCTCCCACCGGCAGCGGTTCACGGCCGGCGGGGTCGGGCTTGGAGCCGATTTGCCCGGCGAAGGCCAACCCGTGGGCGACCAAGAGGGCGCTCAGCGCCGCAAGAAATCTTCTTTTCATCGCGAAACGTCCGGTTCGAGTTGGTGTCGGTGCACTCTACACTGATCTCCACAGAAAATGGATCGCGGTTTAGAGACTTAAGCGCATTCGGCAAGAATAGACACATGAACTACACCACTTTTGGCATCCTTATTCTTACCGGATTCACCGCCTGTGCGGAATTCGGATCTTATGCGTTTGTCCACCCAATTTTACGCAATCTACCGCCCAAGTATCATGTCCAGGTCGAGCGAGGACTACTTAGAACCTTTGGGCGAGTCATGCCGGTTTTAATGACCGTGTGCGT
Source organism: uncultured Verrucomicrobiae bacterium (assembly GCA_963731945.1). Taxonomy (GTDB): domain Bacteria; phylum Verrucomicrobiota; class Verrucomicrobiia; order Chthoniobacterales; family Terrimicrobiaceae; genus DASTFP01. The sequence goes on along the minus strand of CAVSXN010000014.1, from coordinate 46,889 downwards.
GATTGCTCCGATCGGATACGCATTACACCATTCCGGTACGAGCGAACCGGTGAGGCTGACAAGGTGGATTGCGGCAGCCTGTTTCGTAGCGGCGCTGACGTCCACAGCTATCTTCAATGTCCCCATCAACCTTGCCACCGGAAAATGGGATCCAGAAAATCCACCTCAGAATTGGAAGGAAATTCGAAACAGATGGGAAACCTTCCAGGGCGTTCGATCGTGGTTCCTGCTCTTGGGGTTTTTATTTACTTGCGTGGCAGTCTCACTCGGAGACTAAGAATGCTAAACAGGACTTGGACACGCTCGGCCTGCCTGCAGAATGAATGACCGATTGAGATCTATTGTCGATCAGCTGAGCATCGGACCGGATGATTTGGTCCTCGAGATCGGCTGCGGGCATGGAGTTGCCGCGTCGCTCGTGTGTGAGCGCCTCAAGCGAGGCCACTACACTGCAATCGACCGCTCCGGAAGAATGATCGAAGCCGCCAGGCGGCGAAACGCCTTTCATATCGCCTCAGGAAGAGCCGACTTCCTCAGCGTGAGCCTTGAGGATGCGGACCTTGGCAGCTGGCGCTTTGACAAGATCTTCGCTGTTCGAGTCGGACTTTTTTACAAGGAGCCCGAGCGGGCGCGCATCCTTGCCGAAAGATGGCTTGCTGCCGGTGGGAAGCTCTTCACATGTTTCGATCCTCCATAAGCCAGTGACCCGCCCGCCATCCGCGACATGAGTAGGCGCCATGAAAACACGGGCCTTGCCGCACCGGCTTCCGGCACGGAGGATGACCGCGCCCGATAATCGGTGGCAGCCGAACAAGGCGCCGGTGTAGATTCCGAACATGAACATACTGCCACCGATTGCAGAGATGGAACGGGCATACCTCAAACGAGACCCGGCCTACAACGGGCTCTTCTTCGTGGGCGTCCGCACGACGATGGTTTTCTGCCGGCCGACATGTCCCGCGCGTTCGCCCCTGCCCAAGAACGTCGAGTATTTTCCGACCGCCGCGGAGGCACTCTTCGCCGGCTACCGGCCGTGCAAACGGTGCCGGCCGATGACCATCGACGATCAGCCCGATTGGGCGGCGAAACTAGTCGAGGACGTGGAACGCGATCCGGCGTCGCGAATCACGGAAGGTGACCTGCAACGCCGGGGTGTCGATCCGGCGACCGTGCGCCGGCATTTTCTGCGCCGCTACGGCATGACGTTTCAGGCCTACACCAGGTCCCGCCGGCTGTCTCGGGCGTTCACTCGGATCCGCGGTGGAACGACGCTCGACGATGTGATCGTGACGAGTGGTTACGACTCGCACAGCGGGTTCCGCGAGGCATTCCGACAGGTCCTCGGCTGTGCTCCGGGCAACAGTCGCAACCATCGCTGTGTCTTTCTGACTTGGATTCAGTCCCCGCTCGGTCCGATGATCGCCGGGGCGACAGACAACGGCGTGTGTCTGCTTGAGTTCACCGATCGCCGGATGTTGGAGGCTCAGTTCGAGACCGTGCGGCGACGGCTGGGCGGGCCAACCGTCGCCGGTTCAAACCAGCATCTCGAGCGGCTCAAAGACGAGCTCGCAGGCTATTTTGCCGGCGCGGTTCGAGCCTTCAGCGTGCCGCTTGTTTACCCTGGCACTCCCTTCCAGCTGCGGGTGTGGGAGAAACTTCTGAAGGTCCCTTACGGCGAGACACGGTCGTATCAAGACCTGGCTTCGGCCGTCGGCAACCCGGCGGCGGTCCGGGCGGTGGGCCGGGCAAATGGCATGAACCGGATTGCCATCGTGATCCCCTGCCACCGCATCGTCAACAAGAACGGGGATCTTGGGGGCTATGGAGGCGGGCTGCGGCGCAAGCAGTATCTGCTCAACCTGGAACAGGCAGCGGTACCAGAGCCGGCCTGACCCGACGCTGCGCCTGATCGGGCATCAACGCTTTTTTCAGGCTCACAGGGTGACGACCGCGTCAGAAGGGCTTAAGCTTGGGCAGCAAGCAACGTCCACTACGCGATACGCCCATGAAGATACAGACCATCACGATCAACCCGGATCCGTACAAGCCCTTCCGCCTCGCCCAGGGCTATCGCGTCGGTGAGCTTCTGTTCATCTCGGGCCAGGCGGCGATCGACGGAAGCGGACAGCTCGTTGGCATCGGCAACTTCGATGCCCAAGCCGAGCAGGTCTTTGCGAACCTCGATCGGGTTCTCCGCGCCGGCGGCTCAAGCCTGGCGAACGTCATCAAGGTCACCATCTTCCTCCGGGACATGTCGAACTTTTCAAAAATCGTCGAGCTGCGGGGCCGCTACTTCACGGCTCCGTACCCAGCAGACACGATCGTTGAGGTTACGTCCCTCTACTCACCCGAGGCGCTGCTCGAAATTGAGGCGATCGCCGTGGCCGACGAGGCGGTAGAGCAAGCATGAAGCGGAGAAGGAACTGACAGGCTCGTGAATTTTGTCGTTCTATTGTGCGCCGAAAATGTCTTCGAAAAACCATGGGTGTCATTGGCACCGAAGGCCGTTTCAATATCCTGCCGTCGAGAATGTTTGTATCGGCCAAGGCATTCGGCGCAAGCCGTTGGAGATGTTTGATCATCTTGTTCCGGTCGAGGCCAGAGGTCGTCCGCCGCTGCGTTCCTCACGTCCCATCCGAATAAGGGAAACAAAATGACGTCCCCGCCAACGTTACTTGCCTGGAAAACCACCATGCCTTCGAGCACTACGCCTCGTGAACGCGAGTGAAGCAATTCCCCGGAACGCAGTGATCCTCGCGCCCGGCGAGGGCCGCGCCTACCCTATGTGTCGGATCGGCGCGGTATTCAAGGCGGATGGAAGGAAACCCAATCGCATTACTCCATCTCGGAGTGGTGGCTTGAACCGAACACGAAAGGCTCGGGTCCGCACGCACATCCTGAAGACGACATCTTCTACGTGATCGAAGGCACCATGAGCATACTTGTGGGCAAGGAATGGACACATGCCGCGAAGGGCTCGTTTGTCCTGGTTCCGGGCGGAGTCATGCATGACTTCGAGAACCGTTGAAGCATGTGAGCCGGGGTGCTGAACGTGTTCATCCCAGGATCCTTTGAACCACATATGCCTGACGTCGCGCGGTGGTTTGCCGAACATCCGCCGAAAGATGCAGTCTCCTAAGAATTCAATCGAGGAGATTCCCGGCGGCGAGCCATTGTCTTCAAACGCTAATAACCCTATTGTCACCCGCTTAATCTTTAAGGAGGCCCAATGTCCGTCGAGCTAATCAATCCGAAGGGAATCTATGAACCGGAAACCTATTCACAGGTCGCCGTCGGAAAAGGGGCCAGGACGATTTACTTGTCTGGGCAGGTGGCACTTGATCCGCAGGGCAACTTGGTCGGCAAAGGTGACTTGGCATCTCAATCTGAGCAGGCATACCTTAATGTTGCGGCCGCCCTGGAAGGGGTCGGAGCCGGCTTCCAAGATGTTGCGAAGGTAACTGTATACGTGGTTGACTGAACGCCTGACAAGATGAGTCAACTGGTGTCCGGGGCTATGCGCGCAGCGGAAAAATTAGGCTTCGATCCAAGGAGGGCGATGACGCTCATCGGAGTGGCGTCCCTCGCGATGCCGGAATTTCTTATCGAGGTCGAAGCCGTGGCGGTCGTCGATTAAATTGCCGGGCACTTGTGATCCGCTGAACTACGCGATCAGGCCGGGACTTCCCCACACCGTGGCTTAATTTGCGCGTTAGGCCATGAGATCGGCACGGTTGTATTCGTGCTGGCGTTGTCTTCCGACGGTGGCTATTCTGGCCGCGTTAATCCGATGCTCCGATGTTGAGCACAACGGTTACCGTTAAACGTCAATCGCTGGTCCCCGTTAGCCGAACATACCAACAAACGAACGATGCAAAACCAAGAGGACGCCTTGAGCGTACCGGCGATGCTGGTGGCTGTCGGAGGACTCGTTTTCCTGGCACATCTCTTTCAGTTTGTTTTCCAGAGGTTCCGGGTGCCGGACACTTTATGGCTCATCGGCATCGGACTGGTCGCCGGACCGCTAACCCAATTCGTAAAACCCGAGGATTTCGGAATCGTGGGTCCTGCGCTCACGGCCATCGCGCTGGCGGTAATTCTCTTTGAGGCGGGAATCGAGCTCCGCGTGCGCGATTTGAAAACCGCACTAAGAGGCGCCGTCATGCTCACGCTCGCGGTCTACCTCGCGTCCCTTGTGTCGGTGATGCTGCTGGTTCGGTTTCTGACCGGATATCCATGGATTACTGCCGTCTTCGTAGGCGCCGTGGTCGCCACCCCGTCGCCACCAGTAATCCTGCCCATGCTGCGGAATTCGGGCATCCCTCGAAATCTTAGAGTAACTGTCATCCTCGAATCCGCGCTCGGTGAGGCGCTTGGGTTGGTCATCGCGCTGGCGATTCTTCGGCTGGCTGCCTCGGACGCGATGATGCCCGGGCATCTCATCGGCGGCCTGCTGAGCTCCTTTATCGTCGCCGCGGTGATCGGGCTGGTGGCGGGAATCGGCTGGGCGTTGGTGCTCAAGCAGGTGCGCGAACTCAAGCATCCAATGATCCTCACGCCGTCTTTGGTATTCATCGTTGTCGGTTTGACCGACTACCTCGAGTTTTCCGGCCCGGTGTCGGCGCTCGCTTTGGGGTTTGTCTTGGGCAATCTTGGAGGTATCGCAAGGAAATTCAAATGGGCCGGCGACGAGGTCGCCCCGGCACGCGTGGAGAAAATTGAAATGGAGTTCATCGGCGAACTCGTGTTTTTGCTGAAGACGTTTTTCTTTGTTTTTCTCGGCATCAGCATGCGGCCCGCGGATTTGTGGTCGCCCACGGCATTCACCATCATCGGGCTGCTCCTTCTGGTGCGTTTTGTGGTCGTGCGTTTCTCGCTACCGGGAACTATCAGCTCCGCCGCCGATGGCGCGATCGTGGGGAGCTTGATTCCCAAGGGCCTCGCCGCCGCGGTCATGGCCGCCGCTGCCGCCAGCGAGCCGGATCTTCCCCATGGCGACGATGTCGAGAATCTCATCTACGCCATCATCTTCTACAGCATCGCGACGACCGCTCTGCTCGTCTTTCTCTTCGAAAAAACCCAGGCGCATCGCGTCTTCTCCGGATGGTGGTTTCGTCCCAACTAAAGCGTCCAAGCCGCCAGGCGAAAGCCGCCTGTCGTCTTCTGCCGTCCGTCCACGGCGATTGGAAGTTTCTGACCTCAATTCGGAATGAGGCGTTTCCTCGCCAGCGAGCTCGAACCCTTGGCGTGCGGGGTGGCTCTCATATTGCGCGAGCCTTTCTGATTCTGTTCCTCACCGGTTCGATAGGAACCGCCGTCGCAGCGACACGCGAGAGCGGCTTGTCGGTTCACATGCTGCCGGATCGCGTTGCGAGGAGCATTGGCGGGCACGGCGGTTTTACGGTCACCGATCCCCCGACGAGGCAGCGCGGAACCACCTATGCGCATCCGGAGGAGTTGCTCACCTATTTTCAGGGGATTGCCCGCGTCTGTCCGGCAGAACGGCATTTGGATCGTTACGACGCATCCCAGTTCCTATTCCGAGAGTGAGCAAGCCACGCTCAAGGCTCTGTCCGCGCTTTGCGCCGAGAGGAAGATTGCGATCTACACCTGCCGTGCTTCCGAACTGCCCGAAGGCTGGAGACGCCTCGAGTGAATTCGTAATCGACTTTCGCTGTGATTGGTTAGCTTGCGCCACTGAAAGCGCTTGTTTTCAAGCTAAGCGCACTTAAAGAACAATCCCATGCACTCGGATGCCATTTGCGGCGGATGCTTATGCGGTTCGGTGCGCTATGAGGCTACCGGACAGCCCTATGACGTTTCCCACTGCCACTGTTCAGATTGTCGACGGAGCAGCGGGGCTCCGTTTGTGACGTGGGCATCGTTCCGTCGAAGCGATTTTCAATTCATGACTGGACGGCCGAAAGAGTTGCGGTGGGCTGGCCGGCTGCGCTCCTTCTGTCCCGATTGCGGCACGCCATTGACTTTCATGACTGCAGAGGAGGCTGACGAGGTCGATGTTACCGTTTGCAGCTTCGACCGGCCCTCGACAGTGACCCCAGCCGACCACATCTGGATTGAGGATCGATTGCCTTGGATTCGTCTGGCCGATGATCTACCGAGTTATGAACAGAAGAGGCCAACGCACTCCGCCTGAAAGCGTCGGGAAACAATCGAGGCGTCAACGGCACAGGGTAGGTCGATTGCATTTAGGGAGCAGAACTCTTGCACCGTGCAGCGCAGTTCGGTTTAGACCGAGAAGCTTACTCTGAGGCAGAAGCGCCATTCGTAAACCCAAAACTTTCCGCGTTCGATGCTCAACGCCACGAGGCAGCCTAACCCTGTATCAAGCAAGCCCGCAGCCGCGCTCGTAGGGCGGTTGAAACCGACTCGTTTCAAATGTCTTATATGTCCGCTCACTCCAATGCTTGTCGAGGAGTTGGCGTCATGGGGGCCTTGAGGTGAGTGTTGATTCCATCAAAATCGAGACGTTACGCGGGCAGTTTGGCGCGCGAGTGGCGGGCGAGCCCGACGCACCCCTCGTCCTTTGCCTCCATGGGTTCCCCGACGACGCGAGCACCTTTGACGGCCTTCTCGACCGTTTCGCTCACCTCGGTTTCCGCGCCGTCGCTCCATATTGCCGCGGCTACGCGCCTTCCCCGCTTAGGAACCCGGACGGCTCACGGTTCGGCCCCGACCTTTTCGACGTGCTCGCTCGCGACGCCCTCGCGATCGCGGACTCTCTCTCCCCCAGTGCCGCCGTGCGGCTAGTCGGCCACGATAACGGATCGTTTACGATCTACCACCTTCTCCGGCTTGCGTCCAAACGAGTCTCACGGGCCGTGACGCTCGCGGCGGGCCACCCCGCCGTGGTCTACGCGAATCACGGTGCGGACACCCGCCCAGATATGGCGAAGCCGGTACGTCTTTCTTTTTCAAGTGCCGGGTATATCGGATTGGCTTACTCGGCGGCACGACTTCGCCTACATCGAGCGGCTTTGGGACCGGTGGTCCGCGCCAGGCTGGCGCCCGCCGAGCGACCATCTCGCAGCGGTAAAGCGCACGATGTACGCCAGCTGGCCCGCGCCGCTCGAGCAGTATCGCTCGGGCGGATTCAATCCGGGCGCGGGTTGGGCGCCAATCCCCGTCCCACTGCTCTATCTCGCCGGGGAGAAGGATGCGTGCGTGGCGCCAGACATCGCCCGAGGGCAGGAGCGTTATTTCTCAGGCCCGTTCCGATCGGAGGTGCTCCCCGGCGTCGGTCACTTCCTCCACGCCGAAGACCAGGAGGGCGTCGCGGCAAGGGTGGTCGAGTGGGTAGCGGCACAGGATGGCCCTTCGCGCGCTTTTGCATAATCAGAATCTTCGGACAAATCGTCACCATCATCACAGGGTTTCGCCCGCGCGTGCGAGAATCGCGAATCGCTCAACCGGCAGGACGCCAGACTTGCCAGAAAGGTGCACGACGGTGACATTCAGCGTCAGACCGCTTCCTCAGCGACCTCGAAATGAACAGATCAGCGATGATGGAGGCTGCCAAATGGTTACACGCACGAATTTCCTCACGGCGAAGGCGGTGGCACGGCACATGGTGAAGCAACGTGCCGGCGTGATCCTCACATTGTCCACGCCGGGATCACGCATGTCTGGTCAGGGATTCCTTGGCTATGGAGTGACGTGCGGTGCCATCGAAACCTTTTCGCGCATTCTCGCGGGTGAGCTCGGCTCCAGCGGCATTCGCGTCATTTGCCTGCGGCCGGATGCGATTCCGGAAGCCCTGGTCACGTCCCACAGTCGCGAAGTCTTCAGCGGCTTTGCGGAACGAGCCGGCACCTCGGTCGAGGCCATGCTCGCAGAGCGAGCGCGCACGGGCACGTTGCTGAAACGTTTTCCGACGCTCGTCGAAGTCGCGAACTTTGCTGCCTTCGCAGCCTCGGATCGCGCCAGCGCGATGACCGGCGCCATCGCCAACCTGACTTGCGGTTCGCTCGTGGATTGAAGGAAAGCAATAATATCGCGACGTCAGCCGCTCGCGGTCCGGAATTCGATCGCCATTTGTGAAAAGATCCTGCCACTATCTGCTGCCACGGATAATGCCCGCCATATGCCATCACCCCTCCGATCGGACTGCAGCTTGGTGACTTTCGACGACATTCATCGACCTTCGATATTCAAGTTCAGCTGGCCGGCGGTCGCACGTGCGAAGTTCGTGCTACTGGCGCATGCACCTCGGCGGGTCGGGAGCAGCGGCTGACCACGGACCTTGGAGCGCCCTCTTATGAAACTCAACAGCACGCTCAAGCTTGCCGCGTGGATCATACTACTCTTGTCGGTTTCCTCGCTTGTCGTCCTAAGATATTCGGCAATGGCCGCCGGAACCTCAACCATCACGGATGCCTTTCTCTTGCTACTGTGGATCGGCCTGATGCTGGCCCCCGCAATTCAAGACGCTCATCCCTTCGAAGGGCAACTCAAACAGAGCGTTGAGTCGCTTAGAGACCAGGTGCAAGACTTGATGTTGACGGTCCAGACTCAAACCCAGTCGGTAAATGTACTTAACTATCCCATCCCTCCTTCGGATCGCGAGATCACCAAGAGACAAAAGCAAGCGGAGGAAGTGCTCGGCGAGGCATCACTGAGCAGATCATTGCCCGATGACGCGATCCCCCAGGATCCCGAGATAAACAATCTCTTCAATCTACGGAGGGCTCTTGAGGCCGAGTTGAGCCGCATCGAGTCCACACGCTTTGGCCTGGAAGGGAATTACCGGCGCTTCGATTTTGCCTCTGCCAATCAACGCTTAGTCGATGCGCGTTTGCTGCCTCCAAAGCTGGGGGCGGCGATGACGGATGTCTATGCCATTTGCTCTGCGGCGATACACGGAGAGGAGATGTCACCGAAGCAGCTTGCGTACGCAAGGAAGATCGGGCCCAGGATCGTTTCGGCCCTAAGACAAATTCAATAGGGCACAAAGTCCATGGTTAAATGGTAAGATCTCCACGAGAAAAGGTTACGCGCAAGAGGACGGTCGCCCTCGTGTCCGGTGCATCCTCCGGAATCGGAAAGGAGATCGCCAGGCAGCTGGTTGATGATAAGTTAGTCGTCTATGCAGCCGCTCGTCGTGTCGAGAGAATGGGCGATCTGGAGACATTGGGAGCCATCGCCTTGAAGATGGACATCACCCTGGAGACAAGCGTCGCCGAAGCCATCGCCTTGATTGAACAGCAGGAGGGCGGCGTCGATGTCCTGATCAATAACGCGGGCTTTGGAAGTTACGGCGCCATGGAGGACACTCCCATCGAGGATGCCAAGTATCAGTTTGAGGTGAATTTGTTCGGTCTGGCCCGCCTAACCAAAGCCGTGCTCCCGCACATGCGTGCGCACGGCTGTGGAAAGATCGTCAACATTTCCTCGATGGGAGGCAAAATTTATACTCCTCTCGGATCGTGGTATCACGCCACCAAGCATGCCCTCGAGGGCTGGTCGGACTGTTTGAGATTTGAGCTGGCGCCCTTTGGCATCGACGTAATCGTCATCGAGCCGGGTTTGATCGAGACGGAATTCGGAAGCACAATGATTGGGCCGATGATGGAGCGCTCCGGTAACTCGGCCTATTCCGAAATGGCAAAGAAGATGAAGGCCGCGACCATAAAGTCGTATGCGACGGGAGGCGGTTCGTCCCCAAGATTGGTTGCCCAAACGGTTTCAAAGGCTCTGAAAGCCAGAAGACCCCAGACCAGATATCCTGTTGGCAAAATGGCGAGGCCGCTTATGTTCTTACGGAAGTGGCTCGGCGATCGGGTCTTCGACAAAGTCATCGCCAGTTCCATCTGATCTTGGAGTCATTGAAAACCACCCGAGCGAAAACCAACCCGAGTCCACTTTTCCCGGCAGCCCGCCGAGCGGATTGTTTTGCCGAACAAATTCCTCCGGGCGCTCTTGGTGATTCTACAAGAACCGACCAGGCTTGCCAGTCATTAGCCTCCCGCAGACGGCGTTTGCCCAAACTTCCCATGCTTGCCCATTCACGCTTTAGGAACAAACATCACTCCTATGAAAGTCCTCCTCATTCTAACCTCCCATGACCAGCTCGGAAATACCGGCAAGAAAACCGGTTTCTGGTTGGAAGAATTCGCCGCTCCGTTCTATGTGCTAAAGGATGCGGGCGCAGAAATCACGATCGCATCGCCAAAGGGGGGCCAACCGCCGCTTGATCCGAAAAGCGATCTTCCCGAGAATCAGACTGAGCTAACGAACCGATTCCGCGCTGATGCCTCTGCCAACGCGCAACTTGCCAACACGAAAGTGCTTTCCGGCATATCGGCGGAGGATTTCGACACCGTCTTCTATCCTGGCGGCCACGGGCCAATGTGGGATATGCCCGACAACGCGATCTCCATCGCACTGATTGAATCGTTTGTCAGGGCCGACAAGCCGATTGGCGCAGTGTGCCATGCGCCGGCTGCGTTCACGAACGTGCGTGGCAAGGATGGCGAGTACCTCGTCAAGGGTAAACGCGTAACCGGATTCAGTAACGAAGAGGAAACAGCCGTCCAGCTGGAGAACGTCGTGCCCTTTCTTCTGGAGGACAGACTCAAGCAAAGAGGTGGAAGTTATACCAGGGCGGCCAGTTGGGCTCCCCACATCGAAATCGACGGCTTGCTGGTGACCGGTCAGAATCCCGCATCGTCTGCTCCCGCCGCCGAGGCCTTGCTCAAGCTGCTCCGCTTATGATCTTCGAACCGCGTTTAAATCCTTATTCGAGATTCGACGCCAGGCTGCGGATCTGTTTGGGTAATCACCACGAGATTTGAGCTTTATGATTCATTTCCGGGAGACCATTGAAATCGTTGGTACCGTGGTCGAGACCGCCGGCGTCGCCATCATGGTCATTGGCGCGACCATTGCCACGGTTCGGTTTTTGTTTAGGCGACATGGCGACACGATCAACGCATACCGCCTTTGCCGCCAGGATATGGGACGAGCCATTCTCCTCGGGCTCGAGTTCCTTGTCGCTGGCGACATCATCGACACGGTTGTCGTCGATCCCACCTTGGACAATGTGACCGTTCTTGGCGTGATCATCCTCATCCGCACCTTCCTCAGTATCTTCTTGCACCTCGAGGTCGAGGGCCGATGGCCGTGGCAGCATGACAGCCCCGCCGCGGTCAACCACAAACTTTAGCGGATCCGTTTATGGGACAGTTAAGGAGAGCGGCGTATCTGGAGGCCTCCTCCAACAGGTGTCGCGCTTGGAAACTCGCCGGTTGTGAAACCAGTTAATGAAAATTCGGTTCCGGAGGAACACCGCATCTCTCCAAAGCGAATCTACGAGATCTACCGCAGGCATCTCTCTCTCGCGCTCGGCGGCACCAAGGACACGGGAGAATGGGGCGGCGGTCACCCTTTCGACGTGGAAATCTCAAGAATACCGCCCGGCAAGAGGGGGTATCCGCTGCATGCGCACGCCGCGCAGTACAGAACACTACATCATACTGGAGGGAACCGGGGTCTTGATTGATTCCGGCGGCAATCAGGAGAGGATTGGACCGAAGGATCATTTCATTTGCGGGCCTGGTGAAGCTCACCAGATCTTCAACGACAGCACATCGGATTTGGTCTACTATGTCATCGCTAATCATCACCGTGCCGATGTCACCACCTATCCAAATTCGGGCAAGAGACAGATCAAGCCGGAATATCGTTATTTCAGGATCGAAGATGTCGATTACTATGACGGCGAAGAATAGTTGCAAAGGAGACTTGCATGAGAAGGCGCTTCTCCACTAGCCGCCTCGGGGCGCCTGACAACGACTCTGCGGCCGGTCGCGTGGCTGTTTGAATGGCGCCGGTGGGCTCCAACGCGAATATGATAAATCCACCCTTGCGTTCGCCCAAGGAAAAGGTGGGAGGATTGTATCATTTCGGACGCATGATCGACAAAATCCGGCTGCATTTGCGCGGAGAACTCCCGGAAGAGTATCGGCCAAATTTCGGGCTTTCCGTGGGATTGGACGGACATCTCTGCGGGTTTCTTGGAGTTTCGCATCGCGAGGTTATCGAGCAGGTGGCCCTTGGCAAAACGGATGACGAAATACTGGAGTGGTGTTTTTCAACTCGTTTCCGACCCAACCCGATTCAGAAGAGAATATGGAACGGTTTCGCTCTGAAGTTAGGCTGGCGAGACAAAGCTGCCGGTTTTCTGGAGAAGGTCAAACTCGAGGAAGGGCTTTGCGATAGAGATGACCTCGTCACCGCCTTCGATTTGATAGACGCCCGGGAGGGCAGGTCACGAATCTGAGAAACGCGGAACGCCAGGATCCCCAGCTTGACGCTCGATAATTACCACGATTGCAAAATTCAAACTGCCACCCGGGGTTTTCACTTGATGAGGTTCGAACTGGATTAAGAGATATCGCCCCTGAGTTTCGCCATCCATCGGGATTGTTAGTTCTTCCTGATCGCCGAAAGCGGCACTCACGGGGGCATTCGAATCGACAATTCGTGCGATCGTTCGTGTCTATCTCTGGCGGAATCGCTCCGGCGCGAGTGCGTGAGAGGATGGGTGTTGAAGCAGAGATCTTTTGCGAGTCTGGATTCTCACGATGAAGCATACGACGGTCGAGACGATCCTCACGTTTTCCAGCGCCATTGGCCTGGCCGCCCTGATTCTGGCCGGCCTCACCGTTGATCGACTCATCAGGATCGTGCACGACGAACACCGCGAGCACTGGACTCGACTCGGTCGCCCAGTTGGGATGCTCTACATCCCCAAGGGTGCGAATTGGTGGCAAGGCATTGGTTCCCTTCTGGCGCTCGTCTACGACAGTCTCCTAAAAACACCCGAATGGTTCGCCGACAAGCGTGACCTTCTCTTCCTGATAAAGCGACTTCGCTGGTGTATTTTTCTAGTCGTTGTTTCCCTCGTAGCGGGCCTCATCCTGCAGCGGCTTCCGTCTTTGCAGTGAAACGAAAAGGTCGGGATGCTGTTTTGCAACCGTTCGAATCCGCCATGACTCAAAAATACGGGCGCTTGCAATTGCCCCGCTCGGATACTTCGTTTCACCCGCAAGGCCGCTCTCCATTTGAAGCTTGTTGCGACCGGACGCATTCGCCTATTAGTGTCACGGGCGACTCCGATGAGCCTGCCCGGCTGTAAATGCCTATGGTCTGGTGACTTTTCTCGGGAACCATGACATTGGACGGATCGGTTACTTCTTGTCCAATGATCTTCCCGAAGCGCCAAGCCAGGAACTTCTGGCGCGAGATATCCTTGCTCACGCGCTGCTCTTCTTTACCAGGGGCATCCCGGCGATTTACTACGGCGATGAACAGGGATTTACGGGCAAGGGAGAGGATGCCGCGGCTCGAGAAGACATGTTCGGATCGAAAGTGCCCGATTTCGTCAACGAGCAAAGAATCGGCGGAGGAGATGGGTCCGCGCCCGCATTCAACGAAGACCATCCACTCTTTCGCGCCATACGAGAGATGATTTCTGTCCGGCAACAGAATCCTGCCTTGCACAGGGCGTCCAGATGACGCGACATGCCGAGGACAAACCAGGGGTATTCGCTGTTTCCCGGATCGATCCGGACCGCCGCCAGGAAGTCCTGGCCGTCTTCACTAACTCCGGAGAACCGCGCAAAGCAGATATCAAGACGCTCTCACCCCAGGGAAACTGGGAACGCGTGTTTGCTTCCGCGCCCGAAGGATTCAGCTTTGCTCCCGGTCCCGAGAACCAACTTTCCGTTGAATTGCCGCCGATTTCCGCTCTCGTATTGAGAAATCCCCGGCCAATTGAAGAAATCACCCGGCATGTCAGCGAATTGCGACTGGAGGCGAATCGAACCGGCGCGATCGACGATCGCTGGGAGGTCAGAGTTGACCTTGCTCCCCCTCAAGTCGCTTCTATCGCTTTCGGTGTTCGCGCAAAGGGAGAAAGCGACTACCATTACCTCGGCACCGCGGACTCGCCTCCCTATCGAGTATTCCCTACCCGACAGGCAATCCCCAACGCGCCCGCACTCGAGTTCAAAGCAATCGCCCGTGATCTATTCGGGAGAGAAGCGACGGCCGAGTTCGAGTGGCAACGCCGGGTGCCGAAACGCCCGGCGCAAAGCCAGTAAGAAATCTAAGCTTATCCCCACATATTATGAAAATCACCGAAGTGGCATTCATCGCCTATCCCGTCTCGGACATCCACCGCGCCAGAGACTTCTATGAAAAGACCCTCGGACTGTCGCCGGGGGAATTTGACCACGAGTTGTCAGACATGCCGGGCAAGTACTGGATAGAGTATGAAATCGGAAACTTCGCGTTCGCCATCTCTAACGCCTGGGAACCATCCGGGCAGAGCGGCCCGTCGGTCGCGTTTGAGGTTGACGACCTCGAGAAGGCTGTCTCGCATTTGAAGCAGGCTGGCGTTACTTTCGTTGCCGATCATATTGAGTCCCCTTTCTGCAGCTTTGCGCTCATCACCGATCCCGACGGTAACGGGATCACGATTCACAAGCGCAAGCCCGGATCCGACCATTGAGCATCCGGCGGCGACTGAACGGCGAACAATCGGGGTGGTCTCGGCGCTGCTTGCTTAAGATCCCCGAAGCGGTTGCCATTCGCGAGGCCTAATGAACGCAGGTCATGGTAAGCTGGCGCTAATTACGGGAGCTAGTCGCAAAGCGGGGATCGGCGCGGCGATTGCCCGCGAGTTGGCTCGCGACGGCGCCAATATCTTCATCACCTACTATCGGCCTTATGATGAGGAGACGGGGCTCGCAGAAAGCCCGGATGACCTTCAATCGCTTCTGGCCGAATTGAGGCAAATCGGCGCTCGGGCCGATGGCCTCGAACTCGACCTTTCCGATCCGCACGCGCCAAGGAACTTGTTTAATCACGTTGAGGCCAATTACGGACCGGTCACGATTCTTGTGAACAATGCGGCTTACTCCGTCCGCGACGGCATCGAAAACCTCAGCGCGGAGCAATTGGACAAGCACTATGCCGTAAATATTCGCGCGATGGCTCTACTATGCGCGGAGTTCGTTCGTCGCCACAGAGAAAATGCTTCAGGCGGAATGTCCGGCCGAATAATTAATCTCACGTCGGGACAGGGGTTGAACCCCATGCCCGGCGAATTGGCTTACGCGGCTACCAAAGGAGCAGTCGAAGCCTTCACCCAGAGTTTGAGCGCAGAAGTCGCCAGACTCGGGATTACGGTGAATGCGATTGACCCCGGGGCCACGGATACCGGGTGGATCTCGCCTGAACTGAAGACAAAATGGGAAGCGCGATCGCCCATGGGACGCCTTGGGCTGCCCGAGGATGCTGCTCGATTGACTCGATTCCTGGCCTCCGAAGAGGCAGGATGGATAACAGGCCAAGTCATTCATTCTCGCGGGGGATTCTCGTGGGGAATTCTGGAAATTAGCTGAGCCATTCCTCTGGATGCACTTGACACCCGGGGTCAGCCGCCGGATAGCGTTTGATGGTATCTGCACTGTTCCCTCGGCGGCCTGGCCAGGAAGTCTTGCCTGAGTTCAACGCATGACGCATCCACGACGCTTCTTTCCCCACTCGGACCCATCGCTGTTCCAAAAAATCAATTTGCCAACCAAGCCATGGACCACGACCTGATTCAGGCCGCCCAGGCCGTGGCGGGACGATTCCGTCTATCCGAGCCGCGGTTAACCGCCGGCCAGGTCGGCGCTGCTCTCCGGACACGCTCGGGGCGGATTTATACAGGCATCTGCGTTGACTTAGCTTGCGGAATCGGCACTTGCGCGGAGCACTCGGCGATCGCCGAGATGCTTAAGCACCGAGAGACGGAGGTGGAATCAATTGTCGCCATTTCAGACTCACGCGTGCTCCCTCCCTGCGGCCGCTGCCGCGAGCTATTGATCCAAATTGACTCAAAGAACAGAAGCACATTCGTAATCATCGCCGATGATCGACGCCTAAGGTTGCAGGAATTGCTGCCGCACTATTGGCTCGATGCCCATCGCCTTAGAAACGCGGAGCAGGGCGCTTGATCCCAAAGGCGGCTCATTCGGCCACCATCCTTCCCACACAAACGCTTTCAATCGCCAGCAGGATGGCAGTTAGCCTCAACACGATCCGCCGGGTCCCAAAGTGTCATGGCGGTGCCATGTCCGCGGTCGCTACGCGTCGGTGCCACGGGCGGCTTTCTAGGCCGGTCGTTGGGACATCTCCGTAACCGCTCCGGTATTCATCGCGCTGCCCCATTTCCAGAACAACATGAGCGGTGTTGAGCTTCCAATTGACCGGCTGCCCGAGCTTTGGCCGGCCACCCTGCGTGGAGCCAGGATTGGAGCCGTTCTCCATCCAGCCTCCGTTTCGGCGTCTCTTGTGCATTCTGCGCGGATCCTCGAGCGTTTCAGCGGCGACCTTTTCCACCTCGCAGCGCTCTTTGGCCCTCAGCACGGTTACCTCGGGCAGACGCAGGACAATATGATCGAGTGGGAGGGATTCAGGCATCCGCGCCTGGGTATCCCGGTCCACAGCCTCTATGGGGCGAGCCGGGAGCCGACCCGCAAAATGCTTGGTGGGCTCGATGCACTGGTCATAGATTTGCAAGACATCGGCTCCCGATACTACACGTTTGTTTGGACGCTTTATCTCTGCCTGAAAGCCTGCGCGCGCGACGGCATTGGCGCCGTCGTTCTCGATCGGCCCAACCCAATCAACGGTGTCACCGTTGAAGGCCCGCTGCCCGATCCGTCGTATCGCTCGTTCGTGGGCTTGCATCCGCTGCCGGTCCGTCACGGACGCACGATTGGCGAACTGGCCTTGCAATTCCGAGACGAAGCTTTCCCGGGATGCGAGCTGATCGTGCTGCCGATGGAGGGCTGGGAGCGCAGAATGTGGTTCGACGGAACCGGCCTGCCGTGGGTTCTGCCATCGCCCAACATGTCTACGCTCGATACGGCAACCGTTTACGGGGGAATGTGCCTTCTCGAGGCGACCAATATCTCCGAGGGCCGCGGCACAAGCCGTCCATTTGAGCTGTTCGGCGCGCCGTGGATTCGCGGCGAAGATTTTGCGGCGAGTCTCAACGCGCTCGGCCTGCCTGGAGTCTACTTTCGCGAGGCTTATTTTCAGCCGACGTTCCACAAGTATGCCGGCGAAACATGCGGCGGCGCCCAGCTGCATGTGGTGGATCGCGACAGCTTTCTGCCTTTTCGAACAGGCGTCGAGATTATCAGGCACGTGCGGGCGCGCTACGGCGCGAATTTCCAGTGGAAAGCACCGCCTTATGAGTATGAGTATCATCGCCTGCCCATTGAAGTTCTCATCGGCGGTCCGGTAGATGCTTTGTTCCCCGAATGAAAATCCCGTGGCCCCACGCAACGGCTACCAAACCGTCCCGCCGAACCACTAGCCGAAACCGCTCGGCACCTCTTGCCCTGAGGAAATGGCTGCCGGGCATCTCCATTCTTGCGCTTAGTGTCTGTGCGGGCCTGGCGGAACCTGAGTTCGCCACGGACACGATGAGCGACGCTGAGTTGCGCACTTACCGAAATCAGATGCGCGCCGAGCTCCGGCGCCTGCTCGAAACCGCGCCACATGAAGAGACTGCCGGGGGCACCGCGTACCGAGTCTACTATTGCACGATCTATTACACGCCGCGCGAGTCGGGATTCACGGCGGAGCGCGGATTCGATGATTCGCGCGTCTCGGCACCTGGCCTCAAGGGCCGCAGTTATCCCCTCGCCTTCTTGCAGGCGGTAAAGAAAGAAGGCTTTGGCCGCCTCGCTGAGCCCGTGAACGGCCTTGAGTACCTGCAGTATGCCGGGAACGGCCGTTACCGCTTTGCCAAGGCTCCGCTGGGAAACCGCGGCAACGTGCTCGTTCCCCGAAATTCCTGCGCAATTTCAAAGAACAATCCGTTTCTTCGTCGCGGTCAGATTTTGCGCGTCGATTCGCCAACGGTCCAGGAGGTCACCGGAAGGTACGAATGGCTGATTGACGACACGGGCGGAGGCCTGCACCCGCTTCAGATCGATCTTTACTGGGGTGAAGACGATCCCCTCGGGGCGGTTGGCCGGATGCGGGCGCGTCCGGCGGGCACTCGAATGGAATATGCCTTCGACGTCAAAGTCCTGGTAAGACACTAGCGATGCCGGATCTGCTCGTAAAACTCTACGACTTGCCCGAGAGCGCTGCCGTGCTGGAGCGTCTCCAAGGCACTGGCATTGCGATCCGGCGTGCGCTCGCCGTTGAGAAGACAACAATCACGGAATGGGTTTGCGAACACTTTTCTAAGGGATGGTCTCGCGAGTGCGAGATCGCCTTTGCTCGACAACCGGTCGGCTGCATTATCGCCGCGCAGGGCGACACGCTCTGCGGATTCGCCTGCCATGGGATCCTGTGTCCCGACTTCTTCGGGCCAATCGGAGTCGCCGCGGAATGGCAAAAGCGCGAGGTCGGCACAGCCCTGCTCCTGGCCGGTCTCCATGCGTTGCGCGCGCAAGGCTATGCCTACGCCATCATCGGCTGGGCCGGGCCGGTCGCGTTCTTCGAAAGGACCGTTGGCGCGACAATTATCGAGAACTCCGAGCCGGGACCCTACCGGGGCATCCTGCGAGACACGAAGACGAAATGAAAATCGCGCTCTTCGACGCCTTCCCTTGCGCCCGATCCGTCAGGTAAATGATGCGATGCGGTTCCCGCCACAACTTGACAACCTGCAATAATTGATTCAGAGGAGGCGACGAAACCAACGGCCCTCCTGGGCTTATTCTTCAGTATCGAAAATCCATCGCCAATTCCTACGGCTCTGAACACCAACCCGATATCTTCTTACTCCGGGGTGACCCCCGCCGAGCGAGCGCTCAGAAATGGACAGCCAGGTTTGGTTGTCTGGTTCACAGGTTTGAGTGGCGCGGGAAAGACAACGTTGGCGGTCGCTGTGGAACGATCATTGTTCGATCGCGGGTATCGAACATTTCTCATCGATGGTGACTTGCTGCGAGCTGGTTTGTGCTGTGACTTGGGTTTTGGCGCGGCAGATCGGCACGAAAACATTCGGCGCGCCGGAGTTGTGTCCGGTCTAATGGCCGGTGCCGGTTTGATCTGTTTGACTGCGCTGATCTCACCGTTCCGCGCCGACAGACTTCGAGTTCGCGGCATGCTCCCGGCAGATTGCTTTTTGGAAGTGTTCGTCAATGCGCCTCTGGCGGTTTGCGAATCAAGGGATGTGAAGGGACTGTACCGGCGAGCGCGAGCGAACGAGATTCCCAACTTCACGGGTATTTCTTCAGTTTATGAGCCGCCGGACGCGCCGGAATTGGAAGTGCGCACGGACCTCTTGACGGTGGAGGCATCGATCGCCGTAGTTTTCGAAGCCGTGAAAAAGAGACTGGCCTCCCTCTCCGAACAGGGCCCATCAACTCGCCGGGAGGCGCCCACTGAAGCACAGGCTCCTCCGGCCAGTGAGCCCGCTCTCTCGAGCTAGGCAATTCCCCGATTGATCTTCTCCATTGCCGATAAAACCAGTCGCTGCCGTCACGATTGAGGTCGCCGACTTTGTCAGCATGCCGGCGGGAGGGAAGGTTTCGCCGCGTGAAGATTACCCGCCTGCGATGGTGAGGAGATCGCCGGAGCAAGACAGGCGCGTTAGATCGCGGTGGCGCCCAAAGCTCCCTTGTCCAATGCGCGGATCTGGTGTGTATTCGTATCGAAGGGATTCGCTATATCGAACATGCCAACGGCCCTGAATACCTCCCTTATCGAGGTTCGCCGGCTAAACGGCGTCCTTGCGGTTCGCGGTCACGACACGGTTGCCATCGAAGATCCGTTGGAGATTCAGATCGGACAGCAACGCGGGGGCTTACGAACGATCCGGTCGGCGTCTGTCACGATGCGAACGCCGGGACATGACGCCGAGCTCGCCATAGGGTTTCTTTTCGGCGAAGGAATTCTCAACCAACGATCCGACGTCGCGGAAATCGAATTTCCCATTGCCGAAGGGGAACGCTCGGCGAACTGCGTGCGGATTCAACTCCGCGCCGGGCTGACACTGGATTTGAAGCAGTTGCAGCGGAACTTCTACACCACGTCGAGTTGCGGAATCTGCGGCAAAGCCTCCCTCGCGGCGGTGCGTAGGCTGCCGCGCGGACCCTTGCCAGGCGGCGGAGAAGAATTCCGCGTCGAGGCGACGGCGATTCACCAAATGCCCGGACGACTCCGGCGGTCGCAGGAGATTTTCGAGCAAACGGGAGGCCTGCATGCAGCGGCCCTCTTTGACGCCCTGGGCGGCCTTCGTCTCGTGCGAGAGGACGTCGGAAGGCACAATGCGGTCGACAAAATCCTGGGCGCAATGTGGCTTCAGGGGCGTGTCCCCGTGAAGGACCGGATTCTGTTCGTGAGCGGTCGGGCGAGTTTCGAATTGGTGCAGAAATCGGTGCGGGCGGGCATTCCCATTCTTGCCGCGGTCGGAGCGCCATCAAGCCTTGCCATTGAGCTGGCCGAGGCATCGGGTATGACTTTAATCGGTTTCGTGAGAGACGGCCGCTTCAATATTTACTCGGCGGACTACCGCATCCGGTTCGAACGAACGCGCTGTGGCGGTGAACAGACGGTCCCCCCATGAGCAGGGATATCCCGGACCCGCCCGCCTCGCACAGCGGTGCTCAACCGCCGCTTGAGCGTGATCCTGCAAAGATCCGCCGCCCCAGCAAGAGAGCCGCCGGCGTCATGGGTGTCTATAAGTCCGTTCAGCACACCCTCGGTGAGATGGGTCCCATCGACGCAACGCGGGCGCTCCTGAAGCTCAACCAGAAGGATGGCTTCGACTGCCAGAGCTGCGCGTGGCCAAGCCCCGACGAACACCGCAGTTTCGCAGAATTCTGTGAGAATGGTGCCAAGGCGGTCGCGGATGAGGGCACCAGGAAGCGCATCACACCGGAATTTTTTGCGCGGCACTCCCTCGCGGAGTTGCAGGGAAAAACAGACTACTGGCTTGGGCACCAGGGGCGGCTGACCTCGCCAATGGTCCTCCGTGCGGGTGCAACTCACTACGAGCCTATCCGCTGGGAAGCCGCGTTCGAGCTTCTCGGAACCACCTTAAACAGCCTGAAATCTCCGCACCACGCCGCGTTCTACACCTCCGGCAAAACGAGCAACGAAGCGGCTTTCCTTTACCAGCTTTTCGTCCGGCAATTCGGAACCAACAATCTCCCGGATTGTTCGAACATGTGCCATGAAGCGAGCGGCTGCGCGCTTCGCAACGTGATCGGTGTCGGCAAGGGCACCGTCACCCTCGAGGACTTCGAGAGAGCGGACGCCATTTTCGTCATCGGCCAGAATCCTGGCACAAACCACCCGCGAATGCTCACCAGCCTCCAAAAGGCCAAACAACGAGGCTGCCAGATCGTCAGCATCAACGTGCTGCCGGAAGTTGGCCTGATTCGGTTCACGAATCCGCAGGATTTCGCGAATCCGCTCAAAGCCCTTCCGGCGCTGCTGGGTAAATCAACCGCAATCGCCGATGTTTGGCTGCCGGTGCGAGTGAACGGAGACATGGCCGTCATGAAAGGCATCATGCTCGAGATGCTCGCTGCCGAGGAACGAAATCCGGGCAGCGTCTTCGATCGAGCGTTCATCGAAAACCACTGCGTGGGATACGAGGGTTTCATCGAGGAACTTCGGCGAACCGATTGGCAGCAAATCGAGGAATCTAGCGGACTAACCCGCGAGCAAATCCGAAAAGCTGCGAAGATTGCCGTGCAAAGTCACCGCATCATTTGCTGCTGGGCGATGGGACTGACGCAGCACCGAAATTCCGTCGCCACCATCGAGGAGGTAATGAATTTCCTCTTCCTCAAGGCAAATATCGGCCGCCCCGGCAGTGGAGCTTGCCCGGTGAGAGGACATAGCAATGTCCAAGGCGATCGAACCATGGGAATCTGCGAGCGAATGGGCCAGGCGTTTCTGGACGATCTTGGACGAGAGTTCCGCTTCGAGCCTCCGCGGGAGGACGGCCTCGACACCGTGAAGACGATCAAGGCGATGCACGACGGCCGTATTCGGTTCTTCCTCGGCTTGGGCGGAAATTTTCTGGCCGCGGCGCCCGACACCGAATTCACCGCCTCCGCATTGGAGTCATGCGAACTGACCGCACACATTTCCACCAAACTCAATCGCTCACACTTGATCACCGGTCGCACCGCGCTCATCCTGCCCTGCCTGGGACGGTCGGAGATCGACCTCCAGGCCGAGGGCCCGCAATTCGTTACCCTCGAGGACAGCATGAGCATCGTGAATCGCTCGAAAGGCCACGCCAAACCGGCATCCGCTCATTTGCGCAGCGAACCCGCCATCATCGCCGGAATGGCGAAGGCCACGCTCGGAAATCGCTCTACCGTGAACTGGGACCGCCTGGTCGGAAACTACGCCCGTATTCGCGACTCCATCGCACGCGTCATACCCGGTTTCGAGAACTTCAACGAACGAATTCGCGAGGGCTATTTTCACCTGCCGAATCCCGCGCGCGACCAGCGGGAATTCACCAATCCGGAGAAAAAAGCCAAATTCACGATCCATCGCCTTGCGATTCACCGTTTGACACCGGGGCAATATTGGATGATGACGATCCGCAGCAACGACCAGTTCAACACGACGATCTACGGTCTCGATGATCGCTATCGTGGTGTTTACAACGGCCGGCGGGTCATTTTCATGAACCCGGACGACATGCGACACGAAGGGCTGCAGCAAGGCCAATTCGTCGATCTCACCAGTCATTTCCGCGGTGAGGAGCGCACCGCCGCCCACTTCCAGATCGCCCCTTACGAGATTCCCCGTCGATGTACGGCAACGTATTATCCGGAGGCTAATCCGCTGGTTCATCTCGAAAGCGTCGGCGAAATCAGTGACACGCCCGCCTCGAAATCGGTGGTCATTACTATCAACCCCTCTCGGGATACGGCCGAAGCCATGCGACAGTGGGTTAGGAACTCGGCGACGCCCGTTTGACGGTCACCCCCAGGAAATCTGCGGAGGAGAGAGGGTCAATCGAAGGGTTGAAAGGCAGCCGAAATAAACCCGATAACACTATGTAAAATAAACGTTAATAATTTACTTACAGCGACTTATCACTATTTAAGCTCCGGTCGAAACGTGAGATCGATTGATTCGCGCGGACAATTCCCGAGAGATCTGACTTTCGGATTCCCTTGATCCCAACCACCGGATCGCTCTCGAACTGTTTGCGATCGCTTGCTGTTTTTCCAGCAAGTACCGCATCGCCGGACGTATAGGTTTGCATTCGAGACTTATGAAAAGATCACGGCGTTCCATGTTTTGTGTTGGTCAGATCCTGGCTGGGAATGCTTCCACCCGGAGACCTACGCCCGCGCAAGTCGCCTTTGGATTTGGAGAAGGAGTATGAAGACCGGTCACTTCAAGAGAGATGAGGTCAACAAGCTTCGTGAGTATTACGATCGCCTTGAAGCGCTAATCCGGGATTGTCTGGAAAACGACGAGTTTCGTTTGGCTTGGGGGATCATTAAGGCAGAGGGGCGGATGACTCACTCAAGTCGGAAGAATGCGGAGCAAGCCGGGCTGGCTTGCATTCGCGGACTCGCGGTGGCGTTCGACGGGGTCGGCTTTGCCGTAAAGCAGAATCGGAGCAAGACGGCTTGGCGAATCCGGTTCTTTCTGGCTGGTCAGATGCTCTAGAAAATCAGTCGCGGGCTGGCCGCATGAACTTGTCTTCGTAGTCCACCCACGCAGCGACGCGGTGCTTGAGTTTCCGGCAAAGGTCCGGCTCCGAACTCGCGACGTTTTTCAGCTCATCCGGGTCGGCGGTGAGGTCCGTAAGAAATTCCCGGCCGCTGGTCGCCTCAAAGGTGTACTTCCATTTTCCTTCGCGGACGCCGAACAAATACTCGCCGATGCTGGCAAGATAGTAGGCGCGCTGCGGTCGCGCGGGATCGAACATGCTGTGGCCCTGCCACTCTCCCGGCGGCTGGATGCCCATGACCTCGGCAACGGTGGCGCTCAGATCCACGTGCCCCCCGATCGTCTCGAGTCGCTGACCGCCGGGAAAAAGCCGTGGATTCCAGAGAATCAGCGGCACGTTCACGTCCTCTTGATGGACCGTAAAACCATGCCCGCGCTGACCGTGAGGATCGCCAAACGCTTCGCCGTGATCACCCGTGATCACTACGAGAGTATCGTCCGCCAATCCGCGGTCCCGTAAGGCGCGGAAGAGCGACGCGAGATTCTCATCGAGTTGGCGCAGCAGGTTCAGGTATCTGTCCAGATCGTTCGCATGGCGGGCCGGAATCTGCCGGCCGAAAAAGTCTATCTTCTTCCCAGCGGGTCCGAGTTCGTAGGGATCGTGAGTCTGGTCGGTCCAGGCGAGCGCGTAAAAGGGTTGCCCGGGCTTCTCGTCGATGAAGCGGATCAGGCGTTCGAAGAGCATCTTGTCCTCGGTCCCCCAAGAGCTCAGGGTGGCACCCCCCATCGCCCGGTAGTCCTCGATGGTTTCGTAACCCTGGTCCTTGAGAACGTGGCGCATGCCGCCCCACTCGAGGTCGCCGTTGTTCAGGTAGGCCGTGCGGGCCCCGCGCTCCTTCAGCACGGAGGCCAGTGTCTGTGGCAGCGGGCGGCCGCCAGGCCCGAAGGTTTGCCCGGGGGCGTAGCACCACGGCATGCCTGGATAGATCGAGAAGTTCAGCGCCATAAACGAGCAGAAGGTGTACGGCACGTGCGCGTAGAAGTTCTCGAACACCAGCGCGTGGGACGCTTCTTCGACCAGCGTTGGGGTCGTGCTGTACTTGCTCCCATAGAGGCTCAGATACTTCGTGCCAACCGACTCGAGGACGATGATGATCACATTCTTTGGCGGCGCGCCGGGCGCGAACATGGTGGCATACGCCCCCGGCGCGGTCGCCTGACGCCAGGCGCGCGGTTTGAATTCATCCCGGTATTCGTGGGGATAATCTGTCGGCAGGGATGGATTGCCCAAACCGGTCAACCCGTTCCAAGTCGATCGCACCAGCTCAATGTGCGGGTTTACCGACAGGTGCGGCATGAAAAAGGGCTTTGGTCGCTGGTGGTAGAACCAGTATCCAGACGCGGACCATACCAGCAGAATCCCCACAAGGAACACGGGCGCCTGCTGCCTCCGAGTCAGGCGGCGAGTCAGTGCGTAGTAGCCGCCGGGCACGCCGACAAGCGCCGCGGCAACCGGCGGCGTCAGGCGATCCAAAATGGAAGATTCGACGGCCGTAACACTGTGGACCAGCTTCAGAAGATTGTAGCTGAGAGGCCGGCCGAAGTAGTTGAACACTCCAGCCGCAATCACCGCGTAAAAAGCGCAGAAGACGCAGATCCCCACGAAGGCGTCCTGCAGACCGGGGGCGATGGTGGTCCTTCGGTTTGCCGCCCTAAGTGCGATGCTCGCCAGCATTCCCAGGCTCAAGGCAAAGAGCACGTCGCTGAAGGACGCCATTGAAAGGTCGAACAGCCACCAGTAGTCGCGAGATCGGTCCAGGGCGAAGCTCTTGATCAGGATCAGCACGATGGCAAGCCAGGCTGCCATCCGCACCGGGGCCAGAGCGGGGGGGAGAGAGTCGTTAGCCGTAAACGCGTTGTGCTGGCGGGGCGATAACATACCGGGCACCCAGTCACTAAATCACAACGCCTCTGTTTCGCAGCTACAATGTTACAGAATCGTAACAATTGCCTGCAGGTGGCTCTTTCCTGGGGTATCGATGCGCCCAGATATGCCTGGAACCGGTCAAGACGACATTTTCGGGTTATCGGACTCCCCGGGAATTTGCTATCCTTGACCGTGTGTTTTCGAGCAAACGCAGAGCTTCACGGTGTCGGAAGACACGCATGCGTTACGAATAGCCTCTTCGAAAGCGTCTCTTTCCTCTTTTAAAGGTTTTCACCCTTGAGCAGCAATTGGCAAAAACAGGTTCTTGCCTCCAGCGGGTATGTTGAATTGGGAATGTTGGAAGACGCAGAGCTGGCGCTCGAACAGATTGAGCCTGCGGACAAGAACCGCAACGAGGTGCGCGGCGCACTGCTCAATCTTTACATGGCTGCGAGGAAATGGGAAATGGCCGCGACGGTTGCCGCGGAAATGGCAAAACTTGAGCCGGAGAACGCCTCCTGGTGGATCAATCTCGCCTATTCGGTCAGGCGCATCGAGAGCATCCCAAAGGCGGAAGCGATTCTGCTCCGGGCGCGCGAGATCCATCCCGAGAATGCCATCATCGCCTTCAACCTCGCGTGTTATGCTTGTGTGGACGGCAGGATCGAGGAAGCAAAGCTTCGACTGCAGACCGCCATCAATCTGGACAAGGACATTCTGAAACTAGCTGTCGACGATGAAGACTTGCGAACCCTGCGGGATTGGATTGGGGGCCTGGTTTGAAGACAGCCCCTCGTTACGGTGAATGGAACTAATTGAAACGAAGGCCGCTAACGGTTTCAACGCTGCAAGACCAGGGCCTTGTCAGCTCCCTTGTGCAGGGTTGGCGGAACGGAAACGAAGCCAATCTTGATCCTGGTCGCGCGCAGCGATCCGTAAATTTCGTCCGCATACGCCGGCACACGACCATCGAGTTGGAGAATGGGAAAGACGCGAACCTCGCGAGCGACCCGAACGAGCTCTCTAAGGCCATCGATATGAAAGGGGATCGAGTGCCGCTCAGGGCGCAGGAAGAACAAGAACGAACAGAGAGCCAGGTCGAACGCGCAATCGGCGAGGGGCAGGCGAGGCAACATGGCCGGCATGTAACGGCCTTGGGCCTTGCCATCTTCGAAATCCGCGAGAAAGGTCGCCAGCGCTTCGGTGCGGGCCCGGCTGACAGCTTCGGGATCCTCAAAAAAATCCCAATCGTAGTCGGCGGGATTGCGGCGCAGCTTTTCGATCAATTCGCGGTTCGTTTCCCGGGATCGCGCCTCGATTTCACCGTGAGGGAAAGCATAGAGCGGATCGCAAGAAATGACGTTGCCTCCCCGCTGATTCATCTCGGCATTGAAGCTGGAGGGTCCGTCGGCACAGCCGAGAATCCTTCGACGCAGGTGCTCGGGAGTGAGTTGAAAGATGCGCACGTATTCATTCAACCGGCGGCCCCACGGGACTAAGTCTTCGAGGCCCATATTCATGGACCAACCTTAACACCCGGACGCCGACTTCTCCAGGATGCACTCTGCCGTTTGCAAAACGCCGCGAGCTGCTATCTAATCCACGCATGCAGTTCCTGATCGAGGGCCTCCCCGAATCGGCCCACTGGAGAATTTATTGCCGCGCGGTCGAGCATGGCCGCAGCGTGAACGATGAGATTGTCGCCACGCTGAATGCCGGCAACACCGAGATCGCCCCTGACGGAGAGAGTCGTCTCGCCGCCGCGCGCGAGATCCGCCGACAGGTCCGACCGATGGGAGACGCGCAATGATCGTGGTTTCAACCGATATTGTGGTCGCGCTTTATCTTCCCGGAGAAAACACGGGAACCGCCGAGGCCGTGCTCAAACGCGATCCCGCCTGGGCGTCGCCGATGCTTTGGCGGACGCTGTTTCCGCATTACGTCACCGAGCCCTTGCGCCTGGGCGCGGTCACTCCGGCACTCGTCGTTCTCATGTTGGAGGAGGCGGAGAAATTGTTTCTCAGCCGGGAGTTTCCCTCCCCAGCGAGGGAAAACATGCGCTTTGTTTTCCAGTCGCAATGCTCCGCCTTCATCGCGCCGTTTCTCGGATTGGCGCAAGGGCTGGGAGTGCCTTTGGTCACGTTGGATTCGGAAGCGGTGCGCGCCTTTCCCGAGATTGCCATCTCTGCCGCCGATTTCGCCGGCGGCCGGTATCTCGCTGGCAAATCTTAGCCTTCAGCCCCGCTTCACGTGAGTCTATCTCGTGAGTCTAATATGCTCTCTCTCTCGACCCTCAGCTCGCGTCTTCGCACGCGTATTCCTCATCTCTCCTGTGCCATCATCAAGTCCGGCACCAGCAGATTCGTCGTCCTGCGCGAGGAAGAGCTTCCCGTCGGTCGCACCCGCGGAAAGATCATCCTGGATTTGCTGGCAAACGCGATCTCCACGGAAGGCGTGGGCGGCCGGCATTACCAATCGAACAAGGTCGCCGTGATGGGACCGGGTCGGGGCGAGGCCTCCTTTGTTTTTCATTTCTATCAGGTGGTTCCCGAATCGCGCCGGCTCTTGTCGAAGATGGAGTGTTCGAATGCGGCCTCTTCATCGGGACTGGCCGCGATGCTTCTCGGGGTCGCCCGCGCCGGCAGCAACCACACGATGAAATCTGTCAACATGGCCACGGACCAAGCCGTCGAATTGGTCCCACCGGAAGGTGACTGCTGGGCAGGCGACTGGGGCGTCCGGTTTACAAACTTGCATTACCTTTGGTCTCATCTGACCAGGAGCGCCCAGCCGTTTCGCTTCAAGCACAGAGGCGTCATCGTAAACGGCAGGATCGTTAGCCATGGCAATGTGTTTGTTATGACCAATTTGCCGATGGGAAGCATCCGCCCGGATTTGGTGAAGGCCCTCACCAGGCGCGGCGAAGACTTTGCGCGCAAGCTCGGCCATCCCGACACGCTGCCCAAGGTTCTGGTTTACGACGTCAAAGAGAAGTCGGGCCTTGAATTGCGATGCGATGCGACCTGCTTCTCGGAAGGCCAGCAGCATCATTCGCTGCCCGGTTCGGGAGCGATGGCGCTTGGCGCATTCCTAACCGCTCGAGGATACCTTCCCCTCCCGGAAAAGAGCAGGAATGCGAAGACCGTCTTCCGCTTCACGCATCCCTCGGGTAAACTCACCGCGCGAGTGCATCTTTCCCGCGGCAGTGCTCACTGGGAAATCCACGCGACGAGTTTTGATACGCCGGTGCGGCTTCTCATGTACGGCAGCCTGATCACCCGCTAACCATGTGCGCCATCGCCGGACTTCTTACGCCCGAGGCGACGAACCCGGCTGAACTCAATTCCTTGGTGAACCGCATGCAATCCGTGCATCGCTATCGCGGGCCGGATGGCGAAGGCGCATGGAGTAATAGCCATGTCGCTCTAGGCTCGGTGCGCCTCGCCATCGTGGGAGACTGCAAGCTGGGACTGCAGCCTTTGCAGGATCGCTGGGGAGGACGCCTCGTCTTCAACGGCGAGGTTTTCGCACCGAGGGAAGTTCTTCATTCGCTCGGCGAAACGTTTCATCATGAAGATTCCGACGGCGTGGCGCTGGAAGCCGTGCTCGCAATTAAGGGACCGTCCGGGTTAGGCCGCATGCGCGGCATGTTCGCAGGCGCTCGCTACGCCCCCGTCGACGGAAGCATCACCCTCGTTCGGGACACCTGGGGCCAGAAGCCTCTTTACCTGGCACGCTGGCGAGAGGGATGGGCGTTTGCCTCAACCATTGGTGCCCTCTGCGTCGCGGTGGGGACCCCAAAAATCCGGCCAAACGCACCGCTTGAATATCTTATCTACAAGAGTGTGGGCGGTCTCCACAGCTCCTTTGAAGGCATTGAGCAAGTCGCGCCCGGTTCGTGGGTCCAGATTATGCCCGATGGCAGCCTGCGAAAGGGACGCTACGCGAACCCACCTGAAGATTGCTCTATCGCTGCAACCGGGGAGGACGTGCGCCGCGAGCTGGACGCCGCCGTCGTCGCGCGCGCCACGAACCAGTTTGAAACCGCCATCCTGCTCAGCGGCGGAGCCGATTCCAGCATCGTCGCGGCTTCTCTCTCACGCCAGCGACCGGATCTAAAGATGCGCGCGTTTTCGATCGGATATGACACTTCGGGCTCGGAGGATGAATCGGAATACGCGAGACGCATGGCCAGGTCCCTGGGCATGCCGCATGAGGTCGTTCGTTTGCGCGCGGTGCAGGTGCCCGCGCTTTTCGAAGAAGTGGCGCTCTTCACGGAAGACCCAATCGAGGACCCCGTGACTCTTCCCACACTGTTGCTCGCGCGCCGGGTTGCACAGTTCACCAAGGTGGCGCTGAGTGGAGACGGGTCGGACGAGTTCTGGGGCGGATATTCGCGTTTCGATAACCCACCGGCTTCTCTTGAAAAATACCTGCCTCGCTCCATGGTTTTTGAACCCGAAGAGCTCGGGTTAAGCGCCCCGCCGAACAGTTACTTGGATGATGTTATTCTCCCGGCGGCGAATCTTTCACCGCTCGATCGTATTCTGCGCCTTGAAGCGGCCAACCGGCTGCGGAACTACCACCTCGCGCGAGTCGACAAGCTCGGCATGGCCGCGGCGTTGGAAATTCGATCTCCTTTCATGGACGCGCGTGTCACCCGTCTGGCGCAATCCATACCCGCCGAAATCAAGCGACCCGCGGGACGGCCGAAGGGATTGCTCCTCGAGGCGTTCGCCACTGACCTGCCGGATTGGCTGCTCAATCGCAAGAAGCAGCCCTTTACCGTGCCCATCACCGCTTGGCTGGCGGGCGATCTGCGATCCTATTCTCGCGACACGCTCATGGCTTCCGATGCCTGGGTGCGCAATCTCGTGCACCCGCTGCCCTATCTCGAAAAGTTCGATCGGCACGCGGAGCCCGGGACGGCTGCGCGCCTCTGGAGCTTGCTGCAACTGGAGGCCTGGTCTCGTGTGTGGCGCAAACACTTGGTTTGAGATGCCGAGCGACTCCCTTTCCGATGATCTCCTGGCTTGCGGCCTGGTCGACACGCACTTTCACGTGGGCCCCGAGCTCTTGGATCGTCGCTACGACGTCTCGACGCTCGCGGAGGCGGCCCGCCAATGCCGGATGACACTGGTGCTCAAGAACCACACGTATCCGACCACTCCCCTTGCGGCGCTGGCGCGCGCCCGTTTCGGCGTCCGTTTTCTGGGAAGTGTCGTCCTCAACCGATTTGTCGGCGGGCTGAACCCGGATGCGGTGTATGGCGCCGCCTCCGGCAATAGGGCCAAGCTGGAGGGCGAGAGCATCGATCCCACATTCGTCGTTTACATGCCGACGGTGCACGCAGAATCTCACCTCCGCACACTCGGCCACGCCTTTGACGGACGATGGTCATGCGGCCACGATATGAAAGTTCATGGCAATGATGCCGGCGGCGCTGTGCGGGTCTTTGATGAGCAACTCCGGCCTGAGCCCGCTCTCAAGCCGGTGCTGAAAGCAATCGTCGAAACGGGCGCGACTCTCGCCACCGGTCACCTCGCGGCGGCCGAGATCATGGCTCTCGTGCCGATAGCGCTGGAAATCGGCGTGGCCCATATTCTTCTGACCCATCCGCACTATCCTTCGGTCGAACTGTCGGACGACCAACTCATCCAGCTCACGCGAGATTCCCGGGTTTTTGCCGAGCACTGCCTGGCCATTCATACCATTGAGGGCGTGCCGCTGGGTCGCTTTGCCAACTCGATCCTCGCCACTGGCACTCGACAGGTTGTCCTCGCCACCGACTTTGGCCAAATACAAAGCGATCCCATACCGGACGGCACCGTGCGCTTTGCCCGGGATCTTTCCGCTGCTCTGGGTGATAAAGTGCCTCGCCAAGAGCTGTTGGCAATGTTTGGCACGAACGCGGCAAGGGCGCTCGGCCTGGGCGACTTAGGGCAGTCAAACAATGACCCTGCAAAGGGTTAAAAAGACGACCGAAAAAGCAACGAGACTACTAGTCCGGGAACGCATGGGCACCCGCTTTAGCCCGATTGATACATTTGCGTAAAAACCTATGTAAATGTCTTCTCACAAACTATGTGTAGTATTTCGCCGCGAGGGGTCGACGAGAATCCTCCACGTTTGAGCGCGTCGAGCCACTTCCTCTCCTCCGTGCGCAGCGCACAACGAACCGACCGCAAAGGCGCCCAACCAACACCTGGCAATTATTTCGGAAGGGCCCAAGACGGCGGGGAGTTCGCTCGAGATGGTCGATTTGACCTCGCTCACTGTTCGCGGGCTGATAGTCTTCACGATAATGGCTTGCACGAGTATCCGAGAGTTAAATGGCGCCTATGTTTTGCGCCTGGTCAGAGATGGAGTCTGCAAGAACTGGTCCGACTTGTATCGTCACTTTTTTGGCGGCGATCAAACTTCGGAAGTCCTGGTCCTGGCCGGTCTGGTTGCAAAGCTGTTTAGAGACGAGTTCCTCGCCTACGCGACCCTGCCGGGTGCTGGCTTTGAGATCATGGATGCCATGTTGTGGATGTCGGACGCAGAGGCGTTCACCGATCGGGATCGCCCTTTGCGCGTCACTGACCGATGCTACCACCTCCGCGAAACTCTCGGAGTCGGTCTAACCATGCTCGCATCGTTGGATCGGAAATCGCATCTGGTCCGGCCGTTTTTCGGCGCTCCTGATAAAATCAAGAAGCAACCGGACGTTTTTGTGGTGATGCCATTCGCTCCCGAATTGAAGCTTATTTACGATGATCATATCGTACCTGTAGTCAACCAGTTGGGGCGCAAGGCATCGCGCGGAGATGACTTCTTCGGTACGGGAGCGGTAATGTCGGAGATCTGGAATGCAATCTGTGCCTCTCAGATTGTTATTGCCGATTGCACTGGTCGAAACCCGAATGTCTTTTATGAGATCGGCGTTGCGCACACCGTAGGCAAACCAGTGATTCTTCTCACGCAGATTGTGGAGGATGTTCCTTTTGACCTGCGGCACATCAGGTTCATCAAATACGAACTCACCCGTCGCGGGATACAGAAATTCGAAGAGGACCTCCTCGCGACGCTTCGGGACGAAATTGGGTAGCACGAACCGATAGGTGGATCTCAAAGCACTCCGGAACGGTGAGAGTTGATTCAGGCTGCCTCGGCCCAACGGGGAAATGATGGCTTGAGTCGCCGGCAAAACGGCTTCGGGCTTTCCGATGTTATCCTCCGGATCGAAGCGAGAAGAGGAGGTCAAATCCATCAGCCGACTTGGTTGGCCTTTCCCGGTCTACAGGGGGGCCGCCCCAAGACGATGCTTGACAGTCACCCGGATCGCCCTTTTGCAGAGTAGTAATGCGCGTTGTCATAATTGGAGGAAGTGGCCACATCGGAACCTACCTCGTCCCGCGTCTCGTCGAGGCAGGGCACGAAGTGATTAACGTTTCGCGTGCCCTGCGTGAACCTTATAGACCCCATTCCGCCTGGCATCTCGTCCGGCAAGTCGCTGCGGATCGGACGGCCGAGGATGCCGCGGATGTGTTCGGTCGTCGCATCCTTGACTTGAAACCCGACGTCGTCATCGACCTGATCTGTTTCACCCTAAAAAGCGCGCAGCAACTCCTCGGCTGCTTGCGTGGGCAAGTGCAGCACTTCTTACATTGCGGAACGATCTGGGTCCTGGGACACAGTGTCGAGGTGCCCGCCACCGAAGAAACATCGCGACAGCCATTTGGCGATTACGGAATCGAGAAGGCAGCAATCCAAGATTACTTGTTGGATCAGGCACGCCGACATGGCGTTCCCGCAACGGTGCTACAGCCCGGCCATATTGTCGGACCGGGCTGGATTCCCATCAATCCCGCCGGCAATCTGGATCCCCACATCTTCACGCGACTTGCGCGCGGTGAGGAAGTGACCTTGCCGAATTTTGGAATGGAGACACTTCATCACGTTCACGCTGATGATGTCGCGCAATCGTTCCTCCGTGCCATGGCAAATCGAAGTGGGAGCATCGGCGAAGCATTTCACGTTGTTTCGCCGGCCGCGCTGACCCTGCGAGGCTACGCGGAACGGGTTGCGGGTTGGTTCGGCCAATCCGCAAACCTGAAGTTCCTGCCATGGGACGCGTGGCGCCAGACAGTCACAGAGGAGTCCGCCGAGCTCACATGGGATCACATCGCCCACAGTCCCAACGCGAGCATCGCCAAGGCGCAGCGCCTGTTGGGTTATCAGCCGCGATTTAGTTCGGTTCAGGCAATTCACGAGGCCGTGGAGGCCTTGATCCAAAAGGGAATTATTCCGATCTGAGACGCGCCCGCACACTTTGCGTATTCGACCACTGCCGATTTTGGCGATGCCGCGAAGCTCTCGTGGGTTTTGCGGAAGGGTTACTGGCCTTCGTCCGCTCCGCGGTCAAAGATTCCGGCGCCGTGGATATTGAGATTGTCGACCAAAACCCGACGCGCGTTTCCTTCGGGCGCCATTGTGAAGGTGATTCCGGCAGTGCCTTCACCTAATTCGCCCTGCATCTCGTAGGTAACGGTATCGCGGTCCCAATGCTTCATCGGGAAGGTCATCCTTTTCGGTCCCAGGACGATCGAGAGTTCGCTATCGTTCTCGACGATGCCTATCTCGCCGAAATACTCGTTGCGGTAGCTGCCCAGATACGAGGAGTTTGCCGAGGGAAGCGCGGGCGAAGCAGGCGGCTTGGTATAGTTGCCGAGGCGGGATTTTTCTGCCTGGACTCCCTGGGCGAACCCCTGCTTGTAAAGCTCGAGCCAGTTTTGGGTCGGCTTTCCGTGGAGGGCGTCATCGAGGAACGTGCTGGCGAGTCCTTCCGCAACACCGAGCGGAAAGGCGTTGGTCAGAACGACAATGCCGAGAGCTTCGGAAGGGACCAGGGCGACCACCGTCGCGGCGCCAAGTTCGAATGCGCCGGAATGGGAAAGGCGCAGCCTTCCCTCTTCGTCGTAGCTGACGTTCCATCCGAGTCCGTAGAAACCCGGGAGGTCATCAAGGGGACTGAAGCCCGTGAGCATGTGCGGGTGATGGGTTTGCGCCAGCGCGTCGGCTTTCACGATCTCCTTGCCCTCGAACTTTCCACCGGCGAGCTGCAAGCGCATCCATTTGGCCATGTCAACTACAGAGGAGCTCACGCCGCCAGCCGGCGATTGCGCGTCGGGATCACGCTGTAGTTTGTGGAGCCATTTGCCGTCGACCTCCACGTGACCCAGGGCACGGTTTTCGCGCGCGACGAAGTCCTTGAAACGTGAGCTTGTCGAGGTCATCCCCAGGGGTCCGTAAAGCTTCTCTTCCGATACGTCCTCCCATTCCTTGCCCGCGGATTTGGCCGCGGCAAGGGCACCTTCGGTCAGGCCGAAATTGGTGTAAGCGTATCCTGATCGGAAGCTGCTACCCGGCCTTTGATAGCGAAGGCGGTGAAGGACTTCTTCGGGGGTGTAGCCGAGCTCCTCCAGCAAGTCGCCGCCGTGCTCGGGTAAGCCGCTGCGATGGCAATAAAAGTCGCGGACGGTGATTTCCCGCGCAACCCAGGCATCGTGCATTGGAAGCCCGGATCGAGCTCGCAAATGCGCGAATCCCAGGAAAGAAGACCTTCACCGACCAGAGCGGCGACCACCGTCGAGCCGATCGGCCTCGAGACGGATGCCAGTTGAAACACTGTGTCCGCATCGACCAGATCCGGCTTTCCCACTTCCCGGACACCAAAGCCTTTCGCGAAGACGGCTTGATCCTTGAAAACCACGGCGATGGCGATGCCGGGAATTCCCGTTTCTCGCATCTCGTTCTCAGTGAGCTTCTCGAGTTCGGTCGTGGCGGCTTTCTCGTTCGAGCGTCGTTTGGCCACCCCAGCTCAGTGGCGTCAGCAGAGTCATCGTGCCAAGTGAGATGGAGAACTTCGCGAGCAAGGAATTCATGGCCGGGGCTTATAGAGGCTTGCGGCATACCTTGGCAAGCCGTGCGGCGTGGAGTTCGGAATCGTTCTGATGAACCCGGCAGATTTCTCGAAAATGGGATTTTCACTTCGTGATTTGGAAAGCCGAGCCAGGCCACTGTATGTTCTTTAGATGCTGAGAGAGGTCGAGATTGTTAACAAGCTCGGATTGCATGCGCGCCCGGCGGCGCTGTTTGTGCGCTGGGTGAATAGGTTCGAGAGCACAATCACGATTTGGAAAGGCGAGGAAAAGTTCTCGGCCGCGAGCCTGTTGGAAGTGCTTACGGCCGATTTGGATTACGGCGCCCGCGTCGTCCTTGAAGCGATCGGGCCCGATGAGCACGAGGCTCTTAATAAGCTTGAACTGTTGCTGCTAGGTTTTCGTGACGAAGAGCATACGCAAACCTCCATCTGATATTCTGCGGATAGGCCTTCCTGAGCGCGAAGTGTAGATTATTCTGTTTCGGTTGGTCGTTGGGAGAAGACTCCGACTTTCAAAATTACCAGTCCGGCGAGATTCAAGTTTCGCGAACCACCTCCGCAGGCTTTTTGTCATCGCGCATGGCGACGAAGGGATGACATAGAAAGCACCCGATCCGCGGCGGTGGCATACAGCTTATCGGCGGGAGGGGTGGAAAGGATAAAGTTCAAACGATTGAGACAGGTGCATTGGCTCTTCGCCCCCTCTTCCACCCGGAGAGGATTAGGGTGAGGGCCAACGAAGGAACAGGCACTGTTTGCCCCAAGATCGCAATCTCCTGCCCCGTCCCTTACCCCTGCCCTCTCCCGGAGGCAGAGGGTGAACGGCGCTCAGGTCGTTGTGTTTTGAAAGAACTCGATGATTTCGCCGTCCGGCCCCTTACAGAAGGCCAACCGCACGGGAGTCGGTTTCGGGATGCTTTGGATGACGACATCCTTCGTTTCGATCGTGATCACCACCCCCGCCGCCCGGGCGCGCTCGACGGCGGCGTCGCAGTTATCGGTCCTTAACGCGAAGTGGATGATGCACCCTTCGGGCTTCGGTTCCGCGGATCCGTTGGCGAAAATTTCCAGGTAATTGCCATCGCCGGTGTCGAGCATGATCGCGCGCTCCAGGCCCTCGCCCCAGCGGATCTTCTCCTTGAAGCCGAGCGCCTCTGTGTAGAACTTCACCGACTTTTCCCAGTCATTTGCGCGGATGGCCACGTGATGAAATCCACCCCCGCCGATCGTCTTGTTTCTGTTGGGCATAGCGTGGAGATAATCGACTTTTTCCGGTCCGTTGTCACTTCTAAGATTGGCTCTGCCGCGTCGCATCCTAAACTGCTCCACCAAGGACACTGAAGGAAATGATGAGGGGAGTAGTTCACGGTTTATGTGTCGTTGCGGGCGCCCGGTTGGTTTCAATGAGGCAAGTGCGCTGCGTCGGTCCGTTCGACGAATGCGACTTGGCAGGCCAGCTTCGATTTGACCCAGCGGCATTGGTCCATCTTCTCCGCGGTTAACGACTCGCCCCACCGCGATGCCCTCTTCTCGGGCGGATTCTTGAACGGGCACTGGGCAATCTGAACGCCTTGAGAGCGGGAAACAGCTCGTCCCGGATCCGCGGCACAAATTCGTTCTTCACCTTCGCGACGAAGATGAGGTCCTTTCCCTCGTAGATGCCAACCAGCAAGGCGTCGAATCCGCGGGCTCCAGAGACGAAACCGGAGTTCCTGTTCCATGTTCGCGCGGAGCTTGATCCACGCGCCCGATCGCTCGCCTGGTTCATTGATGGAATCGATTCGTTTCCCGGCCACACCTTCCAGACCGAGCTTACGCACCGCCTCAAGGATTTGTCCTGATGCGCTTGTAGTAGCGGCGACAGGCGCACCGGATCTTTCGGCGCGGGGTTCAATATATCCAGCAACTCGCGGCGGCGTTCAATTGACCGGTTCACCAAAAGTTCCCCATCCAGTTGAGCAAATCGATGCGTAGAAGGTTTCGCCCCTCGAAGGCGACAAGGCAGAAGGCAACGCAAGCTCAGGCGGCAGCATCAAAGATGGGCCGCCTGCGAAATCGACTCGTCAGAGTCTTTTTGTTTAAATCTCGACGATTAAATCGAAGTTTGCTTGCTCAAGCTGGTCTGTTATCCGGTAAATGCTGACAAATTTGACTCTGGAAAGGAGCTAATCGAATGGCAAAAGTCGTTTCGCTTGGGGTTCATATTGTTGATGTTCTTGGCCGTCCAGTGGCCGGGATTCCACCAGGACAGAATCTTGCCATTTTGGACGAGATCCGGATGACTGTCGCCGGAACGGCCGCTGGTGCTTCGGTAGACATGGCAAAGCTTGGCCTTGAGGTCGTCGCCATGGGCGCAATCGGCAACGACGAAATTGGTGAATTCTTGCTGGGAGTCATGCAGCGATATGGGGTTGATACAACGCACCTGAAGCGGAAGGCCGGGACGCAGACTTCCTCAACGATGCTTCCCATCCGGCCCAACGGCGAGCGACCCGCACTGCACGTGATCGGTGCCAATGGGGAACTGAGCTATGAGGACCTCGATCTCGACGTAATCGCCCAAGCACAGTTCCTTCATCTTGGCGGCACTCCGCTCCTTTTGAAGCTCGACGGCGAGCCTGCAAGCCGCATTCTGCGCCACGCAAAAGAAAGCGGGTCCATCACTACGTATGACCTTCTCGGAATTCCCTCGCCTAAGTTGACCCAAATGGTTGAATTCTGCTTGCCTTACGTGGACTACTTCATGCCGAACTATGAAGAATCCGTCATGATCTGTGGACTCTCTGACCGACGTGATATCCTGCACTACTTCTTGGATCGTGGCGCGGGGCACGTTGTTCTAAAGCTCGGGGCCGGTGGCAGCTGCGTGGGCTTCTACGACGACGGGCGTTTACAGCAGATTTGCACTCCAAGCTTCAAAGTGCCCGTAGTAGACTCAACTGGCTGCGGTGATGCGTATAACGCGGGTTTTATCAAGGGGCTCTCTTTGGGTTGGAGTCTTGAGGAAGCCTCCAGATTGGCAAGCGCATGTGGAGCCCTGGTGATCCAAGGCCTTGGTTCGGATGCCGGCATTATCGATTTCGAACAAACTATGGAATTTATAGCGCGTTCAGAAACACTGCCCCTACCTGACTGATTCGGCTCCAACGCCTCCTATTCACCAAATTACGATCAAACTCAGACTCTCGGCGAGAACCAAATTGCTTAGCCTGTCTGGAGATGAATGGTGTCTGGGAATGCAGACGCAACAACCAGGCGATGAAATCGATATCCCCGTTCTATCAAGCGTTCAGAATAAGCCGGCACACTTCCCCTTCGGACGTCACCCAGGAGCCTCAAGTTTCGCGAACAACCTGTGCCGGCCTCTTGTCCTCGCGCATTCCGACAAAGCTGCAATGCCTCAAGCGCCCGGCATCCGTCCATTCGACGAATGCGATCTGGCAAACCAGGTTTGGGTTCGACCCATCGGCATTGGTCCATTTTCTCCGCGGTTAACGATTCGCCCCACCGCGATGCCCTTTTCTCAGGGAAGATTCTTAAACGGTCACGGCGCGATCCGTAGTGCCTCAAGGGCAGGGAAGATCTCCTCCCGAATCCGTGGAACGAATCCATTCTTCACCTTCGCAACGAAAATGCATCGAACCCATGTGCGCCAGGACGTAACCTCCGATGACGAATTCCTGTTCCAAGTTCGCCATGATCACCGGAAGCAGAGCCGATCAAGCATCGATCCGCAGCAGGTCCTCCCATTGGCAAAACGCCTTTGAATTCGTGCTCTCGGCGAGCTGAAAGGACGAGGGGCAGCAAGTGATTGTTCGCCTTTCCTTTGCTTGGGAGCAACTCAATCCTTTTGGGCAAAGTTGCCCGCTTTACCCTCCTGAGCGAATCAAACGGCCTACGGCCCGTATGAGGGACAGGGATTGGATGAATTCTTCCAATCGTCGCATCAAAAGGACGGGGGGTGTTCTGCAATCTCGCCAAATGCTGGGCTTCGAACTCTTCGATCTGCTCGGCAATTTGGTCAAAGAATCCGGCCAACTGGTGAGATTCGTCGTCGCCAACTTGATCGATCAAAGCGTATTCCCAGCGCGACCGGTAGAGGTGAGCCGCGAGGGCGTCATGCTCGCTGGCCTTCAGTTGGGCCAGGAGCTGTCCGGCGCTCTGTTGAATTTCGATGAATTTCGCAATGAACGTCTCACGGTTCATATCGTGATATTTCACGACATGAATGGGTTTGCGAGCAATTCCTGACGAGATGCGAGGATGACTCTCTAGCGGCGGTAGTATCCGGAGCTCCTTTCCCAGTCGAAAGTCGCTGACTGTGCAACAATCTAAAAATCGGGATCCAGGCGGGTTGGCGCCGACTCTTGCACAAAGGAAGCTTGCCGTGGACGACGATGAACGTTGTCGCAGGTTTATCTCACTTAGGCATAGAACGGGCCCTAAATGTATCGCAAGTGTTTGATAATAAAACGTTCAGCGGGTAGCGGGAATCGAACCCGCTTTTTGGCCATTTCTCGACTTCGTGAAAACTGCCTATGATTGCGCTCAATCCGATAAATACAAGTAGATTACAGCATTGTAGCATCAATGCTGATCTCGCAATCTCTATCCGGTTTCACGATGTCCAGTTGTCCGAAAATGTCCGAAAATGGCAGTGCGTGAAAAGTGTATGAATTTGCAGCCATTCGAAGATGGCCGCTATATCGTGAAGTATCACGATATGAACCGAGAGACGTTCATTGCGAAACTTACCGAGATTCAACAGAGCGCCGGACAGCTTCTGGCGCAACTGGAGGCCAGCGAGCATGACGCCTTCGCGGCTCGTCTCTACCGATCGCGCCGGAATACCGGTCAGCTTGCGAACGTGCGGGAAAAGGCGGCAAGCAAATCGAGCGGTGCGTGATTGCAACCTTTCAGGTCGCCGAGAACGAAAGGAAAACACTCACATGAATCCGAATCCTACAGTTCTCGCTGACGTCCCGATGGGGCTCAGCAACACT
Organism: uncultured Verrucomicrobiae bacterium; assembly: GCA_963731945.1. GTDB lineage: Bacteria > Verrucomicrobiota > Verrucomicrobiia > Chthoniobacterales > Terrimicrobiaceae > DASTFP01. The sequence goes on along the minus strand of CAVSXN010000014.1, from coordinate 6,331 downwards.
CTCGGCGCTTACGACGAAGGTCACTGGCAAACTGTCGTCGCGGAAATCAAGTCCGGAATCGGCGTCGTTCTGCGCGGGACGATCCTCGCGACGGGGACCGCCGGCGACGTCGGAAAACTCGTTCCGCTCACCGCGGGGACGGAAGCGCAGTCGTACGGAATCCTCCTCGACGAGTTCGTCGACACGACTCTTCCGTACTCGGACGGGAGCGTGACGTGCAGCGTTGCGAAAGCGGGATCGTTCCGCGGTCCCGCGCTCATCGTGCCTGCTGGCGTCGACGCGGGTTTGATTTCGGTCCCGCTTCGCGGACGCGGCATCTTCGTCGAGGGAGCGATCCCCGTCCCGCCCACTGAGTGAGACTCTAGCGCGAAAGCGCTCGTCTCGCTGCTGACAGCGCTGAAACTTCGCGCTGGCGAGCCGCTGGTGACGTTTTTTACAGGCGGGGCGCTATGATGACACTCCCCCGAATCGCGAGCGACGCCTTCCTGCTCGGCGGCCCTCACCGCCATGCGGACGCGATGATGCACGGCGTGTTTGGTTACACCGAGATCCTGCGCGATTTTTTCAACGACTGTCGCCCCAGAGTTACCAGTAGTCACTCTGGGACCCTCGCGCTTGGCGCTCTCGCGCTTCTGGGCTCCCCGGGTGCTAGGCATGCATGATGCGTGTCTAGCGTCCTCCGACGCGCGGTCCACAGATCCGCATGATGCGGATCTGGACTTTTCCGACGCGTCGACCACAGATACGCATGATGCGTGTCTTGCTCCCCGCGTTTGGCGTCCTCACGCCTTTGTGCGAGGCTACCCGTGGCGATGTTTTCAGGGGGGTGGGGCGCTACTCTGACATTGCCCGGGATCGCACGTCTGGGTATCCTCGGCGACGTGGAGAGTTATTTCGAACAACTACGAAACCTATGAAAACCACCATCCTCACAATCACAGCGCTCTTCCTTCTTGGAGGCAGCGCCTTCGCCGACACGTTCCGTGTCCACGTCATCTGTGGCCCCGGGCAGGACCGGGCCGTCACCATCCACGCGAAATCGCCCAAGCAGGCGCGTCACATCGCGCAGGAGATGTTCCCGAAGTGCCGCGTTGGCGACGCCGCGCGCATCAAGAAATGAGCGAGCCGGTAAACGCATTCCCGTCTCGCGTAAGGTGGGTAGGACGAAGGGAGCTGCTGACGTCTCGCCCTGTGAGGCGCGCTGCTGACGTCTCGCCCTGTGAGGCGCTACTCCATCCACCTGATTGCATCCCGAGGTCGCTTCTTCAAAGCGGGGAGTCGATCCCCGACGACGTCTCGGTGCCGGGGCGCGCGGAGAAATACCGCATCCGGGACGAGCAGGGCGACGAGAGCGATTCCCGCAAGAGTCACGACACCTTCAGAGCGCGACGGCGATTCTTCCGGGGCGTAAAAAGGTAGTTTCTTCTAGGGAAAAATCATCGTAGCGCGACCCCCGTGGGCGCGTTTTCTGACCAGTTTGAGAGATTTTTTACGCAAAACTATTTCAAATTAAACAGCGACGCAAAAAAGCACGCTCAAGAGCAAAAACTAGCGACGCCCCGCAAGCGGCCGAAAATTCTGGCACAGAACCTAGAGGCGCATCGCTCGATGAAGCCCGTCCGAAGAACGTTCCTTATTCGGTCTTGTATTCCTTGACGGAGTTTAAGGTTTTCCATTTCTCGAGGACGTACTCAAAAAAACCATCAACAGGTTGGCTGCCGCAAATCCGAGAAAGCTCGAACCCAACCTGGGTGAATAAAACGGCCCCAAACTGCACCGGATTTCCTGATTCTTTAGGCATCACCAGCGTCATACGCTTGTCGTAGTAAGAAACAACACATCCGTTCGGCACCACACCCGAATAGGCGAGAGGAGCTCCCTGAAAATGGATAAGGCCGATAGCCTCTAGGTGCTTCAATGAATCGAAAGTAAGGTCCTGTTGTTTATGAATCTGATCCTGAACTTTGTGAATCAAAGGCTGTGGGTTTCCTTCGACTACGCACACAAAGCCGCAAAGTCGCGTGAATGATTCAGCCTCGGCCTTTTCAAGATTGGGAAGAAAGTTCAGGGTCCGTTTCGAAAATGCGCCCGGAGAGTTTGCTTCACCGGCCAGCACGCGAGACCAGAGTCCTTGCATCTCCTGGTCTGAAACGAGTCGGCAACGATCGGAAAAGTATACAAGCCAATCGTCCTTGAGTTTGTGCGGCTCGGCATCCTCTTTGAGGTCCGGAAGAGCCCTTCGAATGATGTCTTCAATGTTTTTCTGCTTCCTCGCTTCTTCATTTGCCGAGCCTCACCGCACGCCTTTGCATATCGGAAAGCTCAATCTGTGTTTCTGCCATTATTAGGTCGGCTTCAGCTTCCGCCTTTGCCATACGCTTGATTTGATACGGCTCCCAGATTACTCCAACGGCATCGGAAATCTTCTCGATGAATACCGTCGCGGGTTTCGCGAATTCGCCAATGTTGATCAGGGAAAGATCATTTGTTCGCTGGCGAAGCTGACAGAAAGCCTCGCGTCTGCAGACTGGCTATCTGAACTCTCGGAAACAATCGAAAAGATTCCTGCAGCAGCACGCTCAAGAGCAAAACTAGGGACTCGACGCGACAAATTCGACGACTCCGATTTGTCGGACTCGCTCTTGCTCCAAATGATGCCCGAAGACACGCTTCCTGCATGCAGGACTGGCTGAAAGCCCAGGAGATCAAGACGCTCTACATCAAGCCGGGGAGCCCTTGGGAAAACGGGCATATCGAGAGCTTCCACGACAAGCTGCGCGATGAATGCCTGAACCGAGAACTCTTCGGCAATCTGCAGGAGGCGCGTGTTATCCTGGAAAGTTGGCGTGTCGAATACAATGAGCGTCGTCCGCACAGCTCGCTTGGCTATCAGACTCCGAGCGAGTATGCCTGGAGAAAGACGAACCGCTTTGATGGGGGCTACGCGCCCCCAAACCCCGCGCCGCTCGCCGCGGCAGGCGTTCGGGGGGGACTCAGGAGCAACGCCACAAGGTGGCAAACAAACGAAAACCAAAACACTAAGGAATCCGCAGAGCTTCAGTTATGAACTGTCTCACCCGCGGGGTCACGCCACGGGGATGTAGCGAACCTCTGCCATGGGAATCGTCAAATGATGTAAACTCAGGCCCGTTGTCGCTGCGAAAGTGCTCGGGCATGCCGTAGCGAGCTATGGCCGCTTCCACCACCGTTATGACGTCGATGGCGCGAATTGACCATGCCGGATGAATAGCCAGACATTGCCGAGTGTGCTCATCGAGCAAAGTGAGGATGCGAAAACTACTGCCATTCTCGGTCTGGTCAGCCACGAAGTCCCAGCTCCACACCTGGCCTGGTCGCTCCGCCTGCTGCCGCTGTGCCGTCGAGATCCCTAGCCGCTTCATGCGTCGCTGTTTCTTTCTGACTGCATCTCGTTGCAAAGTTTCTCCAAGCGGTGGTCGGGCCCGCAAAGCGTCTTCCCAGAGTGATGGAATAATGGATCCCCAAGCGAGTCGGAAGATCGGAAGCGATCATCAAAGAAAAATTGGGTTTCAGAGATGCGGCTGAGATGACTCGTTTCGCGGTTGAATGGGTCACGCATCGGAAGCCGGATTAATGCTTTGGCATACTGTCCTGCTAGGCAGGAAGGCGGGTCAATCCTGCCTTATCGCTTCAAGCGGTTTATCAGCAAACTTTTGAGGGCGATGCACATGAGGGCACAGAAAAAGCAGCCTAGCGAGTCAAGAACAGATCATCATCCACCAACGTTACTCGACAACAACATAGGAGGCCGCATCGAATTTGCATTAGAAGGCCCTCGACGAGCCCGCTGCTATCTGCCTGCTCGTCCCGGCGCGTTCCCGCTATTGCCGCGATTCTCGATATTCCTGATATTCGAATTGTTCCCGCGGCTCCCGCTATTGCCGCGATTTTCGATATTCCTGATATTCGAGTTGTTCCCGCGGCTTCCGCCAGTTCCACTGCTGGTCGTGTCCGACGGGGAACCGGTGGCGGCGGGCGCGGCTGTTGACTGCGAGGCAGGATTGTTATTGGCGGCTGTGGTGGAAGGCACGGTTCGAGCGGCCGTGGTGGAAGGCACGGTTCGAGCGGCCTGGGCCGCAAACTGCGAGGGAGGATTGTTATTGGCGACTTCGGTGGAACGCACGGTTTGAGCGGTCTGGGCCGTAAGATTTACGTTCGCAGGCAGAGGACCCTTCGCAGGCACAAATCCTCTCCCTTGCTTACTGACATTGTATGCGAGGATCGTCTGGTTGGGAAAGGGTCCAAAACCGCCCGCTTCGCCGAGCTTGGAAGTGGCGAGAAGCGTCTCAAGATTGATTGTCACGACGGGCGGCATTTTTTTATCCCCCGGGGCGACATGCAGCATCTGTCCTGGGAGTAGCACGGCGCGGATCTTCGGATTTGCTGTAAAGTAAACGAGAACCTTATGACTTAAGCAGATCACCTTGACCCTTCCTGCATTCGAGATCAGAAAGTCCGATCCCGTAACCGCCGCGGTAACCGCCCCAGCCTGCACCTTTCCTCCTCCGACGCCTTCCGGGGAAGAAAACAGCATGTTGCCGCCATCCAGAACGATCTCTCGTGTGCCCGCGATAAAGCGAAAAAGCGCGTTGGAACCTACGCGGGTGATAGTAAGGTCCGGGAACTGCAATTCTGCTCGGGAATTACCCCCGGTCTGAAGGGCCGTATTCCCTTTAACGAGATCGCCTGGCACCGCTCGCGTGTCCTGCGGCAAGAGCGAGACGAGATTGATCGTCTTCGTGACTTCGGCTTGGTTGAAGGGCTCCGCCCGCAACGTCCCCACATGCCCCACAAATAGGAACAGAACAAAAATCCAATGATTCATAGCCTAGAAGCAACCGTCAACGGCGAACGCTCAGTATAATCGAAAAAGAATATCTGTCGAACTGCTTGCATGAAGTAGCTGTTGAGTGGGATGGATGCCTGGCATCTGAGGCATTGCACGTTCATCGCCATGCGCAATGATAAAAAGCCTGCGGAGGTGGCTCGCGAACCGATGCCTATAAGTTGATCCCAGCTTCGGTGTGTAGCCTAACTGATTGGCAACAAAGATTTAAGCTGAACGTCTCCATTCTCTCTGTGACCATGCAGTTTTGCATGATTTTGCAGAAAACGGCACCATTTTACAGGAAATAGTGCATACAAACTGCATGCAGGGATCTCCCTCTTTCTGCAAACCTGTGATCCTCTGAGCGTAATCGGTAAACCCAAGATGAAAACTCCGATGGAACGGCTGATCGAACTCAACGCCAGGGCAGGCTACACGCCTGAGGAATTGGCTTCCTTCACTTGTCCCCGCTGTGGCGAGCGTCCCACTCGCTTTGTCCATCCCAGCAAGCCACCCTCGGTCGAATGCCGCTGCTGCGCTCCCTTCGTCCTCAAGCCGGAGTTCGGCTCGGACCCCTGGGATTTCATAAGGAACTCCGAACAGTGGGGCATGTTCGTCCTCGCGAAACTCATCCAGCCCCTGCGACGAAGAGGAGGGTGATGAATAACAACTTTTCCGGCTGGACCAAGAAGTGACTTCAAGCGCTGGCTGCAGCCGAATTACCCAGAACCGGCAGATCAGCCTGAAGACGCCTCATGGGTGTTCGAATTGCGCCTTCATCGCCTTTACAGCACGAAACCGGGATTCTTGAGTTTTGTCGTCGGAGGAAACAGCTACGACGCCTGTCTGGACAACTTCGCCAAAGATCCGGTCCGGTTTGAGATTCTCATCTATCCCGGAGAAGTCCCTTGGTGCGCCATCGCGACCTTTCAGGTTGCCGGGAGCATAGGCTTCAAAGGCGATTTCCGGCACTGGGAGCACCTGCTGGGGGTTGGGACTAGGCAATGGCGGATTTGGCATGCATCGAGTGATATGCCACCACCTCAAACTTGCATGATCGCATTCAACCTGGCTTGCTACGCCAGCGTCAGCGGTCGCATTGGAGGACGCCAAGGAGGAGCGCCTCCGGGAGGCTATCCAGTTTGACAAAGACCTCCGTGTACTGGCACTTGATGATGAAGCACTTGTTGTCGCGCTGGTGATGGAGGTTCACCGTCAAAGAAAATGCGTCGGGTTGAGTTCTTCAAGGAGGCCAAGAGGGTTCAGGCACTGAAAGAACTAGTGTCCAAAGACGATAGCGTCCCTGACTTACGCCTCAAGATGATGGCAGTGATAACTGGGACCGATGTGGATATTGATGCCGTCTTGCTGGAGTTCCTGAAAGCGGTCGGCAGACGGTGGGATTTTTGATCTTGTCGAGGAGGCTTTTAGTCGATTCGCCCTAGTTGAACCATTTTGGCGGGA
>CAVSXN010000013.1:0-84694 GCA_963731945.1 uncultured Verrucomicrobiae bacterium | reverse complement strand
TTTTTCTTATTTCCCGCTTATGGATTCCCCTTCCGACGCGCAGCTCGCCTTTCGGGGACTGCTTCAAAAACTGGCCGACTCCATGGGTGCTGTCCCCGATTCGGACCTGCTCGCCGACGGGCAGTTCCTGCTGGTCGATGGCTCGCTGGAAATCGCCATTCTTCTACACGAGCCGACGGCATCCGTGCGGCTGAATGCGCCAGTGGCGGAACTCGCGGGTGACGAGTCCGCTGATTTCTTTCGAACACTTCTGGACGCGAATCTCTTCTGGGCCGGCACGGGTGGCGCGACGCTTTCCCTCGAACCGGTGTCCAACCGCATCTTCCTCCAGGACAAGATGCCGCTCGCCGCGCTCGAATTTCCCGTTTTGGAGTCGTGGCTTTCGGGCTTCATCGAGGCGGCTCGAAGCTGGATGCTCTCGTTGGCGAACCGCACGGGATCGGCTGGCGGATCGGGAATCGTCATGCCTGATCCCACGACCACCGTCTGACCATGGTGGACGAACTCAATCTGGGCAACATTCGGGAATGGGCCTCGAGTGAAACGGCCTATGATCGAGCAGTTGTTGGTGAGGACAAACGACTCGACCCGGGTGCACGGACGTTTAGTGGAAAAATCGGGATGACATTGTCCAAGCCCTTCCGCTGGCTCGGCCGTGCCGTTCAGTGGGCCACGGCCGACACGGCGACGCGGCGCGAGGGCCGGCAGGCTGCGACGAAGATTCGCCAATCGCTCGAATCGGCCTATGGCCAGGAACTGGTCAACCGTTTCGGGGGCGATTTGTTCTGGGAGGCCGAGCATGCCCAGAGTGGTGGAGGCGTCACTGCGCGGGAAATTTCGTCGTTGCTCAGCTCGCTCGACACCGAAATCGCGACCCGGCGAACACAGAATCTGGCCGTCGCACTGCCTCACCTCAGATCGGAGCTGGACGGGCTCCTGGAGCGGGAGACGATCGATAAGCAAACGCGTGATGAGATCGAGCGCGAAGTCTCGACCCTGATCAAGAGCGATCCGATGCTCCGGAGGGACGCGGGGGACAATGCCGACACCATCAGGCCAAAAATCGAGGCTTATATCACTGCATCGTTGAATCGGCGTTCCACTCTGCTGAAGCAGCGTCTTCCGAATCTGAGCCCGTCAGTCGTTGCGACATCAACTGAGAGCGCGTTGCGGATGGAAGGTCGGCGCTGCCTCGAGTCGCTGAAGGATACGCCCCACCTTGGTCGCCTCTATAGCGACGGGCTCTCGGGTCAATGGGTGGAAACGATGTTCAACACTGCCGCCCTCCACGTCGAGGGAATGGAAGAGCTGCTCGCAAAATCCCCCGTCGATGATCTGGAGGATTTTGCGAGCGACGTTCGAGTCATGAAGTCTGGCGCAAAGGACTTCCGGGATGAAATCGACATCGCGATCAACGAACTGCAGCAGCGGGCTCAGAAATACGAGTCGGAGGGGCGGGACGAGGATGCGAGAAACGTCCGCGATGTCGTGCAGTCTTTCCAGAATCTCAAGACGGACATTCAAAGATACGAGGGGCTGCTCGATGCCCACCTGAACGAGGTACGCACACTCGCAACCGTCCATCCGCTTTCCGTCAAGGACCTCCGGAAGAACGAGGACCTCCTCGACGAGGCAACGATCATCGCCATCGACAAGGAGATCGCCACCCGGCGGCAGAAAGATAACTCCGATCCGGCGATTGGCCGGCTGACCCTGCTCCGCGGCAACATTACGCAGCGAATCACCCAGCGAAACCTCCATCCAGCACCAGACGAAGTGCGGGATTTCGAGACGGCCAAAAACGAAATCGACGCCTTAAAGTTCCAGAATGCCTACGATCTCGCGCAGGCGATGCTCGGTGATCTGCCAAATCCCGAGGACACCGATATGTTCGACATGGTGGAGTTGCTCGGACAGGTTAGCGCCGTCGCGGAACTCATCGAGAACAGCTTCAACCAGGCGCTCAACACGAAGCAGCCCTGGGACATCATCCAGGACGATTTTTCGCTGCACCTCGGCGGTCAGACCAACGGTTTCACCAGCACGATCACGCCGATTGCGAAGAGCGAAAAGCCGACTGGCGGCGATCCGCTCGACCAGAACATGGTCGTGAGCAAACGCTACGAGACGGACGGAATCAACGGCGTCACGGCCATGGATCGGTCGAACCACAAACACGGCTGCAACATTGCATCGACGAAACTGGAGAGCGGCGACGAAGTCCTCTTTCAAGGCATCCGCCACGGCGTTTACACAACCTCGAAGTTCAACCCCGACAGAATGCCACCCAATGAGCTCGCCAATTTGAAAGTGCAGCTCGGCTTGGATGCCACAGCCAGCAAGGACGAAGTTGTTCGCGCCGTCGAGAAACGACGCGCCATGGAGGGCGTGACGCTTGCCCTCCAGACCAACCGGGCCGTGCTCGATCAAGCTGTTCACGTGGCGGTGAATGGCGGAGACGTGCCGACGCTCAATATCCTGAGCACAAATCTGCAGACCGGTTCCGACACTTTCGAGGATTCGAACAAAACGTCGCTCGAGGGCGGGCTGATCAACCGGCAGACCGAGGCGCTGATGAGCATCGTAAAGGACGGCGTTATCGACATTCCGATCGTCGACTCCTCCGGCGCGGCCAGGGTCGTTCAGGTGAAGGTCAACGTCGTCCCGGTGAACTACCCGGTGAATCCCGGCGGCACGGCCGGAATCGGATCGCGCCGACGGGACGACTCGATCAGAGACGCGCTCCAAGTCATGACTGGGAGCCATGTCGTGGATGACCCGATCGGCGGGCTGGCGGACACGTATATGCAGGATCCTCTTGTCTCCGAATCGGACAAGGCGATCGTGCGAGACCTCGTGACCCAGATTCGCGAGATCGCGAGCGGGGAATCGGTTTACAAGCCGGATGGCACTCCCGACGTCTACGCATTACCCGCCCGCATGAACCTTCTCGCCTTCAAGCTGGGCATGTCGCCGATGTTCAACTGCAAGAGCGGCAAGGACCGCACCGGACACCTCGATCTCGAGACCAAGTTCCTTGCCGCACGCATCAAGTCCACGGGGCGCGTTCCGAGCCCCGGCGAACTGACGAAGGAGGAGCGTGAGGCCTTCGGCGTCGTGGCGTTGAAATCCGGAAACCTCGCGATGCAGCGCTACAACACCGGGATCGGCGGTTACAAGACGGTCAACCAGAAGTTGCTTCTGGATCGGATGGCGCCCTGGCTGCTGGAACGCTACAGGGGTGGCAGCAAGCTCGTGGCCCATTAAAAACCGGGGCCGAGTAGCCGTAAAATTTCCGACGTGGCAGTGCTTTCGCTGGCCAATGGCCTCGGAAGTCCTTTTGTTTCCCACACATAATGATGTCCGAAAAACGTCTTTTCATTGTTCTCGCGGCGTTGGGAATCGCGACGGGCCGGGGGATGTGCGCATAAACCCGACTTCGAAGTGGATGGTCAGGGCCGGAGCTGGGAAGTGCTTCCGATCAAGGAGGTCCGAATCGCCGTGCAGGTGCAGGATGCCGCGGGCAATCCTCTCTCCGGCTATCGCTTCGCTGTGGCGGATCCAAAGGTTGGAAATCTAACCGGATATCGAAAGATCAATGCTGGCGGCAGCGTCTTCTCGCTTCGCCCGAGATCGGAGTCTGTCATTCTGAGGATCGAGGGAAGTGCAGCGAGCGGCGCGGTTTTTCCAGTCTATCGACAGTTCACGGTTCCGAGTTTGACACGACACCTTCGCCTCGCATATGAAAGCCGCACGCCAAGCGCTCGGCCCTATCGCAGTCGGAAGCGGCCAAAGCCTGGGGCTTCAGCCTCCGAACCCTTTAAGGCTGGGAATCCGGTCACTCCGGATATTTTCCGCGGCGGCGATGGGAACGAGAGACTCATGCTGCGGGGACAAGCTCAAGCCTGGGAGGATGTCTCTGGGATTCAGACCTTTCGAATCCGAAATCCCGCGAACGGGCAATGGGTGAACGTGAACGTCAACGTCCAGCCGGTGGCGTTCAATTTTGGAGTCAATCAGGGCGGCGTCTCCGGCTTTGGTCCTATCAGCAGCGATGGCTCCATGGGCGGATCCAGCATGCTCGGCTGGGGAATGGCCGACGAAATGAATCAGCAAGGCCTCGAGACGCTGCTCGGCCAGAACCTCGACCCCACAAACGCCCCTGACGGAATCGTCGGACAGGAAATTTTACGGCTTCAGAACGGAAATCAGCAGGAGCAACAGAGAGCGATCCATCTCAGGACGCTATCCGATCAAATCCGAACGATGTGGCAGGATCAAAGTCATCGACGCGACGAAGGGGAAGCCTACAAGATGGTTTCCCGACTGGCATTGCTGTCGCACATGGCAGGAATAAAAGTCGCCTTCAATTGCAAAAGCGGCAAGGATCGCACCGGCAATCTGGATACGGAGGTCAAATTCCTCGCGGCATATATCGCCGTTCGTAACGTCGTCCCGCCTCCTGGCACGCCTTTGACGGTCTTGGAGCAAACAGACCTCCGCAATCTCTCAAAAGAAAGCGGCAGCCGTTACTGGCAACTCCTCAACACCGGCGTGGAAGGTTACAAACTCAAGGGTGTCCCTTCGATTCCCACCCGCATCGGCGGCCCCGTGGCGTATTCGGACTTCCTGGGAGCGTCAGACGCGACGCATGAGTAACCCGAAAATACCGTGGCGCGCGGTTCCGTTGTGCGCGCGTATGTAATTTTCTGTAGTTTCTCAGGAGCTGTCAGGAGACTATCACCATGCGCCATTTCGATCAGTTTCGTTATCTCCCGATCAAAGTGACCCGCGACGGATGGGGGCGAGAGAGTCATTTGATCGCCGATTGCCAGAACCGGGGAAATCTAATGTGCAATTTGTATGTCGTTTTCTCTAATCCCCGCGAGGCCGTGGCGGTTCGGGTCGGTCTGTTTCCGAACTGGCCCACTCGCCTCGATCTGCCGCTCTCCGCGTGCGGGGGAAATCAGCTTTTTCTAACGAGAACCCCGGGTCGATTCAAAACGCAGGTGATCGGCGCAAATTTGGCGGTGGAAGAAATTGAGCTGATCGAGTTCGGTTATCCACCCGACGCGGAGGGTTGGATTGACGTCGATAACGCGAGGGTCGCGCCCAACCCGCCTGCCGATTTTACTTTCCCCGCCGAACCGCTCGTCGACGAATTACACCAGTGGAAAAGCCGCGACTGGCCAGGCAAGGCAAACTCGATCGCCGAAGTCGCGGAAGCCCTGCAAATCCAGTTGTGTGCGCGTCAAATTCGGCAGCGCGCTTCAACCTGCGATACCTCTTGTCTCAGGACCCTCCTGCGTCGGAGTTCCACGAATGCGCACCCAGCCGGTGATGGCGCTCGCTGCCCCCTCTGCTCTCCTACTGACAGCGAGCGAGTGCGTCAAAAGCTATCGGCTGACTATCTACGAATGCGAGTTGCTCTCCACTAGGACTAGGAGCCGCCGTCATGAGTTCAGCTGTCACTGTTCCGCCAAGTATAGAGGATTTGCGGACAGAAGGAGATCCCTCGACGAGATGTCTTCCGGGGCTGTCGAATCGGAATTTATGAGCGCCAAAGACGCCGCGGCGTTCTTGGGCATTCCCCTTCGATCCCTCTACCTCTACGTTCAGCAAGGTCTCCTACCCTCGTTTAAACTCGGCCGCCACCGCCTTTTCAGGCGCGATCAACTCTTGCGCGCTCTCCATGCGACAAAAATTGCGAGCCCAGACGAGATTCTGAGATAAGGCAGCCCATTTCCAAGGCAGAGGCCTCTGACGGAAGCAAAAAACATTCTCTGGCTTCGTGTGTTCGCAAACAAATGCCCCGTTCAAGCAGCCTCCAAAAACTCCACACTCGGCTTGTCAGGCCTAACCGCAAACCAGGCATTCGCCTCCGCTTCAGTGGCAAGTTCACGATAGTGCTCGAAGATCATCCGTGGGCTATTTCCAGCCTCCAGCGCCTGCTCGATTTTCGCTACACCACTGGTTTCCGCACGCCCACCTCTGGTTGGGGCGGTCTGGAGCCCTACGTGTACGTCGGCGATGCCGAGCTTCGCGAAGAGCCGTACTACACTGCTGACGACCCGTATCGTCCGCACTTCGACCTATCGCCATTTCAGCTGGCTATTGAACCTCCGGCCTCCTGGCTGGCCAACGGACGAATCCACGCCGAGTTCTTGAAATGCGCACTGCGGACTTTCATAACTCATCGCATCGCACGCGGACACGCAATGATCATCGTCTGCCTTCTCGAGGGCGAGCTCGAAGTAGAGCTTCGCAACCGCTTCGCCGAGACTCGCGGTGCTGATGTAGCGGCGCTTCTTCCGCCCGAACGCCTGGATGACCTGCTGCGCGCGACGGCCGCCGAGCTGGAGAGCGGCATAAGCTCGAGCTACGACCCTCTTATATTGATCGCCGGCACACCGGATGTCGCGCTCGCACTGCACGACCTCATTTGCGGCGATTTCCCCGAAGTGCGGGTGATTCACACCCAGATGGTCACGCCGAATGCCAACATACAGCCCATCGCGAGGATATCGCTCACGCAGCGCTCGAAGCGGCGGGCGTGGCGTTAAGCCGAGTGCAGCGCAGCGACCTCATAGTCCGCTACCGACGGAATCGTGAACTCAACCAGCGCGCCCGTTTGACGAAATGATACGTCCGACCCGGCCTGCAGCACTTCAACCCGGCTGACGCGCCGGGCGAATGGGACTGCATTTTGACGCGCTACTCCTCGAGCGCATCGCCGAGCTCCAAGAGCAGACCGCCGAGGAGTGCGGGATGGAGCCCATTCGACTACGCAAAGTCATTGGTGGCCATGTACCCATCGCCGCCGTCGGCCGCTTCAATGGACAATCCGCTTTGCGACGTCGTGCGTACCAAGTCCGGTCCGCGCCCGGTGTTCACGTCGAAGATCTCAGTCGGAAGCGAACTGGCTAAGCTTTGCAACTGGCATAAAGATACTACCAAACTCGAGGCGGGCAACAGCATTGCTTCGTTCCTTGACAAAGTTTTCCTGCGTGAAGATCCACCAGTACCGATCCTAGCCCATCCTTCGGGTACTCGGACAGTCGTCGGCCCGCTGAGGCCGATCAACAAACTCGAGTGACATTGCGTATAGAAAGGCATGAGCAAAGGTATCGCCCTTTACTACCGCGTCTCGACCGACGATCAGAGCATCGACCCGCAACGCCTCGAACTGCAAGACTACTGCCAGCGTAAGGGTTGGAGCGTGGCCGCCGAATATTGCGAGACGATTTCCGGCGCGAAGTTTACGCGGACTGGCCTTGATCGGCTCATGGCGGCTGTGCGTAAGCGGAAGCTCGACGCTATCCTTTGCGTGAAACTTGATCGGCTTGGCCGCAGCTTTCCTCATTTGGCGCAGATGATCTTCGAATTCGACTCCAACGGCGTTGCGCTCATCTGCACTTCTCAGCCTATCGACACGAGCGAGGAGAGCCCCGCAGGACGGTTGATCATGCACGTCCTGATAGCGATGGCGGAATTCGAACGCTCGCTGATCAAAGAGCGGACGCTTTCCGGACTAAGGATTGGCAAGGCCAGGGGTGTAAAGTTTGGCCGACCCGTGAGTTCCGTGACGCAGAAGTGCAGGGAGATTGTCCAATCTTTCCGCGAGGGAAACATTCGCACTTACAGAGAGTTGGCCAAAGCTCTCGATTGCTCGGTCAGCAGGGCTCATGCGTTAGCGAAAGCTCTTACAGAGATTCCAACTTCCCCCGAAAAGCTTTGTCGCCCCGGCGTCAAAAGGGTCAAGTTTCGGTGTGGTTGTGCTTTTCGCGCGGGATCCGGCTGCCAACTCACTGGGGCATTACGCCGTGCGCGAGGCTGGGAAGAGAATGTCCGTGTTGTCACCGATCTGGACGAACTCACCCCTTTGATGGGGGCGGCAAAGTTGAGGTTGTGCTGGCTTTGAATTCGAACGAACTCGGACACAGTATTTCGATGTGATTGGTCCTACCCCGCTGATCTGCTGAAGGTAGTTGGTCTGCGGATACTTCTCGGCGGCCATCCGAGCAATGGAGATCTCAAGCGCTTTGATACGCGTGCGAGAAGATTGATTCCAATAAAAATATCGCGACGATTAAGAGTGTCTCGATCAAAATCAATGGAGCAAGCACTAACCTGCGAGTAGGCAACGCCGCGACTGGGTTTAAATTCGACCCGAAGCCGGCGACGTTCCCGGCGGATCCAAGCGGGGCGGACTACAAGCAAGCGTTGCGCAACGCCGGCGTGATCCCGGTGAACTAAACGCAGGCATAAACGGATTCGGCCCCCTCGACCTCGCCTGCCGCAGCTGTAGACTGCCGGTGCTGCGCATGGAACCCATGGATCGTTCGCTGGAGAAGTGGCGTGGCCCCCACAAGGGGGGAAGTGACATAAGATCCACAGACTCGGCACGCTTCCGCGGAACAGTTCCTAGCCCAAGTTTCGCAGTTTGGCGCGGGTTTGTGGTTTTTTCGGGGATTTTTGGAGACTGTTACAGAGAGAGTCTTCGTGGGTGTGCCATGACCCCGGAGGAGCCGTGTGTGCGGACCTAGCCCGTAGACCAGAGAGCCTTGGTGATGAGAGGATGGCGGCATGTTCTTGAAGCGGGAGGTCCGACGCAAAGATGGCAAGGAGCATGTCTATTATCGCCTGGCGGAGAGCACGCGGGTTGGCCGAGTTCGGGTGGTGCAGCGGCGACTGCTCAATCTCGGAGAGCTCAACACCACGCAGATCGATCGCTGGCAGCGCTCCATAGAAGTCATCGAAGAAGACGGTCGAGCCTGCCAGCGCCGGCTTTTCAGCGATCGGGAAGGTCAGGCTCCGCAGCCGGCTGGGATGTCGGTTATGGGAGGAGCTGGGCCTTGATCAGTCTTGGTTTGCAGCCCTCGGAGATCGGCGCGGAGCGGTGGTCCAAGGTGATGGAGCCAGACAGGGATGCTTGACCTTGAGTATTCATGAAATTGTAACGATCAGGACCGCGACTAGGTGTCTCAGGAGTATTCCCAATTGTGAGATCAGCGTTTGTCCGATACAGACCGCGCTGGGTTCGTATCCGAAACTCATCATCGGAATTTTAGCTTGCAGTAGGCGAGGATCACCGACTTCATGACCTTTTTCTCCGTGGAAATCCTCGGTCACTGATAGAAACGGTGCTGTTCCTTTTGGGTCGCCTCCATGGTATCCTTGCTCAAGAAACGGAAAGTTACCAGCCGCTATGGATCGGTTTCGCTGCAGCGGTAGTTTTCCGGCACACAATCCCTTTGCGGTTGGAATCCCGATGGCGCCCGCATCTCGTCGTGTGGCCCGTGTTACGGACTCCTTGCCGCCGTTACCCATCTTAGCATGCACCAGCACGCTGCTCCTAAGATATCGGGCGCAAAGCCTCAGTTGCTGTCCAACCGGCAATCGGCGGAAGTAAAGATGACGTGATCCGTCGCAGACTGCAATCGGCTTGCAATTACTGGCTGTTATGAGGGTATTTATTGCATCTACTTGCAGATACTTGGGCCGCAGGAACCGGATAGAAGGCACGCGCCTCTAACCCCCACTCGCGACTCGAAATGCCTTCCCAACCTGGTTCGCCCGTTTCAGGACATATTTCCAGAACTCAAAGCGCTGGGAGAGGGAGGGAATCCTCCGCCCAATCAAGATCGGCCAGAAGGTCAGATACAGACTTTCCGACATCATCGAGGCTGAGAAAGAGGGAGAGGTCGTCGCCTATTGGAGGGTCTGCCCAGACCGGGCCAGCCGAGGGACAGGAGGAAAAATGAGCCTCGTTTAGCAGGATGTTGGGCTCGGAAATGCGACGCCGAGCGACAGCGCGCCTTCGAGGCCCTTTCGATTTTTAGTATGAACGAAGATGATAAAATACAAACGGCTCGCGCTACCACGCGAGATAACCTCGAAACTCCACCCCCGCGGACACCGCCTGTCACCAGGCGCCTTCATCCGATGGTGACAGGCCCGATGCGTATGATCCGCTCAAACTCGAAAACCTGCGGCTTGATCAATCGGAATTGGATCCGCAGGATCAACCAGATCGAGGCAGAGGCTCCGCCGCATCGATTCGGAGACGGGCGAAGTCCTCGAAGTGGTCTGCAAAATGCGCAAAGCGGCAGCTCGCCCGCGCTCTCGGGCCTGTGCGAGCTGGTCGCCGATCTCGGGATTGTCCAGAATCCATCCCCGCCGAGGCCAAAGAACCTTAAAAAAAGCCATGGGTGATTACGATAGAAGTGAGTTTCTAGTCCTGTTACACCATTGTCGAGGATGGCGAACTCACATATCATGAACTCTACAAGCTCGCGGAATGGCTCAGCAACCATCGAGAAGCGTGTGTCCGTTGGCCAGGCGATCTTCTTGTGAAATCCTTGCAGAAAGCGTGTGCTGACAGCAAGATTACAAAGAGTGAAGCGCGTCAAGTGGCGCGAGTAATCCTTCACATCCGCAAGGAGGCGGCTAAAACGCGAGGCAGAGGAGGCTTTTGCTCAGGCAGCCGAGATTGCATCCAAAGCCGCTCGCACGTCCTAAACGACCGTAACGCTTGAGAGGAGACCATGCGCACGCTCGAACAAATCATCTCCGAACACCCGTTCTGGCACCGACTCAAATCCGACTATTTCCCGCGGATTAACCAATGCGCTTCAGAACTGCACTTCGGCGTGCAGCAACAAATCTTCCTGGAGGGATCAAAGGCCGATCGTTTCTATCTCATCCACGCCGGACGAGTCGCGCTGGAGACATTCGCGCCTGGCATGGGCGTCATCACAATTCAAACGATTGGAGAGGGCGAAGTGCTGGGGTCCTCATCGCTGTTTCCACCGTATCAGTGGCATTTCAGCGCGCGATCCATCGATAAAACTCGCGTCGTAGCCTTTGATGCGCAGGCAATCCGACAGATCGCGGAAGAGGACCATGATTTTGGTTACGATATCACGAAGCGTGTAGGCCAAATTCTGTTGCAGCGGCTTCAAGCAACGCGCATGCAGTTACTCGATTTCTATGCTCGGCGTGCTTGATCAACCCAAGACGCTGGGCCTGGATCCGGCGAGTCCGCGGCCATTTCGCGTTCGGCAACGACTTGAGGCAAATGCCGACAGCTTTAGGCTGGAGATTGAACCCGAAGACGTCGCTACTTCGTGTGCTTTCGCGGCCGGGCAGTGGTGCAGCCTGTTTTACCTTTTTAGTGGCCCGCTCGGTCAGCCGTTCCTTATCGTCACTTGGCGCACCGTTGAATCGTTGGCTGCTAGCTGGTGTCGCCACGATGATCGTCTCGCAGGCGGCCTTCAGTTGCATGCCATTTATGAACGTGGCCTTCCACTCCCCCCACTCGATGCAGCAGCGTGGCTGCGGGTGATCGGTGTCGCACTGGCCGCCTCGGTGATTGTCGGCTTCGAAAGACGGGTTCGCACCCAAGCCGAGAAAAGCCAGACGCCTGACGCCCATGCCCGCGCGCTGCCGCAGCTTCGTTAAGGCCGTGAGAGCCATCGCTCCGCCGAAACTTGAGCGCGTTCACGATATACTCCGTGAGCGCCGGCCCGCACTGGAAATGATGCTCGCTCCGCGGTCGGTGGCCGTGATCGGCGCAACGGAAACCGAAGGAAGCGTCGGACGGACGCTGATGGAAAATCTAAAAGCCGGCAACTTTGGCGGCACGCTCATCCCGGTGAATCCGAGGCGCAGGCGAGTATTCGGCATCACAGCTTTTCCAAGGATCAGCGCGGCCCAGCATGCTGTCGACTTAGCGGTAATTGCCACGCCGGCGCCCACCGTGCCTGCTCTGATCGGCGAATGCGTCGAGGCGGGTGTGAAGGGTGCGATAATTATTTCGGCCGGGTTCGAAGAGTGCGGCCAAGCAGGCCGTGAGCTGGAGAAGCAAGTTCTCAAGGAACTGCGAGGCAGTAAAATGCGGATCATGGGGCCGAATTGCCTCGGGGTGATGCGACCGCGGATTGCGCTGAATGCGACCTTCGCGGCCGAAATGGCGCTGCCCGGAAGCGTAGGATTCATTAGCCAAAGTGTCGGATTGTGTACGGCCATCCTGGATTGGGGCCTGCGCGAGAAGGTTGGCTTCAGCGCCTTTGTCTCGGTCGGTTCGATGCTCGATGTGAACTGGGGCGACCTGATTTACTATCTGGGGGACGATCCAAGCACGAAAAGCATCGTGATCTACATGGAGAGCATTGGCAACGCGCGCTCATTTCTTTCTGCTGCGCGCGAAGTGGCGCTCACCAAACCCATTATTGTCATCAAGGTCGGCCGCTCCGAAGCCGCATCGAAAGCGGCGGCTTCGCACACAGGCTCCCTTACCGGTAATGACGATGTGCTAGATGCCGCGTTTCGGCGCGTGGGCGTCCTACGCGTAAATACGATTCCCGAACTCTTCAACATGGCGGAGGTGCTCGCTAAGCAACCGCGCCCGCGCACTCCGCGCCTAGTCATCGTGACGAATGCTGGCGGACCTGCCGCACTCGCCACCGACATGCTTGTAACGAGCGGCGGCCAGATTGCCCAGCTCTCCCGCGAGTCTTTCGATGCATTCAACAAGCTGCTTCCGGCGCACAGGAGCCGGAACAATCCCGTAGACCTCCTTGGTGATGCCGGTGCAGAACGTTACGCGAAAGCGCTCGAGATCATCTCGAAAGATCCGAACAACGACGGTGTGCTCGTCATTCTGACGCCACAGGCAATGACCGAACCCACTGCGACCGCTGAGCAGCTCAAACGCTTCGCAAAGTTTAACGGGAAACCGATCCTTGCGAGTTGGATGGGCGGCGATCAAGTGCGAGTTGGCGAAGAGATCCTCAACAATGCCGGCATTCCGACCTTCCCCTATCCGGATACGGCCATGCGCGCGTTTGCTTACATGTGGCGTTACGCCGACAATCTACGGAGCCTCTACGAAACGCCGGCCGTCGGTGCAGACTCCGACAACCAGTTTGCTAAGCGTTCCCAAGTGGCCAAGATCATCCGAACGGCGCGTAGAGGAAAGCGCACTCTTCTCACAGAGGTCCAATCGAAGGAAATTCTCGCCGCCTATGGCATTTCCGTTGTCGAGACCCACATCGCATTTAGTGAAGAGGAAGCAGTCAAGTTAGCAGAGAGCATTGGCAGCTCCGTCGTGCTTAAAGTTTACTCCGCGACGATCACACACAAGACGGACGTGGGGGGCGTGAAATTGAATCTGCGCGGCGCAGGGGCTGTCCGGCGGGCATACCGCCAAATCCAGTTAGCTGTAACCAAACATAATCGAGGCGAGGATTTCCTTGGCGTCACGGTGGAGCCAATGATCGCGTTCGACGGCTGCGAGCTCATTCTCGGAAGCAGGCTTGATCCGCAGTTTGGGCCGGTCCTGCTTTTCGGCGCTGGCGGACCGCTGGTCGAGGTTCTCAAGGATCGCGCGCTCGCGCTGCCACCGCTGAATGCCACGCTTGCCCGTCGGGTAATCGAGCAAACCCGCATCTTCGCCGCGCTTAAAGGCGTGCGCGGCCGCGGTCCGGCCGACCTTGCAGCGCTCGATCAATTGCTCGTCCGGTTCAGCCAACTTGTTGCCGAGCAGCGCTGGATCAAAGAGATTGACATCAACCCGCTGGTGGCCTCAGCCAGCGGCCTCATCGCCCTTGACGCGCGGATGGTTCTGCACAGCGCCGAGGCGCGTGAAGACGAGCTCCCGCGCCTAGGGATCCGACCGTATCCTTCACAGTACGTTGCGCGTTGCCGGCTCCGCGACAACACCATCGCCATCCTTCGGCCGATTCGTCCGGAAGACGAGCCGTTGATGATCGAATTCCACAAAACGCTATCCGAGCAGAGCGTGCGGTTTCGCTATTTTAGCCTGCTCAAGCTCGAGACGCGTATTGCCCACGAGCGGCTCACGCGAATTTGCTTCAACGATTATGACCGCGAGATCGCGCTGGTCATTGATTATAAGAATCCACAAACTGCCCGCCACGAGATTCTCGGGGTCGGCCGACTCAGCAAGTTGCACGGGCTAGATGAAGCGGAATGGGCAATCATGATCAGCGATCAATGGCAAGGCCACGGTCTCGGCACAAAGTTGCTGCGCCTTCTCGTTGAAATCGGCCGCAAGGAAAAGCTCAGCCGTATCTTCGCGCACATCCTTCCCGACAACAGCGTGATGCGGCACGTCTCGAAGAAGGTTGGCTTTAAGCTGCATTTTGATAGCAAAGAAAACGAGTGGAAGGCCGAGCTAGCCTTGTCATAGTCACCGGATTCTCGGGTCGAGGACTTTAACATCGGCCGACGATTTGCCTTTCAGCTTTGCTCCTGCGGCGGCCCTCGTTGCTGACAACGACCATCTTACCTCCAGGTTCAGGGGCGGACGTGTGAGCCGCGGATAGCTTTTGTAAAGAAACGTGGCGCATAACAGGCGCAATCGTCCGGCCGCCTGTTCCAACAGCTCCCAAACGATCGGCTCGGCGGCGGTGTCCCCAGGAAGGGCGTCCAGGTATCTCTGGATGATGACGGTGGTCGGTGCTTCGTCCATGGCCAAGGTCACCCGAACAGACAGGGCGGCTACGGACATTTTATCGAATTTCTTGTCCATCCGCCGCTCCCAGTAAGAGTGCGAGACGAGAATCCTGAACTGACCCGGTCGAATCGGGCCGGTGGATCGTCCTCGTCGAACTGCCTGGCACGCGGTGAAACGCACAACTTAATGGAGGAACGACCATGTTTCGAGCACTGCTCACACTTGCGGCTGGTATCGCACTGGCGCCGGCGCATTGAATGCGTCGCACCAGCACCACGACGACGGTGAGAAGGTGAAGGTCCTCTCGACCACCGACATCAAGGAAAAGCTGGACGGCAAGGAGGCGGCGGCAACGGTCGTGGAGGTGACGATCGAGCCGGGCCGATCCGGCGTCCCGCACCGCCACCCCGGATCCGCGATCGAGGTACTGGATGATGTCGGTGGTGTGATTGGTGATAATGTCGAAGAAGACCTTCATCCCTGCCCTGTGCGCCTTGTGCACCAACTCGGCGTTGGTTCCGAGGTGGGGGTCGATCTGGCTGAAGTCTGTAATCCAGAACCTCGCGGTCTCCCGGCGCCTTCTCTTCGTCCGCCGCATGGCATGACTGTCAGCTTACCGCGCTGGGGTGGACTCGGCAAGACACGAAAAGCCAGCAGATCCGCGCTAGGTTTCACCAGGATGGCTTAGGACCGGTTTTTGCGCAGCGGCTGGCTATCTTCTGGCGCGGTCGCAGAAGAAGTGGCTTCTGGAACCATGGTTCCAGAAGAGATTTCTCAGAGGTTGGTTTTTGTAAACCGTGGTTTACATTTTGAGCGGTCTCCCCGGGGAGACACGTCTTTGACCAAGCCAAATAGCGAGCAAGCCGAGCCAATCTCAAGGAAGACATCGACAAACTTGGAGCGAAATATGACTGATCCTAAGTACGCGGCCTTTAAAGCGCTCGACCCTTTCTTCGACATAGTCCAGCAGGGTCTGGCCGGCCTGGTCGATGGCGACCATTATTTCGATACCATTGCCGAGGACGCAGTGTTCGAATTTCGATATATTTTCCCAGGACGGCCCCAGAGACTTGATAGTCGTCAGGCGCTCATGACGCTCTATGTGGGCTATGGCGACAACATCGTCCTGCATGGCGCGGATGCGCTCATTGCGCACCGAGCGCAGGATCCACGTGTCGTGATTATCGAATACGAGGTACACGGCAAAATTATCAGGACCGGTGCCTCCTACGAAAACCGCTTCATCTCGGTCGTTACCATCGAAGACCGCAAGATCGTGCACTGGCGGGATTATATGGACTCCCTGGCCGCCATGACTGCGCTTAGCGCCTCAGGCTGAAGCCGCAGACCGCAATCGAAAGGTTCAGTCGGGGCCCGCCTCTTCAGCGTCGTCCGCCTTGCTGTGGCATGAAAAGCAAGCCTACCGCGCCAGAATACGGCCAGCAGACTCGAAATACTGGTGGATCCGGGTGCTTAGACTACCAGGCATGAAACTTTCATGCGGCGACGATAGGATGACCCTTGGATCTCCTGATAATCAATGACTTGCGACGAGCACGCTATCCAGCGCGATAACATGTGGGCCATTTGCGGCTAGTCTGTTCGGCGCAAGGCCGCTCAACCCCGAATGCCGCGCATGGGGGCAGCAAGCGCTACTTGCAAGACGGTTGCAACAAGTCTCTCCCTGATTCCGCGTGCGGGTAGCAAGTGGATTGAAGAACGATGCACGGCTCCGACGTGGTTGCGGACTGACAGTAAGAAGATTCTTTTTAGGAGCGCCAAGCGAGACCGGGGGGCATGGGTTTCGCCGGGGGCACTCTCTGCCTGTCTAGTGCCACACAGGACGTCCGAGCCAACATTGCCTATGGACCCATGGATTTTCGATGGCGACATTTCTAAAGATGATCTCACTTGCGCCATATCCATTACCGTATGCAGGTCGGAGGAGCGCACTGGGTTGATTGGCATGAATGCAGCCGGGCGATGGCACGAATATGCTATACTTGACAGACTTAGGCCGGCCATTGCTCGCGCCGAGAAGGAGGTGGAACTTGAACGCGTTAGACAAACTTATACAGTCAATTGAGTGGGCCAAGGAGAACCCGGAGCATGATCAGATCGTATAGGGCGGCAAGCTTTGCTTCATGGACTCGACACCTCTTACTTTCTTGGGCTCAGTTGCATCCTCTTATCTCCGAGTTCGAAGACTTCTCAACTCAAAGCGATGACTGACAATTCGATTGTGGTCTCTCCGCTTTCGCGGCACACGCCAACATTTGCGACGGCAAAGCAGGCCGAAAGCCTTTGTAAATAGTTTCTCAGCTCAACTACTCCACCCTCCTTGAACTCCTGCAACTCGGGCAAATAACGCAACTGTGCGTACGGCTGTTAAAACTTCAGGCCGGAAGTGGCACTGGCCACTTGCAGGAGTGCTTCGCGACCTACGGGTGAGGCAAGGGATCAAATTGGGGTTGGCCGGTATTCTGGCTTTGTACGCGACGGAAGTTCTGCGATTACCCCACGCTAATTGGGCTATTTTGACGGTCCTGGTCTTGATGAATGCTCAGTATGTCGGTTCGATTGCGGTTAGAGCGATCATGAGGGTGCTCGGAACCATCGGCGGCGCAGCCGTTGGTGTTTGGCTGGTCGGCAATTATACCTCCACGCCCATGATCTTTCTGCCGGTGTTTTTTTTAGTACTGGCGATCACGAGTTACAAATATGGCCAGTTCGGGGCGCGCCAAGTCCCGTATGCCTACTATTTGCTTGGGCTAACAACGCTAAGTGTCGTCACGAATGGAATCACTGCTCCTGATCAGGTTTGGCAGGTCGGTATAGATCGGACGCAGGAGATTCTTCTGGGAGCAATGGTCGCGCTTCTCGTATCAACGATCTTGTGGCCTCGCTCCGCCCGCGAAGAATTCGTCGCGGTCAGCCGCGAAAGCCTCGAAACGATTGGTGAACTGGTGTCCATTCAAACCGAAGCATACGCGCTGGGGGCCGAATCGTCCGACAAGCTGGAAGAAATCCGGCAGACATTTCCGGCGCGACTATCGGTTCTCAGGAATCTGCTGCAAGCCGGATCAATGGAGAGCACCTTTTTCGCTGCTCGGCTCTCCAATTACAATGCTTTCCTGGTGTCGCTGATCAGCCTGTTTCAAGGTGCACTTCTACTAACCCATTGGCGCCGAATTGATGCCGCTATTGTCGAACGCCTGCAGGCCGAACTGGCGTTGCTAAGCAAGGCTATTTCGAAGGAAATTAACATTTTGTCCGCGCCGCATCGTCCCGGTGAAAAACTGCCACCTGGTTCCTTGCAGGATGTCTTTGCGGTCTTGATAAAAAAGATCGAGGAACTTCGTGACCAGGGTTTCTTCGCTACCCAACCGGTTGAGAAGGCTATCGTCTTTGGCACCCATTTCGCCGCACTGCGTTCACTTCGGGATGAATTAATCAACATCCGGAACTTGGCCGAAGGGCTGCCGCGCCTCGGTCAGCCGTTGCCAGAAGGCAAAGCCCATTGGGATCTCTCGCCCAGCATCGACTGGTTCTGGGTAAAGGTTGGTATTAAAAGCGGCTTGGTCGGCGTTATCTCGATAACGCTGCTGATGTGGATTCATCCTCCCGGGCCGGGTGCACTTCCGCTTATGGCCTGGATCCAGACCGTACTAACGCGACCATTTGTCCGGGCGGGTGGCACTGGTGATCAGGGGATTTTGCAAAATTCGTTTTTCGGTTCTCTGGTTCTCATTGGATGCATCATCGTGCTCTTGCTGATCACACCGTTTCTCGCGAATTATCTCGTCATGAATCTGACGCTGTTTGTCATTCTCTTCGGCCTAGGATTTCTGACCGCCCGGACCGTTGGTACGAATTTCTGGATCCTACTTACTTATTTAAGCATCAGCGTCTTTGTGGGACTAAATCCGCAACAACCGGTCGACTCACAGACCATCATCGACTCGTTTATCGGTTTGATGGTGGGAATGTTTATTGGGGCTTTGGTGAGTAGACTGATCTGGCCGGTTTTACCCCAAGGACTGCTCCGAGACAATCTACTGGATCTTTTCGCAGGCATCAAAGCGCTGCTACGGGAAGATCCGCATCAGGAAAGAGTTAAGGCCCGGTTAGCCATTCGGTCGGTGGAGGCTCAACAAGTGATTCACCGGATTCGGATGCACGGGTATTCAAAGAAAGAGAAGGCTGGTATCGGCGCTTTGCTACGCCAGCTACAAGCCTTGGTGCCTCGGGTCGGACATCTCGTTTCTTATCGAAAGGACCTGCCGCAGGCTGCCGAACCAATGCTGCGGCCAAAGCTCGAGCGCCTGGACAGCGAGTTTTACCAGATGTTAGACACTTTTTCTGAATGCTTTCGGCGCGGCGATTGCCGGCGTGAATTTCCAACCCTGCACGGGGCCGTGAATGCCATGGATGAAACGGTCCAGGAGATCCGCCAGAGCGGAATTTTAGCTGTGCACAAAGTGACTGAACCCTTAAGGATGTTGGATCTGGTAGGACGTTATCATGCGATCGCAGATAACCTGGAAGAGTGCTCGCGGTTAATTCGTCAGCTGCGGATTGAGCGATACTGGGGAGACTACGCGTTGTGAACGAGCGGAGAGCATTCCCACACGTCCGCCCTGCGCATGGATGATTCCGTGATGATTCTTGCTACGCCGCTAGCCTTGGGCTCGCTCTGGGCCTTCATATGCGCGGTGTTGCTTTGCGGCATCATCGCGGCGCCGCTTCTCGACGAGGAACGGTATCTGTCGAGGAACTTGTCCGGTTACGAAGGGTCTTGCCGCAAAGTTCGATACCGACTGCTTCCCCATGTTTGGTAGCTTCGTTTTGCCCGTTCTTTGCCGGTATTGCATTTTCTTTCAGCCCAATGAAGACGCCCAAACAAGTCTGATGCACGAACCCATGAATTCAACCGGTCCAAAGCATCCGAAGGAGTCGAGCATATTCAGGAGGATTCCATGGCAAGACGTGTGCAAGTTTCTTGCAGGCGCCTTCTTCGTGAACGCAGGGATTCTTTTCTACCTCTACCTAGCCCGCGTTTCGGTGCCGCTCTTGGGCACGAATTTTATCGAGACGCCCGAGATCAGCGGTATTCGCTCCATCGTCCATGCCGCCCTCTTCGTAACCTTCTTCTACCTCGGCTTCATTAAAAAGTGGAAGCGCCATTCGATTACAACCTCCGAGCAAGACGACGAGAAGATTCGAGAGGTCGTGACCACTTGGATGCGCGGGACGGAAGAGGGCAACTTGGAAACAGTTTCAAGTCTCATAGCGGAGGACGCGGTGTTCCTCTTGCCGGATCAGCCGCCGATGCGAGGACGAGAAGCTTTTGCCGCTGCCCTCCGTTCGGTCTTTGGACAAGTCCGCATCGAAGGCAAGCCCGATATTCAGGAGATTCATGTCGCTGGAGCCTACGCCTTTTGCTGGAATCAGCTTTCTCTGACAGTGACTCCGCTTCAGGGCGGGCCTGCCCAACGGCGCGCTGGTCCGACATTGTCAGTCTTCCGCAAAGAGCCAGACGGACGTTGGATTCTCTTTCGCGATGCGAACATGCTTAAACCGGCATGAATGCTGCAGTCCCTCAACCGGGCCGCCCGATACTTAGCGCGCAATGAAACAAATGGATCTGGTCAGTTTTTCCTTCGATGAGCGTGCCACGTTTCCCAGCGATCGGCGACGAAATCGGCAAATGATCCCGGTTTGCGAATCAGGGCCTTCGACGCGAGACGAAGCGCGGCCCGCTGCATGCGCGGACGCCGAGAGGCGATTGCTTTTTCGAGCGTCTCCCAATCCGCGGGTTCCGGCAGCGGATTATCGGCGCGTGCCGCCAGGAGCATTGCGAGATCGTGGTCATCGCCGAGTCTTTGCCCCAAGTCACGCAACCGCTTGGTCAATGCTTCGATCGGTAATGGCCGGCCGCCGCCGAGCAAGCGTAAGTCATACCACAAATCCTTAACCCTCTTTCGCAGGTCGTGCAGGTTTGTATCCGTCGCGCTGCGTCGGGCAACCGCAAGGGCGCGCCGCGCCTTCTTACGCGCGGCCTTCAATCCACTTCGAATTGATTTCACCGTAAGGCGTTTTAAGGTCCACTTGTCGAGGCGACCAAGCGCGCGTTCAATGTCCACGGCAGCCTGTTTGCTCCAATCCTCCTTTTCACTCTCCTCAATCACTTGGCCAAGACGAGCCGCCATTGCGGTCCGGATGCGCGCGAACGCCGCCGGTGTCCGGCGCTTGCCGGACTTGACGGTCAGCTTTTCGATCGTCTGCACCCTGACATGCGCGTCACGGATCGGCGACATTCGCTGAGCCCCTTTGCGCATCGCGGCATTTTCCTCTTTGTAAAAAGCCTCGCCCGTCGCCGGTCGCAGCAGCCGGATCAATGCGCGCACTTTCTTAAGATGCTTGCGGGCCTCGTGCACTGCTGTGCTCCGGGCCTGATCGTCTACCGTGAGCAGCTCTTTGAGCGTTCCTTCAAGTTCCTCCCGCGCGACGCGGCGCACCTCGCGCGCGAGTGATTTTTTGCGGAGGCGGTAGCTCATCGCACGACTATAAAAGATGCTCGGGTAGAAAGGAAATGCTCAAGCATTGTCGTCGCGGATTCAAGGAGAGTGACTGGATACCCCTAGAGCTTTGCGAATGGCATTCCTATTTCCGTCTCCAACGCCCTAGAATTCCGCACATGACCGCAATTGATCGAATCAAGCCGTTTGCAGAAGGCCAAGACGACGTTCATGTTGTCATCGATACGCCGCGAGGCAGCCGAAACAAGCTCAAGTGGGACAGAAAACTCGGGGTCCTGAAGCTCAGTCATGTCCTCACCGCGGGTGCGGTGTTTCCTTTCGACTTCGGGTTTGTGCCGGGCACGCACGGGGCAGACGGCGATGCGCTCGACGTGCTCATCCTTTCTGATGAGCCATTGTTCCCGCTCTGTTTGGTTCAGGCGCGACTCATCGGGGTGATTGAAGCCGAGCAGACCCAAGAGGGGAAAACTATCCGGAACGACCGCATGGTTGCCGTTGCGGTTGCTTCGCGTCTCTACGCCAAAGTGAACGAACTCGATGATTTGCCGCCAACGCTCATGGACGAAATCGAGCAGTTTTTCATCAACTACAACAAAATGCGTGGCCGTGTCTTCAAGCCGACCGCGCGGCGCGGCGCGGCAGAGGGAATCAAGTTGGTGAAGCGCAGCACTGCTAAAGTCGCGAAAAAATAGCGTCCGCCAACAGGGAAAATGCAGCCGTCCAAAAAAAAGAGTGTCTTGTCACAGTCTTCCTCCCTTTATCTGCGCACGATAGAAGCGCAGAGTAATCGAGATCGAGCGAGACGCTTTGAGGACTCGTCGACGAAGGCTATTCAAACGCAAAATTGACGCGCTCGTCACATTTTCAATGAAGGCATCGCCCCATTCTGGACAATGTCGCTTCGCTTTGAACGCGCCCGACCGAGACCCCGCCCAAGTCTCCAAAAAGGAACGGCGAGAAATGCGTCCGGAAAGCGACACGGAATTGTTAAAGGTTCGGGCCACGGGTAATGAACGCGAAAAAGAGCAGGCTCAAGAGGAGCTTCAGCGTAGGGAACACGACAATGTGCAACGAGATAGGCGGATCGCGAAATGGACGGTTGTCGTCTCGATTGTTGCGCTCGTCGTCTCGATTGTTGCGATTGTCGTATCCGTCCATTAGGGGCGCTAGTGTCCTGAGTCATTGATTTCTTGTAAAACGGCGGATCGAGCAAATCGAGCGATTGAGGCGAGGATCTGGTCGGCGGACTTGACCCACCGGAAAGGTCGGGGCGAGGCGTTGTGATCCTTAACGAAGGTTTCGATGGCCTCTTGGAGTTGCTTGACCGAGTGATGATTGCCTCGCTTGATCTGCTTCTGACTGAGTTGAGCGAACCAGCGTTCCACCTGATTGATCCACGACTGTGGGTGGGTGTGAAGTGCAGGCGGTAGCGAGGCCGCTTAGCCAGCCAGTTGCGCACGAGTGCCGTCTTGTGGGTGGCATAGTTATCCAAGACGATATGGACCTCTTGGTCTTTGGGAACGGCGGCATCGATTCGGTCCAAAAAGTCGCGGAATTCCACAGAGCGGTGTCGGCGATAGCACTTGGCGAGCACGTTACCGGTGGCCACCTCCAGCGCCGCGAAGAGCGAGGTCGTGCCATGACGCCTGTCATCATGAGTGCGCCTCTCAACTTGCCCTGGGCGCATGGGCAATAGAGGTTGGCTGCGCGCAAGAGCCTGAATCTGACTCTTCTCGTCAACCCAGAGCACCACGGCGTTGACCGGCGGTTCCATGTAAAGGCCCACGATGTCACGAACCTTTTCGATGAGTTGGGGATCCTGCGAAAGCGAGAAACTCTTGCGGCGATGGGGTTGCAGGCCGAAAGCCCGCCAAATCCGGCTGATGCTCGACTGGCTCATCCCGAGCCTCTGGGCCAGCGCCCGACTGCTCCAGTGTGTGGCGTTCTGGGGCATACTCTCCAGAGTCGTGGTGATCACCTCCTCCACGCGCTCATCGCTAATCGACCTGGGAGCTCCCACCCGCGGTTCGTCAGACAAGGCTTCCAGCCGGCCTCGGTTGAAACGCTGGCGCCAGAAGCCCACTGTCCAGCTCGTCGTGCGTGCTTGTTTTGCCACCTCCTTGTCGGTGACTCCCGTGGCGCAACCTAAGATGATACCAGCACGAAAGGCCAAACTGCGGGCGCTGCGCTGTCGCTTTCTGAGACCCTCTAAGGCTTCTCGCTCTCCGGCTACCAACTCCACTCTTTGCGTAGGACGACCCATGGACGCAGCGTAAGAACTCTCCATGATATTACAAGTCATTTATGACTCAGGACACTAGCTACTTTCAC
Source organism: uncultured Verrucomicrobiae bacterium (assembly GCA_963731945.1). Lineage (GTDB taxonomy): Bacteria > Verrucomicrobiota > Verrucomicrobiia > Chthoniobacterales > Terrimicrobiaceae > DASTFP01. The sequence continues at coordinate 61,339 of CAVSXN010000013.1, read as the reverse complement.
GCAACTTCAAGGTCGCTCTCTATTCCGGGCGCTCGGAGAGGCTAAGCGTGCGCGGGCGATTCAAACGGCAGCCGCACGTTGAATTGTGTGCCATCGGGACCCGTGCTGAAGTCGACTTTTCCGTTATGCCGTTCGACTACGATCCTGTGGCTGATCACCAGACCGAGTCCCGTGCCGGAGTGGCCCTTGGTTGTGAAGAAGGGCACCGTAAAGATGTGAGGCTGGGCCTCGGGCGGAATTCCACTGCCGTTGTCCGCGATCTCAACGAGAAAAAATTCGCCGTCGCGGCGCGTGCGGACATCGATGCGACCTGTCCCGCCGACCGCGTAAATTGCATTATCGATGAGGTTCGTCCAGACTTGATTTAACTCGCCGCCGTAAGCGCAGAGGCGCGGAAGCGTGCGATCAAATTCGCGGGCGACGGTGACATTCCTAAGCTTGTGGCCGAGGATGATGAGGGTATTTTCGATGCCCTCGTGCACGTCGATTTCTTGCCATGGCGCCTGGTCCATGAACGAGTAAGACTTCACCGCACTCACCAATTCCGAAATACGCTCGGTGCTGTGCGAGATAGACTTTAGCAAGTCGCGTGTGGTGAGGTTCGCTGCGAGCCACTGGATTGCGTTCTCGAGATCCTGCGCCGGCACCGTGCGCTTGACCCTTTCCAGATCACCCTCGTCGACCCGGGCGTTCACCAAGGCCGGAGCCAGATCCCACGCTCTTGCGACTTTGTGCGAGTCGAGCCAGCATTCGATCGCTTCCTCGCGATCGCTTTGCTCAAGGGAACTGAGCTTCGGCTCCGATATGGCGCAATGCACGGCCTCTTGGGAGGTCGCAACCAGTTGCTGCCACTGCTCGGCGCTGAGCGATTCATTAAGCTCGCATGCATAGTCCTGAACCTTCTCTACGTTCTGGCGCAGATCGGCGGCGGCGCGGCGCGCAGCCGTCGCAGGATTGTTGAGTTCATGGGCAAGCCCGGCCGCCATTGCGCCAAGTTGGATGAGCTTCTCGCGCTCCTGCGCATAGCCCTCATAATTCCGCATCCGTGTTGCAAACGTCCGCATGATTTCCCTCGCCACCGTAGGCGAGGTGCGTAACAGGTCCCAGAATCCGGCGCGCGGCAGACGAAAAACTCGGCTGTCCGCGACCACCCGATAGAGCACTGAATGCGGGACATCCAGCAGGATTTCAATCTCGGAAAAAAACTCCCCTGGAATCACCTCCGCAAGGAAAATCTCCTGGTCGCCGTAGTCCTCTGTCACACGCAGCTCGCCTTCCAGTATGACGAAAAAAACGTCGGCCGGATCGCCGTCGCGAATGAGCGTTTCCCCGGCCTTGAGACGAATCTCAGTTCCTCTCGACAAGCAGGCACGCTGGGAGTCGTCAAGTTGAGCGAAAAGCGGGACGTCGAAAACTGTCGCGAACGCTCCATCAGGAAGGGCGGGCTTTTGAAGCGGGAGAGGAGATTCCATTTCCTCGAGCTTCTCCGTCAGCTCAGCCATATACGCGCGACTTGCGGCGATTGCCTCGGGGCCTTCATTTCTCTCAACGCGCCGCTCGGGCAGTCGCACGATGAATCGGGTTTTTCCTGCTTTCGATTCGACCTCGATCTCACCCCCATGCCTGTCTCCCACGATGCCCTGGCTTATCGTAAGGCCGAGCCCTTTCCCCGAACCGACACCCTTCGTGGTGAAGAACGGCTCAAAGATGTGCGTAAGATTCTGCGGTGGGATGCCGGGGCCATTGTCGATGATCTCCACGACCGTCTGGTTGTCGTCGCGCCGGGTTTGGATAGCGATTTCACCGCCGCCATTTACAGCATCCGCTGCGTTGTCGAGTAGGTTGACCCACACCTGCGCGAGTTCGCTTCGATAGCCGCAGACATGACCGGATTCGCCCGAAAAATTCTGGGCGACACGAACGTTCTTGAGCTTGTGATCTAGCACGCTGAGCGCGCTTCGGAGTTGCTCATGCACGTCAATATCCGCGGCCTCCGCGTGCTCCTGTCGCGCGATGGAACGCACGGCTTCCACCAAGCTCGCGATTCGCTCGGTGGACTGTTCTGCGTCGTCAAGCAGCGGTTTAAGCTTCATCCGCAAAGCGATCCATTGCACCGCGTCGCTAAAAGCGTTCCTTGGCAAATCTTCACGCAGCAAAATCAGTGCACCCCTATCCAATCCCGCGCCGACGAGCACGGGAGCGATTTTCCAAGCGTCACTCACCCCTCCTTCTCGCAGCCAGGCTGTGAGCGCATCCTCCGAATCACTCTGCTCGAACGAGTGATTGCCAGCCGAAGGGTTCTTCAAAACCTCGCCCACGAGTGCGATCAACCGATCCCAGTGTTCATGCTCTAGCGTGTGGTGCAACCGATGGGCGACGGATTGGATCATCTGAATCACTTCTCCAAGATGCACTGCGATTCGCTGGGCGGCGGAGGAGGGATTATTCAATTCATGGGCAAGACCGGCGGACATTGTTCCGAGGGCAACCAGCTTTTCCTGCTGTTGCCTCGAACCCTCGATGTTGCGAAGACGCGTCACCATCGCTCGGAAAATCTCACCTGAAATGGCCGGGCAGAGCCGCAACAGCTTCCAAAACGCTTCCTCCGGAAAAACGATTAGCCGGCAATCGCACTCGGCGCGTGCAGACAGCAGGTAAGGCGTGCCAAGTAACAGCGGGACTTCGCCGAAAAACACACCGGGTCTTGCGCGGTAGAGGACGATCTCTTGGTCGGCGTGTTTTTTCCACACGCTGATCTCTCCCTCGAGCAGAACAAAGAAATGCTCCGCGTGCTTCCCCTCCTCGACGAGCATTTCGCCCGCGGGAAGCCGCCATTCTTCCGTCTCCTGGATGCAAACCTTATCTTCATCCTTCAGGCTCGCAAAGACGGGAACCTTGCGGAGCAGGTTCATCACCGTCTCGGTGTCCGTCATTTGTGCGATGGTAGTCAAAATTGGTCCGGGGATTGATAGCTCTCCAAGAATTTTACCACGTCTTCAGCTATTTGCAGTCCATACTGGCGCTTGGCCGGTTGCGAGGTTTGGCGCAAGAGCTTTCGGAGAGTTCCTGGTTTGTCGCATCGCAGAAGACGGTGCCCACTGCACCGTGCGAGACAAATTCCGAATGTTCCAAAAATTTCCGAATTTTTCTCTCAAACACCCCGATTGACCTGTTACGGAGAAGAGACGCCCTCGGCAAACCCGGGCCCCCCGGTAGATGCGTTTTAGAATGAGCATGCTCTTCTGCTTAGCGTCAGCCGCAATTCGCGTCACGGCCACGCCGCACAGATGTAGGGTGGAACACTGCGCAGCCTGGCCTGTGCGCCACAATCAGCTGATTGTCTGCGTGCAGCTCGCCGGCATCGGCACTTCCAATTAGGCGGCGCGGACGGTCAGCTGGGGGGTGAAGTTTTAGTTCAAATCTGCGGAGGTTTCTGGTGAGGCAACGAGCTGCGGAGCGCAACGGAATGCCATGCCGGGCGGAAGTGTCTGACGCAGATCAAGCCTGATATACGTATGGTCGGGGACGCGCTTCGCCAATACGGCCTCCCGTCGGTTCAGACGTTTCGACTTGTTTGTGGTCGCCGCATCGAGCGGCAGCTTGCCTCCTCTGCGGACAAGGGGAACCAGAGCGCACCCCCGGCTGATAGCGGGGATACTCGATGGCTTCTTCTGAACTAATCCAGCCGTGCTGCCATTGCCATCGTCAGTGCAACCGCTATTACGGTCTGCAACGCCGAAAGCAGCTACCCGAGTGAAAAGACCAATTTGAACGGGCAACAAACAGTGTATTCTATGCTCAGCTGTTCATGAAGCACTCTCTTCTGATTCTCGCTATCTTTGCGGCCATTGGCTCGTTGAGAAGCGAGGCGCAGGGTATTCCAGTTTATCAGGCAGATAAGGATGTCAGCGAAGATCCTGTGCTGCGGAAGAGGGCGGAGCAACTGTATTCGCGGGGTCTTTCCTTGCCCATATCGGTCGTTAAGGAGCAGTTGAGCCGCGGCTCGTGCCAGCTGAGTCTTCCGCAGCCGCACGATACACCGATGGCAGGGCGAGATCTCTGGGCATCGGCGCGCAAGAGCTTTGTGCGCGTGGGATATTATTATCTCTGCAAGGGCTGCAAGCGATGGCGCCTCGATCTCTCATGTGGCTTTTTCCTTACAGAGGACGGCGCTGTCGCGACTGCGTATCACGTCCTGGAGCAGGACAGGGCAATGAGCCAAGGATGCCTGATTGTAGTAGACGATGAGGGAATCGTCTATCCGGTGGCGGAAATCGCCGCCGCGAATAAGGCTTCCGACGTCTGTATTTTACGGGTTAAAGCAACAGGAAGGACAAGTCCCTTGCCGCTCAGCGAGGATGCGCGCCCGGGCGACCGCGTCTTTTGCTTTAGCGATCCGATGGGAGAGCGGAGCTACTTTTCGGCCGGCATTGTGAACCGCCTGGCCGAATTGGCGAAGCAAGAGAATGGTGGTGCTGCGCCATTCGTGCTCGATGTAAGCACCGATTGGGCGCCGGGCTCAAGCGGAGCAGCGGTCATTGACGAATGCGGCAATGCCATCGGACTTGTCAGCATGGTTCTTGCCCTTCAAGACGATCGAGAAGCCGTGCAATCGAGGAGGGAACACTCGAGCGCGACATGGATGGTCGTTCATGAGGCGGTCAGTGCTCGCGAGTTGAAGGCGCTCATTCGAGCTTCTGATAAGGGAGACGGTCATGGATGAGGATTCGCCTTTGAAGCGGGTCACGCCTAGGCGGACGGGTGTCAGCCTACGCAGAATTCGCTGACCGCCTTGCCCGACGCGCCTGGCCTAAAGCGATCGTCTGGGCGGCGGAGGATCCTCAGCTTTCAGCGGCGGCAAAGTCGCGTTGAGGCGGAATGGCAAGAGCCCGCCGTGAGAAACGTCAAGGCCGCAAGAGGCCCGAAACATTCTCTTGTCCATTGAGTCAGCCTACGACTCAGGTGCCGTCTTTGCTTTTCTTCTCGTGAGGCTTCTTTTCCCCGCCGCCCTTACCCTTGCCTTTGCCTTGGGGCGCATTAGAGGCCTGCGGTGCGGTTTTTTGGTGCGCAGCAGCCGCGGAACGCTTGGAATGCTGGTCGTGATGCGCTGCCGCAGGTGGTGGCTGTGACGGCTTGCTTTGCTTCGCTCGCGAAGGTGCAGACTGCGCGGCGTGTTTCTGCTGGTGCTTCCGCCCATTCGAGGGGTGCGGAGCGTTGTTCGCTTGAGGAGACGACCTTTGGGAGCGGTCAACGTGCTTCTGGTGCTTTTGCGTCGACGCGCTGGACGGTGATGCGGGCGGCTGATTATTGACTCGACCAGTTGGGTGATGTACTGCCCTGTGCATGCTTACTCGAGGAGGGCTCTTCTGACCGCCACTCTGTGTTGGCGCGCCCTGCCCCCAACGTAGATGCCGCGGCGGTCCCAATCGCAATCGTAGTTGAGCCAAGAGCCGACCGCAAATCCCGCGCTAAATGTCAACAGGGGACCGAGATCCTCGGAATAGGGCCGAGCATACACCACCTCGGGATCGTATTGTGGCACATAGATCACGTCGGGTTCCGCGGGGACGATGCGGACACAGGTTTTTTCTCGGACGACCCGCTGCTGCGGGGTGTCCTTAAGGCTGCCTGCGGCAATTGCCTCCGCCCGAAGAGCCTGAATGGAGTTCATAAAAAAGCGCCGCCCAAAGCAGTCGTCCATTCGAGGTTTTGGTCCATCCATTTCAAAACATCCGGATAGCGCACGAGTGACTTGACGCTGTCGTCCCACGGTTGATTAGCGATCTGCGCTGGATCGCCATTAGAAGCGATGTAGCGCTCTGCAAGCACCAAATCGGAGGGCACAGTGGAAGCCGGCAGGATCAACGCAATCAGCGCATCAGGATAGAGGGCGATGGGGTCGAGGAGCCTATTGAGTTCTTCTTGGGAGAGTTGCTGAGGGGCGCTCTGTGGAGGCGCCGCCGGCAGCTCTCGCGGGGGGACCTGCGCGCGGAGGGGACACGCCAAAAACGCACTAACCAGCATGATCAGGGTAAACTTCCAAAGTGTTGCTTCAGCTGAAATTGAATTGGCGAAGAGTCTTACCATCTTCATGGCACGGGAAGACATTGCGTTGGCCTTTCTGACAACGTTCCTCGAGGACTCCGTGATCACAATACGGGCGACTCTCGTTGGACACGAGGAAGAGGTCCTTGGACACTGGTTTGGACCAGCGATGCCCTTTGCCTCTCTGACGCCCGAAAACTTGAAAATAAGCTCAAGCGTCAAGACAGAGGCAATGGCTTCTCCATCACGGGAATTACTCCTCCAGGCTCAGAATACGGCAGCCGCCGGATCGTAGGTTCGAATCCTACCCCGCAACCACTTCGATCTTGTACTACGGGTCTATGTGCTCCGAAATGGCACGGGGGACATTACGTCCGTCTTTCTGATAACATTCTACCATCGCATCTCGCTTCGATCAGGGTCTTCGATGTCGAAGAGCCTATCACGTTGGGTCTCGTGTCGATTTCGGGTCCATCGACCCGAGTTCCCCGGCGGCGATTCCGAACAATTCTTCCGCTGAACCGACAGCCACAAAATGACCGGCTCCCTCAACTGAATGCCATATCGCTCCGGGCATTTGGTCAGCCACCGTTTTGTTGATAGAAGCCGGGACAAGTCGATCGTCCATTCCTTGCCACATGTGGACTCGCCGCTCGATTGCTCTCACGTCGAAAGCCCAATTCCGATAGAGGAGCTCACTGTCGCGAACTAGCCCGTTGCTGCCTTGAGCGAAGCATTCGGCGCTTGCTTCGCAGAAGGTGGTTTCGAAATCCGGTTGCAGCAAAATCTGTCGATCGTAGTCGTTGACGGCTTTCCGCACTTGTTTGATGTAGGTCCCACGGAAGTGTTCGGCGGTCGTGCCAAGGGCCGCGTACATGAGGCGGAAGCCAGGTTCAAAATGCAGCGCGAGGAATCCCCCCAGCGCGTCGACTTTAGAAAGATAATCCGCTGCCCAGTTGTCACCAAATGCTCCGTAGCTTCCACCCGCGATGCTGCTCACGTGGCGCAATCGAAGGGGTTCAATGTAAGCGGCTGCCGCAAGTGCCCAAGGACCACCCTCCGACCAGCCTGTCACTCCGAATTCGTAGTATCCCAACGCGTCGGCGATCGCTATCAAGTCGTCAGCCCAGCCAGAGTAGGAGCGTGTTTTTTGGGGACTGGACTGTCCCATACCGGGTCGGTCTACGCATATGAGTCGTAACCGATTCTTCGATGCTGAATTTGCGAAGAGGCGTGCCTCAAACCGGCTACTAGGTCCACCATGATTATGGATAACGAGCGGCCCGTGCGGATCTCCAACTTCGAGATATGTGAGAATACGGCCGTCTAGGGTTGCTACAGTCTTTGTTGCTCCGATGGGAGGTTTGTCACCCATTGTGTCGCTCCAATGATGCTTAGTGCGCAAGCATGATAGTTGATCGCAGATATACCTGATCATGGTCAGGATTGAATAACAATCTGCGACGTGATCTCCAACGATACGCGCCTGGCGTGTCACTGGACGGTGACAAGCTGGTTTTTTCCCAGCGATTCAATCATCTGCAGGTGAACGCGCTGCAGAGCGCCCAGAACTCATTTCGGTTGCAGCAGCTTTCCCAGTCAATTCGCAATTTGGAGGCATTGCTGACCAAGAAACGACGAAGACTCAGCGTGCAACGCGAAGGGCCCCTTGTTTCACGCATTCGATCCCGGCGGGCCTGACCTGATCGCATTTGGACGGCCGTCTATTGCGAATCCAGATCTCGCGGAGCGCTTTCGTAACGGTTGGCCCTTGACGGTTGCGAATCGCGAGACCAATTACGGCGGAGTCAATCTCGGATGCACCGACTTTCCGCCTTACGTTGAATTCCAATTGCCATTGCCACGACATCAGGAGAATTGAATCGTGAATACGTCGTCCGACAAGACGCTGCGCTTGGTGTTTCCCCAGTGGCAGGGCGGAAACAACGCGCCTTACTACTTCGGGTCTCAGCTACTGACCTGGCTTGCGCCCGCGCCGGTCGGCCCTGTGGAGCACGTCGAAGTTGCCAAACCGGACCGCGAGGCACTGCCGCTGGAAAACGGCATCATTGCCCGCAATGCCTTGCTGCGGCAGGCCAGCAATGCCCGGGAACTGATCGAAAAGCACAGCCCGGACCGTATCGTCATCCTGGGCGGTGATTGCTTGGTCGATCTCGCGCCTTTTGCGTACTTGAACGAGCGCTATGCTGGAGAACTGGCGGTGCTCTGGGTGGATGCCCATCCCGATGTGATGACGCCCAACGAGTTCAAGCATGCTCATGCCATGGTGCTCGGGAATCTGCTGGGTGAAGGGGACCATGAGTTTGTCAGTACGGTCAAGGTCCCGCTCAAGCCTCAGAACGTCATGTATGCCGGACTCCAGCAGACCACCGACATGGAGACGGCATTCATCAAACGGTTGAACCTGAGGAAAGCTGGGGTCAGGGAAAGGGAAAGGGAGGGTCAGTCAAGGGGGGAAAGGGTCAGTCCTATAAAATACATCTTGACTTTGTGAAGCCAACTAGATGACGTGGCGGGATGGCCAGAAAGCCGAGGCTGGAGTTTGCAGGAGCCATCTACCATGTGATCAGCCGGGGCAACTACCGCAAGGAGCTTTTTGAGGATAGGACTGCCGGAGCCTTTGAAAAGACCCTTTTCGAGGCCTGCGCAAAGCGCGGGTGGTTACTCCATGCTTACGTGATCATGAGTAACCATTACCACCTGGCGGTGGAAACTCCCGAGGCGAACTTGGTGGAGGGGATGCGCTGGTTGCAGGGCACCTTCGGAATTCGGTTCAACGCCTTCCGAGGCGAGCGCGGGCATGTTTTTCAGTCTCGATACAAGAGCCTGGTGATAGAGGAGGGCAGGCCTCTTTTGGGATTGGTCAATTACATTCACCTCAATCCAGTGCGTGCGGGTATCGCAACCGTCGCGGAGTTGCGCGAGTATGAGCGGTCAAGTTATCCGAAATTCTTCACGCGGAGGCCGCCAGAGCCGCTTAGAAGAGGACGCTTTCTTTCAGCGTTGGAGTTTCCTGACTCTGTGGCGGGCATGGGGCAATACGCGAGACAATTGGAGTTCGCTGAGGAGAGTGACCCCGCCGCGCGGGACTCGCTGGCCAGGCGGTATTGTCACGGCTGGGCAGTGGCATCCGAAGAATACCGGCAGAATTTAAGAGAGATCTACGCGGAGCTCGAGGAGCCCGGAGGTTGGGGCGGGCGCGAAGTGGCCGAACTGAGGGAAGAGAAATGGGAGAGGGCGCTCGCCGCTTTACTGAGAAGGGCAGGCAAGACGAAGGGGGATGCGCTGCGCGCCCCCAAAAGCGCCAAGTGGAAGGTGTGCATAGCCCGGGAACTGCGATCGCGCTCGACAGCGACCAACGCCTGGATCGCCGAACGCTTGGCCATGGGCCACCCTACGAGTATGTAACCTAATCCGTCAAGATATGTAGATTATAGGACTGACCCTTTATTCTGAGGCATCATTCATCACGGGCGCGGTTCTCGCCGTGGATGGTGGATACCTGGCTCAGTGAAGTTCGAATACCGAAACCGTGTCCAGCGGATGGAGGTCGTGGCGACGGCACGTGAGCGTTGTAGCTACAGCAGTAGCAGAGATTACCTCGCCCTATGGTGGGGTTTGTAGGGGCGCTTGTGTCAAGCGCCCAGAGAAGTCCATAGGCGCTTGCCACAAGCGCCTCTACAAGATCTTCCAAATTTGTCGTAAGGGGCACATCGTTACTTCAGCGCCGCTCGGCTTAGTCGTGGGTGCGCGCCGGCACAACCCAGTAATAGATCTTGTGCTGGTGTGGAACGCGCATGTTCAGCGTCTTGGAGATGACGTATTCATGGGGCACGCGCACCCTTACCGTCTTGAGCGGTTTCCAATCACCCATGTCGTGGTTGTGGGAGACCACCCGGGTGCCCGGCTTCAGATCGCTGAGGAGCTTGGGCCGCAGCCGCCGATTTATCTCGGGCCACAGATAAAGGGTAACCACAGTGGCCTCCCGGATGTCGGTCTCAAAGAGATCCTGCTGCAGGAACTTCACCTTGTCGGCCACCCCGGCTTTGACGGCATTTTCGCGAGCCTCCCTGATAAGGTCTGGATCGATATCGACGCCGATGCCGCGCGCGCCGAATTCCTTGGCCGCGGTGATGACAATGCGACCGTCGCCGGACCCGAGATCGTAGAGGATGTCGTCCTTACCCACCTTGGCCACCTTTAGCATTTCCGCGACCACCTTCTCGTGCGTGGGCATGTAGGGAACGTCCGGCTTCTTTTCGACCGCCGTGGACGGTTGCTGCGCCCCTGTCGAGACAACGGACAGCAGAATCGCGAGCACGAGAGTCCCGGCAAAACGCGCCGATCGCCTGTTGAATTCGATAGCGAAACGCGTCCGCATCAGGGGAGATCTAGCCGTTTGTTCAGCTCACCGCAAGAAGTGGCCGATAAATCACCCACCCATCGCCGCGAGTCAGGGATCTCCGATGCGGGGCTTATTTGTTGGCTGCGAGCACATGCTCTGGCCGGAAACCAATTCCTATCATCCGAGCCGGGATTCGACGCAGCATTGCAAATTTTTCGAGCAGCCGCGCGGGCAATGGTGGAGCCGTTTGCTCAGTCGCATTGAAGATGCGCCCAAGGAAATGTTTATGCATAAAGATCTGCACGCGTTGAGTAAGGTGGGCGGGCCACTCGCGGCGCTGCTGAACAGCGTGCAAATCGTCTAGGCCGACACGGCCCTCGCGCAAAGCTTGCCCCAAAATATTGGCTGTCGCGACGGCGTCCTGAATCGCGAGGTTGATGCCAACGCCGCCGACTGGCGACATCGCGTGTGCGGAGTCGCCGATGCACAGCAGCCCTTCGCGACACCATTGCCGCAGCCGGTCCACTTTGACCGTGAGCAGTTTCACCGCCTCCCAATTTTTTAACTCTTCCACGCGGTTATCCAGGAACGGGGCGCATCGCGAAATGTCCGCACGTAGCTTTTCCAATCCACGCTGGCGTCTTTCGTCGAATTCGCCTTTGCGAATCACGTAGCCGCACTGCCAGTAGTCGCCCCGCTCGAGCAGGACCATGAATTGGCCGGCACCCACATAGCCAAAGGATTGTTCTGGGTCGCCCTCGTGTTTCGAGAGACCGAACCAGAGGACATCGATGGGCGCGCCGAGGTCCATCACTTCCAAGCCTGCGCGTTCGCGCACCGTCGAGCTGCGTCCGTCGGCGCCGACCACCAGATCAGCCCGAACTTCGAGTGTGCCCTGCGGCGTTGCTGCTCGCACGCCGATGACTCGCTCATTCTCGAAAAGCAAGTCGTTAACCGCCGTTTCCATACGCAGCGAAAAGGAGGCGCACCGATGCGCATGTTCGGAAATGAAATTCAAAAAGTCCCATTGGGGCATGAAGGCGATGAATTTGCAGCGCGTCGGCAGATGCGAAAAATCCGCTATCGTCGTTTTTTCCACGCCAAAATGCGCCTGAATCTGGCGGAGCTCTTGATGCGGGCGACGGAGAAACACCTCGAGCAAGCCGAGTTCGTGCATCAGCTCCAAGGTCGAAGGATGTATCGTGTCGCCGCGAAAATCGCGCAGAAAATCTTTGTGCTTTTCTAAAACGATCACTTCCACGCCGACGCGAGCGAGCAAAAACCCGAGCATCATTCCGGCGGGGCCACCCCCGACAACGCAACAGCGTTTCTCTAGTTGTTCAACAGGTTGACCGTGCTGGTTCATCGCGGGAGTAAGGACCACAGCTTGCTGCAGCAAAGATTGGAAATCAATCCGACACCCGGGGAAGAGCATGGTTTTCGAGATACCTTCTATGCCCCCATTCTTAATACGTTTGCAGCGGCACTTCCCCGTCTTCTCGCTTCCACATCATTCCAGGTGACGCTAGACTCGCCACGCGAACATCGCAGTCATGAAGTCTCGATTATTTGATCACATTGACCTTCGCGTCACGAATCTTGAGGCGGCGGATGCGTTCTACAGCGTGCTGCTGCCGGCAATCGGCTTTCCGGCACGACGGGTGGAAGCCGACTCCATCGCGTACGACAGCTCGCGTGAGCACTCTAAGCCTGAGTTTATCTCGTTGATCGAGGATCCGGAACATACGCCAAACAAGACTCGCATCGCCTTTTGGTGCGATACCCGTGAAGAGGTGGACCAAGTGGCCGCCGTGCTTCCCCGCGCCAAAGCATTGAACGTGGAGGGTCCGATGTTCAATCCCGAGTATGAGGCCGGCTACTATGCGATCTTCTTTGAGGATCCTTGCGGCAACCGATTAGAAGTCTGTTGCAGAGTCGCAAAGATGGATGACGCATAGTTGGACTTCGGCGTCGCTAACCTGGTCCGATGGACAGCACAATCTCTCGCTTTTCTCTACGGCAGGCCGCCTCATCAACCTTCGCCTGCTGCTCGAAGTCGGCTACTCAAACCCAAGCAACTTTGCGCAGCTCTTTCGCAAAGAGAGCGGCCTTTCTCCTACCGACTACCGGCGCCAGCGCTAAAACGGCGAAGCGCGTCGAATCGGCGAGAAGAGACCTTGGCTTTTGTTGGTCGCGCTCGTCTCAGTGAGCGCATGTTGATCACATATCTGAATTTTTCCTCCGTCGCCGCCTTCTGGTAAGCCTCGTCTAACTTCTGGATCGGAATTCCCTCCACCTGCGGACAGGTGTTGGTCGCCACGGAATAATCGAGGATTTCCAGCGTTCAAGCTCAACGTCCGAGCGCACTGGGCGGCGAGTCGCCGGAGCCTTGGTGGCGTTGATGGGTGCAGCGCGCGAAGTCGGCGGGAGTGTCGAGGTCGAACGCAGCTTCACGGCAGTCCATACTGACGAGATTCGCCTCGCTGGTGATGAGGGCTTTCGCGCCTGCGGGACCGCTGAGCTGACGCAACTGCGGGAAGTAAGCGCGCGCGAAGAGTGCGGGAGGTCCGTTCGTTCCCTGGTAGTGGGCGGCGACGATGTTGGCGCCGGTTTGTTCGTGCTTGTTGTGCAGCGCTTGGAGCGTGGCAGCGGTAAGGTCGGGCTGATCGCAGAGCGTGATGATGGCGGCGTCTTCGTCGGTCAGTGAGCGGGCTCCGATGGCGATGGAGGTGCCCATGCCTTCGCGGAAGAGCTGATTGACGACGATCGTGATTGGAAGTCCGGAGAGCGCCTCGCGACAGCGATGTTCCTCCGCGCCAAGCACGGTGATGACCGGACCGAGGCTTGCGGTGAGCGCGGTTTCGGCGGCGTGGCGGAGGAGGGTGCGGCCGCGGAAGCGAAAGAGTTGCTTGGGCTGGCCGAAGCGTTTGGATTCGCCGGCGGCGAGCAGGATGATGCCGGTGCTCACGCGGCGTTCTCGCGGCGCTCGCGGATAACCGAGGGCGGCAAGGCGTGGATGGCGGTAGCACGGTCGCGGAGGAAACCGGCATTGCGGCCGGCGAGAACGGCGGCGATTTCGGAGATGATGGAAAGCGCAATCTCCTCCTGCGCTTCGCTCCCGATGTCGAGACCGGCGGGGGCATGGAGCGGAGCGAGCCAGGCAGGGTCGAGGTCGCGCAGTCCGGCGTAGCAGGCAAGGAGCTCGCTGTGGCGTCTGCGCGGGCCAAGCAGGCCGAGATATGGCAGGCGGAGGGGCAAGAGGCGATCGAGCGCAGCGAGGTCGCGGCCGAAGTTGTGCGTCATGATGATCCCGGCGGTCTGGTCGTCCGCACGGAAATCGTCGGGCAAATCGGTCGGATGAGTAAAGCTGTGGACGAGCCAGCCGAGCGGCGCGGCGAGTGCCTGTAGCGGAGCGATTTCCGGGCCGGCGCCGAAAAGGAGCAGGCGGATTGGCAGCGGGATCGTGTGGATGAAGGTCTCATCGTGCTCGGCAACCAGTGCGTGGGGCGCGAGGATGGCAGAGCCTTTATCTGTGCCGGCGAACTTCGTGCGAACGCGGCAGATGCGGCGCTCGGCCAGATACGCGGCGATCGCGGTGAGGATGTTTCCCGCTGTGTTGGCGGGCGCAATACGCTCGACGAAGATCTCCAGTTTCCCGTCGCAACCGAAAAGCCGCCGAGTATCGAAGTGCAGCAACGCCGGTTCGCCTGTCTCGATGACGCGCTGGCCACGCTTCGCGATCTCCTCCTCGAGACAGCCGCCGCTGAGCACACCGGTCGTCTCGCCGCTTGCATCGACGAGCAGCCGCGCACCGGCCTTGCGATAGGTCGAGCCGTGGGTGCGGACGAGGGTTGCGAGGGCCCAGGGTTTGGTGCGCTCGGCGCAGGCGCGCTGGAGAATTTGGGTGAGCGACTTCATGCGTGCGTCAGCCGATGAGCTTGTCCGGCGTGATTGGCAGGTCGCGCACGCGCTTGCCAGTGGCGTGGAAGACAGCGTTGGCGATCGCCGCCGGAATTCCCACCTGGCAAAGCTCGCCCATGCCTTTCACGCCGAGCGGATTTATGATCTTATCGTCCTCCTCGACGAAGATCGTCTCGTAATCCAGAACGTCGGCATTCACAGGCACGTGATAATGCTGAAGATTCGGGTTCATAATGCGCCCGTAACGATGGTCGATTTCGGTCGCTTCCTGGAGCGCCATGCCGATGCCCCAAACGATGCCGCCGAGTTCCTGGCTGTGCGAAGTTTTCGGATTTATAATCTTGCCGCTGGCGGTTACCTCGATGACCCGCGTAACGCGGACGATTCCCAAATCCGGGTCAACTTTGACTTCCACGAATTGTGCGCCATGCGCGGCGATCGCGTATTTTTCTCGTTCCGGCGAAGGTTTGGATTCGTGAACGTCAGTCAGTTCCGTCAGGTTGTTGCGCCGCATCAGCTCGGAAATATTTACCGATAGCGCCGAATTGTTCTTGATCTGCAGCTTTCCGTCCAGCATCTCGACGTCGTCGATTTTCGCGGTTCGAAAAGGCGACGCGGCGTCCTGATTCGCTAGATCCAGCAGCTTCCCTTTGATGTTTTGTGCCGATTCATAAATCGCCGTACCGACACTCGCGGTCGTAAATGAACCGCCCTGCACCGGAGCCGGGGGAAATTTTGTGTCCCCGAGTTCAAACTTTACATTTTCGGCGGGTAGACCGAGATACTCGGCGGCGATCAAAGTCATTACCGTGTAAGTTCCCGGCCCGATGTCTGACGTAGCGCTCGCGACATGCGCGCTACCCTCGGGTTTGAAAGTAATTTTCACCCCTGCAGGGCGCTGCCACGCACCCCAAACTCCGGTTGCCATTCCCCAACCGACCAGAAGTCTTCCGTCCCGCATAGAGCGCGGCTCGAATTTGCGGTCCTTCCAGCCAAATTTTTCTGCACCGAGCCGGTAACATTCACGTAACGCCTTGCTCGAATACGGCTTTCCGCTATCCGGGTGAACATCGGTGAAGTTGACGAGCCGCAACTCCAACGGATCTATTTTGAGCGCGTAGGCGAGTTCGTCCATGGCGCATTCGAGCGCGAACATTCCTGAAACAGCACCCGGCGCGCGCATCGATTCCGGCGTCGATAAGTCGGTTTTGACGATCCGGTTGGGCGTATCCGCATTCGGGCAGGCATACAGCGGGCGCGTGAATTCCGTCGTGCCGTCCGTCCAATCTTTGAAGGTCGAAGCATTTTTTACGGCTTCGTGGATCATTGCCGTCAGTTTGCCGTTTCTTTCCGCCCCGAGCGCAACTTTCTGCCAGGTGTAAGGACGATACCCGTGTCCCGTGAACATCTGCGTTCGCGTATAAACCAGTTTGATGGGACGCTTTAGTTCGCGCGCCGCCGCTGCCGCGAGCGCGGGATAATAGTTGGGAGTGGGAAAAAGGGAGTGGGAAAAAGGTCAGAAAAAGAAGGTCAGAAAAAGGGTCAGTCCTATAAAATACATCTTGACTTTGTGAAGCCAACTAGATGACGTGGCGGGATGGCCAGAAAGCCGAGGCTGGAGTTTGCAGGAGCCATCTACCATGTGATCAGCCGGGGCAACTACCGCAAGGAGCTTTTTGAGGGTAGGACTGCCGGAGCCTTTGAAAAGACCCTTTTCGAGGCCTGCGCAAAGTGCGGGTGGTTACTCCATGCTTACGTGATCATGAGTAACCATTACCACCTGGCGGTGGAAACTCCCGAGGCGAACTTGGTAGAGGGGATGCGCTGGTTGCAGGGCACCTTCGGAATTCGGTTCAACGCCTTCCGAGGCGAGCGCGGGCATGTTTTTCAGTCTCGATACAAGAGCCTGGTGATAGAGGAGGGCAGGCCTCTTTTGGGATTGGTCAATTACATTCACCTCAATCCAGTGCGTGCGGGTATCGCAACCGTCGCGGAGTTGCGCGAGTATGAGCGGTCAAGTTATCCGAAATTCTTCACGCGGAGGCCGCCAGAGCCGCTTAGAAGAGGACGCTTTCTTTCAGCGTTGGAGTTTCCTGACTCTGTGGCGGGCATGGGGCAATACGCGAGACAATTGGAGTTCGCTGAGGAGAGTGACCCCGCCGCGCGGGACTCGCTGGCCAGGCGGTATTGTCACGGCTGGGCCGTGGCATCCGAAGAATACCGGCAGAATTTAAGAGAGATCTACGCGGAGCTCGAGGAGCCCGGAGGTTGGGGCGGGCGCGAAGTGGCCGAACTGAGGGAAGAGAAATGGGAGAGGGCGCTCGCCGCTTTACTGAGAAGGGCAGGCAAGACGAAGGGGGATGCGCTGCGCGCCCCCAAAAGCGCCAAGTGGAAGGTGTGCATAGCCCGGGAACTGCGATCGCGCTCGACAGCGACCAACGCCTGGATCGCCGAACGCTTGGCCATGGGCCACCCTACGAGAGTATGTAACCTAATCCGTCAAGATATGTAGATTATAGGACTGACCCTTTTCCGCTCCCTTTTCCGCTCCCCTCAGTACTTCCAGAGATTGCCGCGACGCGCGTCCGCGAAAACCCTCGAGCTGAGCATGTATGACAGGGGAGGGTCCGCCAGGTTGCTGTCGTCAAGAACGGGAAGATTTTTGCCGACCGTCGCGTCCCAAGGTTGGCTGGTGGCAATGTTGATCGGCGTGCCGACCCGGATAAGCTCGAAAGTCTTGCGCGCGGAGTCGATGGGCATGCGAACGCAACCGTGCGTGCTTGGAGTCGCTTTGACAAAGCCCCAGTGCAGACCATAGGCGGGCTTGAACTCCATCCAATAGGTCATCGGATAGCCGGCTCCGGGACTGCTTTGGCGGCGGCGGTTGGCCACCTTCGAATAGATGGTGAAGTTGCCGTGCGGAGTAGGCGTTGAGACCGTTCCGACGGTAACCGGCGTGGCGAGAAGGACGGTATCCCCCTCAACGACGTAGAGCCGCTGCGCTCCAGTGCTCAGCTTGAGCTTGACCGCGGAGCGATTTTTCGGCTCCGAGGCCGGCGGATCAAAGGAGAACGAGTTCTGTCTTTGGGAAACCGTCGCGCAGGAGCTTAAACCAATTGTCAGTCCGGCCGATACGACCGCAAGGAAGAAACGAGCTGCTTTCATTTGGTAACGGTCGCAACCGTGCAGCATGTACGCCGTTCGTGCAAGGGAATGATGGAGCGCGCGGATTCTCCCCGAATACAGATATCGCCATCGAACATTCGCAGGTTTTCACGATACTGACTCGGCAAAATGGGGTCTGTTCGTTCTCCTTCCTGGGGAAACGACGATTCATCCTGTTCGGCTTATCATTTTCGGAGATTGGCGATTTACTGGGATCATCGCGAGGTTCTTCCTGGCATGGCCTCTGCGAAGGAAACGTCACGAGGCCGCGCAGATCGACATCGAATGTTATCCCAATCGCCCCGCGGCTCAACTCGACTGTGCCCCGTCCTCGGCTGTGCCGCCTTCAGAGTGCTCAAACCGTTGCGTCACATGTTCCGATATGGGACGACAGCGTCCTGCAAAGGGCTCAGCGGATTGGCCCGCCGGCGAGAGCCTTGCGAGGAATGTACACCGGACAGTATCCAAACGCTCCGGAAACTCATTTCCGCAACCCGGGCAGAGGCGTCTCCTCTCTGCTTTCATGGGCCTAACCGTCCTTCGGCTGCAACCAGGGCGTCGCAAAGCGCATGGATCTCCTCGTTGATGTCTGCCGGGTCCGAGACCGTGCGGCCGACCTCCTCTCGCAACAGCGCGGTGTAGCGCTTGCGCATGCGATGAATAAGGGTCTTGATCCCGCCGGTGCCAAGCCCCAGTCGATCCGCCACCTCGTCGTACGAAGGCGGAGCGACGCTGCTATTGGGATCCAGAAAAACTCTTAGCGCTTCAAATGTGGACGCTTTTCCCGCGATGGAATACTCTTCGCGAAGTTTCTGCAGCGCTTCTTGCAGCACGGTCATCGCCCACCGGGCATCGAAGATTTTTTCTGCCGTCAAAGACTCGACCGGCTCGAGTCGATAGCGCTCTTCTGCCTCTTCCGCATCCAGTTGCACAAACTCCCTGTCTCCTCCTCGCTTGAGGCGGCGCGCCCGGTCGACCGCATCCGAGATGTGGTTCTGGAATGACGCGAGCAAGAACGACCGGAATTTCCCTTTGAGCCGGTCAACGCCGGTAAGCGCCCGGCGTTCGAGCAAGTGCAGGAAAAAGCCTTGCGTAAGGTCCTGGGCGTCATCCGGCGAATACCCTCGGCGCCGGGCAAAAATGTAGAGTGGATACCAATAGAGCCGGCACAACTCCGCCAAAGCGGACTGTCCCCCATGCGCCTGACTTTGCGCCGCCTTCATGACGATCGTCCAGCGTGTGGCATGAAAGCTCGCCGCGCCCTCTGGCAGGCCATGGTCGCGTTTCACGAAGAGTCGGGTCGTTTATCCATAGTATCGGGTAAAACCATCTTTAGGAACAAGATTTCTGAAACCGCGGAACCGCACCGCCTTATGGCATGAAGACTGTCGTTTCTGGATCATGACCACCGCTCATGCCAAACTGCCATTCCCTTGTCCGTCAATTTTGACCCGCACGTTGCACGAAGCCAGCCCTAGCGCTATCCTTTGCGACGGCAATACTCCGCGTAGCTTGATGCCGCGCGTGTTGCCAGTGAAACCGAGTTCTGCTGTTTTGCGGTGCGAATCGCTTCGGCGAACGTTTCTTCAGTATAAGTCTCGTCGGCACCAAGCCTCGCCAAGAAGACACCCTTGAGCCGTTGCAATTCGGCACAATATTGACGCTCTCCGAATCTCTCGACCACTTTTTCAGCCTCCGTGATTGTCTCAAGAGCTTCCGAGAGACGATCCGCCAGGTGGAAAGCTTCGGCCTTTAGTGCGAGATAGTGCGGCATGCGAAGCATCGTGCCGCTCGCCCGGTAACCCCGTATTCCGTCCTCGATCCGCGCGATACCCTCCTCCACGCGCCCCGAAGCGCTCCGCGCCCAGCCGCCGAGGATCTCCGCTCCGGCGAGCCAAAGCGAAAAATTGTGGCGTGTTGAAAGTTCAATGAGATCCGAGACCAGGCTTTCGACCTCGGCGGGGTTGCGCTCGAGGTGACCAAGAATCGCCGCGAAATGCAGTGTTCCCGCCAGAGCATGCCGGTCATTGAGTTCCTTTGCGAGCGCAATTGCTTCGGCCATGGTCGAGTGAGACGAGGCGATCTCTCCCAAATGCCACTCGGACAATGCCTCGTAGCAGAGACAAATGACGACGGACGCATCCAGGTCCTCCTCCTTCGACGGCAGGGCTCCCGAGCGCCAGATTTGAATACCTCTCATCGCGTATGTTTGCGTGGACGCGAAGTCGCCGAGAAAGTGATTCGTCCCTGCCAAAGCCCGGCATGCCCCGATCATTTGGGCGGGGTCGTGGTGCACCTGCGCCAATGCGTAAAGCCGTTCGGCGACCTGCATCGTTGCGATCAGCTTGTCCGTGAGAAGAGAGCAGTGCCATTGCCCCAGCAGCGCCAAATACAAGAGCTGGGGCCGATCGAGCGAACGACACAACGACTCTGCCCGCTCGTAGCAAACGCGCGCTTCGGGGGCCGAATGTCCTCGCGTGGCCGTCAGATAGAGCGCTGCCTGCAAGAGAATGAAGAGCTCGTCTTCCTCCGCGAGGCCGTGGTCCTCGATGCCCGCTTGCACGGGTGAACCCCAGCATCCCTCTTCGAAGAAAGCAGCGAGGGCCGAGAGCAAGGCTTCCCGGGCTCCCAGCGCGTTCGCAGCGAAGGAGGCAGCTCCTCGTTGAATTCGCGGGATGTAGACTTCATGCAGCGCTTCGCGAAACAGACCCGCATTGCAACCGGAGGCGACGGCCAAGAAAAGGGGCTCCATCTCCCTGAAACTGGCTGGCAGCTGGATCGCATGCGTTCTGTAGTAGTCATAGAGCCTCCTATTGCATTCCTTCCAGGCCTCGGTTTGTTGGCTCCGCAACTGCTCACCAAAGTATTCGCGAACCAGGGGATGTGTATCCAGCTCCCCGGGCTGCTGCGGGTCTTCTCCCGCGAGGAGTCTTGCTCTTCTCAATCTGGCAAGGATCGTTCGCCACTCCTTCGGACTCAGACCGATTAGCGACTCTGTCAGGCCCGAAATAGCCGGTGGTTTGAGCAGGGTTTCGAGCACGTTTTCGTCAACGGGCCGGTCAAAGAGGCCCAACATTCGAAGGACTGAAAGCTCACGATCTTCGCCAAACCAACTCTGATAGGACTCCATAACTCTTCGGGCATGACCTCCCTGGCGCACGTCGCCAGTCAGGCGCTCTGACACTTCGCTGCGGCAACGGACGTCTCCATTGTAAGCATCTGTCAGGTAGCTTCCCAGTAGAGTCAGGGCAAGACAATGGCCGCTGAATTCGTCGCTGGCGGCTCGTAACTCCGCCTCGGGGCCCTTCACACCCAACGCCCGGAGCAGCTTTGCACCAGCATCGGTGGATAGCTGTTCCAAGTTCCGGCGCGGGGCCGAAGTGCGCTCGTAGTCGGCAATATCAGCGATAGGAATCCGCGTGGTCACCACGCAGAGACCGATGTTGAAGGCAGCAAGCTCACGCAGAACCGCCTGGAGCGAAGGCTCGCGCAGCCGGCCTTCTGCGACACCGGGCGGATATTGCAGCGGCTCCAGGCCGTCCAGAACCAGCAAGGCCCGGCGGTGCGCAATCAGGTTGGCCAATCTTGCGCCCTTTTCCCAAGCCGTTTCGATCCGTGGGTCCGGATCTCCAAACCAGGCGAGAGCAGCGTCAAGAAACTCATCTGCGGACGTGGATTTTCCGCTGCTGCCCTGCTGGTAAAATGACCAGCCGAAAACGAGTTCCGCAGGCGCGTAATCCTGGGCACCCAGCCCTCGAAGCCAATGGTTGACGAGGGTAGATTTCCCGACGCCGGCCCAGGCTACGATGGTGACGACGTTGACCTTCTGGTTTGCCCACGCATCATTCAGGAAAGCGATATCCTGCTCGCGTCCAAAAACATCGCTTCCCGTGACGGGCAATCTGGCAATGGAAATCTTCTCGAGTCCACGCCGTCCGGGCGCCTTGCGAGTTGGGGCGTGGGAATCGCCAGCGGCCATTTGCCGCAAGCTTTGACAAGTCACCGTACGCCTTTCATCGATCGCGCCTGTTACCGCCGGCATCACCTTCAGAAGCCCGGCGGGCGTCTGAAAACGCCGCTGCGGGTCTTTCTCGAGAAGTACCTCGATGAGAGCAACGACCGGTTGAGGCACACCTTCGAGCTGTTCGAGCGGCAGCGGGGCGTGCTGATGCTGATACATCAATTCAGCAGGCGAACCCTTGAAAAGCGCATGCCCTGTCACCATCTCCCAGACCACCACTCCCAGGGCGTAAAGATCTGAGCGTATGTCCACGCCTACTCCTGCAAATTGCTCGGGACTGGCATACGGCGGCGTCCCGGCGAAGACCCCCGCTATCGAGATCGTGGTTCCAGAACCTGGCTCATTGACGACCGCCTTGGCGAGGCCGAGGTCGACGATTTTTGCCGTCACGGCACCCGCGTCCTCCCAACTCACCATGATGTTGCCCGGCTTGATGTCCCGATGAACAAGTTTTTGCTTGTGCACCGCGGCCAGACCGGCGGCGACCTGGGTCGCCATGTCCAGGGCCAACCTTACCTCAAGCCGGCCGGAGCGTCTGATGAGAGCCTCGAGCGTTTGTCCCTCCACAAACTCCATCGCGTAAAAATAGTTCGCGCCGGTTCTCCCCAAGTGGAAGACCGAGGCAACGTTCGGATGGCGGACGCTGGCCGCCGCGCGCGCTTCACGCAAGAAACGAAGTCGAGCCGACTCGTCACCCAAGTAGCGTTCGCTGATGACCTTCAGCGTCACAAGACATTGCAGATCGACGTCGAACGCCTTGTAAGTAACCCCCATCGCGCCGCGACCCAGTTCGACCGGATTTCCATTCTCGTCGGACATCAGTTCGTAGTGCTCGAACCGATTGGCTGCGCGCGCGGGTTTTGTCTCAGCGCGGTCTGCATCAGAAGACTCATTGGATTCGCCACGTCCATCGAGAGCCCCGCGAAACAGGCACACCGGACAGAATTCCACGGCGCCGGAAAACTCGTTCCCGCAACCCGGACAGACGCGTCTGCCCTCCACTGCCGGACCATGGTCGCGTTTCACTAGCGGATCTTTTCCCAAACGTAGCGGGTAAAAGCATGTTTAGGAACAAATTCCTGAAACTCTGGAACCCCGCCGCCTTTGTACCGGAATGAAGAACTCATCCATGCAAATGAACTCCACTTGGGCGGCGCTGAGAAATCCGGCCTTCAGAAAACTCTGGGTTGCCGCGGTGATTTCGGGAACCTGCATGGTCGCTCACGAGAGCGCGGCGACCTGGATGATGAATGTTTTTACCGGGTCGTCCTTGTGGCTGTCGTTGATGTCGACCGTGGCGGCCCTTCCCTTCTTTCTGTTCACACTGCCCGCGGGCGCCCTCGCAGATCGGGTCGATCGTCAGAAACTGGTCTGCACAATCAATCTTTGCCTGGCCGCAACAGCCTTCGCTTTGGCGATCCTTGGTTGGATGAATCTCCTCAATCCTTACCTCATTTTGGGTTGCGTGTTCTTGCTTGGGGTCGGATTTGCCATTAACGCACCGGCTTGGACATCGATCGTGCGCCACGCCGTCTCCGACGCGGAGTTGCCCTCCGCAGCGACTCTGGGAAGTTTGCAGTTCAGCATCGCGGGAATTATCGGCCCGGTATTGGGCGGTTTGTTGGTGTTGCTTGCCGGCGCGAATGTTGTCTTTGCTCTAAATGCCGCCTGCTTCCTCTTGGTTGTTGTGGCCACCCGGCAATGGAAGCAATCACCCCAGCCGGCAACGCCGCCGTCGGAGAGCTTTCTGAAATCTTTCGGGACAATAGTTCGCTACGCGCTTAACGCGCCCGGATTTCAGGTCGTCCTGGCCCGGAACTTCCTCTTTGCGCTGTTCATTTCGGTGGTTCCGGCCTTGATGCCGGTTGTCGGCTTGAAGGCGTTGCATCTCGGTTCGTCCAGTCTGGGTCTCTTGTTCACGAGCATGGGAGCTGGATCGGTTGTTGGCGCGGTCTTCATCATTCCGCGGCTGAGAGCCCGCTTGTCGCCCAACAACCTCACTCTCTCGGCGAATTTGCTGCTGGTCTTGGTTTACGTGTCAATGGCGCTGGTTCGCCAAGCCGAAATATTTTTTGTTATCGCAGCGCTTGCCGGCGTGGGGTGGACGATTTCGGCTTCCGAACTCTGGCTGGCGGCGCAGCGTGCCATGCCAGGCTGGGCCCGGGGCCGTATGAACGCGGTGGTGATAATGATCTCGCAAGGGGCGATGGCCCTTGGAGGGGTGGTCTGGGGTTCGGCCGGCGTAATCGCCGGAACAAGCTATACCGTACTTGGAGCAGCAGCCCTGTTCCTGATGAGTTTGCTTCTGTCCAATCGGCTTTCAATCAACTTTGCAGGAAACCTCGAAGAGAGGGTTTCAGACGTCTTATCAATTCGTATCGAACCAAAACGGGTGACTCGGCGAGGACTCATAAGAAAATCGCTCGCAACTTGAATGATTTGGACACAAATTTATGAACATCAAACATCCGGAAAACGGAGCACTGGGAGGTTCGCCTATGTCTTCTGTTTCTAATTCGAATTGCCGCGCGGGCGCCAGGCGTTCGATGGTAAGATCAACTATCGCATCGATAGCCGCAGTGCTGCTGACCGTCACCGTCGCCAGCACGGCTGCGGGTGACGAAGTCACGCGGTGGAATCAAGTTGCGACCGACGCCACCGCCATGGCCAATACGAACCCGCTCACCGAGAGTTGCGTCCTCGCGATGCTGCACGTGGCAATTCACGATGCCGTAAATGGTGTTGCGTTTCGCTATGAGCCCTATCAACCGAGGATATCCCCGGCACCGGTTGGGGCCTCGGTCGAGGCCGCCATCGTCGGGGCCGCACACGGCACGCTGGTCGTTTTGCTCCCGGAGTCGAAAGCGAGTTTCGACGCGGCTTTGGAGGAGACGCTTCGCCCCATCGCCGATGGTTCGAGAAAAACGGCCGGATTGGAGGTTGGGCGAACTGCCGCAGCCGCGATCCTCAAGGCACGTGAAAACGACGGTCAGAAAAGTACCCGTAGAGTACATCCCGGGTACGAAGCCCGGCGACTACCGCCAGACAGCGCCGGACTTTACACCGGCAGCTGCGGTGCACTGGGGCAGTGTAACGCCGTTCGTGCTGGAGTCGTCCGCGCAGTTCCGCTGCGCCGAACCGCCGGCGCCAAACAGTCCACGTGCTCTGGCAGACCTTGAAGAGGTCAAGGCGATCGGCGGAAGCAAGAGCGTCACGCGGACCCCCGAACAGAGCGAGATCGGCCGCTATTGGTACGAAAGTTCCCCTCAAGGCTGGAACCGGATCGCGCGCGGAGTCTTGGCGGCACGGCAATTCGACGTGTGGGAGAACGCCCGGCTGTTAGCGCTGGTGAATCTCGCGCTGGCCGACGGCTACATCGCCGGCTTCGACAGCAAATACTACTACAACTACTGGCGGCCGGTCACTGCCATTCGCGAGCTTGGCGACAGCGAGTGGCTAAGTTACCTTCCGACCCCGCCGGTGCCGGACTACCCCTCGACCCATACGGTGGAAGGGGCTGCGGCAGCCACGGTGATGGCCCGGTTCTTCAATACCGACTTCATCAGTTTCACGATGACGAGCGGCGCGCCTTATCCCGGCATCACGCGCAAGTTCTGGAGTTTCTCTGAAGCGGCGCGAGAAAATGGTGCATCACGTATTCTTTGCGGGATTCACTTTTCGACCGCGGTGAACGCCGGCTATATCCAGGGCGAACGCATCGGGGACTGGGTTTTCGAACACGCATTGCGCCCTGCGAAGCCTCAACCAACGATGACCGCTTCCTACTACGGAAAAGCGCAACAGTGAGCCTCTTGAAAAGTCCAGGGCGGATCAAAGGCCCGCGGGATTCATGGAACCTCCCTACTCGTCAGGAAGTGCCAGACGGCAATTCGGAACGGCGGAACAAGCCGGAGTTGAGAGTCACCATTGGTTCGAAGCGATCAGCGGGTTTCAGCGAGCGGATACATGCGGAACGGGGCTTCCAGGAAGCGCCAGAAGGTTAATGGTTCCGGAACGCCGCTTTCGTCCCACTGTCCGGGACGGCAGTAGAGAAACGCGATCAGCGAGCGGTGCTGCGCGATCGAAAGCCTCTCGATCTTGAGGAGGAAACGGGATGGCATCGGTTGATCAAGGAGGCGCACCGCGACCTCGTGCAGCCCGCAAGCCGGGATACTCAGTCTCAAATCGGAACCGGCGAGCATCTCGGGCTCACAGCTCACGATGATGTCTTCGTCGGAGATCTCCTGAACCGTCACGGGTAGAGCGATTCCGCCTCGGCGGATCGCGGCAGGCAACTGGTGGTTAAAACGGATGGACGTCGTTCGATGCGGCACGTCGAACGACGCCTGCAGGCTGAGCCAAAGCAGGATCATCGAATAGACCGACCAGCCGATCACGAGCGCGAAAATGCCCTTACTGGGATACCACTCCGCGACGGCAACTGCACTGATCACCGCGGGCACATAAAGCCCGAGCAACACGATCAGCGGCACTCCCACAAACGTGTTCAGCGCGAGCCGCGTTCGCATATCGCCCTTTCGGGATACCTTGAATGGTTTTCCAAACGGCTTAAACAGCGTGCCGACAATCGTCAGCGTCATCGGGAAGCAGAGCATCGTTTCGTATACCTCCGACCAGAACGCCGAGCGATGTCCGCCGGTCAGCCAGGAAAGCGAGAGCGCCTGGCAGACCCAGTACGGCAGGAAGAAAACGAGCAGCAGCTCGGCGGAAGTGTCAAGCGGCACGATTCCGAAGCAAAAATAGAGCAACGGCAACAGGAGACAAAAAAATCGGCTTACAAACGGAAGGTAGTGCATCGGCCCGCACAAGTGGATCAGCCGCTGGGCAAGGCTCAGACCGGGCACGGTGACCGGATTGGTGGAGGCAAAGAACGATTGCAGCGTGCCACGCGCCCACCGCAGCCGCTGGCCGACGAATTCACTCGTGAACTCCGCCGCGGCACCGGCAGAGAGCAGTTCATTCAGGTAGTAGCAAGCGTGCCCGCGAGATTGGAGCTTAATGGAAGTCGCCCAATCCTCGCTCAGTGTCTCGCCGGGAAAGCCGCCAATTTCTTCCAGAGCCTTGCGCCGCACGACGAAGCTGGTGCCGTGACAGAGCGTCGCACGGAACGTGTCACGGCCCGGCTGGGCGGCGCGGAAAAACACCTGTTGCTCTTCGGTGACGATGCCGGGCAAGCCAAGATTCCGGGTCACCGCATCGACACTGTAGAAGTTCTGCGGCGTCTGCACGAGGCCGACCTGGGAGTCACTGAAAAAGCCAACGGTGCGCTCGAGAAAATCCTGGGTCGGGATGAAGTCCGCGTCGAACACGGCAATCAACTCGCCGCGACTTGACGGCAGAGCGGCGTTCATGTTGCCCGCCTTGGCGTCGCGGTTGTCGGGCCGGTCGCGGTAATGACAGCCCAGTTCCTGCGCCAGCGCCCGCATCTGGGGTCGGCGCTGATCGTCGAGCAGGTAAATCTGCTTCCGAGGATAGCGCAGCGCCTGGCACCCGAGGATCGTCCGGCGCAGCATTTCGACCGGTTCGCTGTAGCTGGGAAGAAAGATGTCAACGTCGGGCAAGTATCGGCCTGCGGTGACCAACTCGGAGAGCCTCGTTGCGTCCGCCGAACGGTTGGTCGGCCAGAACATCTGAAAATTGGCTGAGATCGACTTGAGGTAGATGAGCACTTCCGCAAGGAAGAAGAGCACGCTGAAAACAGCTGCGGTGAGGGTCGAAAGATTGAGCGTCGCGAAGAGCCGGAACGCCATGTAAGCCGTGTAAAGCGCGACGAGCAGGACGATCACCGCGGCGCGGGTGACACGGGCGGGCCGCGGGTTGAGCAACATCACGCCGTAGACCAGGGCGCCACAAACCACCGCCGGAAGCAGCACGCGCACGAGCGGCGTCGAGGTGTTCACAACGCTAAATTGCGCACCAAGCCACATCCAACCGTGCACCGCCCCGGCAAGCAATTCACCCACCGGCGCGTTCAAGAGAATGCACATCATCCCGGTCGCCCCGGCCAGGAGGAGCAGGCACAGCTCGATGCGGTGCAGCTTCCGGATGCGGCTCATTCGCTCGCGTTTGCTTTGGCCGCCGTGTCTCCACGCCGGGCAAATACTTGCTGCCACTGTTCCTTGAGAACATCGCCCACCGTCCGCTGACCTTTTCCCTTCACAAACTTTACCCCGACGCTGCGGCCGACCCCGAAAAATTCGACAGCGCCAAAGGGTCGCTCCCAATCGACATCCACGCGCACCGCGATCTGCCGCTTGGCCAGCTCTGGCGGTGGGACGGCCACCGTGGTGTCGTAGGCAATTCGTCCCACGCCCGCTCGGATCGACTGCAGGTGCCCGCGCCACGACGCGGTGCCGTCGAGCGAGCGAATCATCGCCGGGAGCCCCGGCTTGAGTTCCCTGGCGTGGCGTTCCGAAAAGAACGCATCGACCCAGATTCGCGAGGGATTGATCACCTCCATCACGAGGACATTGGAGTTCGCCTGCTCCCCGCTCTTGCCCGTGATCGACCAGATGAGGCCGTCTGTGGGCATCGTCACCACGGATGCCTTCTGCAGAGTCATCTGCGCTTCCATTTCCTGCGCTCGCTTCGCCGTCCGCGCGAGCTGTTCGGTCTTAACGCCTACCAGCTTTCGAAGCGTCACGCATCTGGTCTCGGCGAGTTCCTTTTCCACCCGCGAGATCACCTGCGCCTTGTAGAGCCGCCGGGCGCGTTCCTGTTCCACGCCGGCCACTTCCAGCTCGCGCTGCGCCGACGCGAGTTCGGCCCGCAGCGATTCGACCAGGGTCTGCAGGGTGTTGAATTGGGCGACCGTCTCACGATCCCCAAAGCGCGGGTTCTCAATCTTGAAAAGCGGCTGACCCTTTGGAAGCAACACGCCGGGTCGCACGTCATCGATCTCGAGCACGCCGGCGATGGGAGTACGGATTTGAATGATTTCCGCGTTGATGACCGCCTGCTCACTTTCGAGCGAGGTCAGGAAGTTTCGCAGCCACATCGCGGCGCCGATCAGGACAAGCACGAGAACCGTGACCCGCAGGATTCGAAAAAGACTGCCTCGGAGCGCCTGGTTCATTCGGAACTCTCTTTTTGCGCCGGGCGCGGTGGCGGAGCCGCACTTTCCGACGGCGTGCTTGCGACCGTTGATTCCGGAGGGCTCGGACCCTCGACCGGTCGCGAGAGAACCAGGTAGATGATCACCGCGATGGCTGCGCCGATGAGCACCTCGGCAAGAAAAAACTGCCGGGCGGGCCTCTGCGCGGCCGGCTCGCGTGCAGCTGACATTTTCTTCAATTCGGGCAGCGCTGTCGCGCCCGGATTGATCAAGTTAGCCGGCGCGACCCGCGGAGCTTCCCCTTTGACCGCCGCCACACATTGTTCGATCTCCTCGGCCAGATGGGCGGGCGAGGCGGGCCGCTTCGCCGGGTCTTTCTCCAGCATGTGCGCCAGCAGGGTCACCACGCCGCGCGGAAGATTCTGCAACTCATCAAAGGGCGGCGGGCTTTGCAAGTGCTTTGCCATCACTTGTGCCATCGGTCCACGGAAGGGCTGGCGTCCCGTGAGCAGAAACCAAAGGGTCACGCCAAGCGAATAGATATCCGATGCAGAATCGACTGTCTGCTCGTTGAGTTGCTCGGGGCTTGCGTAGTCCGGCGTGCCGACGAATCCGGAAAGAGTGATCAGCTCCAACCTTTCGCCTTGCCCGTTAGGGTTGCTTTTCGTCAGTCCGAAATCGATAATCTTGATGGCCCCGTCCTCGGCAATCATCAAGTTCGACGGCTTGATATCCCGGTGGACGAGATTCATTTTTTTGACCGCGACGAGGGCCTGCGCCACTTGGAGCGCAATGTTGAGGGCTTCAGTCACCGCCAGCGGGCCGTCGCGATTCACCTTGGCATCCAGCGTCTCACCCTCGATGAATTCGCGAGCGTAAAAGCATGTGCCGTCCTCCTCTCCCAGGCGATAGATCATCGCGACATTCGGGTGCCGCAGCAGCGCCGCCGCGCGGGCTTCCCGCAGGAACCGCTTCCGCGCCTCTTCATCCTCCAGAAACTCGTGCCGGATCACCTTCAGGACCACAGGCACCTGTAAATCGAGATCGAGCGCCTTATAGCTGGAGCTTGTCTTCCCCTGGCCCAGGCGAAACATCGAGCCATCTTCTCGGTACATCACCTCATATCGGTCAAACTTCATGAACAGTTAGCGGCGCAGGCAGTGGAATTATTCGAAGTTCCCTCAACATAGCTTGAGGCTCGCTGCTCGCAAGAAGGCATAAACGTGCTCAGCAAGCGCTGAACCATGCGGAAATGCTTTACGAATCGATCGGTGCGCCGAACGAATTCCCTGAGCGCGACGGCTTTATTCCCAGCGAATGTTGTCGAGATAGAAAACCACCGGTCGATCCCGACTGGCTACCGTCCAGACGAAACCGGTCTTAATGCGCCTCAAGTCCTGATTGGTGATTGGAATCTCGTAGCGTTGCCATTCTCTGCCAAGCACGACTCCTTCGAGCCGGCCCTTTCCAGTATCTGGAAACTCCTCATCGTGAGGAATCACTCCAAACTCGAAGGTCACCACTTCGCCGCCCTCTTCGCCTCGCGCAAAAAAGGTCAGTTTCTTCGCGCCAGTCAGATCGTACCCGCCAGCGCGGTCACCCCAGTCGTTTGGCGGATTCTGCCAGGCCACCCCGCCCCAGCCCTTGCTCGCGTGAAACCCACACCGCACGCACGTCTTACCCGATTGTGGCCGGTCTGTCCATGCCGGGTCGAATCGAATTGCGTTGATATCCCCCATCCAGCCGGACGGAACGTAGCCCGACGGCTCGGCTGCTTCCGAATACACGGTGAGCGGAAGCGCGGCAGGGGAGGCGTTCGAGGCGACCGCCGGGCCATCCACGCGCACGGGAACATTCGCGGTCGCCGCCCCGCCATGATTGTCCCGCACGGCAACGAACAGCCTGTAGAGTCCGGCTTCGGCCGGCAGTCGAACCTGGGCCCCTTGAAGGTCACCGCGAATGATCGCCTCATTGAAAAAAGGGGGCTCTTCCTCCCTGTCGCCCCCAGTCCCAAACTCCTCTGGATCTCGCTGCAACCGCCACTCGGCCCGCAAAGGGTCATTCTCAGGGTCAGAAGCCGCCAACTTCGCCTCGATCAACGCTCCGGCTTTGCCGGAAGCTTTCCCGGAGATCGCGAGCGTTGCGATCACGGGAGAGCGATTCGCGGGCGGCTTTCCAGTCCACAGCTCGCTCATTGCATCGACTGCTCCGAGACGCGAGCCATCTCGCAGGAACATCGAAAACCAAGTCGAAGTCACCTCCTGCTTCTGCCCCCAATAAAACACATATGACCCGAGACAGAGGCCAGGTTGCTCAAGCACCGCGCCTTGGTAGGCGCGGCGATAAATGTCGGCTTTCTCGGTGCTGGTCGGTTCGGGAAAGGCGCCGAGGGGATCCTTTGGCATCTCCCAAATACCGGGCGGACCAAACTCGGTAAGGATGTAAGGTTTGGTGGCGCCGAGGCTTGTGTAACGCGCACCGAGCGATGGCGCACCACCGTAGCTGTTGATGCCAATGATATCGATCGCGGGACAGAGGCGATGAATATTCTTCACCTTCTCGCCGCCAATCTCCGCGATCACCGTCATGGTCGGATGATGCGGGTCTATTTGCTTCACCATCGCGGCAAGATCGTTGATGGCGATCCAGACCGCGCGGTTCTTGCCTTCAGGATCCTCCATTTCGTTTCCGATAGCCCAGAGGAGCAGCGCCGGGTGATCCTTGTATTTGATGACGGTCGTGCGAAGCCGTTCGCGCTCCCGCGCGAGAGCGGCCGCGTTACCCCAATCGAACCCTTGTCGCACCTGGCCGACCCAAAATCCGGCGCAAACCGTGAGCCCGAGCGCCTGAGCGGCGTCGAGTACTTCGCCGAGCCTTTCATCGTCCCAGAGACGGATCGAATTTCCGCCGGCATCGGCGAGCGAGTGGAGGAGCCGGGGATCGTCGACGCCCGCTCCTCGGATAAAGTAAGGCTGCCCCTGGCGCAAAAGCCGAAATCGGCCCGGTTGACCGTCAAGTCGCACCTCAGAAGGCTCCGCCCAAGCAAGGAGACAATCTCCCAGCAGCGCTGCAGCAAAGACAAAGCGCAAGCCGGTGGAGAGTCCTCTCGATGCCACGTTCCGTTTCTATTCGGCATCCGGCGCAAAGGCGAGGGTATCGGCGACCGACAAAGACCATTTCGCAGGCATTGACTTGCCCTCGATCAAATGGTACAGGCCGATGGTGGGTGTTTCGCCGATTCACTACGACTTCCATGAGCATGAAACGCATGGCTGAGAGGGTCACATTCGAACACTACCGCGTGCTGCAGCACGATGACGGCTCTCTGTGGAAACTTGGGAGTGGTGCCATGGGCGTAACCTACAAAGCCCTGGATACCGATTTGCAATGTCCGGTTGCATTGAAGGTGATCAAATCGGATCTCATGGCCGATGAGGTCAACCGGAATCGGTTTCTTCGGGAAGCCCGCGCGGCCGCGGGGCTGCGACACGGCAACGTTGCTTCAGTTTATCACCTGGTTAAGGACAACGAGCAGTTCTTTTATGCGATGGAGTTCATCGACGGTGAAACGACCGAGGCGTACGTGAAACGCTGCGGTCCGATGTCCCTTCGCGCCGCCTTGCGCGTGGCGTGGCAGGTTTCCAAAGCGCTCATCGCCGCGACGAGGCAGAAACTTGTCCACCGCGACATTAAGCCGGCAAACATCATGATCCTGGCCGATTCGGAAGAAGAGGATTGGCCATGCATAAAACTCATCGATTTTGGCCTTGTCCGGTCGGTGCTGCGATCTCCCGTTTCCGCCAGCGCAACCGGGTCGGGCTTTCTAGGCACCGCACAGTTTGCGAGTCCGGAGCAGATCGAGGAGAACGAGGTGGACGTAAGGTCGGATATTTACTCTCTTGGCTGCACCCTCTGGTATCTCCTCACGGGCGAAGCCCCATTTAGCGGGTCGCTGGCCAGCGTTTTCGCGCAGCACCTCGGCAGCGAGCCGTCCTGGGAAAAGCTGAGGCCGTTTCCGAAAAGAATTCGTCGCCTCCTCAGGCGGATGTTGCAGAAAGAGCCTTCGCAACGCCCGCCCGACGCGGTGGAGTTACGGCGGGAAATCGAGCAGTGCGTCGATAATATCGAACGACGGCAGGCTCTCACAGCCAGGATGACATTGCCTTTGAACATTGGTTGCCAATGGCTGACCGCCCCGCGCTCGCGTGGTGCGGTGATCTGTGGCGTCTCCGTGATCAGTGCGATGCTCGTTTTCGGGTATAACGCAAACCAGGGCACTTCTCCGCAGGCCGCGCCTGCAGTGCAATCGAGCGATGTCGTGCCGGCACAAAGCTCCGCCGACTCGAAAGAATCGTCCGCCACGAAAAACCCCGGTTGGCTCTCCGTCGATACCTCCGGTGAACCTTTCTGGTCCCTGGGCTCGGCACGCCGCGTCGCCCTTGCGGAGACGGAGGTTCCCGATACGGGCGCAATCGGCGCAAAAGACTGGTCGCCCGAGGAGAGCACGTGGGATGCAGAAGTCGGAGAGTTGTTCGCCTTCACGAATGACTTCCGGGGCGGAGAAGATCCTTTTTCAGCGGCGATAACGTTGGATCAATCCTTCTCGGCCAATGCTGGCGAAAATGGGAACGTGGCGGTCAGCAAGGTGTCGATACGAGACAAGGACGAGGTCAGGAAAACTTCGAAAAGTTCCGCCAAGAAACCGCAGCGGCGCGTCACGAGCAGGGACCGGGATCGCGGATTCAGCCCGATGCTGGAGCTTCAGCGAGCTCGTGAAAAGATTAGGAGAACGATCCGCCGGATCCTGTAGGCTTCGGTCCCCGCGGGCGAAGAGATCTCGCGCGAGAGCTCGACAACTTGGGCGGCGCTGACGAGGTCGGCTATGCGCCGGCACCGTCTCCCGCTAGGAATCGCGCACGACGGTCGCCGCCAGACGCTCGGCCAGCATCACCGTGACGAGCACGCCTCGAACCGCCCAAATTACGACCCGAACTTGATTCGTCAAAACGAGCTTGCGGTGCGCGGCCGCGTCGAATCCGGCCGCCAGCCGGCCGTGCAGCGGCACTTGCAAAAACGCCGTCGAGCAGGCGCAAGCGATCACGAGCGCCAGTCCAAGCCATGGCTGCCACGCGTGAACGCCAGCTGGGCTTTTTACCAAAAGCGCGACGCTGGTGAAGAGCTCGACGAGCATTGGCGGGATCACGACGGGCGCGGTTCGCGAAGTGTTCATCACCTGGGTCGCCGGGAAGTCGTCCCGGCCGTACCGGTCGAACAATGGATAGTGAACGCGTTGGACAAAGACGATGAGACCGAGCATCGCCCACGTCGCGGCGGCATTCAGGATCAAGAAGGTGTCTGGCCAGTTCATTTTGTGTGAGCATCCGTCATCCGTGGTGAATCAAAAGCGTCTTCCCATCGCATCGCCTCGGCAGCCCCGCAACGTGCCGCCGAAATCTCTTCGAGAAGCATATTTCCCGATCGATGTCACCGCGGAAGCACCGGTAGCTGGCAATGCTTTCTGACAAACTGCCAGCCGGCAGTTCTCTCCCTCTTCTTGGCACCGACACTCGGCGGAGCTTGCTTCTGCTCGTGCTGTCAGTGAGATCGGCTCTTGTCGCCTTGCCGATGGCCTCGCCTGCCTCCTCAACGCGGGCCTCATCGCATCACCAACCTCGCCAGAAACGCAACGGTGAGAAAACCTGAAACTCGGCGCTTCCAATGCCTTTGTAACGGATGAAAAGAACACCACGCCTATCGCGGCACAACATCATCCCACCATGAGAAAGCTCGCTGAGAACCTATTCGAATCGCCCACGACGCCACACATGAAGTCATTTCCTATCAGCCGAATGAACCTTCCAATATTGCGCAAAAGGGAAAGCCGGTTGTGGAAACAACAAGATCTACACGAAATCTGGCCCCTCAGAGGCGGCCAACGGAGTCACGCCATGAAAAGGAACCGTGCCAAGGTTCTCTCGGCGCTCGCCGTCGGTTTCGTCCTGCTGGGCGCGTCGACGCAGGCTCAGTTTGCCTATCTGGCAAACGGGGGCGGTAGTAACGACGTCTCCGCGTATCGGATCGGTGAAAACGGGGCTCTCACGCCCGTCCCGGGTTCGCCGTTCGCTGCGGGAAGTTTGCCATCCAGTATCGCAGTGGATCCGACGGGCAGATTTGCTTATGTGGTCAACGGGGGCGGCAACAGCGTCTCCGCGTTCCGCATCGGTGAAAACGGGGCTCTGACGCCCATCCCTGGCTCGCCGTTCGCTG
The DNA here is from genome assembly GCA_963731945.1 of uncultured Verrucomicrobiae bacterium. GTDB lineage: Bacteria > Verrucomicrobiota > Verrucomicrobiia > Chthoniobacterales > Terrimicrobiaceae > DASTFP01. The sequence goes on along the minus strand of CAVSXN010000013.1, from coordinate 26,479 downwards.
CGGAAATCGATCCCCTTGAAGTGACCTTGGACCCATCGGGCAGCTTCGCCTACGTGGTCAACGCGGCCAGCAACAACCTCTCCGGGTATAGAATCGGTGAAGGAGGGACCCTGACACCGATCCCGGGTTCGCCGTTCGCCGCGGGGAGCTATCCACGCTCGGTGGCAGCAGAGCCCACGGGCAAGTTCGTCTACGTGGCCAATCAAATCAGCAACAACGTCTCGGCATATCGCATCGGCAATGACGGCGCTTTAACGCCTGTTCCCGGTTCGCCGTTCGCTGCGGGGATCGGACCCATTTCGGTGGCAGTGGATTCCGCGGCCAAGTTCGTCTACGTCGTAAATGACGGGGGAGGCAATGTCTCAGCCTACAAAATCGCCGAAGACGGAGCCCTGACGCCTATCCCCGGCTCGCCGTTCGCGGCAGGGAGCGATCCCGTCAAAGTGGCAGTCAATCCAGCTCGCAAGTTTGCCTACGTGGCAAACCAGGTCAGCGACAACGTCTCGGTCTATCGCATCGGCGCCGAAGGAGCGTTAACGCCTGTCGAAGGCTCCCCATTTCGCGCGGGAATCGAGTCCGTGTCGGTGGCCGCAGACCCCACGGGCAAGTTCGTTTACGCGACGAGCACGTTCAGCCATGACGTCTCGGCCTACCAGATCGATGATGCGGGGACCCTGACACCCGTCGCCGGTTCGCCATTCCCCTCGGGGGCTGGGCCCGGTTCGATAGCGTTCACCCCTGACCCGAAGAGTCTGGCAAGGCCAACGCCTCTCCGATAGGTGGCGCAAAACTTTACCGAATTGCCAAGCCAGATGACGCGCTAGTTGGCCCGCTGGGCGCATGGTCGCTGCAAAGGCCTGCGATCTTGCCGGAGGAGTCACACCCGGCGGCGCAGGCCTGGCGAGAAGGCATCTTTCGGACAAGCGCCGGCTACGTCGTTGGCTCAGCATCTCTCACAAATCCTTTCCGAGAAGCGTGCGATTTCCGGCGCCCCGCCGGAAAATCTGTTCGGCGAGACGCCGAACACCACACGCGAGGACGCGTATGCTCCCCAGACGCTTCGGCGCCGCCGACATTTGGGAAGCTTCTTGTGAGAACCGCTCTAACCAAATTCCCGGGTGAGCGCTCATTATTGGAACCGAGCCTCGATGATGGAAAAATCGTCGTCCAGAACAGGCGATCCGCGAAGCTGATAGACATGATCCAGGAGCTCATCCATTAGGTTTCGGTTCCCCTGCTGCCTGGCCAGCGCGGCGAGATGCGAAATGCAAGCATCCAGATTCCACGCGTCACGTCCGTCGCGGAAGATTTCAAACACGCCGTCGCTAAAAATCAGCAGACGGGCGCCTGCCGGGAGGTGACACGAGCGAGCTGGAAATTCGACGCCATCAAGCACGCCCATCATCAGGCCGGAGGAGGGAAGCAGGAGCGGATCAGGCTCGCCGGGAAGCAGCACAATCGAGGGAGGATGACCGCCTCCGGCCCAAGTCATCGTGCGGCTGGCGCAGTGGTAAACGCCATACCAGATCGTAAAATATCTTTGGCCGTGCTGGGCGCCTTGAAAGGCGCTGTTGAGTTTGGCCAGCACTTGATCGGGCCGCTTCATGTCGGTCCCGGGCAATGCGCCCGCGCGGATCACGTTGGCCACGGTGACCGACAGCAACGCGGCATCCAGCCCATGTCCCGTGACGTCGACGAGATAAAGGGCGAGATGATCGTCGTCCGCCCAGTGGTAACCGATCGTATCTCCGCCGAGGGTGGAGGCCGGCAGGTAGCGCCAATCAACAGAGACCAATCCATCCATCGGCGGCGGAATGCAGTCGCGCACGTATTTGATGCCGGCGGCGAACTCCGCGCGCATGCGCTCATCGCTGAGGTGCTCAATCGAGGCCGCGGCGTCCACCAGGTCGGGCATCGCGAAGCCCTCCGTGAAGCCGCCGTGCACCGCGCCAAGCGCCCTGAAAGCCTCTTCGCGACGGCCTTGCTTGCGCCAAAGTCGCGCGAGGCTCGTGGTGGCGCGCAGTTCCCAGGCTTTGCTCTGCTGGTGCCGGGCCGTCTGGACGGCGCGAAGGAAGCATTCCTCGGCAGTGGTTTGATCGCCTGACTCCACCAAAGCCAATTCGCCCTTGAGCCGATGCAACTCCGCTTCCTGGAATCGCTCGTCGTTCTTCTCCACCAGAGCGAGCGCCTCGTCCAAGGCTGCGCGCGCTTCGGAAAATTTACCCGCCTGCAAGCAGCCATCCGCGAGCATGCTCAAGTAATACGGAACGGCCAGTTCCGCGCCCGTGCCCCGGTAAGCTTCCAGTCCATTCTGGAGCAGCCGAATCCCGTGTTCGATTCGGCCCTGCAGCAGCAGACCGCCGGCAGCGTAGAGCGTGCCTGAGGCATGCCAGAAAAGAAACCCCTGCTCCGTTGCGATCCGGATCTGCTCGTCGCCGGCCGCCTGCGCCCTCTTTCCCAGCCGGCAATGCTGGCAGAGCCAACCCGTGTGATGCAATGCGTATTCGAGGCTGAAAGGTTGGTTGATCTCACGGGCAAGCTCAATCGTTTCGCCGTTGAGTTTGAGCGCTTGATCCGGAAAACCGAGGTGCCACAAAGCCAGCGCCAGATAGCAGCGATGAGTGACGCCGGCATCCTCGCCCAGGTGTCCGGCCCAGAAGGCTGTGCGCTCGCGATCGTCGAACTCGGCGATCGCGCGCGCACAGCAATCGCGGGCACCGGCAAAGTCGCCCCGATAGAGCCGTGTCAGACCTTTCAGGAAGAGAGCTTCCATCAAGATTCCGGGATCGTTGAACCGCTCGCCAAATTCCATGGCTTCATCCGCCAACTCGCTGCAAATGCGGAAGTCGCCGCGCACGATATGAAACGCGAAATTACCCCACATCATCGTGAAGAGCTGCGGCTTTTGGCCCACCCGCTCGCACAGAGCGCGGGCGCGATGAAATATCGGGCCCACTTCCGGCGCCGCATACCCGCGCGAAGCGATGTAAGCAGTGCCGAGCGGACCGAGTAACTCCAGCTCGCGGGCATCACGCTCGGGCGACGCTTCCAGCGCTTCAAGCATCCTGAGGCCCTTAGTCAGGTGGTTGATTGCTTCGGCGTGCGCGAACCGGTCCCGGGAACGCAGCCCCGCCTTCAAGCAATATCCGATAGCCCTTTCGATCATCCCGGCTTCCGAAAAATGCTCCGCGAGCAGCTCCGGCTGGGCCTCGACCAAGTTCGCGAATCGTGCCTCCATCGTTTCGGCGACCCGCTGATGAAATCGCCGGCGCTTTGGCTCGCCGATCGCACTGGACAGCGCTTCCTCGATCAGCACGTGCTTGAAAAGGTACACGCATTCCGGCGGTTGGCCGATGGCGTAGATGATTCCGGCTGACACCAGCTTGGCGAGCTCGGCCCTCAGCGTCTGCTCGTCGACCGTCACGACGGCCGCGAGCAAAGCGTAGTCAAACTCACGGCCAAGCGTGGCGGCGAGCTGTGCGACGTCGTGGTCAGCCGACATTCGATCGAGCCTGGCCATCACGAGCTCCTGTAGCGTTGCCGGCAGCTCTCCCGTGCTCGACTTCGTGCCGGGGGCAGATGCGACCCTGGCGGGCTCGAACATCGCGGACTCGCACGCAAGACGACTGAATTCCTCGACGAGGAGCGGCACGCCCTTGGTGCGGCTGAAAATTTGCGCGACCAGCGCCTCCGGCAGGACTTCGCCAGCATCTCTGCGCATCCATTCGGCTACTTGCCGCCTTGTCAAACGATTGAGAGCCAGGTTCGTCTGGTGCGCCAGCGCGGGCCATGGAGTTTTGAATTCCGGGCGGAAGGTGAGGACAGTCAGGATTCGGTCTTGCGGGCCCTCGCCGATAAACTGTTTAAGGAACTCCAGGGTCGACGCGTCAATCCAGTGCAGGTCCTCGACGACAAATAGGACCGGCCGCCTGCGCGAGCAGGCAACCAACCACTCCCGCAGTGCACAAAACGTCTCCTCACGCTCGCGAGCGGGCGTCAGACCGGCGGTGGCATAGCGGTCATCTGGTGGCAGCAAGAGCAATTTGGCAAACAGCGCAACGACCTCCGGGCGCCCCAGATCATAGGCATCCAAATGCGACGCCAGCCGGTCGAAGCGGGCAGTCGGTGATCGGTCGCCCCCGGTTCCGAGCAAGCGCTCGAGATAGTCGGTCACAGGATAAAGCTCCGAGTTCTGCAACGGTTCTGAGCACCGCCACTCGATAATGGAAGAGTCCTCGGAAATCGACTCGCACGCGGATTCGCCAGCCTCTGCCAAGGCAGCGTCGCTCCCGTAGGCCTGCACACGCTGCGCGAGTGTCTGCACGAGACGAGACTTGCCCAAACCTGCCTCCCCGATGACAAGAACGACCTGGCCCATCCCTTCTTGAGCCTGCTCCCATCGATCATTCAGCAAACTCAATTCGGTATCCCGACCCGTGAGCGGCGCGAGCGCAAGGGACAAGAGACCTTCGGATTCGCCAAGGTCTCTCCCTTCGGAGTTCATCTGCGACACGTCGGCCGGTTCGCGCCACTTCGATCCATCCGTAACTCTGAAGAGATTCATGGGATCGTCTTCGGAGACAGCGAAGCTCCCCGCGACAACGGCCGCGCGGCCGTTTCGTTGAAATTTAACAGCGTTGAGGTGGCGCTTTTGCTCATCGCAACGTGGTTCGGAGGGGCAGCATCGTGCGAGGGTACGCCCTCTGTCTAGCCCGAAAAAGCAGTGAGCACTTCCCGACCCGCCAAGCTTGTCTTAACGGCGCGCTCAAGACCCTCTTTTCCGAGGCGGGGACGCCTCGGAGATGCACGCGGGACGCGTGCGCTCCCCAACCATCATCTTGGAGTCACCTCGGCCCAGATTGCCTGACAGTCACTGGCGTAATCGATAGTCACTGGCGTAATCGGTACACTCGCGCCTCATAGGGACGCAGGGTCAGCTGGCGGATTTCTTCGATCGGATCGACGGCGTAATTGCCGATCAGGAGTTCCTTTTCGGAAAAGAGAACCGAGCTTGGAAGTTCGAAGACAGGCTCGTCCTTGGTGAAGTTCAATATCACGAGCAGCCGGCCGTCCTCCAGTGTGCGTGTGAAGGCATAGATCTCCCGATGCGATTCGAGAATAAGATCATACTTTCCGTAGACGATGATCGGGTTGCCCTTGCGCAGCCGGATGAGCTTTTGATAGTAGGAGAAAATCGATTGGGGGTCTGCGAGTGCCTGCTCCGCATTGATCGTCGAGTAGTTTGGGTTGACTTTAATCCAAGGTATTCCACTGGTGAAACCGGCGTTCTCGCTGGCGTCCCATTGCACGGGAGTTCTCGCGTTGTCGCGGCTCTGGGCGTGAATCTTCTGCAGAACCACCCGGGGGTCGGCCCCTTTCTCCTCCACATACTCCTTGTACATATTCACGGTTTCGATGTCTCGATAATCGGATATTGACTCGAACTTGACATTGGTCATCCCGATCTCTTCGCCCTGATAAACATAGGGAGTCCCCTGCAGCATGTGCAGGAATGTGGCGAGCATCTTTGCCGACTCGACGCGATACCGGCCGTCATCGCCAAAGCGCGAAAGTGCGCGCGGCTGATCGTGGTTGGAAAGGTAGAGGCTGTTCCAGCCCTTGTTTTCCAAATCCTTCTGCCAGCGGGTCATCACACGCTTGAGATCCAGAAGATCCAGGGCTTTGACATCCCACTTGGAACCGTTTGGATCCTTGTCAAGATCCATGTGCTCGAACTGGAAGAGCATGTTCAGCGGCCCGGTCTCCTCATGCGTGATAGCAACCGCTTGCTTCGTGGTCAAAAACGGTGTCTCGCCGACCGTAAGAATGTCGCGACCGGAAAGCACCTTTTGTTTCATCTCACCGAGGAACTCAAGCAGGCGCGGCCCGTTCATGAAATATTGGCCGCCGAACTGGTAGCGAGCATCGGAGACGACCGCCGCATCAGGAAGACCCGGCACTTTCGAAATCATGTTGATGACGTCCATGCGGAAGCCATCGATGCCCTTCTTGAGCCACCAGTGCATCATCTCGAAGACCTCTTGGCGAACCTTTGGGTTCTCCCAATTAAGGTCCGGCTGCTTCGTTGAGAAGAGGTGCAGAAAGTATTCGTTCGTGGCCGCATCGTACTTCCACGTCGAGCCGCTAAAAAAGGACTGCCAATTGTTGGGCTCGCGGCCATCCTTTCCGGGGCGCCAGATGTAGTAATCGCGGTAGGGATTGTCCTTTGACTTGCGAGATTCGACAAACCATGGGTGCTCGTCCGAGGTATGGTTGACCACGAGATCCATGACCAGCTTGATGCCGCGCTCGTGCATCCCCGCGAGCATCTCGTCCCAGTCCGCAAGCGTGCCGAATTCCTCCATGATATCCTGATAGTCGCTAATGTCATACCCGTTGTCGTCGTTGGGCGACTTATAGACGGGGGATAGCCAGACAACATCGATCCCGAGCTCCTTGAGATAGTCGAGCTTTTGGATGATACCGCGCAGGTCGCCGATGCCGTCGCCGTCGCCGTCCTTAAAGCTTCGGGGATAGATCTGATAGACGACGCTTTCCTTCCACCACGCCTTCTTCATAGCCTTGGAGTTTTCATTCTCTCAGTATAGTGACTCGAGCACTGCGCATCAATCGAACTAGGCTTTGCGAGGAACAAAACACCACGCGGTGTGGCCTCCCCTCAAAATAAACATCGTTGGCCGAAGTCAGAACTCGGTGACGAGATTGATGACGAGATCGGCCCGGGACTTGAACCGCGCGACAAGGTCGTAGTTCGGCAAGTCAACCCTGTCGATATGCTCCCGGTTGCGGTCCTCGGAAAAGAGTCCCTCCTCCGCGTGACGTTTCATCAAGCGGCTCCACACTTTCTCGCGTGGCACATCGATAAAAACGGCAAGGTCAAGCAGCGATTTCACGGCGGCCCAAGGCGGGCGGCCGAGAAGTAGATAATTGCCCTCGACGACGAGAACCTTGGTTTCCGGCGCCACTGTGAAGGCGTTGTCCACGACATCCTCAATCTTGCGCGAATAGCCGGGTCCGCTCATCGCGCAAGCGGCGGACTTCAGGCGCTTTAGAAACTCAGTAAATTCCGCGCCTTCGAAGGTGTGTTCCGCGCCCTTGTCCTTGACCGTTCCAAGCGCTTCGAGCTTGGCATGGCGCATGTGGAAGCCGTCCATCGGCACGAACGCGGCGAAGCCCGGTTCGATAGCGTTGAGCGTCTCTACGACTTCCACCGCCAGCGTCGACTTTCCCACGCCCGGTCCCCCAGCCAGCCCGATGGCGATCCGTCGATCGGCGTCCGCCGCGAGGATTTTGGTGCGACTGACAAGCAACGAACGCGCCGCTTCGGGGCCGAGCGTCAGAACTTCCTGATTGATTGTTTCCTGCTGGGAAGGATCGGGCATACTCTCTCTTTTCTTGGCGCCAAGAGGCTAGACATTTCCAAGCGCACGCTCAAGCACGCATTATATCCTCCCGGATATTGCGTTACGATGATACCTGGCCGGTGCGCTGGATGCCTGCCTTCGCTATTCGGTGTCGCCACGGAGTGTGCGATCGAGAATCAGCAGGATCGCTGCGGTCGCGCCCCAGATGTAGCGCTCGCCATAAGGAATTGCCCAGTAATTGCCGCGAATCTCGCCGAACATTCGGGTATGCTGTTGATGATTTAGCGGATCGAGCAAAAACGCGAGTGGCACTTCGAAGGCATCGGCCACTTCGGTTGGATCCAGCTTCAATTCGAAGGGCGGCTCAACCCAGCCGACCACGGGAGTTACGCAATAGCCCGTCACGGTTTCATAAGAGGCAAGCTCGCCCAGGATCGCGACGCTTTCGGCTGGCAGTCCCACCTCCTCGGCCGCTTCGCGGAGAGCCGCATGCGCCAGCGAGGCGTCCTGCGGTTCCGCACGCCCTCCAGGAAAGCTGATCTGACCGGGATGATCGGGCAAATCGGCGCTGCGGAGGGTCAGCAGCAAGGTGAGACCCTCGGGACGATTGACGATGGGAACGAGCACCGCCGCAGGTATGCTGCAGCCTTCACGCCCTGGAAATCGAAAGCCGTCGCTCATGCCTTTCGCGGCCGCGGGCGCCGGGCACGCGAGGCGTTTTTCAAGCCATTCTTTTTGATCGGGCCGAGGGAGAAAGAACAGGGGGAGAGACATGGAAGAGCATCTTGTCTGGTCCGGAGGCGGGCTCTTCGAGGAATCGCACGGGCGCGCATTCACCTTCGCGCCCGGAAACGAAGTATCGTCAGGGCGTCCTCACTTGCGCCCGGTCCTTGTACCAGAGAATACCGTTGCGGCGAAGATTCGCGACCAGGGCCCTGAGGTTCTCTGCCATTTCCCGATCCGAAAGCAGCGCGCCAAGCGCTCCCCTGCCCTGCTTCGCTTGTTGAACCAGCGAGCGGACATCGGTGATCGTCTTTTTCAGCTCGTCGGCAGCACTCTTGGCCGAAACGAACGTTTGCTGGCCGGTCTCGATCGCTCCCTCGGCCTTTTTCACCACGCCGTCGATTTTTCTGGAGGTCTCGGCAAACGATGCACTCGTTTCCTTCAGGTTGGAGAGCGTCGAATTCAAATTCGCAATGGTCGTTTCCTTGAAGACGTCGGAATTGAGCTTCAGCGCAATCTTGTTAATGTTTCCGACGGTCTCCTGAATGTCCGCCAAAAGGGCTCCCGCCCTCTCGGTGACATCGCCGATCCCCGACTCCCCTTTCCCCTTAACGACGGCGTCAGCCTGGAGCGGCGGTGACGACTTCGCGTCCTTGCCGAGAACGATTTGCACAAACCGATCTCCCAGCAGCCCGGAGCTCCCGATCGTGAATTGCGCAGCGCTGGGAATCTTGACTTCCTCATAAATTCGCAAAATCACGTAGACCCCGTCCATCTCCGGGAGAATCACCGGGTTATTTTCCACAGAGCCGATCTTCGCGCCGGCGAGCAGCACGCTTGCCCCCTTATAGATGCCGCTGGCGTTCGGATATTCGACGCGGATGCGGTAAAAGCCGCGGATGCTATCGCCGAAGCGCCCAAAATAAACGACCATCAGCGCAATGGCGAGGAGGCCGATGGCCATAAAGATTCCTACTCGCAATTGAGTTAAATGCTCCTGCGCCCTCATAAAAAATTAATCCTCGCCCTCTTCTGAACGTCCGTCCACAAAATCACGAACAATCTCGTCGCCGCTCTCCCTCAAATCGTCGAGCGTCCCGTAGAAATGGCGGCGGCCTTCGTTTAGTAAGGCGACACGATCGGCAATCTTGTTGCAGCTGATCATGTCGTGCGTCACCACGATCGAGGTGACCGAGAGCTGTTTCTGCAGTCTGCGAATCAGCCGATTGATGCTGTCTGACACGATGGGATCGAGCCCGGCCGTCGGCTCATCGTAGAGAATAACCTGGGGCGGGGAGATAATTGCGCGGGCCAGCGCGACGCGCTTGCGCATGCCTCCGCTGAGGTTCACGGGCATCTTCTTGTCGTTGCCGCTCATATTCACACGCTCCAAGGCTTCATGCACTTTGCTGCGCACGGACTTTTCATCTCTCTCCCCGTGCTCGCGCAACGGGAAGGCAACGTTGTCGTAAACAGTCATCGAATCAAAGAGAGCGCCATCCTGGAAGAGCATGCCAATCTTCCGACGGATCGGGACGAGTTCGCGCTCATTCAAACCGGCGATGTCCCTCCCTTCAAAGAGGATTTCTCCCGAGACCGGTTTCATCAGGCCGATGAGGTGGCGAAGAAAGACGCTCTTGCCCCCGCCGCTTTTTCCGAGCAGCACCAAGGTCTCGCCCGGAAAGATCTCCAGCGAGAAACCCCGGAGAATCTCCTGAGGCCCGATCTTTTGCACGAGGTTGCGCACGGAGATCAAAGGATCCGCGTCCATTACCGCTGCCCCGCTGGAAAAAGGATGTTGAGGAACATCGTCAGGAAAAAGTTCGCGATCAAGATCGACAGCGAGCAGATCACCACCGTTTCGGTGGTCGCGCGGCCGACGCCCACGGCACCATCTTTTGCATTCAGGCCCTCCCGGCAACTGATGAATACGATGATGTTTGCAAACACGAAACCCTTGATCAGAGACATGGAGATGTCGCTGGCTTCCGTAAATTTCTGCATGTTGCTAAGGAAATACACCGCCTCGATGTTGAGCACGTAGACCGCCACATAGTAGGAGGCGAGCACGCCGCAACCCACGCTTTCGATCACCAGCAAGGGCATCGAAATGAGCATCGCCAGCGCGCGCGGAACCACCAGGTAATCGATGGGATGAACCGCCAGCGCGCGCAGCGCGTCGATCTGTTGGGTCACCTTCATCGTTCCGATCTCCGCGCTCATCGCGGCCCCCACGCGCCCGGCCACCATCAGGCCCGTCAGCACGGGCCCCAGTTCGCGAAACATCGACAACGTCACAACCGGGCCAACCGCAGTCTCCATGTTCAAGCTGGCAAACTGAAAAAAGGCCTGCGCGGTAAACACCGCCCCGGTGAACGCCCCCGTCACGATCACGATCAGCTGAGACCCGTAACCAATCTCCGCAATCTGGGAAAGGGTCAGCTTGAAACGGATCCGACCCGCAAAAACCGAGCGAAACGTCTCCCATGCCAGGAGAGCAACCTGGCCGAGATAAGTGAAGAAACCGGCAAAACCGCTTCTGAAGAAGTTCAGCAGGGCCATTCAGCGTTGCCGACAAACCAAAGGCGGCGCTCCGGCATTACGCTGCGACATCCCCAATGCGCTGAGTGCTTTTCTTCAAGCTGATCTCTGGCGGCAATTGACCGACAAATCTCGCTTCGAGCTCCGTCTTGATGAAAAGAGATTTCAGGGCGGAAAGGGCCGGCACCTCTCCCAAAAACTCCATATAGATGATGTCGTGATTGCTGTCCACTTTGTAGCGGAGCCCGGAGATCACATCCAACTCGAGCGCAAGGGCCATCATTTTTTCCGGATTGCGAACGCCCGCGGCGTACACCTCGAGTTCAATCATCCGGGCATGCTTCTTCCGAGCTGTGCCAAAATCAAGGCGCAAATTCGGGCAGACGAGACCTTTTTGGTTTCCCTTGTCCCCTCAAATTGCGTGGTTTGCCTTTGCCGGCCGGGCTGATATTCGATACACCGGTCGCCCGTCTCGCATGCCCAAAGATACCTCGCTCCACAAGATTCTCCTCATCGGCTCAGGTCCCATCGTGATCGGTCAAGGCTGTGAGTTTGATTACTCCGGGGTGCAGGCCTGCAAGGCCCTTGCCGAGGAGGGTTACGAGGTTGTTCTCGTCAACTCGAATCCGGCCACCATCATGACAGATCCGGAATTCGCCGCCCGCACATACATCGAGCCCATAACGCCTGAGGCGATCGAAAAGATTCTCGCCCGCGAGAAACCCCACGCCGTCCTGCCTACCCTTGGCGGGCAGACGGCTCTCAATGCGGCGATGGCCCTCGTCGCGACCGGCGCCTTGGACCGCCACGGCGCCAAGCTCATCGGAGCGAATGCGGAGGCAATCCGCCGCGGTGAGGACCGCCAGATGTTCAAGGAGATCATGCTCGAGATCGGGCTCGACTGCGCGCAGTCCGGCGTGGCGCGCACCCTCGAGGAGGCGCGCAATGTCGCCGACTCGATTGGCGCCTTTCCGCTCATCATCCGGCCGGCTTTCACGCTGGGCGGAGCGGGTGGCGGCATCGCCTACAATCGCGAAGAACTCGAGGAAATCGCCCGTCGCGGCCTCGATCTCTCGCCGGTAGGCGAAGTTCTCATCGAGGAGTCCCTTCTTGGCTGGAAGGAGTTCGAGATGGAAGTCATGCGCGACCGTGCCGATAACTGCGTCGTTATTTGTTCGATTGAGAACTTCGACCCGATGGGCGTTCACACCGGCGACTCGATCACCGTCGCTCCGGTGCAAACCCTGACCGACAAGGAGTACCAAATCATGCGCGACGCGAGTTTCGCCGTCATTCGCGCGATCGGTGTCGAGACAGGCGGTTCCAACATTCAATTCGCCGTGCATCCGAAGACCGGCAGGATGGTCGTGATCGAAATGAATCCGCGCGTCTCTCGAAGCTCGGCGCTCGCGTCAAAAGCGACCGGCTTCCCGATCGCCAAGATCGCCGCCAAGCTCGCCGTCGGCTATACCCTCGACGAACTCAAGAACGACATCACGCGCGAAACCCCCGCTTGCTTTGAGCCCTCCATCGACTATTGCGTCGTCAAGGTCCCGCGCTTCACTTTCGAAAAATTTCCCCAGGCCGATCCGACCCTGACGACCCAGATGAAGAGTGTCGGCGAAGCCATGGCGATCGGACGCACCTTCAAGGAAGCGCTGCAAAAAGCTCTTCGATCGCTCGAAACCGGGCGTTTCGGACTCGGCGCGGATGGAAAGGATTCTCCGCCGGCTCGCGCGGACGGCACGCCCGACCTTTCTCTGATCGAGCGAAAGCTCCGGATACCTTGCCATGATCGCGTTTTCTTCGTCCGCTACGCCCTGCGCGCGGGCATGACGGTGCGGCAAATCCACGAGCTTTCCGCGATCGACCCATGGTTCCTCGAGAATATCAGGCAGATCGTTGAGGAGGAATCGCGGATCGCCACGGAGGGACTGCGAAATCTCCGGAGGGCGAAGAAACTCGGCTTTTCCGACCGCCAGATCGCGACGCTTACGAAACGCACCGAGCTGGAGATTCGCGCCGCCAGGAAGGCCGCGGGGATTCTGCCGACCTACCGTCTTGTCGATACCTGCGCCGCAGAGTTCGAAGCCTACACACCCTACTACTATTCGACCTACGGTGACGAAGACGAGACCCGCCCCAGCCAGAAAAAGAAGGTCATGATTCTAGGCGGAGGGCCGAACCGGATCGGCCAAGGCATCGAATTCGATTACTGCTGCGTTCATGCGGCCTTCGCCCTCAGGGAGCTTGGCTGGGAAACCATCATGGTCAACTCGAATCCCGAGACGGTCTCAACCGACTACGACACGAGTGACAAGCTCTACTTTGAGCCGCTGACCCTGGAAGACGTTTTGAACATCTACGAGCGCGAGCGAGCGGATGCCGTCGTCGTCCAATTCGGTGGTCAGACACCCCTCAATCTCGCTGCCGCCCTGGCTGCCAATGGTTGCACCATAATCGGCACGCAACCCGCCAGCATCGAAATGGCGGAGGATCGCAAACACTTCGCAGCCATGCTCAGCAAGCTCGGCCTCCAGCAGACGCAGGGCGGAACGGCGACCAATGAGGATGAGGCCATTGTTGTCGCCCGGAGGATCGGCTACCCCGTCCTGGTGCGCCCTTCGTTCGTGCTCGGCGGGCGCGCCATGGAAATCGTTCACGAAGAGAATGCTCTGCGCCACTACATCCGCAACGCGGTTGAGGCCAGCCCGGAGCGACCCGTCCTCGTGGATCGTTTCCTGGAGGATGCCACCGAAGTCGATGTCGATTGCATTGCCGATAGTGAAATGTGCGTCATTGGCGGCGTGATGGAGCACATCGAGCAGGCTGGCATCCACTCGGGCGACAGTGCTTGTGTCATTCCAAGCTTCTCGCTTTCCGCCCAGGCCCTTCAGATGATTAAGCACGCCACCATGGCCATGGCTCGCGAGCTGAAGGTGAGCGGTCTGATGAATGTCCAGTTCGCGGTCAAGGGCGAGGAAGTTTACGTGCTCGAAGTCAATCCGCGCGCCTCGCGCACCGTTCCCTTCGTGAGCAAGGCCATCGGCAGACCCCTGGCGAAAATCGCCGCGAGAATCATGGCCGGGCAGACGCTTCAGGAACTGGATTTTACACGGGAGATTGTGCCAAAACACTACTCCGTAAAGGAAGCCGTCTTTCCGTTTATCAAATTCCCCGGAGTGGACATCACACTCGGCCCCGAAATGCGATCCACCGGCGAGGTGATGGGTATCGATGCCGATCTGGGGATCGCCTATGGAAAGGCGCAAATGTCCGCCCAACCGGCGCTGCCCGCCGGAGGAAACGTCTTCATCAGCGTAAAGGATTCCGACAAGCCCTCCGTCGTGCCCATTGCGAAAGAATTCGCCAATCTGGGATTCGTCGTCTACGCCACGAGCGGCACGGCAAGGATCCTGACGGAAGCGGGGATCCCTGTCCGGCTGCTCTATAAGCTCCAGGAGGGCCGTCCAAACATCCTGGATCTGATCAAGAACGGCGAGATGCATTTCATCGTCAACACTCCCAGCGGACAAAAACCGCGCCGGGACGAGGTGATTATTCGAAGCGCGGCCGTCGCCGCGCGCGTGGCCCTGATGACCACTCTCCGGGGCGCTCAAGCGAGTGCTGCCGCTATCCAATCGCTCAAGGATGCCGGCTACGGAGTTAAGAGCCTTCAAGAATATCACGGAATGGCCTGAAAGCGCACGCTGCTTCAAGCGGACCGGCGCGCGGCAGATCCGGCGGATTCACCAGCACGCGGCCGGAGGCGATGGCCGCGTTGAGCAAGGGTCTACGACTCCACCAGGAGCGAGGCGCGCACCACGGCCAACTCCGCTTCCTCCATGAGTCGCCTCGTCACAGATCGCAGGCGTTTGCTGAGGAGCGAGGCTAGGCTGATGACAAGTTGAATGCCAGCCTTCGGATAGTTGTTGATAAACTCCTCGAGATCAGAGCGGGCGATCGTCCAATATTGGGTCTGCTCGATCACAACCACTGAGCACATCGCGCTCACGGGATCGAAGAGATCCACCTCTCCGACCCACTCGCCTCTCCTGATCGCGCCAAGCAGCACTTCGCGATCGGCGTCGCGGCGGACCGCGTGAAGCAAGCCGCTGATAACGAAAAAAAGCTGCCCATGGGATTCCCCCTGCGAAATCAACGCGTCTCCGCGACTCGCAAAACGAAATTCTCCATAGGAGCTGAGCGTGCCGCGGTCCTCCTCCGAAAGCTCCGCGGCGGGTCCCACGGCCGGAAGATAAGGACCGTCAAGGTGTTCGGGCATGCGGCGCAACTTAGCCGCACTCCCGCCGTGCGGCGATAGTTTTCACAATGACGAATCCTTTGACTACCAAATCGTCTAGTCCGTTGCCTTACTCCGTCAATTGCGACACTCTAAGAGGCTGTGCCACAAATCCTTCGCCCGAATCGAGCGCTCGCCCCGCGGGAAAACTCTTCTTGCCAAGTCTGCGAGAGCGTGCAAACCTGTCGGGTTCAAAAAAGGCTAAAAAGAAAATGGCAAAAGCAGAAGCAATCGAAGTCGATACTCTCCGGCTTCATGAGAAGGACACCGGCAGCGCAGACGTTCAGATCGCGTTGCTCACAAAACGCATCAACGAACTTACAGAGCATCTCAAAGGTCACGTCAAAGACCACGCGTCCCGCCGCGGACTTCTCAAGCTCGTGGCCCAGCGTCGCAGCTTGCTAGACTATTTGAAGGACACAGCTTCCGATCGTTATCACACGGTCGTCGAGAAGCTCGGCCTGCGCAAGTAACCCCGGTTTTCGAAAACCCCGCTCGGAACGACGGGGTTTTTGATTAACCGCCGTTCCGGGGCGCTCGCCACGGCACGAATCTCTCATACAAATCATGTCTCACTCCGTTACGGCCGCTATCGGCCGATCCCCAGTCACCATTGAAACCGGCAAACTCGCACGACTCGCCGATGGCGCCGTCACCGTGCGCTCAGGCGAAACCATCGTTTTCGTGTCCGCCGTCTCCGCCACCAGCGTTAAGGAAGGCCAGGACTTTTTCCCGCTCACGGTCGACTACCGCGAGAAGGCGGCGTCTGTCGGAAAATTCCCGGGCGGTTATTTCAAGCGGGAGGGTCGCCCATCCGAGAAAGAAGTCCTCACTTGCCGGATGACGGATCGCCCGCTTCGTCCGCTTTTCCCGAAGGGTTACCTCTACGACACCCAGATTATCGGCATCGTTCTCAGCGCAGACGGCGAGAACGATCCTGATGTTCTCTTTATGAACGCGGCGAGCGCGGCGCTCTGTGTTTCCGATATTCCCTTCGCGGGTCCCGTTGCCGCCGTGCGCGTCGGGCGCATTGACGGCAGCTTCGTGGCAAACCCCGTTCACAGCCAGCGAGTGATGAGCGATCTTGATCTCGTGTACGTTGGAACAGAGGAGCACGTGATCATGATCGAAGGCGAGGCCAAGGAGCTGCCCGAGGCCGACTTTGTCGCCGCGCTTGGCTTTGCGCACGACCAGGTCGCTCACTTGATCCACGCGCAGAAGGAACTTGCCGCCGCGGCCGGAAAGCCCAAGCGTCAGGCAACGCTCTTCGTCGTTCCCGACGAGCTTCTCGAAATCGCTTACCGCGTGGCCGGCGACCGCATCGAAGCTGCCCTCTACACTCCAAGCAAAGTCGCCCGTCAGAAGGCCGTGGAAGCACTCGAGGAGGAAGTCGGCACCGCTATTCTCGAGGCGTTCCCGGAGGCCACAAAGTTCGAGATCAGTCAGGCCTTCGATTACCTCCAAAAGAAAGCCTTTCGCGTCAGTATTCTCGACAGGAAGGTCCGGTGCGATGGGCGCGGTTATGATGAAATTCGCGCGCTCAGCGCGGAGACCGGGCTGCTTCCCCGAAGCCACGGCAGCGCCCTGTTCCAGCGCGGCGAGACCCAGGCCCTCTGCCTGGCCACTCTTGCCCCCGCCGACGAAGCCCAGGAACTCGACGGCTACACGGGCGGCGAAACCAGCAAGCGGTTCATCCTCCATTACAACTTTCCCCCATTTAGCGTGGGCGAAACCGGACGCACCGGCAGCCCGGGCCGGCGCGAGATCGGACACGGCGCTCTCGCCGAGCGGAGCATCGCGCCCGTCCTACCCGAGGCGACCAATTTCCCCTACGCCATCCGCGTGAGCAGCGAGATCATGGAATCAAACGGTTCGACTTCGATGGCCAGCGTTTGCGCGGGCGTTCTCGCCCTGATGGACGCCGGCGTTCCCATCAGCAAGCCCGTCGCCGGAATCAGCTGTGGACTCGTCACAGAATTTAGCGGAAACCAAATGTCGCGTTACACGCTGCTCACCGACATCATGGGCAGCGAAGACTATTATGGCGACATGGACTTCAAGCTGTGCGGCACCGCCGCGGGCGTCACGGGTTTCCAACTCGACCTCAAGCTTCCTGGCATTCCCTTAAGTCTGATGGAAGAGGCGATCTACCGCACGCGCGACGCGCGCTTCAAAATCCTGGAGGCCATGAACGCCGCTCTCGCCTCGCCCCGTGCGGAGCTGAGCCCCTACGCGCCGCGGATCGAAACCATCCGCATCAAGCCGGACAAGATTGGTCTCATCATCGGGCCGGGCGGCAAGACGATCAAAGGAATCGTGGCGGAGACCGGCGCGGAGATCAACATCGAGGACGATGGCTCAGTGCATATCTACTCCAACAATGGCGACAGCCTGAAACGCGCCAAGGAGATCATCCTCGGCATGACCAAGGAGATCAGCGTCGGGGAACTGTATCAGGGCACCGTTGTCTCCATCAAGGAATTCGGAGCCTTCGTGGAAGTGCTGCCGGGGAAGGACGGTCTTTGTCACATCTCCGAACTCGCGGACTTTCGGGTAAACAGGACCGAGGACGTCGTGAAGGTCGGCGATTCAATTTGGGTGAAATGCATTGGCGTAGACGACAAGGGCCGCGTCAAACTCAGTCGCAAAGCCGCCATGAAAGAGCGCGACGCCAAGGCTTCCGCCGTGGCCGCGTAAGCTGGAAAAGCGGCGCGGCCGCTTTCTCTAAGAAATAACTTCAAGGAAAGAGAACCCGCCTTCCGGCGGGCTTCTTTTTTGCGCGCGGGCTGCGCAGAAAAATGTGACGAGAACGTCACAATTTCTGCCTTTGAGCCAAGCTTTCGGCCAGCACAGTCTCCCGGCTGCCTCAACTATGAAACCATACGCTCTGTTCTGCCGGGCGACCGCGACCAGAATCGTCGCTATCGCATTGTCCGCAATCGCGACGACTTGTCCGCTCCTCGCGGGGACTTCTGCCGCTCCCGTTTCCGAAGCGCCTTCCGACTCCGAGTCCTGGCTCGCCGAATGGTGGAACGGAAAATACGCCACCGGCAATTGGTTTGGCGTTCGCGATACCCTCGAAGACCGCGGGCTGAAGCTCGGCGGGAGATGGATCGGCGTTTACTACGGTGTCGTTGACGGAGGCAGGTCCAATGTCCGCGGCAGTTTCTTCGACGAGGAGATCAAGTTCACCGGAGAGCTCGACTTTGCCAAGCTTACCGGGTGGGAACCTCTCGAGGGCCTCAAAGCGTTTGGGGAAGTTCGCTGGCGCGACGGCCTGAACCCGAATCTCCGGGTCGGCGCAGCGTCCAACTTCCAGCCCTCGCACTTTCAGTCAGGCAAGCAGTGGCGTCTCATGTCGTTCGGACTTACCTACACGACCCCGGAACTCTTCGGAACAAAAGAATTCCTCACGCTAACCGGGGGCTGGATTCAGCCTCAAAAGGAATTCATTGAGCAGCCGCTTTCGAAGCTATTCGTAAACAATTCCTTTGAAAGTTCCAAGGGAATTGGGGCGAACATTCCTTTTTCGTCCAGCTTCACAACGTGGGGCGGCACCCTGAAGGTCAAACCCATTGACTGGTACTACGCCAAAGTCGGCCTCTTCATGTCCTACCCGGAGGCCACCTCGACAGATAACCACGGTCTTGCCTTTGAAGGTTTTGGCCCCGACCCAAACCAGAACGGGCTTTTCGTCATTGGTGAAACCGGATTTACCCCAAAGATCGGCGCCTCCAAACTGCCTGGAAAGTATGTCGCCGGAGCATACTATTACGAGGAGTGGAACAATTCCTTCTTCGGAACGAGCTATCCGGGCCGCTACGGCTTCTATTGGCAGGTCGATCAGATGCTCTTCCGGGAACCTTCACCTGAAGAGCCGGCTCCCCTCGCCAAGGGTCCGATCGGATGGAAAATCCATTGCCGACGGCAAATCCACCGAGCCCTTCAAGGAGCCAGTTCCCACGAAGAAGCCCAAACTCTCCGATCAAGGTCTTTACCTCTTCAGCCTGTTCTACTACTCACCCAAGTACAACAACATCCTGCCGTTTTATTTTCATACGGGCCTCGTTTATAAAGGGCTGATTCCGACGCGCAACGAAGACCAGCTGATGGCAGCTTTCAGCTTTGGCCAATACAGCTTCTACAACATCGAGTCTTTGCAGCAGAGAGGCACCGTCAATCAACCCAACTACACATGTGTGCTGGAAATCGACTACCGCCTGCAAATCAACAAGTGGGCTTATTTCCAACCCTACATTCAGTACATCATCCAGCCCAACGGAACCGGCGCCATTGAGAATGCCACGATCCTTGGCTTCATGACCGGCATCACCTTCTGATCGTTCTTGTGGTGAGCAAGACGCCGCCGCCGGAATCCCATTTCCGACGGCGGCTTCGGCCTTTCACAGCTGCGCCGATTCCCGGCGACGTCAACGGGACATCGCCGAAGTCAGAGATGGCACCGGCCGGCCTTCTTGCTGCCAGCCTGCGACGACGGATCGCGCTGATGGCCGGCATTGCGGAATTCAGATTTCCGGCCGGTTTGCAAGCCTATCGCGAAGCAATGCCTGTTTCCAAACAGCAAGGTCGATCGCATCACTCCCGCGGCCACCGATGAGCATGGCGCCTTGGTCCAAGAGACCAAGAGAAGTTCGGCATCGATGACGGATGGCCCGTCATGACCGAATCCTTCAAGCAATGGTGATCGAGGATCATTTTGATCATTTTGTCCAAGGCCGCCCGAAGTGGGAACAGGTGGGCGCGCAGATGACAACCTGACAACCGACGTGCTGCCTATGAAAAATGAAGCTTCGCCTGCTGAACGCCAGCCCACCAAGATTAGATGAGAAGGCAGAGGAGGCCGCCGCGCCATTTGAGCGTGTCGGTAAACTCGATGCCTTATGAAGAACGCAGCCGCTAGGAATAGGACGCTGATCACGGTCGGATTGGACCTTGGTGACCGTCGGCACACGTATTACGTTTTAGACGAAGCCGGGAAGATGGCCAAAGAGGGAAGTTTGGCCAATACGCGCGAGCAACTCGCAACCATGGCACGAAGTTATCCCGGCGCCACTGTGGTGATGGAAGCCGGCATGCACAGTCCGTGGGTGAGCCGCTTTCTGCAGGAGTTGGGTCTTCGCGTGATCGTGGCCAATCCAAGAAAGACACGGGCAATCTACGAGAATGAAAGGAAGAGCGACCGGCGTGACGCCATGATGCTGGCCCGCCTCGCGCGGATGGATCCCACATTGCTTCACCCCCTTGAGCATGGCAGCCAGGAGGCCCAGCAGGATATGCTCCAGATCAAGTTACGCGACAGTCTGGTGCGTGCCCGAGTGGCCTTGATCAATGCAGTGCGCTTTACCTTGAAAAGCTTGGGATACCCGGTGAGCAACCCTTCCAGCGCAAGCTTCCATAAGCTGGTGCTTAAAGAGGTGCCCGAGTCAATCGGTGAGATGATCGCCCACAACGTGGCCGCGATTGCCGAGCTGACTGAACGAATCAAGGCGCTGGATATCTCCATCAGCCGCCTGGCCGCCGAGCGCTATCCAGAGACAATCTATCTCCAGCAGGTCAGTGGCGTGGGGCCTATTACCTCGCTTTACTTCGTGCTCAAAGTCGGCAACCCCGGACGCTTTCAGCGAACGCGCGACATTGGAGCCTTCCTGGGCTTGTGTCCGAAGCGGGATCAAAGCGGAGACACTGACAAGGAATTACCCATTTCCAAATGCGGAGACCGCTACCTGCGACGTCTTTTGGTGAGCGCCGCCCAATATGTTCTGGGACCCTTCGGGGCCGACAGTGACCTGCGCGAGCACGGACTCCGTCTCGCCCGGGAGGGAACAGCCAAGGCCAAGAAGCGAGCCGTCGTCGCTGTCGCACGAAAGCTCGCCGTATTGCTCCTCACGCTCTGGAAATCCCGTCAACCTTATGAATCCTTCCACACTATGGTCTGAACCGGTCTGATTGGGGCTGTGCGCCCCCAAACCCCGCACCGCTCGCCGCGGCAGGCGTTCGGGGGGAACTCTTGGAATCAAACTGAGGACTGACGATTCGGAACGATTGCGACCAAGCGCCAGGGGCTTCACGCGAGACCTCGACACCAAGATAGCAACGTTCCAGCCTTTGCGGCCAATTACGGATCAAAACATGGACCGACAGACCGAGTCCGGATAGAAGCACGATCCCACGGCCGCACATAAGAAAGATAGACGAAGATGAATCTTCATAGCATTGTGAGCTACCTTCTTTTTGGCAGAGCGTCTATGTCTATCGGAATGTTTGTTGGCTATCACTCGTGAAGCGTAAGCGTCACGCCAACCGCCTATTGACATAGTTCTGATATGGGGAGCGTAGATGTCATAGCCGCGACTCTATGACAGTTATGATCGGGCTATGCAGCGGTTGCCGTCGCAGAGGAGCGGGAAGCTTTCGCCCAGGCCTCGGGAGTAACGTGCTTGACCTGCCAGTTGGTCATCGAGGGGAGCCTGGTGAGCACGTCGCGCAGGTAGGCGTGGGGATCGATGCCGCGGCAGCGGCAACTCTCGATAATAGTGTAGAGGATGGCGCTGCGTTGGCCGGCATCGGCATCGCCGAAAAACAGCCAGTTCTTTTTTCCGAGAGCGGTAGGCCGAATGGAGTTTTCCACCAGGTTATTATCGATCTCGATTCGGCCATCTTCGAGATAGACGCCAAGTAAGGGCCAGTTGGAGAGCGCGTAATCGATGGCCTGGCCAAAAGCGCTGCGAGGCAGATAGCGGCGGGACTTTTTGAAGAGGACCAGAGCGCGGTGCAGGCGCTGGCAGATCGGACGACTCTGGCTCGTGCGCACAGCGGCGCGCTTCCTTGGACCTGCCTGGCTGCGGCGCAGGTTCTCCTCGATGCGGTAGAGATGGCCGATCTGGCGCAAGATCCATCCGCAACGCTGCGGGAGCCTGCTCGCGCGCTTCGTAGAAGTTGCGTCGCACGTGGGCCCAGCATCCCGCCAGGGTGATATTGCGTTCATGTTTTTTGACAAAGCTCCCATAGGCCACGTAAGCATCGCATTGAAGGGTGCCCTGGAAGTCTGCCGCGATCACGTTCTTGAGGCAGTCTGCTCCTCGGCTCGTTTCCCAGTGATAGACCACATCGCCCCCGGGGGATAACGCTGTCCAGAAGTAACCGAGCTTGGTTTGGCCGTGGCCGGGAGACAGATAACGAATCGGGGTTTCGTCAATTTGAAGGTATCCTCCGGCCATGACTCCGGTGCGGATGTGCTCATAGATGGGTCGCAGCCAATCGGCGGCCAGCCCCATCCAGCGGGCCATGCTCTGACGTGGCAAATGAACTCCGTGGCGATTCTCGAAAATGGCTTCCTGCCGGTAGAGCGGAAGATGATCGCAATACTTGCTGACGATGATCTGCGCCAGAAGTCCGGGCGCCGCAATGCAGCGCTCCTGCAGGCTCGGCGGCAGTGCCGCGATCACGGGAGCTGCTTCCGGGTCCCCACGCCGCACGTATTTGCGACGCACCAATCGTCGGCGCAGGAACCGTCCGGGTTCGTAGTCGAGTTGTTCGCTGACTTCCGCACCGATCAAGCGCCAATCCTGCGGAGCCTTCTGCACTTCCTTGGGATCGATGATCTCCTCAACGACCGGCAAATCCGCAGGCCATCGCTCCCGGCAACGGGCGTTGCGCTCTGGCTCTGGGTTCGTGCCGGGGGTCAGCCTCCTCCAGAGAGGAGGCGTCGACTTTTCCCGGTTCGTTCTCCGGAGCCATCAAAAAGAGATCGAGCTGGCTGGCGTCCAGCTTCTCGCTCGAGCGGCCAAACACCCGCCGGATGAGCAAGTCCATCTTCTGACGAAGCAATTCAATTTCCTGACGCAGACGGGCGTTCTCTTCTCGCAGCTCTTGATTTTCTTTGAGAAGTTGCTTTTTGCTCAGTCCCTTCACTGCCTTGCTAAGCAAGCAAGATACATGCCTAAGTATAAGCAATAAAGGCTCTTAAGCTCTCTCATGTCGCGCTCATACCAGGGACGCATCCTCGCCCCACGCAAATCGATCCCGTCCATCAGCATCGAAAGGGCTTCTGCTCTCAAGGGCAGCTTGCCGCCCAATTCCATCTCCCGGCTTTGGCCAGGCAAAAGTTCCCTTCTCCAAGCGTTTGCTCAGGACCCACAAACCGCTGCCATCCCAATACAAGATCTTGAGCCGCGTGCGGCGCCGGTTGCTAAAAGCAAAGAGCGCCCCGCTTTTGACCTGCTCGTTGAGAACGCTGCCCACCAACGCCGAAAGTCCCTCGAAGCCCTTTCGCATGTCGCAGGCCTCCACCGCCACGAACACCCGCAGGCTTCCCGAAAAACTCAACATCCCCGGCCCAATCCCATCGCCCGGAGAAGCTCGCCCGCCAAGGCGGCTTGCGCTCCGATTGCCCACCAGCATGCGAACCCCGCCTCCCATTTCCACCACGATGTTCTCAGACTTCGACGACTTCTCCCTCCACTCGCGCTTCCAACCAACGCGGATGATCCTGCCTTCGGGTCGCCATTTGCTCGCTCTGCCCAGCTTCCTTGCGCCGCTTCTGCAGCCAGTTCATCAACGTCGGATATCTCACCCCGGAAAACCTCGCGAACTGCGCTCCGGTCATCCCGCTGCGATCAAACTCCGCAAGCATCGCCTCGGCGCTTCTCCGGCGGCGTCCGAACCCGGCCGACCTCGTCAACCTTCAAAATCTCTGATCCAGGGATCCAGCTCGGCACCCTGACACTTTTGAATTCCCGGATCGGCGCCATTCCGCCGAACCGCCCTTTCTGGAGTTAGCTATGCGTCCGGCATCGGAATCTACAGGGGAAGGATTCTCCCGACGATGAGTAAGGCGACGATTCCAAGCGGAAGGATTATTGCTATCAGTGCCAGCGCCGGCATCCTCTCTCCCTTGACTACACTAAGCACACCGAATGCCAATCCCGCTAGAAGGCCGAAGCCCGCTACCGCCATCCCAAAAAGCATGGAAACGACGCCTTGAGGACCGGCACCCAATCCGGTCTGATAGATGAGCCAACCTGTGCTCAAGCCTGCGATTTCTGCTGTCAATCCGACTGCGGCAAGAGCCCCGTTTCGCATTGGTTTAGATCAACTATGGCTGCACCACCTTATTCGGATCAAATTCCAGATTTCGGTCGCCAGGTGTAGGATTTACGTAGCTTTCAATAACCACAAAGTTGCGTTGCTTCCTCGGATAAAAACGAATCGAAAAACGTCCATACCTGCCGTCTCCAAGCTTGGCGAAGTATTCTTTTTCATCGCTGGAAGACCAAGTTTCCCCTGTCGCGGGCATACTGATTTCTGCGATTACTTGATATCCGTCAGCTGGAGCTTCAAAATCGAGCTGCCCCTTCCGTTCAATGAGCCCACCGCTTGGAAGGCTCAACAGATAACGCCAGTCAAAGGGACGATGGTCGCTGTCGCCAAACCACGAGGCTACTTGCAATTCGCCATGGGCCTTCCGTCCAGTGGCAAGATCAATGCTCACGGGTTCACCCGTCCGCGGCACATCGATCTGACCGCTGCTTGTGACAATTAGCGGCACTGGCCGAGTCTGCCTGCGGAGAACGAGAGCTATAGGACGGTCCTGCGATGGCTCTTCAACGTCGTCGTTGGAAGGAGTGACGACATTTCGATGACCTGCCGACTCGTCGGAAGAGTAATATCCGTCTTTAGACGCGCTGACGCTAAAGGCGATTCCGTGAACATTGGTTAATGAAAACAGACCGCCGCCGTCTGTTGTTTGTGCATAGCTCGATCCGGTCTCAAAGGGACGATCTGCGATGCCGATCCTGACGGTCGCACCTGAGATTGGATTTCCATCATCATCGACTACTTTGCCGTAAACTGCTATTGGCGTTAAATAAAGCACCCTTGTTTCTTGATCTTTCTGTTCGTCGATTTCGGCTTGGCTTGGAACTGAAAAGTTATCTTTGTTCGTTCCCGCTGCGGGATCCGGTGTTGGATGATTGATAAATGGGGCATTTGCTGGATTGGAGCGGTTTAAGTTTGGAACCTGTGATACTTGTGGCCTGGAAAACCACGTTTGCACCATTGCGACCACAATCAAAACGCACGCGGCAAGTAGAATGTGACGGCCGACATTCATTGGTTGCGCCCTACACCTATTTCGTCCATCAGGCGATCATAGGCGGGTTTCATCCTTTGAAGCGAAAACGTCCAGAAACCGCTATGTTCGTCCTGATAACCGTAGCTGGCTTGGTTAATTGAGGCGGAGATTGACCCCCGCGTGTTTCCCTCAGCGCCAACCGCTTTCGTGGATGATCTGGCTGCATAAGCAAGCGATTCCTCAATTTGGTCCAAGATTCGATTGGGATCTAACAGAAAGGTGAGAAGCAACTTTTCTCCTGAAGGATTGCCAGGGAAGTACTTATATGCGTGATCCCCGCCGGTGACTTGTACGAAGATTTCAGGCTTGAATTGGATATTGTTTGCGACCCACGCGTCCAATGCGTCATCCGTTGCAAGATAAAAATTGATGAGATAAGCGTTGACGTTTGAAACTTTGTTCTTGTAGGCAAGAGCCTGCGTTGGCTGATCCGAGTCATTATCCGGGCTGTTACCGTAGGATTGCTGAAGCGCGGGGTTAGGATCGTAGCAACTTGCTGGAACGGAGGCATTGATTAAAGCATAGTTCTCAAAGCTTGTTCCTTTTCTGAGGGCCGACCCACCAACGACATTGCCCATGCTATGGGCTACCAGGTTCCTTGTATATCCTCCGGCGAGACTATTCACGTATTGCTTAAGGCTCTCCCCATAGAACCATGCCCTATACTCGCTCTCGTTATATGTGTTTATTCCGAGCAAAGTCGGCCAGTATAGGGCAGCGAATCGCCCTTTGTAGCCTCGCTGCCAGAGACGCTTGAACATCGTCTCCGCAAAGAAAATTCTAGCGCTTTCATAGGAAGTGTTCCATCCATGCACGAAGACGACGTAATCTTTCGATTCTGTCCAAGAGGCTGGCGGATATTCCCATTGATTGTTGGAGGGATCGAGAACGTAGCTGGCCGAAGGCGCTACAGGCACTGTGGTGGATTCATGTGGCCTTTCAATATTAGCTGGTGTTGCGATCGCGCGCTCATACATCTTTTTGATGTTTTTCAAATCCAGCCAGACTCCCGGCCCTTCGCCGATCTCCGTTCCGTCGGATTTCTCAATCGTTAAGACAAGCTGTCCTTTGCCTTCTTGCGAAACTTCAAACAGGAAGCAGCTCTTCTCCTGGCCGCTGGAACTGCTCCACAGATCCTTGGGTAGAATCAGCGACGTTTCACCGACAACAGTGCCAATCGTCTCGGTATCCGCACCGCTGATCTGACTCAGCGCGGCTGCCTCGTCTTTCAAATACGAGTCCGAGCCGTTTGTATCCGTGGATTTGTAAAGCTTGATCGCGGGGCTCCCGGTCGCCTCCTTCCATTTGAGCCCAAGAGTGTAAG
Source organism: uncultured Verrucomicrobiae bacterium (assembly GCA_963731945.1). Classification (GTDB taxonomy): domain Bacteria; phylum Verrucomicrobiota; class Verrucomicrobiia; order Chthoniobacterales; family Terrimicrobiaceae; genus DASTFP01. The sequence goes on along the minus strand of CAVSXN010000013.1, from coordinate 50 downwards.
TGCCTTCACTGATCTCTTTCTGAAATGCTTCGAATTTTAGCCAGAGCCTT
>CAVSXN010000012.1:0-92506 GCA_963731945.1 uncultured Verrucomicrobiae bacterium | reverse complement strand
TCAGGATCAATCCGATGCCCGAGGACCATCTCGTCTGTGATGCCTGTAAGGTCGGTGATTTCAGGGGGTATTGGATTCTGAGGTTCGTTGAACGATGAAAAGATATCCGTGACCTGCGCTATCCTGTCGTTCGGCAGGTAGGTGAATTTCACCATCGCGAGCTCAATAATCTCATCCCGCGCCGTATCAAGACCTGTCGTCTCGACGTCGAGCAAGATGCCAGTCTTGGTCGCTTGCCCTCGATGAAGCAAATTCAGTTCGAGGTATTAACCTGCGTAATCACCCGGTAATCCGGGGATTGTGCGAGGGTTTCGGCCATCGCGGCTAGATTGATTTCTTCAGGCGGCATAGGATTAACCGTGTTGTCAGGCCGGAGATTGATTAGAACAGCAATGAATGGTTCCTTTTATTCTAGCTCGATCAAAGACCTTGTCGATCAAAGTTCCGAAACAGTCCTTGGGTATCTCGCTAAACAAAATCCCTTCGCGCTGGATGCGCTGCAACGCAATGCCTGGCTTAGCCAGATTGATCTGGTCCGGACGCAGTTAGGGGCGCTTGAGGGCTGGGTCGCATTCGAATTTGCCATTCCGCGTATGGGGAAGCGCGCCGACGTGGTTCTGGTCGCTGCAGGTATCGTCTTTGTCCTCGAATTCAAAGTCGGCTCCCAGCATTTCGATGCGGCCGCCTACGGACCAGGTGGTCGACTACGCGCTTGATCTGAAGAATTTTCATGCCGGCAGCCACGATAGGCGCATTGTTCCGATCGTCGTGGCAACGATGGCAGATACGCCTGCCTTCAGTTTGAGCTGGGAGAGCGACGGTGTCGCGAGCCCGATCAAAACAAATGGGGCTGATCTGGGCGATATTGTCGGACGTATCATCGCCCGAACGCCGGCGCAGGCCGAACTTGATGGAGAGCATTGGTCGCGGACCGGCTACAAGCCCACGCCCACCATCATTGAAGCGGCGCAAGCGCTGTACCAAGGCCATCGGGTTGAAGAAATTACCCGTTCCGATGCCGGCGCGAAAAATCTGAGCCAGACGGCGTCGTGTCTGAGCGAGATCATCGAGGATGCCAAGGCGAACAGACGCAAAGCAATCTGCTTTGTGACGGGCGTGCCGGGCGCCGGCAAAACGTTAGCTGGGCTCAACTTGTGACCCTGCGCACCAAGGCGCACCAGGACGAGCACGCGGTGTTCTTGTCCGGGAACGGCCCCTTGGTCGAGGTGCTACGCGAGGCTCTCGCGCGCGACGAGCACGATCGCCTAAAGGAGCAAGGCGAGAAAACCAAGAAATCTGACGCGGCTCGTAAGGTGAACAGTTTCGTTCAGAACATCATGCACTTTCGGGACAGCAGTCTCGTGAACCCGGATGCGCCGATCGAGCGGGTCGCCGTATTCGACGAGGCGCAGCGGGCATGGGATGCCAAGCACCTTGCAAACTTTATGAGCCAGAAGAAGGGGCGAACAGACTTCCAGATGTCGGAGCCTGAGTTCCTAATCAGTGTCATGGACCGCCATCAAGATTGGTGCACGGTCATTTGTCTGATCGGGGGAGGCCAAGAGATCAACGCAGGTGAGGCCGGTCTGACGGAATGGTTCTCGGCGTTGCAGAAGAGTTTTCGCAATTGGAAGGTCTATACATCCGAACAGCTCGCCCACCGCGACTATCATTGGGGGCAAGATTTGTCTTCAATGCTGCAGGGACTGGAGAGCCAATCCCGATCCGCGCTGCATCTGTCGGTATCGGTCCGATCATTTCGTGCGGAAAAGCTTTCCGATTTCGTTGGCGCTATGGTCGCCGGAGAGTTGGATGCGGCGCGTGAGCTGTACGATCAGATCAAGGCGACGTATCCGATCAGGCTGACGCGCGATCTTGCTGCAGCGCGTACTTGGTTGCGGGAGCAGGCCCGCGGAAGCGAGCGCGTTGGGCTGGTGGCGTCTTCGGGAGCGTCGCGCTTAAAGCCGCTGGGGATTAATGTGCACGAGAAAATCGGCGCCACGCATTGGTTCTTGAATGGCAAGGACGATGTTCGATCGTCGCACTATTTGGAAGATCCCGCGACAGAGTTCGATATCCAGGGGTTAGAGCTTGATTGGGTTGGCGTCTGCTGGGATGCTGACTTCCGATCGGTCAATGGCAAATGGGCGTTTCATCGCTTCACAGGCACGAAATGGCAGAATGTGAATGATGATAATCGCAAGATTTACCTGACCAACGCTTACCGTGTGTTGCTCACGCGCGCGACGGCAAGGAATGGTCATCTACATTCCGAACGGCGATGTCAGTGACGCTACTCGCCCGCCCGCGTATTACGATGGGACAGCAGACTTCTTGGCTGGATGCGGTCCGTCGTTTCTTTGACCGGGTGGAACTTGTAGATGGGGACGGAGGCACTTGGCATGCGTCTTCGGTTGCCGATCTGATTGATCGTTCCGCGGTAGGGGTGGGGAATTAGTCCTTTGAACGCGACGATGTGCCAGCTCCCCGGGTGACCTTCGATGCCTGTCCGCGCCTCGTCTAAAATACAGAGCGCAGGTCTCTTACTGTTCCGTCAAAGGGACAAGCACGTTCAAGTCTTGCTTGGGCACCCGGGCGGCCCGTTTTGGAGCCGTAAGGATCAAGGCGTCTGGACCATTCCGAAAGGCCTGATTGGGCCTGCCGAGTCCGCACTTTCGGCCGCACAGCGTGAGTTTGCCGAAGAGACCGGCTATCGCCCTGGCGGCAAGACCATTCCGCTTGGCATGCCAAGCAACCGGGCGGCAAGGTCGTCCATGTGTGGGCAATTGAGGGGGACTGGGACCCAGCCGATCTTGAGAGCAACGCGTTCGAGATGGAATGGCCTCCGCGGTCTGGCCGTCGGCAATCATTTCCTGAGATCGATCGCGCGTCTTGGTTTAGCATTGCCGAGGCGCGACTTAAGATACTGAAAGGCCAAGCAGTGTTTCTGGACTATCTGCTGGAAACACTCAGTCGAGGCGAAGACGTCTAGTATGGCCTCGGCCAATGGCCTGCTTCTTCCATAGCGCCTACTTTCCAAATCTGGCCGGCCCGCGTTGCCGTGTGCCAAGCCGTCGCAGACACACCCCCGCCAGGCGCTTCCCTTTTTCCGACCGGTTCGGTAATCCATCTGATGTCGCCGGCGTCAGGCATGGTTGCGAGACGTCATCGCGACGGGGTTCAAGATCCCTCTATCTGTACCAGAAGCGAGATGAGCTTGACAGGCGCAGCCGAAGCCGATTGGCGCAGAGTCAGGGAGAATATCCTTCAGCGCGACAATTTTAAGTGCGTCGAATGCGAAAAACCGTGCGGTCGCGATGAAGCCGATATCCATCACCTCCTTCCACGATCGGCCGGCGGCAGCGATGATCCATCGAATTTAGTCACGCTGTGCGACGGCTGTCACGCGGCGCATCATCCCAAACTCGCTGCGGGACTAGCGCGTCGTGCGATCGAACGATGGGCCGTGAGACTAGCCCGGTGGCTGGATCGACAGGGTGAGGTACCCGAGGAGAGCCAAAGTTTTGGACCAGCGCTCCGGCTATTCGGCTTGGATCGCTTTCGGGATGGTCAGCTGGCGGTTGTCCAAGCAGCGCTTGCGGGTCGATCGATTCTGGTTGTCAGTCCGACGGGTTTTGGCAAGACGCTGTGCTTTCAACTGCCGGCAGTCCTGCGGCGACAGGTCAGTGTGGTCGTCTCTCCGCTGAAGGCGCTCATGGGCGAGCAGGTCTCCGCGTTGCTGCGGCGCAGAATTCCATCCAGCTTCATCAACAGCGACATCGATACCAATGAGAAGCGCCTTCGCTACCGGCTGTTGAAGAGCAACCATTTCAAGCTGCTTTATGTGGCGCCAGAGCGGTTCTTTGTTCGGAGCCTCAATGAGCAACAGCTGCTCAAGTCAGTCCGGCCTGCATTTCTGGTGATCGACGAGGCCCACTGCGTTGACCAGTGGGGCGCGGATTTTCGGCCGGAGTACGGCCGCCTTAAGGAAGTGCGCGAGGCGCTGGGTTCGCCGCCGATTTTGGCGTTCACGGCGACGGCCGGACAAGACATGCAAGAGCGCATCTTGACGTCGCTCGGAATCCCGGACGCCCAGGTATTCGTCCGCGGGGTCGATCGCCCCAACATTGCGCTACTTCGATGGACCGTACCGGCCGACGGACGTGCACAGGCCGTCGCGCAGCTCTGCCGTCTTCAAATGCCGGGCGGGGGAAAGTGATGATCTTTGTCCCAACCCTCAAAGTTGGGCAGGCGCTGCAAGACTATCTTGGTGAGCAAGGCCTTGAAACGCCATTCTATTACTCGCGGCTCGGCGATGCTTGGGATCGGGAGCAGCTCCTGAAGAGGTTTGTTGGCGATAGTCGACCGGAGGTCGATCGGATCATTTGCACGAGCGCGTTCGGCATGGGTCTAGACGTACCAAACGTTCGCATGGTCATTCATTGGCAGCATCCGGCTTCAATCGAGGACTATTTGCAGGAGTTTGGACGGGCCGGCCGAGACGGCAAGGCTTCTGTCGCCGTGTTGCTCCATGATCGCAATAATGCAAAACGTGATATCGGCCTCCTGCGGTTTATGGCCGATCGGGCGGTCAGGAGCGCGCAATTGACGGCTGCCGCGGCCCAAGCTGCGTCGAGCCGCAAAGCCCAGCAAATCGATAGGATGGCAAATTTAGCGACGAGTAGCGGATGCTTCCGTGATGCTTTGGTTAGGTATTTTACGGGACCAGAACGAGTTGCAAGAAAGAGCTTTTCGACTTGGCTATTGGAGCTCGTGTTTGCAGACCGCGGCGTGGCGCAACAGGAGGTGATTTGTTGTGATGCGTGCCAACAGAAGCTCATTGGGCGCCAAGGGCAGCTCGCATTCGTGAAGAAGGTGTTGGATTCCTAAAAAACGCACATGCTTTCGTGGGCGGGGCTAGCTAACTGACAACCGCAATTTTTAAGGAGAAGCATTAAGCCGACCTGGCTGTCGGCCAATGGCCTGCTTCTTCCATAACCTCTCATATGCGAATCCAAACTTGGATCGCGATATCTGCGCCTTGAACCATCGGCTCTCGCCGGTGTGTCCGTTTCAGGAGAACAAGCGACCGGGCACAACGACCCCGGGCTCAAAATTACTCCTGCCTTCCAACCTTTTTACGCGAACATTGCTGGCGTTATCTCATCCACTTGGATGATCACGTCGGCCGGAATATCATTGCGCCGCGCCGCATTTCTGATTGCCTCGGCACTCTCAGCTTCATAAAGACAATAGGTCTTGCGCTTGTCGGCGCTGAGAAAAGTCAACAGCCACTTCACGCCTTCCTCATCGTTGATGCGGTTAACTCTATCTGTTCCTTCCTTTGTCATTTCGAGTCTTTCGGCGAAATTTCGCTCGATCATGAAACGTGGCATAAGCCTCTCCTATGTCTGATGTGGCCTCAGTGCCGTTGCTCCCGGATCCTATCCATCAAGGCTGTCATCTTCAGGCGACATGCTGTCGTCCAGGATTCATTCAGCAGGACTTCGGCGCGCTCGAGGTCGCCACGCCGGCTCCGACGGCGCAGCATGCGCGCGAAACGGTGCTGTGTGTGCCCGAGCCAGGGGTATGCCTGCATACCCCGATCCATTCGGAGAGCTTCGTCGAAATGCTGTTCGGCTCTATCCCAGTCCGTCAGGACTTCGGCCAACTCTCCGAGAAAGCGGCCGGCTGATCCGTAGCATACGGTCACGACCCCCGCCTGTAACTGTCATGTGGCGATAAGGCTCAAGCAGATCATAGAGGGCGCGTGCACTGACCGCATCATCCAGTGCCGCACATACGTCCGCCAGATAAGACAGCGTAGTGCTGCGCATCGCATCCATTGGAAGCGCGAAGCCGGCGTCTCTCAGCTCATCAAGCAGCTTTTGCGCCTGCGGCTTGAATCCGAGTGCGGCAGATCGAACCGATCTCGCGCTCGAGATTGCGGACCCCCGCCTCACGTGTATACGCCTCGATCACCGTTTTGATTCCATCATCGGCGAACGAAATCTGCTCTGGCTTGATGCCATTTGCCTGACACTGCTTAGTGACCAGATGCCGGCGCGCAATCTCGAGCTTCTCACGTTCGGTATAGCCAGCCAGGCGGATGATCTCCAGCCGATCCTGCAATGGCGGCGGAATTCTGTGCAGCACATTCGCGGTGGCAATGAACATTACCTGAGACAAGTCGTATTCGACGTCGAGATAGTGGTCGTGAAACGCATGGTTCTGTTCGGGATCGAGGACTTCGAGCAGCGCCGCCGACGGGTCACCGCGAAAATCTGCACCAAGCTTGTCCACCTCATCGAGCATGATCAGCGGGTTGACCGCTGCCGCCTTCTTCATCATCTGAATGATCTGGCCGGCAACGCCCCGATGTAGGTGCGGCGATGGCCACGAATCTCGAGCCTCATCGCGGACTCCGCCAAGACTCAACCTGACGAACTTCTGCCGGTTGCCCTGGCAATCGAACGACCGAGTGAGTTTTGCCGACACCTGGAGGGCCGACAAAACAGAGGATCGACCCTCGCGCTTTTTCGACCAGTTGTCGAACAGCGAGGTACTCGAGTATTCGTTCCTTTACCTTCTCGAGCCCATGATGATCGGTATCGAGGACTTCCTGGGCAAAGTTCAGATCTCGCACCTCTTCGCTTCTCTTTCCACGGCACGGCGAGTAACCAATCGAGATAGTTACGCGAGACGGTGATTCCGCGGACATCGGCGGCATCTGTTCGAGCCGGCGAAGTTCGGTCATTGCTTTTCGTAGGCTTCTGGCGTCATCCCAGCAGCTTCGATCTTCTGCTTCGAGCTCTTCCAATTCCGCCTTCTCGTCCTTGCGGCCCAGTTCCTTGTGGATGGCTTTCTTCGAGGCCGCTTCTTGTTCTTAAGCGGCGGCAACTCAGGCTCACTGTCGCCGATTTTGATGATCTCGATAAGAGGGTTCTCGCCGAGAAGGGAGCCCTGCGGATGTGAAAGCCATTCCTGGGGCGAACGACAAATCGATCCGAGCATCCCGCGGTCCGCCGCGTCGTCTTCCAGTTCATCCGCGTTCCACCGAGCGATCGCGTTTCCAATGCCCTTCTTGGTGAAATCCATTTTCTTGTAGGAGAAACCCACGAGCAATCCGCGCTGGATATCGACGTCGGTCTGGTAGGCCCGCGTTCGCTGGCCCACGAGGCCAAATCGAAACCAATCCACCGGTGAGACGCTCAACTCAGACCAGCTGTAGAAGAAGCTTCCTCCGAATTGCCTGTGTCGAAGACGCACTCGCCTTCACTGGAAAACTCGAACTCCAAATACGTAAGCAAGCTTGTAGCCGGGCGTGATGCCAGTCGTATTGCCGAACACGCCACCCAACATCGGCGTGAATTCCCATTCCAGTTTTTCCCCGCCGCTGAAATTGTAGCCGACCCACGCCGATCCTGTTTCCAGGTTCTCGTAGTTGTAGCGAGCCTCGAGGTGCAGCCAGCCGCGGTCCGCGCTGAATGTAGGCTGCACATATTCCTGGAAGTCGGGCACGATGTAGGCGGTGGCGGAGAAGGACCAGGCTTTCTCGTCCGCTTCCTTGGTGACGGCGAGCGGCGCGTTTTTTGCAGGGGAGCCGGGCGCATTCGTTGTCTCTTGGGCCGGCGCGTTTTCGCCTACAACGAAAACGGCAATCGCGATCAAGGCAAAAACCGCATTTCATCCTCCCAACGCCATCGTTATGCCGACGAGAATCGACCCGAGAATAACCATCAAAATACCGGCCAGCCACGCCCGACGACCGGTCAGATGTCCGAAGGCGTAACCCGTCAAGAACAGCATCACGATGGCGATGGCATTGGAAACGCGCAGGGCGGCCCCGGCGTTGCGCATGAAAATAAACGGAATCACCACTGGAAAAGTGGACAGGAACACCAGAAGAAAGACGCCTCCGGCACCCAGCCAATCGTCCTTGCCCAAGTGTGCGCGCTCGGGTGGCTCGGGCAGTTGCTTCAACCGCTGCCGCAGAGTGTCGAGTTCGGCTGGCGTCAGGACGTTCGCGACCACCGACGGCAACGCGCCCGCGATGAGACGCTGGGCCTCGTTAGGATCGGTGGCTTCGCGCGCGGCACGATAGATGAAAAGGTTGCGCCCCTTTTCCGCAAGCGAGCCCATCACATACAACACTCCGTCAATGATTCCCCAGGCCAGATTGCATCCGAGCGCACCAATGAGCATCGTGCGCACATCATCGCGTCCTGCCGTGGCAACACTAAGTGAGCCGGTGAAAGTCAGGACCATGATCAGGCCAAAAAGGACTTCGGAAACGCGGTCAATCGGTTCCAGCACGCGCTTGGTGGATCGTTCGGAGGATTTTTCCGGCATAGGACGCTGGGAGTTGAGGTTCTTACGAGGTTTTCACTGTGAAAGCGTTGCTGAACAACCTGCTGACACCGCGAAAAAGAGGCCGGTCGAAAGCCCGCACATGAGAATGCCCATCAAACCTTATCGACGCGAGCATCCGCCATGGCTCTACCAACACCAGATCGCCGTAGCCAACGATCGCGTAGGTAACCCGGAAAAGTAGAACGCCCGATGGTGCGTCGGGCAGGCATCCGACCACAGATAGAACAACGCCCCAGACTGTAATCGATTTCTGCCACAATACCGAAGCAAGCCAGTTCGCAGGTGCGCGCGCCGCGCTGCAACGGACTGGTGAACACTTTGGAGGCGCTGAGTCCGCGCAGCCGTTCGGCGTTGCGTGCGCCGCTCTGGGTCAACGGCAAGTCGGTCAACCATGTGTCCCGTGCGGAGGGTTTTGATGTTGGTCCCGCCGATATCAAAATTGTTAGCACATTCATAATCGAGGTTCCAAGACGCATCCGTGAGAATTGCCGCGGCGAAGTCGGTTCGCGAGTTTCCCGAAAAATCGGCGAAGCCTCGGACGCAAATGAGAGCGCGACGAGATCCTCTTCAACCGGCGGTCTCGGGACTAATTCCGATTCTTCCTCGCTGCCGCTTCGGCGATCTTCGTCATCAGCCAATCGTTTGCCTCCTCATGCGAGTGAAACCGATAAACTCCTTTGGGAACGCCGAGCGCTTGCCGAAACGAGGCGCCTGCCTTCTGGAGTTCCATACCAAAGCGGAATCCGTCAGTGACTCGTCTCCGCCCGGCCGTCTTGTCGGGTGTTTCCTCGAGGTTGATGATCGGATCCATGAGTGGAGTCTAACACGGTGGCCAAGACGCATTCAACAGTTGCGAGACGACTCACGGCAGGGTCATGCGAGTTGTTCCTGGTTCACCGAGCCTTCCTCATAGCATCGCGAATTCTGGAATACTCGAACGTGTCAGATAGACGTGCTACGGGAACCCGGCGGAAAAAAATATGCAACTCCCGCTGACTCCACAGTGTAACCCTGAAAAGATTCCGTTGATTTACTTCTGTCAGTGACAATCGGGGCAAGCGATCGACACGATCGCAGCCTTTAAGTTTGTAGGCAGATTGCGCCATGCCCTAGTGACCCTCTGCAGGGCTGAATCAGCAATCACCTTTGAGTCTTGTGAGACTCGCGTCGGAAGCTTCTGATTATGATGCCCGGGCTTCGAGTTCGATACCTGTTACGAGAAGGCAATCTCGCGCTCGCGTACATGCGACGTAGAGGAGGTACCGCTCGGTGTTGTAAACCTCTTGTAAGTCGGAATCGTCACCAACCGTTTCGATACGCTCCTGCAAGGGCATGATCTCGTCATCACAGGCCACGCTCGCAAGCAATGCGGATCACTTTTCCTGGAAGAGGAAAAGCTCAAGCCCCGGTATCAATCGATCGGAACGGTTTCTCCCCAACTGGGACCGCAGGAGAATTTGATGTTCGGCACGAGCTCCGAGGAGGGGTAAAATCCAGCGAACGTTTCCTGAAAGGCCCGAGTGATTACATCGACGGTTGCCTTAAGTGTCCCTTTGGTGACAATCGCATCGACCTCATCAGGTACGAGATTGACGATTTCCACTCCTTCCGGCAGCTCATACATGAACCGATTGACGGCCCAGATCACGAGATCGGCTCCCGAACCCTGAATGGGAGTGTTGATGAGGATCTTCTTGCGCCGTTCGAATGACGGCCAGTAGTCGCCGTGGCAACCTCACTGCAAAACCAATGACAAGCAACAGGGGCGACGTCGCAGGAATGCCGCAAGCGGCAAAGAACAGCAGAAGGTGCCTAAGCGCGTGAAGCGGTCTTGCGGTTTTAGCGCGCCCCTTCGCAAGCCCGCCTGCGCGATGGGATAATCCCGCCGGCCCGAGAATGAGTGGAGCGGATGGGGTGATGATCGGGTTGGATGAGTTTTGTTCGTTCAAGGCGGGATGAGAACGCAGTTCGACTGCCGTGCGCGGCAGCGCATCCCTTGGGCGAAGCCAAATTTGCAGAGCCCGACGAAGTCGGGATAATCCCGCCGGCCCGAGAATGAGTGGAGCGGATGGCGTGCTGATCGGGTTGGATGAGTTTTGTTCGTTCAAGGCGGGAACGAATCCGCTGCGGCGCGATTCGACTGCCCTGCGCGCTGCGGGACGAAGGCAAACTAGCACAGCCCGATTTCGGGGAGTGAGAACACAGTCCGACCCTGCACAACGACTGCCGCGCGGTTCGTCACTATTTATGAGCACCATTGCGCAAGACTGCAAAGCCGGATTGCGCGCTTGATTGCGATGCGTAAAACGGCCATCCCGAGCACACGGCCGATGACGCTGAATCGAACCCCGCGAGGCAATTGGCGATTGGCTCAGCGCCCCCAAAGCACGTGAAAGCTGTTCCAGGGTGAGGAAGAATCAGCAAGACCGCCTTAAGGTGTTCAGACGCTGCCCCGCGTCGGCTGCAGAGACGCATGCTGCTGGCCAAAGCGTGAGCAAGTTTCTTAAAATATTGTCATCCAAGAGCACCGCAGCCGCGTATCCCAATCTTAGGGAGATCTAGACAGAAATGGAAAAATTCCCGTCCCTGGCTTTTCGCGCGGGGCGAAAAAGCTGGGGCGGGGCTCCTTTTGAGACATGAGGCAGGCCTTACAAAGTAAATTGATGAGTCTTCGCTCTGCTGTGATCATGGGCATCACATCTTTGATGGTCTTCGGTTGCGCCACCCATCCACCTGCTCCCACGGCCGACGCCCGCTTATGGCGCGAGCAATTGGAGCGCCAACAGCAAGGGGCACGCGACAATGGTCGCATTGGTTACATTGGCTACGATGGCCCTGGGTCCCAATGATATCCGCACGGCTAGCGTCTTGGTCATACCTCGGATCATTCAGCTGAATCCCGATGGCTTGGGTAAAGAAACATTTTGGAGAGCCCGTCGGCTGTTTTCAGGTGCCAGCGGCACTCTTCCTCGTGGTTGAAAGTGAGTGCTTCAACCTACGCGGTGGCCTGAAGTCCACTGGGAGCGGCGGAGGCGATGACATCGTGGCATTCTGTGCCCGCGGACCCGGTCCTTCGGCGTGCTTCGACGAAATGCCGGCGCGGCCGTCTCTTGGCACTTCCGTCTCTCTGCCCGTCCTGATCTCGACCGCGTCGTCGGTTCCACGCCAGCGTCCTAGCAAGAGCCGCGAAGCTCGTAATGGGCGCGCCCGGGGGCAATGGCTGTCCATGCAACGCAGGAACTGCTTTTCCATCACGAGCCCACAGACAGTTTGGTCGCAGCGGCTTGGACAGCCTGGGTGTATAACCGGTGGAAGCGTTCTGCACCCGACCGGCCGTGACGAAAACACGAGACGGCGAAAGGCGCGACCAAAGTTCTTGAAAATCCTATCATCCAAGAGCACTTGCAGCGTCGTATCTTGATCATGAGGGAAATCCAAAACGGAAAGACACCCCATCCCTGGCCCTTGGCGCGGGGGCAACACGGCGGGGTTCTTTCTGTGAACAACAGGAAGACATTATTTCGATGAGTATTCGCTCTGCCGTGATCATAGGCATCACACCTTTGATTGTCTTTGGCTGTGCCACCCATCCATCCGAATCGGCGACCGACTCTCGCGTATGGCGCGAGCAGAAAGAGCTCCAACAGCAAGGGGCACGTGACGCTGGTCGAATCGGCCATAGTGGCAACGAGGGCCCGGGTTCGATTTGATCTGCCGACGCGCTAGCGGTCGCGATGCGCCAGCTCAGAGCGCCAATGCTTCGCTTTCTCTTCGCCCGCAAAGGTTCGACTGTTCACTACCTATTGCCGTGGCGTTGAATGGATCGTGGAGGTAACGATCATGGATGGTTTAGCGGTGCGAAGCAGATCCTACTTCGCCACCGTGCCATTCGTAGGGATTGAATGCCTTCCTGTGCCGGTTCCGGTGGTTTTTTATGACCTCCATCATGCAGTTCGGGCAAATTCATCCAGACGAACTGGTTCAGTTCGCTTGCAATCCGACCGCACATCGCGCCCGGGACCACGAACATCGGAGACCCAGGTTGCCTCGGAATCACCCGTGCGAATGAAATAAATCCTTTTCGAGGGTGCGCTATCCAATTTCAACTCACTGGCGAGAAGGCTCTGCCAATAGGAATAGAGAAGCTTAGCCAGCACGCGTGGTAGCGGGAAACTAAGTCAGCGCGGAACACTTAGCGGACAGCCGCTGTTAGAATTCCAAACACTAAGGTCAGTCCTCCCCCTCCGCTGCTGGGCGAACACGCCCCACCATCGCGAGGAGAGAGTCGCTGCCGAGTGGCGGTTCTGCGCCACAACGCCCGATTCCCGGAATCGTCAATGCAAGCCCAACGTACATGCCGGGCCGCGCCAGCGTAAGTGGCAGCGCCATCCGGAACTTGATCGTAACTTCGCTTAATCCCGTCCTTACGTCACACAGGTTCTCCCCTTCGCACTCAAAGCTGCGAGAAGAATTCAAGCCTGTGCTGCTCCGCGACGAACCTTCCGCCCCTGAGAGAGGATCCGGAGGGCGCAGCGAGCCTTTGCAAAGGGCGGGCGTCTCGCTATTACGGCGTACGCGTAAGAAATGTCTGAACTGACCGGTCCGAAAGCAGATAGTGATCTAGTCCTTCGCGCCCGCTGGCTGAATTCGAGGCGCAGGCTTGTTACGTGTTCTGCATAAAAGACAAACGGACCCAAAGATCGGCGCCGGAGCGCGTTCGGGGTTCAGGGCGGGCTTACGGCCGCAGACGGTTTTTGGAGCGGCGCGGGAATGGCGTCGCGTGCGGCTTGGTTTCGGTTGGAGATTCTCGGAGCCGAGGGATGTGCCGGTCCGGGGTTCGCGGCCATGAGGCCCCCAGCCGCCAAAGCGCGCCGATTTCGGCCTGGCAAGAGACTAGCCGATCAACAACTCCCTGAGAGAAGCCCTGCCATTTCCACTCATGTTGGGAATGATTCTTAACTCGATGCCGATAGCATCCTTGAGAGGAATATTAAATTCTTCGCGCTCCTTGGACGTACCCGGCGGACTGAAATTGAACTGCTGGCGGACGATTTCACGCCACTCAGCGCTTCCGGAAGCGCACCATGAAATGGTGAACTCCTGCGTGCGGGCAGAGTCGTTCTCCTCGAACAAGACGATAATTTTGGAAATGCTCTGGGGGGAATCGAAAGTCATTCGGATTGCTTGCGGGCCGTCCGCTCCGGCGCGCCAGCCTTTACCGCCTTCCTTCAGCGCGTTATCGATCGGGTGGGCAGGGTCTTCAGAGGTGATCTCAAAGCGCGCCAAGCTCCCGACATCCAGCCATTTACCCTGCCGAGCGGTCGGCTCCTCAAGGATTTGTTTTCGTATCATGTTACAATGGGTAGTGGAAGTCGTTGCAGCTTGTCGATTCATTCATGCTTTCTTAGTAACGCGCAAGCGCGCTCGTTTGGCTATGGGGTGTTCACCCCAATCGACGAACCAGAGCCTCACCGGCGGAGACCAAGACAGCGTATTGGCCTTTTCTGATGGGAGCGTTCGGCATTTTTGATTGAGGCCGGCTGGTGCGGGCCAGGTCGCCTCGCTCTGTTCTTTCGATAAGCTGGATTTTGGCAATCCTCAAGGGGTTCGCTTCATGGGTATCTGATTCAGACGAAGCTTAATTTCGTTTGGAGTCTCTTGAAGTCAGGCCCGAAGGGGCGGCTTCGTTTCTGGATGTGCCGAGGAAAGATTTCCGCTTTGAAAAAGGGTCTGGCCGGATACGCTTCGGGTTCATGACAAAGGTGGCGATCGTCGGCGCGAACGGATACTCGGGAGAGGAGCTCTGTGCGATTCTTGCCCGGCATCCGCGCGTCAAGATTGCGGCGGTCACGTCCCGCCAGCACGCCGGGAAGCGCGTGGCGGACGTGCTGGTGAGGCTGGCTGGGTTGCCGGGGATTGGCGCGCTGGAGTTCGCCGAACCGGTGCTCGAAAACCTTTTGGGGAGCGACGCGGAGTTCGTTTTTCTCGCCCTTCCGCACGGATTGGCGGCGGAATTTGCCGCACCGCTCATCGAAGCAGGAAGAAAGGTGGTGGATCTGAGCGCAGATTTTCGTCTGCGTGATGAAGCGTCTTTCCGCGAATTTTACGGGCACGAGCACGGCGCGCCGGATCTCCTTGCCGAAGCTGTCTTCGGAATTCCGGAAATTCATCGCGAAGAGATCGCGCGGGCAGGACTGGTCGCCTCGGCCGGATGCTATCCGACGAGCATTCTGCTGCCGCTTGTTCCCTTGCTGAAGGCGGGACTGATCAAGTCCTCCACCATCATCGCGAGCAGCGCGAGCGGGGTGAGCGGCGCCGGGCGCAAGGCGGAGTCGTCGCTCATGTTTGCCGAATGCCATGACAGCCTTCGCGCCTATGGCATTCCGAAGCATCGCCATCTTTCCGAGATCGAGCAGGAATTAAGTTGGGCGGCGAATCACCAGGTCACGATCACATTCGTCCCTCATCTGGCCCCGATGAATCGGGGAATCTACACGACAATTTTCGCCGCGCCGGAGGAGGACGTGGATCTGGCTCTCATCGTGGCCTGCTGGAAGGCGACTTACGAGACCGAAGTGTTCGTCCGGCTGCCCGATTCACTGCCCGACGTGAAGAACGTAAACCACACCAACTTTTGCGACATCGCGGTGCGTCACGATGAACGCACCGGCCGGCTCATTGTCCTGAGCGCCCTCGACAATCTCATCAAAGGCGCCGCCGGCCAGGCCGTTCAGAATTTCAATTTGATGGCCGGCTTCCCGGAAGCCGAGGGGCTCTTATGATCAAGAAGACTCGTGGCGGGATCTGCGCTCCCGCCGGCTTCTTTTGTGGAAGCGTCTCGTGCGGCATCAAGGATCCCAAAGCCCTGCGCGGCGATACGGCCTTGCTGATGTCGAGTAGCCCTTGCACGTCCGCGGCCACGTTTACCACGAATCTGGTCAAAGCAGCGCCGGTTCAGGTGTCCATGGAGCATCTCAAGGAAGGAAACATTCGCGGCGTGATTCTAAACAGCGGAAATGCGAATGCCTGCACGGGAGCGCAAGGCCTTGCCGACGCCCGTCTCATGACCACCATGGCGGCCGCGCGGATCGGGATGAAGCCGGAGCAGATTCTGATTTGTTCGACGGGTCGCATCGGTGTCGCGATGCCCATCAAACGCATAGAGGCGGGCGTGGCAACCCTGCGCCTCTCGCGGCGCGGCAGCCTGAGCTGTGCCCAGGCGATCATGACGAGCGATACCGTGCCCAAGGAAACAGCACTCGCCGTCGAAAGCGAGGCGGGAACGTTTCATATCGGCGGCATCGCCAAGGGGGCCGGAATGATCAACCCAAACATGGCCACGATGCTCTGCGTGATCACGACGGACGCTGCCGTTCCGCAGCCCGCCTTGCGCGTCGCTCTGCGCGCCGCCGTCGAAAACTCCTTCAATCGCATCACGATCGATGGTGATATGAGCACGAACGACACCGTCATTTTGCTTGCCAATGGTGCATCGGGCGTCACCCCAACGCTGGCGCAGTTTCAGGAGGCGCTGGACACCGCGTCAAAAGCCCTGGCCCGAATGATCGTCGACGACGGTGAGGGCGTCACGAAACTGGTGGAGGTGGAAGTTCGTGGCGCGGCTTCTGCGGGAGATGCGCGCCGCGCCGCAGAGGCGGTCGCCAACTCGACGTTGGTCAAGTGCGCCTGGGCCGGGGGCGATCCGAATTGGGGCCGCATCATGTGTGCGCTCGGCTACTCCGGCGCGAGAATGATTGAGGAGAGGACGGACATCTTTTACGGGGATCTGCCGATCGTCGAGGCAGGCATGCTGGCGCGTACCCCCTGGGCAAAACTGAAGGCTGTGGCGACAGGCAAGGAGTTCCGGGTGAAAATCGACCTGTCTCTGGGCGAGTTTTCACACACGGTATGGACAACCGATCTCACCGAGGACTACGTTAAATTTAATCTCGGCGAATAGAACATGCGCATCCCATTGACCCCGGAAGCTCGAGCCGAAAGCCTCATCGAGGCGCTTCCTTACATCCAAAAGTTCCGTGGCCAAACCTTTGTGGTCAAATACGGCGGCGCCGCCATGGAGGAGGATCAAATTGTTGACCGCTTTCTCAGGGACATCGTGTTCCTCGAAGCCGTCGGTATCAATCCGGTGCTCGTCCACGGAGGGGGAAAGGTTATCACCGCACGCATGCGCGAGGCCGGTCTGAAGCCGCAATTCGTCAATGGCCTGCGGGTGACGGATGAAAAATCGATTGGTATCGTCGAGGAAACCCTCGACAACGACATCAACCCGAAAATCGTTGGGACAATTTCTAAGTTTGGTGGAAAGGCGCGGGGGTTCTCAGGAAAGTCGGTTTTCATCGCACGGAGGCTCGGTCCACAACGCAAGGAGAATGGCGAGCAGATTGACATAGGATTCGTTGGCGAAGCTGCGAGGATCGATATCGGAAGCATTAGTTCCGCGATTAGAGACGATGTCGTTCCGGTGATTAGTCCGATCGGCGCCGATGAAGACGGGTTGGTGCTGAATATCAACGCGGACGTCGCCGCGGCGGCGTTGGCCTCCGAGATCAAGGCGGCCAAGTTGATCTACGTCAGCGATGTGCCTGGCATCATGCGCGATCCCGCTTCGAGCGATTCCTTGATTCCCACCGTGCATTCCCAGCAAATCGAGGCGCTGATCAAGCACAAGGTGATCGACGGCGGGATGATTCCAAAGGTCCAGTCGGCCGCGGAGGCTCTGAAGGGCGGAGTGGAAAAGATCCACATGATCGGCGGAAATATCCACCATTGCCTCTTGCTGGAGATCTTCACAAATTCTGGAATTGGCACCGAAATCGTTCCCTAAGAATGCTGGTGGGAGATCCGTGACGGACGTCCTGCCTGGCATTAGTTTCAACGGCAACCCTTACTATGCCCATCCAATGATCGTGAGGTTTCTGCCCTCGCGTTTCCGGTCGCCGCAGGCACGCCAGCACGGAATGCTTAGAGCGCCAGATGGAAAAGCTCGCACGCTGACGCCGCCAACAATTCGGTTTCCAGACCTAGGTGGGACCGTTCCGTTTCTACCTGCGACAGAATGGGCGAGATTCATGCCAACAAACCCCTGCGCAACTTTAGGCCGCCCGGCTTGCCTGGGCACTATGCTTTTCCGGCTCTCTCGGGTCTCGAGCCCAGAATAGACTTTTCCCCGGAAGTTCTTGGATGCTTCCGCACCTTCCGGAATTCGGAGCTAGGCTACTCTTCCCGGAGTTCTCTACCAATTGCCAAAAGACTTTGCCGAATAGCCTAAGCGAATGAACGTGTCTGCCAGGAAGAGTCCGATGTCTATGACCTTGAACTTCCGCGACACCGCAGACAGGTCATTGCGCTCGGGGCGCCTCTCATGCACTTGCAAACGGGTTTGGTTCAGAAGGAGCCGACGGGGCGATAGATCTGGGGAGCGTCCGCGTCCCCGTCCGGCGGCGGCCGGAGCGTCCCGCCGGAAACGCGTGTTCGCGCGACGCCGAGCACCACACGCGGGACGCGAATGCTCCCCCCCAGACACCTCCGCGCTGCCAAATGTTTCGGAAATTCTTATGAGAACCGCTCCAGGTCTCGCTGTCAGGCGCGCTCGCGCCGAGCTCGATTTTGGGCCAGACTAGCAAAGCATTCCGGCTGCGCTTCGTAGCCATGTGAAGTTTGTTCCCGCTCTAGTCAACGGCCGAGCGCGCTCCGAAGATGCCGGAGGAAGAACGGAATCTTCTGAAATCTCCCGCTGCAAATCGCCCGGATAAGACAAGAGCCGTTGAAGTAGCATTCTGCCGCGCGGTTGCGAGTTTCCCCGAGCATTCGCGCTTTGCTTCTTCTGAGACGATAACCGCCCATCATTTCAATATATGTAGCCTGGGCTCCCCGCGTGTTGCACAATAGTGACGCTTTCCAGAGGGGCGGTAACGATGCGGATGTCAAAACCTCCGCTTCGGCGGATGTCCGCCTTGCTCCCATTGACCGGAGCAACGACTTTCCACGTCCCTGCGTGGCCGGCGAACGCTACCAGGTCGTTCTGCTGGACTCTCGTTCTGGCGAGTTCTTGGCGAGAAGGGGTATGTCTTGCGCCTTCCCACCAGACGTCGCCCTCCGGGTGGTGGCCGAGGGCGACGTCGGTGAAGATCGCCGGGACGGCCGTGGCAGTCCGCTCAGTGCCAGCCCCACGCCGGGTGGTGCGCGGGCACTCTTCGCCGTCCGAAAGAAAATGAAGGGGCGACAGTCTTGAACTCGGGAGGCATGTGGGCTTGAAGGCCAACGTACCGGAAAATTCAAATGTGCGGAACTGCTTCACGCTCAACCCCCTTAGTTCAGGGCTTATCGCTACTGGAAGAAGAGCATGTTTCATGCCGACCTGACAACGGTCGTCGTCTGAGCGGATCAAGTCATTTCATAATTGTCTTATATAAAATTACTTACATAACTATCGCTCCCCGCCATCCCCGACCGTAACTTGAAACGGCTCAAGATCCGTGTAAGAAACTCCGACATTTGATCGGCGCTTCGGTGGCACCGCGTGTGCGCTGGATTCCGTAACTCACTTAAGGCAAACAGCTTTTA
This sequence comes from uncultured Verrucomicrobiae bacterium, assembly GCA_963731945.1. Lineage (GTDB taxonomy): Bacteria > Verrucomicrobiota > Verrucomicrobiia > Chthoniobacterales > Terrimicrobiaceae > DASTFP01. The sequence goes on along the minus strand of CAVSXN010000012.1, from coordinate 73,549 downwards.
CGGTCGCCTTGCATTTTGTAAATTTTTCCGTCGTCTGGCTGTGGCCCTTGACGTCACGGAAAACGCCTTTTCAAGAACTAAAACGATGTTCGCGGCGGGAAGCCGAGATGTTCGCGGATTGAACGGGACTCAAGCGGGTAGCAAACGATTGAGCTTCACCTTGGCCGATTCGGTTACGAAGTTGAGTTCTTTTGCCTGCCAACCCCACGGGAGGCTAAAGTTCATGAAGCCCTTGAGCTCCTGAGTGATGTCCTCAGTCATCCCTGTTTGCTGATCGGCGGTCTGCACCTGCGTGGTGATTTGGGCGCTCACCGCGATTCTCGATGAGACAACCGTCTCGCCTTGAATTCTCTCTTCGTCTTCGCCGGAAAATCTCACGGTGCCCAGTGATACGGCAATCGGTGGCACCTCCGAGGGATTGATTGCTTTGGGATTCTCGGTCTCGAATGTCCAACTCATGATCTCCGCTTTGATCGGCTGCTCGACTTTCTCGATGAACATTGGCTGGGCGTAGAGGTCTTGGAGAGTAATTGGCATAGTGAGCGTCTACCAAATCGAATTTGTTTTTTCTAGTCCCTAATTCGAGGCGTCTAAAGCGACTCGAATTGTCAGACCCATTCGTCTCGCCTGGCACCCTCACGAGGCGATAATTGCGCTTGCCCTCGGCGTCTGAACACGGCAGCTTCTTGCGCGCGGCACGGCCGCACTCCCATGGTTTCTCCAGCTGATGACGGTCGTTCAGACCACGCGATTGGACCTGATGTACCCGCCCTCGCTCTTAAAGACATCGTCAAATCGTTTCCAGGAGTGCGGGCGCTTCGCGGCGTATCGTTGGAGGTGTTTCCGGGCGAAGTTCATGCGCTGCTCGGGGAAAATGGAGCCGGCAAATCAACGCTGATTAAGATCCTCTCCGGTGTTCACTCGCCCGACGAAGGCGAAATGCGGATCCAGGACGAGGTCGTGCATTTCAGTGAACCGGGCCAGGCGCAAGCTCGGGGCATCGCCACCATCTACCAGGAATTTAGCCTCTATCCCGAGTTGAGCGTGGCCGAGAACATTTTCTCAGGCCATATCCCGAGAACCTTGGGAGGTTTCGCACTGGACTGGCGTCGCGCCGAGGCCGAGGCGTCAAGATTGCTCCAATCCTTGGATGCCGCGGATATCGATGTGCGAGCCCGGACCGGCAGCCTCTCTGTCGGCAACCGGCAACGCGTGGAAATTGCCAAGGCGCTCTCCCTGAAGGCGCGTGTCCTCATTCTCGACGAGCCCACGGCGGTGCTGACGCAGCACGACGTTGAGAGTCTCTTCGCGATCGTCCGAAACCTTCGTTCTCGTGGGGCGGCGATCATCTATATCAGTCACCGGCTCGATGAAATCTTCGCTCTAGCTGATCGGGTGACGGTTCTGCGCGACGGGCAATGGGTGGCAACGCAGAAAGTAGAAGATATCACGGAAGCGGAACTCATTCGGCAAATGGTGGGCCGAGCATTGGAGGAGGAACCCATCATCCACGACACGCCGAGGCAACCGAGCGCCGAAGCAGGCAGGCCACCCATACTCCGAGCACGAAATCTAAGCCGCAGACCGTTGCTCAGCGATGCCAGCCTCACTCTCCATGCCGGCGAGATCGTCGGCCTTGCCGGACTCATCGGTTCGGGGCGCTCGGAATTGGCCCAGGCGATCTTCGGCACTCTGCCGCCTGAGTCCGGTGTCATCGAAATTGAAGGGCGCCCCGTCAACATTCGGCATCCCCAGGATGCGATTCGACTCGGCATCGCGTATGTGCCCGAGGACCGCGGGAGGCAGGGATTGGTTACGGCAATGAATGTGGGCCAAAACGTCTCCATGACTCGACTGAGATACCTCACGCGAGGGCCGTTTCTGGATTTCAACGCTGAAAAAGCGCTTGCCGAGGGCTACGTGAATAGTCTTCGCATCAAGACGCCGACCGTGCGTGAAACTGTCCGGAATCTTTCCGGTGGCAATCAGCAGAAAATCGTTGTCGCCAAGTGGCTGGCGACAAAACCACGCATTCTGATTGTTGACGAGCCAACCCGGGGAATCGACGTCGGCGCGCGCGCGGAAATCCACCGGCTGATTGTCGCTCTCGCGCGCGAGGATGGCCTGGCGGTCATGGTAATTTCCAGCGATCTCCAGGAAGTCCTGCGCCTGGCTGACCGTGTGCTTGTCATGCACGACGGGCGCATCACCGGAGAGTTCGCGCGCGCGGAGGCTACGCAAGAGTCCGTGCTGACGGCAGCTTTGGGCAACCGCGGGGTTGGCGAAAATGATTCCCCGGCCGACAAAACATGAGTCTTGCCACGCTCCCCAAGAACCCCCGCTCTCCCGCACGAGCACCGGGCTCGCTCCGATGGGCGACCCTCTTCGACCGACAGGAGGCAGCCCTTGCGCTGGCCGCGTTATTCGTGGTCGTCGGCGTGACCTTGGTTAACCCGGGTTTTCTTAGCGGAGAGAATTTCGTCGATATCCTTCAGAAATGTGCCTACATCGCCATTGCCGCCATCGGGATGACGCTCGTCATTTTGTGCGGCCATATCGATATCTCCATCGGGGCTGCGGTCGGGTTGTGTGCCACTGTTGCAGGAAAAATGGCGGTTGCCGGCGTGCCGTTGCCCGTAGTTTTCGTGACGGCCATTCTTGTTGGCGGACTCATCGGTGTCATCAATGGGCTGCTCGTCGCTTATGCGCGGATTCCGGCGATTGTCGTGACGCTCGGCACCGCCAGCATCCTCAAGGGCGGCCTGATCCTCGTCACCGGCGGCCGTTGGATTTATGGGCTTCCGCAAGGCTTTGACCTGAGCCATCACGTATGGTTCGGCATCCCCGTGCCGATTTTTGCCCTGGTAGTGTTCGGCCTCGGGTTCTCTCTGTTCCTGCGCTATACGATGGCCGGGCGGAAGATCTACGCGGTTGGCGGAAACGCCGAGGCCGCGCGGCTCTCCGGCATTTCGGAACGCCACGTAACCCTGGGCGTGTTCGCGCTCAACGGACTGCTCGTCGGGGTCGCGGCCGTGTTGTATGCCACCAACTTCTCGTCCATCCAGGCGAGCGTGGCTTCCGGCCTTGAACTCACCGTAATCACCGCCGCGGTGGTCGGCGGCGTTAGCATCCTGGGCGGTTCGGGCACGGTCGCGGGCGCGATCATGGGAGCGATCCTGCTCCAAATGATCGGCACGGCGATGGTTTTCGTTCACGTCCGGGCGGAGTGGTTTCAAACCATTCAAGGCAGCCTTATCTTGCTGACCATTCTCCTCGAAGTGTTCCGCCGTCGAAAGAGTCTCGACGCGCTTCTTTCTTCGGGAGGCGGAGGCACCGCCACCGCGCCGCGACGCCTGGGACCGTTCGCTCTCCAGGAAGTCATTATGGCCGGCGTGCTCGTCGCCGTGGTCGTGATCCTCTCCATCCGCTCCGACCGCTTTTTTACCGCGGCAAATCTCCTCAACCAGACGCGTTTCCTGAGTGAAATCGCTCTTATGGCGGTGCCGATGACCTTTATCATCATCACCGGTGGCATCGATCTCTCGGTCGGTTCGATGCTGGCATTCAGCTCGATCGTGCTCGGTTTTTCCTGGCAAAGCCTCGGATTGCCGCTCCCGCTGGCTATTTGTGCGGGAATCACGGCTGGCACCCTGGCTGGGTTGCTCAACGGCCTTTTGATTGTCGGCCTGCGTGTCCCGCCGCTGATTGTCACGCTGGCTACCTTGGCTATTTTTCGAGGACTTTCATTCGGCATCAGCGAGTCGCGCTCCGTCCACGGCTTCCCGGAGTGGTTCGGATTCTTCGGCAGCGGAGAAATCTTCGGCCTGCCCGTCCAGCTGTATCTTCTTTTCGTGGTGGCGATCGTTAGTGGAGTCGCTTTGGCGCGAACACCCTTCGGACGAACCCTCTATGCGATCGGCAACAATGAGACCGCGGCGCGTTTCTCTGGCTTAAATGTCAGACGCACCAAGTTGATCGCCTACACGCTCAGCGGCTTCATGGCGGGCCTCGCCGGGCTGGTCTTTACTTCGCGCGTCACAACCACACGAGCGGACGCCGCGACCGGCATCGAGCTCGACGTAATCGCGGCCGTTGTCTTCGGCGGCACCAGCATTTTTGGTGGCCGTGGCACCATTGCTGGCACAGTTCTCGGCGTCGTCACCATCCAGTTGCTCAAGAATGGGCTCCAACTTTCCGGCGTCCGTGGCGAAGCGAGCGTTATCGTCATCGGCATCGTGCTGATTCTTTCGATCATCGTCGGCCAATTTCTCGAGCGACGACCCGGACCCAAGCCTGGCCACGGCTCACACCCATCTCCCCACACACCCAAATAACACCAACTCAAACTATGCAAAACGTTCCCCAACTCGTTCATTTTCGCCCCATTGCCTGGCTCGGCGCACTCGCCGCGGTCAGCATTGCCTTTTCGGGCGTCGCCCAATCCGCCGAGAGCTACGATGGCGGTCAACCTGTCAAACCGAAGGACCTCAAAGGCAAGAAGGTCGTCATCGCCGACGTGCCGAAGGTGATCGGTATCGGATACTTCGACGCCACCAGCAAGGGCATCAAGGCCGGCGCCGATGACCTCACCAAAGCTGGCGTGGAATTCGAGGTCACTTCCGACGCTCCCACGGAAGCCGATATCGGCAAACAGATCGAGTTCCTCGACAATGCGATCTCGCGCGGCGTGGATGGTCTCATGTTCGCCGCCAATGATCCAGTCGCGATCTCGCCCGTGCTCCGCAAGGCGCTCAAAGCTGGCATCCCGGTCATCGGCTACGACGCGGATTCCGAACCGGACGCGCGCAGCTGGTTTGTGCAGCAAGCTACTCCGGACGGAGTGGCGAAGGCTCTCATTGACAGCCTGGTCGCCGAGGTTGGCAAGGAAGCCGATATCGCAATCGTCACGAGTTCCCTCACCGCTCCCGGACAGAATGCGTGGATCGCGGAGATCAAGAAGTATCTTGCCGATCCCGCCAACGGTCTCAAGCTCAATATCGTCACAATTCTTCCGTCGGAAGAGGACCAGCAGCTCGCTTTCAACAAGACCGGCGAGATCATGAAGGCCTATCCAAACGTGAAGGGGATTATCGGCCTTTCCAGCGTCGCTTTTCCAGGAGCGGCCGATGCCGTAACCCGTGCGGGCAAGGCCGGCAAGGTGGCGGTGGTAGGACTCTCCACCCCGAATCAAATGAAGCCCTTTGTAAAATCTGGCACGGTCAAGTCGGTCGTGCTCTGGAATCCCCTGGACCTCGGCTATGCCGCGTCGTATGCCATGCGCGCGCAAATCGACGGAACACTAAAGCCGGGCGCCACGGAGTTCGAGGCCGGAAAACTGGGCAAGCTTAAGATCATCAACGGTAGCCAGATTCTGCTTGGGCCGCCCCACGTCTTCACCAAGGATGACATCGACCAGTTCAACTTCTAGTTGAGATTCTCCAGAGCGCCCAGTAGTCCAAAACACAGAGCTGCCGTAGCGCGAGGTTCATGGTGCTCTCCGCGCCTTGTCCGTGCCGCGCAGAATTTATTCCGATCATGCCTGTGAAAGGGTGACCCGGAGTCTCTTTGGATTTACCGGGAGGTGCTGTAACTATATGCTGCCTTAAAACAATATATTACATTGGTTGTTATGTAATTTACATTTTTAACATTTGACCTCGCTGATGTTTGATTTGGTCGAAGTTGAGCACGAGTTTTGCACGCTTGGTACTTCATCGCTCACGCGTTTAACGTACTTTGCCGCCGGTCTTGCGTAACCACAGAGGCTTTTCCGCCATCAGCACCAAACCCGGAGCACGGATGGCTTCAACGTGACACTCGTCGTCTTTTTGGACCCTATGACACGGCTAGATTATCCCGTCCCCGGTAGGGTGCAAGGTCGCCACTCGCAGGACGCTTGCGAGACAATCGAATTGATGTCAAGTAGGCGAATGTGGAATCGGTACCGGCCGATGGCGGCATTCGACATTTGCGCTCATCGATTGATGGGCGCGGTTTCCTGCGTGCGACTTCTCGAATCGCGATTTTTTTCGAGGCCGATCGATTGAGGAGATGAACGGCCTGGCTCGATCGCTCGCTTTGGTTGCGGTTGCCGCCTCGGCGTGGGCCGAGGAGATCAAGGTGCCTGGCGGGTTGATCGACGTTGCGTTTGCCGGACCGCCTTCCGCTGCCTGGCGAAGCGTCGCCTTGAAGTGGGTTGAGAACTCTGCGCGGGCCGTCGCGACCTACTACGGGAAGTTCCCCGTCCCAGTCGCAAGACTTCGCATTTCGTCATGCGCGGGCAACCGACCGCGAGGCGGGAAGGCTTTTGGCTGGCCCGGACCGTACATCACGATTTCACTTGGACGCGACGCCACGGTCGCCGGTCTTGCCGATGATTGGCTGCTCACGCACGAAATGATCCATCTGGCGCTGCCCTCTCTCGCCGACCAACACCATTGGCTCGAAGAGGGGCTTGCCACCTACGTGGAACCGATCGCCCGTGCCCGGGCAGGCACAATGACGCCGGAAGACGCATGGGCCGATCTCGTTTTCGGATTGCCCCAGGGTCAGCCGGAAGCAGGCGACCGCGGCCTTGACGGCACACCAACCTGGGGTCGAACTTACTGGGGCGGTGCCCTTTTTTGCCTGCGTGCCGACGTCGCCATCCGGCAGCGCTCCGGAAATCGCTTTGGGCTCGAGCATGCTTTGCGCGCGATTCTTGCCGCGGGCGGTTCCATTGATCGCGATTGGAGCATCGACCAGGTCATCGAGATAGGCGACAAAGCGGTTGGCGTGCCCGTCTTGCGCGAACTCTATGATGAGATGGGATCAGAGTCTGTGAGGGTCGATCTCGGATCGCTTTGGCGACAATTGGGAATTCAGCCGGACGGCAGGACGATAAACTTGAACAACAGCGCTCCGCTCGCCAGTGTTCGTAAAGCCATCACGGCCCGCCAATGAGCGCGATTTGGCTGATCGGGATGTTAACTCTATTGCCGAAATGGACCGGCAGATGAGAAACTCCTCCCTGGAACTCAATCAGAAATCTACCATATGAAAAATACCCAATTGGCGGCGATGCTCTACACCGTGCGGGACCATCTGCTGGACCCACCCGCTTTTGCGCGCAGCATTGAGCGCCTCAAGGCCATCGGTTATCTCGCCGTGGAGACCATCCCGTCGCACACTGTTAGCGATAAGGATGTAGCGAAAATCTGCGACCAGGCCGGAGTGAAGATCGCGGCCGCGCACGTTCCGGGACAAGCGGTCCTTGAGCGGCCGGAAACAATCGTCGAAAAACTGCAACTGATCGGCGCAAATCTGGCCGTCTACGCCTATCCGGCGGGAGTGGACCTGAGCTCGCGCACCGATGTGGAGCGGTTGGCCCATCGTCTCGAGCAAAGCGCGCAGGCGTTAAAGCAGGCGGGGATGACGCTGGCCTATCACAACCATGCGCTCGAGTTTGTCCGACTCGGTAACGAGCTTGCTTTCGACGTCCTCCGCAAGAATGCGCCTTCGTTGTCGTTCGAGCTCGATGCCTATTGGGTCCAGTACGCCGGCGTGAACCCGGAGCGATTGACTCGGGAGCTCGGCAGCACGCTGGTCAGCCTTCACCTGAAGGACTTCGGCGTCTCGCCCAAACACGGCGAGCCGCCCTTCATGGCGGAGGTTGGACAGGGCAACTTGGATTTCCCTGTCCTTGTCGGGGATGCCGAACACGCAGGTTGCCGGTGGTTTGTCGTAGAGCAAGACATCACGCCTGGCGACCCGTTCGAATCGCTGGAGCGCAGCTTTCAATACGTCCAACGCGAATTGGTCTCGCCAGTCGGCGCAAATGCCAATGCCGAGGAGTAACATGCTCTCAACGCAAGCGTCCCGCTAACGCCCAGGAAGGGATATGTTGCTACAATAGTTTATTGGACAATATGTTCCGTCATATTATATATGTTTCGCATAAATTTAGTTTTTGGGTAAAATGTTAGTTTTTGCGCCAGTTGGCCAGGACCTGGTGAGCTCCGACCTACGCAGCACGGGCGCGCCGGCCACCGGGCGAAGCGACGAGATGGACTGCGGTTGTATTTCGAGCGAAGCTGATTTAACGAGGCCATGCCGGTAGAGCACTCTCCAGAGGCAAAGACTTTTCTCCTCCACGCAGGCAGCACGACCTACGCGATGAAAGTGCTGGAGCAGGGGTTTTTGACGCATCTCTATTGGGGACCGAAACTGGCGATTCAGAATTTGGACTTCGTCCTGCAGTTCCGTGATCGGGGCTTCAGCCCAAACCCTGACGGCCTAGAGAGGGACTTTAGTCTCGATACGATCCCGTTGGAATACCCGGTTTACGGTAGCACCGATTTCCGGTCGCCGGCGCTGGAAGTCTTGCAACCCGACGGCTCACGAATCCTGAATTTGCGGTTCAAAGATCACAGAATCGTTGCCGGGAAGCCCTCGCTGGCGGGGCTTCCCGCTACCTGGGTCGAAATCGAGGCGGAGGCCGAAACGCTGATCATCGGGCTGGAGGACTCAAAGCTCGATTTGCGTGTCGAACTTTCCTACACGGCGTTCGCTGATCACCCGGCCATCGCGCGGTCCGCGCGAATCGCCCATCACGGAACTTCGCCACTCACTCTTTGCCGGGTGTTCTCCTTGTCAGTCGATTTTTCCGCGGATCGAACCGAGGACCGTTTCCTGCACCTCTCGGGTGCACACCTGCGCGAGCGCGAAGTCCACCTCACCCGGCTTCGCCCGGGCATTCAGTCGATCGAGAGCCGCCGTGGCTCAAGCAGCCATCAAAACAATCCTTTCTTCGCTCTGATGGAACCGGGCGCGAACGAGGATCATGGAGCCGTCTACGGCTTCAATCTCGTCTATAGCGGAAATTTCCTCGGGCTGGCCGAGTGCGACGCCGATTATGGTTGCCGGGCGCAGCTCGGAATCAATCCGTTCGATTTTTCCTGGAAGCTTGATCCGGGAACTGCGTTTCAAACCCCGGAGGCGGTGCTGGTGTTCTCCGCGGAAGGGCTCGGTGGCATGTCACGCACCTTCCATCGCCTGTACCGGAGGTGTCTTTGCAGGGGAGAATGGCGAGACAAGCCGCGGCCGGTGCTTGTCAACAATTGGGAGGCAACATACTTCGACTTCGATGCGCCCCGGCTGGAGAGGATTGCGGACGCCGCGGCCGACTTGGGTATTGAGCTGTTTGTTCTGGACGATGGATGGTTCGGTCGTCGCGACGACGATCGTTCCTCCTTGGGCGACTGGATCGTGGACAGGAGGAAGCTGCCAAACGGTCTCGAGGACGTTGCTGCCCGCATCAACGCCAAAGGACTCTCGTTCGGCCTATGGTTTGAACCGGAGATGATCTCCGTGGAAAGCGAACTTTATCGTGCGCATCCCGACTGGTGCCTTCACGTTCCCGGTAGGTCGCGAAGCGAAGGACGCAGTCAACTGGTCCTCGACTTTTCGCGGGCAGAGGTGCGGGAGGAAATCTATGGGCAGATGGCGGCGATTCTGCGCGGTGTACCGATCGCCTATGTGAAATGGGACATGAACCGGCATATGACGGAAGTTGGCTCGCCCGCGCTGCCGCCCGAACGCCAGCGAGAAACCGCCCATCGCTACATGCTTGGACTTTACGACTTTATGGAGCGGCTGACTCGAGAGTTCCCGCAAATCCTCTTCGAGGGATGCGCGGGCGGCGGCGGTCGCTTCGATCCGGGGATCCTCTACTACATGCCGCAGATCTGGACGAGCGACAACACGGACGCGATCTCACGCCTTCGGATCCAGTATGGCACCAGCCTCGTCTACCCATGGAGCGTGATTGCGGCGCACGTCTCCGTAGTGCCGAATCATCAGCTTGGGCGGTTGACACCGTTCAAGACGCGCGGTGAAGTCGCATTCACGGGAGCATTCGGCTATGAGCTCGACCTTTCCGTTCTCACCGACGTCGAGCGCATGGAGGTCAAGCGCCAGACGGCTCTTTACAAGCAGGTGCGCCATTTATTGCTGGAGGGCGATCTCTATCGCCTTCGCAATCCATTCGAATCGAACGAGGCAGCCTGGATGATGGTTTCACCCGCCAGGGACGAGGCGCTGGTCACCCATGTGACGATCCTCGCCCAACCGAATGCCGCACCGCGTTTTCTCAGGCTAAAAGGACTGGACGCAGCGGCAAACTACAAGATTGGCGGTCTCGTTCGTCGCGGGGACGCCCTCACGAACATCGGACTTCCCCTACCCTACCCGCTTGGCGATTTCGTGAGTTGCCAATGGCATCTGACGAAGACTCCTTGAAACGAACGGCTGCCGTGAGGCGCGACGCTCTCAAACCGCCTCCAGGCGAAGGCTACGGGACGCCGGAAAAACGCCGGCGCGGAGTCCACGCGCGGTTCTGATCGATTTAGGAAATCGTTCGAGTTGACACAAGTGGCTGTTATCGGTTGGAATAGCTAACTCGGCGAGGAACACACTTATGAAAGTATTAGTGATAGGCGGCGGCGGTTACATTGGGAGCCATTGTCTCCGCCAACTTGAAGATGCGGGTTACGAACCAGTGGTCCTGGACAATCTTGTCTTTGGCCATCGGGCGGCGATTCCCGAACGTTTGCGATTCTACGAGGGTGATTTGGGCGACGCGGCGTTTCTTGAGCAGATCTTTGCGGCGGAGAAGATTGATGTCGTGATGCACTTCGCGGCGTATGCTTATGTGGGCGAGTCAGTCACCGATCCGCTCAAATACTACGACAACAATGTTGCCCGGCCGGTGATTCTTCTTCGGACGATGCACAAGTTTGGCATCACCAAGTTCGTATTCTCCTCGACCTGCGCGACATACGGCATCCCGGACAAACTGCCAATCACCGAAGACCTTCCGCAACGCCCGATTAACCCTTACGGGCAGACCAAGCTGGATGTCGAAACAATGCTCAAGGCATGCGCGCCTGCCTATGGTCTTAGCTTCGCGGCGTTCAGATACTTCAATGCAGCGGGAGCAGCCGAGGATGGTTCCATCGGTGAGGATCACGATCCCGAGACTCACCTGATCCCACTGGTGATCGACGCCGCAACCGGGCGGCGGGAGTCCGTGACAGTTTTTGGAGACGATTACCCGACGCCGGATGGCACGTGCCTGCGGGACTACGTGCATGTCGATGACCTGTCACGTGCCCACATAGCGGCTTTCCCAAAACTCTCTGAGCCCGGGACCCAGCTCTTCTACAACCTCGGCACCGGAAAACCACATTCGGTGAGCGAAGTGATTGAGACCGTCGAACAAGTCACGGGAATGAAAGTGCCCGTGAAGAAAGGCAAACGCCGCCCGGGAGATCCTCCGGCGCTCTATGCTGACTCGGCGCGGGCACAGGGCGACCTGAACTGGCAGATCAAATTCCCGGGAATCCGGGAGATCGTCGAGACCGCCTGGCATTGGCACAAGAATCATCCCGGTGGCTTCGAGAAATAGGGCGCGAATGGCTTCAAGAAGATGCTGTGAATTTCAACCCGACGGAACATCCCCATCGACGTTTTAATCCTCTGCGGGGAGAGTGGGTGCTCGTATCGCCGCATCGGACGAAGCGCCCCTGGCAGGGCCAGCGTGAGACGGTCGCGGACGGGCGTCCCCCGTATGATCCTAAGTGCTACCTTTGTCCGGGAAATGCCAGGGCGGGAAGTGAAACGAATCCGCACTACACGGGCACCTATGTTTTTGAGAATGATTTCGCGGCGCTCCTGAGCGAGAAGCCTGACGAAGAGAACGGCGGCGACGACTTGCTCTTTCGACGGCAGCCAGTCTCAGGCACCTGCCGGGTGATCTGCTTTCATCCTCGCCACGATCTGACGCTCCCGCAGATGCAGGAGGATGAGATCTTGAAGGTTGTCGAAACGTGGATCGATCAAACCAAGGAGCTCGGTCAGAGGTATGCCTGGGTGCAGGTGTTCGAGAACAAAGGGGCCGTCATGGGCTGCTCGAATCCGCATCCGCATGGGCAGATTTGGGCGGGTGACTTCGTCCCAAATGAACCGGCCATCGAAGATCGTTCGCAGCGAGCTTATTTCCAGAGTGTGAAGCGGACGATGCTGACGGACTACGCGCGACACGAAATCACCGCAGGGGAGCGAGTGGTCGTCTCCAACAGTCACTGGGTGGCCGTCGTGCCATTCTGGGCGGTTTGGCCCTTCGAGGTGCTCTTGCTGCCGCTCGAACCGGTCCTCCGTCTGACGGATTTGAGCGAGCAAGGCCGAAAAATGCTCGCATCGATCACCAAGGAACTCTTGACGCGCTACGACGATCTCTTCGAGACGTCATTTCCCTACTCGATGGGCTGGCATGGGGCGCCGTTCGTGGACGGCGACCAGTCCCACTGGCAGCTTCACGCGCATTTCTATCCTCCTCTGCTGCGCTCGGCCACCGTCAAGAAGTTCATGGTCGGCTACGAAATGCTTGGCGAGGCTCAGCGCGACCTGACTCCCGAGCAGGCCGCTGCCCGCTTACGAGACGGAGCTGCGCAAAAATAGGGAGGATGCCGACGAGCAGAGTCTCGCGGCAGGAACCGTTTGCGCCATCGACGCCTGGCACCCCTTAGTGGACTAGCCCAGCAAGAAATCTACTTCACCGCTCCGAGCGTGAGACCTGCGATAAATTGACGCTGCAAGAGGAAGAACATGGCCACCGGCGGAAGGGCGGCAACGATGGAACCAGCCGAGATGAGTTGCCAGGAGGCTAACCATTGACCTCGCAGTGAGGCAATACCGGTTGTTATCGGCTTCACGGTATCGCTTTGCACCAGGACCAATGCCCAGAAATAATCGTTCCAAACGAACGTGAACAGCAATACTGCCAAAGCTGCGAGGGCCGGACGCAATAGCGGCACAATAATATACCAGAAAATCTTCAATTCGTTGACACCCTCGACGCGAGCCGACTCGATCAACGCGTTTGGCAAGGTGGAGATGAAGTTTCGCATGAAAAGAGTGCAGAAACCTGTTTGAAACGCGAGGTGGAACAGGATGAGCGCCCAGTAGGTGTCGAGAAGCCCAAAGCGCAATGTCATGTTCCGAACCGGCACCATGAGGATCTGGAAGGGAACAAAGTTGCCGCCGACAAAAATGCAAAACATCAGCAGATTTCCGCGGAACTTAAACTTGGCTAAGGCATACCCGCCGAGAGTGGCTAGCGCAATGGCACAAAAGACAGCTGGAAGAGTGATTATCACCGTGTTTATCAAATAGCGCGTCAATGGCGTCGCCTGGAAAATCTCGATGTAATTGGAGAATTTCCACTCCTTAGGCCAGCCCCAGTAGTTTCCCATATTCAGATCTTCGGCCGAGCGAATCGAGGTCAACAAAACCGCCAGGAGCGGCAAGAGCCACGCCACTAGAGCGACAACCACCGCGGCATAATAAAGGTACCGTTTCGCCGGGGTGGCTTTCTGTATCGGAGTGGGAAACATCAGCGTTCTTCGGTTCTAATCATCCGCCAGAGAAAGAAGGCAATGAAAATCGACATAATAAGAAAGAGGACCACAGCAATCGCTGCCCCGTAGCCCATGCGAAAATTCGTGATGGATTGCTGGAACATGAAGAAAGCCAAGATCGACGAGCTGCCGTACGGCCCTCCATCCGTCATGACCTGCACCAAATCGAACGATCGAAGCGCACCGACAACGGTGATTACGACTGCGATGAATGTTGCGGGTCTTAGTTGCGGCATAATGATATGCCAGAACATTCGAAATCCCTTAGCGCCATCGAGGCGTGCGGCCTCAATCTGTTCGGGATCAACCGCGGTGAGTCCCGCAAGGAAGAGGATCATGCAGTAGGAAACCTGCGGCCATAATCCCGCAGCGATGATCGCGAACGTCACCGTGTTGGGATCCGAAAGCGGCGCGATAGGGGGAACGCCGAAGATTCCTAAAACAGCGTTTAGAAGGCCGTGCGTCGGATCGTAGAACCAAGAGAAAACGAGCCCGATGACCACTTGGGACAGGACGAAAGGAAAAAAGAACAGCGATTTTACGATCCGCATTCCGGGGAGCTGCTGGTTGAGAAAAATCGCTATCGCCACTCCGCCAACTGGTCCAAGCAAAAAGAGAACCAGCCAGTAGACATTGTTTCGAAGAGACGTCCAAAATTGCTCATCCTGAAAAAGCTGCTCATAGTTGGCGAGACCGATGAATTGCTTGTCGGGAGTGATCCCATCCCATTCGAAGAGACTGAGCCAAAAGGACTGAAAGATTGGGATCACCACATAAATGGCGAAGATGATCGCCGCCGGTGCGATGAAGAGCCACGGCGCAAGATCATGACGGCCGACTCGGCGCCGTTTCTTCGGCCGAACAACTTCCGGCAGACTGGTCGCGCTTTGCGAATTCACGTAATCTTAGGAGATTGGAAAAGGCATTGCGAACTGCGGGCGCTCTGTTTGGACTGCCCTTTTTGCCTACTTACTGTGCCGTCTTTTTTTCCTTGAAAATTCGCTGTTCGACCTTATCGAGCCGTTTCAAAATCTGGTCGATCCGGTCTGGAACAGACATGAATTCCTGAAAGCCTTTCATGCCCTCGGTCGCCATTTCAGGATCCGTGTCGCGATCATAGTATTGCGCCGCCTTGGCATTCTTCAAAAGTTCGATGCCTGCCAGAAAAAGGGGATCCTCAGGCGGCTTGGCGTTCACGTTGCAAGGCAAGGAGGCAAGCCCGACGGCCATCTTTTCTTGAACTGCAGGCGTGGCAATAAATTCCAGAAACTTGCGCGCACCCGCTTTGTTTTTGGCTTTCGCCGGAATATGCATACTGTCAACCGGAGCATCTTCCCCGGCAGGAACGTCCGCCTTGATCGTTGGGAATGGAAAAAAGCCTATTTTGTCCTTCATATCCGCCGGGACCGCTTGCCCGAGGAAACTTCCGATTAGAATCATCGCGGCCTTGCCCTGCAGGAGGAAGGAAAGGCTCTCTTGCCAAGTATAGGTGCTGTTATTTGGCAGGTAGAATTTGCCGTCCACTAATTCCTTCCACTTTGCGAAGACTTCCTTGACCCTTTCATCCGTGTAGGGGACCTTCCCGTCCATGAGCTCCATGTGAAAATCATATCCGTTGATGCGCATGTTCAGAATGTCAAACCAACCAGCTGGGGTCCAAACGTCTTTCGTGCCGATTGTAAAAGGGATTATCCCATTTTCCTTGAGTTTGTTTGCCGCCGCGATGAATTCCTCCCAGGTCTTGGGAACGGCTATGCCTAGTTTCTCGAAAATGTCCTTGCGATAGAAAAGACCCCAGAACGAGTACGTTGTCGGAATACCCCACTGTTTTCCGTCGACGGTCATGGCCGAAAGTGTCGTCTTGAATTCCTCGTCCCACTTGTTCTTCGACCAGAGGTCCGAGACGTCGTCGAACAGGCCTCGATCGACAAAAGCCTTCATGCGATTGCCCGAAAACCAAAAGACAATGTCCGGCGGTTCAGTCGTAAGCCAGTTTCGAATCGCCGTCTTGTAGCCTTCGTGATCGGTCGTATTGAATACAACCTCCAAGTCGGGGTTTTGCTTCTTAAACTCTTCGACGAGCTCAGTGAAAAGCGCTTTCCCAGCCGGATTGGACTGGTTTGAGTTGATGACCAGCTTATCGGCCGCCCGAACGGTGACCGCAGTTAAAAGTGTAAGCGTTGCGAGAAAGACAAGTGTTTTCTTCATCATTGGTTTGGGGGAGTTGACTTCTTCTGGGAAGGCTGGAAAGCGATTTCAAGGATCGCTGTGCGCGAATGACCATGCCGAGCTCGCCAATTCGAGCCGCCGCGACAAGCCTGACTCGCCGGAAGCGGCTCGTCGGCATGCAAATCTCCGCGCTCCTCGAATTATTTCGTGCATCTTGCTTGACTTCGTTTCGATTCTCCACCAATCGTCGCACTCTGGGAAGAAAAAAAAGAGATCTGTCAATGATTTCGCGTCTTCTTAATAACATCGCCCCCCTTAGTAGTAGTCGCAATCGCTTATGGCAGCTTTAACCCTGCGAAAGGTCGTTAAACGATTCGGTCACGTTGAGATCATCCACGGCGTTGATCTAGATATTCTGGACGGAGAATTCGTCGTGTTTGTGGGTCCCTCTGGTTGCGGCAAATCGACCCTCCTTCGGATGATAGCGGGTCTCGAGGAATTGACGGATGGCGAGCTTCGGATCGGCGATCGAGTTGTCAACGACGTGGAGCCAGCGGCACGGGGCGTCGCGATGGTTTTTCAGACCTACGCGCTTTACCCGCACATGACAGTCGGAGAGAACATGAGCTTCGGATTGCGCATGTCCGGCCTCGCAAAGCCAGAGATCAAAAAGCGAGTCGACCGCGCGGCCGATATTCTGCATTTGACGCCGCTGCTTAGTCGTCGCCCGGCACAGCTCTCGGGTGGCCAGCGTCAGCGGGTGGCGATCGGCCGGGCGATCGTGCGAGAGCCGAAAGTCTTTCTATTTGACGAACCGCTCTCCAACCTTGACGCGGAATTGCGCGTCCAGATGCGGATCGAAATCTCGAAGCTCCATTATGATCTGAAGACCACTATGATTTATGTGACGCACGATCAAGTCGAAGCGATGACGCTCGCGGACAAGATCGTGATTCTCAATCGCGGACTGATCGAGCAAGTCGGGAGACCAATGGATCTCTACCTGAAGCCGGCAAATCTCTTTGTCGCGGGCTTTATGGGTTCTCCGAAAATGAATTTCCTGAAAATTCCGTCTGCAAAGAGCGACGGGAAGAAGGTCCGGCTGGAAGCGCCGGATTTCCCTAAGGGGCACGTCATTCTCGAGGCGCCAAATGCCCCTCCGATTCAAGGAGGCAAGGCATTTACATTGGGAATTCGGCCCGAACATATTGCGGTGACACGGCAAAATGAAGGCAAAGGGGTGCTCGAGATCGAGGTGGTCGAAAGTCTGGGAGATACCACCTACTTGCACGGGGTGACCCCAGGCGGGAATAACATTACAGTTAGCATCACCGGGTTCCACGAGTTTAAACACGGAGATACGATAGGATTCGATTTCACGGAGAAAGACGCGCACTTGTTCGATTCCGATGGCAAGTCTGTTGCCCTCTGACAATCATGCGCTGACGCGGGTCGCGAGGATGGAGCGAGCGGGGCTCTGAAACCCAGCGGAATCGCTTGCAGCTGTTTGATACACTCCTGCCCGGGCGACGCTGGATCGATTCACTACGCAGTATCACCCTGGACGTCACGCCAACACATCGGGCATTCGCCCGGCCTCCGAAAGCGCCGTAGACGGAACCCGTCGGACAAAGATTCCGGAATTACTCCTGGACCAGCGGGTGAACGAAACTAAACCTCATTCGAACTACTGTGACTATGGAAACGTCTCGATCAGCGACGACTGAATCGGTCAAACAAGAAGATTGGGAGAACCCGGAAATTCAGCGCGTCGGCGCCGAGAACCCGCGCGCCAGCTTCGTCTCCTTCCGCGACCGGGACCAGGCGATGCAGAACGAACTAGCCGACTCGGAGTGGATGGTTTCTCTCGCGGGAACGTGGTCGTTTCAATGGTCGCCCGACCCGTGGAGCCGCCCCGTCGACTTCTATCGGCGCGATTTTAACGCGTCGCAGTGGAGCCTCCTGAAGGTGCCTTCGAACTGGCAACTTCACGGCTACGGCGTGCCTCTCTACACGAATAAAAAGTATCCCTTCGCCAAGGACCCTCCGAGCGTGACTGGAACGCCACCGGTGGAGTTTACAAGCTTTCGCTGGAGAAATCAGGTGGGCTCCTATCGGCGCACATTCCGCGTGCCGGACTCCTGGTCGGGCCGGTTGACCTTTCTCCATTTCGACGGTGTGGACAGCGCCTACTACGTGTGGGTTAACGAGCAGCCGGTCGGATTTGCGAAAGACAGCCGCACCCCCGCTGATTTCGACATCACTCCTCATTTGCAACCTGGGGAGAATCTGCTGGCGGTCGAGGTCTTTCAGTATTCAGACGGCAGCTACCTGGAGGATCAGGATAAGTGGCGATTGAGCGGCATCTTTCGGGACGTTTACCTCTGGTCGGCGGCCACGCTGTATCTTCGTGATATCGAGGCGAAGGCCGATCTCGATGCGGGTTACGTTGAGGGACTCTTCAGCGTCAAGGCAACGCTTCGCAATACGACTGGGAGCGAGCGAAGGGTCCAGGTAAAAATCGAGCTCCTAGCTCCCGGGCGCACAGAATGCGCTGCACCAGGAGGTCGTCGAAGTGCTTGTGAGGCGGCGGTGAGGAGGGAATCGCTCAATGTTCTGGCAGCGTGCCAAATGTCGAAAAGTGGTCGGCCGAATGCCCGGTCCTCTACACGCTCGTGGTTTCCCTGCAAGAAACGGGCGGCCAGACCTTGGAAGTCGCAACGGTCCATCTTGGCTTTCGCAAGGTGGAAATTCGAGACCGGCAGTTACTCGTCAATGGACAGGCCATTTACATCAAGGGGGTCAATCGAAACGAGTTCCTGCCCGAGAGCGGCTTCGTTGTTAGCAGGGAGTCGATGATTCGCGACCTCGAATTGCTGAAGCAAAACAATATCAATACCGTGCGAACCAGCCACTATCCGAACTGCCCGCTGTGGTATGATCTGTGCGATCGCTACGGGATGTACGTGATCGGCGAGGCGAATGTCGAGGCGCATGACATGGGCGCCTTCTCCAATCATGTGCTGCTGCACGAACCGGTTTGGAAGGAAGCTATCCTGGGCCGGCATCGTCGAATGGTCGAAAGGGACAAGAACCACGCATGCATCATCATCTGGTCCCTGGGGAATGAGTCCGGCAACGGCCCTCATTTCGTTTCCGCCTACGATTGGATCAAGGAGCGAGATCCTTCGCGTCCCGTGCAATTCGAATCAGCCCTCCGGGCCCGTAATACGGATATTTACTGCCCGATGTATGCCTTGCCCGCGGACTTGGAAAGCTACGCCAACGATCCGGCGGCGGACCGTCCTCTCATCCTCACTGAGTATGCCCACGCGATGGGTAACAGCGTGGGGAACTTTCAAGATTACTGGGATATCATCGAGAAGTATGACTTGTTGCAGGGCGGCTGCATCTGGGAATGGTGCGATCTCGCCATCTCCAAAGAGCTTCCAGGCGGTTCCGGGCGCTACTTCGCTTACGGCGGAGATTTCGGGGATTTTCCGAACGATGGAAATTTTTGCTGTGACGGCCTCGTGCAGCCGGATCGCCGGCCGAACCCCCACCTCCAAGAGGTGAAGAAAGTCTACCAGAATGTAAAGATCGACCCAGTGGACCTCAACGCCGGACGAATCCGCGTTCACAACGACTTTTTCTTTACCAATCTAAAGCAGTTCGAGATTCGCTGGGAACTGCGCAAAGACGGCGAAAGCGCCGACGCGGGCTCGCTCGGCACAATCGATCTTGGACCTCGCCAGTCTCGAGAGTTGACGATTCCTTTGCCGGGCAATTGGTCATCGGAAACCGGGGAATGGATCCTCCTTGTCTCGCTGGTTCTGGGAAACGCCACGAACTGGGCTCCGCGAGGTCACGAGATCGCGTGGGAACAGTTTACCATCGGGAAGCGTGACGGGGCGACACCCGGCGCGCGGACCGCGGAAACTGCGCTGGATGGTCCGCTTCTGCAGCACACTGGTGAAAGCTACATCATAGCTGGACGCGAGTGGACGATGTCATTCGATCGAACGCGCGGTGCGTTGATCTCCCTGGTTCATCGGGATCGCGAACTGCTTCGGAGACCTCTGGAGCCGAACACATGGCGAATCCCGAATGATAACCAGATGCGAAATGGCTTTCGGGAGATATACGCCCCGTGGCGCGACGCGATGGCGCGGCGAAGAACACTCGGGATCTCGGCGGTCGCCGACGAAGGCTCCATTCTGATGCATGTTCGGACCGAGTTGCCGAACTTGGCCCACTATGACCTAAAATACCGCATCGACGCGAAGGGATCCCTGGAAATCGAAGTGAGTTTCAAGCCATTCTCCAATTCGACTCCCCCGCTGCCGAGACTGGGCTTGATCGCAGCGTTGGCCGGCGACCTGCAGCGCGTCGCGTGGTACGGACGGGGGCCGCATGAAACCCATTGGGATCGTAAGACCGGCGCAAAGATAGGACGACACGAATTGGCAGTCGGCGATCTGCACCATCCCTATGTCTTTCCCCAACTGAACGGCAATCGGACGGATGTGCGTTGGGTGCAATTTACGAATTCCGGCAACGTGGGAATTCGATTCACTGCCGACACGGTCATGCAATTCATCGCCCACGATTATGCGGACGAGGACGTGGAAAATGCCCGGCATGACCACGAGATCACGCGTCGCGATTTCATCGAATTGCAGCTGGATCATCAGCAGATGGGTATCGGAGGCGACAACGCGTGGGGCGCCGAGGTGCATGAAAAGTATTGGGTAAAGGCGGTGCCGTATCGCTACACCGTCACGATCCAGACGATCGGCTAAGCTGAATTCCTGGTCAGCCCGCCACGACCGCCCACCCCTCCTCCGTGAGCGAGCCTCTTTCTGTATTTGCGAACAACCTCTAAAATAGCATAATATATTTTCGAACAGGAATATAGATACTTTTGTTACACAAATACAGTTTATCAAATTCTGGATGTTTCTGTGGGTTTGAGTAGCGAGCTCTGACCGGATTTTCACCGTCAACCGTGCCACGCTTAATGGTTCAGGACGGCTAACCCCAAAAACTGAGCCACCATGGGGCCGGCACCAACCACGCCTCGGATTCACCCCTGAAGTTTCATCGCTGCCCGCGTTCGCTCCCAGTGATTTTGTTACTCGCTTTCAAGCCTACAGCCCAAACCAGCGGGTGCGGCGGCTCGAACCGAAATGCTCCTTGTCGGCGCGCAACGCGACAGACGGTTCATAATAGGTGCCGATCGGGTGATCGGGATTGGAGAAAAAGTCCACATCGACGCGACCGATTCGTCCGGCGCCGAATTCGATATAGCATGAACCGGTTCCCGCGTGAGTCACGGGAACCTCTTCGTTCCGCAGGCGCGCAATCAACGCCTTGGCGACCGCGCGGGCGGCGCCCTCGGCGAAGACGCCGGCTTTCGGTGTGCCCTGTCGCGCACAGTCGCCCACGGCGTAAACGTCAGGGAACCGCGTCTCGAGCGTTTTGGGCTTGACCGGGACATAGCCGTCCTCGGTCATGCCGCTCTCCTCAAGCATCTTCGGGGCACGGATGGCCGGCACGCCCAGGAAAAGGTCGTAGGGAAACACGCGGCCATCGTCGAGGGTCACCGACCGGCGCTGCGTGTCCACCAATCTCAATTCACGGTCGGCGACGAAAGTGATGTTGCGCTCCGCGAACGCGGCGAGCAGCGCCCGCGAGGTTTCGGGCGACGGAGGGATTGGAACTTCGAGCGGGAGGATGAGTGTGATTTCGCAGGCGCTGCGGACTCCGCGATTCGAGAGGTAATCGTGCATCATCAGCGCCGCTTCGCTGGGTGCCGGCGGGCATTTGAAAGGCGCCCCGCCGACGGCGACGAGAACACGGCCCTTGGTGAATGAAGGAAGGATTTCACCCAGCCGCATCGCGCCCGCAAGAGTATAGAACTCGGTGGCGTCTGCCATGCCCGGCGTGGCGGCAAAATCGTAGTCGGCTCCAAGCGCGACGACCAGGAAATCCGCCTCATGGGCTCCGCGATCGGTCGTGACGCGTTTCGCGATGGGATCGACCAACGAGATCGTTTCCTGGAGAAGCCGCACGCCGGGTTTCACGAATTTCTTATACGGCAGCCGCACCGCGTTGGGCCTCGCAAGCCCGAACATCACGTCGAGCTTCGAGAAGCCGAAATAGAAGGAGTCGCTCTTGTCAATCAGCGTCACTTCGATGTCGTCGCCAAACGCCTCTGCGAGCATGGTGCTGAGTTCGAGCCCGCCGAAGCCGGCGCCGAGAACGAGGATGCGCTTTTTCATAGATAGGTGAATTAAATGGTCATTTAGTGTTACCGCTCCGCGGCTAACGCGGTGCAGGCGGACTACAGTTTACGGTATTGGGAATGGTCAAGAAAAATGCCGAAGGTTCTGGGCATAAATAGAATCCGAATGCATGGAGCAACAGCGGCTCACCATTGACAAGATCCGAAAAGCCAGCCGGAGATCTCTTTCTTGAAATAAGTAGAATGGAAGGAGCAGTTTATCTCTCTGGCGCAAACGTCCGAGCCTGTTGGACTAACCGCTTCTGGAGGCTGCTGCAGACATGATCGCACAATTCGAAAATGCTTTCGTCGGCGACGTAGTAGATGACGTTCGGCCCTTCCTTGCGGCGTCCCAGAATGCCAGCGCCCGTGAGCGTCTGCAGATGCCGGGAAACATTGGCCTGGGTGAGGCCGGTCGTCGCCACGAGCCCGGTAACGTTCTTCTCCCCCTCTTCCAACGCCAGAATCAATTTCAACCGGCTCGCTTCGCTCAAAACCCGAAACCGCGCCGCAACGAACTCCAGCGCCTCAGGCGTCATGCCCTGAAGGTTTGCCTTACGCCGCATAGAAAAAGAAGAGCAGGCTTTTCATTTTTCCGTTGACTATATATGCGTATATGCTCATATCGTCAATAATATTCACTAAATCTACAAACATGAAAACACAAAATAGCAGGAAGCTCGAGGGTGCAATCCGAATTTTAGCCGGCACGTTAATCATCATCAGTCTCGCCCTGGCGCACTGGGCGAGTTCATGGTGGTTGCTGCTGACGGCGTTTGTTGGGTTGAATCTCGTCCAATCGGCCTTCACCGGATTTTGCCCGGCCGAGACAATTTTTCGAAGACTCGGCGTTGGAAGAAGTGCGGAGGAGTAGTGCGGGTTTTTCTCCCCCTCGCCGCCAGTCTGGCTCTCGGCCTGTCCGGCTGTTCCAGGGCGCCGCATACCCCGGAGGCAAAGCTCCCTCCGGTCGTCACGGTGCGCGTGGAGACGATCGAGGTGAAGCCGCATCCTGTCACCGAAGAAGTCATCGGCACGGTGCGCGCGAAGATCCGGGCTGCGGTCGAGGCCAAAGTCAGCGGACGGATCACCCGCATGGCCGTGGATCTTGGGCAACCGGTGCGGGAAGGAGATCTTATCGCGGAAATCGATGCGCAGGAGATCAAGGCGCGACTGGATCAGGCGGTCGCCACCCGGGAGCAGGCGGGCCAGGATTTGAAGCGCTATACCGTCCTGCTGGAAAAGCAGGTGGCGGCAAAGCAGGAATTCGATGCTGCCCACGCCCGCTTTCGCGTGGCCGAGGCGGCGGTCAAAGAGGCACAAGCGATGCTCGGCTATGTGGAAGTGCGAGCGCCGTTTGACGGCGTGATCTCGCGCCGGCTGGCGGACGCGGGGGATTTCGCGTCGCCCGGCAAAGCATTGGTTGAAATTGAGAACCCGAAGGTCCTGCGCTTCGAAGCCGACGTACCTGAAGCCCTGATCGAGAAGATCCGGCGCGGAGAGGATCTCGCCGTGCGCATACCCTCGATGGATGGCGAAATCGAAGGCCAGGTGGCCGAGATTGCTCCCTCGGCCGATCCGAACAGTCGGACGTTTCTTGTGCGGATCGACTTGCCTGCCGCTTCTGGATTGCGATCCGGCCAGTTTGGCCGCGCGGCCATTCCGGTCGGCGACGCGCTCAGCCTGCGCGTGCCAGCGTCTGCGCTGGTCGTGCGAGGCCAGATGGAGATAGTTTTTCTCACCGAGGAAGGGGCAGCTCGGCTTCGTCTTGTCAAAACCGGCAAACGACTTGGCGACGAGATCGAGGTCCTCTCTGGCGTTGCCCCGGGCGAGCGCGTCGTAAGCGAAGGCGCGTCCGGTCTCTCCGACGGCCAGCCTGTGAATGTGTTGCCATGAAACTCGACGAGCCTTCCGCTCCGCCGCTGGGTATCGCAGGCCGTGTGGCTCGTCTGTTCATTGACTCGAAGCTGACCCCGCTCATCGTCGTCTCTTCGGTCCTCTTGGGGCTCTTTGCGGTGATCATGCTCCCTCGCGAAGAGGAGCCGCAGATCAAGGTGCCGATGATCGATGTGCTGGTGTCCATGCCTGGGTTCAGCGCGAAGGAAGTCGAGGAGCGCGCTACGCGCCCGATGGAGAAGCTGCTTTGGGAAATTCCAGGCGTGGAATACGTCTACTCCACCTCGCGCACGGGCGAGAGCCAGCTCGTCGTACGTTTCCTGGTCGGCGAAGATGTCGAGCGCAGCCTTGTGCGGCTGACGGAAAAGCTCCGCTCGAACTACGATCGTATACCGGCCGGCGTGGGTAGCCCGCTCATAAAGATGAAATCGATCGACGACGTGCCGATCCTCACGTTGACGTTCCACAGCCCACGCTACGACCATCTTACGCTCCGCCGTCTGGTCGCTCAAGTTGACGATACGGTAAAGCAGGCGCAGCAGGTTGCAGAAACTGCGATAATCGGCGGAGCTCGCCGGCAATTGCGCGTCCTGCTCGACCCGGCAAGGCTCGCCGCGCGCCATCTCACTCCGGCGGGGATCGTTCCCATGCTAAGGCAAGCGAACCGCCAGTTCGCTTCGGGTGGAATCACGAGCAATAACAAGGAGATCGCCGTGGAAACCGGCGGTTTTTTGCAGAACGCCGAGGATGCCGGCAATGTCGTGGTGGGCGTCTTTGACGGCAAGCCCGTCTATCTGCGGGAGGTTGCAGAGATTGTTGACGGCGCCGAAGAACCCTCCCAGTACGTCTTCTTCGGCCGGGGCGCGGCTCGCGGCGTGCCCGTCGCCGAGGAGCCCGCTGTTACGCTCACCATAGCCAAACGGCCGGGTGCCAATGCGATCTCCGTTGCCAACGACGTGCTGCGCCGGCTGGAAACGCTCAAGGGCAGCGTGATTCCGTCGGACGTCGAGGTGACCGTGACGCGGCACTACGGCGACACGGCCGCGGAGAAGTCCAACGAACTTCTTTTTCACATGTCCATCGCCGTAGTCGGCGTATCACTGCTCATCCTTTTTCTGCTTGGCTGGCGCGAGTCGCTGATTGTCGCGATTGCCATACCCTCCACGCTCGCGCTCACACTGCTGGTCTTTTACCTGCTGGGTTTCACGCTCAATCGGATCACCCTCTTCGCCCTCATCTTCAGCATCGGCATTCTGGTTGATGATGCCATCGTCGTCGTGGAAAACATCGTGCGGCACTTTCACCTCCCGGGCAACCGCGGACGAAGCTGGCCGCTCATCGCCGTTGAAGCCGTGGGCGAAGTCGGCAACCCGACGATTCTTGCCACATTCGCCGTCATCTCCGCGGTTTTGCCGATGGCTTTTGTCGGTGGCCTGATGGGACCATACATGCGTCCCATTCCCATTGGTGCGAGTGCCGCGATGTTCTTCTCGCTGGCCATCGCCTTCATCGTCACCCCCTGGGCCGCGGTCCGTGTGCTCCGCTGGCGCCGCGGTGAACGGCGGCTCCTCGCACACGCTGCACCCCGCGGCGGCGGAAAACATTCGCGTATCGAGCATGAGGAGGACTTCTTCACGCGGCTGTATCGCCGCATCATGGGACCGCTCATCGGCCGCCGGCGAGCACGCGGAATCTTCCTTGCCGCCATTTGCGGACTTCTCCTCGCGGCAATGGGCACGGTGGCCGTCGGCTGGGTGAAGGTGAAGATGCTACCCTTCGACAACAAAAGCGAATTCCAGATCATCCTGAACATGCCTGAAGGCAGTTCGCTCGAAAGCACTGCGCAGGCCGCACGCGATATCGCAGCTGCGGTGCGCAAGGAGCCGGAGGTCACGGACTACCAGATTTACGCGGGGACGGCGGCGCCCTTTAATTTCAACGGACTCGTCCGCCACTATTTCACGCGGCGCGGAGCGAACGTGGCCGACCTGCAAATCAATCTTGTCCCCAAGCACGACCGGAAAGCGCAGAGCCATGACATTGCCAAACGGGTACGCCCGCGCGTGACGGCGATCGCCGAAAAATACGGCGCACGCGCTGCCGTGGCTGAGGTGCCTCCTGGCCCGCCTGTGCTGCAAACCCTTGTCGCCGAAGTTTACGGTCCCTCGGAGAAAGCGCGGCTTGCACTCGCGGAAAGAATCATAGCGATCTTCAAACAAACTCCGGGCGTAGTGGATGTGGACTGGTATATCGAAGCCGACCAGCCGAAGGCGCGCTTTGTCATCGACAAGGAAAAGGCCGCCCTGCACGGAATCAGTGCGGAAACCATTTCCCAGACCCTCCGTCTCGCCGTTGGTGGTGACGCTGTAGACTTGCTCCACGTGCCTCACGAGAAGGAGGACATCAACATCGTCCTGCAACTCCCCCGCTCGCTGCGCACTACGCCCGAAGAACTTCTCGCCCTGCGCGTTCGTTCCGGCGATGCCAATGCGTTGCCCGAACCCGGCTCGGTGACCGGCACTCCGCCGCTCATTCCCTTGCGAGAGCTCGTGCGCATCGAGGAATCCACGATCGAGAAAAGCCTCTATCACAAGAACCTCATGCCCGTGACATACGTCATCGGCGACGTGGCGGGCGTGGTCGAAAGCCCCGTCTATGCAATCTTCGCCATGAACAAAGCCCTGCAAAAGCTCGACACCGGCGAGTTTGATGGAGACGGCTCGACCATCGCGATCTATAACGCTTCTCAGCCCTTCACCGACGCTAAATCTGCCATAAAATGGGACGGCGAATGGCACATTACCATCGAAGTCTTTCGCGATCTCGGGCTCGCCTTCGCCGCTGTGCTGGTTCTCATTTACGTGCTGATGGTGGGCTGGTTCCGTTCGTTTCTTACGCCGCTCGTCGTCATGGCCGCCATCCCGTTTTCGCTGGTGGGCATCTTGCCCGGGCACGGACTCCTTGGCGCGTTCTTTACGGCGACGTCAATGATTGGATTTATGGCCGGCGCCGGCATCGTCGTGCGTAATTCGATCATCCTGGTGGACTTCATCGAGCAACGTCTGCGCGAGGGGATGCCGCTGGATTCAGCTGTCGTAGACGCGGGCGCCGTCCGCTTTCGGCCGATGTTCATTACCGCCATGGCAGTCGTCGTAGGTGGCGCGGTCATTCTCTTCGACCCGATCTTTCAGGGGCTCGCCATCTCTTTGATGGCTGGTGAGATCGCCTCACTGCTCATCAGTCGCATGGCGGTGCCCGTCCTTTACTTCATGGCCTACGGCCGGACTTCTCAAGGCCCGACCGCTGCCATGGGCCACGATCAGCTCATTGGCATAAACTCATGAAAGCTCTCCTTATCCTCGGCGCAGCACGGCGGACACTATGATGGCAAACCATCGTAGAACAACCCTCGAGATTGAGGCTCTTAAGTTCCTGGTGGCGGGAGATATTCGAACCCATCTATGACTACCTCCTGCGGCGTATTTTGTGGGGCCTTGCCGTGCATTAGCCAAAGATTAAATATGAAATCGCTCCCAGCCGTGAGAAGGAATCAAGTTCCTTAAAGGAGCTATTTGTCGCGTCGAAGTGTGCCAAGGCTTCATTTACAGGAGGCAGATTGCTGAACGAACTATTCCCATACAGTGCGAACTTCGCTACTTTCTGCTCTGAGGCGTCCAATACCAGTCTAACGTAACCGTAATTTTCGAAGTCTTCTCAGGGATGTTGAAATAGAGTCCTGGTGGTCTATTATCCCACGGCTGCAGCATGAACTGCGCGTTGGAATTGTCGCCACGGAGCACCTCCAGTGCGTCAATTTCACGGTGGACGTTGCGGCCTTCGCTTCCGGGAGCCTCGGTAAACTGATAGGTGAAAACCCCGAAAACCACGTTAGGATCGAGGCTAGCGAATCCCGTTCCCACGCCTGTTCCCGCCATCACGCAAGATTGCCGTCTCTGTCCGAGCTTAGCCGTGTGAGCGCCAAGCTGAGCGGTGCGCTCGGACATCCGGGTCAGGCGCCACCTTCAGGACATGGCAGTGCGTGCGCGGGATATGATGCAGAAGTCCCTTTATCCCTTCATCATGGCGTTCCGTTACGAATACCTGGAGGATGTCCCGCCAGATGTACCAGATCGACGCCCTTGTCGATTCGTTCGCGGACCTTGCGCGGTTTGACAAGAACGGCAAGGTGAGGATAATCCCGACGGCAAGCCGATGACAATCGAGACGTTGCCACCTGCTGAATACGCCGAATTCGATACCCGGGTCGTCAAGTCGGAAATGCTCAAGATAGCCGGGCAGATCAAAGACAAGCTGGTGAGTGGAGGGCAAAGGAAGGCCAACAGCATTACGATTGAGATTTCAAACGATGTGTTCGGACGCCCTCCTCCCGGAGTGATAACCCACGAAGGAGAATTGCTCAAACGCTTTCGACAGAACGGTCTGTCGAAGTCGATATCGCCAAGGACCTGTACGTCTTCCCGAAATACAATTGCCAGGGTCTGCGCATTAAGAGCATCATCATGGCCGCCGACGGTATCGTTCTGGAAAAGATGCCGAAAGCGTTCAACCTGAAGCTGACCTTCTCGGCACCGAAGCAGACCGTCGTCTACGAAAAGACGAGCGAGCACCCAGACGGCGCCTATTATTTCTTTACCAAGGGCGAACGCGACTATGAGATGACGTGGAGCTACGTCTATCACCGCAGCTCCGACGGCAAGAGCAGCATCACCGCTGACACAACCGTCGACGAGAGCCTGTTGGGAGCGATCCTGAGCGCCGACGTCAAGCTGCGGGATTACCTTCCTGGCGTTTACGGGCCGCCTATGACCATCAGCGCAGCGATCCTGGGCGGGCAAAATTTCGAATTCGAAATAGCCAGCTTGAAGTTTGCCATCAATTACGAAGCGACAAGGGAGCCCCGGCCAGAAGAAAGGCGCATCTTGCCGGCACACCGATAGCGTTTTAGGAAACCGCGGCTCTATCGCAGCTGAGCTACGGGACCAGTTAACCTGCCGCCCTGCGTTGGCTTGGTTCTTAGCGGCAATCAGGCGGCGCGCCTCGGCCTCATTCTTGGTTTGCCAGATTTTGCGATGCCGGGTGGCCACGCTCCTCGGCATACAGCATCCCGTTCGGACGCCGGTAAAGGCGGATCTCGTCTTGCGTTTGCGGTTTCCCAGTTGCGCAGGCACTCTCGCAAATCCCGGTCGCCGCACGATAACGAGTAGTCGCCGTATGATGAGCACTGTACTGATTCCAGTCTACTGGACATACCCAAGTTGCCCTTGGGACAATTTTGGGTTCAGTTGCCCTCTTTTTTGCCCCAAATGACCGCTTTTACCGAAAGCGCATCACCCGTAGAGCCTTTATTTATGCGGCTGGGCAGGTGAATGACAGTCATTGGCGGAAGGGGTGGAATTATCCCGGCTACGCCGGGCTCTGCAAATATGGCTGCGCCTTTACGACCTGCGCTTCGCGCGGGCAGTCAAACTGAAGACCCCACCCGATTTTCGATAGTGGAGTCTGATTCGAGCGGCGGAAGGGGTGGGATTATCTCGCCTGCGGCGAGCTCTGCGAGTTTGGCTTCGCCCGGGGAACCGCGCTGGCGCGCGTGGCAGTCAAACTGCGTTCTCATCCCACCAGCAGGTCAAGACAATCTCGCTGCGCTCGCTTCTGGCGGAAGGGGTGGGATTATCTCGCCTGCGGCGAGCTCTGCGAGTTTGGCTTCGCCCGAGGAACCGCGCTGACGCGCGTGGCAGTCAAACTGCGTTCTCATCCCACCAGCAGGTCAAGACAATCTCGCTGCGCTCGCTTCTGGCGGAAGGGGTGGGATTCGAACCCACGGAACAGTCTCCTGTTCGCTCGATTTCGAGTCGAGTGCCTTCAACCGGACTCAGCCACCCTTCCATCTATTTATATAGTTGATTGTAAACGACGTATATAGAATTAACCGCGTGTTAATTAGCGGGCAATGCCTCGATATTGCCTTTTTGGATGGCGTTTAAGGGCAATATGCCCGGAACCCATTGGCCAAACCGTATCTCCTAAAGCCGACATTCGACCAGAACATAACAAGTGGCGCTTGAACTGCCAGCGCAAATCAGTCCCAGCGGTAAGCGCGAACGCCACCTCTTCAAGGTACATTCTGAGGCACTCGCCGAAGCCAACAAAGTCCGCCAGACCTTTCACGACTTCGGGCGAATCATCATAATGCTTTCCGCGAATCGGCTCGTTGAGGCAATCGAATGCTGGGATCCTCTCGATGAGTCGGGCGCGGGCGTGTCCGCATCCAGGGTCGCTGCGACGAATCGTCCTGCGGGAGCGGGCGGACCTTTCTGGAAGAAGTCGAACAACGTAGCAGGGCTTAAGACCTTTCAATTGTTTGCTATTACGCAATACCCGGCAAAGGCTACTCGAAAATTACGTCATTTGGAGGAGCGATCAAATTGCCCGGAAAGTGCGGGTCATACATGGCAGAAAATGGTAGTGGGTATGTTTTGTTAGACTCATCTCGATACTCCCACCCTGTTTTGGCTTTCCTAAGTGTTGGACGCGGAAGGTTGCAAAACGCCCTCGAGGGCCCTGCCTCTGCCAGGACGTTCACGCTTCTCGTGAGGCAGGACTTGCTTACTACTTCGTCTCAGTAGGCGGAGCCGGTGGTGGTGGGGTTACGTTAAACATCAGCATCCGAACCTTCCAAGCATCCCCCTGACGAACATAAATTTCTGCCCAATGGCCCTTGAATGGTATCGGATCGCCGGTCGCCGGCTGAAGAGTGGCGCTCCAGTCCCCGCTGCTCCACAACTCATTGCCAGCCGTTCCTATAGTGTGAGGGGAATACTGATCGGGCTTGCCGATAAAGTTGCTGTGACGAAATAGCTTGAACAGGCCTGCATACCACTTCTCGATGGCCTCCCGACCGTAAACCAATCCCGTGTCCGTCACGAGAACCGCGTCCTCTGTGAAGAACGCGGCCGAGGCAGCGGCATCGTTGTTGTTTTGTGCCTCGTCATACTTCTTATATTTCTCATTAATAAGCTGCTGGCGTAGCTGTGGATCGGGCGTGTTTGTTTGTTGGGAAAAGGTCGGCGAAGCAAGGCTGATTGCCAGCCCTGCAAGAGTAATTAATAAGCGCGTTTTCATTGTTTCCTCCCCGTGGATGTAAGACTATTTGTCGTCTAACGGCCTGCTGGTGGGATACGCTCCGAGTGGATGCCTCGCCCGAATTGGCGTCAATAAAAAACGAGCCCCTTCTAATGGGGATGGTTTCTTCATTGATGAGTGCCGGCAATATTCCGAGTTCCAGGTAAAAAGGGGGTGGCAGATTCTGCGGGGATCCCTCCTCGTTTAAAAGGCCGAGTTTAAAATTCGGTCCGTGTTGGCCATAAATGCCCTTAAAACGGGTTTTGAGAGACCTACCTTGCGTTCAACCGGACAGTTGCACGTTCGTCTGCGGCGAGTTCGTATTCAAGCAAAGACCGGATCCGCCTAATGGCTTATCGTTCGACCTCCGCTTTCATTAGAATCCCTCCAGGATGAATGTTAGAAAGCGACAATGATGAGCTGGATTTCTTTGTGGTCGTCATAGACCTAACGCCATCCCGTGCGCCACGCTCCTCAAGAGCCCCAACCTCCCCAATCTATTTGTTCGGCGTTCTCTTTCCACTGGATTTCTTCGAGCTTTTTCTTCTGCAAGCGGATTTGGCGGTAGGTTTCATACTCTTTTGGGCCACCCACGTAGGCCAGGTTGCGGGCCACATCCGGGAAAACGTAGTGGGTCTTCCCATCCTTCTGAACCACGGTCACTTTGTCGGGCGGAAGGTTCTTGAGCTTCTGTTGCTGCGCCGCAGTCTTTGGAACGCTCACTCTAAAGCCCGCGGCAACGAGCGAGTCTTCTTTGCTCCGGGTGTTGGAGCAGCCCACGGCCAGAGCGAGTAGCGCGATTGTGGGTAGGATTCTGAATGGAGTCAGGACCTGCTTCATGGTTTTCTGTGTGTTGGTGTTATTTTTCCAGAAGTTTAGGGAGAAGTCTGCCTCGTTTCATCAAGGCTTGCCGCCACTCTGACGGCAAGCGTCGTCGTCGTCGGCTATCCGGGTGTATCCATTGGACGTAGGCTATCGCATGCACGCAGAAACTTTCCTTAGGGCGTAACAGAGAGGAGCTTATTCCCATCATCAAACCGGGCGTTGATCCTCACGAATTCGACATTCAGACGTCAAACAAATTGAAACTTTAGACATGTTTGGCGCCATGGCAGGAGCTAGAGCGAGAGTTCGGCCGGAGACGGATGCGTTTTCCCAGGGAGTTGATCCTGCTCGGAGATGCGCCAGGTACGCGGGCAAGGGCACCAACCCGGTTCATTCGCAAGGTGCTCGGCATCACCGCACGCCTATCGTGGTCTCCCCCTTGCGCTTCAAAGAAGTGATGCTGACCAGATCGAAGTCGGCGCATCGCTCCTTTTTGCGTCTGCGACCCTCCCGGTAAGAAATGAGGAGAAGCGGGAATTGAGGCTTCCTCGATTTTGCGGGCTAAGCTCGAGCATCAATATGGCGCCGACGCTCTGAGTGAGGCCCTCGAAGTCAGCGAAAGCGGCTTTGCGGCGCATCGGGGCAAGCCGAATGGTCAGCGTTGGAAAGAAGACGCCGAGCCGCGAGTTTTGATCGCGCAGAGCTTTGCAGAAAGCCGAAACAGTTACGGGAGCCCGCGCGTGCGGCTTGATTTGCGCGAACTGGGCAAACGCTGTGGCAAGAACCGGGTTGCCAGGCTTATGGGGAGAGCGGCCTGCACGCCCGGTAGAAGGACCGTTTCCGGCCTCGCACCACTGACAGCGGCCATAGTCAACAAGATCGCGGAAAAACTGGCTGGCAAAGGTGTCGGCGCCGGATTGGGCCAGCTCTGGCAAAGCGACATCACCGCCATTGAGACCCAGGAATTTAGCCGCCTTGGCTGTGAACAACTCCCCGGAGTTCACAATTGCGCCGGGAGCCTCGCCATGACCTGGGAAGGTCTGGATATCCAGAGACATGCCGCCAGGGTCTTGTGTTGATATCGCGCAAAAGGCGTAACAAATAACCTCGTTATGAGATGGCATCGGGCAAGGCTTTCTTGATCCCAAGCAGCTTCTCGATCAGAGCCTTGATCTGCCGTTCCTTCTCCTTTGGGAGACAACTCTGCTCCCGCTTCACCTGATGTGCTGAGTCTCAGGTTTCTCCTTGCCTTCCTCAATCATCCTGACACGCATATCTGGAGGATAAACGCCAACTCCCGAGTGAGCCGTTCGCTCTAGGGCAGATAACGCACACTACTTGCCAATGGGCGCCGGTGGTGCAAAGGTGTCACAAATCAGGCGAAGGGTTCTCCCCGCTAGTTCTTCGCCTCTTTCAGGCCCGTGATGGCAGAACGAATATGGCGGGGAAAGAAAGGAACCAAGTGAAACGAGTATTACTCATAATGATCGGTGCCACAGTGTTGTTAGTGTGCGCCACCACAACAGCGACCAGTGCAGCGGACGAACCGGACAAGCTCGTAGTCCCGGTCTACAGACTGCCCGGTTCGCCGGACAAGCTCGGAGTGCCGGTCTACAGATTGCCCGGTACGACGGATAAGCTCGGAGTCCCGGTCTACAGACTGCCTAAGGACGTGGTCGATCGGGTGAATGCGGCGTACTGGGCTGAAAAGCGTTCACAGTGAACCCAAAACTGCCTTCAAGCTGCCCTTATTTTTAGTCGATTTTCTCGACAACCTCCAGACCTCTGTCAGCGCATGGATGCAGCGGCACTGGAATTCGTCGGTTATGCTTTCCGGCGTGGCGAGCGAGACCTCCAACTCTCGTCCAAGCTGCTCGATCGGCTTTCCGCTCTTTCCGGCACTCGCAGGCTGAGCGGAATTCCCGGCGTGGCCGGTAGAGGTGAGGAGCAAATCTGTCGTGCTCGCTAGCTTGGAGTTGGGCCCGCAACTGCTCGACGTTCTGCCGACTCTCGGTGAGTCTCGCAATGAACGTCTCTCGGTGCATCTATCGTGTAAAATCACGATATGCTGCAAACTCGACTGGCCTCACGTCTGCCCCAGCAGGAGTGAGGAGACGGAGGATCTGGTCAGGATAGCCAATTGTTGGGCCTAGGAGCCTAGTTCATGCTCTTGAAAACGTACCACGCGGATCCTATCTCCAGGAGAATCCCTATCCAACTTGTAACCTACATTGGGATCTTCAAACTTCTTGATCGCTGGGAGCGATCCATCATCCAGCGCAAAATGGGAACTGGAAAGGCGTATGACCGAGCAAGAGAAACGGTTGTTCGGGGGAGTAGTTTTACAGGGTAGGTCAAGGTGACGTTGGTTTTGGATTGGGAGGTCACGCGTCAGCCCTTGCAAACTTCAAGTGTTTCCAGGCCTGCCAATTTGAGACGCCACAGCTTAGGCGAGGCCGACGGGTCGGGTCCGCCCGGTTGCCTCCGATTTCCCTGACCCAACTTTCGGTGGTAGTCGCCAGAATCTGAAAGCAAGCGCGATGTCAGACTTTCGACTCATTTTTGCGCAGACTGATCTATTCCAAGCTTTAATGATTTGTTTTTGCATTCGGAGCGGAGTGTGCTAGCCTTTTAGGGTTTCTTCCGCCGGCGAGCATTTAAACGCGTTATGGTTGCCATCCCCCAGTGGCTCAAGACAGAGTCTGACCCCGCAGAGCAGATCCATCGTTCTCGCGACCCGCTCATGCCGCAAGGATCGCGCGAGCGGCCTGAAGAAACGGGTGACAGCAGCTACAGTAGTGATATTCCGATTTTCTGCGCCGGAGGTTGCGGAGAGGTGGTAGGATATCTTCCGAAGGGGCCAAAGGGCGTTAGCCACAATGGGAAGGGTCGT
Organism: uncultured Verrucomicrobiae bacterium; assembly: GCA_963731945.1. Lineage (GTDB taxonomy): Bacteria > Verrucomicrobiota > Verrucomicrobiia > Chthoniobacterales > Terrimicrobiaceae > DASTFP01. The sequence continues at coordinate 38,886 of CAVSXN010000012.1, read as the reverse complement.
CGGTGTCCGCAGTGCGAAGCGGCTTCCCTTGCCAAGAGATGTATTGCAGAGGAGGCGAAGCCCTTCTTCGCCTGCACGGATGAGCTGGCGGGACTCGTCAAACCGCCCCGGGATTTGGCATGGTTGCGCCTCATCCAGGCGGCTGCCGTGGCCGTAATCATCGCAGGCAGCGCTTGCATCGCGATGGGCCGCGTGGTCGGAATCTACCTGGCGGCCCTCGGTACGCTCGGCTGGTTCATCAGTTGTCTCATCCTTTGGAAGATGAGGGACTGAAGACTTTCAATACGCAAAAACCCTCCCCGAAGTTTAGCATCTGCGCGTTCAGGTAACTCGAAGGTCTAGACGCTTGGACGTTCCGGCTTCGGGGTCTTCGCCGACGGCTTCTCGTGAGTTTCCTCCGGGCGGATTTTGCGCTCCTCGTGCTTGGCTTGGAACATCTCGCTTTGCGCGCGCGCCTGCACTTCGGGGCGATGCGTTTTCTCGAATTCCTTGGCGCGTTGGTTATTCCACTGAAAGACGACCAGCGACGCGACGACGATCGCCAAGGCGGCCGCGAAATACAGCGTCTCCGAGGGACTCTCCCAGCGCACAAAGTGCTCCAGAAATGCGACCGCGAGGATGACGATGACGATACTGATGACCTTCGTCTCGAGATCGAGGAGAGACTCGACGCCGAGGGCAGCTGTGAGATTCAGAGGCGCGATGAAAAGGGAATAAAGCCCGACGCCGATAATATAGAAAACGACCGCGCGCAGCATCACGTCGATCACGCCGAGAATCTCGATGAGCAGATCGGTCGAAGCGAATTCTCCCAGAAGGAAGGCTTCACGCCAGACTTTCCACGTCACGGAAAACGCGTTCAGGGCGCCGAGCAAAAAGAGCGTGAGCGAGACGAGCAGGACGGCGACGACCGCTATGAGGACGACATACCGGCTGCGCGCGATGAATCGACCAAAGCCGGCGAGCGGCGGAGCTGCGGGGGACGCATTGTCGGCCGAATCGACCACGACACCGATTGAACCCTCGTCGGACCGAATACCGTTCCCCTGCGCGGCCGATCGCTTCACGTTCGGTCATCCAATCCGCGCACGCCCTGCTGTTTCGCGCAGTGCGCGCAACAGAAGAATTTGCCCTGCGCCTCCGCGCCGTGGCCAATTACCTTGCAGCCGCAGTGGGCGCAAGCCGGCGCGAGCGCGTGAATGGCACATTCAAACGAATCGAACCAGTGCGCTTTTCCAGCAACGGTGACTTGCATCGCCTTGTCGTATTCATTTCCGCAGGTTTCGCATTGAGGCATATCAGGAGAGAGGTTGCGGCTCGCATGCGACGCCACGGAGGCAGCAGAACTTATCTGCGCCGCTTCGCCGCGAATGCTGCGAACCAGGTTTGCTCTTGCACAAGTTATTCGTTCGGAGCAAGGCGCGCGGATGCCGGTCACTATCCAAACGGTCTTTTTTGCCACACCCTTGCCCAGGCAGAAACTTCGTCTTTGTTCGTGGATCCGTTCGCCTGACGGCTTCGAACCCCGGCACGCCGCGCCCATGAACGGCTTCGCGCTTCGGATGAAGCGCCGGCTTGCGGTCTGGCGCGAACCTTCACCAGAACGAGGAGCCGAATTCGCTAATTGCCCCCAGGATGCGCTGATCGACTTCAGCCTGAGTTTCTCCGCTTGCTTTCAAGCGGCTCCTTGCAACGGACAACGAATGGTCGCCTCCTTCGACGATGTAAAGTTCGTTCGCAGCGCGCATTTCTCCGCGGACCCTCTCGAGTAAGTCCAAGGGGCAGAGAGGATCGCGGGTTCCCTGAAGGAAGAGGATTGGTGTCGATAGTTCCCGCAGCACTTGGTCTCTAAGTTTCGTCGGATCGCCTCCCGCGCAGAGCGGGTAACCAAAGCAAACAACAGCGGCGACTCTTTCTTTCAGCGCAACGTGGCAACCAACTCGCGAACCCATGCTCTTTCCGATGAGAACTTCCGGGCCGGCATGAGCTTGCCGGGCCTCTGCCAAGGCTTCGCAATGAGCAGCGACGAGCTTCGGAAGCGGATCGGGGCGCTTTCGTCCCTCGACCATATACGGATAGTCGAAGGACCAAACCGTGCCGATGGATTCTAGCAAGTCTCGCCATCGCCGCATCCAATGGTGAGAGGACGGGGCGCCAGCGCCAGGCGCAAAAATGAAAATAGGCCGGTCCACAGGTTCCAAAGTAGATCGCCGGAACGACATCCGCGAATCCGAATTCTGTCCCGAACCGCGCGGCACTTTCTTAAACTACTTTCAAGTTGCCAAGAAAGCGGAAATCACACCTGGCAGGGCCTTGTAGGGCATGCAAGATCCTTGTTATTGACTAGTGGCTGGGACACAAATTGGATCCATGTGCAAAAGGGGGGCTGAAGGAATCCGGGGGCATGCCGGGCGACGTATAACCCATGGGCTCGGTTTGTGCTGTCAACAGAATGATCATGAAAACACTTCTTGTCGCCGTGGATCTTAGCGACGTAGCGGATCTTGTTGTCGAGAAAGCTGGTAAGCTCGCTCAACAGCTTTTGGCCAAAGTCGTCCTATTGCATGTTTTCGAACCAAAGCCCGCCTATGTGCCGTTGGGAGAGACCGCCGGCGTTGTCATAGGCGCTGCCTGGCCCTTGACAACGCCTCAAGGCCCTTCCGAAGAGGAGGAACGCCTGGATTCTCTCGCAGATGTCTTGAAAGCCTTGGGAGTCCAGGTGGAGACCGTCGCTGTCGTCGGCCTTCTCGTGGACGAAATACTCGAGCAGTCTGTCGAATGCGATGCCGACTACATCATCCTTGGCTCTGGGGGCCGCGTCGAGTCGCAACACTTCTTAACTGGAAATGTCTTCACCGAAATCGTGCCACGGCTTACCTGCCCGATGATCGTTATCCCCGCAAAAACCGACAGTTAGAGCCTTACAGACGCGAAGCTGCGCAAGGAGCCGGACCGAAGTATTTGATGCCGATGTCACCCCGGGGCGCGTTGCGACCGCAGGTTTCTTTAGTCGACAAAGCGCAGTTTGCCTGCTCAAACGGACGCTCAGTTGTCGTTTTTGTTTTTCTTGTCGTCGGCCTTCTTTTCTCCGCCGCCCTTGCCGTTGCCTTTTTCGCGGGGTGCGCTTGACTGCCGCGGCGCGGTATTCTGATTCACGGCAGCAGGCTTGTCCTTGCGTTCCGGGGCGGATGCCTGCGGAGGCTTGCTTTGCTTCGCCGGCGGAGGTGCCGGAGGTTTCTGTTCGCGTTTCTGCTCATTCGCGGGCTGCGGAGAGATGCTGGATTGAGAAGACGAACTTCGGTCAATCTGCTTTTGCTTCGGCACGCCCGACGGCCGATTCTCAACTCCATCCTTTGAGCGACTGCCCTGTGCATCCTTGTTGGAGTTGCGAGGACTTCCGCTTTTGCCGCCACTCGGGCCCTGCGGACCCTGCTCGTTTGGAACATTGGGCGCGACGGTTGGAGCAGTCTTTCTCTCATTTTTGCTCCGTGGCTCGGGTATCGTGGAGGTCCGCTCCGAGGCACCGGCGGCCTGATCCTGCAATCCATCCTGCTTGTCCAGGTTGCGTCCACCCTTGCCACTCCGCTCGCCCTGTGCGCTCTGGTTGTTCGGAACGTTGGGCGCGACGGTTGGCGCGGGCACTTTCTGGTTCCGGTCCCGCTTATCGGAGGTGGCGTCGGCCGGTTCGGAGGAATCGGGGGTCGTATCCTGAGGGCTCTCCCGCTTGTTCAAGTTGCGCGCATTCGTGCTCTGGCCGCTTCCCTGGCCCCGTGCGGGCTGATCGTTCGGAACGTTTGGAGCCACGGTTGGCGCGGGCATCTTCTGATTCCGGTCCCGTGGTCCGGGTGTTGGGTCACCCGGTTCGGAGGAATCGGGCGACGCATCCTGGGGACTCCCTCGCTTGTTCAAGTCCCGTGCATTCCCGCCTCTACTGCTCCGCTGGCCTTGCGAGGCCTGTTCGTTCGGAACCTTGGGGGCAACGGTTGGCTCGGTTGCTTCCGGGTTCTCGTTCCGTGCTCCGGGTGTGGTGTCGATTGATACGTTGGGCGCCGGAGGAGATCCTGTGGACCCGTCGAATTGCTGCGAGTCACGCCGAATTCTTTCGTTTCTCTTGCTGGTGAGATCCGGACGTGACGGTTTGGGAACACGGATCGAGCGTGGGTCAGCATTTCCTGTCGCGCCGAGCGTAGACGGTCCGCCCGGTTGTTCGCTCTTATCTCGCGGACTGGTGTCCGAAAGACGAGCGTTCGCGCGGTTGCTTCGCTGCCGGAGCACCTGGCGCTGGCTGTTCGCAGTCGGTTGCCACTGACGAGCGGTGTCGCTGTTGATATTCACGAAGTTGACCGGGCTGTCGTTCTGGCCCCGATCCCCACGATCCCGGTTTCTGTCGATCCCGCGATCCCGTTCCGGTTGTCCTCCCCGCGTTCCCAATCTCGGCCATGCTTCCATCCGGGGCGCCACTGACCTACATAGATGCTGCGACGGTGCCAGTCGAAATCGTAGTTAAGCCATGAGCCCACGGCGAATCCTGCCCCAAACGTCAGCAGGGGACCTAAATTCTGCGAGTAAGGCTGCACGTAAACCACATCCGGATCATATTGTGGCACGTAGATAACGTCCGGCTCCGCGGGCACAATACGGATTACGCTCTCTTCTTGAACGATTTGCTGCTGTGGGGAATCGGTTAGGTTGCCAGCGGCGAGTGCCTCCGCCCGCAATCCCTGGATTGCGTTCATGACATCGGCCGGTTGATCAATAAAGGTCCCGCCCAGCGTCGTGGTCCACTCGAGGTTCTGATCCATCCAGTTTATAACATCCGGATAGCGCACGAGCGACTTGACACTTTCGTCCCACGGCTGGTTGGCGACCTGCGCCGGATCGCCATTTGAAGAGATGTAGCGGGCCGCAAGGACCAAATCGGAGGGGAAAGTCGAAGCCGGCAGGATCAACGCGATGAGCGCGTCCGGGTAGAGTGCAATGGGGGCGAGAAGTGTCTTAAGTTCCTCGGGAGCAAGTCGCTGAGGGGCGATCTCCGAAGGCTCTGCGGGAGGTGGTTCGGCCGGAAGAGGATCGGCCAGAAAACTACCGAACAGGACTAAGAAGGAAATTGTCCAAATCCTCCGGCCACGCGTTGTCGCGCTCCGGAACAGGCTATTATTTTTCATGATTGTTACCCATGTTGAAACGGATCAACTCGAAAAGTATTCACGTTGAGTGAGGATCCATAGGGGCTACGGATGGTAGGAGCCCTTCGGCCGCATATATCGCATGGAGTTGTGCCTCGATTCGGGCCGGGCCGCTTCCCGGGCCAGCTCGCATGAAACGAGAGCCTTTTCTACGATACCAGAAACGGTATCCCAGCAAAAGGTTGTCGCTGGGAGTTTCGGACCCCTCCTCTTCCGCGATGCCGGTCACAATGAATGAGTTACCGGGCGTTACCTCGTTCTTTTCGACGGCCGAGCCCGCAAAATCTGCCTAATCTCGAGCAATCAAGTGCTACCTAAGCCCAAAGTGCGGCCGCTCGACGCCCTGCGTCGGATTCGGGCGTCTCTTGATAAATCATGAATCGCGAGTTTCCGGGACCTCAACGCGAGACGAGGCCGCGATCTTCTCTAATCAGGCCGAGCAGCCTGAGCGACGGCAGAATTCTTCACTGCCGATTTGTTTCGCCAACTCCTTGTCGCTTTATCACGTTGTCCGCTTCGGTGAGCCGGCAGAACCATGCCCTTTCCCAACCTTCCACGTGGTTTGGAAAATTGGTGTTGGGGCATTGGCGGTCATGGTCAGTTCGTTGCTGCGCTCACTTTGCGCTCCTCCGCGGTGTCTTGGGTTGGCACGCGCATGCTCCCTTTCCGGTGGAGGCACGATGAGATTGGAAAATTTCGAAATTTGGGAAGTCGGCTGCGCGCGAGTCTCCGGTTCAGCGACGGCCAGCCGCCCAATCGAGGAAATCTGCGTCGAGTCGTCGGGCTAGCTCGCGAGAACAGGTGCAATCGTGGGGCATCGAGTGCCGATATTGACACCTCTGACAAGCGCGAGGTGTCTGGCGGGCTTCCTTGCGCGAAGCTTGCGGCTTCCTGCTTTGCACCCGGCTTAAACTTGAACGGACTGAAATCTTCAGCCAGCGGTTGGGGAGGGCGCAACCTGCCGGCCAGCTCTGGAATCAAGCAAGCGAAGAACGAATCGACTTTCTCGCTGGGCAAACGAAAGCTTGCCACTAAAGCAAAGAGCGTCCCGCCCAAGACTATGCTTGATACTCCTAGGGCGACCGTCGTTTCAACAACTGTCGCTGATCGGCCGGCATGGCGAAGGAAGCCTGCACGGCCTACCGTGCACGTGATGACGGGCTCTCGATGGATCTTTAAGCTGCTCGTCGATTGCGCCACGGCATTGAACTGTTGCTGGTGCACGGGGATCAGGCTTTGCGCCGGCAACGTCGAGGCGGCGCACGCTAGAACGATAAGGGTGACCATCCGGATCGGCGCCATTGCAAGCCGGTTCGCGAGCACGGCCCGAATGCGACGCCGTTCGTTCAGCCGTGGAGGAAAGCTGGTGCGGCTCGGCGTTTCGAGAAAGGGTCTCACACCCGATATTTAGATCGGTCCCCCTGCATTTTCAACGCAGACCGGAGGAACTGGGCGAGAAAATGGCCGCGGTCTCCTCCCGAGGGACTCCCACGAGGCGCAAGTGGAGTCAAGTTGCGAGCAACATCTACGGTAGGCGCTGTCGGTCGGTGCTGCCTCGCATGGGGTCAAATGTGTCGTCCAGGTCAACTCCCTCTCTATGCCATCGGAGTCGCCCGCCCACGCGGCGCAATACAGGACTTTTCTCTCCTCTTATCGATCCAGAACGCGCGGCGACTGAACGATGTGACGGAGTTGATAAAGAGAGAAAGGTCGACCCGGCCAACTATGCCCGCTAGTATTCCGACCAAATAATCTGCGAGATCGTCTGACTTGTCGTCAGCGAGCATCGTCCAGGGTGACGAATATCATCTGAACATCCATTCGAATATGCTCTGTGCCATCACCAGGAAGAGGAATAAGTAGCAGCGCTGTAATGAAGAGCTTTTCCATTGAGCTTATTGGAGTTATCCGGTCCAAGATTAAAAGGAGAGAAGATGCCCCTTTGTTTTACACGGAAGGCGCGCCCGATGCCTTCTTGGAGATACTTCCAGAATACAGAGAGGGCCTTGATCGATTGCAGATCGGTGATGAGCTCATTGTCATCACCTGGCTCCATGAGGCTCGCAGGGACGTGCTGAAGGTTCATCCGAGAATGGACATATCGAAACCTCTCACGGGAGTATTCTTGACTCGATCACCAGATCGTCCGAACCCCTTGGGGCTGCACCGCGTGAAGGTTCTGGAGATACATCCGGATCGCCTGTACATCGGTCCAATTGAGGCGATCGATGGAACTCCCGTGATCGATTTAAAGCCCGTGGTTGATTCAATCGATTACTGATTCGGCACCCTGGTCAGGAAACAGCAACGCTGTTCTTAGGTTTTTCGAGAACTCCTTGCTTGCAAGCCCGGTCGCTCCTTTGACTCCGGCTTCGGCGACGGTTGCAGAAGATTGGCCGCACCCTCGGTGAACGACACACAGAGAAAACCGATGCGAGCCACGCTAGCTTGGCATTGATGGCTCCGGCAAAGCTAAGCGGCGAAATATGCCCCAGTCCATCCACGCGCGACCTCTGGCCGAAATAGGCTCACACATGCGGCGAGCAGTCGCGCCATACCGAGAGTCAAAACCGGGTCGCGTCACCACTCACGCGGGCGCGTTCCCTAATCAAACCGTATCCGCGTAGGCAAAGCCAACTATGCGAGGGGCGGCGGGATTTGCGATAGTCGCGCGGATGGAAACTGAGAATGAAGTGACCCGAAGGCCTCGTCGGCGCTTTAGCGCGGAGGAGAAGGCGCGAGTTATCGGGCAGTATGAGCAGAGCGGATTGACGCGTGTGGAATTTTGCCATCGCGAGGGAGTGAGCCTGTTTAATCTTCAGCGATGGCTGGGGAAGCGGAGGCAGTCTGGCGAAGCGCGGTTTGTGGAGCTTGAGGCTCGGGGCATTGCGGAGCCGGTTCGGTATCGGTTTGGATTTGGAGGGGGAGCGTGGCTGGAGGTCGAAGGAGGCTTTGATGAGCGGGAAGTTCGCGTGCTGGCCGGCATTGTGAGGGAAGCGGCTTGATGCTGAGCCTGGGCGCAGGAGGAGCACGCAGGGTGTATCTGGCGGTCGGGACGACCGATCTCCGCAAGGGATTCGACGGGTTATACGGATTGGTTCGCAGTCGGCTGGAGGAGGATCCCCTGAGCGGGCAACTCTTCGTGTTCTGCAACGCGGGGCGCACGCGGGTTAAGGCGCTCTACTTCGACGGGAGCGGTCTCCTCCTCTGTGCCAAGCGGCTGGCCCGCGGTCGGTTTGACTGGCCGGAGGAGCTCGAGGGGGTTGCGAAGGTGGCGATCAGCGCGACAGAGTTTGCGGCGTTGATCGATGGGCTGGAGCTAACGCGAACGCGGGCGAAGCTGTGGTGGCGCAAAAAGGTTGAACAAGCGATATGATTTAATTGCTAAGTATAATGCTTATTGTTAGATAGTAAGCACGATACTCGCAAATGGCGCTGACCCCGGTTCCCAGCATCGATCTTGAGAGTCTGCCTGGGGAGGCGCGATCGCTCATCGAGATACTCGCAGAGCGGGCGCAAGAAGCCGACCGGCTTGAGCGGGAGAATCGCCTGTTGCGGGAGATGCTCCGGCTGGAGAGGCTCAAGAAGTATGGGCCCAAGAGCGAGAAGCTGAGTGAGGAGCAGGTTGAGCTCCTGGAGCTCGAACCCGGAGTCCACACGCAGGAAGTCGAGAAGGAAGCGGAGGTCTCTTCCGGGCGCAAGCGCCTCACACCTATGAAAGGTGTCAAGTGAGCTTTGGAAGATTTATGGTCGATTACATAAGATGGTTCTTGGGGGTTGGCAGGCTTTTCTGACCGCACCCCCTTACCCGTCGGGAAAGCGAAGCGATGGGGGGTGCGGTCGGAAAAGTCTGCCGGGTGGTTTGAATGTTGGTCTTTGGAACGTTTCCACTTCGAAGATTGTGCTTACGGTTCTGCTTCAGCTTCCAAACTCCTATCCGTGCATCCGAGTTCAAGATCGGAGCGACAATTTGACTTATTCGTCAGCGTGAAGTGGAACGTGGACGCGGTTCAATCTATAGGCGACGAGCGTCTGTCGCGGGCTCATGTGAGGCTGCGAACACGCGCCACGTTCCAAAGGGTTTGTGTTTATGCGAGCTCTAAGAATACCTCCTTTTGCTTTTACTTGAATCCGAGGATCGTAGGTGTGCAGCGCCCGGTATGAAGCCTCCAGAGGTCCACAGCGAGCTGACGAGCGACGGCAACGATGGCCTTCTTGCGTTGCGCCCCGGTAGCTCGGGCTCCTTTTGCCAGGACGGCGAGCCGGTTCTGCACCGGGTGATATCGGGGCTGAAAACGCACCATGCGCCATGCCAGCTCAACCAGAACAGCGCGCAGCCTGCGATTTCCATGTTTTGTGACCGAACCTGGCACGCGTTTGGTCCCCGAGCTATACTCGCCCGGACAGAGGCCTGTGTAACTGGAGACCTGGCGTCGGTTCTTGAAGCGCTGCCAGTTGCAGATCTCGCGGCTAATGACTACGCTGCTCAAGGCGCCCATGCCCGTGGGCAGCGCGGCAGGAGCCGCCTTCTCCAACTCGATAGTGAGCGCACGAACCTGTTGATCGAAGGCGAGCAGCGCCGGCCGGTAGAGCTCAAGGTGGGGCCGTATCCAGGCTGGCAGAAGCTTGCCCAGCCGGTTCCAGCTCTGCGGCTTCCACCAGTGCGCCGGGGCCGGCAACCCATGACTAATAAGCAGCCCGCGGCCCTGCGCCTCTATCTTCTGTCGGTGATGGACAAGCTGCTCACGCTGACGGCTCCAGTGCCGGGCCCGCTCCTCCTCTGCACTGGCACCCGAATCACGGCCAGAGAGTCTTTGTTGCCAGCCAGGTAACGGTCCAGGCGCAGGCAGAGCGCGCGGCTATCGCGTCCATCAGTCTTCACGCGAGTGTTGCGTTCGTCGAGCTTCTGAGGAGCGATGACGTAGCAGTGCGCGCCAGCCTGGAGCAGCGCGCGGTAGAGCCCGAAGCCAAACCCGCAGGATTCATAGACGACGTGAACCTCAAAGCCTTCCCGCAGCCGCGCTTCGACCCAGGGCACAAATTCCACGGGAGCAAAACCTCGCGGTGGCCGCGGCGTAGCGTGGTCGTACCTGAGCCGCCACCACGAATCTCTCCCGTGGATGTCAAGCCCGAGCTTGAGCATCGAGCCGCTCTTGTTTATCTTCAACCTAGCCGCCGCGGGTGCGGCGGTCACACTGTGAGATACGTGTATTTTTTCATAAGGCGGGTGAGTCTACCAAGACTTACCCGCACCCTTTACATGCCATCTAAGCGCGAACATGCCGGGCGCAACGCCCTACCCGAAGATCTGCCGCGGCGCGAGGAAATCATCGCCGTGGAAGGCGAGGAGCGCTTCTGCGTGTGCTGCGGAGAGGAGCGCTGCCGCATCGGCTACGAGGAAAAGGAAGTGCTCGAGATCGAGCCGGCCCGTTACTTCGTGCGCGTGATCAAGCGCGAGAAATTAGCCTGCCACAAATGCCCGGAGGGCGGAGTCGTCACCGCCGCCGCCGGAGGCCCCAAGATCGTGGAAAAGGGCAAGCTCTCCGACGCGGTGGTCGTCGATGTGCTCATCAAAAAGTATCTCTCCCATCTCCCGCTTTACCGGCAGGCCGCCGATTTGCAGAGAGATTGCGGGATCGAAATCTCTCGCAGCACAACTAATGCGGCCGTCCTGGCCGCGGGCGAGTTGCTGCTCCCCATGGCAGCCGTCTTGAAGCGCGATCTGCTCGAAGGCGGATACATCCAGGCCGACGAAACCCCCATCGGCGTGCAAAGCCAGCAAACCAAGGGCCGCAACCACCAAGGCTATGAGTTTCAATACAGCCGGCCCGGCGGACCGGTCGTCTTTGACTTTTGCATGAGCAGGGCGCGGGAAGGACCCGCCAAGTTCCTCGCCGGTTACGGGGGCATCCTCCAATGCGACGGCTACCAGGGCTACGAAAAGATCGGCGCGCCCGGGATCGTGCGCGCGGGATGCCTCGCCCACGTGCGCAGAAAATTTAACGACGCTCTCAAGCTCGATCCCCAGGATCGCGAGGCCGCCGCCGTGCTCTTGCTCATGGGCAAGCTCTACGCCGTGGAAAAGGAAGCTCGCGAGGCCGCGGCCACCCACGAGCAGCGTCTGGCGATGCGCCAGCAAAGAAGTATTGCCCTCTTTGAAGAACTCCAGGCGAAGATCACCCAGATCGCTTCTCATGCTTTGCCATCGAGCAAACTCGCCGAAGCCTGCCAATACGCCCTCAATCAGTGGGCACGGCTGAAGATCTACCTCCAAAACGGCCGCATCGAGATCGATCAGAACCTCTGCGAGAATGCTATGCGCGCCCTCGCAGTTGGTCGCAAGAATTGGTTGCATATCGGAAGCCCAGAAGCCGGTCCAAAAATCGCGGCCATCCTCTCGGTCATGGAGACCTGCAAACGCCTCCAGATCAACCTGCGCAAATACCTCAACGACGTCCTGCCTAAGCTTCCCTCCTGGCCTATGAACGACGTCGCTGCCCTCTCCCCGTTGAACTGGAAATCCTCCGGGTAGGATCTCCAGCACCCACCAACCTACCGCGCCGACACTTCATCAGCATAGGTGGCTTTGCCTATGCGGATAAACGCGGACGTGCCTTGCTGATCGAAGCAGCGTTGAAGGAGTAACCCGCTTACTTATCGCGTTTGTCCTTCTTCTCGCCGCCCTTGCCTTTACCCTTACCCTTCGGCGCACTAGGAGGTTTGGAAGGCGCGTTTTGTTGGGGCGCGACGGACCTCTGAGGTTGCTGCTTTTGCTTCGCGGCTGCTGGCTGCTGTCGTGGAGGTTTGTTTTGCTTCACGGCTGCCGGCTGCTGAGGTGGAGGTTTGTTTTGCTTCACGGCTGCCGGCTGCTGAGGTGGAGGTTTGTTTTGCTTCACGGCTGCTGGCTGCTGAGGTGGAGGTTTGTTTTGCTTTGCGGCTGCCGGCTGTGAAGGAGGCTTCTGCTCGCGTTTTCGCTCGTTCGAGCGCCGCTGAGAGGTGCCTGGCTGAGGAGGCGCGCTTTCAGCCTGGTTGACCTGCTTCTGCTGTTTTGGCTTCGGTGCACCGGTATTCATTGCCGGTTGCTGACCGCTCGCGCCGGGCTGCGCATTTTTCTTCGAATCACGAGGGCCACCTTGACCGTCGTTGCTAGACTGCCGACCCCGGTCTCGTGAGACATCGACAGCGGCTGATTTTGGACGACTGCTCTTTTCGTGTTTGTTCACGTTGCGAACAGCGCTCTGCTGATCGCCACTGGCAGGGGGCGTAGTCTGCTCTCCGGCCACATTGGGAGGCGCGGTTGGCTGAGGCGGTTTGCGGTTTTTGCCTCGCGCTTCGGACGTGGCATTTTGTCCTCCAGCGCCCGTCCCTTGACGATTGCCTCGTCCCTGCCTATTCAAATCGCGAGCAGCGTTCTCTTGACCGCCTCTGGCGGGGGGGGCGCCCTGCTCACCGGCAACGCTGGGAGCTACCGTCGTTGCGGGCACTCTGCGGTCTTTGCCCCGCTCTTTCTGGTTATTGCCTTGCGCAGCTGCAGGAATGGATGCCGCAGGTAATTCGTTGGAACGGCTATCGCGATCCGCCTTCGCATTCCGGCCATCTCTCTCCCGGCCCTGCCCGGCGATGCCAAGACGTGAGGGTTTGGGAATTTGATTGATGCGGGAATCAGCAGCTTCAGGCAGGCCGGTTGCGCTCGGCACTCCCCGTGCTCGATTAACATTAGAGGTTTCGACGTTTGAAAAACGCGTGTTCGAGCGTCTGACGCGCTGTTGACGCGCCTGTTGACGCTGACTGGTCGCACTCGGTTGCCATTGGCGGGCGGTAGCGCTGTTAATATTTACAACGTTCACGATGTTGTTGTCTGGTCCCCTTTTCCCTCGATCCCAGTCGCCGCCGTCCCAATCTCGGTCGCGGTCCCGTTCTCGATCACGGTCCCAGTCTCGGTCACGCTTCCATCCCGGACGCCAGTGACCTACATAAATTCCACGACGATCCCAATCGCAATCATAGTTAAGCCATGTTCCCACGGCGAAACCCACACCGAATGTCAGTGCCGGACCAAGGGCCTGCGAATAGGGTTGCACGTAGACCACCTCCGGATCGTATTCCGGCACATAGATCACCTCGGGTTCTGTCGGCACAATTCTAATGGTGGTCTGTTCTTTGATAATAGTCTGTTGCGGAGTGTCGAACAGATTGCCGGCTGCCAATGCTTCAGTTCGAAGTCGCTGGACGGAATTCATGACATCCGCGGGTTGATCAATGAAGACGTCGCCAACCGCCGTCGTCCAATCGAGGTTTTGATCCATCCATTTGAGAACGTCAGGATACCGTACGAGCGACTTGACGCTGTCATCCCAGGGTTGATTGACGATCTGAGAGGGATCGCTGTCGGAGGCTAGAAAGCGCGCGGCAAGCACCACATCGGAAGGAACGGTTGAAGCGGGAAGGATCAAGGCGATGAGCGCATCTGGATAGAGGGCTATTGGAGCAAGAAGTTTGTCCAGTTCTTCTGTAGAGAGCCGCTGAGAAGCGATTTCCTGGGAAGCTTGGGGCGGCGCTGCAGGGGCCTGAGCTTTAAGCAAACTCGCCAGACCTGCGCTGGAGACGATCAAGAATGCTATTCTCCAGCACTGGCGAAGACCTAGACTATGGAGAAGACGAAAGGCTTTCATAATGTTAACAACGGATGGGCTCTCCCGTTATTCATCTCGATCGACCCATTGAAGTTTCGGATATCACAGGTTTCTCGGCTGCATTATTTTGAGACACCAGAATTCTCTTGATGAAGGAAGCTAACCAGCGTTGCGGCTCGCAACGAACTGCCATCCCGCTGGGATGACAATATGTCTCATGCAGTCTCTCCTCTCTCCTATCACTCAAGACAGCTATAGTTTGACAAAATCCGGAGCATCGAGATCGGATGCGCGGCCGCCAACTCGGAGTCTTCGCGGGTGGCGCGAGGATCGGCTGACGCAACGGGTTGCGCCTGTTGGTGTCTGTTTTGGCCACGCGTGACCGTGCGGTAGCTGCGCGATCCGCCATCACCTCTGGCCACCTCGTCTCAACGATAAGGTTGCCGAGGCGCCTGGGTCAGGATCTCCCCGGCGCTGAGCACGGCCTTGCGAAAGGCGGCATTCACGGCTGCGACCACAGCGGCCTCGATTCGCTTCCGCAATTCGGGGTCCAGCTTTGGGTTTGAGATCTGAATGTCCTCGACCACGAGAGAGGAACTCACACGCGCGCGAACCAGATCATCCGCGGACGCCTCGAACCGCTTGGTCGTCTGCAGAAACTCATCCAATATCTTCGCCACATCGGGTGGCCGGCTAAAGTTCTCGGTATCTTGGGTGTGATCTTGCTGGTTCATGATTCAATGTTGACAGACGAGTTTGTAGCGGACTCCGATCTGCGGCGCCGCGCCCGGCGCATGCGGCGGGTTGGCCCGATAGTTCCACTCCTTGTTGAAGACCGGCCGCGTGGGAAACTGAAGGCGCGTGGGCGAGGTTGGTATGGCAAGCACCGGCAAACCAGGGGTCTGCAACGTCCAGATCTGAGGCCCCGTGAAGGTCACCTCGATTTCGGAGACCAAGAGCGAATTGGAAATGAAGCGCGACCGGAGAGTGTGGAAATAGGCCCAGAAGTCCTGGCCGTTTTCATTGTAGAGTTCGGCGGTGAACAGATACGGTCGCTCGTCGCCATCCAGGACGCCGTGGCATTGAGTGGTTCGGGAATCATGATAGATCTGCCCATTCAACTCTCGGGCAAGTAGAAGTTCGAGCTTGCTGATCCCAATAGGCGCCGGCAGGGGCAGCGATCCGATGAGGCTCGGCAGGATCCGGGTTTCTGTCGTGCCGTCCGCACGCCATATCTTGAGCTCGGCGACCGTTTCGGGCGGATTGCTGATGGCGTCCCATTCGACCACTGTCACGCTGCCCGCACAGACGACTTCCGGCGCACACGCGAGGCTCTTGATTCGCGGAACGGTGATCTCGAGTCCGCGCTGGTGGGAAAACTTTGTGGAAAAGAGGTCAAATCTGCCGTGATCCGTCAGGCTCGAGAGCGCTTCTCTCCATCGATAGAGTAGCCCCATCGGCGGACTTGGGTCATAGAGACTCTCCACCTGCTTCATGTGCCAGTTGTTCCGCTGGCCCCAGTGGATGATGGCGTTCGTCTCGATCGCGTCCGCCTCGACCAGCTCCAGGAATTTCTGCGTGCCGTTCACGCGCGACAGGCCGGCGATTTCGAGCGCACAGGTCATCGGCCACCGTTGCATGGCGAGGAAGGCGTCGGACGCCGCCATGAAGCGCGCGGAGATGTAGCCTCCGAAGACCGCCGGATGCCCGTCATCCGTGACCTCTCCCATTTCGAGCTGGTGGACGCGGTGGAACATCTTCTCAATAAAGACCTGAACATTTGGGTCGTTGGCATCAAAAAACACCTCGATGGAATCGCCCGGAGCAACGCAGCCCTTGTTCTTGTAATTGTGGCCATCCATGACGGCATAGCTGATCGCGGGCTTCTGAAGCTTCCCGCCGGCTTCGCTGGCGAAGACGCCGCCGATGACCATACGGATGATGAAGAACAGGTCCGCGGAATGCAGGCTGAGCGTGTCGGCAATATGGCTTAGGTAAGATAGATAGTTCAGCGCGAGGGCTGTCGCGTCGCTAAATGTGGTGGGCGGCGGCGGCAGGATGTGATCGATAATCCGCCAGACAATGTCGAGCATGATCGTGGTGTAGGCGATCACGCCCGCAGCCGCGCTTTGGGCTGCCAGCGCTGCCTGGCGCACGCTTGGTGGAATCGGGAGCGGCGCAACGATGATGGCGGCAGAGGCGACCCAGACGGCGACGGCCTTTTCCCTGGCTTTCTCGAAGTAGTCGACCAGGTCCTTGAACGGAGCACGCAGGATGTCGTCCGTTCCGCAAAGGATCGCCGAAAGGCCGCCGGCGCTCGTCGTGAGATTCACCTCCGTGCCATGCTTCACGCCCCGCTCGTCCCTTCCGTAAGGCGGGCTTCCGGCGTCGTTCAGCGCGCGAAGCCGGCGCGTCCGAACGTAACAGGTGTGCTGCGACGGATGCTTCCAATGTCCATTCGGGTTGATCTCAACCGAGACAAAACGATTGATCAGAAAGACCGGGCTCTTGTTGTTGATCCAGGTCCGAACGTCGTTCCAGTCAGTTTCGTTGACCTCCTCTTCGAGCGCGTACTGGCGCACGGCCCGAAGCACCACGGAGCAGATCGCGCCCATGCGCCCGCAGGACACGACGACCGCGTTGAACAAGTCGTCGTCGCGGTGATACTCCATCCCGAAACGCTGCCTGACGAGCGTTCCGTCGACCAAGTGAATCGGCAGCATCGTGGGCCGGAGCCGGGTGCGTTCGATCCAGTGGTGGGTTCCCTGCGCATCGACCAGGTGCAACGCGACCGCCATACTGGCAATCGGCCCAAAGTTTACGTCACCCCCATGCGTGCCCGTCGACATGGCGCCAACGATCGTCTGGCCCCCTGCCCCGCCCAGGGTTTCGCAGGCCCACGGGCCCGAGTAGTCGCCGACGGCTCCCTTTGCCTTCAATTGCGCGGCCAGGCTGGCGCCGTCGATTTTCTCGCGATCGCTGTCCATGAGCCAGTAGAGCTCGTGGATCCGCATTCCCGACTCGACGTGGAAGAGGTACAGCTCGGCGTGCGACGGCGAGGCGTACGGGTTGAACGGTGGAACCGCCTGAGTCATGAAGAAGCGCCAGGCTTCGTCCGTCAGGCAATCGGGGATAATGTTGCGGAGGGCATCGTTGAGTCGTCCCGCGCCCTGATCGCCATCGAGCTCGTGCACCGGCGTCGCCGTTTCGATCATCGTGCCCTTGGTCACCGCGCATTCGGAAATGCCCCAATGGCTTCCGCACGCGCGCGCTTCCCGCGGCGTTCCCTCCGTCGTTTCTGCTCGTTTTACCGCCTCGGCGACTTCGTCCGAATCGACCGGATACG
This sequence comes from uncultured Verrucomicrobiae bacterium, assembly GCA_963731945.1. Taxonomy (GTDB): domain Bacteria; phylum Verrucomicrobiota; class Verrucomicrobiia; order Chthoniobacterales; family Terrimicrobiaceae; genus DASTFP01. Next base: position 21,721 of record CAVSXN010000012.1, on the reverse strand, counting down.
CGCGCTCGAACGGTTGTTCAGATGCGTTGTGGAGGTCGCCATCCAGTTTTCTTTTCCAAGGCCTATTTTTGTCGGTACGCAGTGCCATCGGAAGAAGACTGTGGATTCGCTTTCTACCGTGCGCACACACGCAGACGGCGGGCCGGGATCCGAGGGGTTAAGGGGTAGGAAGGTGTTTGCCGGGGTATCGGAGGCGGTTCTTAGACAATGATGTTTTCTCGGATTGGGACTGTCAAGCCGGGAACAAATGCGCGGCCGCGGGTTCGGTGTCCGCGTTACCTATAGCGCCTTGTCGAGCTTGCGCACCGCGTAGCGAATCTTCCCGTCTGGGCGCTTGTAACCATGGTGACACGCGCGGCGATCATTGGGCCGCAACGAGGCTTTTCGTTTGCGCACGCGCCGGTAGGAGAAAGACAGATTGACCAAGAGTTCCCTATTTTCAAGTGTAACGATACAGCGTAACAATAGATTGTAATAAATTACTAAAGAACTGCTTTCAGCACATACATAATGGACTTTGTTGCAACATCGAACATGGGAACGCTCCTGCCACCGTGATGGGATATATCCGCATTGTCGTTCAACCGCCCGCGCGGATTGGCCCCGCCGTGGGCCCGGGCATCGCCTTCGACTTTGAGCCGATGGCGGGTTCACGCACGAGTCGCTCGAGCACTTCGATGGCAATTCCCAGACAATTGCTTTTTGCGCGGGAGCTTCGAGCACAGCCGGTGCCAAATGTGGTGGACAGGACACCCGCGGGCTGGAGATACTCGCCCGCATGATCTCCACTGTCGCCGTGGGCACGGACGGCTCTGAGACAGCAAGCCGCGCCGTGGAGGTGGCGGCCGACTTGGCCCGCCGCTACGACGCGAAGCTGGTCCTGCTAGGCGCCTTCACGTCCTCCGGGCGGGCTCCCGCCACCCTCAGCGGCTCCGCGCGCGAGGTGCAATGGACCTTCAGTCCGGCCGCCCGGCTCATCGAGCAACTCGAGCGCACCGAGGCCGATCTGCGCGAGAACGGGCTCGACTGCAGCATCCTGGTCGACGAGGGCGATCCGGGGGACGTGCTGGTGTGCCTGGCCAAGCAGTGCGGCGCCGACGTGCTCGTCATCGGCAACAAGGGCATGCAGCGGCGGCTCCTGGGCAGCGTGCCCAACACCGTGACCCACAATGCCGGCTGCTCCGTGTTCATCGTGAAGACGACCTAGGCGAGAAGGTCTAGCGTCCCGACCACGGTCTCGGGGTCGATCCCATGGTTGCGGAAGACATCCGCAAGATCGCCCGAATGTCCGAACCGAACAAGTCAAGCAGAGCCGCCGAATAGCGGGCGTTTCCGAGACACGACTCGCAAGCTTGCGCGGCGAGTGTGTCAAATGCGGAATTTTTCCACTCAGCGGCCGGGACCGATTTGAGCGCACGGTCGGCCGGCTCGCGGTCGGGCGCTTCAGTCGAGAATGACGACGACTGCCCGTTGGCTCGCCCAGCGCCTCCACCGTTCGTTCGGCAGCTCGGTCGATGTGAACCCGAGGTTCCTCGGGTGGTTGCTGCTCGTGATAGGTGCCGGGCCCGTAGAACTGTCCATAACGCAGCACAACGCCGCCCTCGGCGAGAACGGAACGCTCCAGTTCTGCGACAGCCTTGGCATCGGGCCCATCAGGTAATTGCCAGGCGAGGCTTTGAGCCAGGATTTTCGGCGACCCGCTCCGCCGCGCGGCCTCGATCAGATTCCGGTTTCCCTCGGTTCGGATGCGAGCGTTCAGATCTGCGAGTTCACTGATCTGCGCCGCATCATCCGGCAGATCGGTCAGCTCGTTCAGCACGACGTCCGGTTTGAAGTCACGAACCGCCTGGATAAGTGCCTCCCGGTCGAAGACATCACAAAGAATCGGTTCGGCACCGAGGCGGCCCAGTAACTCCGTTTTGCTGGGCGAGCGCGTCAGGCCGCCGACTACGTGCCCGGCCTGAACCAACCGGGGAATCAGCCGCTGCCCAATCACGCCGGAGGCGCCGGCAAGAAATATTCTCATACCCTCATAGTAGGCCTCGCCTCGTGGCGATGGCAAGCGGCACATCCTCGTCGTGCCGGCCTCCGCGTGTGATCTCGGCTCGAGGTGCGCCGACCCAGCGGATCAGATTCGATGCCAGCAGGTAACTAACTTGCAGCGGATCGTGCCCAAAAACGACACGCACGTTTTTGCTGCAGGTCTGACGCTCTATCGCAACTCGTTGAATCAAGCGAGCCAGCGAGGGGATTCGAACCCCTGACCTATCGATTACGAATCTTGGCGGTTCTCCTGTTCGTTCTTGCAGCTTAATGTTCCTTTGTGAACGCACAGGAACCCAACAGAACAAGCACTGATGCGGCTTTGCTGCCGACCGGCCGAGAGCATACGAAGGAACACACACCATCGGAGGAGCGCCGCAAAAGTGGCAAGCAAGTGGCAAACCAAATCCGGCGTGCGGCGGGCAAAACCGATGCGCGCTATTGGCTTCCTCGCCTCTTCCGGCCGATCAACGACCGTCGCGCGGTTGCTAGTGCAGTGTATCAGATGATTCAGACACGCATAGCCGCCGGGCGTCCGCTTGTATTGGCCGAACGTGCCTTTCACTCGTAGCCGTATCATCTGTTACGCTGCACTAGCAGTTGTTGATTTCTCGAGTCTGAAGTTCATAGGATTACTGGGGGGTCGGGGGTTCGCACCTGCTGTCGGTTATGCCGATGCTCTCATAAGCGCCGTCGGCGTCCTTTACAGAAACGGGTTCGGCCGGGCGAAGCTTTGTCCGGTGAATTTCGACGTAATGCCTCGAGCCTCTTTTCACATAAAGCGGGCGCGGTGCGCTGGCTGCCGCGGCCGCGTCGGCGACGGCATCGGCCGCGCGCGCAAGGGCAGCCGCTTGCGCGGCTTGCAGGCGACGTGTGACTGATGTGCCTGTTGCAAGGTTTCCGCGATTTGCGGGGGCAAAGGCGCATCCATTTGTTCCTCGATCCATTCTTGTTCTTGCGCCGCCGCTTCCATCTCTGATATTTGACGTTGCACCCTGCGGCCGAGTCGATTGTCGTCGGTCACTCGATAAGGGGTGTTTAAATCAAAGAAACCGCCAGCCTCATTGGGCTCTTCAGGCTCCGGTTCGCCGGTCACAGCGAGCGGCCTGAGAACCTCAGGCAAAGCCGCGACGCGTTCGACCGGTAACGGATCGCCGGCGTTGATAAATCGGCCGTCGAGGATGGTGTTGCAGCTGAGCCGAATCGGCGCGGCCGGGGTTTCGGTTTGCTTAGGCATAGGCGCTTTAAGGCGAAGCTAAGGGGTCGGCAAGTAAATGGCAAGGCACATCGGTTTTTCATGTCTGCGGTTTCCCGTTGCCGAACAGCTCCGCGGCGGTTGCGTCAAGGATGCGCATCCTTTCCGCTTCAAGTTCGCGGCGTGCATCAAGCATATCGCCGCGAGCAGCCCAATATTTGCGGATTAGTCGCCCGCGCGCAAATCGCCCGCCAAGCCGCATTCTTAGAGAGGCGCATACAACCACAGCCGCGTTGCTCCGAGAATCTGCACCCCCACCCGCTATACTCGAGATTTTGCGTTCCAGAGCGCTTGAATTGCGGTGTAGTCCACAAGAATAATACCTTCTTCCTGCACAATCGCTTGCGCCTCGGGCGACATCACAAACTCATAATCAGTTTGACGCACCTGCCAGCTCTGGGGCTCGACGGCTTCTAGCTCAGCGCTCGCAAGCCCAGGATGGACGGCCCATTCGCTCAGCCCTACCGGCAATGCCCGCAACATTGCGGCATACTGAGCGGATTTCCCGACGGTCGCCAGGTCATAGCTATCCATTACGGGGTGATCATTCGTTGGATATCCCTGGTGCTGCAGCTGCCCAATAAACGGGTGGTCGTACACACGAAGCGCCAAGCGGTACTCCTGGGCCAAACTCAGCGTCATCGCAAAGATTGATTCACGGCGAATATGAATGCCACAATGGCTATCCAGATGGATCGGCTGCAACCCAGCGGCGAACACGCGTTCGATCTGGGCGCGATATTCCCGTTCTAACTCGGCCAGATTAACTTGGTTGACAAACTCATCAATCCGGCTCACAGGATAGAAATATCCAGATTCATCCACCAGCGAGGGCAGCTCGGTAGAGCACAGAACTGGCCCCCAGCGATAGGTCGGTTGTTCACTGGTGGCGGTTAAATGCACACCAACGGGAATGGTAGGCGCTGCTTGCAGCCACGTAAGCGCGTGGAGCGACCAAGGGCACGGCGCCATGATGCTACAGGACCTGACGATCCCATCCTGAAGCGTGCGGATAATGGCCGCGTTGACAGCATGACACATCCCAAAATCGTCAGCGTTGATCAATAACAAACGAGCGTCGGCCGGGTATCCTAAAAGTCGGTTTGTTTGATCGGTATTTGCGGTGGTCATCGCGCTACCTTTACTATTAGAAGAATGGGGTCAGTCATGGCTTCTTGATTTATGATGAGTGCTACAGGCTCAGTATATCAAAGAGCAGTTGAAACGACAGCCTTTTGCCTTGACGCCCAATCTTGACAACGCCTCGCGCCGATCGCGCCTTGCCAGGAAGCTCGAGCAATTCGGAAATAGCAAATTATATGGCTGACCCCTGCATCCATGAACGAGCCCTCCTTCCGGTTCGTTGAAACCGCAGAGTTTGGCGAGTCGCTCGACGGCCCGGAGTTTATCGGGCATCAGAATTTCACGAACGTCCGTCGTGCCCTTGTAGGATTGACAGAGTCTTGATTGCTCATTGACCTTGCCCGCAGCCGTCAGAATTACGCCGTGCCGGGAGCGGTATTCCACGTTTCCGGCCGGTGGTCTCTTTAAGTTGAACGGCCAGTGGATGACTTCGTGGTTTCCAAGGACGGGCACGAACTCATCGGCATTTCCTCGTTCGAGCTGACCCAGAAGATGTCGGACAGATTCGGGGGAAAAAGCAGCAAGGCCTAGTTTCGCCCACTTCACCAAATTTCGACCTTTGCTACATTAGTTGCCCCTGAAAAAGTCAGCGGAGTAAGCAAACAAGCTGGTCTACGGGTGGAGAAGTTGAGAGGATAGCGACCGTGAAAGGAGGGTTCTGAACCAGAACCCGGTCGAAACGTCCAGATGTTAGAGAAGCGACAGCCGAGCACTCAGTCGTCGTTTTTGATGCCGACACTCAATGAGCAATGTGATCCACGACACCCGTTGAGGAAGCTGGGAGAACGGATTCCTTGGAGGGATTTTGAAGAGGCCTTTGGAGAGTATTACAGCGAGGAGGGTCGTCCGGCCAAGCCGGTGAGGCTCATGGTCGGGCTGCTCTTACTCAAGCAAATGTCTGACCAGAGCGACGAGGATGTGGTGGAGCGCTGGGTGGAAAATCCTTACTGGCAGCAATTTTGCGGGATGAGTGATTTTCAATGGCAGCTGCCTTGTGATCCGAGCGATCTGGTCTATTTCCGGCAGCGGATCGGGGAGCAAGGGGTGGCATTAATCCTGGCTGTTTCGGCCCAGATGCATGGAGAGCGGGCAAAGGAGAGCGAAGTGGTTGTCGACAGCACCGTGCAGGAGAAGAACGTGACCTATCCGGTGGACACCAAACAGTATCGAAAGATCATCATTCGCTGCTGGAAGCTTGCTGATAAAAACGCGGTGCCTTTGAGGCGGCGCTACCGCAAGGAGGTTCGGGCCTGTGTGATGGCCCAACGTTTGCGCAAGGATCCCCGCAGGAGAAAGGCAGCGCGCCGCGGCCACAGAAGGCTGCGCACCATCGCGGGAGCCTTAATCCGCGAGCTGGAGCGCAAGCTGCCCGCAGCCCTCCGAGAAGAACAAAGAGAGAACTTCACCCTTTACCGTCGGGTGTTAGCCCAAAAGCCGCAGGATACCGGCAAAATCTACTCTTTGCACGAGCCGCACATTTACTGTGTGGCCAAAGGCAAGGAGCACAAGAAATACGAATTTGGAACCAAAGCTTCGGTGGCGATGACCAAAACCCACGGCGTCATCGTGGCGGCTGTGGCGCATGAAAAGAACCTTTACGACGCTCACACCCTGCCTGAAGTGCTTGACCAGGCCCAAGCCATTACGGACACCCGAGCCGCTCGCGCCATCGTGGATCGCGGCTACCGCGGCCGCAAATTCGTTGATGGCACGGAGGTCTTGGTGCCCGGAAGAGCTCCCAGAGCACAATCGCGAGCAAAGAGTGCGGCGATGCGAAAACGTTTTCGTCGCCGTGCGGCTATTGAACCTGTCATTAGCCATCTCAAGCATGACTTTCGGCTCTTGCGCTGCTTCCTCAAAGGCTTCCAAGGCGATCAACTCAATCTGATGCTGGCCGCGGCCGCATGGAACTTCCGCAAATGGATGCGGCTGTTCACCCTTTTTTGGCTTCGCCTCCTATGCTCGCTGCCTACCCAAAACTTCTACCTCCCGCTACAAAGAATCACCTGAGAGTTTTTCAGGGCCGACTATTGTAGCCCAATTTCCCAAGAATCTCCCCGTCATTCATATCAGCCGCCAACTCTACCTTCTCTTGATAAGGTCCAGGCTTGCTAATGTCGTAAGTGGTGCAACCGAAGAGTATGCATAGAAATGCAAGAAGGGATAAACGCGCACTTTCTCATGTCCACGACTCAAGCTGACCGTCAGCAGGTGTGAAATTGCAGCTGCCGTGGCCCGCTGCTGTTCGGTCCAGCGTCTTGTTCGCCGTCATTTCAACCTCCTCTCAGCCATCTCAAGTAGCTTCGCAGAAGAACGAGTCAGCTCAGCATCGTCTCTGAACGGCTCCAGTAGGCACTTCGCGTGGGCATATCCCCCAGCATGAAACGCAGCCGACGCTTGAATGCTTGCGCGGTCTCGGTTCAAACGCCTCTGCTCTTCCTTTGCGAACAGCATCCGCTTGCCACGTAGGACGCGCGCCCGGTCAATGACCTGCGGCATAGGCATGCCCAGGATGCTCCAGTGCTGCCGAATGCCGCAAGTGAGTCTGTCAATCACGCGAGTGACGAAATCCGGGGCAAGAACCCAAGCCTCACCCGAGACTACGTGTGGCTCGGCAACCTGGGCTGCACTCAGCAACTCCCAAGGCGCAAACCGATCCGGGATGCCAGCGTAGAACAGCATGGTCTCAATCAGGAACTCGCGATCACCATAGGCAATCTCGAACGTTGGATCACCGACAACGAACCGGCTGATCCACCAGAAGAATCGTCCATCCAACTCTTCGTGACGTCTCGGCTTCAGAGAGGAAGCTTGGGCCAGCCGTCATAGCACGACTCTCCGACCACGTGCTGAGCGCCCAATGACACGAAGAATGGCAGCACCTTCTCAGCAATCGCGGTATCAAAGGCATCGAGCAGTGCTGGAGTGTTTGTGGGCACGGGCTATGGCGAACGTCCAAGCTCAACTGCCGGCCCCGATAAAGGGAAACCTACAATGAGCTCATCAGAGCGAAAGGGTGACGTCCGAAGAGTCGGACGCTTGCCGGTTAGGTGGAGCGCCATGTTCGGCCTTGCTTTTCTAGAGACTGAGTCCACCAGCACTTTTCGCTCCCGATGCTTGCTCGATCCAGTAGCTCCAGCCCGACTGGTCTTTGCAAAACTCGATCGCTCTTTCAAAAGTCTCCGCGTCTTCGGGTAAGGCGACGAACTCCTCTCCGCGCGGGACATAGAGAATCGTCGTATGCTTCGGTTGAGGGAGGCGAACAGTCTCAGACAAAGCAGTGGTGAAAATAACAAACGCCTTTGCACGAGGCCAATCGGTCGAATTGCTGCCTCCGCTTCTGAAACACTCCAACTGGTCCCTGAGTCCACTACTCAATATTAACCTTCGATCCTCTTCGGTAAGCCACTGAGGTTCGCGATCTATAGTCAGTTCCTGCTCACCAGGAACAAGCCGGCAAAAAGCGGTCATGAGATTCTGATTTCCAGTAGCGAGTGACCACATTGGGGAGATGGCACAGAAAAGAGCCACCCTAATCCTGCGAAAACGATGAATCCAGTTATGGGGGACCTCTCTAATCCATTCTTCCGGATGAGGTATACCGCGGGGATGAATATCGACGATGATACACACCAACTCTTGAGCATCGGCACGCTCATCGCACCGAACCACGGTCCCAGAAGAATCGCGACCGAGTAGGTGCCGAGGCAGCCCACAAACGCACCGAGCGCGAAGGCAATCGGAGTCGCCAGCCATGAGGGCCATCGACGCATAGCGCGGAAGCAAAGGGAAGAGATGCTCCAAAGAAGGAACGCGAGTGGATACAAAAAATCGCGTATGGCAAGAGGTCTCCACTCCCAAACCATTCATTCTGAGCAACACCGACAACTCCCACTTCGAGTGACAGTCAGGAAAGCAGAAAGCACGATGGAGAATCGTCGGAGTGCCGGCCCACGAGGGCGTTCGATTGCAACCTGGACGCGAGGGCCGGGTTCGCTGCAGCGCTGGTTAGGCGACGTTCGCAAGGCTTATGCGCCGTCGGCGGCTTGTTCGACCGTGGCAATGTCGATCTTGATCATCTTCACCATTGCTTCCATCGCGCGACGAGCGCGGTCCGGATCGGGGTCTTTGAGTAGTTCCATCAGTCGGGTCGGCGTCACTTGCCAGGAGACGCCCCAGCGGTCCTTGAGCCAACCGCAGGCAACCTCTGAGCCGCCATTGGCAGTCAGTGCCGCCCAGAGCCGATCCGTCTCGGCTTGGTCCGCGCAAGCGATCAGGAACGAAACTGCCTCGGTGAACGAGAAGCCTGGTGTGTTGAGCGCGATAAATTGAGTGCCGGCGAGCGTGAACTCGACCATAAGAACTGTTCCGGCGGTGCCTGCCGGCGTATCGATCGGCGATCGGGTGACCCGGTCGATCCGCGAGTCAGGCAGGAGTGAGACGTAGAAACGGGCCGCCTCCTCGGCTTGCCCGTCAAACGATAGGAACGGTGTGACTTTTTGCATTGGTATTTTCGATGTTGTCGGTTTTAGGAAAAGCGTCTGAGTCGCCTAACGACCCAAGCTCAGCGACGGCCCCCACAAAGCGCGCCGATTGCAACGGCGACGGCCCGCCGCCGTTCGCTGCAGCGCATGGTTAGGTGGCGTTATTGTGGCAATTCTTTCACCCATCGTGCACGGTCCAAAGGACGAAAACCGAATCGTCGATACAACGACTCCGCACGATTGTGGCTCACATCGATTTCCAGATCCATCGCCACTATACCAGTCTCGCGTGCACGCGCCAAGACGGCGCTAACCAATGCCGTGCCGATGCCCTGAGACCGGTAATCGGGTGCGACATAAAGCTCCTCAAGCCACGCAACAATTCCACAGTGTTCGGCGCTCAGCATGGTGGCGACATAAGCCACGCCAACCATCCGGCCACGGTCTCTCGCGAGCAGAAGAAAGCCGCGCTCGGCTGAGGCAACTACTTTCTCCAACAGTCGCTCCAAACGCTCGGCTGAGGCATCAACGCCATGCTCGTCAAGCTGCCCGACCAACAACCGTGCGCATTCCCGGCAATCCTCAACCACGGCTGGCGCTATTGAAAACTTTGGCACGATAGTAGTGCTCGTGCGCCTAACGTCCAAGCTCACCTGCCGGCCTCGATTGAAAAGAAGCGTTCATGAGCGTTAGCGAAAGGAAATGGCGGTCGAGGAGCCGGACGGTTGCCGGATAGGTGAAGTGCCTTGTTAGGCATCAAGCGCGCGGATGAGACGGTCGAGGTTCGCGGCATCCGCCGGACCGCCCATCTCCGCCTACGCTCCAGTCGTTTCCGAAGTTCCACCCGTACGTCGTTCGCGAGAAATGCCTTCAGTGGTTCGATCGAGTCCGCCATGGATTGAAGGATGATCGATTTGATGGCCGGGTTCGCTGCAGCGCATGGTTAGGCCGCGTCTCTCTCATCCCAATGGCAACCTTCTCGGCTCATACCGCATCGCCACCGCCCCCGAGCCGAACTCCAGCCGGCTGACGAGCTTCAAGTCGAGACGCTTCGATAGCCCGGCGAACAACGTCGGCCCATGGCCCACTAACCTGGGTTGTACCACGAACTCGTACTCATCGATCAATCCCAGCTCCGCCAACGCCAGCGGGAGCTTCACGCCGCCCACGTACAGTCCCTTACCCGGCTCCTGCTTGAGCTGCTGAACGGCCTTACCTAGATCCCCGCGCACGAGTTCCGCGTTCCAATCGACCCGCTTCAACGTGCTCGACACGACGTACTTCTTTGCCGCGTCGATCGTCCGGCGGAAGGATTCCATCCAATCGGGCATCTCTCCCGTCCACGCCGGCCGAAACGCGGCCTCCATCATTTCATAGGTCACCCTGCCAAAAAGGAGGGCATCGGCCCGGTTGAGGTTCTCGACCGCGTGACGATGCAAGTCTTCGTCCGGGACCATTGCACGATGATCGCAGCACCCGTCCAATGTGACGTTGATGGAATAACGCAGGGGTCGCATTACGTGCTCCTGAAGCGGCCTAACGTCGGCGATCACCGACCTCTGGAGCCTGGCGGTCGGGGTGCGCAAGCAGCCCGAGTGACGGACGGAATGGGGTTCGGTGCATCGCTTCGTTAGATCTGCATTTTAAGTCGTTTCATGCCAAGCCATGCAAACAAAACAAAACCTGAGACTATGAGCCAAGGTAACACGTATAAAATCAGAGCAATCAAAAGTAATAGAAAGTCCTGCGGGAACACTACGGCTGCAAATTAATAGAGCACCAACCCGATCGATGCGGGAACTGGAGCCGCGAAAATGCAAAAATCTGTAAAAATGCTCGGAGTGATTATTGCCGCAAGTAACATGGATCGTTTCCATGCCTGTTTTGTAGAGCACGAAAAACAGTCCCTTCTCCTGCATAGAAAGAAGACAACAATAGAAGCCACAAGAAGATAGCCGCCTATGATTGTCCGATAAACGAAATCGGCATTGAATTGCATGGTGCGGTTTATTGTCTAACGCCGCCGCTAAGCTGCCGCCGAGGAGCGCAGCGACGAGGGAATCGGCAAGCCCCGCTTGCCGACGGTCAGCTTGAGCGGCTTGTTAGGTCACCTTACTATCGGCAGTGCCACTGAACGGGCCAATCTGGGTAGTTGCCAGTCTCCTGCCAGCAGCATCTGCGTTAGTCTCGTGCTGAATACCAGTCCAACACTCGTAAGGCGCGGAGGGTGTTCCACCGGCTGGGCCGGCCCTCGCCCCCGTCCGTCTCGACCGGCATCTTGCCGGCGTACTGGGTCTCGAGCGGCCACCTGCCGTCGTCGTCGCGCTTCGACGCCACCAGGTCGATCGCCTCGGTTACGCGTTCGTCGGGCGCGACGCCAGCGCGGCGCAGGTAGTCGAGCCCCCGCAGCACGTCGTAGTGCCACCACGTCGGGAAGGCGAAGTGCGTCCAGGGGGTGTCGCCCTTGCGATCTCGCTCGATCACCTCGCCGGTCGACCTCCGGCGGAAGAGGCGGCGCTCGAGGAGGTATTCCTGCCCGCGGAGACGTGCCCCGGTCGCCTCTGGGCTGCCCCCGACGGCCCGTTCGTATTCGACCAGGGCTTCGAGCACGCAGATCGTGGTGTTGAACGACGACCGCGTCGAGCCGTTGGCGGCCTCGCAGTTCCACCCGCCGTCGGGCAGCTGCTCGGCGAGCAGCTGGTCGACGATGCCCCGGACGTCCTGGCCGAAGTAGGCGCCGACCGCCCCGACCTGCCCGTTGATACAGGGCTCGACCTCTCCGGCGAAGAAGGGGTTGTCGTCCGCTTCCTGCGGACCGCATCCTTGCCACGTCACACCGTCGCGAACGAGGCCCACCGCGCGCCGTGCCTCGTCGCTGGCGGGATCGAGACCCATTTCCCGCAGGAGTGACAGGACGTGCATCGTGGAGTCCCACCCGCGGTTCCACGCCGCGCCGCCCCACCGCCCGTCGGGCGCCTGGAGGGCGAGCAGCCGCGCGCCCGCGCCCTCGGTCGCGACCCTTGCGCGTTCGGCCCCGACCTCGTCCGCGGGCGCATCAGTCAGGTCGCGCATCACCTGCCAGCGGATCGAAGGGTCAGAGTCAAGCAGCCAGCGTATGGCCGAGCTCTTTGACGTCGAGACTTGCCGTGCGGCTGGATTAGTCGTCATCTGCTGGTGGTGGCCTAACGTTCGAGCTGAGCGGGCCGGTGGAGGTCCGCTCGAGCGAAGGGTTAGGCAGCACTTTTCGTCGGCGCGATGTCAAAGTGCAGCACGTCCTCGCGGACTCCCAGCTTTGTGTACAGGGCGATTGCTGGTTCGTCACCATGATCTGCCTGAACGAAGATGACGTAGATGCCGCGTTCGGCTGCCAGGTGCTGAAGCTCTCGGATGATGGCTGTAGCTACGCCCTGCCTACGACTGCTTTTCTCGACAGCGAGGTCGTAGATGTATAGCTCGGACCGCGCCTGCTCGAACTTGTGGAGTACGTACCCGGCAGTTCCACCAATAATCTTGCCACCAGCGACGGCGGACACAGCAACGAAGCTACTGCTGCCAAGAAGGCTGCTAAAGTAGAGGTCGTCAGGCTGGAGTGTTGTGTAGGTCGCCGCTTCGCCAAATGCTCTGCCAAACATGGACAGCATTTCACGCAAAGACGCGACGTCTCCGGCACCGAGAACGCGAACGTCGAAGGGCTTCTTCATCGCCACGGTGTGAGTGGGTGTTTGTGCTGCCTAACGTCTAAGCTCACCTGCCGGCCCCCGATTGAGAAGAAGTCTTTATGAGCGTTAGCGAAAGAGGATGGTCGAGGAGCCGGAAGATTGCCGGTTAGGTGGAGCGCCTTGTTCGGCCTCTTTGCCAAGATACGGTCTTAAAATAGACATAGCCGTCCTTGTAGCTAAGAACCTGCAAATAATCATCTCCCTTCTTGTAGTCAAAATATGTGTTCGTTGTTGCGCCGGACGGATCCCACCATGCGGCATCGACTATTCCCATGTTGACGTAGCTCGCGATATCGTGATGGAGTGTAGGATCGAAGCGCGCCGACAAACCGAGCCTCCGGGCATACTCCGCGTAGTCTGTCGCCGGCAGCGGCGCTTTGACCAGTCGCACGAAGTCACCGTTCCATGAATCGTCGTAATACTCTTGAATCTCACTTGCAGACGAAGGCAATGCACGGCGAACGACCGCGTAAAATCAATGGTAACACAAGCGCGACGATCCCAGCGAGAGGAACAAGGCATCCAAGCTTGACGGCCTTCGGTGGTCGGATGGCTTTCATTCGTTGGCTCTAGCGCCTTGTTAGGCCGTTTTAGCTCTTCGGTGGCCATTCTACTCCCTTCAGCTCTGACGGAAGCTGCGTGGGCTCGACCGGATAAATCAGCTTCATGTCGATCTTGCCTGCCTCGAATTCCTTATCCGGCGCTCCGACGATAAGCCAAAGAACTTCGGAGTCCGAATCATTGAATATCTGCCGCAAAACTGATGGCCCAACTAGGATTCCCCCATAGCGCGGGATCGTCACGGTCTCTTCGCCAACCCGCATCCTCCTGACTCCTTCCAAGACAAAGTAGAATTCCTCCGCATGCACGTGCTTGTGCAGGGTGTTCGCGCTTTTCGGCGGCAAACGCCACAGTCGAGCCCCCAAAATCTCGCTTCCCGTCCGCTCAAGATAGTCCGCATTCGGAATGCGCATCAGATTCGATGGCCGCCAAGCAAGCTCGCCTGGTGTGATTACTCGGTAACCTTCGATTGCCTTCATATTTCGCCTAACGTCCAAGCTCACCTGCCGGCCCCGATTCAGAAGAACTGTTCATGAGCGTTAGCGAACGGAACGATGGTCGAAGAGTCCGAAGGTTGCCGGTTAGGTGGAGCGCCTTGTTCGGACTCTCTATATTCATTCTCTATTTGCTTTGATCTGCCAGTATAGTCCCCCGCCTATTCCGATAATCGCGCACGGAACGGAAATGAACCACACCCATGTCCGGTCTCCGAATCTATTGTGCAGAAAAATGGCAATTCCTACGAAAACGACCGCGCAAAGGTAAAATCTCCATGAGCACCACACGTCGACGGCCTGGAGAATGATCTCGAAAATGCTCACTTCTTTTCCGAACGTCCAAGCTCAGCGACGGCGGCCACAAAGCGCGCCGATTGCAACGGCGACGGCCCGCCGCCGTTCGCTGCAGCGCATGGTTAGGCGGCGTCATTGTGGCAATTCTTTCACCCATCGTGCACGGTCCAAAGGACGAAAACCGAATCGTCGATACAACGACTCCGCACGATTGTGGCTCACATCGATTTCCAGATCCATCGCCACTATACCAGTCTCGCGTGCACGCGCCAAGACGGCGCTAACCAATGCCGTGCCGATGCCCTGAGACCGGTAATCGGGTGCGACATAAAGCTCCTCAAGCCACGCAACAATTCCACAGTGTTCGGCGCTCAGCATGGTGGCGACATAAGCCACGCCAACCATCCGGCCACGGTCTCTCGCGAGCAGAAGAAAGCCGCGCTCGGCTGAGGCAACTACTTTCTCCAACAGTCGCTCCTGTCGGCAGGGACGCAGAACCAGGCTTTAAATGCGCTCCAATTCCTGTTCACGAAGGTCTTAAAGCAGAAGATGGGCACGTTGGATGACCTTGTCCGCGCTCCTCAGAGTCGGCGCCTGCCGACGGTCTTGTCGCGGACAGAGGTGCGGGCGTTGCTGGGCGTTCATGGAGGGGACGGGGCGCTTGATGGCGGACTTGATGTATGGAGCCGGATTGCGCGTCACGGAGTGCGCGCGACTGCGGATCAAAGATGTCGATTTCGGGAACGGGTATCTGGTGGTGCGGGGAGGAAAGGGGGATAAGGACCGATTCGCTCCGCTGCCTGAAAGCCTCAAGCAAGCGCTGCGCACACAGATCGAAGTGGCCCGCGAGCGGTGGACGAGGGACCGGACTTTGGGAGTGGAGGGCGTCTTCCTGCCCGAGGCGCTTTCAGTCAAGTATATGAATGCCGATAAAGATTGGATCTGGTTCTGGCTCTTTCCCTCGCCCGATCTCTCGGAGGATCCATGGACGAGGAAGATCCGGCGGCATCATTTAAATGTGAACGGCGTCCAACAGCTCGTAAGGCGGGCGGCGTTGCGGGCAAAGATCACCAAGCCGGTTACGCCGCACACGCTCAGGCATTCGTTCGCTACGCATTTGCTCGAAGGGGGCGCGGACATACGTACGGTGCAAGAGCTACTCGGGCATTCCGATGTATCGACGACGATGATCTACACGCATGTGCTCGGGCGCCCAAATGTGGCGGTGAAATCGCCGCTCGATGACTAGAGCAAACGCTCCGGTTGTCTCGGCGGCACACTCGACTTCCCCGGTTCGCGATGGCGCCGACGCGCGGGTGGCGCTGCGCATTTTGCTCGAAGGGGTGCGGACATACGTACTGTGCAAGGGTTGCTCGATCATTCCGATGTATCGACGACGATGATCTGTTGAACTCCTTCGCTCTCGCTCATCTCGCCCTGCGGGCTGTCCTTCGGACAGTCTATCTCGCCCGCTCCCGCGGGCCATGGTTCGCACGTGGTCTGGCGCGCGAACGTGGCGGTGAAATCACCGCTCGGCGGTTCTCCGGCAAGTTCGATTTTCCTAACGCATCCAACCTTTTGGCGGCACCGCGCCGCAGAAAGCTGCCGCTCTTGGTGAGCGAGCATCGCGACAACTCCTGCTCGAACCAATGATCCACGGGAGAAATTGTTCCTGCACGGGAGCAGTGATCGGTGCATTGATGACAGCCGAAACGCGCTCGGATCGCAAGCTCGCATGAGATTGTCCTCGAGCGTAGAAGTCGTGGAAGAGACGATAGAATCCGCAGATCGAAAAAATTCGCTTTCAAGAATTTCGGGGCCGTGGGCCTGATTGGCCCGGATGCATCCCACCTCAACTAATTCGCGTTTCCCAACCGGATTGGCCGAGGGCTTGGAAGTTGTCGCGTGCCGGCTTCTGCCTGGCGGCTGCCGGAGCGTCCCGCCGGAAAACTTTGTTCGGCGAGAAGCCGAACATCACACGCGAGGACGCGTATGCTCCCCCAGACGCTTCGTCGCTGCCAACACTTGCAGGGCTGGTATTAATCTGCGTGCGTCTGCGAAATCTGCGGATTTTAAATTCCCGCGGCTCGCTATTCCAGCAACTCTCCGTAGTGCGAACGGACGATGTCCAGGCAGCGCTGCAAGATGGCTTCGCCGGTGTCGAGCTCCAGCACCTCGGCAGCCAGGGCTTCGCAGACCGGCATGGAAAGGGACTGCACCGCCTTCTTCACCCTTGGAACGACCGTGCTGCTCGCGCTGAGTTCGTCCACGCCGAGCCCGAGAAGCAGCGGGGTGAGCTGGATGTCGCCCGCCATTTCGCCACAGACGCCCGTCCAAATGTTTCGACGCCGCGCCGGCGTCGACGACGGACTTGATCATTCGGATGATGGAGGGGTGGGTCGGCTGATAGAGATGAGCGATGTGGTCGTTGCCGCGATCGACGGCGATGGCGTACTGGATTAGGTCGTTGGTTCCGATGCTGAAGAACTTCACTTCACGCGCAAGATGGTCCGCGGCAAGGGCGGCGCTGGGCACTTCGATCATGATCCCGACCTCGATGTCCGGATTGAAGTTGGCGCCTTCCTGCTTCAATTCGCGCCGGCATTCCTCGAGGACGGCATTGGCGCGGCGCAATTCTTCGAGGCCGGAGATCATGGGATACATGATGCGCACGTTTCCAACCGTCGCCGCCCGGAGAATCGCGCGAAGTTGTGGTTTGAAGATATCCGGATGCTGCAAACAATAGCGGATCGCCCGGCAACCGAGAAAAGGATTCTGCTCATGGTCCTGTTCAAGGCTTTCCGACGGCTTGTCTCCCCCGATGTCGAGGGTGCGGATGATGACAGAATAGGGTTGGGAGCGCTCGGCGACGAGGCGATAGTTTTCGAATTGCTCTTCCTCGTCGGGGGGTTTGGGACGATTTAAATAGAGGAACTCGGTCCGATAAAGTCCGACTCCCTCGGCGCCGCTGCCGGAGACGTCGTCGAGTTCCCCAGGCAGCTCGATATTTGCGGAGAGAATGATGTGGCGGCCATCGCTGGTCGTCGAGGCCGTGTCGCGGATGAGCCCGAGGCGCTCCGCGACCTCCACCTTCCTGAGCTCGATCTTCCCGTATTCCTGGAGAGTCTCCGGGGTGGGATTGAGAATGAGGACGCCCGTGTAGCCGTCGAGCAAGACGTCATCGCCGCTGGACAATTTGTCGCACAAGTCGTGGAGCCCAACAATGGCGGGGATGTCCATTGAGCGGGCCATGATGGCGGTATGGGAAGTCTTGCTTCCCTGTTCCGTCGCAAAGCCCAGGACGAGGGTCCGGTTGATGGATGCCGTATCGGAAGGCGTGAGGTTTCGCGCCACGATGATGTGAGGTTTGTCTTCGGAGGCAATCGTCCGAGGAGCCTTGCCGAGCAGGTGCCGGATCACGCGGCGCGCGACGTCCTCGATATCCACGACACGCTCGCGGAGATAGGGATCGTCGATCGCCCCGAGGGTGCGGCAATACTTTTCCGCGACCTGGTGAAAGGTGTATTCGACGTTGTGGCGCTCGTTCTCGAGATTGCGAAGGACTTCATCGATCAGCGTGCGGTCTTCGACAACGAGAAGATGGGCATCAAAAATGCCGGCATCCTTGGCGCCAATGGCGTCCGCGATGCGTTGCTGGATCTCGAGAAGCTCGGCGCGCGTGGCGATCAGGGCGGACTCAAAACGCGCGATTTCTTCGGGAAGTTGCTCCGCGGAGATCGTGTGAAAGGGAATCTCCTCGTCGTCCAGCCAATGAATAACTACCCGCGCGTGGGCGATCCCAGGCGCGACAGGAACTCCCTGAAAACGAGTTTCCTGCTTGCTTTGGGGATCATTTCCACTCACGCCGCAAGGCGTAACAGATTTCCCTCTGGTTGAAACGCGAAAAAACCGCCCATCGACGCCTCAAAGCCGTTCGCCCTTTATTCCTCGCCGAAGCGAGTCTGAACAAGATTTTCAATCTCCGCGATCACCTTGTCCGCATCGGCGCCTTCCGCGGTGAGGTGAAGTTTCGATCCTTTTCCCGCCGCGAGCATCATCAGACCCATGATGCTCTTGCCGTTGACCCGCTCGCCATCTTTTTCCACCCAGACCTCGGCCCTGAAGCGGCTGGAAATTTTGACGAACATGGCGGCAGGACGCGCATGGAGGCCGTTACGGTTCTGAATAACGATCTCCCTGGTGCAACGGAGAACGTCGTCGGAGGATTTTTTGCCGGAGAAGAGGCCCATTATTTGATACGTCGTTCACTCATCATTTGCAGCAAACGCTGGTTAAATTCAACTGCGCTGTTTTGTCCCATACTTTTTAGTTTTTGGTCAAGCGCAGCGACTTCGACCAATCGGCCGAGATCACGTCCCTTTTTCACCGGAATGACAACGTGCGGAATCTTTATTCCCAAAATCTCGTAGAACTCCCGGTCGAGGCCGATTCGGTCCACGTTCTCGAGCTCGTCCCAGTCCTTAAGAGTCAAAACGAAGTCGAGCCGTTTTTCGCTTCTGACACTGCCGACACCGAAGATGGAGCTAATATTGATGACTCCGATGCCGCGGACTTCCATGTGAAAGCGCGTAATGTCGGCGGACATCCCGACGAGCTCCCGGCCCTCGATCGAGCGGATCTTGGTGATGTCGTCGCTGACCAGGCTATAGCCGCGTTCGATCAGAGACAGCACGCACTCGCTCTTGCCGATCCCGCTGGCTCCGCGGATCAGGGTGCCGATGCCCTGGATGTCGACCATGCTGCCGTATTCTTGCGAGGAAGGGGCGAAATCAAACTCCAGCGCGATCGTGGCGGCATTGATGAACTTCATGGTGATCATGTGCGTCCGAAACACGGGGGTTTCGAACTCCGAGGCCATGTCGAGCAGGGAGGCGGGACTCGGGGAATTTCGCGCGATGACCAGGCAGGGAAAATTCCGTGAAAAGAGTTGCCGCAGTTTTTCCTTCAAAGTGGCCGCGCTGAGGCTGCGCAGGTAACTGAGCTCAGCTGATCCGAACACTTGTATCCGCTTGCCCGCAAAATAGTTGTAAAAACCCGTCAAGGCCAGTCCCGGCCGGTTGATCGTCGGTTCGCGGATCTTTCGATTGAGGCCGCGCGAGGCGCCCTCCAGTCGCAGGCCCAGCGTCTCGGCGTGATTCGCGTAGAAATGCCCGACGGTGATGTGCGGGACCCGGTGGGCTGCGGCTGTGGACATCGGCGTTACATCTGAAAATTCTCGCCGAGGTAGAGCTTGCGGCTTATGGGATCGCTGAGGAGAAAGTCCTTGGTTCCCTGGCTTTCGACGCGGCCTTCGAAGATGAGGTAGGCGCGGTCCACGATATTGAGGGTTTCCCGGACGTTGTGGTCGGTGATCAGGATGGCAAGGCCTTGGGTGCGGAGGTCCTGAATGATTTGCTGGACATCGTAGACGGCGATGGGATCGACGCCGCTGAACGGTTCGTCGAGCATGAGGAGAGAGGGATCGGTGACGAGGGAGCGGGCGATCGTGAGGCGGCGCTTCTCGCCGCCGGAAAGCGTGAGGGCCATATTCTTCGCCAGGTGCTCGATACCAAACTGGGTGAGAAGTTCTTCGCAGCGCTGCTTGCGAGCCTGTCTGCTGAGCTTCGTTGTCTCCAGGATGGCCATGATATTGTCGTAGACACTTAGCTTGCGGAAGATCGACTCCTCCTGCGGCAGGTAGCCCATGCCTTCGCGCGCGCGCCGATACATGGCCATCCCGGTGACGTCACGATCCTCAAAAATCACGCGCCCGCCGTTGGGCCGGACGAGACCGACGATCATATAGAACGTGGTCGTCTTGCCGGCTCCATTGGGACCGAGGAGACCGACGATTTCGCCACGCTTGACGTTGATATCTACCCCGTTGACAACCGTGCGCCCGCCATATGTCTTGATCAGTTTGTCGGTCGTGAGGAGCGGCTTGTGATCCATCGGCGGCGTCGCGGGGAGGGGGGATGGGGCTGGCG
Source organism: uncultured Verrucomicrobiae bacterium (assembly GCA_963731945.1). Taxonomy (GTDB): domain Bacteria; phylum Verrucomicrobiota; class Verrucomicrobiia; order Chthoniobacterales; family Terrimicrobiaceae; genus DASTFP01. The sequence goes on along the minus strand of CAVSXN010000012.1, from coordinate 1,738 downwards.
CAATGCTCATTGTTGCTGCTGGCTATTGTCAACAATCACGGTCCTGCTTCCGCCTTTGGTCGTCATCTTGCCATTGCGGTTCAAAATCATAATAGTTCCCTGCTCGGTAGCGACTTGCATGTTGATATCATGTTGGACCGAGGGCCAAATGGTGAGGGTCACATCGCCCGAAACCGGTTCGTAAACGGCCTTTCCCGAGCGTCCGGTGGCTTTAACCTTCTTGCCAGTGTCGTCGGTATTGTCCTGGACAATGATCACATTGCCGGAGGCTTCCACGAGTTGAAGCCCCTTGCGGTCCTTGCTCATCGTCACGCGAAGCTGGTCGCAGAACATCGTGAATTGCGGGTCCTTTACCACGACACTGCCCTCGAACTCCGCCATGCTCGTGACGTTGTCGAAAGTCGCCTGCTTCTTGGCAGTGATTTCGGTTTTGGCGTCTTTTGGGCGGTCTTTGGTCAGGCCGCCGACACCAAGAGGATCCTTCTTCTCTGTCGTGGCACTGCCACTCAATTCCGGGTTCATGGTCGGTTTTTCGCTGGGCGGCGCGGCGAAGAGCGGCGAGCCGAGGCTGAAGAGAAGGAGGAGGGTCGGGGGAAGGAGGCGGTTCATGGTCGGTTGAAATTCTCTGTGCTGAAGATTGTCATTTTCACATTGCCGAGAATTTTCGCGAAACGGTTTTTGGTGTAGAACTCCCCCGCGTCACCGACCAGCTCAAAATCCTCCCGGCGAATCAGAACACGGCTCTCGCTCGTAAGAATACGAGTAGTTAAATTAAAAATCGACTGCGGCAGTTCAACATAAATCTTCTTGTCGTCTTCGGAATAGGCGTCGATTTTCAGGTTTTCGAACTCGATTCGATCCGCGTCCAGTTTGCGAGCTATCTCGGCATCCAGCATCATCAGCAATTTTCCGTCGGCGGAGTATGACGGCACCTTGATGCCTTTTACGGGAACGCCGTCAGGAACGGGGATGTCGATTTCCTGGCCTGTATCGGTCTTCGGCTCTTCCTTGGCTTTCTTCGGCGTCTTTCCGGGGGAGGCCGCTTCCTTGCTGGCTGGAGCGGCGGGTTGCTGGGCGGCGAGCGACCCGGTGGAGAGCGCGCAGGCGAAGGCCAGGCTAAGTGAGAACTTCGCTGCGGATGCGGCTAAGTTGGTCGAGAAGGTTCGGAAGAGCGCGAACTGGTATCTGATTTGGGCCATCTGAAAGAGCTTTTGCGGGGTTCTCATGAGTCTCGATGAAGACGCCGTCGCAGCCGGCGGCAACCGCGGCGCGAGCCAGGACCGGGGCTAAGTCGCCGTCGCCGCCAGTTCGGTCACCCGCGCCACCGGGACGTTGCACGGAGTGCGTCGCATCGAAGATTACTTGAAAACCCGACTGTTGCATCCAGTAAATGGAGCGCATGTCGGCCACAAGGTTATTGTAGCCGAAGGTCGTGCCGCGTTCTGTGAAGAAAAACTCGGCGCAGCCGGCGTTGCGCAACTTTACGGCGATATTCTTGACGTCCCAAGGCGCAAGAAATTGGCCTTTCTTGACGTTGACGGCGCGCCCGCTTGCCCCGGCTGCGAGGATGAGGTCCGTTTGGCGGCAAAGAAAGGCGGGGATCTGGATCAGGTCGATGTATTGCGCGGCGACCTCGACCTCTTGCGGCGAATGGACATCGGTCGTCACGGGAACGCCGAGCTCGCCGCCGATCTCCCCCAGGAGCGCGCAACCATCGCGGACGGTCGTTCCGCGAAAG
>CAVSXN010000011.1:0-39916 GCA_963731945.1 uncultured Verrucomicrobiae bacterium | reverse complement strand
CCGGCAGCCTGCCTGCGCGGGACACGAAGAGCTTTGAGAACATACCAAAGCAGGACGGCGATCATCCCGACGTGCAGACCGCTGACTGAAAAGAGATGAAACGTGCCCGTGCCGCGGAATTCCTCCTGGATGCGCTCCGGAAGGGACGAAACATCGCCAAGCACCATGGCGACAAGCAGGTCGGAGACTATCGGATCGTTGACTCCTTCGATCAAAGTTTGCCGCAACCACGCGCGGGTCCGGAGGGCTAGCGACACGAAGGGATTGCCCTGGTTCTGTCGCAAGATCTGCGCGTCATCTCGGTGTTCGACGCGCATCCGTGTAAAAATGCCCTGACGCGCCGACCAAGCCGCGAGATCGAATTGCCCCGGGTTGCGCGGCGGCTCGATCCTCTCGAGCGTCCCGCGCAAGAGAATCTCGTCGCCATAGACTGGCGGTGGTCCCGGCCATTCAATCTGAAGCTGAAAAGAGGGCGCGAGCTCTGCGCCACTCAGGCGGAGCTGCCGAACGCGGATATCGAAGTTCGCGTTCCCCGCGGGAGAGGTCCGCGGTTCACTTGTAACGATTCCACGCGCCTCGGCCGGCAGACTTCCTGATCCCAGCCAAGCCGCAAACCGCGCGGCCTGAGATTCGCCGCTCTGCCACAGGTGAAGCGTGGCAAAGCCGCACACCGTAAAAATCCCGAAAACAATCTTCCCGCCTTTCACAAAAAATGCCGCCGCGGCCAATAGCATTACCGCCGACCACATGACCGACGACGCGGACAACCAGCCGGAAATCGCTATTCCAAAAACGGCGAAAACGAGCAGCGAAAGAAACGGCAGCCTCTGGCGGAGCAGTATCGCGATGGGATGGGTCGCAGTCACGGCTTCCCGCAAAATTTGCAAAGAAACCGGACGCTCCTTTCGGCTTTCACGAAACGGAATCGGAGCGCGTCCTCGCGTTTGGGCGGGATGCCACCGCGACGAATACACGCCCCATGTTTCCGGCCCTCATCGTGATCCAAACGCGGTCGATCCGCCACGATCCGGATGCTGCTCGATCTCCGCCTGAAGATCGCCGTCGACAGCGTGAATCAACGGCGCCGCGAACGGGTTTGCGGGCACGGCTTCTATTTGAGCCCAACGGAAGACGACCGTTTGGCCAGATTGCGGCGCGGCTTTCTCTTCACGTCGGTGCGATGTGCGATTTTCTCAACCGTGCCGCGGCGCATGTACTCCTGGCGAATTCTTTCAAGCATCTCTTCGCGCCGGTCGTAGAGCCGCTTCGGCTTCCTGCGGGGTCCGCGACTAAGTGCGTAGGCAGTGATGAGAGGAAGGCTAATGGTCGAGTCGAGATAGCAAACAACGCAATCTGGCAGACTTGCGGGATCGACCTTGCCCCAGCTCACCGCCTCGCCCGGAGTCGCCCCGCTCAAGCCGCCGGAGTCGGGACGCGCATCTGTGCATTGCAAAAAGTAGTCGTGTCCGCGTTCCTCGATGCCCATGACCTCCTGAATCTGTGGCTCGGTTTGAAGAATGAAGTTCTTCGGTGATCCGCCGCCAAGGATGAAGACACTCGAGGTTAGACCCGATTTCTTGGCGTCATACACGATCGCGGCGGTTTGGTTGACATCGCGATTGACGTCAAAGAGGAGCTTCGAGTCGCGCAGAGACATCGCCGCCACGTTCATCCCGATCGAGCTGTCCCCCGGCGAGCTGGTAAAGATGGGAACCGCGCAACGATAGGCGGCACCGAGGAGGCTGTGACCCATGAGGCCGAGCTTGCGTTCTCGCTCATCGACGTACTTTCCAAGCAGGTAATGGAACTCATCAGTGCCCATTGGCCGTTGAAACTCCGACCCTTGAATCACCTGGCGCACGAAGGCGTCCGTGTCCAACAACACGTCGTAATCGAAAAGGACGTCGTAAATGCGGATCACGCCCTCGTGACGAAGCTCGATGTCATTGAGAAACGGCGAGCCGGCGAAGAGTTCCATGCCGAGACCGAAATGCAGGTCGTGATAGAGATTGGCGCCCGTTGAGATGATCCAATCCACGAAACCCGCTTCAATCAGCGGAATCAGGCACGACTTTCCCAAACCGGCCGGAGTCAGCGCTCCGGTAAGCGACATTCCGACCGTCCCATCCGCAGCAAGCATCTTGCTCGTATAGAGCCGGCAGGCTTCCGCAAGACGCCCGCCATTGTAAGCCTTGAACGCAGTATCGATCAAATCCGCGGCGGCGATTCCCTTGCGGACGCGCTGTGGCAACAGACGGGGAAATCGTCCCTTCAGCTTCCTTGCCATGCGGAGCGCTTAGTTGAAGGAAAACGGGCTGTAGAGCGATTCCTCGTAACCGGGGTCAGCCCATTCATCAACCAAGGGCGTGTTAAATGGCCCTTGGGATTGATATCCCGGGGAGTTGTAGTAAGCACGCTTCTGCTCCCCGGTCAAACGCGCAGTTTGCTTTGGTGTATTTACACCATAAAAACCCTGCGTTTCTGTAAGATAGTTAAGCAATTGCGGTGTCGCGCCGGCAGCCCTAAAACCCTGAAGCTGGCTGTAGCTGAAGTCGTAAGCCTTTTGGGTGCTTTGAAGGTAGCTGACGATGATATGGGTTGGCACTTTCTTCTCGAGAAGGTTCAGAATATCGCCGTAATCCAAGACCGAGCCTCGAGTGATTTTCAGATACGTTCCTTGCTCGACGCCCCGGGACGAAAGTGCCGCAGCGACGGCGGGATCCACTTGGGGGGTGGACGCACACGCAGAGAGCCAGAAGGCAAGTATGACCGTGAGGGAGAGTCGAAAGATGTGCTCGATCATTGAGGAGTCCTAATCGAGGCTGCGAAAGCTGGCAAACTCTTTCAAGCATGGGCTGTCTTATTGGGTTGGGGGTGCCGCCTGCGCAAGCGAGCACCGAGGCGAAACTCCTTGCTCCGGGCCGAGGGAGTCTTACCTTTGCGCGCATGAGATACGCCTTCCTCGGCGCTGGCAAAATGGCGATGGCGCTGATTCAGGGGATGCTCCGCGCGAATCTTTGCTCCGCTTCAGAGATCACGGTCTCGAGCCGGTCCCGGATTGGCCTGGAGAACCTGGCCGCGGCGACCGCAGTGCGCACGGCCGCGTCCAACGCCGAGGCGGCCGCCGAGGCCGAGGCCGTCCTGTTATGCGTGAAGCCTGGTGACGCGCTTCGGGCAATGGAGGAAGCCGGCGACGCTTTGGAGGGGCGGCTCTTGCTTTCGGTGGTGACGGGCCTGAAGATCTCCGCGTTGCGTGCGGCCGGCTGCCGGGTGATTCGCGCCATGCCGAACACCGCAGCAATGGTTGGAAGGAGCGCCACGGCCATCGCGGCTGGCCAAGGCACAACCCCCGAGGACATCGAAACAGCGGAGCGTATTTTTGGAGCGGTTGGCGAGGTCTTTCACGTAGCCGAAGACGCGCTCGACGCGGTAACCGGCTTAAGCGGCAGCGGGCCGGCTTTCGTTTATCTCGTGATGGAATCGCTCGCTGATGGCGGGCTCGCAGCCGGCCTCCCGCGCGCGCTCGCCCTCGACTTGACCATCCAGACCGTGGCTGGAGCGGCCGAAATGGCAGCCTCGACAAGGGAGCACCCGGCCCTGCTCCGCGAGATGGTTGCGAGCCCGGGAGGCACGACGATCGCCGGCCTCGTCGTCCTCGAGGAAGCTGCGGTTCGTTCGGCTTTCATCAACGCGGTCAAGGCGGCGACCGCCCGCTCGAAGGAGCTTTCAGGAGAGTAGATGCGGCTTTTTCTGGCCCTCGGTATACTCGCGACAAGCTCAACCCTCCGGGCGCAGCCGGCGCCTTCCGCCAACGACGGAAGATACGTCCCGGAGGTTGCCCGAGAGGCTGCCGCCGAGGGGAACGCAGCGTTCGCTCGGCGCGATTTTGAGCGCGCCCGCCGCGCCTATGCCAGGGTTCTGGACCTCGCACCGGACAATCTTCTTGGGCTCATCAATCTCGGCGTCGTCGAGTATTCCTTGAAGAAGCTTGAAGACGCTGAATCACGCCTCAGACGCGCGGTCCAGATCAAGCTCGACGCCGCTCCGGCCTGGCTCACGCTTGGAATCATTTACATGGATCAAAACCGCCTGGACGAGGCGCTGGCAGCGCTCGCCCAGGCGACCCTCTACGATCCACGCAACGCCCGCGGACGCAATTATCTTGGCGTCGTCGTCGGACGCAAAGGCTGGATCGACGGCGCTCAAGCCGAGCTCCGCAAAGCCGTTGAAATCGATCCGAGTTATAGCGATGCGCACTTCAATCTGGCCGTCTTCTATCTCGAAGGCAGACCGCCTTCGATTGAGCTTGCCCGACGCCATTACTACCGGGCGCTGGAGCTAGGGGCGCAGCCGGACCCCGAGATAGAGAAGACACTCAAGACGGCGCCATTGACCGCTCCGACTGCCAAGCCCGCCAGCCAACCAGAATAGCAAGAAGCCGGGTTGAGTTGCGCGTCTACGAGATCGAGCCGCGATGCTCCCCTGCCAGGCAGCTCCGACGGGCGCAAACCGACGGGGAAGGTTGATTTAACACCGACGATTCCTTAAAACGCTGTTGTCATGAAAAAGCGTCTTGTCCGGATGCTCAGAGTCTTGATTGCCGTCCTCCTGGCCACGGAGGCATCTGGTTCCGGTTCTGAGGCGGTTCGTTTGTTCGTCAAGGAAGTTCCTCTCAAGGTCCTGGGCAAAGAGGTGACTGTCGTCGCAATCGAACAGGCCGACGGGACGCATGGATACTCTCCGGAAAAGTCCGACGGGTTTCATGTGGAAGTCGTAAATCAGCTCAAAGTTCCGACGAGCATCCATTGGCATGGACTCGTCTTGCCAAACCTGATGGATGGCGTTCCCTTCGTGACCCAGAATCCGATCGCACCTGGCGGATCTTTTCGTTACGATTTTCCGCTCAAGCAAAGCGGCACTTACTGGATGCATTCGCATTATGGTCTCCAGGAACAGCTGTTCAACTCGGCGCCGATGATTGTATGGACCCCTGAGGAACGAGCAAAGGCTGACCGGCAGGTTGTCGTCATGCTCACGGACTTCTCTTTCACTCCTCCGGGGCAGATCTTGATGGACCTGAAGGGCGGAATGCAAATGCCCCCTGGGGCGGACGAGCCGCCCGGGAAGAAAATGGAGATGGGGGATGCCAAGAAAATGCCCAAAAGCATGGGCGACTCAATGCCCGCTGAAGTCTTCGCTCAGAAGTGGGATGATCAGAAGGAAAGTTTTGTGCGGACGGCCTTGCGAGCCCCTCCTGCGGAAGTTGACGTGCACTACGATGCTCTGCTGGCCAATCGTCGCACGCTCGACGATCCGGAATTGGTCTCTGTTCAACCTGGGGAATCCGTGTTGCTGCGGCTCATCGCCTCGGCGTCCGCGACAAACTTCTACGTCGACACTGGGTCGCTGGCGGCGGAGATTCTGGCAGTCGATGGCCAGGCGGTGCGGCCGGTCAAGGGCAACTTCTTTCAACTCGGCATCGCACAGCGCCTCGACCTGAGAGTCACCCTTCCGAAGGATGGCGGCGCGTTTCCGATCCTGGTGCAAGGAGAGGGGACGAAATTGCTTTGTGGAATCGTCTTGATCACGCAGGGAGCATCTGCACCGCAGCTCTCGCGCACGGCCTCGGCCTCAACGGCGGCGCTGGACAATACGCAGGAAAAGAGACTTCAGGCGGTCGATCCGCTTCCCGAACGCGGCTTCGATCGCATGCTTCCCGCGGCGCTCAGCGGAGACATGGCCAAGTACGTTTGGAAGATCAATGGCGCGGTCTACCCGAATCGCGATTCTCTCGATGTCCGGCAAGGCGAACGCGTCGGGCTTGTCTTCACCAATGACACCAACATGGCCCACCCAATGCATCTGCATGGGCACGACTTCCAGGTTGTGGAAATCGACGGCGAAAAGATCTCCGGCCCCCTGCGCGATACCGTGGTGGTGCCGCCCGCTTCAAAGATCACGGTTGCTTTCGATGCCGACAATCTCGGAATCTGGGCGCTGCATTGCCACTTGATCTACCACTTGGTGACTGGAATGTTCACCGTGCTTAGATACGACGGGGCGAACACGAGGTTCTGGCTACCGGAGGAACAGGCCACAGAGCTCCAGCATCAGAATTAGGGATTTGCGCGGATACGGAAGGGTCAGCGTCCCTTCGCCGCAGCGCCGGCGAGGCTAAGCGAAAGATCGATCTCGTTGGAGACTTTGTCGAGAAACTCCCCGGGCCTAATGCCGAAGTCGCTGCGCTTGATCCCGAATTCCGACCGGATGACAAGAAGGTCTCCTTCAAGCCTGCCCTTGCTGAATTCTCGCAGTCTTCCAGGCATGAACGTCACCTTGGCAACGGCCGTGATTTCCTTGGAAATCCCATTAAGGCTCAGAACTCCGGTGACTGTTGCTTCCGAGACATTCGCTCCCTTGCTCTCGACATCGCCCACTTTTCTAAGGTCGAAAGAAATCTCCGGATTGGATCTGGCGCCAAGCCAGTCTTTGCTGAGCAGATGAGCCCGCATTAAAGGATTGGGAACGATCAGCGAATTCGTCGCGACCACGATCCTGCCTTTCGCATCCGCCAGGTTCGCGGGATCTACTGTGACCGATCCGGAAATGCCCTTGGCGGTCCCCTTGATGGATTCGAGCGGGGCATCCAATTCGAACACCACGTTGTTAACGCCTTTCGAGTCTTTGAAGTCGAAGGTGAGGGCCTCCGCTCGCCCGTCTGCAAGAAGGGCAAGTGCCATCAGGATGAGACAGGCCGATGCCTTCATCGGCGCTTTCTTGAGTTCGGAATTGCGAAAGTAAGAGCGAAGATCGCCGCGGAACCCAGGAGTCCGGCGCACAGGAAATCCACGCCGGGGACCAAGCGGGCTTCGTAATCGGTAAACTCGATCTCCGTCACGGGGTCGCTTTTCTTGACCGGAGCGAGAGTTTGCGTCCAGCCCAGGTGGGCCCCAAGGGAAAACCAGCAGGCGATGACGGTGACGGCGCAGAGAACCGCAAAGAGACGAAGGAGCACTGTCATTTCGTTTCGTTCAAAAAGCTTTGGAGAAAAGCGCTAACCTTCGATCGTGTTGATCTCGACGGGCTCCACCTTGATCCCCACCTCTTCGAGCCAGGCGATCGCTTTCTTGATTTCCGAACGATCGCCATCGAGTTCGATCGAGACCACACCGATCTCCTCGGTCACGCTCGCCTGACGAATGTTTGTCACGACGGCGAACTGCTTTCCAAGCTCGTAAATCACCGGGCGCGTGATAAGGCGGGAGGGATACATCAGCCAGAGACGGGTGACTTGCTGGGACATGCGAGAAGTATAGACGCGGAAAAGAGCGCGCGTAGAAAAAAATAAGTCTCTTCCTCTTCGCCAAGGTGGCATTTCAATCGCCCGGCGGGGCTCGTTTGAAAGGTGTTTGCGCGGAGCGCCATGACGAGCAACTTGAATGTCGCCATGGTTCTGGCGACATTTGATGAGCCACGGACGCCTCCGAGGTCATCGCATTATCTTTCCGCGAGCTCCAAGAGAACGAAAAAGACTATGACGAACATTGACGAAATCGCCCCCGACTTGTTCCGCCTCTCGCTCTACGTGCCGGACTTCGACATGCAGTTCAACCATTTCCTTGTCCGGGACGAGGAACCTCTGCTTTTCCATGCCGGTCTGAGGGGAATGTTCCCTGCGCTGCAAGCGGCGGTCGCCCGTGCCATCAATCCGGCGACGCTCCGCTGGATCGCCTGGAGCCATTTTGAATCCGACGAATGTGGCGCGCTCAATGACTGGCTGCGGCTTGCGCCGCACGCGCAGCCCGCCTGCACGCTCGTGGGCAAGTTGGTGAACGCGGACGATTTCGCGCTCCGCCCGGCGCGGGGCCTCACGCCCGACGACCTCCTCACGACCGGCAAGTATCGCTTCCGCTTCCATCCCTCGCCGCACGTTCCCCATGGTTGGGATGCGGGCGTGCTGTTTGAGGAAAGTCGCAAGACGCTTTTTTGTTCCGATCTTTTTCATCACTTCGGCAATGTCGCGCCGATCACCGACTCGGATTTGATCGAGCCGGCGCGCCAGGCGCTGGCGCAGCTAAAGCAAGGGCCGCTGGCCGGCTACATGCCTTACACGGCGAAGAACGAAGGTGTCCTTCGCGTGCTCGCCGAACGCAAACCCCAAACCTTGGCGGTCATGCACGGTTCGTCCTACTCCGGCAACTGCGCGCGCCTGCTCTGCGACCTGGCCAGCGTGATCAAGGAAACCTTCGAATAGATCTGATGCGCGCGAACCAGGTCGCGCCGTTGACGCGAAGCAGCGATCTCCTCCCTCGAAACCACTCGCTGCTGGAAGCGCTTGCCAACATTCCACAGGCAAACTGAGCACGGCCCTATCGTCGCCAACGACATTCTGGAAAACGAGAACATACCTATCCGCCATGAATACCATAAGAATCTATTCGGATCTCATTTGCCCGTGGTGCTACATCGGCAAGCGGCGGATGGAGGAAGCGCTCCGGCAAGTGACGACGAGAACTCAGATCGAACGCTCGTGGCACCCCTTCCAACTCAATCCGGATATGCCACCTGCAGGCATGGATCGAAAGGCTTACCGAAGCCGGAAGTTTGGCAGTTGGGAACGATCGCAGGCGATGGACTCGGAGGTTGCGGCGACGGGAAGAGCCGTTGGCATCGAGTTCCGCTATGATCTGCAAACACACACTCCCAACACATTCGACTCCCACAGAGTCGTTTGGCTGGCAGGTCGCTCGGGCGTTCAAGAGGGTGTCGTCGAGTCCTTGTTCCACGCCTACTTCTGCGAGGGGGCAAACTTTTCGGACCCGCCGGTTTTGATCGCGGCGGCGGCTTCGGGCGGACTTGAAGCTGGCCGAGTGAAACGTTTGCTGGAGAGTGATGAAGGAGCATCTGTTGTGCGGATCGAGGAGGAACGGGGCCGGTCGCTGGGCATTTCCGGCGTCCCATTCTTCATCTTCAACCAGCAAATCGCGTTCTCCGGAGCGCAAGCGCCGGCAGCGTTTCTGGAAGCGTTGCGTCGTGCTTCGGAACGCCCTGGCGATCTTGAAGAACGGGACGCTGCCGGATCGGCGGACGCTTGCGGACCAAGTGGCTGCGGCGTGCCTCCATGAGCCCCGAACTAAGCAAGCCGCGCGCCCTGGTCATCGGCGGTTCCCTGGGTGGACTCTGCGCGGGGGTTTGCCTGCGAGCGGCCGGTTGGAGCGTGCGCATCTTCGAGCGTTCATCGGGAAACATGGAAGACCGGGGCGCGGGAATCGTGCTCCAGCCCGAGATCCTGAACCTGCTTGAGGGGCTCAAGCTCGCCACCCGCAAAGACATCAGCGTGATCTCCCGTGAGCGCCAATATCTGAACAAGCTCGGCGAAGTGAACTTCTCGGGCCCGACGACCCAGTTCATGACTTCTTGGGGCGCGCTGTTCAACAGCTTGCGGCGCGGATTTCCCGACGACGACTACCTCATGGGTTTCAAGCTCGTGAACTTCAATGCCGGAGAGCATCAAGTTGCGGCGCGATTCGAGAACGGTCGCGAAGAAATTGGCAGCTTGCTCGTTGGCGGCGATGGCGCGTGGTCAACCGTGCGTCAACAGGTGCTTCCGACGGTTTCGCCTGAATATGCGGGCTACGTCGCCTGGCGCGGCGTCGTTGCGGAAAATGCTTTGCCCGCGCCATTGCTGGCAACCTTTCTCCACAAGTTCACCTTCTATCAAATGCCGGGCAGCCACATTCTCTGTTACGCGATTCCCGGCACCGACGGCAGCATCGCTGCGAGCAACCTGCGGCTGAACTGGGTTTATTATTGGAACTATCGTGAAACCGATGAGCTTCCCGCGCTGCTCACCGACCGCACGGGTCGAAAACGCCGAACGTCCGTGCCGCCGGGGATGGTGTGCGCCCAACACTGGACGAAACAAATGGACATCGCCCGCGCGCTGCTTCCACCACAGTTTCGCGAGCTCCTCGAGGCGACGGATCAGCCGTTCGCGCAACCCGTCCGCGACCTCGCCGTGCCCTGCATGGTTTTCGATCGCGCCGTTGTCGTCGGCGAAGCTGCGTTCGTGGTCCGCCCCACACCGCGGCCGCTGCCGGAAAAGCAGCCGCCGACGGCATGGGCCTCGGTGAAGCCTTGCGCGACGGAGATGACCGCCTTGCGGAAGATCTGCGCCGCTTTGAATCGCCGCAGATGAAAATGGGACTTCACCTCCGCGACTACGGCATCCGCGCGGGTAACCAATCGCAGTTTTCCCGCGAGCCGCTTTGAACAGGCTCACGCACAGGCCCTGATTCAACGCAGCGGCGGGCTTGCGTCAATTGCCTGGGTCGTGAACTCTGCCATTTCTACCGACATGCCCAGAAACCGGCCGTACCGCTCGACCGCAGACGCTACGGCATCCCTCCACGGTTTCCCTGGCGAGGCGAACGGGCTAGCCGTGATGGCCACTTTCTTCTTCTTCAAGGTGCGCTTCCATATGCCCGCGACGCGGCCACCTGTGACGATGGTCGGCAGAAACATGCCGTTTCCGCCAAGGACAGTGATCCGGGCGTGCTCCGGTTTCAGCATGATCCTACGATCTCTGTAACCGAGCAGGTATTCGTCGAAACCGGGCAAAAGATATGTCGTACCCGAAGCCTCGGGCAGGGCGGGCAAATCGCGAGCCATCCAGTAAACCGTGCCGTCGACGGTCTGGCTCGACAACTGCGAACAAACACTGTCGAGGCCGGCCCTCGCATCGGAGACTTTCAGACCCGTCCACCAGACAAAATCCTGCAAAGTCGCCGGACCGTGGCCGGTGAAATATCGCCGACTCAGTTCGGCCAAGGCAGTGCCGCGTTCCAGGCTCCGGGTCTCCGGCGCCCATTCCTCGAGCAGAGCGAACGTCTGCTGCTTGCCGGAACGCGCGGCACAACAAATTAATCCCTCCTGCGCCAGCCTCCAGAGGATATGGTATCCGCGCTGCCCGGCGGTAAGTATCCGTTCTTTCTCCAACAACTTCATCATGGCAGACCGCGTAAGTTGTCGATCCTTTCGCAAAGCGCGGGTAAATAACTTTCGGGCTCGGGCGAACACGGCATCATCGAGTTCCAGCTCCCGGCAGCGACGCACGCTGCCGGCAATAATCCGCGGTGTGAGCAGTTCGAGCATCCAGCGCACATCCTTGGCGGCAACGAAATGCAACGTGCCACGCATCGGCCAGGTGCGAATAATCTCTCGTTCCGCGATGGCTCGTTCGACCACCGCCTCCGTGCCGTTTGCCAGCCGCAAGCCAACCGCCCAGAGCGCGCCGAGATAATCCTGCGCTTGCATCGCGCCCAGGGCGGTGACCACCTCGACCGGTTGCGTGCCTTGGGCCGACCCGATTCGCTGGTTAGCCAACCGGTAGCGGACGATGTCACGTTCGGTCATCACCAGGCGCTTCTCACCCGTTCGCGCAGCTGGTGCGGCATGCGTCGCCGGGCTCCGGCACAGGCAGGACGGGAAGATCCACTTGCGGAAGAATCTGATGAAATACCATCTGCGCGTCAACACCGTCGGTTTCATCTCTGACGCCCGAGCACTCCCGGACGACTTTGGCGATGGACGTGAGCCCATACGCCGCCCAGCGGGTCGTGCTGTTGGTTTCAAAAACGTTCCTACAGCACAAAATAGTGCCTACTTGCCGTTTTCGGCATTGGCAATAGGTTGGCATGAAAACATTCTGCAAGACTCAAAAATTATGAAAATAGCATTCATCGGCTACGGCAATATGGCGGCATCGCTGGCTTCATGCTGGGTCGCCAAACACGACATCTTCGTAGGTGGACGGGACACCAAAAAGGCCCAGAATCTCGCATCGAGGCTGGGCCATGGCACTCGCTTCGGCTCCGAGGCGGCGGCAGCGGCTTTCGGCGAGGTCGTGGTTCTCGCCACTCCGCACGATGCGGTCTTCGAGGCGATCGATGCCGCAGGCGGTCCGAAGGCTTTCGCCGGCAAGACGCTGCTGGACATCAACAATCCGGTCGCCGATGCCGCGGGTGGCGACTTCCTCGTGAAGACGTTCGAGGCCAAGTCGCTCTCGGAGGCCATCGCCGCCCACCTTCCTGCCGCCCAAGTGGTCAAGGCCTTCAACATGTGTCAGGCAAAGGTCTGGCAGATGGACCCGCCTGTCTTCGATGGTCGTCGATTGGTGGCGCTCTACTGCGGCGACGACGCAGCTGCCAAACGCCGGATCGCCACTCTCATTACGGACATCGGCTGCGAGGCGGCTGACGTCGGCGAACTGAAGTACGCCAGGCTGCTCGAGCCGGCAGCGGCAATTGTGATCAAGTTCCTTTTTGCCGGACGGGATCCCCACACCGTGCTCAACTTGATCCAACCTGAAGCAAAGCCGATCGGGTGAATTACCTTCGGCGCGTGCAAGAATAGCGCAAATCCGGGATCGAAACCAGGTTCACAGAAGCAAAGATTCCATGACCTTAGGCAGCACGAAGCCTGCGAGCGCCAGGGACGCACCTACGCTTGCCACGACTCGGTGTCGTTGCAAACGAGATGAATGATTGAAGCTGGGCTCGAGACCCAAAACGCCGCGAAACCCTCCGGCAATGGCTCAATCTCGTCACAACGCACGACGTTGGCTGACTCGAGGTGCTCCGAAGCCGCGGAAACGTCATTTGTGACCAACTCAAGCCAGATTTCAGCCTGACTGATACCCGGAACACGGTCTATCCAGAGCTGATTGGCGCCGAAATCGAAGCCAACCGCCGGAGCGTGCTTCTCGATCTCTTTGAGACCAACCACCTCTCGATAGAACTGCACGGTGGCCTCTTACAGGTGAGGGGGAACCTTCATCGCGATGTTGCGGCCACCCGCGAACGCGGGCTTTGCCTTCTTGGTCATGTTTTTTCCGGAAACATTTAACAGCCTCACCAGCTCCGCAAGGATGCCGTCGTTGTGGGTTGTTCTTGGATTGGAAGTCTAAGTCTGGACGGTTTCGCTTTCGCCAGCAGGCGCGCAGAGCCAAACATTAAAGGAACGCATGTCATGACTTTATTTGCTTCCCTTCGTTCCCAGTGAGTTATGACCAAGTGCCGCATTTATGGCGGCGGTGTCGTAGTAATACGGGGTGTGCCTTCAATGACCAGACGCTCTCGATTCGCAACACCTCCGCGAAGGGCTGTCGAATTTCTTCGCCTGAGTTGCGCGATGTGGCCACCAGTGTGCAGCACATGAAAAGGGTATCATCGTCGATGGTTGCTCGGATGTGTTCGACGTTCATGTTACTCCAGGCATCGCGCATGCTCTTGAAGAGCTGCCCAAGCGATTGGTGGCCTCGCCAATCGCCTGCGTAAGGCAGCGAAGCTGGCTCATGAACTACGATATCCGGATGAAAAATTGCGGCAATTCCACTGAAATCCTCTTGAGAGGATTCCATGAATTGCATTTCCGCCGCAAACATGCGCGCCAAAATTGCCATCGCTCTCGTGTTGTTGTTGCTCGTCTGACTCATAGAAACCCCCCGTTCGTGACCTGGATGCTCCTTCATCGCTCATCGCTGTTCGACATTAGCATCGTAAGGCATCGGCCGCCACTCGTCTTGCGCATGACGGGGCGGCACAGCTCAACACCGCCAAGCCGCTGGCCGCAGATGAGGCCCTGATCATTCCATCGGCTTGGTTCTGCGCACCCTCGCGGTCCACTTCCGCGCCCTGCTTGAACCCTTATCCTTCGAACTTGACTCCGGAACGTGGCTCAAACGGTTTGCGAAAGACGGGAAGACGCTTCTCAACCGCGAGCAAGGATGGGAACGCCAGATGGGGCTCGGCTTGGTACCAAAAAGCGACCGAGGAAAGATCGTCGCCGCGCCGGTTGGCATGGCCATGCTCTATCGTGACGCGAATTTGTTTTTGGAAAACCACGGGGTCTTCGATGTGGAAGCGGTAAACGGTCACTGGGTCCATCCAGTTTTGGCCGCCACCAGCAATGACGCCGTGATAAGGACCATTATAAACCTGGGTCGGGCACCAGGCGCAATTAAAGTAGTCCTCAGTCCCCGTACCATGGAGCGTGGGCGGCCAGGCGTCGTTGGCATCGGGCGTCGACTCCGGTCGTGGAGCAACGACGGCCCCAGTTGGCTCGCCTGGCACATTTGACTTGCGCCTCGTGTCTGGGACACTGAAGCCTTGCTCGCCGTCGACAAAGATCATGTCGTCGCCCTCACCGTACCAATCCCAGAGCGGTGACCGTCGAAGGTTATACACGGAGAATAGGCACCCGACATAGTGACCCTGACCTTTTGCCTCCAGGATGATGTAATTATTCTTTCCGTCCGTATTCAGGCCACCGAATTCGTATACCTCATTGAGCAGGCCCTCATCGGGCATCGCCAGCGGCTGTTCTCGTCGCCACTGAGCATGGAAACGCCCTAATCCTGGCTCTAGTTGATCATGCAACTCCAGATCGACGTAGTAGTAGAAGAGCAACAGATCTTCGCATTCGCTCGTAATGGTCATCCGCATCCCGTTCCCGAACGGCATCGGAAAAAAACAGTTAAAGGCGCGTCCATTCTCCGGACTCATCTGCAAAGGCAGGCTCACAAAGTTGCTGGGCTGCGTGTGCCCAGTGCCAAAGAAATCCCCCAAAGGGCATTCGATGCTGGGAGCTTCTTCTCCGTCCCAGAATGCTCGCAGGACGATTTTTCTGAGAGAATGTTCGCTATCGCAAGCGACGGTGCACCAAATATGAGTGACAATTCCAGCGCCGGTAGTTTCGGCGATGCTGACAGTTTCGCCGGGTTGGATGTGAAAGCGATCGTCGTTGCCGCCCGTGCGATCGAAGCTGGAAAAACGTCGCGAACGGACGTCCCGCAATTTGGCGAGACCTCGCAGAGGGGAGAGACCTGAGTTAACAATCATTGTTGGGGGACTCGATTACTTAAGCCCGGTGAGTTTGATTCCTTCGATGAGGTAATTTTGGAGAAATACGTACAAGATCAAGCCTGGGATGGCCGCGACCGTCGAACCTGCCATGATAAGCTGCCATTGAGTTGAATGTTCGCCGGCAAAAGACGCGATGCCGAGCTGAATGACTCGCATCTCCGGAGATTGCGTCACGATCAATGGCCAAAGATAGTTGTTCCAGTTCGCAAGCCAAAAGAAGACAGCGAGGGTTGCCAGGATGGGGCGACTCAGCGGTAGAGCGACATACAGGAAAATGCCGGCCGGCGAGGCCCCGTCGAGCTTGGCGGCCTCTTCCAGTTCCAAAGGCAGGCCGAGATAGAACTGTCGCAGCAAAAAAATTCCAAATGCATTGAACAAAGCAGGAACGATGAGCGCCCAATACGTATCGAGCCAGCCGAGCGATCGGACGATGATAAATGTGGGAATCAAGGTGATCGAGACTGGGATCATCAAGGTCGCGATGATTACCAAAAAAAGAATGCGCCGGCCCGGATAACGCAGGCGGGCCAAAGAATACGCCGCCATCGAGTGGAACAGCAGCGCAACGAGGGTAACGCTCGATGCGACCAGGAACGAGTTGAAGATATAACGAAGGAATGGCACCGAAGTGAACACTTCGACGTAGTTGTTCCAGGCAAACTCGCGCGGGAAAAAAGTCGGCGGATACTGAACGACTTCGGTCGCA
The DNA here is from genome assembly GCA_963731945.1 of uncultured Verrucomicrobiae bacterium. Taxonomy (GTDB): domain Bacteria; phylum Verrucomicrobiota; class Verrucomicrobiia; order Chthoniobacterales; family Terrimicrobiaceae; genus DASTFP01. Next base: position 24,286 of record CAVSXN010000011.1, on the reverse strand, counting down.
TTCTTCAGAGACCCTAGTGCCATCCAGAGGAACGGCGTCGCCGTGATCAATGCGACCACTATGCAGATCGCATAGGAAACAAGTTGTGAGAGCGTGAATTTTCGGTCGCTTCGCTTTATGAGGGCTGGGGTGGAAATCTCACTCATATCGATCTTGCCGGCTGTTTCAGGACTGACTAGTCCGAAACAAACGAAACTGGATCAGGGTGAAAGCCAAGATCACGACAAAGAGCACGAAGGCGACCGCACTGCCGTAACCGAGATTCAAGAACTGAAACGCCTGCTGGTAGATATAGACAGCTGTCACTTGAGTCGCACGGGCAGGGCCTCCTTTGGTCATAACCCAGACCTGATCGAAGACCTGGAAGGACGAAATCAGCGAGATCACAATCACGAAGAGGCTCGTCGGCTTCAGCAATGGCAGCGTGATCTGGAAAAACACCTGCCACCGGTTAGCACCGTCGATGCGGGCCGCCTCAAAATATTCGCGCGGTATGTCCTGCAATCCGGCGATGAAGATGACCATGAAGTATCCCATCTGGATCCACACACTCACGGCTATGATCGAGGGGAGCGCCAGTTCGACCGAACCAAGCCAGGATTGCGGCTGGATGCCAATCAGACCGATCAAAAAGTTTAGCAGGCCGGCTCGTTCGTCGAAAATGTATTTCCACATCAGTGACGAGACGACGAGGCTTAGAACAACTGGGACGAAGAAGATGGTCCGGAAGAAGCGCATGAAAGGCAGCCGTTGGTTGACCAACAGAGCTAATCCCAAAGAGATGGTGTACAGTAGGGGCACATAGATCAGCGTGTAGATCGTCGTAATCTTCAGCGAATCCCAGAACTGACGGTCGCCAAACAGTTTTGCGTAGTTGTCGAGACCGTTCCATCGCATCGGCGAAAGCCCATCCCAATCATGCAGACTGATGAAATACGCGTACGCGATCGGAATGATGAGGAAGATCAGCAAGCCCAGGAAATCGGGAAGCAGAAAGAGATAACCGGTGATCGACTCAGCATGTCTCGAAAAGAACGGGTATGCCTTGACGCGTTCATGGCGGGTTTGCGATAGAGGTTTGGATCGCACGTCGCGGCCGAGTAGCCCTCAGCAAAGTCGAAAGACGACTGACAAATCGCCAATCAGCGATCGGTCTTCAGAAATGCCTCAATCTGCTTTTGTCCTTCAGCAGCCGCCTGAGCACCCGGCTCATTGCGAAACATCGCCGCTTGCAAGGAATCACCGACAATCTTGACCAGAGCCGCCGGGTAACGGGGTTCAGCTCTGGCGGTGGGCAAAATCACATCGCGAAAAGTGCTGAGATATTTCTGATCATAGAAACTCTTGGCTGCTTCCAGCACCGATTTACGCGGGCTGAACTTGGAGTTTAGCTTGGTGCACCACTCTACTGGGCGTTCCGTTCCCTTAAGCCACATCCAGGCAGTAAATTCTTTCGCCAGCGCCAGATTCTTGCTCTTCGCGTTAATCGCCTGACTCCATCCACCATAAACAGTGATCGGATTTGATCCGTCCGGTGTGGGCAGCGACGCGAAATCGAACTGAATCTTCGGGGCTTGGCTCTGCAGCTGTTGAATTGCCCACATGCCGACCACTTGCATGGCTGCCTGGCCGCTTCCGAATGGGGTCGTGATCACATTCGCGGTAATGTCGGTAGCGGTACGAGGAGCGTAGCCCTTCTGGATCAGAGTCCGCCAAAGATCCAGTGCCTTAGCCGTCCCCGGAGAATCGAAGGTCGCCTTAGTCATTTCCGGATCGGTGACATCGGAACCGGTTTGCCAGAGGAACGGATACCACGTGAAGTTTTGATAGGCACCCGGTTGGGGCTCGATCACGATCGGAATCAGCTGAGCGGCCTTGAGTTTCTCAGAGGCCGCCAAGAGCTCGTCCCAGGTTTTTGGGACCTGGAGACCTGCTTTTTGTAAAGAGATCCGTATTGTAGAGCAAGGCCACCGGCTCTTGTTCGAACCGTATCGCGTACTGTTTTCCCTCGACGGTGATCGCGTCAATGGAGGCCTGTGAAAAATCCTGTCTTAACTCGGCGCTGAGCAGGTCGGAAACCATCCGCGAGAACTCCCGCCTTGGCGTATTGAAGGAATGTTCCCCGGGAGGCCCAAAAGATATCGGGACCCGAACCGGATGCGAAGGCCGTGGTCAGCAGCGTCCCGCTCATGTATTCCTCAAACGGGAAAAACCGAATCTGGACCGGCTTGCCGGGGTTCTCCTTGTTCCATTGGTCGACCCATTTCGCGAGACCCTGATTCGCTGGATCACTCGCAGAGCCGAATTTCCAGAACTGAATGCCGTCTGCCGAACAAATCGCCGGAAAAAGGCAAAGACACAACGTGACTGACTTCAACCATTTCATAAAGGGTGATTTAAATAAATCTTGATCGGTGTTTGAAGTTTCCCCGAAAAAACGGACGCAATTTCCCGGCCTTCTTTACCTGTCCTATCGAAGGAATCGGGTGACTCTGTTCTCCAGAATCCCCTGGGATTTTCACCTTCTTGCTGCGGCAGCGACCGACCCTGGGCCGGCAGCCCGTCGCAGGCGGCCCCGACGGCTGTTGGTAAGCCTGCATCGGCGCTCGCCGTGCGTCCCTGCAGAGTTCTATCCTTTCTTGCAACATTGAAACGTTTGGCTGGGTTGCTTTCAATGTCATATTCATGACGGGGGCCGCGTCGGAGTACAAATTCGCTCTTTCTTTAATCGATTACATTCTTGACTTTGTAAAGAAGATTGGCCTCCCGCTGTCATGAATGGTGATCGAGTCAGGATTTTCTTGAAATCAGGGGCACAACCCATCGAAACGCTTAGCACTCCTATCTGCGGGCGACAGACGCAGACGGCACCTGTTGCAGGCCGAACGCGCGATTCGATCGGCCAGCGATGCAACCGCGAAAGGGCTTGGGCCCAGGGCTCGGCCACTTTCGCGGGCAAGATGAAGCCCCGTCACGCGGCATTCTGTCTGTGTGTTCCGAGCGCGAGCGTGCCGCCGCCAATTAACACTTGTGTGAGCAGCGCCCCGATAAGAAAGGCGAGGCATTCCCAGCCGCCGTTTGGCGCAATAAACATCCAGCCATTCGGGAGATGCACGAGCAGCGCTCCAATCATCACGGGAATGAGCAGAGCAGCGGTGACCCGCACGGCAATGCCGAGCGCAGCAAGAGCGCGCCGACCAGCTCGACGGCGAAAACGGGATGACCGACCAGCCCGGGAAGCCGTGCGCAGCGAAAAATCCAGCCGCGCCCGGGGTGTGAATGCCGAGAGCTTTGCCAAGGCGGGCGCATGCATGACGGTGACGAGAGACCACTGCAGAAGGAGGGGTCCGTAGGAGAGGAATTTCAGCTTCGTATCATCGGCTAGTTGCATGTGCAACCACTACGATGAATAGTTGCGCAGGCAACTAGTGTTTTGGGCGCACTGGCCCGGACACTCTTCGGGTGGAGAGGGAACGACGCTGATGGATGGCCAGACGCCTGGAGTCGGGTCGCGCGTCCCGTGCCGTGTCGAGTCGGGTTGCGCCCGCCGCCTGGCTCTCCCCGGCCCTTGGCACCAGGGCCTGCGAAGGTCGAGCGCCTCGCCGACATCGCCGCCAACTTGACTTTGCTGCGGCTATGCGATTTCGATCTTGGCTTCGCGGCAAAGCCGATCGACACGGAGACGGATCTCGCTTCCGACCTTGCCGGCGTCGGAGCGCGCGATATCGAGCCAGTAGTAGACATGAAAATTCAATGTCTTGTCGCCGAAAGCCTCAAAGATCACGCTCGCTTTTGGCTCGCTTAATACCTCGGGCTGAGCCTCGAGCGAATCGTAAAGCGTGCTGATGACGAGCTCCGTCGGAGCGCCGTGGGAGACACGAATCACAAAGTCATAGCGGTGATGCGAATCGGACAGCGTCCAGTTGATGACGTTCTTTTCCAGCAGGTAGCTATTGGGAACGAGAACGTCGACGCCGTCAAATTTCCGAACGCATGAGCAGCGCGTTCCGAGGTCCATCACGCGTCCGAGATGACCGTCTGCTTCGATGACGTCGCCGACTTTGATCCTTTGCTCCGCGAGCAGGATGAGACCACTGATGAAATTATTCATGAGGGTTTGGGCTCCAAAGCCGATGCCAATCGCCAGCGCACCGCCAAGAAAAGCGAAGGTCGTCAGAGGGATGCGGAGCCAGTTCAGCGTCGTGAACACCACGAGGACAAGAAAGAAGTAGAAAACGACCTTTTCCAGGAAGGCGGCGCGCGCGGTTTCGACCGCGTGGCGCCGGCTGAGGTTGGCCCTGAGAATCCGCGCGATCGCCTTCGCGACGAAGGCGCCGGCTCCGAGACCGATCACGCCGAGCACGATTTTTCCGACGCTGATTCCGCGCCTCCGCGTCGAGATGGCGCCATCCTCACCGACCACCTTTTCTTGAGCGGTAAAAATCTCCAGATTCCAAAAGTGCGACGTTCTCTTGGCGAGCTCCGAAACGGCCTGCGTGAAACGTTCCGAAACACTGCTTCGCGCCAGGAGCTGTTTGCTCTCTTCGCGCATCTTTTCGGCTTGGCTTAGCAAAGCCTCGAAAAGGGACGAAATGTCGCGGACCTGAGCGACACGCTGTCGCAGAAGATCGAGTCGTTGCTCTTCGAGTTTACTTTCGGCGGCATCCTTTGACCTCGGTTGAGATTCGAGTTCGTCGAGCCGTCCACGGGCAACCTGAAGGTAGCGTCGAATCTGCTCGCGCCAGGGATCGCCCTGGGCTAAAAGCTGATCAGCCTGCTTTCGAGCCTCCAGGTATGCCCGCGGACCAGGATCCTGAGCGACGGAAAGTGTAGTCTTCCAGGTGCGAAGCGATTCATCGAGCGCGGCGCCCCACGCCTGGGCGGCGACGGTGAGCCGGTTGGCGAGTTCGCGGCTCTCGCGAGCGACTTCGAGGCGGGCCTCGATTGGCTTCTTTGCTTCCTCTCCGGTGGCCGCCTGTCGATCCTGCTCGAGCCGGGCGACTGTTTCGTCAAGGGCCTGCCGCACGCCCTGCGCGGACTCGATCTGTTTTTGAACCGACGCCTTCTCCTTTTCGATCCGCTGAATAGCGGCCTGAGCGCGCATTTCCCCGAAGACGCTGTCCAGCCCGCTGGCAGAAATGGCTTGCTCGATGGCTCGGGCCTCGGCCTGGCTTGCTCGCGCGTCGAGTTCTTCCAAGTAAAGCCGCCAGGATGCAAGAAAAGCCGCGGACGACGCGGCCTGCTGCTGGATTTCGGCCAGTTTCAACTCAAGCGCGGCTCGATGGCGTCCCGCATCGGTGTCTGCAGTGTCGAATTCTTCTTGAACCCGCCGGAGAGCGCGGCCGGCGGCTTCCAATGCGGATCGCTGGCGCGCGAGAAACTCCTCGCCCAGCTGGACCTGCGCGACCCCGGTTTGCGCCTTCTCGCGCTGGGCGCTGAGCTTGTCACGGAGGGCATCGACCTCCGCATCGTCCTTGGGCACTGGAATCGCCGTGGCGGAGGCGGGATCGGCGGATTCCTTTTTGATAACTGCCGAGAGCGTGTCCACAGCGACCTGATAGTTGCGGATGATTTCCTGCGAAGCGGTGAGAAACTCGTCAATGCGTATTTCCGGAAGCTTTGCATTGCGAAGCTCTTCACGCAGCCCCGCTGCATTGAGCGCCTTCTCCTTGGCCTGAAACTCCGCGAGCCTTTCCGACGCCCATTCCTTCTGCTCAGCGGCGGATGGCGCCGGTTTTTGTCCGGACGATGCTCCTCGGCCGGCCTCGAGAAGTTTCTGCAGGCCCTGAGCGCAGATCTTTGTGCACGAAAATGCGAGAATAAGAATCAGGCAAAGAGTCGTCGTGCGTTTCATTTCATTGGGGACGAGCCTGCAGCAGGCGTGGGCGGGTCCGCGAGGAGAGCATTGGCGCTCAATTTCGCTAATTCAGGCGGCCGATCTCCTCAATAACCGCCTGGCTCAGCCGAATTCCCGCGAAGAAGTTCTCGAGCGGAAAGTTCTCGTTGGGCGAATGGGCGTGGCAATCGGGCGAGGCGAGCGCCAGAAGCAGCGAGTCGGCGCCGAGGACTTTCTTGAAGATGGTCACGATGGGAATCGAGCCGCCTTCCCGCATCAAGGCGGGCTTGTGGCCAAAGACGCGCTCCAGGGCGCGGAGGGCCGCCTTTCCGTAGAGTGAGTTTGGATCGGCATAGTAGGGCTCGCCGCAATGGCCGGGAAGGATCTCAAGCCTCACGCCTTTAGGACACCGCGCGTGCAGGTGCGCCTCGACGAGGCGAAGGATTTCCTCGGGCCTCTGATTGGGAACGAGCCGGAACGTGAGCTTGGCAAAGGCTTCTCTGGGGAGGACCGTCTTTGTGCCTTCGCCTTGATATCCGCCGCCCATGCCATTGACTTCGGCTGTGGGTCGCGCGCCGACCCGCTCAATGGCTGTGAAGCCTGGTTCACCCGCAAGCTCCGGCACGCCGGCGAGGGCGCAAACGTCGGCGTCGGTGATCGGTAGCGCGCCCGCCGCCTCGCGCTCCCAATCGAACATCGGCCGCACGTCGGCGTAGAAGCCCTCTATGGCGACCCGGCCATCTTCACGGTGCAGGCTCGCAATGAGCCGCGCAGCGGCAGTCGCCGGATTCATAACAGCGCCGCCAAACACCCCGGAATGCAAGTCCTGTGTGGGACCGTGCACGTTGAATTCCAGGGCGGCAATGCCCCGCAAGGAAAAGGTGAGGGTGGGGTAGCCGTGCGCCGCCATGCCTGTGTCGGAAATTACGATGACGTCGCAGTCGAGGTCCGCCCGGTTTTCTTCAAGAAAAGACGCCAGGTTATCGCTGCCGATCTCTTCCTCGCCCTCCACGAGAAAGACGAGGTTCACCGGAAGCGCGCCGCTCGCGGCGAGAAGCTCGCCCATCCCCAGGACATGAGCTAGAATCTGACCCTTGTTGTCCGTGGAGCCGCGGGCATAGACACGCCCGTCTCGAATCGCCGGCTCGAAAGGCGGCGTCTTCCATTCCCCCAGAGGCTCCGGTGGCTGAACGTCGTAGTGGCCGTAAATCAACACGGTCGGTCTCGCCGGATCGTGAGGCGTCTTGGCAATCACCGCGGGATGACCGCCTGTCCCGCGGACGTCCGCTTGAAATCCGAGACTGAGAAACTTGTTTTTTAGCCATTCCGCGCACGCAATCATGTCCACGATATGTTCGGATTGCGTCGATATGCTCGGAAATCTCAAGAACTCGAATAGATCACTTACTCGGGTATCGTTCATGGAAATTCAATAGGTTGAGAAAGCGCGATCGGGCAACCACAATATATTGTGTTTTTTCTTGCCATAAGCTTCGTGGAGGCCGATAACTTCCTGCCAGGAAGACTAGAAGAGTGCCCATGTATCTTCAATCCCTCGAGATGATTGGCTTCAAATCGTTCGCGCCGCGGACGGTCATCAATTTTCACCGCGGCGTCACGGCAGTCGTCGGACCCAACGGCTGCGGCAAATCGAACGTGCTCGACGCCATCCGCTGGGTGCTCGGCGAACAGTCTGCCAAGGCGCTGCGAGGAGGAGAGATGGCGGACGTGATTTTCAGCGGAACCGACAGCCGACAAGCGCTTGGGATGGCCGAAGTTTCGCTGACTTTTGCCGAGTGCGAAAAGGAACTGGGCGTCGAATGGAATGAGGTTTGTATCTCCCGGCGCGTTTATCGCGACGGGAAGAGTGAGTATTTTCTCAACAAGGGGCCGTGCCGGCTGCGCGACATCCACCAGCTTTTTATGGATACCGGCGTGGGACGGAGCGCCTACTCGATCATGGAGCAAGGGAAGATTGACCTGATCTTGAGCAGCCGGCCGGAAGACCGGCGCGCGATCTTTGAGGAAGCCGCGGGCATAACGAAATACAAGTCCCAGAAGAGGGAAGCGCTCCGCAAACTCGAATACACGGAGGCGAACCTGCTGCGGGTTCAGGATATCATCAAAGAGGTCCGCCGACAAATCGGCTCGCTCCAGCGTCAGGCGGGCAAGGCGCGTCGTTACCAGGCTTTGATGAAAGACCTCAGGATATTCGATACGCATCTTTCGCACAAAAATTACCGGGAGCTTTCGAACAATCTCGAAGAAATCCGTCGGGAGCTGGCGCGCGGTGAAGAGGCGCGGGCAACCCACGATCTCCAAATCGTCGAGCAGGAGACCGAACTGTCCGGGTTCCGCGCCCGGATGGAAGAGCTCGACGAAAACGTCTCGGGTCTGCGGGACAACATGCAAACTCTGAAAAGCCGCATCTTCTCGGCAGAGAGTCGCATAGCCACCAGCGTGGAACGTTGCGAGGAGGCACGTTCATTCATCGGCCGGCATCTTACCGATATTGCGGCCGCCAGTGAAAAGATGCGGGTCCAGCAAGATCAAATCGAACAGACCGATCAGCTTCTGGAGCAAATGAGCGGAACCCTGCGCGCGCACGAAGCATCGCTCGCCGAACATACCCGGAAAGTCCAGGCCGCCCGCGAAGAACGCGGCGCAACCGAGCATCGTATTCAAGAGGCCGGCGCCGCGGCCGCAAAACTCGATGCGCGGTTGAGCTCGTTGCGCAACGAAATTTCCGCCGCCGCCGGGCGGCGGGAAGCCTCCGAAACAAGACTGAGGCTTCTTCAGGGCGAGTCCGAGGCGGCCTCGAATGCCGCGGGAGAGTTCGGAGCACGGATAAACGAGATCGGGCGCCGCGCCCACCTTGCCGGACTGGCTGCGCAGGCTGCCCAGGCGGAGCAGTCCGATGCCCAGATAGCCTACGAGGTCGCGCAGGAAAGGCGCCAGGCCGCCGAAACCGCATTGAATGCCGTGTCCAAGGAGGCAGCGGGCATCGAATCGAGGGTGGAGGTTCTTCGCCAGCTGCAAGAGCAGGGCGAGGGGTTCGACGAAGGCACGCAGGCCGTTCTTCGCGGCCTCGATAACCCGGATTTCTTTAAGTCCGCCATCCACGGCGCTTTGGCGGATCAAATCCAAGTCGAGCCGCGCTTCATCCCCGCCATCGAAGCGGCGCTCGGCGCGGGCTTGCAAGCGATTATTTTCAAAGATGCTGGAGTCGCGGAGGTTGCGCTTCAAGAGTTGAGCCGTCGAAAGCTGGGCAAGGCAACGGTCGCTCCAAGAGAGTGGATTTCGGAGAGCGGCGATGACTGCCTTCCGACGGCGGGCAACTTGTACGAAGGCCTATCCTCCGATCCGGCTGGGCACCCCAATCTACCAAACGATGCCCTCGCATGGGCATCCGACTGCGTCACTGGCGAGGACGAAGGAGCAGCTCTGGCCTCAAGTTTGCTTGCCGGGGTGGTGGTGGCCGAGAACCTGGAGTCCGCATTCCGCATCAAGGCCGCCAATCTTGCTCTGGGTGTTGCCACGCTTACCGGAGAATTCATCAGCAGCGCCGGCGTTGTCCGCGGTGGCCAATCCGGCGAAAATAGCGGCCATTCCGCTCTTGCCCGGCGGGCACAGATTGCCCAGCTCGAACGCGAACTCACATCGGCGATCAGGAAACTGGAATCCCACACCTCCTCGCGAGCGGATGCCTTGCAAGCGCTCGAAGCCTCCCAGGACCGCCTCCTTGCGGCCAGGGAAAGCTTTCAGCGTTCGCAGGTCGAGAGCGCATCGATTCAGAACGAGCACAAGCTCGCCGAGCGCCAGCTGGCCGATCTCGAAAGCCGGCGCGCCGCCTATATCCAGGAAACGGTTCAACTCGGGCAGTCTCTTCGCGCCAGTCTCTCGCACCTCGAAGGCCTGGAATCGGAGATCGCGGAATCCGCGCGTTCTCTCGAAGAAAATCGAGTCCGGCGAGCAGAAGCCGAACACGCCGCCCAGGCCGCGCGCGAGCGCGAAAGCAGCGCCATCGAGGAATTGAACGAAATTCGGGTCCGCGTCGCCACCGAACGCCAGCAGCAGGAAAACCTCAACCGCCAGCGCGGACCCATGGCCGCCAGGCTCGCGGAGCTTGCTGAATTTCTTGAAGCGCGCCGCACCGACATCGCCGGCTACGAAGCCCGCATCAAGACGCTCGAATTGGAGAGCGTCAGCCTGCGCGAATCCATCGCGGTCTGGCAGGAGGAATCCGCGTCGCTCGAAGCCGAGATCGCGCGGCTGCTCTCCGCACGCTCGGAGGTTCACGAAAACGCTGATGCCGTCGAGATCGCCTTGCGTGCCGCCCGGCAGCAAATCGTCCAACTTCAGGAACAGAAAGGTCGCTTCGAAGTCCGCATCGCTCAGCTCGAAATGCGCCTGGAAAACCTCCGCAGCCACGTCTCCCACCGCTACCAGACCGACCTTGAGGCTTTCGAGCCGGATAGCTACACGCTGATTTGCTCCTTTCGCGACCGGAACAAGAGAAAAACTTCTGCGCACGATGCTCAGGCGGAAGGCTCCGGGGGCGAAGGTTCCCCGGAGCCTCCTCCGGGCACCGCATCCGACGGCGCGGAGGGAGCGGCGGCGGACGACGAAGAGAGCGAGACGATCAATTGGAACCGGATCGAGGAAATTGTGGCCGATCTCACCGCGCGCATCGAAGCGATGGGTCCGGTCAATCTGGATGCCATCCAGGAGTATGATGAGCTCGAGCAACGCCAGATCTTCCTCGAAAAGCAAAACACCGATCTCATTAATTCCAAAGCTGGACTTCATGCGGTCATCGCGAGGATCAATCGCACGACGAGGGAGCTCTTCGCGGACACATTCGCCAAGATCCGGGAAAACTTTCACGTCATGTTTGCCGAGCTATTCGGCGGCGGCCGCGCCAACCTTTTGCTCACCGACGAGAGCGACCCGCTCGAGAGCGGGATCGAGATCATCGCCAAACCTCCCGGCAAACAACTTCAAAGCATCTCCCTCCTCTCCGGCGGCGAACGCACGATGACCGCGGTCTCGCTCCTGTTCGCCATCTACATGGTCAAGCCCAGCCCGTTCTGCGTGCTGGACGAAATGGATGCCCCGCTCGACGAATCGAACATCAGCCGATTTATCAGAATCCTGGACCGTTTCGTCGACCAGAGCCAATTCGTCGTGATTACTCACAATAAGCGCACGATCAGTCGCGCAGACGTGCTCTACGGGGTGACCATGGAAGAGCACGGCGTCAGCAAGCTGGTCAGCGTGAGATTTACGACGCGAGCCGAATCCGAAGAATCGCCATCTGTCGCTGAAGGTTTTGACGGACGCCAAGATCTCCTCGACGAGCGCGAGGCCGCCACAGCCTGAGCGCATTCCTTTTGACCAACTCCAGCATTGCGCTCGTCAGCAAGCTTTGTAGGCTACTTTGCTGAGCTTGCGGAAGCGCGTCGCGCTCCGAATCTCAGCCGGCGTGGCGGAACTCACGAAAAGTTCGCACAGCCGCATAAATAAAGGATCCCCGGTCCGAACGTTAGAATTCGTGCGCTTTGCCAGACGAGACCCCGAAGTCGCACAAAATGTAGCACAAAGACGCGCGCGACTCAATGTGTGCGTCGATTTCTTAATATGATGCCGAGAGTATTGGAACCAGGCGACTTTTGAAGGGGAGGGGATCGACACACCTCGCGCCTGAGCCTGATCGACGGGCGGTTTCGTCAAAGAATTTCTCGCGAGCCGAACCAATATCGTGGAATGCACGATATGAACCGCGAGATGTTCATCGCGAAACTCACGGAAGTGCAGCAGACCGTCGAACAGTTGCTCTCCCACCTCCAAGCCAGCGACATGACGCCGTTGCGGCTCATCTCTACCGATCGCGGAGGGAATTGCGAACGTGCCGGGAAGAGCGGCAAGCCCATCGAGATGCGTCAGCGCGAGCTTCCGAGTTGCCGAGAGTTTGGGATTCAAAGGCGATATCCGCCAATGGGAACGCTTGCTGCGGGTCGGAGATTGAGAATCCAGCCCGTTGTTCGTGAGCGAACGGCTACGACCGATTCAAATGCGACGCCGGAACCTCCTGCCACAGTCTTGCCCCGGCAACCCCTCGAAGACTTTCTATTCTCTGCGTCCCGCACTACTTCTTCCGCGGATCGTCCGCTAGGTTCACGTAATGGATATCCTGGGGGCCGATACCATGAACCTGGACGACGGTTTCTTCGCTAGTCCAGAGGAAGTGATTGGTTTTGGGTTGGATGATTACGGTGCTACCGGGGGGTAACGCCTTAGTCTTTTCCTTATCAAACTTGTCTCCCGTCCCAAAATTGTAAGTGCCCGATAGCACCGTCACATGCTCAAGCACCGGATGCCAATGGGCCGGAACCTTGTAGTCGGCGGGAAACTTAACGCGGAAGGTAAACGGGACTGCCTCGTTTGGTGGGCCTTCAATCACGGCAATTTTCGCACCGGGCGGGCTCGCCTTGGCATCCTCCCATTTGAGATCAGCTGGCAGGACCATGATGTGATCGGCGTGGGATGGGTCCTCCGCCCATGCCGCTGTTGGGCCGAGAGCTGCAAGTGCAAGCGCGAGCGTCAACAATCTGATGAGTAATAAGGGTTTCATAACTTTATCCTCCTGGGGGCTTTGTCTCAATTAAGTGCCACGTCCAAGGCAGTGCAATGTCTGTTTCTAGCCGACCTCACTGCCAAGTCCCATCAAAAAGATAGACAATGCTTGGCGAACAAGAATAGACAGTCCCGAAGCTCAGCCCTCTCCTCTAATAAATCTTCACCCCATGAAATCAATTGCCGTGATTCCTAAGAGCACGACACAGGTGTTTTGGAAAACGGTCGAGACGGGAGCGCGTGAAGGCGCGAAAGAAGCTGGCGTGGAGATGGTATGGAAGGGCTCTCTCAGTGAAGACGACCCCGCGCAGCAGATCCAAATCCTTGAGCAATTCGTTTCCGAGGGCGTAGGCGGCATTGTTCTGGCGCCGATTGATGACACAGCGCTCAAGCGTTCAGTCGCCGTTGCCATGCAAAAGGGAATCCCTGTGGTGATCATGGATTCGGCGCTCAAGGGAGAGCCCGTCAAGGACTTTGTCAGCACGGTATCGACTAACAACTACCGCAGTGGAGAAATGGCTGGCGAGCAGTTGGGAAAGCTTTTAGACGGCAAAGGCAAGGTCGTGCTCTTTCGCTTTAAAGAAGGTTCGGAAAGCACGGGTCGGCGAGAGGCGGGCTTCCTCGAAGCAATCAAGAAATTTCCCGACATTCAGGTTATTCTCGACAATCGCTACTCCGGCACTACCGCTAAAGAAGCTCGATGGAGCGCGCTCAAAATGCTGCACAAGCTTAAGGAGGCAGACGGAATTTTCTGTTCAACCGAACCGAGCACTCTCGGCATGTTGCTTGCGCTCAAGCGGAATAACCTGGCGGGCAGCAAGAAGCTCGTCGGCTTCGACACGTCGCCGGGCCTTATGGAAGGCTTGAGAAAAGGTGAGATTCAAGCGCTCGTCGTTCAAAACCCCAAGAAGATGGGCCATGAAGCTGTGAAGGCTCTGGTCGCCAAAATGAAGGGAGAAAGGGTGCCCACGGTTATCGATAGCGGCGCCGCGCTTATCACTCAGGAAAATCTGGACAATCCGGAAATTCAAGCGCTCTTAGCATGTTTTTTCGCCGTTTTTGCTTAAGTGCCAATTTAAAATTAAAACCGGTATCGCTGCGAGATTTACAGAATAGATCTTGTGCTTCAGGCAGGGACAATGGCCTGAAACAAGAGTATTGTGAGGTTACACGATTCGCCCGCCGTTTTCGGTAGCGAGCGCGGCTGGCGTTCGAATCGGTGAAGACGGTGAAGCGGAAATCTCCTGCCAGTTTGGTCTTTGCCCGAGTTGGGACTCACAAACAGCCTTCAATGACTCTTTGGCGACGTAGATCCATCGTCCCGCTCGACGAATTGCGAAGGCAAAGTCAAAGTCGAAGTTTTTGAATGCAATCATCGTCGCTGCCGCCATGTCGGGTGTAGCCAGGAGCTTCCAGGGAAGATTGAATACGACAAAGTCAGCTCCGGTTTCGTCCTGCAATCGCGCGGGCGTTGCCGCAATCCGCCATTGGACGGCCGTTCTCCTCGTCTATTGCGTGCATTTCAAAAGCAACATCGGCGACACGCAGCCAACATTGACAAGCGCGAGGAGGCCGACATGGAAAGCAGCTTCACGAATGACGATGCTTATCAGCGACTTTGCAAGTGCCCCGGCGCCAACGCCCGGATAATAAGAATTTGCAAGACAATCATGAACGCCACGCAAAACAGTGGAATGAGAAGTCCGATGCGCAAATTCCCAGACCAAGCCGAAATGCTTCCCACCAGCCAGGGAATCAGAGCCCCGCCCAGGCCGGCCAGGACAAAGAAGAATCCAGTCAGTTGCGACGCCTGTCTCCCGAAATGCCGGGTGAAGATCGCAAAAGTGGTGGGAAACACGGCGGCTAGTCCCAACCCAGTCAGACCAGCACCGGACGAAACGGTCAGCAGGCTGCTTCCCACCACGATGACCACCAGACCGGCGCCCGCTACAAACAGGCTGATCAACACCAGATCCACCTCCCTCACACGCGTCAAGACCGCTGGCGCGGCGGCTCTGCCAATCAGCAATCCCGCCCAGAAGAATGACGGCATCATCGTCCCAAACCCGCTCGCTGACGCGCCAAGACGCTGCGCATAGGAGGCAATCCATCCGCCGGCGGCCGTCTCCGCTCCCACGTAAATAAAGATCAGCCCGCCGGTCATCAACGCATATGGACTGGCCCAGGCGCGCACCGCTGATCGCTCAAAGCGCACCGGATCTTTCTGGTTCGGTTCGGTTTGATTCACTCGGGACGATGAAGCGGTTAGAGCGCGACGCGCAGTCAACAGTGCAATAGCGAACAGAAGCACCGCCAGTCCATTTAACGGTAGAACCAAACGTCCGTCGCGCGCGAATAGGGCGATCAGCGGCGGGCCGGCAACGGCCCCCAGTGCCCACACGAAGCTCAAAATATTTAGCGCAGCCGCGCGACGTTCCGGATTGATCTCCGCAACCAACAGAATGGTCGCGGGATTAGTCAAACCAATCGCGAAACCGTAGCTGAGAACCGACAGAAGACCGATTCCCCAGGTGTTCGCACCCAGACATGCGACGGCCGCAGCCATCGCCGCATAACCGAAGGCCATCAGGCGCAACGATCCCAACCGTTCGATCATCCAGCTCGATAGGGCGGAACCGATCATCGCGCCCGTGAACAGCGCGATGAACAGCGATCCCGCTTCCGCATCATCAAGACGCCACCTGGCGGCGAGCATGGGCAGGATCGGGCCAAGCAACGTGTGGACGACGCCGACCAACAGGGAGCCGCAATGCAGAAGAAGCACGAGTTGTCTGTCGTGCTGTGAGGAATGAATGATTGGCTCTCCGATGGGCATCGAATGGATCTCAACGTATCGCGGTCCTCGCAATGGTATATGGCAGTCCGGGCACTGAAT
This sequence comes from uncultured Verrucomicrobiae bacterium, assembly GCA_963731945.1. Classification (GTDB taxonomy): domain Bacteria; phylum Verrucomicrobiota; class Verrucomicrobiia; order Chthoniobacterales; family Terrimicrobiaceae; genus DASTFP01. The sequence goes on along the minus strand of CAVSXN010000011.1, from coordinate 8,918 downwards.
TGTGGCTCCCAGTTGTAACCGGGACCGGTGATCCGGCGTCCGGACATTTACTAGCAGATGCTTTTGGCCCGCTCGTCAGCGCGATTGCGGCTCTTTCGTCATCGGATTACTTGTCTCTGCATCCAAAGGGTTCGGGGATGGAGGAAACGACTTGGAAGCCATTTTCTGCAGAAGGGATACTATGGAAGGATCTGCTTTGACCATCGCCTCGCGCATCGCCCTCCGATAGTCCTCAGACGCCACATTCCGTTCTTCGAGCGTATTGGCCTCCCGCTTCTTTTTCGCCGCCGCCTGAACGGCAAGATCGCTCTTCGCCTTCTCCCGTGCGCTTCTGAGCTTCTCAAGTTCGTCTTCACTGAGATTGCCAAAACCAGGGGAAGTGCCTTCCTCCCTCCAGCCCCTTCCGCTTTTGCGCTCGCCAGCCCGGTTCTTGATGACACCGGTGAGATTCGGGTCAATTTCCAACATTTTCTCCCGCATGGCCTTCAAAAAGTCCCTCTTCGCCCTGTCGGCGGCTTCTTGAAGCTCCTGGAGCTTCGGATCCTGGAGCGCCTTTTCTCGCGCTGCTTCAAAACGCTTCCGCGTTTCCTGAGGTAGGCTTTCGAGAAGCCTGTCGAGGCCCTTGCGAACCGAGTCCTCTTCTATTGGGGGCGGTGGCGAAGTCGGTTCGGGAGAAATGCCTTTGTTCGCCGGTTGCGCAATTCCCAACGTCCAACCAGAAACGATCGAAACTGCCGCGAGTGCCAGGTAGCGATATTTCATAGAGTGAGAATGGAACCCTCTGGAGCAAGAAAAGTCACGTTCGCGATCTAAGGAGACTGAAGAAAACTCACGTATGCCCAAAATTCCTCACGCGCGACGTGCGTGGGTTTTTCGACAGTTCCTTGGGGGACATCACTTCCAGATCCGCCTACGATCCGCTGATTGTTTATCCGCCGAAAAGTTTCTGGGATCGATACGGTGCCATTGAAGTTGCCAGGAAGCGGTTCGTTTCAGCTTGGTTGCTCCGTAGGGCAAGGTGGAGCTAGGCTTTTCTGGGGTGGCTGCACCCAAGGTGGCAAGCCGATAGGTGAACTTATACAGTGGCATTTCCGCCGCGACCGACTCTTCCTTGCTGACGCCCGAACTTGCGCGGCGCGTGGCGAGGTTGGCATCCCCTTGCTCTTCGGGTTTATTTTCTCTCGGAGCCCGTCGCATCCTGGAATGACTGAAATAGCTCTCCAGGCTCAGCGGCGGGTTCCTTAGAACCTGCCGCAGGCTGGTCAGAGACGCCGGGATACCGACGCTCCCCAGACGCACTACCGGCGGGTTCTTCTTTTAGATAGGCGTGATCGTAGAAAAGAGTGCCTGACGACGTCTCGCGTATGACAATCTCCAGGGTCTTCGGGAGTCATCGAAAAGAACCGGCGTCTGGAGTCGATGAACCACCCTGATGTTTTCACATGTAAGCTTGTCAGGTTCCGTTGCCACCCTGCGGGCAATGGCAATAAGTTCCGTCAAATACGGAACCGTTGCCGCTTCCTCGAACCCCCTGCGCGCCATGCTTTAGTTGGTAAGAGACGATGACAGGTTGCTGGAAGTTAGGATTGAGGACTTGTGGCGGCACATCATACTGCTCTCGCACCATGCCCGTGCCTTCCGCCCTGCGGTTACAGGATTCGTTTCACCCTTTAACCTGGCGGACGCAACGTTCCGGCGTTTACTGTGCCGCCCGCTTCTCCGCGAAAAACTTCCGAATTTCCTCGGCCGATTCTTGCATCTCTTGCCGCAGTGATGCGACCTCTGGCTCGCTCAAGCGACCCAAATCGGAGGAGCCACTTTGCCTCGACGTTGGTGAGGGCCGCGGCATTCCCGCCGACGCCATACTGGTTGAGGAACTCACGCCAACTGATTGTCGCCGAATTTATCTTTGAGGCAACCAAGTTGCGCCGAGTGGCGAAGAGCAGTTTCCCGACGGAAACGTCCGCCTTCAGCTGAGGAGTGATCTCGACGCGCCAGATCGGGAGACCTTCCGTTGCTTCTCCGCTCTTTTGTGCTCCAACGGAAGCAAACCACTCCTTGATCGCACGCACCACACGCTCGAAGAGCGAAGGATTGCGCGCGGCGAGCTGCCGCCAGAATTCCGGGTCTGCAATCGCGTCGCCCACGATATTGCTAGTTAGTTCCTCGGTGACTTGGCCTTCCCCATAACCTTCCTCCCTGAGGATCCCTTCCTGTTCCATCCAACCGATGACAGAGGGCCGCATCGCATCGGTCATCCCCCGATGCAACTCTGGATTGGTTAAGGCAAGCGTATGCGCCCACTCGTGCCCGATGAGCGCAACCACATTGCGGTCGCCTGCCGCGTCGAGAAATATCGTGTTTGGATCGGCCGGATTAACGACTCCTGTGAAGGAGAGAGGTTGACCCGAGCCTGACGTCACAAAGACGACCTGCTTTCCCGTATATTGCTGCCAGCCTTGTAGGAAATTATACGCGGCTCGGCCGGGTCCCGTCGTGGAGTGATCCGCAACTGGTCGAACGATGACGAGATCGGTTGGCCCGCCCCTGGGGTCTTTTGTGAGGGCGGTTGCGAGTCGTCAGAGAGCGGCTGATTGCTCCGAGCTTCGTCGTTCATTGCGCTCAAAATCTAGCACAACGCTCGCAGTGATGCGATTCGCGAGGTCCGACGGAGTATTCTGTGCACCGCCTCGAAATCCGGTTCAGGACAGGCTCGCGGCGCACGCGTCGCACGTTGGCAGCAGAGCCCGCGCTATCGGTGCCAACATCTCTACTTCCACTACGGTGCGTAGCGCAGGCCCGGTGGCGATGCTGTTTGTCGCGCGCCTGCGCCTAGAGGCTAAGCGTGCGCGGGAGATTCAAACGGCAGCCGCACGCTAAATTGTGTGCCATCGGGACCCGTGCTGAAGTCGATTTTCCCGTGATGCCGCTCGACGACGATCCTGTGGCTGATAACCAGGCCGAGTCCCGTGCCTAAGCCGCCCTTGGTTGTGAAAAAGGGCACCGCAAAGATGTGCGGCCGGACCTCTGGCGGAATTCCAATGCCATTGTCGGCGATCTCAACGAGAAGAAACTCGCCATCGCGGCCCGTGCGGACATCGATACGACCCGCCCCGCCGACGGCGTAAATCGCATTGTCGACGAGGTTCGTCCAGACTTGGTTTAACTCGCCGCCGTAAGCGCAAAGGCGTGGAAGCGTGCGATCAAAGTCGCGCGTGACGATGACATTCCTGAGTTTGTGGCCGAGGATGATGAGGGTATTTTCGATGCCCTCGTGCACGTTGATTTCCTGCCATGGCGCCTGGTCCATGAACGAGTAAGACTTCACCGCACCCACCAATTCCGAGATACGTTCCGTGCTGTGCGAGATGGATTTTAGCAAGTCGCGTGTGGTGAGGTTTGCTGCGAGCCACTGTATTGCGTTTTCGAGATTCTGCGGCGGCACCGTGCGCTTGACTCTTTCCAGATCACCCTCGTAGACTCGGGCGTTCACCAAGGCCGGAGCCAGATCCCACGCTCTTGCGACTTTGTGTGAGTCGAGCCAGGATTCGATCGCTTCCTCGCGGTCGCTTTGTTCGAGGGCATTGAGTTTGGGCTGCGATGTGGCGCAATGCACGGCCTCTTGGGAGGTCGCAACCAGTTGCTGCCACTGCTCGGCGCTGAGCGTTTCATTAAGCTCGCATGCGTAGTGCTGAACCTGCTCTACGCTCTGGCGCAGAGCGGCGGCGGCGCAGCGCGCAGCCGTCGCGGGATTATTGAGTTCATGGGCGAGCCCAGCCGCCACTGCGCCAAGTTGAATGAGCTTCTCGCGCTCCTGTGTGTAGCCCGCCATATTGCGCAATCGCGTCGCCAGCGTCCGCATGATTTCCCTCGCCACCGTGGGCGAGGTGCGAAGCAGGTCCCAGAATCCGGCGCGCGGCAGGCGAAGAAGCCGGCTGTCGGCGACTGCCCGATAGAGCACGAAATTCGGGACGTCGAGCAGGATTACAATCTCGCCGAAGAATTCTCCCGGAACCCGGGTGGCGAAGATAATTTCCTGTTCGCCGAAGAATTTTGTCACGCGCAACTCGCCTTCCAGCATCACATGGAAAAAATGCGGCGGATCGCCTTGACGAAGGACGATCTCCCCTCTCGCGAAGCGAACCTCAGTTCCCGTCGAAAGACACTCGCGCTGGGAATCGCTGAGCTGAGCGAAAAGCGGAACGTCGAAAACTGTCTTAAACGAAACGGCTCGCGTTTGAGGCGGTGGAGGAGTTTCCATTTCTTCGAGATATTCCGTCAACTCAGCCATATATGCGCGAGTCACGACGATTGCCTCGGCTGCGTCATTTCTCTCAACGCGCCGCTCGGGCAGTCGCACGATGAATCGCGTTTCACCCGCTTTCGATTCGACCTCGATCTCACCACCATGCCGGTCTCCCACAATGCCCTGGCTGATCGTAAGGCCGAGACCTTTTCCCGAACCGACGCCCTTTGTGGTGAAGAACGGCTCAAAAATGTGCGTAAGATTCTGCGGTGCGATGCCGGGGCCGTTGTCGAAGATCTCCACGACAGTCTGATTATCGTCGCGTCGGGTTCGAATAGAGATTTCTCCACCGCCAGTTGCTGCATCCGCTGCGTTATCGAGCAGGTTGACCCACACCTGCGCGAGTTCGCTCGGATAGCCGCGCACGTGACGGCACTCGCTCGAAAAATTCTGCGTGACGCGAAGGTTCTTGATCTTGTGATCAAGGATGCCCAGCGCGCTCCTGATTTGTTCATGCACGTCAATATCCGCGGTCTCTGCGCGCTCCTGTCGCGCACTGGAACGCACGGCATCGACCAGCCCAGCGATCCGCCCGGTGCATTGTTCAGCGTCATCGAGCAATGTTTGGATCGTTATCCGCAAGGCGATCCATCGCACCGCGTCGCCAAAAGCGTTCCCTGGCAAATCTTCACGCAGGGAAAGCAGCGCACTCATATCCAATCCCGCGCTGACGAGCACGGGAGCGATCTTCCAGGCGTCGGTCACCCCTCCTTCCCGCAGCCAGGCTGCTAGCGCATCTTCCGAATCGCTCTGCTCCATCGAGTGAGGGCGCTTGCCAGCCGAAGGGTTCTTCAAAACTTCGCCCACGAGTGCGATCAACCGATCCCAGTGTTCATGCTCAAGCGTGTGATGCAACCGATGGGTGACCGATTGGATCGCCTGAATCACTTCTCCGAGATGCACTGCGATGCGCTGTGCGGCGGCAGAAGGATTGTTCAACTCATGAGCAAGGCCGGCGGACATTGTTCCGAGCGCCTCCAGCTTCTGCTGCTGTTGCGCGGAACCTTCTAGGTTGCGAAGACGCGTCGCCATCGCGCGGAAAATCTCACTGGAAATCGCCGGACAGAGCCGCAGCAAACGCCAAAACCCCTCTTCCGCGAAAACGATGAGCCGGGAGTCGGATTCCGCGCGCGCGGTCAAAATGTAGGGGACGCCCAGCAGCAGCGGCACCTCGTCAAAGAATGCTCCGGACGTGTAGCGCGCGACAACAATCTCCTGGTCACCGTCCTTTTTGGAGACGCTGATCTCACCCTCAAGGAGCACAAAAAAATGCTCTGCCGGTTCGCCTGCCTTGACGACTAATTCGCCTTCGGAAAGCCGCCATTCTTCCGTCTCCTCGATGCAAATCTTTTCTTCATCCTTAAGGTTAATGAAGAGGGGAACCTGGCGGAGCAGGTTCATCACCGTTTCGGCGTCCGTCATTTGTGCGATGGTAGTCAAAATTGGTCCGGGGATGATGGTTCTCCAAGAATTTTACCACGCCTTCTGCTATTTGCAGTCCATACTGGTGCCTGGCCGGTTGCGAGGTTTGGCGTAAGAGCTTTTGGAGAGTTCCCAGTTTGTCGATCGCACGAGACGCCGCCCGCTGCAGCGTGGCCGCATCCGCGCCAGGCAAATTCCGAATCTTCCAGAATTTCTGAAATTTTTCTCGAACAACTCAATTGATCCATACAGGCAAGACCCGCCCCCCGGTAAGCTTGGGTGCCCGCCTCAATTCGCGGCCACGCTTTGCGGGGCCCCCTCACAATTATGCCATGCCGCGGCCCTTGGAGCAGTCTCGATCGCGACGGAAGGTCTCGCGGCAACAACTTGAAAGACGCACGCGTCCTAGATATTGAAAGGGAACTTTGTCTAAACGTCACCAGGTCATCGTCACCGATTTCATCATCGATTCACTCGCGCCCGAGTGCAGCGTGCTTGGGGACATCGCGGACGTGGTTGCCCTCAACGCTACCGACGAGAAGGAGTTGGTGGGCAAGGTCGAGGACGCCGGCGCGCTGATGGTCTACCACTCCGTCGCCCGCCTCTCGGGGACGACGATAGACAGGCTGAACGTGTGCAAAGTCATAACGCGGTGCGGGGTTGGATACGACAACGTCGAGCTGGCGGCTGCTCAACGTCGCGGCATTCCGGTATGTAACGTGCCCGACTACGGCACGGAGGAGGTCGCCGACTCAGCGATCGGGATGATGCTCACGCTGACACGCGGCATCCACGCGCTTAACTCACGACTGCGTGACAGTCGGGAAGAATGGCATTACGGGCACGCGGCTCCGCTCGTCCGGCTCCGCGGCCGGACACTGGGCATCATCGGCCTAGGCCGAATCGGATCCGCCGTCGCCGTCCGCGGCAAGGCCATCGGGATGCGCGTCCTCTACTACGACCCTTACACGCCCGACGGTTACGACAAGGCCCTGGGGGTGACCCGGGCGGAGACGCTCGACGAATTGCTGGCCAAATCGGATGTGGTGACCTGCCACTGCCCATTGACCTATGAGACCCGCCACATCGTCAACGCGGCGGCTATCGCAAAGTTGAAGCGCGGCTCATACCTGGTGAACAACGCCCGCGGCGGTGTCGTGGACTCCACAGCGATCCCCGACGCCATCGCCTCGGGTCAACTCGCTGGCGCCGGGATCGACGTGCTGGAGACGGAACCCCCGCCGCCCGACCACCCGCTGATCGCCGCCTGGCGTGACCCCGATCACCCGGCCCACCACCGCGTCATCGTCAGCCCCCACTCTGCGTTCTACTGCGAAGAAGGCCTCACGGAGCTGCGTATTAAAGGCGCACAGTCATGTCGCCGGGCGTTGCTGGGCCATCCGCTCCGAAACGTGGTCAACGGCGTGTAAGTCCCCGAGTAGTTGATTTATCCCGGCTAAAATGGGTTGATGACGTATCTGATCGCTTCCTACGAATATGGGTCACGGCTTGAGAGCGTCGACTGCGAGCTTCCTAGCTGAGGGCACTATCTTTTCCTGCGATTCCGCCGAATGGCACGTCAAATCTATTTTTAAATAGAACTGCGTCGCGTAGCGCCGCGAGCGACGCGACGAGAACCCTCAACCGGGCCCGGAGGGAAGCGCGATAATATTCGCTGGCGGCTTCACGATCGAGAGACCATCCGCCATTCGGGCCTTGTGCGTATCGGCCAAATGACCGTAAACCTTGCCCACCAAAATTCCGCCGCCGGAATGCCCCAGCCAGTGCGCGACGGTCATAAAATCAATGTTGCCCATGACGCATTGGGTGGCGAAGAAGTGTCTGAAGTCGTGAAATCCAACCCCAGCCAATCCAGCCGCCCGACGCACTAGGCGGAAGGATTCGCGCAGGCTTCTGGCGCGAATGTCCTTGGAACCGCGTTGTGCGCTCGGAAAAAGAAAACTGCTGTCCGGTTGGCGCCCTTCACGCATTTCGCGGAGAAGGGCATCAAGCTCACTCGAAAAGTGTACGCTTCGATGTCGCGCGTTCTTTGCTGAACCGTCCGCGCCAATCACTACCTGCCGGTTTTCGAAATCCACGTCTGACCAACGAACACGCAAGGCCTCCTTTTCCCTTGCGCCAGTAAGCGCGAGAAACTGAAGATAAAATTTGAGCAAATCGGCATTCTTTGTCGTTCCACCTCCTGGGGGCTCAACAATTGGCGGATCGGTGGTGGCTTCTGCCTGAGCTGGGACACACGCGTAAACGACGCGATCACTCCGCGGTCGACCGCCAACTTGAGCACCGCATAAAAGGTCACAGTCTCAATGTTGACCGTCCGCGCCCTCACGCCCGCTCCCAGGCGCCTTTCCCGGTAAGCCTTGACTATCACCGGCGTGATCCTGTCGAGAGCCACGCCGCCAAGGTGGGCCTTCCAATAACCCAGAATCACGCGCTCAGCGCGGCGCGTGCTGGCGCTTTTCTGCTCGTGAGTTGCGCTCGCGAGATACTCCTCCGCAAACTCCGAAAAGCTTGGCCGGCGGCCGGGTAACGCCAGCTTGCCAGCCCGGTTCTCGGTGCGCGCCTTTTCCAGTTCCGTCTTGGCCTGGTCGAGCGTCGTCGCATTAAGTGCAATGCGCTTGGGTTTGGTCTGGCCATCCTCGACCTCCATGCGCATCTGTGCATAATATCGGTCCCCACGTTTCCATAGCCCACGGATTTTACGCTTGCGGCTATGGGTCACCGCAACGAACCTGACCGCGTGATTCCGCGCTCCTTCCACGCTCGTGTCTGTATCATTACGTCGCACAGCGTAAAAGTAGCACGAAACGTAGCCAAAAGATCAACGGTTGGATTACTAACAGATTGATAATCAACGAAGCCGGCGTGGCGGAACTGGCAGACGCGCACGACTCAAAATCGTGTTCCCTTCGGGAGTGTGGGTTCGATCCCCTCCGCCGGCAGTTTTTTATGTGACTGTTAGACAGCGTGTTAAATTGGCATTTCGCGAAATGAGTTGCACTTTTCGGGCGGTTTTCGGACAGTTGGACGACTTCTTGCACGCATGCCTCCAGGACCAAAGGCGAAAAGGAATTCCCTCTCACAGTAAAGGCAGGCTCGACCGCGGTGAAAATCTACCGCGACAGGAAGCCTTCCGGCGATTACTTCAGGCTGGTTTATTATCTGGGTG
>CAVSXN010000010.1:0-169112 GCA_963731945.1 uncultured Verrucomicrobiae bacterium | reverse complement strand
CCTCTAGAAGCTATCCCAAAACCGGGATTTTGGCATTGTTAATGCTAAGTTATTTGAATGCTGATGCTTAGCGAAGAAGAGTTGGATTGGCTCTCTGGGCGGATCCCTGATGCGGAACGCAGTGCGAAGGGAGGGCGACCGCCTACCGATAAGCGAGAGGTGATTGCAGGCATTTTTTGGGTGCTTGATAACGGAGCGAAATGGAAGGACCTTCCCTCGCGTTTTGGTCCTAAGAGCACCGTTCACCGCTGGTTTCTCAAGTGGGTCAATACCGGCGTTTTTGAGTCCTTGATGCGAGCCGCTGGTCGCTGTGTGGAAGACACCGGGCGGTTCCGCCTCTACGAATGTTTCATCGATGGCACTTTTTCCAAAGCCAAGAGTGGCGGCGATGGCATCGGTTGCACTCGGGTCGGCAAGGGCGTCAAGATCATGATCCTGGTTGACGCTCAGGGGCTGCCGGTGGCGGCTTGCAGCACCCCGGCCAACCTCGCCGAAAGCCATCTCATCCAGCAACTCTTTGCTTTCATGATTGTGCAGACCACCCCCGCCAGAGTCATCGGTGATAAAGCTTACGACAGTGACCGTCTCGACGAGTTGCTGGCCGCTCAGGGAGTCGAGATGATTGCACCCAACCGGCTCAATCGCTCTCAAACCCAAGACGGCCAGCCCTGCGACGCTGCAAACGACGCTGGAGGGTCGAACGCACCATCGCCTGGCTCCAAAACTATCGCCGACTTTGCATTCGCTGGGAAAAATCTCATCTCGCCTTCCAAGGTTTCCTTCACATGGCCTGCGCTCTCTTGCTCATCAAGGAGGTTTTGGGATAGCTACTAGTGTACTGCGAGAGAAATACATTGTAAAAGTGGATCGGAGGCCTTACAAGGGCAATGCCAATAGGAAGACCTGTAGCAACGATTGTTCTGAGCCCTGCCGAGAAAGAAAAACTTACTTTGATAGCCAGCCGACCCAAGTCCAGCCAGCGTGATGCGCAGCGGGCGAGGATCATTCTTGGCGCCTCGGAGGGATTAAGGAACACCGAGATCGCCCGGCGCGAAAGAGTCTCTTTGCCCACGGTTGGCAAGTGGCGCAGCCGTTATGCCAGGGAGAAGATCGAGGCGCTGGCGGATGCGCCGCGCAGTGGAGCTCCGCGGAGCATCGACGACAAGAAAGTCGAAGAAGTGCTCACCAAGACGCTGGAGGGTACGCCTCGGGCTCGAACCCACTGGAGCAGTCGCCTGATGGCTAAGGAAGCAGGCATTTCCGAGCATTCGGTCCTGCGAATTTGGCGCGCCTTTGGACTCAAGCCTCATAGGGTGGACTCCTTCAAGTTGAGTGCCGACCCGATGTTTGTGGAGAAGGTGCGCGATATTGTGGGCCTCTATCTCAATCCGCCCGATAAAGCGATCGTGCTTTGTGTCGATGAGAAGAGCCAGACTCAAGCCCTGGAGCGCAGCCAACCCATTTTGCCACTGCGTCCTGGTCTGCCCGAGCGTCAGACCCACGATTATGTGCGTCACGGGACTCTTTCTCTGTTTGCCGCTTACGATGCGGCCACCGGACGAGTTTTGGGCCGATGCCACCAGCGCCACCGCCACCAGGAATTCTTGGCCTTTTTGGAACGCATAGACGCCGAATTCCCCGATGACGGCCACAGCCAACTTCACCTCATCATTGACAACTACGCCACCCATAAAACCCCCAAAGTCCATCGCTGGCTGCTACGCCGCCCACGCTTCCACCTTCACTTCACTCCTACTGGCAGTTCCTGGCTCAATATGGTCGAGCGTTTCTTTGCTCGTATCACTACCGAAGCCATTCGCCGGGGAAGCTTTTCTTCAGTGCGACAACTTCAAGCCGCTATTGACGCCTACCTCGCCGAGCACAACAAAGATCCCAAACCCTTTACTTGGACCGCCTCCGCAGATTCTATCTTCAGGAAACTCGAAAACTCCCTTTCTTAAATGTACTTCTCTCGCAGGACACTAGCAGACTGTTGAAAAACTCGCCATTTTGCGGGCATTGAGATAGGAGCGGAGATGTTTTCTGAGACGGGAGGTTGAAGAGAAGCAGGGGGAGTTTTGGATCGAGCGTTCGCGAGTGTCGAAGCCCACGAGCCAGGGCTTTTACGGCAAGCTAAACGAGCATTTGGCAGCGATGGATTTTGCGCGGCAGGTCTGGGCGTTGTGTGCGCCGGCGTATTGCGAAGAGAGCCGGGGCGGACGACCCGGGATTGATCCTGTGGTGTATTTGAAAATGCTCATGGTAGGGTTTTTCGAGAACCTGCCGAGCGAACGAGCGATTGCGGCGCGCTGTGGGGGCGGCCTCTCGGTGCGGACGTTTCTGGGCTACCGGCTTGAAGAGAGCACGCCCGATCACAGCAGCCTGAGCGTGATTCGGCAGCGGCTCGGGCCGAGATTTACCAGGGGGTTTTCGAAATAGTGCTCTCGGCGCTCAAAGCCTACGGACTTTTTCGGGGTCGGCACTTGGGGATCGATTCGAGTGTGATCGAAGCCAATGCGAGTCTGCGCACTCTGGTACATCGTAATACCGAACAGGCCTATTGGGAGTATGTGAAGGAATTGGCGGAAAAAGAGGGCGTCGACCCGGAGGATGAGGGGGCGGTACGTCGCTTCGATAAGAAGCGGCCTGGACGCAGGACGAGCAATGAAGAATGGAAAAACCCGCATGATCCGCAAGCCAAGGTGGGGCGCACCAAGGACGGAGCCTGCGACATGATTTACAAACCCGAGCATGTGACCGATTTGGAAAGCGGAGCCATTGTACAGGCCGCAGTCTTGGAGGGTGATCACGCTGACACGAAGGCTTTGAGCGAGCGGGTAGCCTGCGCGGTGGAAGTGGTCAACCGTATCGTAGCCAACGAGGAGGATGGGGTCGTGCGCTCGCTCACCGCGGACAAAGGCTACTTTGCCATCGAGGAAATTGCCCAGATCCAAGAGTTCGACATTCGCACAGTAATCGGGGACGCCAACGCTGCCCGGCGTCGCAAGGAAGGCTTGACCGCTTCGTTGCGCAAAGCTCTTCATCGCGCCGCGTGTGCCGTTAAAAGCCAGTCTGGCAAAGGCGCTTTTGCGCAAGCGCGGCATGCACCTGGAACGCAGCTTCGAGCACCTCCTTGACGAAGGCGGACTGCGTCGAGCCACGCTCCAGGGAACAGAAAATCTCACTAAGCGGCATAAGATCGCGGCGGCCTGCTTTAACCTGAGTCTGTTGATGCGCACTCTGTTGGGAGTTGGAACCCCAAAACAATGGATGGCAGGGGCCTACAACTTGTTTCAAGCTGTTATCGCTTACCTTTGCGGGCGAGTTTTGTGGTTTCGTAGCCTTTGCGTCAAGACCAGGACTTTCATCCTTGTTTTTCATAATCTCTTCAGAACCCCAGTCGTGCATGAAACCACGGGGTTCTTCAACAGTCTGCTAGGTGGCTCGGCGCGCTTTAGCAAAGAAGAGAGATTGAACTCGTGGAGCGAGCCATAAGCGCTCTTGTCATCCTATTTGGCAAGGTTCAGCCTCTTTGGAGACAGCCCGACGAGCGTTTCTCGCCAAAAAGTGACCGAACTTGTTGCGCGGGAATCGGTCGCAACCGTAGCCATCGTGACGCCAGGGGGCAACTCGGCATTGTGTGGCGTTCAATGCCCACGCACAATTGGCCCGTTGTTGCGCCTAGGACGCGCTAGGAATCGTCCTGTTATTCGGGACGCGGCCAACCCGGAGGGCTGGCGGTCAGATCGGCCGAGTTCGCTAAAATAACATTGACCGTGCGGCTGCGGACATACTCCGTGACGGCATCCTGCGGAGTTCTCACGGTGCGGTAACCAATTCGCACGCAAGGCAGCACCTTCTTCGCGAGAAGCTGATTTACAAAGAAAATCGAGACCGGCTTGTTGGCCCCGATCTGGCGCGCCGTCTCGGCTTTATCAATCAGCTTCTGGCTCATACCGTCGCCCCCCTCTTTTTGCGGGGCCGTCCCGGTTTGAGCCGGTCACGATAGTCGCTGGCTTTAACTTTCTCGACGTCGGGGAGAAAATACGCAGCCGTCTGGCCGTCAACGACGAGCGGCTCAAGAACCCCGGTTAGCTTCCACTTCCACAGTATGAACGAACACACCCCGAGAAGCCGCATGGCTTCGTAACGGGAAATGAGTAACGGTTGTAGGATTCGATAATGCGGGGATGAACTGTTGGCGAAGGGAGTTCGGTCAGAGTTCAAACTCCTAATTCGCGCCTCTACCAGCGATAGCTCGAAGGCGATCTGTATCCGGGAGGGGCCGTCCCCCGTCGAAAGAAGTCCAGAAGCTGGTTGACTCGTTCCTTGGTCCCTACAGCAAAAATGAATACTTTCAGATGACAGGTACACGGCCTTTAGCAGCTCACTCGGTTGCAGATTCAAGGTCGATCTGCGGCTCTACGACGGGCAGATTTGGAGGCTCGAATTTTGCGGCGAAGAGATCTCCGCGCTTCAGCATCGTTTCTAGCTCGCAAAACTGATAAGAGAGGCGGAACGGAAGTCTGAACTGCAGCGGTCGGAACCTTCAGGTCGTTACTTCTCGGCGATGCCCTTCAGAATCATACTCGTAGGTTTTGCCATCTTCTTCATCGGCGACCTTCTTGTGTGAACCGTCACAGTATGGCTGGTTTTTTGAAAGCCCGCACATGCAGATCCAAACAGATTTCTCCTGTGGCTTAATCTCCAATGGCTTGTTGGCGGTTTTGAAGACCCTTCGCATACTTCAGGAATTGTAGCCCGTACCGCTGGAAACTCCAGCGTAATGCGGATGCGGTGGACCGGGGAGGGAAAGCCTTCGGAAAAAGGGTTATCAATCCCGCAGGGAATACCGACGAACGTGCGAAACTGCTGGGAAGTCCGGCAAGCAAGTTTCGAGCGGTGCGTCATCGCGAGTTTCTGGATTGCGGCGAGTATGGGCTTCAACGGCGACTTTCGCCGATGGAAAGACCTTCCGCGGATCGGAGATTGATCTCCAACTCCTCGACCACCACTCGCAACAGCCCAACGAACCCGACGCGATGCTAGCCTTCGACGACTATTTTCAGGGAGTCCACAGCACGACCTCACGAGCGTGTGCCAAGGGGTAAACGCAGTCGTGCACCCATCAACACGGCCCTTGGCACTGGCTGCGCCGCCAAAACATCGAAATCCTTCACCCTTCCCGAAATCGAGGCCCGAACGTTCCTCCAATTCCGACAATGTGATTTGGTCCACTGAAAAGCGGCCGGGATCGAAGGGTGCTTCAGGCATAGGCGCTCCCGGCTGCGGCGGCATCACATCGGATTGATCCATCTCGAATGCGGTCACGCTCAGTTGGCCTTTGGCATCATCAATCACTGCAATCACCTTGTAGAATGCGACCGGGACCCTCACTCCTAGATACATGGGATCGGACTCTTGAAAGATCGGACCGGTAAAAACCGACCCTTTGCTGTCCCGGCTCCGCTCCTGCGAAAGGATCCAGTCTTCCATGCATTCCGCGTTACTTGCAAGTGTATTGCAACAATGGTTGCCCGATTCCTCGCACGCGAGGGCAGCAAGCGAATTGAAGATTGCCGAACGCCTCCAGCGTTATTGCCGCGTAATAGCGAAAAGCATGCTTTTTCCACCAGTGCCAAGCGAGAGGGGGGCATGGTTTTACCAGGAGCCCGTCGGTTCCTCAGGAATTGCTCGCGAACCCAATCAATCTCGTGAAATATCACGATATGAACCGCGAAACGTTCATTGCGAGACTCACTGAGGTGCAACAGATCGTCGAGCAGCTGCTGGCCCAAGTTCAGGCCAGCGAGCATGACGCCTTTGCGGCTCACCTCTACCGGTCGCGGCGCGAATTCCGGTCAGCTTGTGAACGAGCAGGAAAGAGCGGCAAGGCAATCGAGCGTTGTGTGATCTCGACGTTTCGGATCGCGGAGAGCATCGGCTTCAAAGGCGAGTTGCGGCAGTGGGAGGAGTTGTCGCTGGATTGGCGATTGAGAAATTGCTATCCGCCAGATTGTAAACGGTTCTGCTCAGCCGGTTCCCTTGCGATGGACTTTCGCGGACGAGTTAAGATCCTCATACTGCGCCTTGTCCTCATACTCCCATTTTCCAGATCCTTGAGCGATACGCATCGCAAAAATCGTAAGTAACATCGATAATGCAAGGAGCGGCAATAGGATCGACAGCACTGCTTCCATGGGGCAACTACCTGAATGACTTTAGCAGGCGGGACTCCCATGAGCAAACGGCAATTGGATGTCGCCGGGAGCATCGGATTCAAAGCGGAGCTGTGGAGAATTGCGGCCTGATCCAGCAATCCGCAGCGGCCCTGATATCTAAGCCCGCCGCAGCGTTGCTAAACTCCGCACCGGTCAACAACCGAGGTAGCCCGTTCAAGTTGGATGCACTGTCATCACGGCGGGCTACCTCCCCGTTTGGTTGGGTGTCAGAAACCTGATGAAAAGAATGGGATGCACCCCGATTTCAAATTTGATGGCATGAGCCGACATTGCTTTGGTGTTCGTAACAACCACGAGGCAGTCAGTCGCGGGGGAAGCTGGGCTGCCTGTTTTATCCTTGGAATGTTTCGACGCCGGAGCGTGGAGCGACGCAATCGCTCTGACGACGAGCTCAAAGGAATAAATCTGTCCAGCTTTCCTCCTCTCGCAACGTCGGGATTCTTGCTTTGGCCGTCCCATTCCTTGTATTGCTTTGCGGTTAAGCGGCGCTAGAGATGACTGCACTCTTCAGAAAAGTCGATTGCCATAGCATCCCAGTTGCGGGCCTTGATGCGGCACTCGCGTTCTATTGTAGTAGACTAGGTCACGAGCTGATTTGGCGCGACGATTTGGCGGCCGGATTGAGGCTGCCGGACTCCGATGCGGAACTGGTGCTACACACAGATGAGCGGCCTATTGAGACCGACCTTTTGGTTGCTTCGGTGCCAGCTGCAATCAGCAGATTTGTCGAAGCGGGTGGGAAGGTGGTTGCGGGACCATTTGAGATTCGAATTGGTTTGTGTGCCATGATCGAGGACCCGTGGCAGAATCGACTAGTCATTCTCGATTCGTCGAAAGGGTCTCTCCGAACCGACGCAGAAGGGAATGTCATCGATGCCGACTAACAGCTCCGTGCTCGCCGCTGCGCGCGTGACTTCGGCGCGGTGTTTCTGATCGGCAAAAGCCAATGAGCGATGCCAAAGGCGACTCAGTTTCCCCACTCGCCAAGGACAACTCGAAAGCGCACGGAACCTGCCTTCATCGAGCCGATGCAGTGTAAGTCGGTGACGGCGCTGCCGGCAGGAGAGACGTGGGCGTTTGAGGTCAAGCTTGACGGTTATCGCTGCATCGCGGTGAAGCGCGGAACGGATGTTACTCTATTCTCGCGGCACAAGAAGGTGCTTAATAGGCGCTTCCCTGGTGTCGTGGAGGCGTTCGCATCGCTTGAGGGCGACTTCGTTCTCGACGGTGAACTAGTTGCTTTGGATTCGCAAGGCCGACCTTCATTCCAGCTAGTGCAAAACATTATTTCTCAGTAACTTCCTATCTATTGTTACGCCGATTTACTACACCGGAATGGCGAGTTGCTTGCAGGCTCACCGACAACTTGCGGCGGTGGGAAAGAGGCGACTTCACTCTCGAAGAGCAAGGATTCGAAATCCTTCCTCTTTAGTTGGGCTCAACAGTTCCCCCGAACGCTACCGCTGTCAAAACGTGTCCCTCTTGTCACTAAAATCGAAAATCCCAGTCAATCATCGCCAAAAGGTGCGCGGACTGACCACTGATTCATTTCGCCCCAAGGGCAACCTGGACCCACAAATGACGAGACCGGGCTCCACCCACTCGAAGAAGTCGTCAGAGCCAGAGGGTGGTGACAAGAAACGGAAAGAATCCGCCAATTCGCGGAGAGCCTAAGGTCGGTCTTGTCGGCTAAATTGAAAAGAGGAAGATTGTGAAGTACCTATGAAAACCCTAGAAGATATTCTCGTTCGGCATCCGTTTTGGAATAACCTTCCGCCGCAATATTTTCCTCTGTTGATTGAATGCGCTGTCATTGAGCGTTTTCAGCCCGGCGAACAGCTTCTTAAGAGAGGTTACGATGCGGAGCATTTTTATTTGATTGATCACGGTAAAGTCGATTTGGAATCAGCATACGTTCCTGGAGAAGGCTTCATTACTATTCAAACCCTCGGCGCTGGCGAGGCGCTCGGCTGGTCCTGGCTTTTTCCTCCTCACCAGTGGCACTTTAGTGCGCGGGCGGTCGAGCCGACAGAAGCCGTCGTCTTCAAGGCGGATGCACTGCGTAACAAAGCAAAGGAAACCCCCGCTTTCGGATACGATCTTGCCCTGCGTGTGGGTGCCATAATGATGCGGCAGTTACAATCCACGCGAATACGGCTCTTGGATATCTGTGAGGTGTCATAATTGATAACACGACCGCATCAGGGGTGCCGCACAGCGCAGCCATGCAACTTGTAGCCAGCCTATAGCTTCTCCGGCAGCTTCGTATCGACAACGAACTCATCAAGAAACCACGCCCCGGAAGGGCGGAGTTTGTTGTGGCTCCACGGGTTACCCGCTTCCCGCGAGCACCTGGTTTGCGCGGACTAGGGCATCATCGAATGTGGCGCAGAAATTCTTGCGTCCGATAACCTCGACAAAGCCGGCTTTGCGGAGCATGTCGAGCGGCTGGCGGTGCAGCCCGCTCAAGATCACGGTTCCGCGGGCCTGCTGCATACGCTCGACAATGCTCTCCAGGGCATTCAGCGCAGTGGCATCCATCGCGCTAACCAAGTGCAGGCGCAGAATGAGCACGCGCGGCAGCTTGCCGATGCGTTGCATGGCGTCCTCCATTTTTTCCGCCGCGCCAAAGAGGAACGGACCAAAGATGCGATAAACGAGGACACCATTCGGAATCTTCTTTCCTTGGGCCATTTGCTCCGGGGATTCGAGAACGTCCTGATCCGTCACCAGGGAGACTTCCGTCGTCTCCGAAACCCGGTGGATGAACAAGACCGCGGCAAGCACCATGCCCACTTCAACCGCCACGACGAGATCGAAGATTACCGTGAGGACAAAGGTCGCAAGGAGTACGACGGCATCGCTGCGGGGCATCAACCGGAGACGCCGGAACTCGTGCCACTCACCCATTCGAAACGCCACCATCACGAGGACGGCAGACATCGCCGCGACGGGAATGTAGATGGCATGGCGGGCGAAAACCAGAACCACGAGCAGTAGCGTGAGGCTATGGACGATTCCGGCAATCGGAGTTCGCCCGCCATTGTTAACGTTGGCAGACGTGCGGGCGATGGCTCCAGTGGCCGGAAGCCCACCAAAGAACGGACAAACGATATTTGCGACACCCTGGGCGATAAGTTCCGTGTTGCTGTCATGCCGGTCGCCGGACAGCCCATCAGCCACCACCGCGGAAAGCAGGGACTCTATGGCCCCAAGCAGCGCGATCGTCATCGCCGGTTCAATGAGAGACCGGATTCGTTCCAGGCTGAAATCCGGCAATTGAAATGGTGGGAATCCCAGTGGGATAGCACCAGGTCCAAACTTCGAGCCAATGGTTTCAAGACCCAGTTTCTGCTCTAGGCCGAAGAGCGCCACAGCCGCCGCAGCCGCCAGCATTGCCACAATGGATCCGGGAACACGCTTGATGCCGAGCCTTGGCCAGAAGCTGATGAGCAAGACACAACCCAACGCAAGCCCCAACGATGCGCGATGGGAATGCGAGAGGTTTTCCCAAATCCATTGCAGCTTGTGAAGAAACTCGCGGGGGGGCGGCGTTTCGGCGTGGATGCCCAGAAAATCTGCCGCTTGCGTCGCCATGATGGAAACCGCGATGCCGGTGGTGAACCCGCTCGTGACCGGCCAAGGAATGAATTTGATCAGGGTGCCCATGCGGGCAAAACCCATCGCAATGAGGATTCCTCCGGCCATCAGCGTAGCCAAGATCAGCCCGGAGTATCCGTGTTTCTCGATGATCAACAGAACGATCGGTATAAATGCCGCAGTAGGACCACCGATCTGTATGCGGCTTCCACCGAGGCTAGAAATGACCAGACCGGCAAAAATAGCGGTAAATAAGCCGATCGCTGGTGGAGGGTAAGGCGTCTCCGTGCCGCTCGGGACGCTGGCAATACCGAGGGCGAGAGCCAGCGGAAGGGCGATGAGACCGACTGTGATGCCTGCCATGACATCCGCGAGAAGATCGCTCCGTCCGTAAGGCCGGTTGAAAATCTCGAGGAGCCTTGGGCGGAAGAGCGGCTTCGCGTCGAACGTATCAGAACGTGTCTTCATCCAAGTGATTTTCGTCGCATCTCTTGTTTGATGTCAGTGAACTGGCCGTTACTCGTAGTCTTTGCGAGCGCCCTCAAGCTCGGCAATGAATTCCTCCACCAATCCGAACTTATTATTCCTGGAGATGCTGTTGCAGATGTCCACGGTTGGTTCTGCCGGTGCTTGGTTCCCAATCCCATTGCTCTCGGTTAACTCTAACTGAACGCGCCTTGAACGAAGGCCAATTCTGGTCGCCGCCCAGCGCGTCATGCATTTAACGGCAAGCTCAGCAACTATCCATGCGGCTGTTGGACCGCAAGGGGTTGACCTCCGACGAGTCTGCATAGCCTCTTCGAATGGAATTACGGCGACCGTTGCGCCGGCAGTCTGATGATCATCATTTCTGGTCGCTCATCATGTTGGCTGTAACGGCCGGCGGCTTTCTGCTGGTCACCTGGGTAGCAACGAACGCACTCCTTTTCTTCCTTCAAGAGGCACCGATCCCTTGAAGTCCGATTGGCAGAGGCATGTTCTTGTCTTCGAGCGGGTATCTGGAACTTGGGATGCTCGACGATGCCGCGCTGGCTCTTGAGGAGATAGAGCCGGCGGACAAGACCCGCAGCGAGGTCCTTGGGCCGCGTGTTGGCATCTACCTGGCGGCCAAGAAATGGGACATGGCGGCGGCGATGGCTGGTCACCTCGTGAAAACCGAGCCCGAGACTGCCGGCTGGTGGATCAACCTGGCCTATGCAACCCGCCGCTGCGAAAGCATTGAAAGTGCAGAAGCGATCTTGCTTCGGGCCCGCGATCTGCACCACGACAATGCCATGATCGAGTTTAACCTTGCATGCTATGCTAGCGTGGCATGCCGCTTCGAAGAAGCAAAGGAACGGCTCAAACGCGCCGTCAAACTGGACAAGCAGTTTCAAAAGGTCGCTATCGATGACGAGGACCTGCGGCCATTATGGGATTGGATTGCTGACTTGGCGTAGACTGTCCATTTTCTTGGAGCAGTTGCCGAGTTGCTTTCGCCAGCCACTGCGTTAATCGTCGGCCATGGCTCAGCTTGCGCTCCACCATGTTAATCTCATCGTCACCGATCTGCCACGGTCGCTCGCCTTCTATCAGAACCTGTTTGACCTCAGGATCATGGAACGGCCGCCCTTCAAGAGCGTCGGCGCCTGGCTCGCCTGCGGTGCCCTGCAAGTGCATTTGACCGTTTATTCGCCCGGCTCCTTCCGGACCGGCAATGTCGACGGCGACGATTGCCATTTTGCTTTCCGCACCGATGATTTCGACGGCGCCCTCGCCGCGCTGACTGCCTGCGGTTTTCGCGAAGACGCGGCGGAGGACGACCCGATGGTGTCATTGTCCGTCGCAACGGCCCTGCCGGTTTCCCGCAGCTCTTCCTCCTCGATCCCGACCGCAACATCATCGAGATCAACGGCGCGGCGTAGCCATGCCCCGTCTCACCCCAGTCGAACGCGCGTCGCTGGTGATGCGAACGGGTTGGCGATCAGTGCCGGCGACCGAGGACCCGTACGCTGAACTTCAGCTCGGGGCCCGGCGTGGGGACGGCTTTCATGCGCATCTGATAGTCGGAGGGAGCGAGCTCCATCTGCAACCGGTGAAACAGCGTCGCCATCGTGAGCGCGATCTGCACCTCTGCGATGCCCATACCGAGGCAGGCGTGGTCACCGAGACTGAAAGGGGCGAAGGCGCCGGCTTGCTTGTGCTCGTTTCGTGGCGGCGCGAAGCGCGTGATGTCGAACTTGGTCGGAATCGAATAGAACTGCTCGAGAAAGTGCGACACCGTGATGGCAATGAAGAGCGGCTCGTCCTTTTCCACCAGATGACCGGCGAACTCGAAGTCCCGGGTGGCGTTGCGCATGGCGGCCACCGCGATTGGATACATGCGCAGGGTCTCCATGACCGCGCCGTGGAGCACCCGCATGTTGCGCAAAGATTCGGGGGTCACCGGGCCCGCTGCGAACACCCCGTCGACCTCGGCCAGAACCTGCTCGTGCACGTTGCGATGCTTGAGAACCGCGTAGAGCATGGCCGAGGTGGTGTTGGCCACGGTGTCGAGGCCCGCAAAATACGGCCCCAGCACCGCCGTCATCAGCTCCGCCCCTTCGAACAGGGTTTCGTCCTGTTTGGCGGCTGCCATGATGTCGTCGATGAGGGTGGGCTGCTTGGGATCGACACGGTTGGGGTCGTAGCTGTCGATCATTCGCTGGCCGAGCTCGAAGATGCGCTTCTTGGCGCGGCGGTACTCGGGCATCCGCAGCATGATGCGCGGACGCATGTGGACCACGAGCACGTTGAGCGCATAGCGGATGAAAACTCGCAGATCGTCGACATACTCGCCCGGCGCGCGCCCGGCCACCATGATGCCCAGCTGCTCGGCGGCGAGGCGCTGCATGGCCGGAACCACGCGCAACCTTTGCCCCGGTTGCCACTCGTCTTGCAGCATCCGATCGGTGATGTCGATGAGCTCTTGGTAGCGTCCGCTGATGGATGCGCGGCCGTAGCCGCGCTTCATCACCTTGCGGATCCTGTCGTGCATTTCGCCGTCGGTATTGATCAGGCTCTTTTTGGCCCCGAATTCGTCGACGAACTCTTGCCAGAATTCCTTGGAGCGTAAATGGGTGCTCCCCTCGCGCGCGATGAAGCGATTGGCCTCCGGGCCGGCCAGGACGGTGTACGGCTTGTTGAACAAACGAATACGGAAGATGGGGCCGGCTTCGCGGTAGCACTTCACGAAGAAGGTCCCGGGATCGGTGCCCATCTCCCAGGCGTTGCCGATGAACGGTAGGCCGCGCACGAAGGGTGGTCGAGGTGCTCGGACCGCCGTGGTGCACGGCGCGATTCCTGCGGACGGCGGCTCTCCGCCGGGCGGGGCCGCCGTCTCATTTCCCTGCGAACCCGGCAGGCCGTTGCGTGTGCTCGCGAGCTCCATGGCAATCACTTCTCCTTTGCGCAACGGGTCAGAAAAGCCTCCACCTCTACGATGCCAGAAGGCTGCTTGGACGGACGTTTGAGGGCTGACTTTGCCGCTGGATAGGATTTGGAGAGGTAAGGCTTGGGCATGTGGGGAAAATGGCTTTTCCGGTCACAAACTTCAAGACTTCAAACGCTCTATGCAGCATCACTTTACGCTATTTACCGCCTCGGCCCGCTCGCCGTGCGGAGTAGTTGCTGCTTACGGTGGCTGGGTTTGAATGACGTAGGTTAACGAGCTTCTTCGAGGGAGTTCCAAGCGCGGCGATGCCTATCTTCTTTCGCACGTCATCCACGACTGGACGGAGGACCACTCCTCACGATCCTCTGTCAGTGTCGGAGTGCGATGAATTCCGGCAGCCGATTGCTGATTATCAAGATGGTGCTTGCAAAATGCTCGACATGATGATGCTCGTCGGTCCGGGAGGACAAGAGCGGACGGAACAGGACTACGGCGCGGTGCTCAGGCGGGTCTGCGTCTCACGCGGGTCGTGCCCACCGAATCACCTGTGAGCGTCGTTGAAGCCGGTCTTGCTTAAAATCGTGATGCCACAGCCAGAAGACTGGAAAAGAGTGAGCAGGAGGTCTTAAGGCACAGAAAGGCGCCCCTGCGACGGCGGGCCGAGGATCACAATTTCGAATCGCTCATCATGGTGTCAGCCCGGCAATGAAACACGGTGGTATGTTTTCGAACACTCGGCACCTCTTTCAAATTGCCTTCTGCAGGGGCAGCAACACAACTCGCCTACCTCCAAGCCAATTCCGCCACGCTCAGCTTGCGCATGAGGGAGGATTTCTTGGTCTGATGCCCCTCCATACGAGCAAGCACGTCGCAAAGAAAATCGAGCGCTCGCAGAACATGAGGACCTTTATTGAGCATTACGCATTCCGCTCGTCCGGACATTGCCGCATCAGTCACTTCGGCTCGAGACGGTAAACCGCGCTTGACCAGCGACTCAAGCACCTGGGTAGCCCAGATAACCGGAACATGGGCGGCCTCGCAGATCCAAAGGATCTGCTCCTGGATCTCGGCCATTCTCTCGAAACCAATCTCGACCCCGAGATCACCCCGGGCGACCATCACGGCAACAACTTGCCGGCCCATTGCCGTGAGCAGAATTCGCGGCAAAGCTTCGACCGCGCGACGGTTCTCAATTTTGAGAATGATTCCAGTGTCCTTCGCCCCCAGGCGGTCGAGCACTCCGATCAGTTCAGCGACATCCTCAGGGCGCCGGACAAAGGACAAAGAGATCAAATCCCCATATTCGGTCGCAAACTCAAGATCCTCACGATCCTTCTGCGTCAAGGCCGAAATATTGAGTTTGGTATCGGGCAGGTTGATTCCTTTCTCTGCACGAAGTTTGGCAGTACCCTTGGCGGCATGAGTGATTTTTACTTCGAGCCGGGGTTCGCCGCCTTCTTTGTGGACCGCTCGGATGACACCCTCAATCTTGCCATCGTCGAAGAAAATTCGCTCACCAGGCCGGGCATCAGAAAAGATTTCCGGCAGTGAGCAACCGATCTGCGCGGGTTGATAGATGACCTCGTCGTCGTTGCATTCGGCGGCCTTTCCGGGAACCTCCACAGGTGTCAAGATGAGATCATCGCCTGCGCTAAGCGAAAGGCAGTCTTCGACTTCCGGTAGTGTGCCGACTTCGTCTTCGCAGAGAAGCTCTTTGCCGCGTAGGAGACGCAGTTTCGTCCCTTGCACGACATAGCCGGTACGGTCATTGGTGCAGAGGCACGAGGGCCCCTCGACTTCGACGACGTGGAGCGTGCGTTCGCGCCCGCGGGTATCGATGAGTTCAACGATATCTCCTGCCTGGAGGTGCCGAAATAGCGAGCCTTTGACCGGAATGGGGATCGTCTCACCCTCATATGAGTAGCTCCCCGTATGGAATGTGATATATGCGGAGGTCATGACTTGCCCGAGTTCATTTCGTTCAGGTTTCCAGCGAATGATGCCGGGACTCGGAGAAACTGGCCCCGTTCGCAATTTGGGACCCGCGAGGTCGAAAGCAATCTTGCAAGGTTTGCCTGTTTCCTTTTGGGCAGCATGCAAATTCTCGACCATGCGCAGCCACTCCTCAGCGCTGTCGTGAGCACAGTTTATGCGCATGATATTCATTCCCCGATTGAGAAAATCACGAACAAGGTTCGGATCGTTAGCAGCCTCGCTCGGCATAGTAACCATAATGCGAACGTTGCGGTCGGCGGGTGCCTCGCCAAGCGATTCCACCGTATGTTTCTCAAGCAGGGCCGAGCCCGAATCGAATTCGGCGAAGGTCTCCTCTATTGCACGTCCATGCCACTCTTTGCCTGCAATTCTGTAAAGCAGGGCCAGCAGAGCCTCGAGGGTGGCTGTCACGTGGGATTCCAGACGGCCAAGCGAACTGAGCGCAAGCCGCCCAAGGTCTTCCTGCAATTCGCGAATGTCGTGCCGACGCAAGCTCATATAATGAGTGAGATTTCGTGCGCTTTGAAGGTTAGCCAAATGCACGTGATCAAGTTCCTCGCGAAAATGCTGCTCCGCCTGCAACACCTCAAGCCGGATGGGCTCGAGCTGCGAGATGATCGAATCAATTTCCTGGTCGAAATTTTTGCTCATGGAAGAAAGCGTCGTAATAATTTGTTACTTCTTGGCGGCACAATTCAGATGGAACGAGTGTGTAATTTTCGCGGAGCTGCTATGTAGGAAGTTGATCATGCACGCAAGAGCCTATGAATTCACCCGAAAGTATCCGAACTGGTCTCAGCACTGATGAAATCGAGCAGGCATTCCGCGACAACCTCCGCTGCGGGATGGGTCGGCTTGAGGCCACCGCGACGAAACACGATCTCTACGTCGCGCTCGCCCTGACCGTCCGCGACCGCCTCTTCGAGCACACTGTCGAGGGCTTGGAAGATTATGGCGGCGCGAACGCCCGTCGCGTTGCTTATCTCTCCGCAGAGTATTTGCCCGGCCCGCATCTCGCGAGCAACCTGCTCAATCTCGGCATCACCGAGCCAGCGCGTGAGGCCTTGCGCAGGCTCGGCTACGATCTCGACGAGGTCCTTGCGCAGGAGGAGGAGCCAGGTCTGGGCAACGGCGGACTCGGGCGGCTTGCTTCGTGTTACATGGATTCGCTCGCGTCGGTCGAAGTGCCGGCCGTCGGCTATGGCATCCGTTACGAGTTCGGCATTTTCGATCAAGTCATCCGCGACGGCTGGCAGCAGGAGGTCACGGACAAGTGGCTGCGCAACGGCAATCCATGGGAGATCCCCCGCTCGGAGATCGCTTATGGCGTGAAGTTTGGGGGACACACCGAGGCGTGGACAGACGAGCAAGGTCGGTATCGTGTGCGCTGGATTCCCGGGACCGAGGTAAAGGGCGTGGCCTACGACACGCCAATCCTGGGCTATCGCGTCGAAACATCCAACATCCTGCGGCTGTGGAAAGCCGAAGCCGTCGAGTCCTTCGATTTCGCCGCGTTTAACCTCGGCGACTACGATCGCGCGGTCGAGGAAAAGGTGTCGTCGGAGACAATCACCAAGGTGCTCTACCCGAACGACGAGGCGCATCGCGGCAAGGAGCTTCGGCTCAAGCAGCAGTTCTTTTTCACGAGTTGCTCGCTGCAAGACATGCTGCGTATCCATGCGCTGCTCGGCGGCACCCCCGCCACCTTCCATGAAAAATGGGCCGTGCAGCTCAATGACACGCACCCGGCGGTCGCGGTCGCCGAGCTGATGCGGCTTCTTGTCGATGAGCACGGACTCGACTGGGACCAAGCGTGGACGATCACGGGCGCGACGTTCGCCTACACGAATCACACGCTGCTGCCCGAAGCGCTGGAGAAATGGACGGTCGATCTTTTTGGCGCACTACTCCCGCGGCATCTTGAGATCGTTTTGGAGATCAATCGCCGTTTCCTCGACGGAGTGCGCGCGGCCTTTCCAGACGACGAGTCCCGCGTCGCGCGGCTGTCCCTAATTGATGAAAGCGGAGCGCGCTACGTGCGCATGGCGCATCTCGCGTGCGTCGGCAGCCACACCATCAATGGCGTCGCGCAGCTGCACTCCGAGTTGCTGAAACAGACCGTGCTGCGCGATTTCGCCGAGCTATGGGGTGAGAAATTCTGCAACGTCACCAATGGCATTACGCCGCGTCGCTTCGTCGCTGTCAGCAATCCCGGCCTCACGCAACTTATCACCGAGCGCCTCGGCGCCGGCTGGCTATGCGACCTGGACCGGCTCCGCCAGCTCGAACCTCTCGCTGTCGACGCAGAGTTTCAACAGCAGTGGCGCGAGGCGAAACTCGCCAACAAGCGACGGCTCGCAGCGCTCATCGCCGAACGAACAGGCATCGCTGTCGAACCGGAGTCGCTCTTCGACGTGCAGGTAAAGCGCATCCACGAATACAAGCGGCAACATCTCGCTGTGCTCCACATCCTCACACTCTATCTGCGATTGCGGCGCGATCCGGAGGCGAATGTGTCCGCGCGCAGCTTCATCTTCGGCGGCAAAGCTGCGCCCGGCTACTTCCTGGCGAAGCGCATCATCAAACTCGTCAACGCAGTCGGCGAAACGGTGAACGCCGACCCCGTTATGCGCGACCGACTCAAGGTCGTCTTCTTTCCCGACTTCAATGTGAAGAACGCGCACTTTATATATCCCGCTGCCGACTTGTCCGAGCAGATTTCCACCGCGGGCAAGGAGGCCAGCGGCACGGGCAATATGAAATTTTCGCTCAACGGCGCGCTCACTATTGGCACTCTTGACGGCGCGAATGTCGAAATCCGCGAGGAAGTCGGCCCAGAGAACTTCTTCCTCTTTGGCCTTACCGCCGCCGAGGTCGGCGAAGTTAAATCACGCGGCTACCGTGCGCGCGATCACTACGAACAAAATGCCACGCTGCGCGAAGTCATCGACTTCATTGCGAGTGGCGCACTCGGCGGCGGCGCCGAGCTATTTCGCCCGATCATCGAGAATCTCCTCGATCATGATCCTTTCCTGCTCCTCGCCGATTACCAAGCCTACATCGACGCGCAGGAGCGAGTGAGCGCCCTCTGGAGCGACCCGCAGGCGTGGACGCGCCAATCGATCCTCAACACAGCGCGCATGGGAAAGTTCTCCTCGGATCGTTCGATCCGCGATTACTGCGACCGTGTGTGGAAGGTGCAGCCAGCTCAACACTAGTTGTCTTCGACACCAAACTATCCACCCAGCAGGATAACAAGCACCTGGGCAACGGTGATACGGAGGAGCATGGTCAGCGGACCGAAAGGCGCCTCGCCGCAAAGTAGATCAGGAAATCGAACAAGCACGCGCTTTACCCCGACTGATCAAATACGACATTGTCCTTGACGTTCTCAATGCGAACGACCACTAGCTGACGTCCTCAAGAGGTTAGCCAATTAGAAGGAGCAGGCAGTATGTACGCAACGGTGCGAAGGTTCGAGGGTGTCACAAATCCTGGTGAAGCGATACGTGCCGTGAATCAAGGCATTGCTCCGATCATTTCGCAGAACCCAGGCTTCGTCGCTTACTATTGGGTCAATGCCAACGGTGGCGTGATGGTTTCGATCACCGTCTTTCAGGATAAAGCCAGCGCTGCCGAATCAAACAGGAAAGTCGCGGATTATCTCCTGCAGAATTTAATGTCGATGCTCCCGCACCCTCCTCAGGTCACGGCTGGAGAAGTTGTCGCTTACAAAACCGAGTCAGCTGGGCGAAGCAGGGGCGAATGAAATACGCCGGCGGCCGCCGGTCGAGCTTAAACTTCTAGTCCCCGAATTTGTGCTCACTGCCGCAGCGGCAGCAGCCACGGCACGAGGAGAACCGTGATGAGCAAAGCAATGACCGTGAAGGGAACGCCAATGCGCACGAAATCTTCGAAGCGATAGCGCCCCGGCACGAGCACGAGCGTATTCACCGGCGATGAGACCGGCGTCATGAACGCTGCCGACGCGGCGAGCGCGATGGTCATCATGAATGGATACGGCGACGCGCCAAGATCCTGCGCGACGGTCAATGCGATCGGCGCCATGAGCACGGCGGTAGCGGTGTTCGAGACGAAGAGGCCGATGATCGCGGTGAGCGCAAACAACGCTGTGAGGAGCAGGCGCGGCTCGGCCTGGCCGAAGATGTGCAGCAGCCCTTGCGCGGCGAGCTCCACGCCGCCGGTTTTTTGCAATGCGGTCGAAAACGGCATCATGCCGATGATGAGGATCAGGCTCGGCCACTGGATCGATTTGTAGGCGCTGTTCAGCGTGATGCAGCGCGTGGCGCCCATGAGCAGGCAGGCGATTAAGGCGGCGAGCGCATTCGGCACCCAGCCGGTGACCATCAGCGTCACCATCACGGCGAGCGTGATGAGCGCGAAAGGTGCGCGTCTGCCTGCGGGCGCGACTTGGTCGAACTCCGCCGGAAGGCTGAGCACGAGAAAATCGTGCTTCTGCTTTTGCAATTCGCGGATGTGTTTCCAGCGGCCGATCACCAGCAGAACGTCGCCGGCCCGCAGTTTTTCCGCTCCCACGCGCGCCTCGAGCGCTTTGCCTTTGCGGCGCAAGCCGATCACGTTGAGGCGATATTTCCGCCGAAAAGCGCTCTGGATCGCGGTGCGGCCGATCAATTCGGAATCGGGCGGCAGCAGCACCTCCGCCATGCCGAGGTCGCGCGACTGATCGGTGAAATAGCGACCGCGGAGGGCGAGCGGTTCGAGCTTCAGCTCCGCCAATCTTTGCGCGCGGGCGTCGTCAATCGGCTCGGGAAAATCGATCAGCAGCACGTCCCCCGCGCACAGTGGCATGTCGTCGCGCGGCTCAAGCAAGTCGCGCTGTGCGCCTCTGATGCGCTCGATAGCGACGATGTTCGCCGCACCGCGCGCTCTTGCCCCTACCTGCACCACCGTCTCCGCGACCAGCGGTGAATCTGCGCCAATGCGCACGCGATGGCTGCTGCATAGTCAAACGCGCCCAAGCGGATGGAGAATTGACCTCCTGCGGTGACCAAACGCGCTGGCTGCTCCTTCTCCCAGCGGGCAAACACAATCTGCCCCTCAAACGGAGCACCCGACGAGCAGGCCATGTTGAAAACGACTCTCTTGTTTGGGTCGCGCCACCGTGGCGGGTGATCCCGAATCAATTCGCCAGCTCGAAAGTCATCTCGTTCTATGGGGTTCACTTCCATAGTCGAGCGGACGCCTGTCTGCGGTCCGTTTCTCTCCGCGTAGGCCTCATGTATGGACGTTTACGGCAAAAGCCTCGCGGAAAGGCGCAAGAAATCTCCTTTCCTGCGACCAATCTGTGATGGCAAAAACGATGTCCGAAAACGTGCCGCTAAAGTCGTTTGCCAAAGCATCCCGAAAATCAACAGCAGTCCGGTGCGGGTCATTATGGAAGGCGCCACAACCCCACGCGCCCAGCACCAACGCGTTGTATCCGTAGGACCGTGCGATGGCGAGCACGCGGTGAATTCGCTTCTTCAAAAGATCTCCGGATCGCGGTTGGCCAATAACGGGAGCATAAGGGGCAGCACAGGTAATGACGCTCAACAGCCAAAAATTCTGTACCGCCGTTCCGTCATCCGCTCGAAAGACAGGAATGTCGGGCGAATAGATCGCCCAATCCGTAGAATCCGGCTGTGGACGCTTTCTGTGCTCCTTGTACATCGGGTCGTCGACCAGTGTCTCGTAAAGAGCGCTGGATCGACAAAGCACTTCCTCCTGCGCTCTGGCACCGCCAAGGAAGCCCCCTCCGGGATGAATACCGTTGGCGAAATTCAGGGCAAGCGGTCGCAAACCTCGCTTTACGAAGCGTAGTGACGCTCCGAGCGTCGTCTCATTGGTGACCCGAACCTTGGTTTCGGGGAATGGAATTCGCTCGTTACTTGGCAGCGTAGCATCTGGGTCAATGCTCCGCTTGGCGGCACGGGCAGCTTGAACAGCGTCACGCCAACTGACTTCCTGACCGGCGCTGGTTACATACACAACCTTTTCGAATCGCTTCCAATGCAGACCGACCAAGTGAGGCAGCAGCGTATCTGGAGATGCCCAACTCCCGCCGTCGAGACGCGGCCATCTGCTCCGAATCGAGGCAAGGCAGGATGACGAATTTGCTCACGTTTGTCCGGTGCGTTTCCGCCTTACAGCTCTGTGTATCGACGTGGGTGGCGGGTGGACGTTTGCGGTCGACTGAATGAAAGGCTCAATAGAGCCATAAGCTGCAATCTCGCGCCCGAAGTCGGTGCTCATGAAATCAGGATCCGGAACCATGCCTACTCTGCCAAGGTCAAGTCGGTCAGCGTCCCAGCAAGTGGCAACGGTCGGGTCGTCGTGATGCTCGCCGTCTGTGTGCCATACGCAAGCGTAATAGAGAAGCTCGAAACGGTCGTTGGACAAATCGTAAGCGACGCCGTGAAGGGTCTTGGCATACTCCGCACCGCGGGTGCCGTGGCCGTCGTCCCAGCCATCGTTCTGGCGGCGGCTGTCGTGGAAAAGAGCAAAAAGACGAACAACGGCAATATCTGCTCCGCAGCGGGTGGCAAGTAAGAGTCCGTTGCGCTCAACGCGCCGCCAATGATCGGGACCGTGAACGGAGTATCTAAGCGAGCGGACCTGCTTGGTGACGAGCTGCCAGAGGTCGTCCAAATTCCAGTTCATTTCAAAATGGGAACAGGCAATCGCCTAGTGAGTTCAGTCAGCGACATGAGCGAATACAAAAGTGACGCTTAACAACTCGAAGCGGCGCAGCCAATGTGCCGACTAAGGGGGAGAGCCACAAGCTGTGATGCTCGGAGCAGTTTCACTCCAAGCTCGAACGGAGTCGGGCGAATCGTTAAAGTTGTGGCGCGCGACCAAGAAGGAGGCATAGCGTTTGTCTATCGCTCGAGAACCACGCGATTTGGATTCGCTTTGCCGGCCAGCGCTGCGGCGTAGGCTTCAAACGGAGTGTCGAGCAGGTCCTCAGGATGATCTCCGCCGAACGTCCACCAACTGCTGTTTGCCGTGACCAGCGCCGAGCCTACCAACCTCCCAGAGCGATAAAGCGGCAGCGAGACTTTGACGCGATCTGCCTTCCCTGACCATTCCGTCGCACGGTCTTCCCAGTGCAGGATCTTCGGCTCAATTAGATACGCACCGCGGTTGCCAGTGCTCGATACCGTGGAGCCCGGATAGTAGGGCGTAAGTGCGGCAACCAGTTTACGGGCCACGACCTTTCCTGAATTCGGGTAAACATCCTCCATGTAAATTCCATCCTCTGGAGTTGTGACACTGATCGCCGTTCCGACCGGAACAGCGCCCTTCATCGAATATTTGATTTCTCGATTGGAAACATAGCACCCTGCAAGGAGTGAAATGCAGAGTGCGGCCGTCAGAACCGTAAAGGCGTTTTTCATCGCAAGTAAGCAATGATTACGCGGCGTCGCCGAGTGTTTGCACGGCGAACCATAACTTTCTTTTAACTTGAGCTCTGTGAGAAACTAAAGAACGCCTACACAGTACAAGTCTAGCGCGAGGGCAGGCGCCGAATTTGACAAACCGCCTGAACTGCCTTACTTTGTTGTTAAGCATCAGGAGTGATTCGGGAAACCGAATCTGGCAACCTGCCGTTGGAGACGGTAAGGTGCCTTGACCCGCAAGGGTCGATGTGCGGAGGAGCAATCCTGCGAACGAAAAATCTCCACGGAACTTTCCGCCGCCTGATGAAGGTTGGCGGATTTTTTGTGCTCTGGTGCGTCAACGAAGACCGCATTAACCGTATGAGCAACCGAACACCACGCACATTGAGCCGCGAATGCCCTCACCGCTTCGATACAGGGTTTATTCCGACTGCCGACTACGCAGACGACCACATTATTGTCACCCGCAATTCTCCCCTCATATCAGCCGTAAGCAGGAAACGGCCAGGAGAGTATCGGATCTCGGGTGGATCGTTTATCGGCGGAGGCGGGAGTCGTGAGGCAACGGCCTACGAGGTGGCCGAATATCTGGCGCGCAGTCCGCATTGGGCGCACCTTATGCGGTTGACCCTGAAGTTGGGCTGGCACGATGTGCATCGCGCCTTGGGCAAATTATGAAGAGACTTCTACTGTTGAACTTGCCTTTGATGTCTCCTTCGCTGAGCTGAAGTTTAACGCCTAAGACGCCATGTATCCCGAATCATGTGAATATCTGTGGTGGGTGAGCGTTTCAGCGAAACTCAGAGTGATGACACGAGGAGAGATTGAGACGGTCAACGAGGACGACGTAGGACACCTCAGGATCAGTCTTCTGATCGTAATCGGCGACTTGGCGTTCCGTGTACGACGCAGCGGATACTTCAGGGACGGGAAAGTCTGGATAGAGGTCTACGAAGCAGACTCGCTCAGGTATCTAAACCGATACAGGACTTGTTGCAAGACACAAGCAAGGTCCGACACGGCGGCAAAAGCCATTATCAAGGCGATAAACAAGGAGATTGAATTGCATGGGAAGATCGCAAAATGAAAACGTTAATGAGCCACCGTTCCTGCAACCGCCGCCGGTGCTGCTGGACACGCGGAGTCCAACAGCGCGGGGCGGTCAATCACCTGATGCGCGGCGTGTCCTCCAGCTGCCCCCGCCGATTCGATGCGGGTTTTGTACCCACCGCCAAACCTGATCGCGACGCCATTATCGTGACTCGGAATTCTCCGCTGATCTCGGCCGTCAGCAGGAAGCGATCCGGCGAGTATCTCATCTGCGGCGGCTCTTTCCTCGGCGGTGGCGGTTGCAGGGAGGCCACTGTTGATGAGGCTGTGGAGTATCTTGCTCGCCGTCCCCATTTTACCCACCTGATGCAGCTCACCCTGGAGTTGGAATGGCACGGACGCGTCTGGGGAAATTATCAAACAACTCCTACCGTTGCACTCGCCTGTGATCTCTCCTTCGCTGAGCTGAACGAAAAGCAATTTCTAAGCACGGCGCCATGGCTCAATTCAAATTTCCAACAAGGCAGCAACCATTCAATATTATGATCAGAGCATATTGTTATCTAACCGACGAGCAAGCCCACTACCTCAGCCTCAGCAACGAGGACCGCAAGAAAGTGCCGAACAGGAAAGCCATCTTGGAAAGCCTGTGCCTCTTGCCAGACAAAGACGACGAGGATGACACGGAAACCAAGGAGGCGCCAAAGAAATGAGCTCAGCCGGCGACATCGCCCCCATTGTCATCGGCTCGCGTAGACGAGCTCGAAAAATAAGACAGTATGACCATCCGAGAATACTTGACAGTAACACTGTTACTGATATAGTTTGGTTCGTGATGGATCGCTGGACAATTCAGGAGTTGGTTGGTGCGGTCAACGCCTGGTATCGTGATCGAGAATTGGAGCCCGCCAACGGACAGGCTGCGAGCGAACTTTCGGTTCGAACCCTGCACTACTACCGAAGCTCGGGCTTGTTGGACGCCCCGGTTTCTGGCGCCGGCCCCGCATACGGGCAGCGGCATTTCCTCCAACTGAAGGCGATCCGCATTCTGCAAGCCCATGGTCTTCCACTTTCGCGTATCCAGCAGCTCCTGTTTGGGCGCCCGGACGCGGAACTCGAACAAATCGCGGAGAGCGCTGGAGAAATTGGCCCTCTGACACCAAATGTTCGTTCCGAGCCCTTAGTGTCGCAGGAAAAATGGACGACCTATCCCCTTAACAAGCAACTCTTCCTCGTGGCTCGAGAAGGTGCGCGTCTCTCAGGGACCCAGCTCGAAGCCATACGCAAGATTTGCAATCCCCCTCACAAGCAATCCTCGAAAAATACGCTGACGCTATGACTACACCACGAACATCATCGACCGCTGCCTTCGGCCTCGTAGCCTGGCTTGAACAAACGCGAATCTATCTTCCTCTAAAGGCAATCGAGTGCCAATTTCAGGTAATCGGCGCTGCGGTGGGCGTTGAGATTGAGCAGGTCTTCCACCAGTCGGCCAGGCAAGCGCTTGATGTGACCTACTCATTCCCGCTTCCGTCGAAAGCTGCTGTCTACCGGTGCGAGATGGTCGTCAACGATCGCACTATTCGCGCCAAGGTTGTGGAGCAAGAGGATGCCCGCAGAATCGCAAGGCGAAAGAGAGCAGAGGGTCATCGCACGGCATTGGTCGAAATGGAGAGAGGGAATCTCTTCACACTGTCTCTCGGCAATGTGCAGCCCGATGATGTCATCGTTATTCGGTTCGCGTATTTTGAGGAACTCGACGCATGGCAAGACGAACTGGCCTTGCAGATCCCCTTCAATCCGGGAGTGCGCTACATCCCTGGCGAGCCGCTGCTCCGTTCGAATTTCGGACAGGGCGCGACGGACGACACGGATCAGGTTCCAGACGCCTCCCGAATCTCGCCACCGCGCATCGATCAGATGCACCCGGATGCTGCGCGGCTCTCCCTCAAAGGAAAACTCGATGGACGGGATGTGGATTTGTGCAGCATCTCTTCGCCCACGCACCCCACGGCCGTGCGTCCCGGAGCCGGCGCATTCGAGATTTTCTTGCCCGCGAACGCGGCCGTCCCTGATCGTGATTTCGTTCTGCGCTGGCGGCGCGCTGCCCGGCCGAATCTGTTGTCGGCTGCCTGGATTTCGTCGGACCAGGAAGCCAATTACGCGCTCGTTCAACTGAGGGCTCCGGACGAGGTGCCGGGAAACCGGGAGGGCAGCGACATCTATTTCCTCGTTGATCGTTCGGGAAGCATGGCCGGGGAGAAATGGGCAAAAACTGCCGAGGCACTGATCGCGTTCGTCAACGCCGCAGCGCAGCGTGACCGCGTCTGGATCACTTTCTTCGAATCAGATTACCTGGATTTTGCGGAGAAGCCCTTGGAACGAGATACACTGCTGCGAGACCCGAATTTCCAGTCAATCGCTGAACTCGGCACAGGCGGGGGGACTGAATTGCTGGCGGCGCTCCAACACGTCCTGACGATGGAGCAACGATACTCAACACAACGCCGCAGCCACATCGTTCTCATTACCGATGGCCAGGTCGGGAACGAGGAGGCCGCTTTGCAGGCAGTTTCCGGGCACGCACTCCCCGTTCATTGTTTCGGAATCGACCATGCGGTCAACGAGGCATTCCTCCGCCAACTGGCAGCTCAGCAGCGGGGAACCAGCGTTTTTCTGACCCCGAACGACGACCTCGTTCGTCCCATTGCCATCCTTGGCTCCAGACTCAACCGGCCCGTTCTCACGGATCTGGCATTGGATGGAGGCTGGGAATTGGCTGACACCGAACTGCCGGACATCCATGCCGGCCAGGTGGTCTTCGCCTCCATCCGTACGGGGGGCGAGCGAACGGACATCAATGTTGCCGGTAAAGACGCTCTTGGGCGACCGCTTACCCTGGCGCTTGCGACGCAGGCTGCGGAAACTGACTTGCCAAAGCTCATCTGGATGAAGCATCGCATCGATAGCCTTCTGCAGCGCGGCGAGAACAGCGAAGCCATTGCGCTCGCAGAGAAGGCGAATCTGGTCTGCCGCGGCGCGGCTTTCATTGCCTGGGACGACGCGGAAAAGGTGGCTGTTGCCGAGGGCGAAGTTTATCAGCCGAGCCTCTTGGCCGAGGAGCAGGACGATGTGATGTCTGGAAAAATGATTTGTGCTAAGTCGCCATGGAGTAGGTCCGTTGCGAGCAAACGTGCGAGCAAACGTGTGTTTTCGAGCACTTCCTCCTTGTCACTCTCTGAGAACAACGTCACGGAATACAGGAGCGCACCCTTCCTCGATGATGCAATTCTCAGTGACGCTCCGGGTCTCACTGAAAAGATTCACCTCATTGAACAGACCCGTGGTGCAATCGAATCCGCCTTTTGTGCTGACGACGCAAAGAAGCTCAACAGCATTATATCAGACTGGGCAAAACACACCGACGAAAAGCAGGTCAAGGACGCGCTTTCCGAATTGTTGCTAAAATGTGGACGGGACCGTGACGCCACGTATCTGAGAAGGCTGCTCTCGAACTTTTTTCTCGCGCTTCCCGATCCTTGGAAAACAGAGGCGAGGCGAATATTTCCGGCACACACCGCCAAAAGCGCGACGCTGCGCACTTAGCAGTTAGATGGCTCACGCAAAGTCTTTGCACGGCGGATTTCATTAAGAAGCCAACGGGACATGAGCGATACTTCAAATAATTCGGGCAGATCCCCGAGCACGACACAAAAGCAACCCTTATCCAAGGTTCGGCGTAAGCAGAGAAAGAGACTCTTTTATACGAATAAACCCGATTCCGAAGAGTTGGCATTTGCCCCACCTGAAGTGGCTGAATATGTGTCTGCGATTCACAATGCGATGGGAGCCCCCACATGGGGTAAGTTCAAAGCCCTAATACAGCCGGAAGAATATGAAAGGCTTCTCGAGAAAGTGCGGGATGGCGAAACCAAGCAAGACAAGGTGCCGTCAGACGATGACAGCCCATTTGATCCGGGGGTTTGGTTTCCGGAGTACTTTGATGGAGACTATCCCGACTGGATTCAGCAGGAACAAGGGAGGTGGCTCCCGGTATCAATAATCAAACGTTTCGCGGAGGAGGTAGAATCGGTGCACAATGGATCATTTTGGCTTATCAAAGCCCGCTCGGAAAAAAGTATCGTCAGGGAACTTTCGCGCATGGGTTTCAAGGTGACTCGCAGGGATGATCTGATGTTCTTTTGACCGAAGTCACGGACGTGCATCAAGCGCTTGGCAAGGTATGACTATTCTCAGAAAATCTCCATGGCAGTGTCGGCGCAGATAGGCGGCCCGCCATGCAAGCGCTGGAGTTCACGAGTCCAGTGCCGCAAAAGCGCAAGCGCCACGCAGGATTTCGCTCAGCATATCCACGAAATGGCCAAGCTCAAAGTGCTCGCCGCGAATCCTCAACTGGTCGGGTATCCGCACGCTCAAAGTTCCAGCTCAGGCACCCAGCAAGACGATGTAAAGAAGTGCCAGATGACCTTAAATCTTCAACCGATTCGATTCCCACTCGCAGTAGTTCTTCGCCTTAGCCCACTATCATGGCGAAATGGGAAAGTAAATCAGCGGTTAGCCATAGCATGACAGCTTCTGGAAAGGGGCGACGCTAGATGCCGCAAAAGATGTGGAAGCACACATGCCCGGACGGTGGAGGGCACTTTGTTGCAATGGGCAGTCCCTTCTGCAGCCGCTGCGGAGGTTCAGGCGAGTACGACGGCTGGCACTATCGCATGCACGAGGCGATGGCGAGATACCAGACCCTCTATGGGCTGAAGCCGATTGGGGCTCATCGCCGAATGGCGGCCGAGGTATTTAACGACGTCAAGATCCGGTGCGAGGCTTGCGGCGGTGAGGGCCTCCGCGACGTAAACAATGGAGCAAGTTGGGAGCGCTGCATCAACTGCCGAGGCTTGGGGGTCCTCTTCACCAAGCCTGCAGCGGAGATTGCAGCGATTCGCCGCCGGGTGCTCGATGCCTTCCCGGACGCCGCTGCTGACTCGATACCTGAATTTGCTACTGCGCCGCTCGCCCACGATCATTTCCAAGGCACAATCGTGGACCTTTCAACCCGAAGTGCCAAGCGCGGAGCGAAAGCCGACGAGAAGGATCAATGATCCTTGGAAGAACATCTCTCCCACTTACTTCGCTGGCCCGATCGATCGAGCTCTGATTGAGGATCATGAGGAATAGACGGTCCTCAAGCGGATCGAAGGTTAAGATCAAAATGAATAACGACGACGCGCGATTTGATCGTCTAGTGGCTACTCTGTACGAGATGGTCGATGCCACGGCCAGGGATAACTTCGGCTACGAAGACAATCAGACCCGATAAGAAAACCTTCGGAGGACAAGATCGCGCCACGATCTTTGCGCCGGTGACGTCAGGCTCCCATGGGCTGTTCAGCCGCATTCGTGCCGGACAAATTCCGAATCTTCCAAAATTTCTGCAAATTTGTTCTTCAACAACCCGATTGATCTATATGGGAGAGAGGCGCCCCCCGGCAAAACCCGGCCCCCCCTCTCTTGAAGTTTCCCAAAAAAGCATGCTTTTTCCTGGCCATGAGAGGCGGGAAAAGCCGGCGTGTGCGACACGTTTCACTGCATTGGTTGTTCGGTATAGCGGGGAGTGCGAACCGCAGCGCGATAGTCTGCAGAAATCTGCAGATGAATTTCCCCGACCTGACAGCGTCAAAGTGCACTATGCGCTTCAAGGACACGCAAAAAGTCAGCGGCCTTCGCCGAACCATGCTGCTGAACGTCGCCCATAGGCGATCGCGATCAAATACAAGTAGATTCCCGTCTCTGTTGCACTATGAAACACCCAAATCGGAAGGCCCACCGCAGTGGAGGAGTAAGACGATCTTTTCTCCCTTGAGTGACCCACAATGAAGGACGTAGCGGACCCCGTCCGAGACCCCCTAACGGTAAGGACCTCCTTTGTCCGGGCAATGGCCGCAGAGCTTGCTGACAACCGGCCATTCGATGGATTTCTGGAATGGGAATGGGAGTGGCTGCGCCGGATCTAAGCGTCGCTCAAATCGAGGAGGAATTCACGGAGGCGTTCGAATACAACCCCAATCCCTTCCCACTCCTTGGGCGTGGCGCGCACCGGGTGGAGCACCGACTCCCTCCGTATGGCGAGGCATCTACGTCGACTTGGCGGACGCTTGGCTGCCCGGCGATTTGCAACGGCTTTTTTCGGATGTTGTGGTCGCTTTGTCCATTGGAAACGTGCACGTCGATCAATCGACTACGTTTGCGTCTACTCTCATGAATCCTTTTGATAAGACTCTGATGTAGTCACCTGGCCTGACGTGGTGCAGGCCGAGAGGCGTTCCAGTTAAAACGAGATGTCCGGCTTCTAGTGGTAGCCCGTAATCCGACAGATGGTTTTTGAGCCATGCAACGGCTTCCTTAGCGCCGCCTGGCATGCTCCATAACGGACCTGTATCTACTAGTTCGTCGTTAATCCTGACTTCCAACTCTCTGGACTGTGCAACGTGCGGATCGGTAGTGATGTCCTCCCGCTTGGGAAGAATCACGCCCGCGTTGAGCCCGTTGTTCGCCACCAACTCGGAGAGCGATTTCACTTTTCCCCTAAATACGTAGTTATGAAGCTCGATAACTGGAAAAGCGCACGCGACCTGGCTCTCTACTCCGATCCGCACCGCCATTTCGCCTTCAATCGCGAGAGAGGTATGTTTCGAGAGGGAGACGGTTGATCCCGACGGGCGCAGCTCGCTTGTAAAGAGAAACCCGCGAATTGGACCACTCATCCCGAAAGTTTCTCGAATTTTCGGCCCAACACAGCCGATCTTATAGCCAGCGATAGAATCGCCGGCCATTCGGCGCAATTTTGCCACTTCAGCCTGAATGCCATATGCCACCTCTAATCGGAGTGGAGGATGATCCTCTGCAAAGTATGTGCCCGGAGTGCCCTGTAAATAATCTCTTAGCTGTCGAGCAGCCAATTCCTGTATGGGTGTGTTCACAGGGCAATTTCTACCTTGTCTGCCAATTTTTACGTGAGCGACTGGCTGCTGTGTGCAGCAACGAGGCGGCTGGCATTGTTTAGGGAATGAAATTATCTGATGCAAGACGCATCCCAATATCGCCGCGTCGAAATACGATCAACGCAAGTGTGTATGAATTCTCATGTTCTCGGCCTGAGGCAAATTCGGCGGGGCGGAGAGGACCGGCCCAGCTCGTTCAGTCCAGCCTGGAGCAGAGCGCCGATTCGCGGAGAGGAAAAGCTTGAAGGGGTAGCGGACTAGCGCATGCCATGACTCATGGAAACGCTCCGAAAGCAAGTTAGCCTTCAGCAAAATAGGCTGCTCCTTCAGCTTGCACCCGTGAGAACGGCTTCGATTTCTCAGGCTCCCCCAGAAGCTATCGGGTGCGCTGGACTGCGTGGAGGCTCACAGACAAATTCCGAAAATTCCCCAAATTTTGCCAATTTTTTCTCCAACATCTCGATTGATCTATGTCAGAGAGAGGCGCCCCCCGGCAAAACCCGGCCCCCCCCGGTCGATTCGCGGCTAACAAAAAGCATGCTTTCTTCAATAGGTGGCCGGCCACCGGCTTTTATTTGCCGCAAGGAAACGGCTCTCGGACAGCTTGCGGGGCTAAAGGGCCACGCTTACGCCGACGCCAAGCAGCGCGAAACTCTCACCAGGGAGAACTTCGAAAGAGGCAACAGCTTGCTGATGCTGGCCTCTCTGTCCCGGTCGGACCAACACGAAAGGACCTGCGTAACGCCTGCACATAAAACCCCTTCGATTTTCAGAGTGTTCCACTGAAGGGACAGCGCGGGAA
Organism: uncultured Verrucomicrobiae bacterium; assembly: GCA_963731945.1. Taxonomy (GTDB): domain Bacteria; phylum Verrucomicrobiota; class Verrucomicrobiia; order Chthoniobacterales; family Terrimicrobiaceae; genus DASTFP01. The sequence goes on along the minus strand of CAVSXN010000010.1, from coordinate 137,571 downwards.
ATCAGTCGCACACAAGACAATTGTTTTGTGTGCAACTCCGGTTTCCATGTGCGTAGGTAAGGTATGAAGCAATCTGTCGTTATTTACACACGGGTCTCGACCGACAAGCAGACCACCGATTCTCAACTCGCCTCGCTCCGGGAGTATTGCGCGCGGCACAACTGGCAGGATGTCCAGGTGATCACTGACACGATTTCCGGAAGCAAGATATCACGCAGGGGGCTCGATCAGCTCATGAAGGCGGTTCGCGCCGGGAAGGTCGACGTTGTCCTTTGCTACAATCTGGACCGCCTTGGTCGCAGCTTGAGTCACTTGGTGCAATTGCTCGGCGAGTTCGCCGCGCACAAGGTCGCCCTGATCGTGCCAGGACAGGGCATTAACACATCGTCGAGCAACCCGGCCAGCGCCTTGCTTCTCAATATGCTTGGAGCGATCGCGCAGTTTGAACACTCAATCATCGTGGAGCGTGTCAACGCTGGACTAGCCGCCGCACGGAGGCGAGGCATCAAGCTGGGCCGTCCAGGAACTCTCGGTGTTCATCGCGAGGCCGTGGCCAAACTACGCGCACAAGGACGCACCGGACGCGCCATCGCCAAAGAACTCGGGATCCCAAGCTCAAGCGTTTTCAAACTCATCGTCGGACTCTCTAAATTAGAATGTGGCTACAGCGTTCCGCCGTAAACTCGCTGCCCGCCAACTGGAGTAACCGGCGGCTGCCACGCGGCAACCTCGGGCTCCGACAGGGTCGGAAGGGTCGGTGGCCGATGGTCCTTCAGGATCAACATCGCAAGCTTGCGCGCGCCGGCGTAATTCTCGGCCACAAGCGAAATCATGACTTCCACCAGCTCTACCTCACGCGAGCCATATTGATGGCGGGCGATCGGATACCTTAGCACCCAGCCACCGTCGTCTTGCGTCAGTCGCGCGCTATGCTCACGCAGAGAACACGTAGGCATTCAAGGACAACTTGATAGTCCGACTGGGGTTGATTAAGCAACCGAAATCTAATCGTCAAGGCTCCCTTTGCCATTGCTCCCGCTTTCCAAGGGCAACACGGCTCGCTCAAGCGGCAACACCGATCCGCCACCAAAGGGCTGGGCTCGAAGCTCGCGTAGATAGCCAGTGAGTGTATTGACGCCAATCTCGAGGCGCTCCGCCGAGTTCCAATCGCACATTCGAGCCAACGCTGCGCCTGCCGCGACTTTGTCGCAAACGCGAACCTTCACGCGACCCTCGCCGTCCTTCTCGTAAGCTTGAATGACTGGGGAGCCAGCGGGAACCTGATCAGCCGGCGTTCGAATCACCTCGGCATAGAAGGTAAGTAACTCCTCGCGTGTCATTCACTTTTCCGGGAGTTCCGCTCTTGAAGTTCTCGGATCCGCTCGCGAACGCCACGAGCATTCAGCCAGTCATCGCTGTTGGCATCGCTATTCTTGCCAGCTCTCACCCCAGCCACTCTCCGATACGCCTCTGCGCGCGACAATCCGCTCGCACAAAGCTGCGCGAATTTCTCATGCTTGACGTTCTTAAGGACGGGCACTGGGCTATTTGCGCCGGCCGATCAGAAAAGGATTCTCCTTGTTTGCTGGCTTTTTGGCGTCAGTGGAGGGTTTTCGATACGAAGATTTGTCTGCGGACCAGATAGAGGTAGAGGTGTGTTTACTAAAAGTGCGTTACAATGTGGCACTTGCCATCAAGAAACACAAGACGGATTGAATTTGCGAACGTCGCCACGCCCAGGATCTATGCCGATCCGCGCTACGCTACGACTTGGGGTCTGGACGCAGTTCGTCGGGCGATTGGGCTTCAGGATCAATTTTCCCAAGCTTACACGCTGATTTGAGCATTCCGACCGCATATCTGACCGTGACTTACCGTGAAAAGGCTTTCGCTCCTCGGGGAACTTCCTCACATTCGCGTGCCATGTAGCCGCACCAGCAGTGGACATAGGTGGACAGTTTTCCTGTGCTCTAAGCCTATTAAGCAGGCTGGTGAGGGTCTCGAGATCCTGGACAAAAGGTTCGACCTGCTCGATCTCGACGACCACGTCTGTTCGGGGCCGCCGGCGCGCACGTTCACTGCCGCGGAAAAGGACGAAGAGAGCGTTGCACGCCTCTTCGGGTTGCAGAGAAGCTTGCCGCTTAATCGACCTTGAGAGTAACTTCGGGCCGAACGCGAAATGTTGGCATAGATTATTTCTCTCCCCAGTTGGCGCAGACTTTCGCCTCGACCTCGACGGGAATCTCGGTTCCGAACATCTCGACGAACGCCGCGGTCATTTCCTCCACGATGATGCGCTTGGATTCCTCCGCGGTTGCGGCCGTGCGCGGAGTAGCCGCTGTCACGGTGCCGCACGCCCCCGGTTCGCGGTTGCCAGATTGTCGCATGGCCAAAGCTCGGGTGATCACGGATGGCAAAGGTATTCGAAATGAATGCAGGTTCTGTGCGCTTTTCGCATCGTCCTTGGGAAGTCAATCGTTCGCCACGGGCACTGCTTCATTCGTGCCATCCACTGATTAGAATGCCGAGATCGAAGCACCATCGCAGTGTGGGGCATTTCATGGCTTCGCGGCGAGCGCACGCTCCAGCTTTCCAAAGGTGCTCTGCCAGCCGGTAGCGTAGTCATGCAGCGATGCACTGCCCACGTGTGCGTGCTCAAAATACATCTGTGTGCCCGTTCCACGCCGCTCGAGGAACACCCTCACAAAGGTCTCGACTCCCGGTTCACTCTTCCAACGCCAGCTAAAGCTGAGCTTCGTCACCGGCTGCACATCTGCATAAACTCCACTACAGGTGTGCTTGGTGCCATCCGAATCCATAAAGCTCACCTCGAAGGTCCCTCCGGGTCGCACATCGAGCTGGACGGCCAAGACCTCGCCAGCCGGATCAGATCCAAACCATAGACGAACCAGCTCAGGATCAGTCCAGCCGCGCCAAACCTTGTCGGGCAACACGTCGAAGTGCCGGTCGATACGAACTGAAGTCGGCGTCAGCTCGGGCGTCTTGTTCGGCTTTTGGCTCATAACTTGGCCGGAGTGAATGTGGCCTAACCCATCTAGAATTACACACTGAATTTCGTAACAGGGTCATATCGTGATGTTTCTTGTTTCAGTTTCCTGCACAGTCGTCATCGACGGGCAGGGTTAAATCGTAGCGACCAGCGGGTGAGGAGCCGCGATCAATCTCCGATCCGAAGGAGGTCCTCACGTTGTCAAAAGTCGCCCTTGAAGCCTCGATCTGCTTGCCGGATTTGCCTGTTGACGAGCTTGGAACTGCGGCCCGCCAGTCGGGTGTGCAGCCATCTCCTGGCAGGCCTATGGAACGGACGACGACTCCCTTGCCGCAAGAAGGCGCAAGAGTCGCAAAAGGAGTAATCTGCGCCTTTTGCGCCCTTTAGCGGCTCCTCGGTCTAGCTCTTTGAAGCACGCCACGCTTCCTGGAGATGAGCAACCTTCGCCGAGATCCTCGCCGCGTGCTCACGGAGGCGATCTACATGGTGGTAATAGTCTGTGGCCGCCTCTGGACCATCTCGGGCTTCAACGGTATAAAAGCCCCACGACCAAGACGATTCGGCACCTTGCTCTGCAATCGTGATCGCCTCACTGTAGTCTGCCATCGCCTTCGCGGAGTCACCTTTTCTGGCATAAGCATCACCGCGCTGCTCGTAAGCTGTCATCGAATGCGGATCTTTGCGCAGAGCTTTGGTATACTCCGCAATCTTTCCATCCAAGTCCTCGTCCCGTCTTATCAGTGCCCGCTCGAGATGATTCTGAGCACTGAGCTGTTGTTGTGTGACAGGTGATGCTGCTGTAAGCCGCTGCGTTTTCCCCTCGACCACTCGCCGTTCCTCATCCTTTATGGCTTGGCTCGGCAAGTCAACCGGCTTTAGGAAACGAGTGCGGAGCCGGTCCATAGCTGCCTGAAAGTAGTCATGAGGTATATTGACGGCATTGGCGCGCTGCACCTCGGCCGCGACGTTGCCAGGTAAAAAGCGCTCCGTCTCATCGAAGCTGAAGTTCGGCGACACCAGAGGGATAATAATGCGCTGCAACGCTACGGCCTGAGTGATCTCACGAAGCAGCCAATCAAGTGGATTCGTGCACCGCTCCAAGCTGCCTGGCGTAAAAATAACAAGGAAATAAGGTCGGGCCGCGATCTGATTGAGAATGACTGTATCAAACTGCCCTGCATCGATGCTTTCCACGTCCATAAAAACGTCGATGCCGTTCGCGCGCAGATCTTGGAAGACCGCACGAGCCACAAATGCGCTCAGGTCGCGGCGGTAGCTGATAAACGCGCGATTATCCATCGTATTCTTCAGAGAAGCGATTTCGACAGGCCCGTAGGGGATTACTGCACCGCGTCATGCGCAATCGTTGTGTTTCTAACGCCGTCATCAGGCCTATCGGAAGAACTGAGCGACGTGGGCGGCCGCAACGCGTCCGCATTGGCAACTGACGTGCCGGTCCGCGTTCGCTCCAGTGACCTTGTTTGGCGGCAAGCAAATGTCTTGAGTCGAGCCGCCCACAAAGAAAAGGCGTCTGACACTGCAGCAAGATGTTGGATTGAAAGAAACCCGACTCTCATGACGTAGCCTGCCGTTTCCCGGGCGGAATTGGTTTTCCTTGGCAGGTGCACTGGAAGCGCAGCCCGCAGCCCAAGGTCGGCTGTCACCGCATCCCTGCTTGCTTTCGGCGCAGTGGGTGCGCAAGCAGCTTCTGTGACGAAAGTGCCGAAGGCACAGGGATTCGGTGCACAGCATTGCTCGCATCTTCGTTCTTCTCACACTGGACGTCGAGCCACGATTCTTCCTCCGTCTTCTCCTATTCCCTCGGGAAGTGGTCGAAATCCGCTGGGCGTGGATTGCTCGGTGGTGATCAACTGATTCATTGAGCCTGTGCAGTGCGAGCTGGTCAGGGCGCGGCGGCGGATGATAAGTGGACTTTCGAGATCAACTTCGACGGCTATCACCGCATTGCAATGAACGCGGAAAAAGAGGTCACGTTAGTTCTCGCGTCAACGCAAGGTGCTCAATAGCCGCTTCCCCGGTGTGGTGGAGGCGCTTGGATCGCTCAGGAGCGACTTCGTTGTCGAGGGAGAACTGCTTGTCTCGGACTCAAAAAGTCGGCCGCTCTACCAACGTCTGCAAAGTATTATATCACAGTTAGTTCCGATATATTTGTAACGCCTCAAATGTATTCGAACTGCTTGAGAATCTTCCTCTTTCCTTTTCGCAGAAACCGATGCGGAGCCACCGCTGGCCCGAGCGTGTTGGCCAAATCCAACCGAAAATCTCCGGTAAGGGTACACCTGTCAGCCACACCGAAAGGCCTATCTTTTTGAGTTGTCCTTTACTTCAGCCATTGGCAGCAATCAGCCTGAAAGCGGGGTGCGTCCCGGTTGCAAGCGAAGGCAGGTCTCTGCAAAGCGCATGCCAGACGGCGGGCTCCGACAAATCCTTGCATTAGATCAACAATGATTTTGCATTGAGCTATTAACTTCCCATTCGAATTCAAAGACGCATCCTGCGGTGTCGAGAAAGCTACCGCGTCCCAATTTTTCTTGGGTTTCGCAGCGACTTTAGAGCCTCATGAATGAGATCGATGTCCTCGCTGCCGGCGTAAACGTCGTCGATGTGTTCGTGCGTGTGCCCGAGCAGGTCCTGCTGGGCGAGAAGCACGAGGTGCAAGAACTGATCGTGCAGGGCGGCGGACCGGCAGCCACCGCTGCGTGTGTGCTCGCCTCCCTGGGCTGGCGCACAGGCTTTATTACGCGCATGGGCGACAATCCATTCAGTGTTATCGCTCGTGATGACCTAAGGCGGCACGGCGTGTTTAGTGATTTCTTCATCCCCGATGCTGCCGCTTCTCCGGTGGTCGCAGTCGTGCAAGCCGATCCACGGACTGGCGAGCGCACGATCCTTTACACACGCGAAAACTATCATTCTCTTGAGGCGGCCGACGTCCCACTCGAAGCCGTCCGGCGCTCCAGAATCGTGCTCGTCGATGGTTACGAGCCTGAGGCCGCGCTCGTGATTTTGGAGGCTGCATCCAAAGCCGGTCGTCGTTCCGTGATCGATGTGGAAATTGGAGATCGCGACAGTGCCGACAGACTGATTGCACTCAGCACCGATTGTATCTTGCCTTTGATCGCAGCCCGCGCTCTGACCGGCGAAGAAACACCTGAAGCTGCGCTCCACCGACTCGCACAGCGGACCAGCGCGCAGCTCATCGTCACCGACGGCACTCGCGGCAGTTGGGCACTCATACCCGAAGGCATCCTTCATCAGCCGGCGATCGCGGTCGATACAGTGGATTCGACAGGCTGCGGTGATGCTTTTCACGGCGCTTACGCAGCCGCTCTTCTGGACGACCTGGCATTGCGCTTGCGCATGGAGTTCGCCGCGTGGGTTGCGGCGCAGGTTGCTCTCAAGCTCGGCGGCCGAACCAACCTCCCAACTCGCGATTCAATCCGCAAGGGTGATCTCTCAATGCTTTCGCCCGGACTGCGGGCCCACCTCTTGAAACCATCGTAGAACCACCTAACCGTCACGCAACCAATCGGAATGAAAGACCGACTCTTCAATAAACTCCGACAGATCCGTGAAAATCCGACCAGCAAGGAATTTATCATCGCCGACGCGAAGGATGGAGATTTGGGCATGGGTATGAGGGCGAACTGGGCGCGGAGGAAGCCGTCCGTGCATATCATGATGAGTCGCAGAAATTGAAGATCTCGTCGCGACGTGAGTTGGAAAGCGATATGCGGCTTACCACAAACGAGATGAGTTACGCCCGGAAGCACTAGGCGGTTGGCGGAACGGCGCCACCCGTCATTCCGGGGTGGCGGGTTGCGGAGATCTTAGGATGCGTCTTCTCGAAGAATTTCGGTTCGCCCTTGCCCTTGATCCGCGCATGAACTACGTAAGCCCCTTTGTCATGATTGCTGATCATCAATATCTTCGACCAAAGGGCAGCTTGGTGGGATTTGGTGCCGCTGGAAGAGAATCTGGGAGCAAACTTTCCCGGCCAGCGAGAATTCCAGAGCGGCGAAGCATCGACGCTGGGAAGACCTGATATCGCGCAACGCACATGGATTGGTATTGGTGGGCCTTTTTCTTGCTTATCGTGGTCATGCTCCTGGCGATGGATCTTGGGCTTTTCCAGCGCAAGGCTCACGAGGTTAAACTTCGCGAGGCCATCGAATCGACGGGGCTTCGGGTGGCGCTGGCGCTGCTTTTCTGCCTGGGCATCTATTTCGGATGGATTGGCGGCTACGAGACCAAGGCGCTGGGGGCGCAGGCAGGCTTGGAATTTCTCACCGGCTACCTGGTCGAGATCGCCCTGAGCATTGATAACGTTTTCGTCTTTGCTCTGGTCTTTCAGTACTTCCGCGTCCCGCCCACCTATCAGCACAGGATTCTTTTTTGGGGAATCTTGGGGGCGCTTGTCATGCGCGGGATTCTGATTTTCGCAGGAATCGCGCTCATGCAGCGATTCCATTGGGTGATCTATGTTTTTGGGGTGATCCTGATCTATGGCGGAATCAAGATGATCCGCAACGACACGGGACAAACCGACCCCACGAAGAATTTCGTCCTCAGGCTCTTTCGCCGGTTTGTGCCGGTGACTTCCAAGCTCCACGGCCAGAAATTCTTTGTCAGGGAGGGAGGGCGTCTGATGGCGACGCCCCTGTGTGTAGTCCTCGTGGCGATTGAGACGACCGATCTGATTTTCGCGGTGGACTCGATTCCCGCGGTGCTGGCGGTCACACAGGATGCGTTTGTCGTGTTTACTTCAAACGTCTTCGCCATCCTCGGGTTGAGAGCCATGTATTTCGCGTTGGCCGGGATTCTAAAACTCTTTCGTTACTTGCACTACGGCTTGTCGGCGATTCTCGTCTTCATCGGGGCAAAAATGCTCCTTTCGCAAACCCCCTACGCCATCGAAACGGTTCAATCACTCTTCGTCGTTTTGTCGTTGCTGGTGGTCTCCGTCGCGGCGTCGCTCCTGATACGGAAGAAAGAAGAGATCAGCTGACAGAGTGGCGCCGGCAGAGCCGGTTGCTGACTTACAAATCGGCCCACGATCTCGCGCACACGAAGATTCCCGGCTCACCGGACTTGACCCGGCTTTTCCACGCACGCAGGATGCCCGGCCTTGAGCGACAGGTTCCTTCCTCAACTCCGTTGGGCTCTCGCCTTTCTCGCGGACAATAAGACGGTCCGTGCGAAACGCTTCGGTATCCCGCCGGAGGCGAAATCTGTTCGATATCCGATTCGTTTGCTTCGCTACTGGTTCGGCTATCACTTGCTGCGCGAGGAAGCCGCGCATCGCAGCCGGCGGCTCGAAATTGCCGAAATCGGGGTGCATACCGGCCAGATGCTGGAGTTCCTTCGATCCGTGCCCGGACACCCGGATTTCGAGAAGTGGACGGCTGTTGATGCCGTCATGTTGACCGAAAAGTTGCGCAAGGCAGGTTACGATGATTTTTTCGAAGCGAATCTCGAAGATCCGGCTTTTGACCTGCCGGCCGACTATGACGTCGCTGTTCTCTTGCACATTCTGGAGCACTTGTTCGAACCGGAGGCCGCCCTGCAGAAAGTTGCGCGCAGGGTTCGCCCGGGAGGAGCGCTCATCGGAGGTTTTCCCGTCGTGCCCGGACCCTTGGCACGATTGCGGGAAAGGAAAGTGAGAAGAACCGCCGCTCCCATGGGACATGTGAGCGTTTTCTCTCCGGCACGCGTGCGGCGCATGGCAAAGACGTGTGGCTTGCGGATGGAATTCTTGAGCGGAGCCTTCTTTGTGCGGAGCAAGGGGAGCGCGCTGGAGAACTCCGCGCTTTGGGCGCGCTTTAACCTGCTTTGGGGCGCAGTTTTTCCCGGATGGCCGGGGGAAATTTACTGGTTGATGCGAAAGCCGCCGTCGCCGGGTACAGACAGCGGGACTTGAAAGCGAAATAACGCGTGCGAATCGCGCGCGTACCGAATCTTCGCCTGGGACTGAGGGATCGCACGGCCTCACCGGGCAACGAAACTTTGTCCCATATGGGACAAAGTTTGGAACCATCGGGTGGCCTTCGCCTTCCGCGGAGGCCAGCAGGGAGTCTCCTGGCCTGCTTCCTCGCGAACGGCCGGCCATCGCCCTCGGCCCTTTGGAGGTTTCGGGTCGCGTCTGCTCGCGCAGCCTAAAGGACAATGCCTTTGCCGGGTTCGGGAATGATGACTTCCGTTTCGGGCAGTTCCCGATACAGCTTAAGCTGGAACCACTCGATCGCGGGGCGATCGCCGTGCACAAGAACTATTTTCCTGGGGCGCAAGGCCAGTGCGTACGTCAAGAGGCTCTCGCGATTGGCGTGTGAGCTGAAGTTGAACTCTTCGATGTGGCAGCGCAGCTTGATGGGCGGCTGTTTGGGGTCGAGCACGACTTCATCGCCCGGATTGGCGGATCGGATGCGACCAGCCGGTGATTCGGGGTCAGAGTAGCCGACGAAAAACAGGCTCTGAGTTTCATCGCCCAGGACGCGGCGCGCGAAGAGATTGGACAGCGTGTTCTCGGTCATCATGCCGCTGGAGAGCGCGAAAATACATTTCTTCCGCGGCGCGATGCTATAGACCTCATTTCCGGAGAGAACGTAGGGAGCGAGTTCGTGGAGGAGTTGCAGCTCGGGGTGAGCGCGCTGCGCGTCATGCGACAGGGCGTCGTAGAGCCCGCTGAGCTTCGTGCTAAGCCCGCCAATGTAGATGGGGACGGGCGCAAGCAGGCCGCGCAATCGCATTCGCCAGAGGATCGCGAGGAGTTCCTGTGTTTTCCCGAGTGCAAAAACCGGAATGGTGACGCTGCCGCCTCGCTCGAAAGCGCCGCGAATGGCCTTGGTCAGGCGCTCTTCCTCATCGGCACGGGTGTACCCGGGAAGAGTGGGCGAGTCTCCCCGGGTCGTTTCCATCAAGAGCACGTCCACGTTTTCCTCGGGAAACTCCGCGCCGCGGATTAGAGTCTGGTTCTCGAAATTCACATCGCCGGTGTAGAGGAAGGTCTTGCCTTCGCCACGGATGAGGACGCCCGCGGCGCCCAGAATGTGGCCGGAATGAAAAAACTCGAAGGTCAGCCCATCGCTGCCGCGTTCGTCGCCCAGGTTTAACCGGCGCTTGACGGCACAAGGCTGCCAGGCCTGGCGCGAAAACTCCACGCCACGGTGCGTGAAGAGCGGGTAATCTGCGATCCCATGCTCTTCTTTTTGTCGCAGCATGACGTTGACCGAATTGTGCAGCATGACATCGGCGATGCGCGCCGTGGGCTCTGTCATGAACACCCGCGCCTTTGGTTCGCGCCGCGTCAGAAACGGCAGCGAGCCGATATGATCTTGATGAGCGTGGGTGACAATAATGGAGTCAACACCCCCTTGGGCGACTGGAAGGAAATTCGGGGTTGCGGCGAAACCCTCTCTCTTTGGATGCATCCCGCTATCCAGGATAATCGACTTCCCCTTTATTCGGAGAAGATAGGAATTTGCCCCAATCTCCACGTCCCTCGTCAGATTCCAGAACTCCATCGACTCTACGCTATGCACAGAAAGCTACGCCAGGGAGCGCAAAATTTGATCTTTTGCTAACCTTCATGGCGTCCGGCGGTTGAAGCCGGCCCGATGAAGCGACCCCAAAGCCGTCTTGCTTGAGGCGTCGGCGCAGCTATGATGTTCCTCTTTTCCCATGAGCACGAAGCCTGTCACACTTTACGACACGACTCTGCGTGACGGAACGCAGGGCACCGGAATTTCCTTCTCGGTGCTGGATAAGATTCGCGTGGCCGAGAAGCTTGATGCCTTCGGAATCGATTACATTGAGGGTGGCTGGCCAGGCTCGAATCCGAAGGATGCCGCCTTCTTCGACGAGGCGGCCCGGCGCAGATGGGCACATGCGAAGATCGCAGCCTTTGGGATGACGCGCCGCGGTCGAATGAGGGTGGAAGACGACTCTCAAGTGCAGATGCTTCTCGACGCGAACACGCCAGTCGTGACGATCGTCGGAAAGACCTGGCAGCTGCACGTCACGGAGGTCTTCGGTGTCAGCCTCGAGGAAAACCTCGCGATGATCGCAGACACCGTTCGGTTCCTCAAAGAGAATGGACGGGAAGTTTTTTACGACGCTGAGCATTTTTTTGACAGCTTTCGGGAGAATCCGGACTACTCGCTGGCAACCATTAGGGCGGCGAGCGATGCCGGCGCTGACCTCGTTGTGCTCTGTGACACGAACGGGGGCTCGCTGCCGGATTCGGTGGGGGAGGTGACCAAACGAGCCATCGCGCATCTTGGATTGCCCGTTGGAATTCATACGCACAACGATGCCGGCTTCGGCGTCGCCAATGCTCTTGCCGCCCTCAACGAAGGCGCCGTTCAGGCGCAGGGAACGATCAACGGATATGGCGAACGAGTCGGCAACTGCAACCTCACCACTCTGATCCCAACTTTACAACTGAAGCTCGGCATGCAGGTGGTTCCAAACATGGAGATGTTGCGTGAGGTTTCTGTTTTCGTGGACGAGTTGGCGAATGTTCCACACGATATCCGCGCGCCCTACGTTGGTTCGGCAGCGTTTACGCATAAAGGAGGTCTGCACGTGCACGCTGTGCAAAAACTCGCCAGCACCTACGAGCATGTGAACCCTTCTCTCGTTGGCAACCGGCAAACCATCGTGGTATCCGACATGTCCGGCCAAACGAACATTCTGATGAAGGCGCGGGACCTGGGGTTCGAGTTGGACAAGGGCTCGCCGGAGGTGTCGCGCATTCTGCGCCAAATCAAGGATTCCGAGGCGCAAGGCTACGAATACGAGGCGGCGGAAGGCTCCTTCGAGTTGCTGGTTCGCAAAGCTCTTGGGAAGTACCAGCCTCTCTTCGATCTCAAGGAATACCACTGCCACTACCGCTACACGGGACGCAGCGGGTCCGACCCGTGCGAAGCGACTGTGAAGCTGCTGGTGGGCGGCGTTCCGGAGTACACCGTAGCGGAAGGCGACGGACCGGTGCATGCATTGGATGCCGCGCTGAGAAAGGCACTCAGGCCGTTTTACGCATGGACTGACGCGGTACGCCTCGTGGACTATAAGGTGCGGATCGTCGATGGCGCCCGGGGCACGGCGGCGCGCACGCGCGTGTTGATTGTCTCGACGGACGGCCGGGAGACCTGGGGGACCGTGGGTGTGTCCGATAACATTATTGAAGCAAGCTGGCGGGCTTTGGCGGACAGTTTCGAGCTATTCGGGTTCAGGGTTCCGCATTGATCAGGCCAAGCGTCCTCCTCCACCTGGGCGACTTTTGCCCGGACCGCGTCGATTGACTCGCTAGATCGAGTGCGGGGGTATTCTCGATGTCCCTTCGTTGAGTTTCCTTCCACCCGCCGCTCGGCGACGAATGAGCTCGCCGCGTGGTCAATCGCGATCGCTGGCCGCGCTTCCGGCAGTCTCTTCGCGAGAGAAGCGAGGATAAAAGTCCGGGTCGAGCCGATAGGCCTTGGAAGGCGAAAACGCTACGGAACGGCCCACCGCTTAAAGGAGATCACATGGATGCAGGATCATCCCGGAAAGCGAAAGTGCTTCGCAAGAGACTCACGCAGCTGTTTCGGATCGGAGGGCTTTTCAGAGTCGACCTGCATCGGCGGCGGCGCCTCGACTGGTTCACGTTCGGCGAGATAGGTCTTCAAGCTCTTCCGGGCAATCCTCGTCGTAAGAACGGTGACTGCGAGGGTTGCGACGAGTCCGAGGCAGTAAAATGCCCATAGGACAGGGTCGTGTGGCGCCGCGCCGGCGCTTGTGCGCAGGGCCTTGCCCATCATGGCTCCGACGTAAGTGTAGGCTGCACTGGTGGGGAGAAACCCGACAAAGGACGCGAGGGTAAACCTCCAGAAGGAGATGTGAATGAGTCCGGCGGCATAGCTGACAAGGCTGTGCGGAACGATCGGCGACATGCGGCTGATCAGGATGGTGCGCCAGCCCTCGGCGCTGACCGCCCTCTCCAAAGCCCGGAATTTTGCGCTATCACCGAGCTTCCTTTGCATCCAGTTCCTCACAAGATATCGGCTCGTCAGAAAATTGACCGCGGCCCCGACGGTTGAGCTGATCGTGACGAGGGCCGTGCTGAACCAGAAGCCGTAAACGGCGCCGGCCCCAACCGTGAGGATCGAACCCGGCAGAAAAAATACACAAGTCAGCGTGTAAAGAACGATGAACCACACAACTCCGGTCCACCCGCTGTGCTGGATCCACTCCAGCGAGTGGTGGAGATATTCTGTTAGGCCCATTTCGCTGCCGGGAAATCAGAGGTCCCGCGTATTTCTTCTCGAAACGCCTCTTGGGCTGACAATCAGCCATCCAATTGGCGTCAGGGTTGCGGCGGGAACACCCGATGGATTGGGGAGCGGCGTCTGGCCCAGGGGAACGAACAGATCCATATCCGGGCACGTTCTACAGCAAGTCGGATGCCACGTCGACATAAAGGGGCTCGGAAAAATCAGATAGGTGATTCGCTGTTCTGGCCGAACAAACCACGGAGAACCGCGCATTTCTTTGAGCTTCTCAGAAAGCAAAAGGCGGACGGTTGCCCGTCCGCCTTCGCAGGCTATTTCCCGGCGAGGGAAAATTCTGTCGTCACGGTTTTGCCGATTCGTCCGGTTTCGGAGTCTTCTTCGTGCCTTTTTTTTCGGGTTCAGGGGCGGATGGTTCGGCCGCGATGAGATCGACCCATTCGATGAAGGCCATCTGAGCAGAGTCGCTGGGGCGTGGCCCCAGCTTGACCACGCGCGTGTAGCCGCCATTGCGGCTCGCGCTCCGGGGAGCTATTTCCGAGAAGAGCTTTCCGACGGCTTTGACGGTGCGGGTGCTGTTGTTGTGAAGCAGGGCAAGGGCGCGCCGGCGGGCATGGAGACCACCGCGCTTGGCCAGGGTGACCATTTTTTCGGCCAGGGGCCGGACAGCCTTTGCCTTCGCGAGAGTGGTCTTGATGCGCCCGTGCTCGATAAGGCTGCACGCCTGATTGGCGAGCAGAGCGTTTCGATGCTCGGCTGTACGACCCAGCTTGATCGTTTTTTTGCGATGACGCATGGTGGGTTACTTGATTTCGCCGGCTGGATCGACGAGGCCCGTTTCGAACTTCATCCCCAGTCCCAAGCCGAGCTGCTGCAATTTGTCCTTGATCTCGTTCAGCGATTTCTTGCCGAAATTCCGGTACTTGAGCATTTCGGCTTCGGTCTTCATGGCAAGCTGACCGACCGTGGTAATGTTGGCGTTGTTGAGGCAATTCGCCGCCCGCACGGAGAGCTCGATCTCGTTGACACTCATGTTCAAGAGCTTCTTCAGCCTGGTGTTTTCCTGGCTGACCTCCTCCGGAGTCTCATCGAATTCCACCTTCTTGTCGTCGTATCCAACGAAGACATCGAGATGGTGTCGGAGGATGGCCGAGGCCTGAAGCAATGCCTCGTCGGGTGTGATGCGCCCGTCCGTCCAGACGTCGAGGATCAATTTGTCGTAATCCGTGCGCTGGCCGACCCGTGTGTTCTCGACCGCGTACTTGACGCGGGTCACCGGCGAGAAAATGGAGTCGATGGCAATGACACCGATCGGCTGGTCGGCATGCTTGTTTTCGTCGCCCGTTGCGAAGCCGCGCCCCACTTTGATCTCGAGCTCGACGTCGAGCTTCTGCTTCCGATCGAGGGTGCAAATGTGCTGCTCGGGATTCACGACGTCCACGCCCTGCCCGCATTGGATATCGGCCGCTGTCACGGCGCCGTCTTTCACGACGGAAATCGTTGCGGTGCGGGCTTCGTGGTCAGACGCCTTGAACTTGACCTTCTTGAGATTGAGGATGATGTCGACCACATCTTCCACCACGCCAGGCAGGCTGGTGAATTCATGGGGGGCACCCTCAATTCGCACCGAGGTAATCGCGGCACCCTCGAGGGAGGAAAGGAGGACGCGGCGCAGCGAGTTGCCCAACGTGTGCCCATAACCGGCCTCAAACGGTTCGGCGACGAATTTTGCATAGATTTCTGTGGCCGTGGCCTCGTCTTTGGCGAGGGTCTTCGGCATCTCGAATCTTCCGAGACGGACTGGCATATTTTTTTTGATCTATTCGCCGGGTTTCCCTGGGCGCTCACGGCGGAACATCGAAGATGCCCACCCCAGGACCAACGGCGCGGTTTTTTTAGCGCGGGAGAGCACTAGTAGTGCCGGAACCCGGAATGTCAAGGCGAATCAGGCGGCGGAACGCTCCCTGGCGTCCTCTTGCAGGGCTTTCCAAAGGCTGTCGAGCGAGGCGCCGACCCGGGCTTTGATGGGTTCAAGCTCGCCGGGCGCGATGGTCCTTCCTTCGGCGAGCGGCTCGGCGGCGGATATGTAGTATTTGATTTTGGGCTCCGTGCCCGAGGGGCGCACCGCGATTCGGCGGTTGTCGGCGAGGGTGATCATGAGCATCGCTTCGGCTGGAATGCGATCGCCCTCGGCGTCGAAGATGGCTTCCGTGGCGAAGTCTTTTGTGGACGTCACTTTGGCGCCGTCGATTTCGGTCGGAGGGTTCGCGGCGTAGGAATCCACGAGCTTCCTGATCTGCGCAGCCCCTTCGGCGCCTTCCATGGTGAGGAACTCTCCGCGCTCGAGATAGAAGCCGAACTGGCAAAAGATGCGGTCCATGAGGCCAACGAGGGTGGTGCCCTCAGCCTTGGCAAAGGCTGCCACTTCAGCAATCATCACGGTGGCGCTGTTGCCGTCTTTGTCGCGCACGAAATCCGAGCCGCTGTAGCCATAGCTCTCCTCGCCACCGAAAACATAAAGCGAGGAATGCTCGAGCCGCAGCTTGCGGGTAACGTCCTCGGGCAATTCGGAGTAGTTCTTCCGCAGTTCGGCAGGAATCGCCTCCTCATACTTCCGCAGTTTCTCGCCGATGTATTTGAATCCGGTCAGCGTTTCGACGCAGCGAATCCCGGACTTCTCGGCTATCGCTTTTTGCAGATCCGTGGTGACAAACGTTTTGATAATGACGCCGCGCGACTTGTTCGCGTCGGTGAGAATGCCCTTCTCAAAGTGTTTCATCGCGCGGTACCACGCGATCAGCGAGCCGATCTGGTTGCCCGTGAGCAGCGTCATTTTTCCCGAGCTGTCCCGGACCGCGATGCCCATGCGATCGCAATCCGGATCCGTCGCGACAACGAGGTCGGCGCGGGTTTCGTCGGCAAACTTCATGGCCATTGAGAGCGCTTCGGTGTTTTCAGGGTTCGGCGATTCGACGGTTGGAAATCGGCCGTCGGGAACGTCCTGCTCAGCCACCGTCTCGCAGTGGAAGCCAAGGCGGGAGAGCATCGGCTTGATGATAACGCCGCCGACGCCGTGCAAAGCAGTAAATACGACTTTAAATGAATTTTGGCTCCGAATGAGTTCTGGATCAAGCGGAAGGGTTTCGAGCCGTTTCATGTACGCCTCGTCGATCTCGGTGCCCATCGGAATCACTTTGCCTTGCTCCGCGGCGGGAAGGGGCGTGTAGACATCGCTTTCCACGGCATTGACTTTCGCGATGATTCCTGAGGCGTACGGCTCGACGACTTGGCCGCCATCTTCGAAGTAGACCTTGTAACCGTTATACTCGGGGGGATTGTGGCTGGCGGTGATATTGATCCCGGCTTGCGATTTCGTGTAGCGCACCGCGAAAGAGAGCTCCGGGGTTGAGCGGGGGCCTTCAAAGAGGTAGGCGTCGCAGCCATTCTCAACCATCACCTTGGCGGCCAACTCCGCGAACTCGCGCGAGAAAAATCGGGTGTCATGGCTGATGCAGATCGAGGGTATTCCGCTGCGTCCGGATTGGTGAAAATATTCCTTCACGTAGTCAACGAGACCCTGGGTGGCGCGGCTGATGTTGTAGTAGTTCATCGCGTTCGTGCCGACGCACGGGAACTCCGGACGGTCGAGTGCCTGCGGGGCGCCCCGCTCGGCGCGCGTCAGGACGGCGCCGATGGTCTTGCCGCGGAGTCCGCCAGTCCCGAAGGCGAGGGTCCGAAAAAAGCGGTTGTCGATCTCTTTCCAGTCGCCCTCGTCAACCAGTTCGCGGATAGAGGCTTCATCGATCGGCGACGAGGTCTGGGCGAGGAGGGCTAGGAGATTTTTCGCGGAGGATTCGAGAAGTTTCCCGCCATCGGCGGCTGCTTGGATTTTGGCGGTAAGATCGCTCATTTAAGGAGGGAGATTGACTTCCGGCATAACATCCGCACAGCGGCATGCAAGGTTGATTTCGATTTGCGGTTTCATGGGAATCATCGCGTTCAGATCAGATCTCGGCGATGTCGCTTGAGAGCCAAAGCCTCCCATCTCGCGCCCAGGCGAGTCCGAGGTCTCACGGGGAATCTGAACTTTTTCCCCGTCTATCTCAGTGAGGCGATTTCCCCGGCGACGTCGGCTGCCTTGAAGATGGATGTTCCCGCCACCATCACGTTTGCGCCGGCTTCGCGCGAAGCCCGCGCCGTGGCCACGTTGATTCCGCCGTCCACTTCGATGTCGTAGTCGAGTTTGCGCTCCGCCCGCCACTCCGCACCTGCGCTCACCTTTTCGAGAGTCGCCGGAATAAAGGCTTGCCCGCCGAAGCCCGGATTCACGGTTAGCACCAGCAGAACGTCGAAAAGATCAAGAAAGGGCTTGATGCGCTCAATGGGCGTAGGCGGACTAATCGCGAGGCCCGCCCGGCAGCCTGCGGAACGGATTCGTTTGAGAGTTTCGGCGACATCGTGGTTCGCTTCGACGTGCACGGATATCGAGCTGGCAACCGCCGCGAATCTCTGGAAGTATTTATCGGGCCTCTCGATCATCAAATGCACATCGAGCGGCAGTTCGGTATGACGGGACGCGGCGTCCACAACGTCCGGACCGAAGGAAATGTTTTCCACGAAATGCCCGTCCATCACGTCGCAATGAATCCAGTCGGCTCCGCCATCGGTCACGCGCGCGATGTCCGCGCCGAGTTGGCCAAAATCCGCTGCGAGAATGGAAGGAGCGATGATGGTTTTACGGGAATCCATATGCTATGTGATAGCGTGTCATGAGGGATTTCACCAGCGACGAGTTTTTCATGGGCGAGGCGCTGCGGCTTGCGCGCAAGGCGTTTGCTTCGGACGAAGTGCCGGTTGGCTCAGTCGTTGTCCGAAATGGGGAAATTATCGCCCGTGCATGGAACCAGGTTGAGACGCTGAAGGACGCAACCGCCCACGCGGAAATGCTTGCCATCACGCAAGCTGAGAGTGCGGTCGGGGATTGGCGGCTCACGGACTGCGATCTGTTTGTCACAAAGGAACCGTGCCCAATGTGTGCGGGGGCCATCGTTCATGCCCGCCTCCGCCGTGTCGTCTTTGGCTGCACCGATCCGAAGGGCGGCGCGGCGGGGGGATTGCTGAACATTCTCCAGATGCCGCAGCTCAATCACCGCTGCGAGATCACCAAAGATGTGAGAGCCGACGAGTGCGCGCGGATTCTCCAGGATTTCTTTTTGGCCCGGCGGATTCAGGCAACCAGCATGCAATCGCCGTAGCTAAAGAACCGGTAGCGCTCCCGGATCGCCTCAAGGTACGCGCCGAGAACCACTTCGCGACCGGCGAAAGCGCAAACCAGCATCAGCAGCGTCGATCTTGGGAGGTGAAAATTTGTGAGCAATGCCCCGACACGCCGGAAGCTGAAGGGCGGATGGATGAAAATGCTGGTCGAGGCCGAACGGGGCGCGATCGGTCCCGCGGGCTGGCTCTCAAGGACCCGGGCCGTGGTCGTGCCGACGGCGAGGATGCGCGCGGCTTCATTAATTGCCCGCGCCGCGTGATCTCCGATAGAATACCGCTCCGAGTGCATCCGATGATCTGCGACGCGGTCAACCTTGACCGGCAAAAAGGTGCCCGCGCCTACGTGCAGTGTAACCCTCGCATGCGGAATCCGGGAAAGAAGCTCCGGAGTGAAATGCAATCCCGCAGTCGGGGCGGCCACGGATCCGACGGGATCGGCAAATACAGTCTGGTATCGAGCGTCGTCCTCCTCGTCGGCATCGCGCTTGAGATAAGGAGGGATCGGCATGCGGCCAAAACGCTCCAGGTCGGGCTCGGAATCGAATTCCAAGATCCGTGATCCGTCCGGAAGAATCTCCCTGACGCGCGCATTGCTGCCCGCGACCGAAAACTCGAAGCCGGGCCGCATTTTTCGGCCTGGCTTCACCAGGCAGTTCCATTCTCGCGGGCCGAGGGACTCAATGAGCAGGAGCTCGATGCGGTGGTCCTCGGAAGAGAGCCTCGCCTTGATGACTTTTGAGTTGTTCAGGACGACGAGATCGCCGGGTTGCAGGTAGTCGGGAAGATCTCGGAAGCTGCGGTGCTCGATTCGGCCCGAGCTGCGGTGCAGGACCAGCATCCGCGAGGCGTCGCGTTCAGCCAACGGACGCGAGGCGATGAGCTTCCCCGGAAGATCGAAGTCGTAATCGGCTACCCGCTCACTCAAACGGTTTATCGGGCGGGTTCGCGTCTGATGCGCGCGAAGCCGCAACGTTGCGCCGACGCATCGACCAGCTCGGCGACGCGTCTTTTGAGACGATAGCCGCGAGTTGCCAGGATGCCGACTATCATGAGGTAAGGAACCCAGAGCCATAAATCACTGCCTTCCACGTAGAGCTCACGGTAAGCCAGGATCGTCAGAAGAATCAGATTGATGAGGAAAGTCGTTGCGACCATGTGGGTTTTCAGTCTGATCCGTGTCAGGCACCTGGGGCCGCCATGGTATTCTGTCACGCTGCGCAGCCGGATGCCCCACCAGAAACTTCCATAGACTTGGATGTCCCAGTCTTTCCAGCCTGTGTCGATTGAGTAGTTCCAACCCTCTGTCTCGAGCGCCTTGATAACTTCCGGCAGCAGATGTTCGCGGCCCTGGCCGTTCTCCGTCCAAAAATTCAATTTGGAAATGCTTCCGCGGGTCGGGGTATAATTTTGCTCGCGCGAGGCGATGACCGCCGGGGGCGTGCGCTTGAACTTCAGCCACGTGAAGTAGCGGGACCAGCCGCGCACGAGCGGCTGTGCGAGAGCGAGGAAGGCCACGAGGAGCCGGGCGCGGATCGTGTCGTGCTGCGGCTCGAGCTTCGCGTGGATCATGTAGGACAGCGCCACAAGGAAGGTGCCGCCAAACATGAGGTAGGGGACGATACGCAGGATGGGCAGCGGAATCGAAAGACAGAAAACGAAAAGGGTGAGCACGACCCACTCGATGCTGCTCAGATAGGCGGCGATGTCCGATTGCGGGGTGGGGTAGATCGATTGAAAGAGGCCCTCTCCAAAAATGCCGTGATAGATAATCGGACGATTGACGAGCCATGTGAAACGCGGGGCGCCATAAATCTGACCTTTCCATTTCGCTGCGCCGGTTGGGCCAAAGAAGACCAGATGCTTGAAACGAAGCAGGGACTCGGATTCTCCGTAGCCGTTCTGTTGTCTCCGAAAAGCAGCGAGGGTGAAGCGCCGGTAATGCCAAACGATTGCGGAAGGGCTAAAGCCGATGATTTGTCCCTTCTGTTGCAGGCGCCAGCAAAAGTCGACGTCGTCCCCGGCCTTTCGATATTCAGGATCGAAGCCGCCGACCTTCTCGAACGCCCATTTGTAAAAGGCCATGTTGCAGCCTGGGATGTGCTCGGCGATCAGGTCAGTAAGGAGCACGTGGTTTGGACCTCCCGGCGCGGCGGCGACGCAGGCCTGAATCCAGTTCTCGGCGGGCGGTGAAATGTTCGGGCCGCCGACGCCCGCGTAATCTGCACTCAGCAACGTTCCGACCAAGAAATAGAGCCATTCCGGGTCGGCCATGCAATCGCTGTCCGTATAGGCGAGGACTTCGCCCGTCGCGGTCTGCGCACCAACATTCCGGGCTGCGCTGAGACCTGAATTTTCCTGGCGGACATTGACGATCCAGGGGTGTCTCGCCGCGATTTCCTGTGTGTGGTCTTTCGATCCATCATCCACGAGAATCACTTCGTAATCCGGATACTCGATGTGCTTGAGCGATTCGAGGCATTGGTCGAGAGTCTTGGCGCCGTTGAAGGAACAGACGATGACCGAAACCTTCGGATAGCGCGGCAGCTTCACCTTGCGGGTCATCGATTCGCTGTCGGCGAAGAGTGTCCTGACCGTGGAAAGGGCCGGTTTCGGATTGCGTTCCCGCGTGGTCAGGCCGAATGCCCAGTCGGTGATGTCCTGCCCGTTGCACCACCATTCGTCGGTCCAGGTATAGAGAAAAGTTCCGGCCAGCCCGCCCCGGACGACGCTTTCGATATGCCAGCTGAGTATTTCGGCTTGCTCCTCTTCCGGATGGCGCAGGGTGTCCATGCCGAACTCACCCATGATCAGCGGGCGATCTTCGGCCAGATTCTGGAGCCGGGCGAGGTATCGGTCAAAGTCGCTCCTTCGATGCAGGTAAACATTGAAGGTGTAAAAGTCCATGTTTGTCGGCAGGAGATATTCGGTCGGCGGATAGCTCGCGTAAGAAAACAAGACGTCGTCGTCCGCATCCCGTCCGATATTGATCATGTTTTCGACGAACTCGGTGACGCGCCGCACGCCGTACCAGCGGACCATGGTGCTCGAGATTTCGTTGGCCACGAGGTAACCGAAGAGTCCGGGGTGTCCCGCATTGGACTTCACGTCGGAATCGACCTTCTCGAAGATCTCTCGGCGCCGCTTTCCGGAACTCAGAAAGTCCACGTTTTGTCCCCACCAAAGAGTCACCATCACGCGGACTCCAAATTCGTAGGCGAGGTCGAGAAACCATTTCGGGGGAGCGTGATAGACGCGCACGCCGTTCACTCCGATCTCACGCATCATGGAGAGATCGAGGCGGGCCTTCTCGGGAGGACCGACGTAGTAGCCGTCGGCGTCTGGCGCAAACGTGCCATACGTGACGCCCTTTAGGAAAAACTTGTGATCGCCTTTGAAGAAAAACTTTGCGCGTGCGCGCACCCGGTGGTTCACGGCGATACCCGTACGGAAACTGGTACCACTTGTCGAGTTAGCAAAATCGCGTGCACGGATCTCATGGGAATTTCTTATCGGCTGAACCCGGCGGACAGCTAGTTCCAGGTCTCAATAGCCGGCGATCGTTAGTGCTTCGGCGGCAACTCGTGCGCTTTGCTCGATGTCAGCTTCCGTGTGGGCGAGCGAAAGAAATCCGGCCTCGAACTGCGACGGGGCGAAGTAAACGCCGCGCTCAAGGCAGGCGTGGAAATACAGGGAGAACGCCGCCTGATCGCTCCGGCGGGCGTCTGCGAGGTTGCGCACCGGGCCTTCGCAGAAGTAGAGACAGAACATTGAACCAATCCGATGAAATGTGAGCGGCTTGCCTTTGAGGACCCGACTCATCCGTTCCTCGAGCTGTTCGCCAAGTTCTTCCAGGCGCGACCATCCGCCTTGCTGGATGAGCTGGCCAAGTTGCGCCAGTCCAGCCGCCATGGCAATCGGGTTTCCGGAAAGAGTGCCCGCCTGATAGACGGGTCCGTCCGGCGAGAGCCGGTCCATGATGGCGGCGCGCCCACCGAAGGCGCCAACCGGAAGCCCTCCGCCGATGACCTTGCCCAAAGCTGTGAGGTCCGGCAACACGTTGTAGATTTCCTGCGCGCCGCCCGGCGCGATCCGAAATCCGGTCATAACTTCATCGAAGATGAGGACCGAGCCTTCCGCGTCGCAGAGGTCACGGAGCCCTTCGAGAAAGCCTGGTTCCGGCAGATACAGTCCCGCATTAGCCGGAACCGGCTCGAGAATGATCGCCGCAATTTCCCTCCTGTGAACGGCCAGGGTTTCCTGGACGACCTTAAGGTCATTGAAGGGCAGGGCGATCGTCAGGTTTGCGAGAGCCGAAGGCACCCCGGCGCTATCCGGCTGGCCATGCGTCAGCGCGCCGCTTCCGGCCTTGACGAGCAGGGAGTCGACATGCCCGTGGTAACACCCTTCGAACTTGATGATCTTATCCCGGCCGGTGAATCCGCGAGCAAGACGGATGCAGCTCATGGTTGCCTCGGTGCCGCTGTTGACCATGCGCACTTTTTCCAGCGAAGGAACCAGATCGCAGATCGTTTGTGCCATCTCGACCTCCAAGGGATTTGGTATTCCGAAGCTCAGGCCATAGGGAACGGTGCCGCAGACGGCGGCAATCACGGCGTCCGGAGCATGGCCCAGAATGGCGGGACCCCATGTTCCCACATAGTCGATGAGTTCCCGGCCCTCGACCGTGAAAATGCGGGACCCCTCGGCCCTTTCGACGAAGAACGGTTCACCGCCGACATTGCGAAATGCACGAACCGGAGAATTCACACCCCCGGGAATAACGCGCCTTGCCTTCTGGAAGAGGTCGTGTGACGTCATCGGACGGATAAAAGCCCTTGCCGCTTCGTTAGGCAAACGGGAATATGCCCGTGGGCGGTGGAGACGAAAGCGTCTCCGAGAGAATCCAACATCGATTTTGGAAGCGACGAGACAACCGGCAATCGAAGAACGCCTCCTCGTGAGGGGAAGACCAACGACCCGGCCTCTTCTTTACATGCAATGGAAACAGCTGCTTTTTTTGCACTGGTCGTGGGACGCGAACGAAATTCAGCGCACGCTACCGGCAGGGTTGTTTGTCGACACGTTTGATGGAAAGGCGTGGCTGGCCATCGTCCCTTTTCTCATGAGAAAGGTTCACCCAATCGGACTGCCATGCGTCCCGTGGCTGTCAAACTTCCTCGAGCTGAACGTGCGAACTTACGTGCACGACGGAGCCGGGGTGCCGGGCGTTTGGTTTTACTCCCTGGCTTGCAATCAACCGCTCGCTGTCGAACTCGCCCGGCGCTTCTTCCGGCTCAACTATGTTCACGCTCGTATGGAAGCCCGCATCGATACGAACAGTTTTTGCTCCTATGAATCGCGGCGGCGCGGCACGAAGAAGGCTTCGTTCCGCTATGGCCCATCCGGCGCCAAAGCGCCTGCCGAGCCTGGTTCGCTCGAATTCTTTCTGGTGGAGCGCTACGTGCTCTTTTCCGTCGCGCGAAACCGGCAGCTGCGCGCCGGGCGCGTTCACCACCTTCCCTACCGCATCGGGCCGGCCGCGGTGAAGGCTTGGAGTTTTGTCCCGGCAATGGCCGACGGATTCAGTCGTCCTGTCGGGCCTGCCGACCACGCGATGGTCGCGGAGGACCTCGCAGTGCAGGCATGGCCGATCCAGAATCATCCTGCCGGCTCTTGATCGCCACCCCCGGAACCGCCGGGATTCAACACTGCTTTGGACACGGTCGGATTTCGCGCTAAACTGGAGCCCTATGGTCAAGAAACTGCTTCATACGCGTTACCGCGTGACGGACTTGGACAAGACGGTCCACTTTTATAAAGAAGTGCTCGGACTCGAAGAAGTGAGACGCATGACCAGCGGACGCGGTTCGCAATTGGTTTTCTTCAAGGCGCCCGGAAGCGAAGAACTCATCGAGATCTGCAAATATGATGCCAGTGGTCCGGTGCAGGTGGGTCCGGATTTGACGCACTTAGCTTTTGAGGTCGAGGACATGGAAGCGTTTGCCCGGCATTCGGCCTCTCTTGGATATCCGCTAAGTGACGGACCGCATAAGAGTTCCAGCGGAGTCATTGCTTTCATCGACGCCCCTGAAGGCTATGAGGTCGAACTCATCCAAACTGCGAAAAATTCCTGACTCGGCGCCTTCATGGTAGGGGCGGTTCCCCGAACCGCCCATCCCCGCTACCACTTTAAAAGAACAAACAGCCCGGTCATTATGCCCACCATTGGAGGCATCCCCCAATACCTCCAACAGAATCCCTTGACCGGGCTGTTCACTTGAAAATTCTAAAGCATGACGCGTGCCAATCCGTGTCCGAAAGGACGCGCGATTCTTTCGCAGCTGAACATCAGGGTCTTATCGAACTCATGATTTTCGACCGCCGTCTCGACGATCCGTCAGCGCGCTGTGAATGTCCCAATTTGCGCATTGAAGGCGACTTCTCGCTTCGGCTTCGCTGAGTCCAAGCCGCGCCGCGACGATGAGCGCCGCGCGATTCCTTAGCTTCTTGTTGGTGGGCTGGAGATGGGTCATCAGGTTGCCGTCCACCCGGCCGAGCCGGATCATCGCGCAGGAAGAAAGAATGTTTAGGGCGACTTTGGTAGCGGTGGCCGCTTTCAGGCGAGTTGAACCGGTAATGAGTTCCGGGCCGGTGGCGAGATCCAACTCCACGTCGGCTTGAATGTGGCCCTTTTCCCGACGGGGATTGCATGTCAGAAGGATTGTGGCGGCGCCGACGGTTCTCGCGGCTCGCAATGCGCCACGGACGAAGGGCGTGCGACCGCTGGCGGTGATTCCGCAAACCGCGTCGGCTTGGGTCAATCCGCGTTCTTGAATAGCCAGCGCTCCCGCCAAGTCGTCATCCTCCGCGCCCTCGACACTGGCTTGGATTGCCGGGGCCCCTCCCGCGATGATTGCCTGCACGCGGTCGGGAGGCACACCGAACGTCGGGGGCATCTCGCTCGCGTCGAGCACGCCAAGGCGCCCGCTCGTTCCCGCTCCTGCGTAGAACAGTCTGCCGCCGCTCTCCAGCGATCTTGTGGCAACCTCGACGGCCCGCGCGAGAGCGTCGATGTTCTCTGCGAGAGCCTCTTCCACCCGGCGCTCCTCCCGGACGAAGAGCGAGACGAGGTCGCGTATCGGCATGCGGTCAAGATGACTCGATTCTGGATTGCGCTCTTCCGTGGCCGCCCGGCGCAGGACGACGTCATCGGATAACTCGTCCTCGCGAGGCCGGATTTTCAAAGCGCTGCCAGCGAGAAGGGCCGCGCCAAGACTGGCCGGAATCCCGCAGACCCCAACTTGAGAACCCGGCCGCTCCCGCTCCATGGCTTCGCTGAATAAACGCGCGTAGAGAGGCTGATTGAGGAAGACGCCGCCCATAAGTTGAACCGGGGGGCGACGGAACGATAGTCGACGGGAAACGGCTGCAGCGAGCATGGCGAGGGCGTCCGCCCCTTCCTGAAGAATTTCACTGACCTCCGAGTCGCGTTCGAACAGCAGCGGCGTGAGACGCGCGAGATCGTTCTTTTGCGCGGTTTGTGCCCATGTTGTGAGCTCGCGCAGCGTGTTGAGGCCCAGCGTGCGGAGAATATCGCGCGCGAGATCCGAGATGCGGCGGCCGGTATCAAAATCGAAGAGCACCCGCCTCAAGGCGCGAATGGCAAGGTCGTAACCGCCTCCGCTATCGCCGAGGAGATGACCCCACCCCCCGGCGCGATCTTCGCTCCCCGCCTTCCGGCCCGTCACCGCCGAACCCGTTCCGGCAATCACCGCGATCCCGTCTCCGTTTCCAAAGGCGGCGGCAAAGCCCGACTCGCGATCGCTTCCAACCCTGAGGGCGGCATTCGGCCAAATCGACGCGGCAATTTCCCTCAAGCGATGGCGATCCTGGTCGGTAGCGCAACCGGCCAGGAATACGCCGACATGGGAAACCCGGCGCGGGAGAATCGCAAGCAACCGCTGCAAGGCTTCAGTGTCGAGAAGCTTCATGCTCCCGGGACCCAGTCGGCCTTCCTCGACCGGCCGTAGCGCGCGCGATGCCGTTTCGCAGAGCGCCCAATCTGTTTTTGTCGCTCCGCCGTCGATTCCCAGGATAAGTTGCTTCGACACGCGACCCACGCCTAAATTCTATAACAAATGGTGAAGGGCACTTCTTTTTTCTCGGGTTTCCTTGGTTTGTTGTTCGGGCTTTGGGTGGTGACACTGTGGATCCTCTCATCGATCCCTGGCCAGGACATTGAGCTTCCACCGTTTCCCGGGGCCGACAAAGTGGCCCATTTTGTCTACTTCTTCATTGGTGGATTACTTTTCGCGTCGGTGATTGCCAGGACACGCCACTGGCGAGGTTGGAAGCTGACGTGGACAGGGCTGTTTGTGATCGCCTTGATTGGAGCGCTGGATGAGCTTCATCAGCTCCATACCCAGGGTCGCTCGGGCGGCGACCTTGCCGACTGGATGGCTGACTCCGCCGGTGGCGCTTTTGGCGCACTTATGATTGGATGGATCTATGCCCGAGGAAAAAATCGAGGACCCCAAGCTCCAAGCGGAGCGGTTGCGCACAGAGATTGAGCGGCACAACCGGCTCTACTACGATGAAGCGGCTCCGGAAATTTCGGATCAGGATTTCGACCTCCTTTTTCGCAAACTGCGAGATCTGGAGGAAAAGTATCCGGAGCTAGCGACCGTGGATTCCCCGACGCAACGCGTCGGTGGAAGGCCAAGCCAGGGATTCTCGCAGTTGCGGCATGCGCTGCCCATGCTCTCTCTCGACAACCTCTTTGCGAAGGACGGGCTTGATGGCTTGCGAAAGTTCGTGGCCAGCGTCGCCCGAGCCGCGCCGGGCGAGCCGATGGAGTGGTTGGTCGAGCCCAAGGTTGATGGAGTCGCGATCAGTCTGCGTTATGAGCATGGTCTGCTCGTCAGCGGAGCGACGCGAGGAGACGGCGAAACGGG
Organism: uncultured Verrucomicrobiae bacterium; assembly: GCA_963731945.1. Taxonomy (GTDB): domain Bacteria; phylum Verrucomicrobiota; class Verrucomicrobiia; order Chthoniobacterales; family Terrimicrobiaceae; genus DASTFP01. Next base: position 110,044 of record CAVSXN010000010.1, on the reverse strand, counting down.
CGATGACATTACGCAGAATCTGAAGACGGTGCGGGCTATTCCGTTGAGATTGCGAAGCTCGGCAAGCCCATCGGTCTTGGAAGTGCGTGGCGAGGTCTACATGACCTCTGCGGGCTTTGCGCGTCTCCGCGATGAAATTCGCTCCGCCGGCCACGAACCCTTCGCCAACCCAAGAAGCGCTGCTGCCGGTTCGCTCAAGCTCCTGGACTCGCGCGTCGTCGCGCGGCGCCCGCTCGAGTTCATCGCCTTTGGCCTCGGTGAAGTCCGCGGAAAGAACGATCCTCCCTCGACCCAAAAAGGCATTCTCGATTGGCTGAAATCGCTGGGCCAGCACACGCATCGATGGACGAAAATATGCCATTCTGCGGACGAGATCCTGGCGGCAATCGATGAACTCGACGCCATCCGGGACGGATTCGGATTCGAGACCGACGGCGCGGTGATCAAGCTCAACGATGTTGAGTTGCGCGAGCGCGTGGGCAACAACGCGCGCGCGCCGAAATGGGCGCGTGCCTGGAAGTATGCGGCGCAAAAGGCGACAACGCGGCTGCGCGATATCACCGTTCAAGTTGGCCGCACCGGCGTGCTTACTCCCGTCGCGGAGCTCGAGCCTGTTTTTCTACGCGGAAGCACGATCGCTCGCGCCACGCTGCACAACGAAGACGAAATTCAGCGCAAGGATATCCGCATTGGAGATACGGTCGTAATTGAGAAGGCCGGCGAGGTGATTCCCGCGGTGGTCGGCGTTGTTCCGGAGATGCGCCCCGCCGAGACCAGGCCGTTTGACTTTCTGTCGCACCTTGGCGGGCGCTGTCCTGCGTGCGGAAGCCCCGTGCGAAGAGATCCGCAATTCGCGGTCTGGGTATGCGAGAATCCGCAGTGCCCCGCGCAGAAGACCCGCCGCCTCGAATACTTCGCGAAGCGCGGTGCGCTCGACCTCGACGCGCTTGGCGGAATCGTCGCCGACAAACTCGTGGAGCGCGGCCTTGTCGAGGAACCGCTGGATGTCTTTCAGCTCAAGCTTGACACCCTTTCCACACTCAATCTTGGGACAGAGTCTGAGCCGCGCGTTTTCGGCCAGAAGAACGCCGGGAAACTCTTGGATGCCATCGAACGCGCCCGCCAACTCCCTCTTGCGCGCTGGCTGCATGCGCTCGCCATTCCCGATATCGGCGAGGAAACCGCGCACGATCTCGCAAGGTTTCACGAATCGTTGGACGATGTCGCCGGCTCTCGGCTCCTTCAAGACGTCGTCGCCCTCGATCGCTTGCGTGGCCAAATCGAGGAGACAAATCCGCGCGCCCGAAGGAATCGCGGCATAGGCGAACTCGAACGACAAGAACTCGCCGAGCGTCATCGGAAGCTTGCCGAAGAAGCCCGGGAGATCGGCGGCCGTTTGATCGCGGAAGGCTTTGCGGAGAGGGCGAAAAAGAAAGGCGCCGGCGACGCGGATGCGGTGGTGAAGGTCGGTCCGGTCGCTGCCCGGGCTGCGCTTAAGTGGTTTTCAAGCGACCGCGGGAGGGAGGTTTTGCGCAGGCTGGGCATTCTTGGCATTCATCCGCAGGGTGGAGCGCCCTCCAAGGCAGAGGATGCGTTTGCCGGCAAGACGTTTGTTCTCACTGGCTCGCTCGAGAAGATGACGCGCCCCGAGGCGCAAGAGTTAATCCGGTCTCGCGGTGGCAATGTGAGCGGAAGCGTAAGTCGCAAGACCAACTACGTCGTCGCCGGACCGGGGGCTGGCTCCAAACTCGCCGATGCGAAGCAACATGGAGTCAAGGTGATCTCAGAGGAACAATTTCTTGATTTCCTCGATAAGAAGCGTTCGAAGGGTTGAACTAATTTTCGGCGGAGCTGCCTGTCAGGAAGGAATGTATGTCTCGAAAAAAACATTGTCTGCGTAGCGCAGCGCCGAGGCCTGCTCTTTGGCGCTTCGCACCGTCCAGGTGAGCAGCGGCATTCGCAAGAGCCGGCTGAGCAGCGCGGGCATGATCGCCGGGAGCTGTTTCCAATGGTGGGAAATGAAGTGCGGGCGGCTCATCCAGTTCATTCCGTATTGCGCCAGGATGACCTTTTTCCAGCCCGCCATGTCATCAGTGTCGAAGGAGCAGGAAATCTGCCCGCGACAGAGCTCGGGATGGTTCCGGCGAAACCAGCCCAACGAGAACGGATTGAATGAGTGAATGGCGACATCTCCCTGGTAGTTGCGCAAGATCCTCGAGACGGCCGGTTCGAGAGCAGTCGGGCGTTTGCGATTCTTGATCTCAATGATCACGCCCTCTCGTCCCCGGATGAGATCGAGAACGTCTTCGAGCAACGGGATCCGTTCGCTGCCGCCGGCGAGCCGCAGTCTTGCGATCGCCGCAGCGCTCGTCATCTTGACGCGAGAATCGAAACCCGTCAGGCGAGCCAGATTCCAATCATGGAAGACCACCGCCCGTGCGTCCGCGCTCACCTGCACGTCGATCTCGATGGGAAAGCGGTGCTGAAGGGCCGCCTCGATGGCACTGAGGGAATTTTCGGGACGCTCTTCGTCATGGAGGCCGCGATGTGCGATTGGTCTTGCGACGAGCCAGGCTGGAGCGGGCACTGCGTGAGCCTACTGCATCGGTTGCCCAGCCTCGTAGCGGGCGAGCTGTTCGATTCGGCCCTGGTGGCGGCCTCCTTCGAAGGTGCACTTGAGCCAGATATCGACGATCCGCAACGCGATCTCGACCGAAATCATGCGCTGCCCGATGGAAAGAACGTTGGCATTATTGTGTTGGCGGGAGAGCTCGGCGGTCTCGTCGTTCCAACAAAGAGCGCAACGGACACCTTTCACTTTGTTGGCAGCGATCGCCTCACCGTTGCCGGATCCGCCGAGCACAATACCCATCTCCGCCTCGCCCTTGACGACAGCCTCGGCCGTTGGAATGATCCACAACGGATAGTCGGTCGATTGAGGACTGTGGGTGCCGAAATCGACGACTTCGTGTCCCTTTTCCTTGAGGTGGGCGATAATTTGCAGTCTGTAGCTGTAGCCGGCGTGGTCGGAGCCGATGGCGATTTTCATACGGGTTCGGGAAGATTGGAGAATGGAATCTGAGGCTGGAGGTCGAGTGCGTGAAGGAGATCTTTGTCGGCGTTCGAGGAGGGATTGGAGGCGGTGAGAAGCTTGTCGCCGTAGAAGATCGAGTTTGCGCCGGCGAAGTAGCAAAGAGCCTGCGCTTCGCGTGAAAGGCGGTGGCGGCCTGCGGAGAGACGCACCTTGGCATCGGGCAATCCGATGCGCGTCGTGGCGATGAGCCGCACAAGCTCGAATGTGTCGACGGGGGCGCAGTGCTCGAGAGGGGTTCCGGGCATGGGGACGAGGCAGTTGATGGGAATACTCTCCGGCGGCGGATCGAAGGAACAAAGCACTTCCAGCATGCGCAATCGATCCTCCTCCGTTTCGCCCATCCCGATGATCCCACCGCAGCACACGCTCATACCCGCCCGCTGCACGGCGCCAATCGTCTTCAGCCGGTCCTCGAAGGTGTGAGAACTAACGATTTTCGGGTAATACGCGGGAGAAGTGTCGATATTATGGTTGTAGGCTGTGACACCGGCCTCCTTTAGTTTGCGCGCTTCGGTGTCACTAAGTTTCCCGAGGGTCACGCAGACTTCCATGCCGAGCTTACTCACGGCGCGGACAGTTTCGAGCATTTGCTCGAATTTCCGATCCCCGTCGCGCACTCCTTTCCAGGCAGCGCCCATGCAAAAGCGGGTCGATCCGTTCTCTCTCGCCCTTTGCGCGTAGGGAAGCACTTCCTCGGCGCTCATCAATTGCTCGCGCGCGACCCCGGTGTTGTAGCGAGCACTCTGGGCGCAATAGGCGCAATCCTCGCTGCATCCTCCGGTTTTCACGCTCAAAAGCGTGCAAAGCTGAATCTCGTTTTCCGGCCAATGTTCGGAATGGACGAGCCGGCTTTCTTGAAGCAGGTCGAAAAGGGGGCGGCGATAGATTGCTTCAAGTTCAGAAAAAGTCTTTCTCACACAGGCATCTTTCTTAAACGCTCCAATCCATAGGCGTCAACGTTTCGCGGTGATCGATTCCGCCTCCCCGTCCCGAAAACGGGTTCTGAGCAGCATTCCCGTCGCGATTCGCGTGACGGAAGTCAGCGGATGACCCTCGGCGTCCATCGTGATGGTGTACCCGCGCCCGAGTGTCGTCTGAGGATCTAGCGCATGCATCACTCCGGTTGCGCGTTCCAGACGAGCCCGCCGCAGCGCCAGTTCCCTCGCAACGACTTCCGCGGCTTGTTGAAGGCACATCCGGGCGCGGAGCCGGCTTTCCTGAATCGCCCTCGATGGGAATTGCCCGTGCAACCGGGCTGCCAGGCGCTCCAGGAGGCTCCTTTCGCGCTCGAGGCGGAGTTGTGCGCTTTGCCGCAGGACGTCACCCCGGCGGTCCAGCGTCTGCAGCAGCTCCAGCAGCCGGCGCGAGGGATCCCGGAAAAGGGCAGATTGCCGGCTGGCGTTTAGTCGGGCCGTCAGCAATTGAAGCCTGTTCGCGCAGGCCCCGGTGAGCCGCAGCACATTTAGCCTCAGGCGGGCAACGACCTCGGTCCTGTCGGCGGCGAGAATCTCCGCCGCGGCGCTCGGAGTTGGCGCTCGCACGTCCGCGGCGAAGTCCGCGATCGTAAAATCGATCTCATGTCCAATGGCGCTCAAGACCGGAATCGGCGAAGCCGCGATTGCGCGCGCCACGATCTCCTCGTTGAACTCCCAGAGGTCTTCGATGCTTCCCCCACCGCGGGTGATCACGATCACGTCGACGTTCGGCAGGCCGGATTTCGATGTTTCACCGAAATCTCGAATAGCCTGCGCGACCTCGAGGCTCGCCCCCCGGCCCTGAACGCGCACCGGATTGATGAGCACCTCGATGCCAGGATGACGGCGGTGCAGCACCTCCAGAAAGTCGCGAATGGCCGCGCCGGTCGGCGAAGTGACCAGGCCGACTCGCTTGGGGAATCGCGGCAAGGGACGTTTGCGCCCGGGATCGAAAACTCCCTCCGCCGCCAGTTTCTGCTTCAGGGCCTCGAACCGCGCGTGTAACGAGCCCTGTCCGAGACCCCGGATCAAACGCACGATCATCTGATATTGCCCCCGCGGTTCGTAGACGGACAGTAACCCGAGGGCCTGCACGCGCTGGCCGTCAGAGAATTTTGCTCCCTGCAAGGCCGCCGCGCCGCTGCTGAAAAGCACACAGGCGAGCTGGCAAGAATTATCCTTCAGGGTAAAATATTGATGTCCCGAGGCCTGTCGGCGATGGTTCGAAACTTCTCCCTCGACCCACACCTCGCCAATTCCCCGCTCGATCAATTCGCGGATGCGCCTCGTCAACTCGGTAACCGAGTGAATTTTCGGCTCAAACGACGCGGGCAGGTGAAAGTCGAGATCGAGTTGCATGTCAATTAGCGGCTCACTTCCAAACGTCTAACCTCACCGTCAATTTCGGAGACCGGGTGCATTGGACCGTCTAACAATGAGCCGTAAGCAACGACCGTCAACCTTTCAAGGTAGTTTGACCTGCGATTTGTCGGGGCGAATCCAATTCGCTCCATTTCGACGCCCCAGCCGCCTCCGTCGCCGGCTTCTCAAGAGGTTACCCATATTGAACGGAGCGCCCGAGTCCAGCGGCAAGCCGCGATTCGACGCGTTCACTCCGCCGGGCGGAAATCCTCCGGATTGGTCCTCGATCGTCCGCAACGCTTCCGGTGTCGTCCGCTCCAGACGAGCAGTTGCAACCGCCTCATTTGCCTTCCGTTCGTTTGCACGAATCTCGACGAGGCTTGTCATGAAGGGACACGTGAGATAAGGGAACTGGCGAGAATTCGATTGAACTGAGAGTTTTTTGCAATGAATAGCTTTCCCGCGACCGACACAGACTCACTTGACCCGAACAACCGAGACCAACGAATCAGCATGGCGAAACAATTGCTGAAAGGCGGCAATCCGGGAATCTTGACTACGATCGATCAAAGCGGATTTCCTCAGTCGCGCTGGATGGCGACCATGGCCTTCGACGACTTTCCGGACTTGTACACCATGACCGCCGCGACGAGTCGGAAAGTCACTCAAATTCAGGAGCATCCGATCGTCCATTGGATGTTCTCAAATCAAGACTTGAGTTTCATCGTCAATTTGACGGGAACGGCGGAAATCTACTTGCACGAAGCGGCGGAGATGGAGCGGATTTGGCGACAAGTTGCAGACACGTCGCGCGCCTATTTTCTCAGGGACTCAGCCACGGATCCCGGGTTTGTCATGATTCACACCAAGGTTGAAACGATCGAGTGCACGATTCCACGGAAGGTTTTGAGATTCTCGATCGATCCCGCAGAGATGAGCCGTGGTGGTTGATTGTTCATAGTTGATCGTTGATGGTAATCGAGTGAGCGAAGCCCTCATTGGAGGGCTATCAACAATCGACGATCATCCATCAACCATCACACGATGCCTGCAAAGCCCATTCCCGAAGATTACGAAGGAGCAACCCCCTACCTGTGTTGCAAGGACGCCACGAACGCTCTCGAGTTCTATAAAACGGCCTTCGGTGCGACGGAAATAATGCGAATGCCGATGCCCGGTGGAAAGGTCGGACATGCCGAGATCCAGATCGGCGGAGCCAAAATTATGCTTTCCGACGAATTCCCCGAATGGGGCTGTCTCAGCCCTTCGTCTATTGGCGGCTCGGCCACAAGCGTGCTGATTTACTTTGAGGACGTGGACGCAGTCGTCGAGCGGGCGGTGGCCGGCGGCGCAAAAGTCCTGCAGCCGGCGACTGATCAGTTTTACGGAGACAGGAGCTGCAAACTTGAAGACCCTTCCGGTCACACGTGGATGTTTGCCACGCACAAGGAGGACGTTGATCCCGATGAGATGAAGAGGCGTGCCGAAGCAATGTTCAGCGGAAGCTGAACTTTCGACAACTGTGAAGGCCCTTGGCGCCAAGGGCCCGTGACAGACAGGCGGTTGGCACCCGCCCTCTCATGGCACCTGCCCGACTCGATTTAGGCACCTGCCCGACTCGATTTAGGCGTCTGGTCTTCGATCCGCGTCCGTCTCTTCCATTTCGCGGATTGTTCGACCGATTTCAAGCGCATCTTCGCGCTCAGCACAACCCTTCAAGGGGTCTTCCTGGCTTGCGGTCCGCTAGAATTGGCTCCGAGCTAATTAATGTATAATACGTAATAAGATGCGCAAGATTCACGTGAACAGCATCTAACAACGCTCGGCCAGCGTTTTGAGAAATGGTTTTCCGGATTTCTGGAGACGCTCTTCCAGCCGTTGCGTGCAGTTGCAATTGCTGCAAGCCCAGGCTTCGGTTCCGTTTTCGTGGCGGCAATTTCGGCGGGAATGGGCGTCTTGCACCCGGATCAATTCGAAGAATTCCTCCCAATAAGGCCGTTCCTCTTGCAATGGTTTGGCGCAGTAACACACCTCGACCCATTCCGCGGTTCCGTCTTCCCGCAAGCGGGCCTGTTCCATATCGTAAATATATTCGTCGCCGGCGATCGACCCGCGACCCAGGGAGCCATCCGCGACGGCCCTCAAAAGAGCTTTCTCTTGTCGGTGTCTAACACGTGCCTTGACGAGGTAGCGCATGGCCGAAAGATACACAGAATGCGCTCCCGCGAAACCGCAGACTACTTTCCCAACACAGCCACGGGATCCAAAATTTTCACCGCTGATTAGACGGATCTAACGGATAAGAATTCATCCGCCTAATCGGTTTTATCCGCGGTGAAAAAATCACGGCGCGTTCCGCGAAGCGGGACTTCAGCAGCCCGCCGAAGAGCCGGTTCCCGTTGGCGAGAGGTAAATATCCCGTCGGATGCCGAGTCCGGCGGGCTGCTAACGGCTCAATTCGAGCATCCGGCGAACCGAACGCTCCGCTTTGAGGCGAATTGGTTCGGGGATGGTGATTTCCGGTTCGAGATAGTCGAGACAATTGCGAAGCTTCTCAAGCGTGTTCAACTTCATGTAGCGGCAATCATTGCAGGCGCAGAGATCGGTCGGTCCCGGAATAAACAGCTTTCCGGGCACTTCCTTTTTCAACCGGTGCAGCATTCCGCTTTCGGTGACGATAATGAATGACTTCGAAGGACTTTGCTTGCAATAGCCCACCATTTTTTCCGTTGAACAAACTTCGTCGGCCAGCATACGGACCGCGAACGTGCATTCCGGGTGAGCGACGACTTTCGCGTCGGGATACTCCCTGCGGATTGAGGCGATGCTGTTGCGGGTGAACTCGACGTGGACGTAGCAATTGCCCTGCCAGAGATCCATTTTACGACCGGTCTTCTCCATCACCCAGGAGCCAAGATTTTGATCGGGAACAAATAGGATTGGCCGATCTTCGGGGGCGCTCTCGACGATCTTAACGGCGTTGCCGCTGGTGCAGATCACGTCCGCCAGCGCCTTGACCCCCGCACTGCAGTTGATGTAGGCGATGACATAGTAGTTCTTCTCGGAATGGGCCGCGAGGAAGGCAGCAAGATCTTCCGGCGGGCACGAGTCCGAAAGCGAGCAACCGGCGTCCATGTCGGGGATGACGACCGTTTTGCTTGGGTTGATGATCTTCGCCGTCTCGCCCATGAAGTGCACGCCACAAAAGGCGATAACTTCCGCGTCCGTTTCGGACGCTTTGTAGCTCAAACCCAGCGAGTCCCCCACAAAATCCGCCAGATCCTGGATTGGACCCACCTGGTAATTGTGGGCAAGGATGATGGCGTTTCGTCTCTCTTTTAAATCGAGAATCTCTTCGACAATGTCGGTCGCGACAGCGCTCATGAGCTACTTTCACGAAAAACGGTGCTTCTTCAAGTCTGATCACGCAGTTCTCGATTGGGCGGGATCGTCCCGCGCATTCGTGAACAACATGGTACTTTTCTTTCAAAATGATATTCAGCATCTTGTTGGATGGTAATATATGATTATCGTAATAATGGGAGTGTCGGGATCCGGCAAAACGACCGTTGGCCGGGAGCTTGGGGCTTCATTGCGTTGGGACTTTAGCGACGCAGACGAGTTTCACAGCCCAGCTAACGTGGAGAAGATGAAAAGTGGTGTCCCTCTAACCGACGAGGATCGCGAGCCTTGGCTGCGGAGTATCAGGAATGCGATCGAGCGGTGGGAACGCGACGAACCAGGACACATCCTCGCCTGCTCCGCCCTCAAGAAATGTTACCGGGAGATGCTGGGGCGAAATGATCCCGAAGTGAAATTCGTTTATCTCCACGGGGGATTTGACCTTATCTCCGAACGGCTGAAGTCGAGGAAGAGCCATTTCTTCAATCCCGCATTGTTACGGAGCCAGTTCGAAGCGTTGGAAGACCCCGAAGACGCTCTCGTCGTAGATGTCTCGAAGGAGCCGCATGAGATCGTCAGCCAAATCCTCGATGCCTTGGCACCAAGCAAGAAGGAAAAAGGATGATTTTAGAAGGATGACAGCTCGCGATACGCGGCGACGCAACTTAGCGACCCAAGGAGGGCGAGGCTCGGCCGTGCCGTCGAAAAACTCGCGGCACAGCAACCGCGTTTTCGCGAAGCCGCATTGGCGCGCCAGTTTCAGCCGAGCGGGCCGCGGCAATCTGTCCGGCGCTGGAGCGCGGGAGGTCCATCCTCCCGAGCGCCACAGATTTTCGAGATAAGTGATGCGGCGTTCTTACGATGCCAAAGCCTTCAGTGCTTCCGCGAGGCTCGTCGAATCGGCTATGGAGATTACAGGGGTCCCCTTGCGGATGCGGCCTGCCAGACCGGCAAGGACGCCGCTTGGTCCGAGTTCAAGCAGTTGGCTGCAATGGAGATCGTCGAGCAGGTATTCGATGCTTTCCGCCCACCGAACGCTGCCGGTCACCTGGTCGGCGAGAGTGCGGCGTATCGCATCGGCATCACCAACCGTCGCCGCATCCACATTGCAAACCACTGGGACATTCGGAACGTTGATGGGAGTCTCTTGCAGGACCTCCTTGAGCTTGAGATAGGCGCTCTCCATTAAACGGGAATGGAAGGCGCCGGCGACTTGGAGTTCGACTGCTTTGCGAGCGCCATATTCCCTGGCCATGGAAACCGCGAGGGAAATTTTCGATGCCTCGCCTGATAGCACGATCTGGCCCGGGCTGTTGAGGTTGGCGACATCGACATCAGCCGCGGCGGCGAGATCGCGAATGCGCTTTTCGTCGCCGCCGATGACGGCAGCCATGCCGCCCTGGGTCTTTTCACAGGCCTCTTGCATGGCCTTCGAGCGCTTGGCGACAAGCCCCAGCCCGGTTTCGAAGTCAAACGTGCCCGCTGCCGCGTGGGCTGTGAATTCGCCAAGCGAAAGCCCCGCCGCCGCATGAAAAGCGAAACCGGGCAGTTTTTCCTTGAGGACGGCGAGGCACGCCAGACCGTGCACATAGAGCGCCGGCTGACAGACCGATGTCTTTGTCAATTCGTCTGCAGGGCCTTCGAACGCAGTGCGGGAGAGTGGAAAGCCGAGAATTTCGTCGGCCTGCTTGAAGAGGTTTGCGGCGGAGGGAAACTCCCCGGCGAGATCCTTTCCCATACCGACTGCCTGCGCGCCTTGACCGGCAAACAATAGTGCGATTTTCTGACTCATAGGGTGATTTTCAAGAGGCGAGCAGTTCTCGCCGCTGCGCGGCGCAGCAATTCTGCCGCACGCAGACGGGATTCATTAAGCGTCAACGGTCCGTTGGCGATCGGCACGCAAGCGTCAAGACCCGGGAGGTCCTCTTCCACAAAGCCGGCAAAACCGATCACGGGTTTGCCATGGCGCTCAGCGAGGCGGGCGATTTCGAAGGGGGCTTTCCCATGGAGCGATTGTGCATCCAGACGACCCTCCCCTGTGATGACGAGATCGGCGCCCGCGGCCTTGCTTTCCAAGTCCATCAGGCGGGCCACCGCTTGAAAGCCGGGTTCCAGCGATCCCCGGCAAAAGCTTAGCAGACCGAAGCCGAGGCCGCCGGCTGCACCTGCGCCCGGCGAGTTGCTGAAGTCGCTCCCAAGCTGTTCGCGGCACAGATGCGCGATGTGACTCAGCGCCTTCTCCAGACTAGCCAGCATTCCTGGAGTCGCGCCCTTTTGCGGACCAAAGATACGCGTCGCGCCGGACTCTCCGAGGAGAGGGTTCCTCACGTCGCAAAGTCCGGTCACGCTACAGGAGAACGGAGCATCCGGCGGGACGATCTGCCGTATCCGAAGGTAGTCTGCGGGGTATGAAGCGACGGGCTGGTTCCTGTCATCGAGAAATTTCCACCCCAGCGCTGCAGCCATGCCAACCCCGGCATCGTTCGTCGCGCTTCCACCTAATCCGACAATCAGATTCCTGGCTCCGCGCGCCACGGCATCGGCCATCAACTCACCCGTCCCGAACGTGGACGCCTGCCTTGGATCGCGTTCGGATTCGCCGATCCGCCAAAGTCCCGAGGCGGAGCTCATATCGATGACCGCGAGTCCGCTTTTCGGAATCCATGAGTAGGCAGCGGTGACGGCGCGCCCGAGCGCGTCGTGAGCCGCAATTTCGATCGAATGGCCGCCGAGCGCCTCGAGGAAAATCTGCGCGGTTCCCTCGCCGCCGTCAGCGATAGGCACGATGTCGAAATTTGCCTCGGGAAAAACCGACTGAAAGCCGTCGCGGATGGCGGAAGCCACCTGTTTCGCGGTGAGGGATTCCTTGAATTTGTCCGGCGCGATCAGTATCCGCATGAAACCACTATCGGGCGGGAGCGGCGGCCGCGGGTTTTTTCTTGCCGCCGATTACTTTCTCGAGCATGGCGTTTGCGAATTTCTCAAGGCAGATACCCCACGCGCTGAGCACGACCAGGACGACCACCGTTATCGCGAAAAACGCCCATGCTGGCCACTCCCTGATCCGAAGTCCGACCCAAATCACGTACGGCTGATGCACGAGGTAAATGCCATAGGAAAACATGCCGACCAGGCCGATCCACTTCGCTGCCACGGCCCATTTCTCCAGAAGCGCCGCGACGCCGACGACGCAAAGGAAGCAGCAGGTGCCCGTCCACAAATCCGCCAAAACGTACGCCGTCGAGCTCGTATAAAAAACGGGCGCAACGAGGTAGAGCGCCAGGCCGGCGACAAGCCCCACGCCCCCTAGCAGCCACCGCTCGACTTGCGCCGGGTCGCGGAGGTGCAGCATTCCTAGAACCATCCCCAACGCGAACTCCGGGAGCCTTGACAAGGCATTTCCGCCCAGTATCCACCCGCCGCTGGCGTGCCACACTTCCAACAGCAAGTAGCGCGTAATGAAGCCAACGGCAAAGGCCAGCAGGACGTATTGCCATAATCCTATTTTCCGCATCGTCAGGTAGAGGAGCGGGAAAAGCGCGTAGAGCTGAATCAGCATCGCGAAATACCACCAGGCTGCATTCAAGTACATGAAGTTCATCGAGATATCGATCATGCGCAGGCCGGTGAGGCTGATGAGGAAACGGTAATCGATCGGCTCGAGCCGCGCCACAAATGGCGAGACGAGATACACGAGATGCGCGAGCCAATACATCGGGTAGAGGCGAATGAAACGCGAGCGATACCACTCGCCCCACGCGATCGGAGCTTTCGCTTCACGCCGCGCCGAGGCCGCCGCCAACGACCACCCGCTGACGATGATAAACAGCCCGACCGCGTGGTAGCCGCATCCCGAGATTGCGAACCAAACGACCCGCGCGGCTGTCTCGATCGACGCGGATGCGCTCTCCCAGCCATTCGAACCCGCGACCTTTGCGATAAAATTTCCGGACATCGGCGACGGCGAGCCGGGCCGGTAGGTCTGGAAGAAATGAAAATAGACGACCCAGAGGATGGCGAGTCCTTTGGCGATATCGAGCCAGAGCAGGCGTTTCATGATCGGGGCACCTGTCTTTTCTGGTCGATTGAGGACGCGCGTGCAAGAATGGAAATTTGGATGAACCCAGGAGACCGAAGGCGGACGGAGATCAAGACCATGAGCGCTGATCCAGCGAAGATTCCTTCGCTGCCCGGAAATCCGAAACACCCTCAAAGGTCACACGCCGAATAACCGATTTTTGAGAATGGAAGATAGAAACAATAACTCCAAGGAAACCCTCCTCAAAGCCATCAGCTCGCTGTCCGACTGGAGCAAGTGGATGATTAGTCTAAACTTTGCCGCGGCGACAGGCTGTGTGCTGGTGCTGAGGGGAGGGGCCGCAGAGCCCGTGCGCCCGATGCTCCTCTTCGCAATCATCTTCTTCAGCCTGTCGGTGTTGTGTTCAAGCCTATTTGTTTTTCTTCTTAGCATCCAGGTGGAGACGATCTCCGAGGCGGATGAGGTCAAATACAAGCTGCTCGGAAAGGTTCAGCTAATACTTTTTGGCGCCGGGCTGCTTTGCCTTCTTGCCTGGGTCGTGAAATTATCGGGGGTGTTTTCATAAACAGGACCCCGCCCGTCCCTATTTGACCGCAGATCAAACGGATAAAGCTGGAAAAACTTCCCGCCGCCTTGGTGGCTGACTGGCGCAGAGTCGTTTTCGGTGAAGGCGTCGCATATGAAGTCTAGGTCTGAAAATATTCGCCACTTGGGCAACGCTGTCGCTAATCGTCTGGCATGTCGCATCGCTGGCCGCGTCGATCGGGCGAGGTCTGCACCGGACTGGCATTTTCCTGATAACCCTCATGCTTCAAGATCGTGGAATAACCGCCGAAAGCCCCTCTCTCGCGCACCTGGAAGCTCAGGGGGTGACCATTCTCAAGCGGGATCTCGATGACTCCGTGAGAGCATCAGCGGGAACGCGCGTGGCGACGGAGAGCGGCGCCAGCAACATCCCACGGGCGGGCGATGCGGCCTGACCTCGAGCGACTGCTGGAGGCGAGCTATCGGACGGTGGTCGGGCGGGAGCTGCGTGCCGATGCGGGTGGCGAGCCCTACGACGCACCCGCGGCGCTGCTGATGCACGGTAACGAGGCCGATCCGGTGTTCTGCTACGCCAACCGCACCGCGCAAGGTCTGTGGGGCCTGACCTGGGACGAATTCATCCGCCTGCCGTCGCGCCTCTCCGCCGAGCCGCTCGTCCAGGCCGAACGCGACCGCTTGCTCGAACGCGTGCGCACCCATGGATTCATCGACGACTACCAGGGCGTGCGGATCGCGAAGGACGGCACGCGCTTCCGCATCTCGGGCGCGGTGGTGTGGATGGTGGTGGTTGACGGCGCGACGCATGGGCAGGCGGCGCTGTTCCGGAATTGGGTACCCGCCTGAGCCGGGGCTGATCGTGCGGGTTCCCGCGTGCCATCACGTATGCATTGCGCCAAAAATCCGATTCAAACCTGCCGTGCCATCGCCTCTGACCGATCCTCGTCGTTACATCAATAAACCCATGACTGCCCCTTTTGTTCTGCCCCTTTTGCCCTCCAGGCGAAGTGAAAGCCGGGAGGCGCTGCAAGGAATTAACGTAAAGGTCGATGCGTCCCTTCTCGAGCAGCTTTCGCGCTGGCGATTAGGAATTGCAGGCCGCGGGCCACGGGATGAGCGGGCAAGAGTTCGCCAGGGAAGCCTGGGCTGCCCTTGAGAAGCGCTTGCGCCAGCTTGCGCGGCTCATTAAAGAGTGCGTCATCCAGAAGGCGCGCCCAGCAGTTCCGTCCGACCCAATGGATCTCGAACGTAAGGACGCGATCAAGGGCCGATCAGGCCAACCCGCGGGCGATTTGAAGTCCCAACTGGGATCCATTCACCCAGAAAGAAGTCCGCGATGCCGTCCCCCGGTTCTTCTTGTGAAGAGACTTTGCAGTTGCCATGCCTCAATGGCCTCCGAAAATTTTCGCCGTTATTTTGCCGCATTCTCTCCCTTTAGAGTCCCTCTGTCACCGATTCAGACGCACTCGTCACTATGGAATGGCCCTCTGGTCATGATTTGAGTGATAAGGCTGACGAGTTGTCGCCATTCGCTGGCGCAGCCTACTCACAATTAACAGGAGGAACTCTGGATGCTACAGGCTGAGATTGACGTATTTTCTGGAATGCCGAACCCGACGTTCGAGTTGTCTGAAGAAGAGGAGAAGGAGCTCCTCGACCGAATCGTGGCGGAGGCGAAGCAAATGTCCCCAGTAATCGATCGGACCCAGAACTTCGGACTGGGCTACCGCGGCATTGTTATCAGAGCGATCAAGCAAGACGCAGGTCCTTGGTCGACAGCAAAACGTCCAAAGGATCTTTCGATTGCCAGCGAATTGGCAGCCCCCGAAGACGCTTTTCCACTGGAGTTTCGCCTGGGCATCCGGCAAGCTAGAGGGGAGTCGACAGCGGATTGGTTGCTGAAGATCGCCGAGCAAAAGCGGCTGCCGATAGGCGATGAAGTGTGGGAAGTTATTCAGCAGGGCGTAAAAGCGCTTCCCGATACGCCCGGGGTTACGGATCGACCTCCGGAAGCAGCTGATGCTGAAAGAGGAGGGGCAGAATTTGCACCGAGAACAATGCAGTGGAATGTGTGCAGTTCACCCTTATATCTACCAAACCAAGACGAATTCAACAGCCCGGAGCATGTTCTCCTCAACAATTGCTACTGTTTCGGATCTAACCGCTTGGCAGATGTCAGGTATGCGTTGCCCGGAAAAGCCTCCGGGCGGCCAGCGCAGTCGAACACTTGCGCTAGCATGATCGATGGCTTGCGGGCGGATGGCTGGGTCGATGGTTGTCAGGAGAACACGCTAACGATCGCCATGGTCATCTGGCCAAATCAAGACTATCATTTCTATCGTCTCGTGTCCGGCGAGCCGCATTGGTACTGGGAACATAAACCTGGCCAGACGCGTGTGATCTGGTGGGATAATAGCAACCAGTATTTGGCTGACGGGCTAAATCCGCAAAACTGCAATCGCGGCCACTATACCGATTTTTGCGGCTACTTTTACCAAAGCAACGATACGACAAGGGTTGCCTGAACACAACCGATCGGGCCACAGCGATCGTGGGGCCTGAGCGCCTGTGGGAACGGTCATGGTCTCCCGAAACGCGCTTAGGCGATTAATGCTGCTGGTGTCCTCTCAGGCGCTGAAAGTGCCCGACCTTTTAAAGCGGCCGTTGCTTATGCCGGACTGGCGTCCCTCCTTACTCGAGCGCGCGTGTGACAGCTGTTGAGGTTCAGATCGATATTTTTTCCGGCATGCCAAATCCGGCTTGGACGCTATCGGAAGCAGATGCCACCAAGTTTCTTTCCAAACTTTCCGGATTGCAGGAAACGGCCGCGAGGCCCCGGTCCACAAAGTTAGGATATCGTGGACTGGTGGTAAGGATATCCCAACAGGCCGATCGGGAAGTATACATTCAGAATGGAATCATAGAGCTCAGTGATCAAACCTCCCTGACCTTTTTCCTCGATCGGGAACGCTCATTGGAGCGCTGGTCGATTGAAACCGGCAAAAAATTCCTCAGTCATGAGGTCCTGGAGGCGATCGAAAGGGATCTGCGGAAATGAAGTGCCAGGGCTGGATCGCCTTTTTCGATCGCAGGATCCAGCAGCCGCAATAAAATCCGCTTTTGGCTTTCATCGAGGAAACGATCGAACGATTCCTTTTCTCTCCCACATCTGAGATGCAGGGAAACTTGCCCGATGCCTTGCCGCCAGAGGATCTCCAACCGCGAGCCCATGGAAGGGAAACGCCCAGTGCGCCGGCGGCCTGACGATCATCATTTCGGCTCGCGCTTGATGGTGGCTGTAACAGTCGCCGCGGCCGTGAGTCGCGTTCCGCATGTCCTCAGTTAAAACGATCGCGTCGCTCACGGCGTTGATGTTCTACCGGAGATGCTCTACATCGATCCGGTGACACTTAAGAGAAGTCGCGCTACGCTGCGAGGTTATTCGCACCTCTCTAATTTAGCTGTAGTGACGCATATAGCAACGGCACGCATGAAGACTTCTCACCTTCCTCGTTCGCGGAACATCCCCTCGGTCGTGCTGGTCAAGCAGCATTTTTCACTTCCCAAGGAAGCTGATGTTCGCGAAGCGACGGTGCGTGAGCTGAACAGGCTGTTTCCAGATACGACCGCAATTGAAGGAAAGGTCGTCGGTTTGACCTGTCCGAGCCGCGGCATTCGCGACATTGCCCAGGTCCTCAGCACAGCGGCTTCCTTTTTAAAGCCGCATTGCAAGGAGGTTCGAATCCTTACGGCGATGGGTACGCACGGGGGCGGCACTTCGGAGGGAGAGAGGGAGATGGCTTCCGACCGCGGCGTGACTGAGGAAGCGGTCGCTACCCGCATATTTTCTGGTATGGGGACACGCCATATCGATACGGTGAAAGGTGTCGAAGCTCATTTGTCCGAAGATGCCCTTGCCTGTGAT
Source organism: uncultured Verrucomicrobiae bacterium (assembly GCA_963731945.1). Taxonomy (GTDB): domain Bacteria; phylum Verrucomicrobiota; class Verrucomicrobiia; order Chthoniobacterales; family Terrimicrobiaceae; genus DASTFP01. The sequence continues at coordinate 92,705 of CAVSXN010000010.1, read as the reverse complement.
CTGGTTGTTCTTACCAACAGGATCAAAGAGCATACAGATATCGATTGGCCGGAACCGCTCCCCGAAGGATTTCATGGGTTGGAAAGTGGCTGGGCAAAAATTCTTGCCCTTGGCCTGTCGAAGCTGCGCGCCATCGAACAACACCGCCATATCCCAACAATCGGTCTAGGCGCGGCGATCGAGATCTCTTCCCGGCGGATTATCGAAGGAAAGGAGCTTGTCATCTGGGGCGGGCTCGGAATCATTGAAAATGCACGCGACGAGACAGCGGAAATTATCAGTGCGCGTGCTGAATCTGCAGATCGCTTCTTTGCAGCAGAGGCTCGAGCGCTTGCCCGTTCGAAGGAGCTGATGCCTGCGATGCCGGTCCGAACGGTAGACGTCTTATATTGCAACTGCCTCGGCAAAGATCTCTCCGGACAAGGCATGCATACCAAGACGATCGGGCGGTCGCCGTACGGCTATCAGCAGGGTAAACCTTGGAAAAGCACGATGCCGGCAATCCATACGATTGTTGGCAGCAGATTGTCGCCCGGAAGTCATGGGAATGCGATTGGTGTCGGACTCTGCGAATTCATTACCCAGCGCTTCGATGAAAAGATCGAGTGGGATCGCACCACGCTCAATAGTCTCTCCGCTCTCTGCCCATGCCAGGCCCGCCGGCCGATCGTCTGCCAGCACGATCGCGACGCGCTCGAAGTAGCTCTCGCCATGAGCCCGAGCGGCCCTGACGGCCCGCGGATGGTCTTCATCCACAGTACGCTGGAAATGGAGCATGCGTTACTCTCCGAAGGCCTGCTCAACGACGCCCGTGCCAACAGCAACCTGGAAACCCTCTCCGACCCATCCCCCCTCCGCTTCAGCAGCGACGGCTACGTTGAACTGGAGTCATATTTTTAGGCTCGAGGCGTTAACAGGAGGGATTGATCGGCAATCGAAGGCATGGTCTTGAAAAGGAATGCGAGGACGCATTCAATACCTGCTTTGCGGAGACCACATCCCGAGTAGCTGCCGGTTTGGACGTTTGCGACAAGCCTGGCTCGAGCCCTTTCCCATGCTATTCGTAGGCAGCTTACGGCAAAGAACCGCCTCGCGGCGGCAAAAACCCCCGCGGACGTCCGCATTCCTAAGCCTGGAGCATGAACCGGAAATTAGCCTCTCGCAGCGCGACTAGCGAGTCTTTCAGACGAGTCCGTGCAGACCTGCAGAATGGATTGATCGGTAAGGGAAGTATGGTGTTAAAGAGGCTGCCGCGTCGAGCATGGTCCGACCACGTCAGAAAATCACCAGTGTTATCATGAGCAGGCACGTCGTGTGGCAAACTCGTAGGAGAACATTGTTCATTTTTGCGACGAGCGAAGCGTTTTGGAGGGCTCTTGCACTGGAGAGCTTGCAGTCTGGCAATGCGGGCACTATTTCCTGAGAAATAGTATGTTCGAGTCACTGCAAACCACCGTCCCCGATATCCTGCTGCGGCTGCTCGCCGCAGGATTTATTGGAGGGCTCATCGGGTTCGAGCGCCGCTCGCACCATAAGGCAATCGGTGTCGCCGGGATGACGTTGATCGCAATTGGCAGCGCCACGTTTATGCTGCTCGCCAAACAACTCGCGCAGTCCGATCCGGCCGCGATCAGCCGGACCCTTCAGGGGCTTCTCTCCGGCATCGGATTTTTGGGAGGGGCGGTGATCTTCAAGAGCGGTCACGATGTCAAAGGAGTCAAAGCCGCAGCAGCGGTCTGGATTACCGGAGCGATAGGTCTGGCGATCGGAACGTCATACTGGTGGTTGGGAATTACCGTGGGGGCCGTCACCTTTGTCGTTATGTTCGTGTCTGACAGCTTCCCCGACCCAGTGCGTGAGGAAAAACAACGTGAGGCTACGACAGGCGACGCGACTGGTTATCCGAAGACGAAGTAACCATCAATCGTTTATCGCGCACGTGCCTCGAGCGCCTGTCTGTTCAACAAAAGCTGGCGCTGGAACCTTGCTAGCAAAGAAGGCAAAGGACCTTTTGTTTATGAGGAAAGGAATTCGGTAGCAAGTACCGCCCGCATCATGACTGCGATCCGAAGCCGAAGGTCGATTCGTATGCGATCCATCCAGCGTGATTTCCATGCGCGCGGTCCCCACGATTTTCCATTTGAGTAGCTTGGTTCGTGGCCGCTCGTTTATCAAGCTGATGGCTCGCGCCTGTCGAATACGAATCCCTTCGTCTCTGCGACATCGCGATGAGCACTGCCTCCTCATAGAATTGCGTTTGCTCGCCCGGACATGAACCCCCAGATCGCCCTGCTGCTCTGCATCCTGGCCGTTGCTCTCGCTTTATTCTCCTGGGAGCGAATCGCGGCCGATGTCGTCGCTCTGGGTGTGCTCCTGACACTGGTTTTTACAGGGCTGCTGCCAAGGGAGAAGGCCTTCGATGGTTTCGGCAGCGACGCAGTGATCATGATCCTCGGGTTGCTCATCCTCACCGCGGCTCTCGAACGAACCGGTGTCGTTGAGCTAACCGGACGCGCCGTGCTCCGCCACACCGGCAAGGATCCCGACCGTCTGTATGGGATCGTGATCGTCGTCTCCGCCGGCCTGGGATCCGTCATCAGCAACACGGCCTCCACCGCATTTTTTCTGCCGATTGTCTTCGGCCTTGCGAAAAAGGCGGAAATGAGCGCCTCGCGGCTTCTCATGCCGCTGGCGTTTTCCGGCATCCTCACCAGCTCCGTCACTCTCGTGAGCACCTCAAGCAATATGGTCGTCAGCGGGATAATAAAGAAATATGGAATGCCGGAGATGGGGATGTTCGAGCTGGCGCCGGTCGGCATTCCCATCGCCATCGTCGGGCTGATTTATATTTACCTGGCGCGCAGGTTGATCCCGGAGCGGGAGCCGCCGGAAAAGTTGACCGAGCAATTCGGCCTCGGCGATTACATGAGCGAGGTGGTCATTGTTGAGAACTCTCCGCTGGTGGGAAAGACGATCGCCGAGGCTCGCCTCGGCCAGGAGCTTGGGCTGACTGTGCTGCGCATTCTTCGCGACAAACGCTCATTACGCGCGTCCGCGAGGACCAAGTTGCAAGCGGGAGACCTGCTGATGGTCGAGGCGAGCCAGGATGATCTGCTCAAAATCAAGGACACCGCCGGCATCGAGATCAAGGCCGACGTGCATCTCTCTGACCCAGACCTTGCCACTGAGGATACGGCGCTCGTGGAGGCCGCGCTTCTGCCGGGCTCGCCCTTGATCGGCCGGACGCTGAATCAGTCACGTTTCCGCCAGCGCTACGGCTTGCAGGTGCTCGGGATCAATCACCGCGGCCAGAACGTCATCCAGAAGCTCAGCCAGGTGCCGCTCCAACTCGGCGACCTGCTGTTGTTCCAGGGCCGGCGCGAAGATATCGCCCGCCTGCACGGCGAGAATATTTTCCAGGTGCTCGGCGACATGGAGTCGATCGAGGAAAAGCTTCCCAAACGCAGGCGCGCGCCGCTGGCGATCGGCATATTCGTTGCGGTGCTCGTGGCGACTACCTGTGGCGTATCGTTGCCGCTGGCCGCCATGGCCGGAGTGCTGCTCGTCTTCGCGACCGGCTGCATCACTCCTGGCGAAGCCTACCGCGCGGTCGAATGGAAAGCGATCATCCTCATCGGCTCCATGCTCGGTCTGGGCGCCGCGATGGATCATACCGGCTCAGCGGAATATCTCGCTGGACTGATCGTATCGCTCACCGGCGAAGCCAATCCGCTCTGGTTGCTGACCGGTTTCTTTATTCTTGCCGTTCTCCTCACTCAGCCGATGTCCAATCAGGCCGCGGCGATTGTTCTGCTGCCGGTGGCGATTCAGACCGCGCAGCAGGCGGGCCTCAACCCGCGCACGTTCGCCATGATGATCGCCGTCGCCGCGAGCACCTCGTATCTCACGCCGCTCGAGCCCGCGTGCTTGATGGTCTATGGGCCGGGCCGCTACCGGTTCATGGACTTCCTAAAGTTTGGATCAGTGCTCACGCTGCTGATCTATTTGATTTCCATTGCCCTCGTGCCAATCGTCTGGCCCCTAAAACAGTAAAAGGCGAAAAGTCCGCGTCCCCGCGGCACCCTTCTCAAGGGACACAACACTGCGGTCTCGGCGCGGAAGCTTCCGTCAACGCCGGGCTGGAGGGGCGCAGGTCGCAGCCCGCTTGGAGGTCGTTTACCTTGAGCGGTCCGAAGGCGAACTCGAGTGGGATGCCGGAGCCGTTCGGCTTGCCCGGCGGATAGACCCAGCGCTTTTCCGAGACTTCGATGTGGCAGCAATAGACCGGCCGGCCTTTGCCGCCTTGCGCGATGTGGCCCCAGCCAAGTTCATCGGCGCGGCTGCCCAGCTTGGTAAAGCCGGCGCGGACGATGTCGCTTTCCTCGCGCAAGTCGATCCCGATGTGATCAAGAAAAGGGCGCGGACGCTTGAAATTCTCCGTCTCCCGGAGATCGTCCTGAGCGATAGGGATCGTTGAGAAGATGAGATTGAGCCCGTCGGGAAAGTAGTATTTCCCGTAACCGACTTTGCACGTCCCTCGCGCGCCGCCGCGCTTCGCGAACTCGTCGAAGGGGAGTAGCTCGGTGTTCTCGACTTTGATGTGCAGGTGAATGGATTCGGCGAGCTCCACGGCGTCAGCGAACTCGAAGCAGGGCTCAAAAAGACTCTCCGCGATCTGCGATTCGAATTCACTCAGAAGCCGAATGGTGCGAAACCATGCGAGGGTATCCACGATGGCGGGAGTCCGGTGCATGAAACGTGCAATTTTCGCACTTTTCGGCGCGAATCGCCACTGCCAATATACACAGCGATGCACACGGAATCTTCAACCGGTTTCGCTGGCACTCGCCAGGACCAGCGCAGTGGCGGCCAGCTGAAGATGAAATTTTACGACGGTCGTGAAATCCACAGGCTAGCGGTCTTGGGCGGAGCTTACGGAAACGTCCCGGCAGTCACCGCCTGTCTCGAGCATGCCCGCGGACTGGACTGTGACGGATTCGCGTTCATCGGAGACGCGACAGGGTGCTGCGGTCACAGCGACGAGATCGTGCAGTTGGTCCGCGACCACTTCCCAATCCTCGTGGCTGGCAACCTTGAGCAAAAAGCCGTGGCGGGCTCGATGGAGTGCGGCTGCAACTATGCCTCAGCGGAGGATGAATATTACGGCGGTCTGGCACACCAGTATGCGATGAAGAGCCTGAGCGAAGCGAATCGCGCGTGGCTCGGCACGTGGCCCGATCTGGGCAGGCTGGAAACCACAATCGGGACGATCCTGCTATGCCACGGCAGCCCCGCCCAAACCAACGAGTTCCTCTTCGAATCCGAGCTCGATGTAACGCGGCTGGTTCGCTGGCTGGATGAGTTCGAAGCCATCGGATTCGTCTGCACGCATTCGGGCTTTCCATGGATTCGACGGCTGCCCGGCGATCGCTTCGCCCTCAATTGCGGCGTGGCTGGCAAGCCTGACCACGATCACGATGCGGCAGTCCACTACGCGACCATCGACCTGCGCGACCTGCGGCTGGAAATTGAGCGCGTGGAGTATGATCACCTCGCGTGGGCCGATCAGCTCGACGTGGAAGGCGTGGATGATCTCTTCACGATCCCGATTCGCAACGGCGTCTGGACATGTGGAATCTTGAGCATGCCGCCGGCCGAGCGCGTATTGCGTCCACGTCCGCTTGGTTGGTTGGATGCCGCCGATCGAGCACCCGCCGGGCGGGAAGCGCTCGCCTGAGCGATTCGCGTCCTCCTATTTTGCTTGTCCGCGCAGCGCTGAAAGGCGCACACCGATCCCCAGCTTTCCATGATCAAGAAGACAGCAGAACAAGAATGGGTCGAGAGGCTCAAGGCGCTTACCGATCAGACTCGGCTACGAATCGTGCGCGTCCTCATCGATGGGTCGAAAAGCGTGGCCTCGCTTGCCGAATCGCTGAAGATCTCTCCTGACAATGCGTCGAAGCCGCTAAGCCCATGAAACAGAAGATCGCCATCCTCGGAGCCGGCCCAGTTGGCCTGGAAGCAGCCCTCGCCGCCCACTCGCTCGGCTATGACGTGGAGATTTTTGAGCGCGGCGAGATTGGGAATTCGGTGCGGCAGTGGGGACACGTACGCATGTTCTCACCGTTTGAAATGAATGCCTCTGTCGAGGGAGTCAGGCTGCTGCGCGCGCGCGGCATCGACTTGCCTGGCGGACCGGAACATCTCACCGGATCAGCGTTCGCTGATCGCTATCTCACCCCACTTGCAGCGAATCTTGGAGCGCCGATCCATCTGCGCACCGAGGTCGTGGCGATCGCTCGTGACGCGACACGGAAGAACGAACGAATCGGCGATCCCCAACGCGCGGACATGCCGTTTCGTTTGCTCGTTCGGCACGACGGCAACGAACGCTTCGAGACCGCAGACTTGATCTTCGATTGTACCGGCACCTTCTGCTCGCCGAACCCGCTGGGCGATGCCGGCATTCCGGCTCTCGGCGAAAGCGCCCACCGCGAGTTCGTCTCTTACGGTATCCCCGACGTGCGTCCCCTCGCCGGCAAGCGTCTTCTCGTGGTCGGCGGCGGACATTCGGCCGCGACCGTCGTGTGCGATCTCTCGGCGTTCGCGAACACTGAGATCACCTGGGCTGTTCGCAAGCCGCTCCCCCAACCGTGCACCCGCATTCCGGACGATCCGCTCGCCGCACGCGACGCGCTCGCCGTCGCTGCAAATGAACTCGTCGCCGGGCGCGTTCGCTTTCTTCCGGCAACGACCGCCGAGGCTCTCGCAAAGAACGGGCTCGGCCTCCACGTTACCTTGCTGCGCGACGGCAAACGGGAGGTGGTCACGGTCGATCACGTCATCGCCGCAACCGGGTTCCGCCCCGACATGAACCTCGCCCGGGAGCTGCAAGTGCAGACCTGCTGGGCGACCGAAGGCACCTACAAACTAGCCGCCGGTCTGCTCGGCGAGACTGGCGGCGACTGCCTCGCGGTCGCCGGCTTTGGCGCGGAAAGCCTCTTCCATCCCGAGCCCGGATACTTCACGCTCGGCATGAAGAGCTATGGCCGCACGCCCGACTTCCTCATCCGCACAGGCCTTGAGCAGTTTGCCTCGCTGCTCGACTGGCTAGAGCAAAGGTGAACCCGACGCTCGCGCGGAGCGCGGGAAACTGCATGGGATGAGAAGCGCGGTTTTGATCCCTGGCCAGAACTTCCGGACAGATCGACGGTCACTTCAAAGGGTAGGCCATCTCCTGCCGGCCGGGATAGAGCCGGTGCGCCTTCCGGCACATCAATCGCTTCGCGCGGGAACCTCTGGCCCGGCATCTTCGCGGATGCAATCAGCGGGCGCGGCCTGCGGAAGGCACATCCGTTTTCTCCGGGCGTTCCAAGAGTCGTCGGCGCGCTTCACAAGTTCGCGGATTCTTGCAAGAGTGAACGCAGGGTGGCGAGATTGACGACATCCTCTGCCATTTCCCGGCCCTTCGGGGTCTCGATAACTTTGGGAATGTCGCGGAAACGCGGCTCGCGCATGATATACCGGAAAGCGTCCAACCCGATTTTTCCTTTGCCGATGTGCTCATGACGGTCCACGCGCGAACCGGATGCGGCTTTCGAATCGTTCATGTGAATGGCGGCGAGCCGCTCGAACCCGATGAGCTTTCGGAACTGCGCAAACGTGCGCTTGACTCCCTTGTCGCTGCCAAGATCGTAACCCGCCGCGAAGAGATGCGCGGTATCGATGCAGACGCAGAACCGCTCCGGCTCGCGGCAGCCGGACAGGATGAACGCCAGCTCCTCGAAGGTCCGGCCGAGTGATGATCCCTGGCCGGCCGTCGTCTCCAGAGCGATGCGCGTTTCGATATCAGGAATCATGCTGCAGATCGCATCAAGGCTCGCCACGACTTTTTCAAGTCCCGCCTCGATGCCCCGGCCCATGTGCGCACCGGGATGCAACACGAGGAACGGAAGGCCAAGCTGGCTAGCCCGCACGAGTTCCTCGCGCAACGAGCGAATCGAGTTCTCGTGGAACGCGGGGTCGCTGGCCGCGAGATTGATCAGGTATCCGCTGTGGCCAAAAACGGAGCGCAGAGAATCGCGGAGCGGGTGCTCGCGAAACGCCTTGACCTCAGCGGCGCCGAGCGGTTTCGCAAACCATTGCATATTGTTCTTCACGAAGATCTGCATCGCTGTGCAGCCGATCGCGGAAGCGCGATCGATGGCGGACGCAACCCCGCCTGCCGTCGAGACGTGCGCACCCAGAAGCGGTTGTTCGTTCCGCAATCCCGCCTTGCCTTTGCGCGTCGCCGGCATAATGAAGCACAACTCTTACACCGTTCGCGCAACAATTTCCCGCTCTTCTTCACTGGAGAGACATCGACTTGCTTGAGAGCATCGGGACGGGGTGTGGGAATTAGCGGTGTGTCTTAACGGCTGATCCGGCGGGACTTGGACGAAGGCACGTGGGGAGGCGTGCGCTCCCCAATCCACTCACCGACGCACCGCGGCGCGAACCCTATATATGCCTGGAGATTCTCAGTGGTTCTTTGAGCCCGTTGTCAACCTTTTCGGCCGGCAGATTTCGCCCGCGGGCATCACGGCTTTTGCGAGTTGCTTGGTGGCAGCCCTGGTTGTTTCCTCGTTCCTGCAAAGCGGTTTCATGCGCCGCCAAGTCAGCCGGCTCGGGTTGGATAAGAATCATGTCGCCATCTTGACGGCGAGTCTCGGCCTCGTCGCGTTCCTTGGGTTCCTGGTGATGGGGCTGAATCTCGGCGGACTGCCCATTCCGTGGGAGGCGAAAGTTCCGGCGATCGGGCTGAGCCTTTCGCAGATCTTCCAACTCATAGCACTGGTCGCGATTGTCTTCTGGTTCGCATCCGTCGCGAAACGATTTCTCTTTAACCGTTTCTTGAGCAAGAGCGGGTTGGATCGCTCGCTGCAATACACGATTGCGCAGATCTGCGGCTACCTGGTTCTGGTCATTGGTATTCTCGTCGCACTGCAAAGCGCGGGGCTGAATCTTTCCGCGCTGGCCGTTTTTGCGGGTGCGATCGGCGTCGGCATCGGGTTCGGCTTGCAGAACATCACGCGCAATTTCATCAGCGGACTGGTCGTGCTCGCGGAGCGACCCATTAAAATCGGTGACCGAGTCGAGGTCGGTAGCGTGACCGGTCAGGTTAAGAGCATCCGCGCCCGCAGCACCACCATTCTGACGAACGACAACATCGCGATCATCGTGCCAAACTCCGACTTCATCGAAAAGCCGGTGATCAACTGGAGCCACGGCGATCCGCGGGTGCGTTTTCGCATCCGGGTCGGCATCTCGATCGACAGCGACATAACGCAAGCCCGCGAGATCCTGACCGAGATAGCGCGCGCGCATCCGGCAGCGCTTCAGGACCCGCAGCCGTGGGTCGTCTTCGACAAATTTGGCGATTCCACCTACGAGCTCGAGCTCGTGGTATGGAGCGTTGAAATGAGCTATCGGCCGCGCGCCTTTCGGAGTGACTTGAACTTCGAAATCGAGCGGCGCTTTCGCGAGGCAGGCATCGACCTGCCCAGGCCTCGACGGGATGTCCGCCTGAGCGTGCCGCAGTTGCGGCAGGACGACGAGCGCCGGGAGGACGCGGAGCGTGAACCGCGCGCCGAACCAAAGGAGTAAACCAAGTCCCCAGTTGGACCGGGAGGTGGGCATCGAACACGTCGCGGTGCGCGCCTCGCCGCTCATGAGTTTAATAACGGTCCTAACTTAAGTCGTTTATAATGAACGAAGAATTGCCGGCGGAGGAATGGTTGACCATCGAGTCGATCGTCCGGGACTTGGAATTGCAGCAACGCGACTGGGCGGCGGACATGCTGGCGGGCTATTTCTGTCAACCCTCTGCTCCCTGGGAGCGATGAGGACTGCTGCAATCATAACCTGTAGTCGTCTTTGCTTCGCCCGGATCTGGTGACAGCCACAGCTAGCTAAGTTGGACCATATTGTTTAGAACAAACGTAAACGCCGTTCGGTCCAAATTTGATTCAGACTTAGAGCCACTATGCAATCACGACCTGTGGGGCAGAACTGTTCCGCCGCAGGGCGTCTGGACGCCAGGGCTGCCGGGCGGAGGAGGCGCTGGTTGCGGCAGGTGCGTAAATATCACCAGAGACTAAAAAGTATTTTCACCAAAAGACCTTTAGCTCGAGGGGAAACTCGTCCCTGGATTGGCGAGATCAAGCTGAGGCTGCTCAGCCTATCGGGCAGTTGTCCAGGAAGCTTGAGAACGCATAGCAGGGGCGCCATCCGCCGGACGGTCGGAACCGATCATTAGGTTCCGCCCCCGTTTATCGCGGCCATAGTCTCACTCGTCACTATTGAATTGACTATTCTTCTGAAAGCTCTTACTTATTATGGTTAAGAGAAGTCAGTAAGGGTGCGTTTATGCCTTCTGTTTCTAATTGCAATCCTCGCCTCGGCACTAAGCGCTTGCCGATAAAATCAATTGGGATTAACGCTATGATGGCCGCAGCGCTGCTGGCCATCACCGTTGTTGGGAGAGCTTCGGTTGACGAAGTTGTGCGGTGGAATCAAGTCGCCACCGATGCCACCGTCACCGCCAAAACTAACCCGCTCGCGGAAAGCCGCATCTTCGCGATCCTGCATGTGGCGATTCACGATGCAGTAAATGCCGTTGAGCCCCGCTATGAGCCATATCAGCCGGGGACATCTCCGGCCCCGTCCGGCGCCTCAGTCGAGGCAGCCATCGCTGGGGCCGCGCACGCTACACTTGTCACTCTACTTCCGGACTCGAAAGCGATCTTTGACGCGGCTTTGGAGGAGAGGGTTCGCGCCATCACCGACGATTCGAGAAGAACAGCGGGTCTGGAGGTTGGACGAACTGCTGCCGCGGCGATCCTCACGGCACGGCAAAGCGACGGGGAGAATCGAACCGTGCAATACACTCCGGGTACGAAGCCCGGCGACTACTGCCCGACACCTCCGGACTTTAAACCGGCAGCCTTGGTACAATGGGGGAGCGTGACGCCGTTTGTGCTGAAATCGGCCGATCAGTTCCGCTGCCCTGAACCGCCGGCCGTGAACAGTTCGCGTGCTCTCGCAGACCTTGAAGAGGTCAAGGCGATCGGCGGAAGCAAGAGTGCCACACGGACTGCGGAGCAAAGCGAGATCGGCCGCTATTGGTATGAGAGTTCGCCCCAGGGTTGGAACCGCATCGCGCGCGAGGTGTTGGCTGCACGGCAATTCGACGTGTGGGAGAACGCCCGACTCTTTGCACTGTTGAATCTAGCGATGGCCGACGGCTACATCGCCGGTTTCGATAGCAAATATCATTACAACTACTGGCGGCCGGTCACTGCCATCCGCGAAGGCGGCGACAGCGAATGGCTGAGTTGCCTTTCGACCCCGCCGGTACCGGATTACCCTTCGACCCATACGGTTGAAGGGGCTGCTGCGGCTACGGTGATGGCCCGGTTCTTCAACACAGACTTCATCAGTTTCTCGATGACCAGCGGTGCCCCCTATCCGGGCATCACTCGCAAGTTCTGGAGCTTCTCGGAAGCAGCGCGGGAAAATGCTGCGTCCCGTATCCTTTGCGGAATTCACTTTTCGACCGCAGTGAACGCCGGCTATATCCAGGGCGAACGCATTGGGGAATGGACTTTCGAACAAGCATTGCGGCCTGCGAAGCCTCAGCCGGCGATCACCGCTTCCCTCGCGTCGGAAAGAACGGAACACTGAAGCTGCGCAGTAATAGGAACATTGGTAAGCCACTCTCAAGCACTAGTCCCAAAATAGGCGAAAAAGCCGACGCGAAGAGCGCCAACGGGGCGTGAGTCGCGTTTTCAACATTTTGGCGGTCGATTTCTTTGCGACCGAACCGCGCGGAAGTGCAGAAATGCAGCACAAGGGAGGTAAAACGCGGATGTTGGCGTTTGGCGTCGTGCCGAGTTGATTGTGCCAGTAAAATGAGGGCGTAATTCACCTCTTATTTAGAGCATTTGGAGTGGGTATTTGGATCGTTGTGCTTTGCTAAGTGGCATGGAGTCAACGCAAATTCTCCCAGCCCGCGAAGAGGTCTTTAAGCCAGTTGCTATAGCTCATGATGCGGTAGATGACACGTCGAGCGGTGCGCACGATCTGAGCGGGCAATAAAACGATGGCGTGCAGAAAGTGCCGGAACTCCATCTTGACCAGCTCCGCTCCTCGTCGACCATTGGGTAGAAGCAGCCCAAACCACGCGTTCAGATTCCAGGCCAAGGGGGTCATCACCATCTAGGCCCAGTTGCTGAGCAAATCGTCCACCGGCATGCGCATGGCGTTGACTCCATTTTTGAGTTGCTCGATCACGTTCTCCTGATGGCAGCGCCCGTTGGCCAGACTGACGATTTGCTCCGGGGCATAGTCGCCGCGGTTGGTGATATAGAAACAGTAACCGATCTCATCGAAGAGAATCTGCTCGCCCCTTTGCACACTGATGTTCTTGCGGAGGACGATGAGCCGATAAGGCCGCGAGCATTTGAGGGGCTGATATTCCATCTCGGCAAGATCTTCGCCGACCAACACCTTGTTCTCATAGCCCTTGAAGCGCACGATGCTTTCCTTAACTCGCTCGGGCTTGCGTCGCGCAGTTGTCGCAATCTCGTAGCGCGGAAGCCGCTTGAGGGGCTTCCACGCCTCTTCTGGCAAGGCTTCGGCCAGGTTCACCACTTTGGGATGGGCATCCATCCCGAAAATGAATTTGATTCCTTGCCCATCCCACCGGTCCAATTCTCCCGTCAAGGTAAAGTCGGTATCCCAGCGCAGGGTGATCTGCTCTGGCATGTGGCGCTACCAATTTGATAGCCCGATCGATCCAGGGCACGCAGCCCTCGTGGCTCACGACGTTGCCGGGACGGTTGACCAGATAGAGCACTTCGTTGGTGTTTGGCGAGGGAGACCACCAGCGGCGCATAACCCCAAATGCCTTTGTAGGACACAGACGGCCATGCCGCCTTTGCACTTCCCGAGAGTCAAGGCGCAATCGTGCCGTCGTGTCGATAAAGGCATTGCCTCTCTCAAAAAGCCCTTCGGCTGTTGATTCCAAACCCGCTGCCGCACCGTGTTGGTGATCTCCATCAAATTGAGGATGTCCTCCTGCTCAAAGCGACGAGTAAAGTCCCCGCTGGTGGTCGGGTCCGGAATGCGCTGGGCGCCCAGACCATCCAGGAAGGCCTCATCATTGCGCCGCAGCTCAATATCCTCCAGCCGCACTCCCTCGAGCAACGCGTTGTAGGTCAGATTCAACACATGGTCGCTCTCATGATAAGGAAGGTGCTTCTTAAGCAGATGCAGGCGCGAGTCGATCTCCTGCCGCAGCCCCAGTTTGTTGACCATCAGATGAATCGCGCCGATGCCCTCCGCAGTTGACCGCCCTGGCTTTCTCGGCCATCTCATAATGAATATTGCTGGCCCTCATGATCGGCTCCGCCTGATCGCTCCAACCACGTTCGGGGTCCAAACGACGTTCGAATTCGGCGCTTGCGATTGCGCAGGATCTTTCGATAGCTTCTCTTCACTCGAAATGGCCTTTCTCTTGGGATGGTTTTGGTTTCGTCACCGCCATCAAACCAAGTATTTAAGGGCATTTCGAGTCTTTTGCTTTCTCACCCTCGATCACATCACGCTTCTTTAAGGACTAGTGCAGTGTAACGCATGAGGCCGCATTAAAGAAGCTCATGGCTGGCATCGAGGGGAATGAAAAGGCAGATAAGCAGTGGCGATGCGTCATCCGCGAGGTTCCACTTCACGTCAGTCGCTACCTGCCTTCATACTGCTCTCGCAGCCGTGAATACTCTATTCCCAGACCCCGCGGATCGATTTCTGGATGTCGGCGACGCAGACTGAGGCTGTGATCTTGGGTTGGGAAGTGCCCTGAGCTCGGCGGTCGAGCTGGAAACAAGACTTCAGTTCGCGAGGAATGAAGCGGGTTAACTGCGAATATATGTGGGCGTCGCCTCGCCGGCCTTTCACATAATAGCGCAGAGGATGCAACACGTAGAGATGCTCTCTGGCCCGCGTGCACGCGACATAAAGCAATCTGCGCTCCTCCTCAATCTGATCAGCGTCGCCGGTGGCCATATCGCTGGGAAGGATTCCGTCGGAAACGTGGATCACGTACACCACATCCCATTCGCATCCTTTGGCCGAATGGATGGTGCTCACCGTTAACCAGTCATCATCCTTCGAGGGCGGTCCCGCAAAATCGCCGGTGGCTTGAGGCGGATCCAGCGTGAGTTCGCTCAGAAAGGCCTGCCGGCTGGTATAGGCGGAGGAGATTTGCTCGAGTTGCTCCAGATCGCGCTTACGAGGATCCGCATTCTCGTAAAGCCGTTCGATGAGAGGATCGTAAAAAGACCGGATCCGTTCGATATCCGACGCTACGTTTTCGGTGGTGTTCTTCCGGGAAAGAGACCGGATCAGATTCGCTAGTTTCGTCAGCTCGGCTTCCACGGGGGCTGGAGCGGGGACCCATTTCAGTGCTGCGACGTCGCCCCCCGACTCAGCAACGGCTTCCCAGGCGCGCTTGGCAACGGCCGGGCCGACCCCTTCGAGAAGACGCAGGATGCGTGTCCAGGCAAGCTGATCGCGCGGATTCTCCAGCACCCGCAAGAAGGACATCAGATCCTTGATGTGCGCAGCTTCGAGGAATTTCAGGCCGCCATACTTGTGATACGGAATGTTGCGGCGGGTCAACTCTACCTCAAGATGATCCGACCAATACGCGGTGCGCACCAAGATCGCCTGGCGCCGGAGACCCAGGCCGCTCTCATTGTGTTCAAGAACCTTCTCCACCACGAAATCGGTCTGATCCTCTTCCCGCTCACACGTGATGAGAGCCGGTTTGGGGCCATTGCCCTTCACCGACCGCAGTTCCTTCGCATGGCGCTTGGGGGAGAGGCCAATGATGCGATTGGTGGCGTCGAGGATCGGTTGGGTGGAGCGATAGTTGGTTTCGAGCGTGACAACCGTCGCGCCGGGAAATTCGGCGGGGAAATCGAGAATGTTGCGCACTTCGGCGGCGCGGAAGCTGTAGATGCTCTGCGCGTCGTCACCCACAACGGTGAGGTTGCGATTGAGCGACCTCATGCGATGGAGAATTGAGGACTGCAGGCGGTTGGTATCCTGATACTCGTCCACGAGGATGTGATCGAACCGCTCGTTCAGAAGCGCGACGAGCGTCTCGTCGCCAAGCAGGTGAAACCAATAGAGCAGAAGGTCGTCGTAATCTAGCACATGCCGCTCCTGCTTTGCTTCGGTATACGATTTGAAAAGTTGGCGCAGTTCCCGCTCCCACTCGATGCACCACGGAAAGAACGTCGCCAGCGTATGATCGAGGCGATCGGAACTGTTGACGCAACGAGAGTAGATCGAGAGACAAGTCTGTTTGCGGGGGAACCGTTTCTCTTTTGAGCCCAAGGCGAGAATGTGGCGAGACGCGTCCATCAGATCCTCGGCGTCCGACTGATCCATCACGGTAAAATCCGGGTCGAGCCCGATGGCTTCCCCATAGGTTCGCAGCAATCGATTTGCAACGGAGTGAAAGGTGCCACCCCAGACGGTTCCGAGGGTGCGGCTTCCGGTCTCACCCAAGGCTCTCCGGGCCCGGCGCAACATCTCGTCCGAAGCCCGGCGCGTGAACGTGAGGAGCATGATCCGGCCCGGATCGATCCCCTGCGACACGAGCCAAGCCACCCGCGACGCAAGAGTTTTGGTCTTGCCAGTGCCGGCTCCGGCAATGGTAAGAACCGGGCCCTTTCCTGCGGTGGCAGCACGGAGTTGTTCGGGGTTCAGATCATTAATCCGGAATTCGGGCATGTCCCCTTGAGGATACGTGCCGCCACACCCGACGTCCAGTCACTGGGGAAAGGTTGAAGTAAAATGGCAGAAGGAAGACAAGGAGCACCTCTCGGCATAAAACTTCATTCTCCGCTTTCCCGCTTCTCTCTCAAGCTGGATGATGGAAGCTACCGGTGTGAGCACGTGGTGCATTTGCAGCATCTGTTATCTGGCTGGTACATTGGCGGGGCCAAAGAGCTTGAAGGGACATCGACCGTTTTCTTGCTTCAACAATTCCAGGACAGCAACCGATCCTATAACTTTTTGGAAGAAACCAGACGCGACATGCGCCGGATTCAAGGAATCACGGACTGCCGAACAGGGGAAAGACAAGCAGGCGTAGCGCAAAACCTGGAACACAAAAGCTTGGACGGTATCCGTGATCGCCTTGGAAAGACCTTGGAGCGACTAACGAGTCAGTGAACTCGACTCAGTAGAACTTCTGCCGGTATTTCCGCCGTTGGTCTGCACGCGCGTTTTGCGCCTGTACACGGCGCTGACTATTGGTGGCGTCGGGTAGCGTAACAATGGCATTGCAACCGGGAGTTGTGCTTCGCAAGGCGCTGTCGAGTTTTGTAGGTAATGCAGGTTTTGAAGGTCAGCGGGGGAATCGCGGTGAATTTTCTCAATAGGGCGGAATTTAGCGGCCGCGCGCTGGCTCATGCTGCGCGGCTAGAAAAGTAGGCACCGGTTTTCTGTAGACGCACAGAAAAAAGGAAAAGTGGGACGCCGAGCAAGGCGATCGATTGATCCGTGGATCTTCAAAAACAAACTGAGCACATTTGCTTTCGGACATCATCGTTATTATTGATTCTGTTCCGAATTTGGTTCCGAATTCAATTCTTAATACATCGAAAATCAGCTCGTAACAGATTTATATTCAACAATTAACGAGATATCACGGTGAGGGAGGGATTCGAACCCTCGGAGCCCTTTTGGAGCTCGGAGCTTTAGCAAAGCTCTGCTTTCGACCACTCAGCCACCTCACCCCGGCGAATCTCAAAACGAAAATTATCCGGAGTTTTGTGGGAAACGTCAAACGCCGAATCGCGCGGGACGGAGCGTTGGCCGGAGCAAATAACGTCCTTTTCTGTCCGGGTCGGTCTCACTACAAGCTAGTAAGGATGAGCGTCGTTCGCGTCAAAGTTCCTGCCTCAACCGCCAACCTCGGCCCCGGTTTTGATTGCCTTGGTATCGCTCTCCAAATTTACAACTGGATCACCATTCAGCGCGATGTTTCCAGCCCTCCGGATGGCATCGTGGATGCGGCGTCTGCGGCGTTTTTTCGCCGGACGGCCGAACGGCCGTTTTCCTTTCGGTGGAAGATCACTGGCGAGGTGCCGCCTTCACGCGGTCTCGGCAGCAGCGTCACGGTGCGGCTCGGAGTGCTGCATGGTCTCAATGAGCTGGCGGGCTCGCCGTTGAACCGCCAGGAGGTGTTCGAGTTGTGTGCCGAGCTCGAGGGCCATCCCGACAACGCTGCCCCGGCGGCGTTCGGGGGCTTCACCATCGCGCGAGCGGGCGGATATTCGCAGCGTTATCGGGTCGACCGCGCGTTGGGTTTTGCTTTGCTCATTCCCGACTTCGAGGTGTCCACCTCGGACGCCCGCAGCGTGCTTCCGAAAACCCTTCCCCTCGACGACGCGGTGGTCTCGATCTCCAATGCTTGCGCCATCGCCGGGGCGTTTGCGAGCCGGGATTACGAAAAGCTCGCGGAATGTTTCGAAGATCGCCTGCACCAGCCTTATCGCGAAAAATTGGTTCCCTTCTTGTTCCCGGTGATCGACGCGGGAAAAAAGGCGGGCGCTCTCGGGGGGTGGCTCAGCGGTTCGGGATCCACCATTGCCTGCCTCACTCTGGGCAAGGTGGAGCGTGTTGCCGGGGCGATGCTTGCGGCATGCGAAAACCCGGGCGCGAGCGTCGTGACGACCCGGGCGGACAATAAGGGTGTGCGGATTTACCCTCGGGGCTGAGCCATGCGGCGCTGGCTGGAAGGTCTCGAGACGTTTGCGATCGACGTTATTCTTGAACGCCGATACGGGCGGCGGGCCGATGTGCTTCGCTGGATACTGCACGGGTTGGCGGAGGTTTATCGGGTCATCGTCCAGATTCGCCTTGCGCTCTACCGGAATCGCTATCTCCGCCCGCGCGGGCTCGGCTGCCTTGTCATTAGCGTGGGGAACCTCACCGTGGGCGGAACGGGAAAGACGCCGGTCGTGGAAATGCTTGCCCGGGCGTTGCAAGCCGGGGGGCGCCGTGTCGCAATTCTGAGCCGCGGCTACAAGAGCGTTCCCCGCCCGCTCCTGCTTCGGCTTTGGGATGCCGTATTCAAGCAGAAGTCGGTCTTTGCACCCAGAGTCGTCTCGGACGGAAATGCGCTTTTGCTGGACTCTCGAACCGCCGGCGATGAGCCTTTCATGCTCGCGAATAATCTGCGCGGGGTTGTCGTGCTTGTGGATCCCGACCGTGTGACGAGCGGTCAATACGCGATCGAGCATTTCGGTGCAGATACGCTGCTTCTTGACGACGGCTTGCAGTTTGTGCGCATGCGCCACGGGATTGAAATCGCGCTCATCGACAGCCAGGCGCCGTTCGGAAACGAATTTCTTCTGCCTCGCGGCACTTTGCGCGAGCCGCCGGGAAATCTTCGCCGCGCCACCCACATCTTCCTAACCAAATGCGCTGGTCCTAATAACGCCAGCCTGGTCGCTCGAATCCGGGAACATAATCGCACCGCGGACATCATTGCATGCGCCCACCGGCCGCGTCATCTGCGCAATTTTGTGACTGGCGAGATCAAGCCACTCGAGTTCTTGAACGGACTCGAGGTTGGCTCGATCTGCGGAATCGCCATGCCGGAGAGCTTCGAGAGCGCGTTGACTGGTTTGGGAGCCAAAATCTCCGTTTCAAAATTTTATACGGATCATCATCGTTACAGCGTCCGGGAAATAGAAAATTTCATTCGACGGTGCGGTCGCCGGGGACTGGCGGCCATAATCACCACGGAAAAGGACGCTGTGCGCATTCCCCGAATTCTTGAGCCGGAAGTCCCGATATATTACCTGCGGGTCGAGATTGAGATTCTGGCCGGTCAGGATAGCTGGGTCAGGTTTGTCGAGCGGCTGACCACGAAGCAACCGATCATCGCGCCGCTGAGGTTCTAGCGCGCGTCGAACGAGGTCTTTCCGAAGCACTCGAACGCGATGGCCTCCACGCCACCGCCGGAAGAAGGGCCCTGGTTGTCGAGCCCGTTGTGCCAACCGTTTGTCTATCCGCCGGCCTTTGTCACCAGGGCTCCCCAACGCTGCCAACCTGCGCGAAGAACGAAGGCGATTCTCGCTTTGGCGACCGATCCTCGTCGCATATGCGACAAAGTTTTGTCGTTCATTCGACCGACTGACAACCCAGCAGCCCGGTCGCTGGGCCGCTGAGATTCTCGAGGAACTTTGTTTCTAGAGGCGCCGAGGGAGATGTCTTAGAGTTTCGAGAGCGATGGCCTCCGTGCCTGCGGCGAGCTTTATTCCAGTGGGTGGAGTCCTGAGGAGTCGTCGCAGGCGGGTGCCACCCGAATGTTCGATTCGCAGGCCCTTGGCACAAGGACTCCACCACGCTGCCAGACTGCGTGAGGGACGAAAGGTAGTTCTCGCTTTTGCGACCAATCCTTGTCGCATGTGCGACGGAGTTTTGGCGCCCCACGCAAAGGGTGTTTGCGCCATCGCCGAAGAGGAGCTTTTTCGCGCTTGGGAGTTTCTTCGCGAAGCTGCTCGAGTCGAGGCAACAAAACTTTGTCGCATATGCGACAAAGTGTCGTATGCGGCGGCGAGGCGATGCTTGCGGGCGCGCAGTTCTTCTGCGGGGACAGCTGCGCAGGGTTCCTTGGTTCTAGCGGGAAGGAGGGTCTGTCTCGGTCTTGCCGAGAACCTCCAGGTATGTCCGGTTCAGGATTTTCCTGGTCTGAGGATCGAGCGTTTCCACGCGCATCTGCTTGAGCATCCACTGTCCGTCGAATTTTTGAGCGGAGATGACTTCAAACCGGCGAAGCAATTTGCCGTCCCGGTTGTAGCCCTCAATGCGCAGGAGGGCGCCGCTCTCCTGGTCGATCCAAAGCCGCGCGGCGCCATACTGCGACGAGGCGCGGGCGCCCTGGAGTTCCATTTTCCAGGCCTTGCGCGAGCGGATGGTTTCTTCGCCGAGAATTTTCGGGTCCTTCCAGTAGAGAAATCTCAGAGACAGGTCCTCGTAGGTGATGCCGGTTCCGCGCACGGAGTCATCGAAGCGGGCGGCTTTGACGGGTGCGGTCCTGCCGCCGAGGCGTTCGGAGAGCGCGGAGGAATCCTCGCGGAGGTCCAGGATGAGTTCCTGATCGGGATTCGCAAAGCGGTAGCGCACGGCATCATCCACGACAATTTCAAAGGGAGTCTTCGAGGATGCGGTTCGCAATTGAGCCTGCAACGAGATACTTTGGCCGAGGGGATTGACGCGCGCAGCGCGGAGAATGGCTTCGGCGTCGGGTTCCGCACGACAAATCGTCGTGAGAGAGAAAACGATGGCGAGCGCAAGCAGCTTGCGAAATCGCTCGGAACGGAAAATCATCCGGGCACGCTAGCCAAGGCGACCCATGGATCAACAGCTTCTTTTCCTCGTCAATCACACCTGGGCGCATCCGGCTCTCGACCGGTTGATGGCGGTGATGTCGAGTTTGGATTTTTGGTGGCCGTTTCTGATCGCGCTGGGCCTTGTTGCGGCGATCCGGGGCGGTTTTCGCGGGCGAATGATGTTGCTGACGGTCGGCTTGGCAATTGCCATCACGGACGCGGTGGCGGTGCGCACGCTAAAGGATTTTGTGGGCCGCCCGCGGCCGCACGAGATGCTCGAGGGCGTGCGCACGCTCGATCTGGCCCTGGCCAGGCCGCGATTTCTTGCGCTGGCCATGCCGTTGAGGGAGGAATATTCGGTGGCCCGAATCAGGCCGCCGCGCGGCAGTTCGTTTCCATCGGGGCACGCGGCAAACAATTTCGCGATGGCTGCGGTTTGCGCGACTTTCTTTCGACGGTGGGGTTGGTTGATGTTTCTGCCTGCGGTTCTGGTTGCCTACAGCCGCGTCTACGTCGGTTCGCACTGGCCGCTGGACGTGGTGGTTTCGTGCCTGCTGGGTGCAGGCGTGGGCTTGTTGGTGGTTGCCGCGGTGGAGGCATTATGGCGTCGCTGGGGCGGACGTTGCGTTCCCCTTTTGCACGCGAAACATCCAAGTTTGCTGACGACGTGAGCGGGTTGAAGACGTTTTTCTTGTTGGCGCTGGTGGCGACCGCGGCCCGGATGACGGGCGTGTGGCTCACCGACCCCGCGCCGCAGGAAGCATATTACTATCTCTGCGCGCAAAGACCCGCTCCCGCCTATTTCGATGGTCCGGGTGGCACGGCGTTTGTCACGGGCCTCGCGAGCGGCGATGGAAGATCGGACATCGTGTGGCGATTGACTGCGCCATTCTGGGCGCTTTGCGCGACATTCGCCTGTTTCGGCCTGGTCCTGCAGTTCGCGGATTCGACGCGCGCAGTTTGGACCGCGTTGTTGTTGAATGCCGTTCCGGCATTCAATTCTGGCGCTCTGCGTGTGGGACCAGAGCTTCCGGCCCTGACGTTTGTGCTGTTGGGCATGCTCGCGGCATGGCGTGCTTCCGAGGCGAAGAGCGGTAACGTCATTTGGTGGACCGGGGCGGGCCTGTTTTTTGGTGCAGCCTCGTGGTTTGCCTATGCCGCGGTGGCCATCCTGACAGGTGTCGTTGTGGTGGCCATTTTCGGGCTCAAACGCCGCCGAGCCGCGATTTCTACGGGGTGTGCGTGTTGCTGGCCATTCCCGCGCTTTGCCTCGCGTTTCCGCTGATGTGGAATGCCGAGCAAGAGTGGATTCCCATCGCGGGCGGAACGTTTCGGACCGCCTGGGAATTCAATGCGACGACTTTTCTTCACTCGCTCGCCAACTTGATTTGGGGCCTTTCGCCGCTCTTGTTTCCCGCGATTCTTCTGGGGTGGTTCCAGGCGTTCCTGGAGTCACGGAAGGGCGATGCGCGGGCGCGCTTCACATTTTTGTCCGCACTCCCCGGTGTGCTCGCGGGCCTTTATTTCGTTCTCCGCGGCGGCTCGGGCGTTCTCTATTTTCTGCTGGCCGCGCCCCTCCCATTGCTCAAGGCGATGGGCTTGTTTCCTTCGCGCCCGCGTCTTGCCGCGGGCCTGCGCTGGTCGGCGGTCGTCCTCGCCGGCCTCTTTTCCTGTTTCGCGATCTTCGATGCGGTGCAAGCCGGCAAAGGCTGGCGGCAGGCAGCGTCCGAGCTGGGCCGCGTTTTCCTTGAGAAATCCGCGGAAGGCCAGGATGACCTGTTTCTGATCGCGGAGAATCCGGGACTTGCGTCGGTGCTGGGCTACCATTTGAGGAACGATTTTGTTTCCCCGGCCGGCCACCCAACCGTCTACGTTCCCGAGTCGCAGGATATTTCGAACCAGTTCGCTTTTTGGCCGAGCTATGCCGATTTCACCGAGACAGGCCGAGTGACGGATGAGTATTTCACCGAGCAGCAGGCGGAGAATGCCTTTCTTGGCCGCAGTGCTCTCTATATTACCCACGAGCGTTCCGGCGATTTGCCACAGTCGATCAAAGCCGCCTTTGACTCGGTGATCCTCTTCCGCGAACTTTCCGGCGCCGGGGACGATGCTCGCCCGCTTTATTTCTATCTCTGTCAGATTTACCAAACGTTGCCTCTGTGAGTAGTCCGGACTTTTCTGTAGTTGTGCCGCTTTTTAACGAGGCCGAGAGCGTGGCGATTTTGCAAAACGAGATCTTTGCTGCCCTGGAGGGACGAAACTACGAGATGATTCTGGTGGATGACGGTTCGACAGACGGCACGTTTCAGCGCATCGAGCGCGGCCCGAGGGTGCGAGTGCTTCAGCTCAAGAAGAATTCCGGCCAGAGCGCGGCGATGCTTGTGGGGATGCGCGCGGCCAAGGGCGAGTCCATTGTGCTTCTTGACGGCGATTTGCAAAACGACCCGCGGGACATTCCCAAGCTCCTTGCCGAGATCGAGCGCGGCGCCGATCTCGTCTGCGGCTATCGCGTGCTTCGAAGGGACACGCTGCTCAAGAGACTGAGCAGCCGCATTGCGAATTTCGTGCGCAGCCGCTTTGTGGCCGATGGCGTGCGCGACACGGGCTGCACCTTGAAGGCCATGCGCCGCGTCTGCCTGCCCGCTCTCGTGCCCTTCAAGGGTGTGCACCGTTTTATTCCCGCTCTCGTCAAGAACGCCGGCTTTTCCATCGTGGAGATTCCGGTCGGCCACCGGGCCCGTCAATTTGGGGTCAGCAAATATGGCTTGGGCAACCGCGCCCTCCGGGCGACTCTGGACATGTTTGGAGTGCGCTGGCTGCAATCCCGCCGGCTTGATCTCGGCGCGGCCGAATCTCAAGAGCCCGTTTCCCCCGCGAAAACGTCAGGGTCGGGCGGGTAGCGTGTCGGGCTCGCTGCCATCTGGCGGTCGATCCCAGAAGTAGCGTTTGAGCAGGACCTTCAGCGTTGCCGTGAGCGGGACGGCAAGCAGCGCCCCCAGGAGACCGCCGAGAATCAGGCTCCAGGCAAGAACGGAAATAATCACGGTAAGCGGGTGCAGTCCGACGGATTCGCCGACGATCTTGGGGGCGATGATCATTCCGTCGATGTTATTGGCCACGACGAAAATGATGGTGACGAGCAGAGGATGCCACCAGTCCCCGAATTGCGCGGCGGCGATGATCACTGCGGGAATCCAGCAGATCATCATGCCGAGATAGGGGATGAGTCCAAGCAGGCCGACCATCAGACCAATGAGCAAGGAAAACTCGAGCTGCACGAACACGAGAAGGCAGAGGCCGATGAGCAAGCCGTCGATCAGGCTGACGAGGAGCTGCCCTCGGAAAAAATTGATGAGGTAGTTGTTGATTTCGTTCAGAAGGGAAACGATCTCGCTCTTGAGGGGAGAAGCCCGCAGGGGAAGATAGTTGCTCCAGTTTTCGGAGATGGAGTGGCCCTCCTTGAGAAAGAAGAACAGAAAAATGGGAACCAGGATGAGGCTCAAGAGGAACCCGAATACGCCGAGAAATCCACCGACGCTTTTTCGAAGGAATTCGCCGGTCGCCACGGCGATATCGGGAAGTTTTTTTTGCAGCCAGGCCACGCCTTCATCGATGGCCGTGGCGATGTAGCCGCTAAAGATATTCGGTTGCGCGACATCATGAGGCCGTTGAAAGATCGGCAGTTCACTGAGCCGCCTGGCGTTCTCGATCGTGTTGTTGAAGAGCGTCTGGGCCCGGGCGGTGTATTCGGGCATATGCGTCGCGAACTGCTGGCCCTGGTTCCCCACGGCGGGGATGATGTAGATGAGAATCCCCGCGACGATGGCGAGCGAGGCACTGAAGACAGTAATCACCGACATCGTGCGGGATAGGCGACGGTTTTCCAGCCATTCGACGAGAGGCTCCAGCAGGTAGGCGAGGATGGCCGCAATGGCCACGGGGATCAGCAAAGGCTGGAGGTACGAAATCGCGCCGATGATCAGCCACCCAAGCAGCGTCGCCACGGCACCCATCGCCACGAACGAAACCGCCGTGACAGCCGCCCAGAAAATCTTTCTCTGGAAAGGCGTCGGTGACATAATGGCAATTAGCCGAATAACCGGCAGGAATCCAAGGGAAAGCAATTTGAGCCCGTCGGCGTGCGTTTCACTGACGCAATTGACGGTGCACGCCGCGGGAACTTCAGTTAGGCTCGTGCCCGATGACAATTCTCAAGTTCATCATCGCGGGTTCATGAAGAGCTTATTGCGCTTTCTTCTATTCGTGGTGGTGGCGGCGGCGGCGGTCGGCGGGCTTTACCTATGGAAGAATACGCGGTCGAACCCGGTGGCTCAGGCTGGTTCCACCGCCCCGGGCAATCGCAGCTTGCTCACTGCGCTCGACCGGGAATTCACCTCGCTCGTCAACCAGGTGCTGCCCTCGGTCGTGAGCATTGAGGCGATTCCGGCGGACACTGCGGATCCGCGGCTGCAAATGTTGCGTTTGCTCTTTGGGGGAAACGAACCCGGAGCCCGCCCGAGCGGATCGGGCGTGATCGTATCCGAGAAGGGGCACATCGTCACCAACCTTCACGTGGTGAACAACGCCAGCGCGGTTCAAGTTCAGCTTGCCGACGGGCGTACCTTGCCCGCGAAATTCGTCGGGGCAGACGGTCCGTCCGACATCGCCCTCCTCAAGATCGAAGTGGAGGGACTTCAGCCGTTGCCGTTTGGAGACTCAGACAAGGTAAACGTCGGCCAGATGGTGTTTGCGGTTGGCAACCCGCTGGGTCTTCAGGAAACGGTGACGCAAGGCATCATCAGCGCCAAGGGCCGGCGGGCATTGAGCGAGGCGGCCAACGAGTTCTTTCAAACGGACGCCGCGGTGAATCCAGGAAACTCGGGGGGGCCGCTGGTGAATTTGGAAGGCGAGATTATCGGAATCAACAACTCGATTTCGCCGCAAGGGCAGGGGATCGGCTTTGCGATACCCTCAAATACCGTAAGACGCGTTTTCGAAAGCATCCGGGATCATGGGCGCTTTATTCGGCCATGGTTCGGCGCCTATATGCGTTCATTGACTCCTCAGCTGGCCCGACAACTCGGCCTCCCGGACGCCTTGGGCGTATTGGTGATGCTGACTTATGAAGGATCCCCCGCGGAAGATGGCGGCGTGAAATCCGGCGATGTGATCATCGAATTCAACGGGAAACCCGTTCTCGACATCATCGATTTGCGGAACCGTGTGGCGGAAACGAACATCGGGCAGCAGGTTTCCATGCGAGTGAGGCGGGCAGGGAAGGAATTGGGTCTGCAAACGGTCCTCTCCGCGGAACCGACCAGATAGCGCATCGGACTTTTCTTTTGACCGGGCTTTGCTAACCTTAAGTTTTGTGTCCAAAGCCACAGCACAGACTCCAATTCCCAGGCAACCGATAGGCACGACGTTTGTCGTCGCCATCAGCCTGCTGGGAATTTTTGCGATTGTGCAGGTGCTGGCGGTGGCCTGGCACTATATCCCGGTGGTGCGCCAGCAGGTCGCCAGGACGGCGGAGCCGCAGGCGACTCCGCAGGAGGCCGCGCCTTCGCCCGCCCAGCAACCGCAGCCTCCCCCAGTGCCTCCTGCGGAGGCGCGCAAGGCGCAAGCACTGCTTGCTGACGTCGATCGAAGCGCTCGTGTGGGAGACTTTGAAGCGGCTCTGAAGACGTTGGATGAACTGGGGAAGCTTTTGCCGGGCGATCCCGGCGTGCTCTTGCGCAAGGCGCTGGTTCTCGAACGCCTCGAGCAATCTGCAGAGGCAATCGTGGTTCTCGAGGAGATCTTGAAGTATCCCGGTCTCCCTCCGGAGATTCGCAGTCAGGCGCAAGCGAAGCTCGACGCACTTGGACAAGCCCTCGCGCCGGCCGGGGGGGCGCCGAAGGAAGCCGTCGCGGCGGCCCCGGAGTCGGCCCGCGCGGACATTCGGGATGATATCGGTTTGCAACCCGGAGCCAGCCTGGGAATCGTTGATGACCGCCTGCGCGAGGGCAAACCGGGGACCAAAGCTCTTCGCCTGGCCGTAAAGTCACGCCCCGCTTCGTCCATCAACGTTCAGGATGTTAAGATCCATGTCTATTTTTACGAACAGAACGAAGAAGGGGAAGTCGTTCTTACGGAGTCAAAGGTCATCTCGCAATGGCTCAGTCCGCCGGTGGACTGGGCCGCGAACGAACCGGAGTTGCTCGAGGTCCAGTACACTCTACCCGACAGCGGCCTTCCCGGCAGCGCAGCCGAGAACGGGGCTCCGGGAAAGAAATATTTCGGCTACATCGTAGGCGTATATTATAATAACGAATTGCAAGATTTCCGCGCGGATCCCGCCACCCTTGCCAAAGATTTTCCGCTTCAGCTGTATCTCAAGGAAGGCGGAGAATGAAGATACTGATTGTCGATGACGAGCCCGGTCTTGCCTCCGGTCTCGCCGGATGGCTTGAGGAGAATGGCTGGGGCGCACTCGGGGTGGCCACCACGAGCGACGAAGCGGTCGAGTGGATCAACCGGAACGGGCGCGTCGATGTGCTCGTCTGTGATGTCGCAATCGGACCAGCTGACGGATTCACGCTGCGAGAAACCATTCAGCCGCATTTGCCAAAAATGCGGACGATCTTTATCTCCGCCTATGATCTTGCCGAGCACGCCGCGCGCATGGAAGGGTGTCACTTTCTTCGAAAGCCGGTGACCGGGGAAGCACTGGACGGCGCGATTCGGGATCTTTTTCAGCCGAAGGCGCCCAAACTGCTTGAGCCTCCGGTGAGCGCCTCGGTCGAGCGGGCGTCAAGAAACGGTGGTCCGGCCACTCCTCGGCTGATCGCCGCCTCTCCGCGAGCTGTCTCGGCGCCGGGTTTTCCCAGAGTGGTCTCGGCCGTGCCGGCAGGGCCGAGCCCCAAAGTTGCCGCGCGACCGGCGGCGGCAAGCCCGAAAAAACCGTCCTCAACCGCTAGGGCGCAGGCTGTTTCCGAGACGGAATTGCCGCCTGACGAGCTCGTTGGAAGTGTTTTGGGAAACTATCAAATCGAGGCTAGAATCGAGCAAGGCGCCCGGGGTCCGGTTTACCGGGCGATCCAGTCGAATGTGGGCCGGCATGTTCGCCTGTACACCCTCGATCGGAAGCTCGCGCAGGATCCCCGGGAGATTGAGAGATTTCTTTCTAATGCCAGCGTGAAAGCCAACGTGCGGCACCCCTGTATTTTTGCCGTTTACGAGGCCGGTGAGAGCAGCGGCATCTCTTACTATTCCTGCGAATTTGTTCCCTGCCGTTCCCTGCAATGGTTGCGCCAGGCGGGCGCTTTCTTGGAGGAGCGGACGGCGCTGCAAGCGATGAAGGTCGCGGCGGAAGTGCTGGCTTATTTTTCGCGCGAGAATATCACGCACAACCTTCTCTCGGAGAGCGCCGTCTTAATCGGCCCGAACCATCGGCCGTGGATAGCCAACATTGCGGCGCACGAAGTGACCAAGAGGTTTGGCGTTGCTGAAGAGATGCAAGAACTGGGCAGGATGATCGCCGGGGCGGTGTCCGAAACCTCGCAGGCGCTGGGCGTTCGCAAGTTTGCGAACTCCCTGGCCTCCGGAGCAACTGAGGCGTTTCCGGATTGGAGCGCGCTTTTGCAAAAACTCGCGGCGATGGAGCCAACCTTTGCTCCCGAAGACGCCGACAAGCTCGACGCTCAAGAGCGCACGGCCAGCCGCATTGTCGAGGAGGCAAGAAAGCGGCAGCGAAGAAGTCTGATGATTAGCTCCGCGGTTTCGCTGTGTTTGTTCGGCCTGGCCCTTGGCTCCATCTGGTGGTTTCTCTTTCGGCCGAAGGGTGGCGACGTTCGCGCTTTCAATCGCATGATTGAAATCCCCGCCGGTGAGTTTGTTTATCAGGACGGACCGAAGCTTAGCTTGCCAACATTCTCTATCGACGAGTACGAGGTGACCATCGGCCAATACGCGGAGTTTCTAAAATACTTGGAGGAGCATCCAGGTGAGGCCGCAGAATTCGATCACCCCGAGCAACCCAAGGGCAAGTCGCATGTGCCGGCCGGGTGGGCGGATCAGAGTCTGGCGACCGGTCCGATGCAGGGCTACTACGCCCGGGCAAAGCGATGGGCAAGGTATCATGACGCGCCGCTTGACGTGAATTGTCCTGTCTTTGGGGTGGATTGGTTCGATGCCTTTGCCTATGCGAAGTGGAAGGGTCGCAGGCTGCCCACCGAACAGGAGTGGGAGAAGGCCGCCCGGGGAACCCGGGGCTTCAAATATCCGTGGGGAAAGGAAGCGGACAGGACCAAGGCGAACAGCGGCGGCGATTTTGATCCCGATCCCAAGAAAGGCGGGGAACGGGACGGCTATAAGCGCTGGTCGCCCGTGGATGCCAAGAAGGGCGACCGGAGTCCTTTTGGCGTGTTGGGCACGGCGGGGAACGTTTCGGAATGGACCGCGTCGCTCGACACCGATCCCCGGATGCCGAGCCAGAAGATCCCGGTGATCCGGGGCGGAAACTGGAAGAATCCAGACCACAGCGTAACTCGTCGCGTCCTGCTTCTCACGGATCTTCAAGCCGACGACGCGCTGGGCTTCCGGACGGCGACCGATGCTCAACCGGGTAAGACGCCGAAATGACAAGAAGCGCTCAAGCGACTCGCGCCCGATCTCCCCGCAAACTTGGAAGTCGGACACGAACAGCGCGCCGTCTCGTCCGGTCTGCTCTGGCGGTTCTTCTTTTCCTGGCGCTGGCAGCATCCAGTCGCGCCCAGGTGCAGGTGGATGTTGCCTTCAAGCGATCGCTTTACATGCTTTACGAGCCGCTGATCTGCGCGGTGACCATCACAAACCGGAGCGGAGGCACGCTCAGTCTGGCGGACACCCCGCGCGAAAAGTGGTTTGGCTTTCAGATTGAGACGGTGGATGGCCGCCCCCTGCCGCCGATCGATCCCGACTACCGCAATCAACCCGTCGAGATCCAGTCGGGTCAACGTTTGACCCGACTCATTAATCTGACTCCGCTCTACCCGCTGGGCGAGTTCGGAACCTACCGCGTGAGAGCCGCGGTTTATCCGGCCCAGATCGGAAGGTATTTCGTCTCGCCTCAACTGAACGTGGAGATCACGGAAGGCCGGCAGCTCTGGCAGCAAACTGTGGGCATCCCCGGCGGCGCGGGCGAGGGCAAGACGCGGACGTTTTCGGTCCTTGCGCATCGTCTGCCTCGCACCACCATGCTCTACCTGCGGGTCGAAGACAAGCAGGCGGGGATCATTTATTGCACGACCCAACTTGGGCGTTTCATCACGTTCGGAAATCCAGATATCGAGATCGACGGAGGAAATCAAGTTCACATTCTTCAGAACACCGCGCCCAAGGCTTTTCTTTATTCGCACTTTGACGTCAATGGCAAAGTCATCAAGCAACAGGCTTATCAGGTCTTTGATTCCCGGCCGTACCTCGCCAGAAAATCGGATGCCTCAGTAGTGGTCATGGGGGGAACGCCTTACGACCCCAAAGCCACTCCGCCCGAGCAGCAGCTGCCGAAGCTTAGTGACCGGCCTGTGCCCCTTCCAACTCCGCAGACGAAGGGGATCCCGGAGGATAAGCGCCCAGAAAATCTACTTTCGCGCTGAGCTCCGGCACGAGGTAGCGATCCGGATTCTTCACTTGCACCTTGACTTGCAAGGTGCCCTTTTGACGGTTTGCTTCCGGGGCGATTTCAGCCACGTAACCTTCGTAAATATGCTCGGGATAAGCCTCGGGCGTGATGCGGCAGGGCTGCGAAAGCGATACTTTAGAGAGGTCGGCCTCGTTCAGATCGACCTCGACTTGAAGATCTTTCGGGTCCGCCACGGCGAGCAGCGCTGTGCTGGGACCCTTGTCGCCCCCGAAG
This sequence comes from uncultured Verrucomicrobiae bacterium, assembly GCA_963731945.1. Classification (GTDB taxonomy): domain Bacteria; phylum Verrucomicrobiota; class Verrucomicrobiia; order Chthoniobacterales; family Terrimicrobiaceae; genus DASTFP01. Next base: position 62,372 of record CAVSXN010000010.1, on the reverse strand, counting down.
CTTTGTGGTGAGACCAATTCGTTTTCGTCGGCCAGCTTTTCGAGGACGACGCCGTCGATCGGTGAGCGAATGACCGTCCATGCCAGTTGCCATCTCGCAAAGTCCAGCAAGCCTTGAGCCTCTCGCAGACCGGCGTCGGCGACGTTGAGCTCGGCGAGAGCGTCGTCGAGCTGCTGTTCGGACTCCACGCGCTGTTCACGCAGTGTTTTGAAGCGATTGAAGCGGGTTCTTGCGATCTGCGAAGCAGCCTGGGCGCGGGCGAGCCGGCCTTCGGCTTCGCTCAGCCGCGCGCGTTGCTCGGAATCGTCGAGAAGAACGACGACCTGGCCCTTCTTGACAGAGTCTCCCTTTTTGACGCCGATCCATCGGACGGTTCCGACGAAACGCGGGCTGAGTTCGATCCGTTCGCGATTGATGATGTATCCGCTCGTGGTGAGCAAGGCGTCGCCCGGCGCCGGCGGTGGCGCCGGCGAAGCGGGAGTTTGAAGGGGAGCGGGCGAACCTGCATCAGCCTGATAAGGCTTGGTCTGGACGACCAAGCGTTTCGCGTCCGAGGCGCGCGGCCACGCAAACCAGGCGGCGATGATCAGGGCAACGGCAACTGCGCCGTAGATCAGAGCGGTGGAGATGCCGCTCGAAGAACGCTGGCTTTGCGGAATCCGCAGCTTTTCAAGGTCGTCGCGCTTCATTGATGAAAGCGAATGTTCATCCGCTTCGGTTTCTTGTCACATGGCTTTTAGCGCGGAGATGACCGGGAGCCTGGCGGCCCGGATGGCTGGCAACAGGCTTCCCACCAGGCCGACCACCACGGAGAACGCCAGGCCCTGCACCACGAGCCTGGGTGTAACGCGGAAGTCAAAGACCGATTCGCTGAATGTCTCGAAACTAAGCGTTCCCACGCTCCAGCCGTTAAAGACGTAGGAAACCGCGCAGCCCAGCATGCCACCGAGAAGCGCAAGGATGGCGCCCTCGATGAGAAAGCCGGCGAGGATGCTCTTCCTGCGATATCCGAGCACGCGGAGTGTGCCAATTTCCCGCGTTCGAGCTCCGACCGCCGCATACATCGTGTTCATCGCAGCAAAGACCGCACCGACGGACATCGTCGTTGCCAGGAAGCTGCCCAGGATCCTGATGAGCTTCACCGCCCCGGTCTGCTCCAGATAGTAATCCACTTCGGGCAGAGCACGAAGTTTGAAGCGCTTGTCGGCGTCCAATTGGCGGATGATCTCCTCGCGCGCGGAGTTGCTCTCCGGCCGGAGCAGCACGCTGGAGAAGTTCTCGCGGTCGAAGATTGCGCGCGCCTCGTTGGCGTCGATCCAGATTTCCGAATCGAACGCGCTCCGATCCCCATCAAAATGGCCGACGACGGCGAGGGTGGCCGCTCCCGCCTTGAATGACTCTCCGATTTGCATACCGGCCAGGCGGGCGGCGAGGCGCTCACTCACGACGGCCTCGCGTTTCCCGGGGGTAAACCAGCGGCCCTTCGTGAGGCGAACTTGCGGACGCAGTTTCGCTCCGAGAGGTGACACGCCGCGGACGATCGCGTTCGCTTCGCCGCCGCCCGCCCGTGGCACGTTGATGACAAGGCTCAGATCGCTCGAGGCCAGCGGCACGCCGGACGCGTCGCGGGCGATGCCCGCCATATAGCGGATGATACGGTATTGCTCGGGATCGATCTGGCTGGTCGATTCCGCGGTGGCCCCGCGCCTAATCACGAGCAAATTTTGCGGGTCACCGGTATTGCCGCTCGATTTTTCCAAACCCACCGCGAGCGACTGAATGACGACGTAGACGGCCACGACGAGGGCTGTGCAAAGCACGGTGGCGAGCGTCGAGCGCCAGCGGACGAAGACGCTGCGGAAATTATACTTGAGGGGGAGCTTCATGGAGTTCGTCTTGAGAGGCGCTAGTCCAGGGTCTTGAGCCCCTCGACGACGCTCATTCGTGAGACGGACCAGGCGGGGGCGAGCATGGAGATGACTCCGAGCAGACCGGCGATCAGGAAGGCGAAGCCGGCGATCCGCGGGGTGAGCTCGAAGATCGGGAAGAAGCTGAATTTTCCCGAGCTGAAGAGGATCGCGGCGGTGCCGACGCCGGCCAGGGCTCCGGCGAAGGCAAGGCCGAAGCTTTCCGCAAGGATGCAAGCCACGAGTTGCCGCCGGCGGAAGCCAAGCGCCTTCAAGACTGCGAGCTCGCGGAAGCGTTCCCGAATCGCCATGCTCATCGTGCTTGCGGTCACGAGCGCGAGGGTGAAAACGACCACGGTGCAGATCGAATTGATCAGGAGGCCGATATTCCCCCACATCGAGACAAAGCTCATCTGGAAGGCGCGCTCGGTCTCGGCGCGGACCTCGGCGGATGTATTCGCGAAGGCTGCGTTGATGCGCCGGAGAAGATCGGGCACCACCTCGGCGTTCTCCGCTCTCAGCCACCACATGCCCACCTGGCCCCAGTTGTTCATGGCTTCGTCGAAATATTTGTGGTGAAACCACATGTTGGTGTCGTCAATCGTGCCCTCGTAGATCCCGGCAATCTTCAGCTCGAGGTCAACGGGATAAATCTTTCCGACAAGGCTGACCCGGTCGCCGACTTTCAGGCCGTAGCGCTTCGCAGTGTCCTTCCCAACGATGCAGGAATCCCGGGTGCGCTTCCACGCCTCGAGTTCCTCGGCAGAAATCTTGGCCTCGCCGAAGAGTTGCAAGAACTTCTCCGGATCCACCGCGAATTGCGCAAAGCCGAGGCTGTCGTCATCCTTGAATTTCCCGCCGAAAAAAGTGAACGGTGTCACGGCTGCGACGCCGGGCATGCGCAAGATACTCGCGAGCTGCCGCGCCGGCAGGGGGTTGGCCAGCGAAATCCTATTGCGGACGGCGATTCGCAGCGAGGCGCTAACATCCTCGGGGGGAATGGTCATCTCCCTGACGGCCACTTGCAAGGTTACGAACAGGAACAAGCTGACGGCGACGCTGGCGGTGGTGAGAAACGAACGGCGCTTATTGCGCAGGGCATTCCTTAGTATGAAGCCGCCGAGTGACATTACACGGAGGGAATGCTGTCTTCTTTCCCCGTCAGGAGCCGCCCTTTTTCCAAATGGAGCGAGCGCGTTCCCCGGCTGGCGGCTCGCGGGTCATGCGTGACCATGATCACCGTCTTGCCCACTTCACAGCTCAAGGCGCGCAGAATCTCGAGAACGGCTTCCGCGGAATGGGCGTCGAGATTCCCGGTGGGCTCGTCCGCGACGATCAGGTTGGGGTCGGTGACGATGGCGCGGGCGATGGCCACGCGTTGCTCCTGGCCGCCGGACAATTGCCCGGGCAGATGCCGCGCGCGATCCGAAAGCCCAACGAGATCGAGCGCTGTGGCGACCATCTCCCGGCGGCGTGTCGGCGCAACGGCCGTCAACAGCAGCGGAAGTTCGACGTTTTCCGAGGCGGTCAGCACCGGGATGAGATTAAATGTCTGGAAGATGAATCCCACGTTTTGATTTCGCCAGTCCGCCAGTTCAGACTCGCTGAGTTTGGCAACGTCCACGCCCTGCACGTGACACTCGCCTTCGGTGGGTCGGTCAATCCCCGCAATAATGTGAAGCAGAGTGGATTTGCCGGATCCGGACGGCCCCATCAACGCGAGAAACTCTCCGAACTCGATGTCCAGACTGACAGCGTCCAGCGCGCGAATCTCTGTTTCTCCCGCACCGTAGATCTTGGACAGGCGGCGGATGGAAACAATGGTGTTCATTTGGGCGAGTCAATTGAGAGAGCGAACGAGCCGGCGAGTCGCTTTTCCACGAACCAGCAGGACAAAGCTTCGAAGGAAGGCCCCTCCGTTTGCTCAAACGCTTCGATCCTCTCACTCAAGAAAAGAGCTTTCGCCAGGTGCGATGCTCCTTTTCATGTGAAAGTTTCCAGTCCCCCTCCCGTCGCTCCGCGTCAGTCGGCGTCATCTGTGGATTTCAAGTTCCACCATTATACGCTAGGCTGGCGGCTGGAGGATGCGGACTTTTGGATCTTTCTGCCGCTGTTGCAGATAAATGTTTGGAGGAGTGCTTGATCTGACCTCGGCGCCAAGGAAGATAAACTCGGGATAGAAGCCGTTGCTTGCCGGTTCGTAAACGGTTTCACCGGAGAAATAGCCGTTGAGCCGGTATTCGTAGTCATTGTCGACGCCCATCTTGCCTCGTGCGCGATCCGGGGCCAGGACGCGTTGTTCGTTTAGCATGACGAGTTTTGCCGTGTTCCAGAATTTGCCAGGTTCGCGCACCCAGCCCCAGACCTTGTATTCCACCTTGTACATGCGGCGTCCGATGTAGTAGTTTCCGGGGGGTTCCTTCCGAATGGCCTCCTTCATGGCGGCCCGAGAGGCCGCTCCGGTGTCGATGCTTTCGCACCCTGCCAGCACCACGACTACGCCGAGCGCAAGAGCTAGAATGCGCAGGCTCACGAGATGCCGGCTTTTTCGAGGAACGGAGCGAGCCATTCCGCTAGGGCCTCTTCCGATGCGATGTCGAATTGTTCGGTCAACGGGAAAAGGTGCCAGGCTTCATGATGGTTCGCGGTCGCGCCTGGCGGCAGGGTAACGAGAGGACCCAGAGATTCGATTTCCAGCATTTCGGAATTGGTGAACGTCTCGAAATTGCAGCCGCCATCGGGATACGCTGCGGTCGGATCGTAATGGAAGGTCTTTACGAACAGGGTGTCGCTCAAGACGTAGGCGATCCATCTCTCACGGTGTGCCAGACCGATCTTGATCGCCGGGTAGCCGGCGGCTTGCCGGAGAAGCCAGAACTTCGTTCCCAGCGTCAGTCTGAGATCCGCAAGGTCGGTGTAGGTCCAAAGAACCATGGACCGGTTCGGAAGCAAATCACGCGGATGTTCACCCAGGGGAGGCTGCGGGATGATTTCCACGCCTTCCGGCTGCATCACCGTGAGGGCCCAGACCGCGAGCAGCAAAGGTTGGCTGCCTTCGTTCACGACGGTGTGGCGCAGGGAAACACGGGAGCCTTGCCCAGCCGACAGGATCCCGAGGGTCTTGCGAATCCGTTGCGGCCGTTCCTGAATGCTTTCGACGACCACCTCTCCCGAGAAAGTATCGTAACGCCAGGTCGCCGGACCGTTGTCGAGATGGTAGCTTAGCGTAGCGTCCTCGGGCGCGAGCCAGAGGCGGTGGCCACCTCGAATGCGCCATTCTTCCTCCCCGGAAGAGCCGAGTTGATCGTCGAACGTTTTCAGGACGTTCTCGCCCAGCGGGGTCTTGTAAACGAGGATACGAGGGCCGACATCCGTTGTGACCAGGAGCTCGATTTCGTTGTTCGCGAGCCGCAAGGTGTTGTCCCAGCCGCGGTATGAGATGATTTCAGGATTCATTGGCTGTGATGCGACAATCGGCAAGAGCACTGCGCATGGGGTTTTTCGGGAGCGGAAGTTTGCCGGCCATCAGGAGCGATTAGCCACGGTGCCCTCCGTGTGTCAAGATCAGTCCCGCCACTTGCCGATTGCAGCCGATCGTGGTCACCAGTGCGTCGCCGCCGCCGGATTCGCGGAGTGCCAGGACGCCTGCAATGACCTGCTGCACGGTCGAGCAGGCGAGCGACTCACCGAGGACCGCCTTTGGCGTGAGAAGCTTTGCGCGGGGAAGAAGTCTTTCCAGGCACCGCCTCTCGGCGAAATCCAGGCGTGTTCCGGAAGCACAGGACACGGAAAGGCCAACCTGCGAACCTGCCAAGAGATCTTTGACAAGAGCATCGAGACGTTCTTCAGTTTCTTTCTCGGTCCGGCACGAATAGCCGGGATGTGTCGCGGACACGCGGCAGGCATCCGATTCGCGCGCCAGGACAATGGCGGCGGCTCCTTCCGAGAAGACGGATGCATGGTTCGAGCCATCCGCGATCACACCCCGGCGAACATACGCTTCGCAAGTTATCCAGTCGATCTCCTGGGCGGCGGTAACCAGGCAGAAATCGGCTTCGCCGGCCGCGAGCAGCTCGCAGCCCGTCCGGACCGCGGTCAAGCCGGCGGCGGCGTCTCCGACGAGCGTGAGGACTTCGCCCTGAAGTCCCATGCGGGCGGCAATGTGGCTTGCGGGAGCGTTGTAGACTGTCTCCGGGAAAAGAAGCGGACTGCCCGAACCCTCGCCATGCTCGACCAGATCGGCATAAAAGCGCCTCGTATAGACCACTCCGCCGTCCGAGGCGGCGAAGATCAGAGCCGTTCGCGCCAACTTTTCCGGGGTCATGCGCGCGGAAGCGGCGGCATCCGTCGCGGCGGCAACCGCCAAGTGCGAGATGATGCTGGAACGGCGCAAGCGTGGGAGAGCCGCCGCATCGCGCACGGAATTCTCGGGCACACGCAGAACCGGCACACGCCGCTTGGAGACGGGGTTTTCGATCCAGTGCGCATCCGGCCTTTGATTTTCACGGATGGCTTTCCAGACGGGATCGAGATCGCGTCCGAGCGGGGTGACCCAACCCATGCCGGCGATGCTGGCAGTCGTCATGAACGGCGCTCAATGAGCAGCGCGGCATTCGCGCCTCCGAAGCCGAAGGAATTCGAGATCATCCGTCGTGCCTTGACCGGCCGGATTTGGTTGGCGACGATGTCCAGCGGAAATTCCGACTGTGTAAAGTTGATGTTTGCAGGAAGAAATTCGTCCCGCAGCGCCACGCAGCAAAATGCGGCTTCGATCGCCCCCGCGGCGCCAAGAGCGTGACCTGTCATGCTTTTGGTACTGCTGACGGGTGCATTGGGACAAAGATCAAGGATGGCCAGGGCTTCGCTGGCGTCGTTCAGCGGGGTGCCGGTTCCGTGCGCGTTAATGTAGTCCACGCTGGCGGGGTCGGCGCGGGCGGTTTCCAAGGCGCGTTTCATGGCGTTGAGCGGCCCGCGGCCGGAAGGGTGAGGTTGGGTCAGATGATGGGTATCGGCGCAGCTGCCGTAGCCGGTCAGGCAGAGGCCCGAATCGCCTTTTTCCAAACAAAAGATCGCCGCGCCCTCTCCGAGAGAAAGTCCCGTCCGGGCGGCATCGAAGGGCCGGCATTTTTCGGGCGTTGAAGCCCGCAAGCAATCGAAGCCGGCGAACACGAGCTCCGACAAGGCATCGTATCCTCCGGCCAGCACGCGGCGAGCCGCGCCGGCCCGGATGATCTGGCAGGCGAGCCCCAAAGCATTCGTTCCAGAGGCGCAGGCGTTCGAGACGATGCGAATGGGCGAGTCGAAATGGAAAACGGACATCGCCTGCTTTACGGGTTCATGCGGCACGTAGGCGCCCACCCTTCGGTTCGCTGACCATGCGGGTGAGCCTGATGCCAGCGCCCTGTAGAATTCTTCGCCAAGCAGCATTTCTCCGCTGGTCGTGCCGATAACAACGCAATCGGGAACGAAGCCGGGTCTGGCCGCCAGAGCCTCCGCCAGCGCGGCAAGAATCATCTGCGCGGCGCGCGTCCATCGCTTTGATCGCACCGTGATCGCAATCGCCGTTTCGCGAAGGCTTTCATCGATTTGGCCGGCCGTCCTCGCGTGACACTTCGCAACAGGAAACAGCCGCACGGGCTTTATCCCGTCTCGTGAATGACGCAGGCTCTCCGCCGTTGAACTCAATCCTATCCCCAAAGGGCTCACGCAGCCAAAGCCGGTAATCTCTACGGTGGGGAATGTCACTCGAGGATTTATCATGCTGCAAGTTCTGGCTTTGTTCTAGGCTGCCAGCCCGATCTAAAATCGGCGTACAATGGATGAGTTGGTGGTCTGTCGAAAGGAATTTATGCGCGCTTGATGCGCAGGAGGAGGCGCGCGACCAGGGCCGCGGCGGCAAGAGCCAGCCCGGTTAAAAAGCCAAACCAAATCCCTTGCGGGCCGAAACCGAGTTTGAAGGCGGAGAGATACGAGACCGGCAGCGCAACGAGCCAGTAGGAAAGCATTCCGATGAACATCGGAGTGCGCGTGTCCTCGAAGCCCCTGAGTGCGCCGGAGGAGGTGATTTGGATGCCGTCGAAAATCTGGAAAAAGCCCGCAATGAGCAGAAGTTGCGCGGCGAGCGAGGCGACGGCTGTATTGGCGACAAACCACCCGGAGATCGCAGTGCGCGCGCTCATGAAGACAACGGCGAAAATGGCCATGATCAACACGGTGATTCCGAAAGCTCCGAGCACGATCGGGAGATATCTTCTTCCCTCGCCCGCTCCTCGAGCTTGACCGATGCGAACACTGACCGCCTGTGAAAGGCCGAGCGGAATCATAAATGTCGTGGCCGCGCAAGTGATCGCGATCTGATGGGCGGCGAGCGCTTCCGTCCCCAACCAGCCCATCATCACTGATCCGAAGGCGAATCCGCTGATTTCCGCGAGGTGCATGCCACCCGAGGGCAGGCCGATGGCGAGCAGGCGGCGGATCTCCGCGAACAGCCCATTTGACAGCCAATCGGCGGGCAGGTGTTCTTTCAGCGCGGGAGCGAGAAGCATGTAGACGACAATCGCCGCGGCCACGGCGATGCGCGCAACCAAAGTTGACACTCCCGCGCCGTCAAGACCCAGCGCCGGGGCCCCAAGATTTCCGTAAATGAAAATCCAGTTCAGGCCGACATTCAGCGACACACCGGCAATCATGATCCAGAACGGAATCCACGGACGCGACAGCGCCTCGCAGAAGTTCTTCGTCGCCGTCGTTATGAAAACCGGTACGGATGACCAGGCACAAAGAAGAAGAAAATTTCGGCAGGCTGCGTTGATCTCCGGTCCCTGACCGAGCCATGGCAACAGCGGGAGCGCCGCATGGATCGCGCCCGCCACGCAAACTCCCAGGATCCCGCCAACCACGAGGCCGGCCCGCAGCGCCTCGCCGGACCTTTGGGCGCAACCGCGGCCGAACGCCAGGGACGCGCGCACGCTCACCGAGGAGAGCACTGCAAAACCGAAAACCAACGGGACGGCAAGCACGGTATTCGCGAAGGCGCAGGCAGCGAGCGGAACGACGCCGACGCGACCGACCATGATCGTGTCCGCCCACCCCATGAGCATCTGTCCGACGAAGCCCGCGATGATCGGCGAGGCCAACGCGAGCGTACGGCGGTTTTCGGAGAGCGATTGGGCAAGGAGAGGCATGGAAACACGAGAGCAGACGACAGAGCGGAGCCGCGCCCGGCAGGCGAGGTCTCTTAAGCCGGCAGCAATCCGCCAGTCCCCCGGAGCCCGCGCTGGCGGCCCTTGAAAACGGAGTGGGAAGCGGTGGATCGCACGAGACGAATTCTAGCCGTCGCCCTCTCGAAGTCAACCTGCGCGGCCCGTCGAGGCGGTTCCAGCCCGTCGATACCTGAGGATTCGAGCCGACTCTCATTTCTTCGATCCTGCAGTTGCTTTTTGGCTGCGGGATCAGGAAGATGACGGGCGATGCCTCGCTGGATCTTTGGTTGGTTGTTGCCTTGCATCCTCGTGGGATGCGGACAAGGCGACTATTCGGGATACCGATACCGTCCTTACGTCGTGCGCGGGGTGCGCTACACGCCGATGTCACCCGGGCAGGCGCCCGGATACGTGGAGGAGGGCGTGGCTTCTCACTACCGGGAAGGATGGTTATTTTTTCCCGGGCCGACGGCATTGGGCGAGGACCTCTGGCCGTGGAGTCGAAGCGGTGCGCACAAGACATTGCCGTTGCCATGCCGAGTCCGGGTTACCAACCTGCGCAACGGCCGCTCAACCGTCATCCGTTTGAACGATCGCGGCCCGTTCGTCGCGGGGCGCACTCTGGATGTCACCGAGCCGGTTGCCAAGGAGCTTGGATTCTACGGCGCGGGTCTGGCACCCGTCCGGATCGAGGTGTTGAGCGTAGGCGACGCAAAGTGGAAAGTTACCCGCCCGGTGATTCCGCGCGCCGTTCCAGTGAGCGCGGGCCCGCCGCAAACTTTGCGGTGAATGCTGGGGAGCGCACGCGTCCTCGCGTGCGGTGTCCGCGTCCCGCCGGACAAGCGTTTCGCATCTCTGCAGCGCGGCCGGGTGCGCGAATTGTCTTCGGCGAGCCGCCGAAGACTGCACGCGAGGACGCGTGCGCTCCCCAGCAGAACGCGCATCCTTTCGGAGCGTTTCTAGCTCGCGCTCTTCGGCGCCGTCAGAAGCTCCTTGGCCGCGTTTAACTGATCCTCGCTGCCGATGAGGAGAATTTGATCTCCGCTCGCCAGTTCTTCGTCGGGTCCGGGATTGACGATGCTGACGCCCTGCCGTTCGATGCCGACGACGCTGGCTCCGGTCTGGGATCGCAGTTTCAATTCGGCAATCATCTTTCCGGCGGCTTCCGTGTCGGGTTGCACTTCGATGGTTTCCAGCCTTGCCTCGCGCAGGAGGGGCGGCAGACTGGCCGCCTCCTGAAGCGTTGGCCGATCGGCGACTTGCGCGAAGGTGTCTTGCAAAGCAGTTTGCGCGCTGGCATAGACCTTCACGGCGCTTCGATAGAGAATCACGCCGGAGATGACCATGATGAGAAGCGTAAGCAGCAGGACGTTCCTCGAGGGAAGCAGAGTCGAGCTGAGAAAAGCCACAAGCAGAACCAGAACGGCGGTAGCGAAGACAAGGATCGTTTTGGAAACGACGCCTTGAAGCCCGAATTCCCTGGAATCGGTCTTGCCCAGGCCGACACTGGCTTCCGCAACGAGCATCGCCCCGGCCTCCACCTTGCGCCACACGGCGACCAGGAGCGGAAAACTCACCAGCAATGCGGCCAGCCAACTGGCGGCCTTCGTACCATCCTCTCCCCCGGGAAATTCCGGCCACCAGACCAAAATCCGCCTTTGCAGGAAGACAGCGCCGATAAAAATGCCCGTGATGATCAGCAAGTTCAGGGCGATTTGCGCACCCAGTTTGCCGAGAAGCTTGCGCGCGATGCGGGTTCCGCTGTTTTTTTCAATGTCTCCAACACGCTCGGTGTAGGCCTCGATTGATTGCAGCATGGGCTTCGGCGCAACCCGGTGGAACCATTCGACCATTCCATCGGAATTCTTGATCAGATAGGGAGTCAGCAAGGTGGTGAGCGAAGAGACAGCGACAGCGATGGGATAAATGAAATCGCTCGTGACATTCAGGCTGAGTCCCAGCGCTGCGATGATAAACGAAAACTCACCAATCTGGGCAAGTCCCATTCCCACGCGCAGCGAGGTTCGCAGGTCGTTGCCGGCAACGAAGGTTCCAAACGCGCAACTGATGACCTTGCCGAGCACGACGACAACCGTGATGGCCACAATCGGCACGACGTATTTCACGAGAAGCGCCGGATCGATGAGCATACCGATGGAGACGAAAAACACCGCACTGAAAAGATCCCGCACCGGGTGCATGAGTGACTCGATCTTGTAGATCTGACGGGCCTCCGCGATGATGGCGCCGATCAAAAAGGCACCCAGGGCCACGCTGTAACCGAGCTTTACCGTGACGATGGATATCCCGAAGCAAAGACCCACGACCGTGATCAGGAGCATCTCGTCGCTCTTGAAGCGGGCGACGTAGTCCAGCAGCCGGGGCACGATGATAAGGCCGGCCACCAGGAGAATACCGAGAAAGGATCCCAAGCTCAAGATGGTCATGCCCACAGCCTCAGCCTCGAGCTGACCGGTCGTAGCGAAGCCGGAAAGCAGGGCGATCATGACGATCGCCAAAATGTCCTCAACAATGAGGATGCCGAAAATCAGACTGGCAAATCGCTCGCTCGTCTTCCCCAAACCCTCGAGTGCCTTGATGATGATCGTGGTCGAAGAGATTGAGAGGATGGCGCCAAGAAAGATGCTGTCCATCTGATTCCAGCCAAAAGCGCGGCCAAGCCCATAGCCCGCCAAAATCATCATCAGGATCTCAAGGGATGCCGCAATGAATGCCGTCGACCCAACCGCTTTCAGCTTGCGCAGACTGAATTCCAGCCCGAGCGCGAACATCAGGAAAATGATGCCAAGCTCGGCGAGCGTTTCGATGGCATGCTCGTCTGCGATCAGCGCGAAGGGTGGGGTATGCGGGCCGATGACCAGACCGGCAAGGATGTACCCCAAAACCACCGGCTGTTTCAGCTGGCGAAACAAGACCGTCGCCAGTGCGGCCACGCTCATGACGATCGCCAGATCCTGCAGGAAAGATGTTTGGTGCATGCCCGAAGTTTTCTTCGCCGACGAACGCAAAAATGTCCACCTCGGCCCGGAAAAAACGCCGGGCGGCATCGAGAGGCGGGACGTCCCCCGCGAGTAATCAACTGCAAGGGCCTCGGCGGAAGCCTCGCCCTCCCGGGCTCGACAGGTCGCGCCTAGGCGATGTCTTTTGGCGTCAGTCCCTGGAAAACCCAGTTTGCGATGCGCTCTCTCACTATTTGGCCTGAAATGGCGGCCCGTCTTCCGACGCGAGGAAGGCTGTGATGGATCGGTGGATTTCCACGGACATGACCGGCCAGACATGCATCGGAACATCCGATCGCAGGACTAGGCTGGCCTTTCTCCAGCGGCCAGAGGAACCCGGAAACACCATGAGGTCGTACGGACACCACGTCGCCAGGGTAGGATAGGTCCAAGGCGCTGCGTTGAGCTTCTTGAGGAAAGCGCTGCCGGGTCTCATCTCGCGGCAAGCCGACAGCGGAAGCAAGCAGGCTGCCGCGCTTCCGTAGTTGGGCGAATTCAGCAAGGCGACGCGCCGAACTTTAAGCCCGGGCATCTGCCGGAGCGCTTCGCGAACCACGAGTCCGCCCATGCTGTAGCCGACGAGGTTCACGGGCGCATCGAGCTGCTTGAGTTCCGTGGCGAGAGCTTTGCCGAGCGATTCGATAGACGAACGTCCGCTATTGTCGTAGCGCCAGATCCTGCAGGGGCCCACTTCGCTCACGACGCGGCTGCGAAGGCGCTCCCAGCGCGAGTGCGAACCCCAGATCCCGTCGAGGATAAACGTTCGCGTGCGTTGCCCGGATTTGGGCGACTCACTCTCGCTGGAGAAGACGGGCAGGCTTGAAGCAAAAAAAATCATGCAGGCTAAAGGCAACCTTTCCTTAAATCTCATCGAGCGACAGCTGACATTGTCCCCCGTCGCCGGCATTCTGCAAGGTCGAGCTTGCTTGCGGTCCACCAAGGCCGGCCATCCCACCGGGCCCGTGCGTCTTGCCACCCAGCGCAAACCTCGGCCGGCGAAACTTCGGCTCTGCCTCAAGAGATCCTTGGCAAACGGGTGTGGGATGGCGTTTGATCTTCCGGCGATGAAGCGTCTATTCCTCTTTCGCCTTGCGCTCGTAGGGTTTTGCCTCGCTCTGTGGTCCTGTGCGTCCGTGAGCGTGCGGGAGGTGATCCCGTTGACCGGTGTGCCGGCCCAGGCTCCGCAAACCATTTTCGTGCAGCCGTTCGAGTTCGAAGACGACATGATCCGCGTCGGCCGCCAGGGAGAGGAACTGGCGCAGTTCAAACGCGGCATGCAACAGGAGATGACTACGAATCTAATAGAACGAATTGGCAAGTACATTGCGCCGGCGCAGGCCTTGTCAGAAGAAACCGTGGCGCCGCCGCCGGGCAATTCCTGGCTGATCGCGGGCCGTTTCACGCGCCTGAACCAAGGCAGCCGCCTCCTGCGTGGGACGCTTGGCTTCGGTTCGGGGGGGACAAAGATGGACGTGACGGCGACGGTGTCGGATCTTTCCGGAGACGCGCCCAGGCGATTTCTCATGATTCAGACGACGGGCGGAACGAACGCAGGGCCCGGAGCGATCATGGGAGTGATTACCTGGCCGATGATATTTTCGGGAGCGCCAGGACTGTTTTCCGGGCTTTCCGAAGATAGCCGGCGCACCTCGCGCGAGATCACCAGCGCGGTGGCCGCTTACATGAAAAAGCATGGTCTCGGGGCGGGGAAGAACGTTCCAAAGCCGAAGCCAAAAGGCAGTTTGCCGTGGCTGCCGCAAAACACGGGAGAACGGTGAGACGTCGCGGCATCCCGGGAACCGCTTGACGGCCGCCAAAACTGACCTTCCGAGGCATTGGAGCGATCCCTGCCGCAATCCGGAAATGTAAAGATCAGCCCTGCGCCCGCTTTGTCATTTTGCAAATCCTTTAAAGAGGGATCGGCAAGCCGGTCAAGCCGGATAGACTAGGACTCAGAATATGCCGAGTGATCCGGACATTCGTTGGAAGCAACGGTTTCAAGGCTTCGAAGGTGCCTACAAGCTTTTGCGCGAAGCTTTGCAACTCGGGCCGTCCGCGCTATCTGCGCTGGAGAAAGAAGGCGTGATCCAGCGTTTTCGATTATTCTCTCGAGCTTGCATGGAAGGTGCTGAAGGACTACCTGGAAGCGAGCGGGAGCATCATCTCACCGGTCACGCCTCGCCAGGTGATTAAAGAAGCCTTTGCCGCCCGGATCGTCTCGATGGACAGAATAGACATGCTCGACCATCGCAACCTGCTCTCTCGCACGTATGATTTCTCCGTCTTCGAGAAGGCCGTGGAGGATATCGCTGCGCGTTACCTTCCAGCGATGACGTCGATGGATGAATTTTTCATGATCGAGACCTCACCGTGAAGACAACCGGACTGACCCCTCATGAACTGAGTTTGGCCGCGGGCGTCTTCCGGAGACATCCCGAGATCAGGTTGGTCAGGCTCTTCGGCTCGCGCGCCAAGGGAACGCACACGCCGCGCTCGGACGTGGATCTAGCTGTTTGGGGCGACGCGGACGCTTTTCGCGCCGAAGCAATCGCCGCCGAATTGGATGAACTCCCTCTTCCGTATCGCTTTGAAGTAAAGCCTTTCGAGTGCATCAAGCTCCGTTCCTTGCGAGAGCACATCGAGCGTGTCGGTATAGTCATCTATCCCGTCCAGTAGGCTGACTCGAAATAAGCATTCAACCACATCGCGATTTGCGGTGAGATCTGCCTGGGCCATGTTTGCCGTGTGCGCTGTTTTTATCATCCGGGCTACTTGTTTCCGTTGCCGGAGGAGCATCCGTTCCCGATGGACAAGTTCTGGCGCGCGGAGGAGATGATTCGCACCGAGTGCCCGTCGACTCGTGTCACGGCTGTGAAACCCGCTCCCGTGGTCCAGCTCTTGCGAGTTCACACGGCATCCTATCTCACGAGTATTCGCTCGGGGACGCTGAGCCGCGACGAACTGGTTCGGCTCGGCTTACCTCCATGCGAGGGTCTGCTTACCCGCTCCCGGCGTGAAACAGCGGGCACCGTGGCGGCAATGTGGGCCGCCCTCGAGGACGGACTGGCGTGCAACCTCGCCGGAGGCACGCATCATGCCTTCCCGGATCGCGGACTCGGCTATTGCGTGCTCAACGACGTCGCGATCGCCATCCGCGACCTGCACGCGACCAATCCTGAGCTGCGGATATTTGTGGTCGACACGGATGCCCATCAAGGCAACGGGAGCAACGGGATCTTCGCGGACGATGCGCGCGTGTTCACCTATTCGATCCATGTCGGGCGCAACTACCCGGCGGAGAAGACCGCCGGTTCGCTTGATGTCGAACTGCCGCGCTTTGTCAGCGGCGCGGAGTACCTGGAGCGACTCAACGCCACTTTGCCCGCGGCGTTGGAGCGATTCGCGCCCGACCTCGCATTCTGGATCTCGGGTTCCGACCCGCATGAAAACGACCGGTTCGGACAGATGAAACTTAGCGACGCCGACATGGCCATGCGCGACAGAGCCGTGCTCGATTTGGTCACCAGGCTTGGCGTGCCCGCGGTGGTCCTCTATGGCGGCGGCTACAACCGCGACCGCGTTCATACAGCGCGACTGCACGCGAATACGATCAAACTCGCGGAAAGTTTTTGGCCGACGATCCAACGACGTGCGATCAAGTCAGAAGTCGGAATTCAGAAGTCACAAGTATGAAAGATGAAGCCGGCGCGATGAAAGGCAGCTTCCGCTTCTTGCTTCTTCCCGCTTCTATTCTTCGCCACTTATCCCATCGGGCAGGGACTTCTTTGGGCGCTTCTCCGCGGTCCGCTCAGCCGGCGGACTTGTAGTGTCTTTCCAGAACCTTTTTCGCGAGAAGTTGGCTTGCTGCGAGGTCATCGGCGAGAAAATGAATGAATCCGCGATTCTGGCAAAGGATCTGCCATTCCTCCCGGCTAAATTTCTTCGAAAACTCGACTAGCTCGATGTGAGTCGGAGGCTTCTCCAATTCAGCGTATCTCACCATGGTTCTTTTGGAGCAAGTATCGCTCCAAAAGTGAGAAGTAAAAGGGAGAAGTAAGAAGGATGAAGCGGCAAAACGTCCGCTTCTTCCCTTCTAGACGTAAGAGTCGTCGCCGCCCAGGAAATCCCCTCCATCGTCGGCCGCAAACGAATCGTCCGAGCCGGGGTCAGTCGCGGTGTCGGCGTTTGCGTCGGTCGAAGTGTCCTGTGTTGCGGACTGATCGGCTGCCGAAGAAGGATCCTCCACGAAGTTATTGACGACCTCTGTGTTCTCAACCACCGGCTCGTTTCCGCCGACGAGGCCGCCCGCTGGGCCGTTCATCCCCGCGAATGGCCCGGGATTATGGCCGATCAGGTTCTGAATGCCTTGAAAAAGCAGTGCTCCCCCAGCGACTCCGGCCGCCGTGGAAAGGGCGCCTTGCAGAAAACCGCCGCCGCGGCTTGGGCCGGTCTGTTGAATCGGCGGCGGAGCATAGGTGGACATGGGCGCAGGCTTGGTCGGAAGGGGCGGGGGTGCCTGCGCGGAGCGTGTTGTGGCTTGGGGAGCGGGTTGCCCCACTCCAAAGAGGTTGGCTACGCCGGAAAGGAAACTCCCGCCCGACTCTTGGCTGGGGCGAGCTGCCTCGGTCAGTCGCTTCTCGAGGCTTGCGATGCGGGTTTGGGCCGCAGCGAGTGCCTGCTGCATGACCAGCGTGCTTTGCACGAGGAGATAGGGGGCCGCGGGTTGCTCCAAAACCTTGGCGCGAATGTAATCGTCCGCTTCGGCGTCCTTGGGTTGGGCGCCGGCCTGATTCAGCCGGTCAAAGAGAGTGGAAATGAGGGTGCGTTCGTCCGAAGTCATGAAGGAAAGGAAGCCCATTTGCGTTGATTCGCAAGCCTCTCAATTGGCAATCCATGGGTGCCTATTTCACAGCTGCCCGGTCTGGGTGAGTCCTTCCCACGAGTTTGCGATGAGCACGAGCTGTGCGATGCTTATTTGTATGGATGTATCCCCATTGCAAGAAAGCGGGATCTCTCCAGGCGCTTCAAGCGATGCGACCATTGAGAACTGTTGCGAACGGTGTGGAGGAGTTAACGCTGTCAAAGTCGGCCCACGCTGGCTTTGCGAAAGCTGCTACGTTGAAGCAGGTTCGTGCTGTCCAGAATTTGGCGCAGATGATCTTTGGGACCTGGACGATACGAGACCCGTCTAAAGACCCGTTCTCCTTCCGGTCGAATTTGTCGGCGGCGGCCCCCTGTTCGTTGCCGTCAACCGTTTTAGATTAGGCGAAGAACCTCAAGCCGCCTTGGGCGCGGGAAGCGGCGGCGCCCGGAGGCAGGGAACGCGGGGCTGCGGTCCCGCTCGGTGACATCTCTGCTTGCGCGAAACGGCATAGGGTCGAGCAGGATTGGCATTTTGCTTTGATCCGAAATGCCATCAAATAGCGCGCCGAAGGCTATTCGACAGAAGCAAGCCGGGGACGAGAGGGGGGCGCATCTTCTAGCCTGCGCGAGGAGGCCGATTTCCTGCCAAGCCGCTGCTGCAGGTTCTCGAGATAAAGGTAGATAATCGGCGTGATGTAGAGGGTGACGATCTGGGAGATGACGAGGCCACCGACCACGGCGAGGCCCAGTGGACGCCGCACGTCGCCGCCGGCCCCGAGGCCCAGCGCAATAGGCAATGTCCCCATCATGGCGGCGAGCGTGGTCATCATGATGGGGCGAAACCGGACGATACAGGCATCGAAAATGGCAGTGGCGGGCGGTTTCCGGTCGTTTCGCTGCGCGTCGAGAGCGAAGTCGATCATCATGATGGCGTTCTTCTTGACGATGCCGATCAACATGAGCAGGCCAACGAACCCGTAGACATTAAGCTCCTGTCCGAACAGCGCCAGGGTCAGCAGCGCGCCAAAGCCAGCGGAAGGGAGACCGGAAAGAATCGTGAGCGGATGGATAAAGCTTTCGTAGAGAATGCCTAGGATGATGTAGATGACGAGAACAGCCATGAGCAGAAGCATGCCAAGATTTCCCAACGAAGATTGAAACGCTTGGGCAGTCCCCTGAAACTGCGTGCTAACCTGTTCGCCAAGTTCCGCCCTGGCCGCGCGTTCGATGACGGGAACAACGTCGCTGAGTGACGTGCCCTTGGCGAGGTCGAAGGAAAGTGTCACCGCGGGAAGCTGGCCCAGGTGCTGAACGGTGAGGGGGCCAACCTGCGATTTGAATTGCGCAACAGCGCTTAGCGGAACCAGCCGCCCAGCTGACGATCTGACGTAGAGACGGGAAAGGTCGGCAGATTCACGCTTGAAATCCTCATCAGCTTCCAAAATCACCCGATATTGATCGGTCGGCGTGTAGATCGTGGAGATCTGCCTCGCACCGTAGGCATTTCCCAAGGCGCGTTCGATCTGGCCCGCACTGATGCCAAGACTGGAAGCCTTGTCGCGATTGATGTCGACGAGCACCTGCGGGCTGGTGATCTGAAGGTCCGTGGTGACATCCAGAATCCCTGGGATTTGCCTCATGCGGTTTTCCATTTTCCCCGCGGCCTCGTAGAGGACGTCGAGATCGGGTCCGAAAAGGGCAAATTGATAGAGGCTCTTGGTGAAGGTGCCGCCTATGCGGATGGCGGGAGGATTTTGCGGGAAGACCTTGAGGCCGGGAATCCCGGCGAGATCCTTGCGAAGCTGGCGGATGATGTCATCGATAGGTGGGCGGTCGCTCCGCGGTTTGAGAGAGAGAAGAAGCCGTCCGGCATTCCCCGAGCTTGCGCTGCTGCCGCCCCCAATGCGGGACATGAAAGCCTCGACCGCGGGGTTTTTGGAGACGATTTCCGCGGCCCTCTGCTGCAGTTCGATCATCTTGTCGAACGCCACCCCCTGCTCGGCCTCCGTGGAGACAATGATGCGACCGGTGTCCTCGTTCGGCAGAAAGCCTTTGGGAGCAGCGACGAACATCCAGACGGTCACCAGCGCCATCGCGAGTGCTGCGAGCGACACGACGACGTGATGGTGCAGAGCAAGGCGCAGGGTCTTCCTGTAACCGGCGAGCACATTGCTGAAGAGGGTCTCCGACCAACGAAAGAGGGCGTTCTGATTCGAGCTGTGCGCCTCCTTGAGAAAGCGGCTGCAAAGCATCGGAGTGAGGGAAAGGGAAATGAATCCCGAGATCAAAATGGCTGCCGCGATGGTGACGGCGAATTCATTGAGCAATCGCCCAAGAATTCCTCCCATGAACAGGACGGGAATGAACACCGCCGCCAGCGACAGAGTCATCGAGAGAATGGTAAAGCCTATCTCGCGTCCGCCTTTCAGGGCCGCCTCAAGAGGCGATTCGCCTTTCTCAATGTGACGGACAATGTTTTCGAGGACGACGATGGCGTCATCGACCACAAAGCCGACGGCGAGAATGAGCGCCATGAGGGAAAAATTGTTGACGCTAAAACCAAGCAGATACATCACGCCGAATGTCCCGATAATGGAAAGAGGGATGGCGGCGCTCGGGATAAGGGTGGCGCGAACATTGCGCAGGAATATAAAAATCACCAGCACGACGAGAGCGACCGCCAGCACGAGGGTAAATTGCACGTCGTGCAACGACTCGCGGATCGATTTGGAGCGGTCGTAGAGAATGTCAAGCTTGACGCCTCCCGGCAGCTGCGCCTTGAAGGTCGGCAGAAGTTCGAGAATGCGATCGATGACCTGGACGGTGTTGGCGCCCGGCTGCCGCTGAATCGCCAGAACGATGCCCCGCGTCTGATTGTACCAACCGACGTTCTTGTCGTCCTCGATGCTGTTGGCAACGGTCGCGATCTGCCGGAGGCGGACGGGGAAGCCGTCGCGGTAGGAGACAATCACGTCTTGAAAGTCTTCCGCGCGTCTCAGTCGGCCAGTCGTCTTGATCGTGCGGGACTTTGCGCCGGCATCGAGCTCGCCGGTGGCTTCGTTGGAGTTGGCTTCGGCTATGGCATTCTCGACGTCGTCAAAACCGATTCCGCGGGCGGCGAGTTCGCGTGGGTCGACCTTTACGCGCACCGCGAATTTCTGAGATCCAAAGACATCCACTTGCGCGACACCGCTCACGGTGGAGAGGCGCTGGCCGATGAGGGTCTCGGCGTATTCGTCCACCTTGTTTAGCGGCAGGGATTCGGAATAGGCCGCGAGCATGAGGATGGGCTGTTCGGCCGGATTGACTTTGCGGAACGAGGGCGGAGAGGGCATCTCGGTCGGGAGATCCCGTTGGGCCTGTGAGATGGCTGCCTGCACGTCCTGCGCCGCGGCGTCGATGTCCCGGGCGAGATCAAACTGGATCGTGATGCTGGTCGAGCCGAGCGAACTGGTCGAGGTCATCGACTCGATGCCCGCGATCGTGGAAAACTCCTTTTCCAGAGGCGTGGCCACCGAAGAGGCCATCGTTTCCGGGTCCGCCCCTGGAAGGCTCGCGGAGACGTTGATGGTTGGAAAATCCACATTGGGGAGATCACTGACGGGCAACCGGAAATACGCGAGCAGGCCTGCTCCGAGGATGGAGACCATGACGAGCGTCGTCATGATTGGGCGCCTCACAAAGGGGTCGGTGAGGTTCATGGCTCGGGGGACGCGGTGTTTTCGGCGAGCTTAGGTTTAGCCGGCTCGCTAATGACCACTTTTGCGCCCGGGGAGACGCGGAGCTGGCCGCTGGTAATGACGATCTCGCCTGGTTTGAGGCCCTCCTTGACAATGGTTTGATCTCCCACCGTGCGGCTGACCTGCACCTTTCGGAGGGTGGCGGTATTGTTGGACACGACGAAGACTTGAGAACCTTGCTGGCCTTCCATGATCGCCGTGGTCGGGACGACCAGGGCATCGGCTTCCTCCGAAAGCTTGACGGTCACATCCACGAACTGCCCTGGCCAAAGGCCGTTGTCCGCATTCGGAAAGGTCGCTTTGAAAGCGATCATTCCCGAGACCCGGTCCACGGTGTTGTCAATGAACGTCAGTTCGCCGGTGCCGAGCAACCCTCCGGTATCGGGGTTGCGCACGCTGACAACGGGTTTGCTCTTGGCCATCCATTGACGCACGTCGGCGAGCGAGCCTTCGTGCAGCGAAAAGGCGACATAGATCGGCTGCACTTGATGAATGACCGTGAGCACATCGGTGTTGGCATTCACGATATTGCCCGACTTGAGAATGGCGGACCCCGCGCGGCCGGAGATCGGAGCCTTCACCCGCGTCCAATCCAGGGAAAGCTGCGCCTCTTCCACGTCGGCCTGGCGGGCGTCAATGACGGATTTTTGCGTTTCGGCGGTCGAAAGAAACTGCGAGAATTGCTCCTTTGACGCCACGCCGCGCTTGATCAATGTCGTGTAGCGGTCGGCTTGCTCAGTGGCGTTGGCCGATGTGGAGCGGGCCATGGCGAGGTTTGCTTGCGCACGCTTCAAGGCAGCCTCGAAAGGACGCGGATCAATGTCGAACAACGGCTCGCCCGCCCGCACCTCGGCGCCATCCGCAAAGTGCACTCGCAAGATCTCGCCCTGGACCTTGGATTTGAGCTGCACGCTCGCGAGCGGCTCGACCGAGCCGATGGCCTGCATCTCTATGGGCATCATCCGGACCTCGGCTGCAGCCACCTCCACGGGCACCGGCGACGCTTCCGACGCCTTTTGCGACGACGCCCTCTGGCACCCTGATCCGCCCAGAGCGGCAGCGAGGCATGCGAGGAGACAAGAGATCTTCATTCGAGCGGGGATTGGTGCCTGCCTGAAAATCGAGGCGTTGCCGAACCATGCAAGAAGCAATCGGCGGCAAAATCCGCCGAATCCGTGAGCCGTCCGTCACCACGCTCCCGAATCCACTGTCGGATTATCTGAAGGGTCATGCCAAGAAAGGCGACGGCGTAGAGGCGCGGGTTACCCGCCTTGAGCTCCTTGGTCGTCTGACCCCGGCGGATGCAATCCTCGATCAGGACAAGGTTCCGGCGTTTCAGATCCTCCATTTCTTTCCAATGACGTTCGTTGAGTGGGGAAGCCGCCAATTGATGCTGATGCAGAAAGATTTCGAAGAACGGGCGGTTGGCATCATGATAGGCAAAGAGCGCATGAACTGCGGCGTGAAGGCAGGCCTTCGCGGAATTGTCCGATCTCAAGGCAGCCTCCAGCCGGCTAACCACCTCGTTCATCTTCTCGAGAATCACCGTGCCGTAAAGGTCCGCCTTGTCGCTGAAATACAAGTAGATCGTGCCCGTCGCAAACTCCGCGCGCTCCGCGATATCCGTAATCGACGCACCATGATAGCCGCGGGCGCTGAAAACCGCCTCCGCCGCGTCTAAAATCCGCCTCCGCCGCGCTCCACGCTCCCTTCCCCGATAAGAAAACCGTTGCGAAGCCGTCCTTGCTGAACGATCGTTCATATAATGAATTCTAATTCATTTACGGGCGAGAAGTCAATTGGGAGATTGAGGGAAGGGGGCTGGGAGGCGAGCGTTTCGTGATACGCAGAAAAGAAATCGCAGAACAAAAGGGCCCTTCGGCGATTGAATCGGGTATGGTTTCGCAGAATGAGTTCCGATCGTCGCAGGCACTTGCCCGGGATGTCGCGATTGAGGATGTTCGTCCGTCTCGCATGAGTTTCCTCTGGCGAATCGCACGGTGGTTGCTCCTGCTGGGTTTGCTCGGAGGGGGGTTGGCGCTATGGAGGATGCGTGCCACGGAGGCCGGCGCGAGGGAAGATCCGCAGGGCCGTGGGATGGCTCGCGGGCCCGTGCCTGTGGTGGCAGGTCAGGCTGAGCGGCGGGATTTTCCCGTGTATCTCACCGCGCTCGGCACGGTGCAGGCCTACAACAGTGTGACGGTTCGCGCGCGCGTCGATGGCGAGCTGCAGCAGGTCTATTTTCAGGAGGGCCAGAATGTTCAGAAGGGAGACTTGCTGGCGCAGATCGACCCTCGGACCTACCAGGCTCAACTTGATCAGGCCAAGGCCAAGAAGGCGCAAGATGAGGCGCAGCTTGCGAACGCCAAAATTGTCCTCTCGAGGAACGCGCTTCTGCTCAAGAACAGCGTCGTCGATCAGCAGACGTATGACACCCAGAAGTATGCGGTGGATCAATTGCAGGCGCTGGTTGCAGCGGATCAGGCGGCCATCGAGAATGCGCAGACCCAGCTCGACTATGCCCGGATCACGGCGCCAATCTCCGGACGCGTTGGCATTCGTTCGGTGGATGCCGGAAACATCGTGCGGAGCAGCGATACGACAGGGATGCTCACGATCAATCAAGTCCAGCCGATCTCCGTGGTTTTCACGCTGCCGCAGCAGGAATTGAGGAGCGTTCGCGACGCCATGCAGCAGAAGGAAACCCTCAAGGTGCTCGCCCTGGACCGCGATAATCTCTCAGTGCTCAGCGAAGGAACTCTGGAGGTTCTCGACAATCAGATCGACGCCACCACCGCGACGGTCAAGTTGAAGGCGGTCTTCACCAATTCGAACTACGATTTGTGGCCCGGTCAATTTGTCAACGTTCGCCTGCTCCTGGGCGTGAGGAACGGTGCTGTGACCGCGCCTGCCAGAGCGATCCAGCGGGGTCCCAACGGCGCTTACGTTTATGTGATTGACGCCGAGAAATCGGCCGCCATGCGCCCGGTGAAGGTCGGGGCGACCGAAGGCGACTGGACTCTGGTGGAGACGGGACTGGAGGCCGGCGACCGAGTCGTGGTGGACGGCCAATACCGGCTTCAGCCAGGCGCAAAGGTCGAAGTGACCAAAGACCTGGCCGCGAGCGCCGAAGCCGGAAAGCCCGGCAACCCGTGAACATTTCAGAGCCGTTTATCAGGCGGCCGGTGGCGACGTCGCTTCTCATGCTCGGCGTCGTCCTGGTTGGCCTTCTCGGCTATCGATTTCTACCCGTCTCTGCTCTGCCGACGGTCGACTTTCCGACGATCCAGGTCGTTTCCCAATATCCCGGCGCGGACCCGGAGGTCATGGCCTCGCTGGTGACGGCCCCGCTCGAGAAGCAGTTTGGCCAGATCAGCGGCCTGTCGTCGATGAGTTCGGTGAGTTCGTACGGCACGTCGGTGATCACGCTTCAATTTGTGCTGGAGCGCAAGATTGACGAGGCCGGGCAGGACGTGCAGGCCGCCATCAATGCTGCGGGCGGATTGCTGCCCCAGGAGATGCCGAATCCGCCGACATTCAACAAGGTGAATCCCGCCGACACGCCAATCCTCACGCTCGGGATAACTTCGGACAACCTCCCCCTTGAGAAACTCAACGATTTCGCGGACTCGATTCTGGCGCAGAAGCTGAGCGAGGTGACCGGTGTCGGGCTGGTGACAATTCAGGGAAACCAGAAACCGGCGGTCCGTGTGCAGGTCAATCCCGCGGCGCTTGCGGCGCAAGGCTTGAGCCTTGAAGATGTCCGGACCGCGGTTTCCCAGGCAAACGTGAACGCTCCCAAAGGCAGCTTCGACGGCAAGGAGCAGGCGTTCACCGTAGGTGCGAACGACCAGATTCTGAAGGCGGAGGACTTCAAGCCGATCATTCTCGCGTATCGGAATGGGGCGCCGGTGCGTCTGCAGGACGTGGCCGACGTCGAGGACGGCGTGGAGAACAGCCGGCTGGCCGCGTGGATTGCCACACCGAGCCAAAGCTACCAGCCTGCCGTGCTGCTCGACATCCAACGACAGCCCGGAGCAAACATCATCGAGACGGTCGAGCGCGTGAAGAAGATCCTTCCGCGCCTGACGGCGTCTTTGCCAGCCGGCATTCATCTCTCGATCTTTTCCGACCGCACCGAGACGATCCGGGCGTCCGTGCGGGACGTCCAGTTCACGCTGGCCCTGACGATCGGGTTGGTTGTGCTCGTGCTTCTTATGTTCCTGCGGCGTCTGCGCGCCACGATCATTCCAAGCGTGGCTCTGCCGCTCTCGCTGCTTGGGACGTTCGCGGTGATGTATCTCGCGGGCTTCAGCCTCGACAACCTGTCGCTCATGGCGCTAACGATCTCGACCGGCTTCGTGGTGGATGATGCGATCGTCATGATCGAGAATATTTTCCGCTACATCGAGCAGGGCGATCATCCCTTCAAGGCGGCGTTGAAAGGCTCAAAGCAGATCGGGTTCACGGTCATTTCGCTCAGCCTGTCGCTCATCGCCGTTTTTATTCCGCTCATGTTCATGTCAGGGATCGTGGGACGGCTTTTCCGGGAGTTTGCGATCACCTTGAGCACGGCGGTCGCGGTCTCAGCGTTCGTGTCATTGACGCTGACGCCGATGATGTGCGCGAAAATGTTGCGACGGGAGAGCGAACAGCGGGAAAATGCACTTCAGCGGTTCTTCGAGCATGCTTTCGACAAGGTGCTTCGCTGGTATGACCGGTCGCTGGTCTGGGTGTTGCGCCACCAGGGGGCGACCCTCCTGGTCGCGGCGGCCACCCTTGTGGCGACGGGCGTCCTCTACGTGCTCGTGCCAAAAGGCCTGCTGCCTCAGCAGGACACCGGCTTGCTCATCGGAACCACGGATGCTGCGCAGGATATTTCGTTTCCGGCCATGCTCACGCTGCAGCGGGCGGTGACCGATGTCGTGCGCAGAGACCCCGACGTTGAGCGCGTGGCGGCCTTTGTCGGCGCTGGCACGGTCAATTCAACGCCCAATACCGGGCGGCTCTACATCGTGCTCAAGCCGCGCGAGTCCCGAAGGGCAGGCGTCGGTCAGATTATCACACGGCTGCGCGGCGCCGTCAGTGGCATCGAGGGTGTCGAGGTGTTTTTCCAAGCCGCGCAGGACCTGCAAATCGATACGCGGACGAGCCGCACCCAGTATCAGTACATCCTCGAAGATTCCGATGCCGCCGAGCTTGGCGAGTGGGGACCGAAGCTGGTCGAAAAGCTGAGGACGTTGCCCGAGCTTGCCGATGTGGCCAGCGATCAACAGATCAGCGGCCTCCAGCTGCATGTTGAAATCGACCGCACGCGGGCCTCGCGGCTGAACGTTCCGATTGAGGCGATCGACAACACCCTTTACGACGCGTTCGGGCAGAGGCAAATCTCGGTGATCTTCACCCAGCTCAACCAATACCGGGTCGTGCTGGAAGTGCCGGCCGAGTTTCGAAGTTCGATCAACGACCTGGACAAGATCTACGTAAAGTCGAGCCTGGGCAGCCTGGTGCCGCTTGGCGCGATCGCGACGGCGCGCATCCAGACCACGCCGCTTGTCATCACGCACCAAGGCCAATTTCCTTCGGTCACCGTGTCCTTCAATCTTGGAGCTGGCTATTCGCTTGGACAGGCCGTCCGAACAATTGAGAAGGCGCGCAGGGACATTGGCATGCCGGACAGGATCGTTGCGGAGTTCACGGGCAGCGTGGCGGAATTCCGGTCATCGTTGACCAGCGAGCCGTTCCTGATTCTGGCTGCGATCGTCGTCATCTATATTGTCCTCGGAGTCCTTTATGAGAGCTACATTCACCCGCTGACGATTCTGTCCACGCTGCCCAGCGCCGGTGTGGGCGCCCTTCTCGCGCTGTGGATTTGCCGGATGGATTTTTCGCTGGTCGCCCTGATCGGCGTGGTCCTCCTCATCGGCATCGTAAAAAAGAACGCGATCATGATGATCGATTTCGCTTTGGAAGCGCAGCGCGAGCGCGCGATGCCGCCACGCGACGCGATTTACCAGGCGTGCCTGCTCCGGTTTCGCCCAATCATGATGACCACCGCAGCCGCCCTTCTCGGAGCATTGCCGCTCGCTTTGGAAACCGGCACAGGTTCGGAGCTTCGCAATCCGCTGGGCGTCGCGATCGTCGGTGGCCTGCTTCTGTCCCAGTTTTTGACGCTCTACACCACGCCGGTCATCTATCTTGCGCTTTGCCGCTTTGAGAGCTGGGTCTCGCGCCGCGGCACGGTTGGGCAGCCCTCAGCCGCGTTGCGGCCGGTTGTGCCATGAATGTGTCGGGTCCGTTCATCCGTCGCCCGGTGGGCACCTCTCTTCTCGCCATCGGCCTGCTGTTGCTCGGGGCGACCGCGTATTTCTTCCTGCCCGTCGCCCCGCTTCCGCAGGTGGACTTCCCGACGATCGGCGTGAGCGCCTCTCTGCCGGGCGTGGACCCGGCAACAGCGGCGAGCTCGCTCGCGGCTCCTCTCGAACGCCGTCTGGGACAGATCGCCGGGGTGACCGAGATGACATCGGCAAGCTCGCTGGGCGGTTCCACGGTCACCGTGCAATTCGATTTGAGTCGAAACGTTAACGACGCGGCGCGAGATGTGCAGGCCGCGATCAACGCCGCCGCGCGCGATCTTCCCGCGAACCTCCCGAACCCGCCGACCTATCGCAAATACAATCCGGCCGATTCGCCGGTGGTCGTTCTCGCGATGACTTCGCAAACGATGCGCCTGTCGGAAGTTTTCAACTTGGCCGATCAAAGCGTTTCGCAGCGCTTGTGCCAGCTGCCTGGTGTCAGTCAGGTCGGAGTTTACGGAGGCGCGAAAACCGCGGTGCGCGTGCAAGTAAATCCGGCGGCTCTCGCCGCGATGGGGATGAGCATGGAGGACGTTCGCGCATTTCTTCAGAGCACGAACCGGCTGATGGCGAAAGGAAGCATCGAAGACGCGGGAAAAAACCTGATGATCTCCGCGAACGATCAGATTTTCGGCGCGGACAACTATCGCTCGCTCGTCGTGGCCGAACGCAATGGTCTTCCCGTGCAGCTCGGGGCGATCGCAAACGTCATCGACGGTACGGAGAATACCCGGCAGGCTGGATGGTTTAACAATGAGCGGGCGGTCCTGCTCCCGGTGATGAAGCAGTCGGACGCCAATGTCATTGCCGTGGTCGATGAGATTCGCGCCCTGCTGCCGCAGATTCGAAAGTGGCTGCCGCCCGGCGTGGAGCTCAGCGTCCTGAGCGATCGCACGCAAACCATTCGCGCTTCGCTCCACGATGTCCAGTTTACCCTCCTTCTGACGATTGCGCTGGTGGTCGTGGTCATGGCGCTCTTCCTGCGCCGGTTCTGGCCGACCTTCATCGCGGGTGTCACCGTTCCTCTGGCCTTGGCGGGGACATTCGCCGTCATGTGGCTTTGCCGATTCAGCCTCGATAACATTTCCCTGATGGCTCTCACGGTGGCGGTGGGATTTCTGGTCGATGACGCCATCGTCGTGATCGAAAACATCGTGCGGCACATCGACCAAGGGGAGAAACCTCGCCAGGCGGCATTGTCCGGCGCGAAACAGATCGGCTTCACGGTGATTTCCATCAGCCTCTCCCTGGTGGCAGTCTTCATTCCGATTCTCTTTATGGGCGGATTGATTGGCCGTTTGTTCCGCGAATTCGCCGTGACCTTGAGCGCTGCGATTCTCGTTTCGGCGGTCGTGTCCCTCACGCTGACGCCGACGCTTTGCGGGCAGTTCCTTCGGCGGCACCCCAAGCGATCGGAAGGCGAGTCGCGCCCCTCCAAATTGGAACATGGCTACGCGCGCATCTTGCGCTGGGTGTTGCGACACCGGTTCCTTGCTCAGATGGTCACCGTGGCTACGCTGGCGGCGACCGTCTGGCTCTACGGCGTGACGCCAAAGGGCTTTTTTCCCCAGCAAGATACCGGCTTGATGTATGGCACTACCGAAGCCGCCCAGGACACCTCGTTCGCCGACATGGCGAAAAAGCAGCAACAAATTGTCCAGGTGTTGCTCTCTGATCCCGCCATAGCAACGGTCGGTTCATTTGTCGGATCAGGCGGAGGCGGCGCGCAAAACAATGGGCGAATGTTCATCGGCTTGAAGCCGCCCGATCAGCGGCCGCCGGTCGATGAGGTGATCGCCAGACTCCGTGCGCAAGCGGCCAAGGTGCCAGGCATTTCCCTCTTTCTCCAACCGGTGCAGGATATCCGGGTCGGTGGGCGCATGTCAAAGGCCCTGTATCAGTATGCTCTGCGGGACGTCGATTTGGACGAACTTAACGACTGGGCGCCACGTTTGGTCGAACGGTTGAAAAAAGCCCCGGAACTCGCCGACGTCAATAGTGACCAGCAGTTTCAAGGCCTGCAGGCCAATGTGGTGATCGACCGCGACGCCGCAGGGCGTTTGGGAATTCAGCCCGAGGCGATCGACTCCACCCTGTACAGCTCCTTCGGTCAGCGCCAGGTCTCGATCATGTATGGGCCGCAGAATCAATACCGTGTCGTGCTCGAGGCCGACCCGAAATTCCAGGAAGATCCCGGTGCGCTCGACAAAGTCTTCATCCGCGCGGCGGGTGGCCAGATGGTGCCCCTGAGCAGCATCGCCCGCTACGAGGTTTCCAACGTGCCTCTGGCTGTCAACCACCAGGGCCAGTTCGCGGTCGTCACGATCTCCTTCAATCTTGCTCCGGGTGTGTCTCTCGAGCGTGCCACGCAAGTCATCGAGCAAGCCGCGCGCGAGCTCGATCTTCCGGCAACGATCAGCGGCGGCTTCGCCGGCAATGCCCAGGTTTTTCAGGACTCGGTTGCCAATCAGCCGATCCTCATTCTGGCCTCACTGGTTGCCGTCTATATTGTTCTCGGCATGCTCTACGAGAGCTTGATCCATCCGATTACGATCTTGTCCACCCTGCCAAGTGCCGGCCTGGGCGCGTTGCTGGCTCTTCAGTTCTTCGGCTTCGAACTCTCCATTGTGGCGATGATAGGGATTATCCTTCTCATCGGCATCGTGAAGAAGAATGCGATCATGATGGTGGATTTTGCCCTTGAGGCCCAAAGAAGCCATCATCTGCATCCCGAAGAAGCCATCTACCAAGCATGCCTCGTTCGCTTCCGCCCGATCATGATGACAACGCTTGCCGCTCTCTTCGGGGCTTTGCCCCTGGCCATCGGCCTCGGAGTCGGCTCCGAACTTCGACGTCCCCTGGGCATCGCGATTGTCGGAGGACTGGTCGTCTCTCAAGCCCTGACACTCTTTACGACTCCGGTTGTTTACCTCGCGCTGGAACGGCTGCGGTCCTGGAGACCCAGATTTAGCCGACTTGGCACACCGGCTTCCGCGAGGCTCGTTGAGACACGTTAAGTGTCATTTTGTCCTAATTTTTGAAGGGGATTGGGACAGAATGGCTCATTCCTCCAGGCCCGGGTGCAGATAGGAAATTTCTATCTCCTCGTTATAAGCACCTTAGGGAGGTTTTCCGCACCTGGGAACGTTCATTGCTCCCAGAAAAGTGAATTTCAAAATTATGTCTAAGATTCTAGGAATTGATTTGGGCACCACAAACTCCTGCATGTCGGTGATGGAGGGTGGGGAGCCCGTTGTTTTGGAGAATTCCGAGGGCGCGCGCACGACACCGTCCGTGGTGGCATTTTCGAAGACCGGCGAGCGCCTTGTTGGCCAGGCTGCCAAGCGCCAGGCGGTGACAAACCCGCAGAACACTGTTTTTTCGGTCAAGCGCTTGATGGGCCGCAAGTTTTCAGAGATCCAGGATGAGCTCAAACGGGTTCCCTACAAGGTCGTGGAGGCCTCCAACGGCGACGCCCATATAGAAGTCGAGGTCAGCGGCGAGAGGAAGCGTTTCAGCCCGCCGGAGATTTCGGCGATGATCCTGGGGAAGCTGAAGGCCGACGCCGAAGCGAAACTCGGAGAAAAAATCACGCAGGCGGTCATTACGGTTCCCGCCTACTTTAACGATTCCCAGCGCAATGCGACCAAGGACGCCGGAAAGATTGCCGGCCTGGACGTCTTGCGCATCATCAACGAGCCGACCGCCGCTTCGCTGGCCTACGGCTTGGACAAGAAGAAGGACGAAAAGATTGCCGTCTACGATCTCGGCGGCGGCACGTTCGATATTTCTGCCCTGGAGATCGGTGACGGTGTCTTTCAGGTCGCGGCGACCAACGGTGACACGCACCTCGGCGGAGACGATTGGGACAATCGCCTGATGGATTGGGTGATTGATGAATTCAAGCGAGACACCGGCATTGATCTCTCCAAGCAACCGGACGCGGTTCAGCGCATCAAGGAAGAGTCCGAGAAGGCGAAAATCGCCCTCTCATCGACGCAGGAATACGAGATCAACTTGCCGTTTGTCACGGCGGACCAGACGGGCCCAAAACATATTCAGAAGAAGCTGACTCGCTCCAAGCTCGAGCAACTCACGGACGATCTCTTTCAGCGCACGGTCAAGCCGGTCAAGGACTGCTTGAATGATGCGAAATGGAACGCAAATACGATCGATGAGCTGGTCCTCGTCGGGGGTATGACTCGCATGCCGAAAGTGGTCGAGACCGCCCGTTCCCTCATTGGCAAGGAGCCCCACAAAGGAGTGAACCCTGACGAAGTGGTGGCCGTCGGCGCGTCCATCCAAGGCGGCGTGCTCAAGGGCGATGTGAAGGATGTGCTGCTCCTGGACGTGACCCCGCTCAGCCTCGCGATCGAAACGGCCGGCGGGATCGCCACAGCGATGATTCCGCGCAATACGACCATTCCTACGCGCAAGTCGCAGATTTTCTCAACGTATAGCGACAGCCAGCCGGGGGTGGAAATCAAAGTGCTGCAAGGCGAGCGCCCGCTCAGCCGTGACAATAAGCAGCTGGGAACCTTCCACCTTGATGGGATTCCTCCGGCGCCCCGCGGGGTGCCTCAGATTGAGGTGACCTTCGACATCGATGCCAATGGCATTCTCAACGTCAGCGCCAAGGATCTCGGGACAGGAAAGGAGCAAAAGATCTCCATCACCGGTTCCAGTGGTCTGACCAAGGAGGAAATTGACAAGATGCAGCGAGAGGCGGAAAGCCATGCGGAGGAAGATCGCAAGGCCAAGGAGGCGATCGAGCTCCGCAATAACGCCGACAACCTCGCGTATCAGTGCGAGAAACAGCTCAACGATCTTGGCGACAAACTGGATGGCGCAACGAAAACCTCCGTCGAAGAGGCCATCTCCAAGGTGCGCGAGGCCCTCAAGGGCAACGACAATGACGCGGTCAAGAGCTCCTTTGATGCCCTTCAGGCGAAGTTCCAGGAGGTCAGTTCGGAGCTCTACAAGAAAGCGGCCGCGCCGCAGCCCGGTCCTCAGCCCGAACCCTCGCAGAGCTCCTCCGGTGAAGAAGCCGAGAAGAAAGACTCCGATGTCGTGGACGCCGAGTTCGAGATGGTCGACGAGGACAAGAAGAAGAACTGACCACTACCCTTTAACAACCGTCTCGGCTTCGCCTACGCGGAGACCGGGATCAACGTTAAAAACCAACCAACACAATAATAGACACCAACAGCCCTATGGCCAATGTGAACATCAAGCCTCTCGGCGATCGTGTGCTCGTGCACCCGCTCGAAGAGAAGGAAGTAAAGAAGGGCGGTATCATCATTCCTGATACCGCTAAGGAAAAGCCCCAGGAGGGAGAAGTCGTCGCTCTCGGAACGGGCAAACGCGATGAAGACGGAAAAATCATCGAGTTTACCGTAAAAAAGGGGGACAAAGTCCTCATTTCCAAGTATGGCGGCACAGAAGTTAAAATCGAAGGCGAAAGCTACCTGATCATGCGCGAGGACGATATCCTCGGCATCATCGGATAGCCTCACGCAGCATCCAGTATCAATTATTCATAAGTAAAATAATATGGCAGCCAAACAACTCTCGTTTGACGAATCCGCGCGGCACGCTCTGCTCCGCGGGATCGAGAAGCTTGCGAAAGCCGTGAAGGCCACTCTTGGACCTTCCGGTCGCAACGTGATTCTCGACAAGAAATTCGGCAGCCCGACCATCACCAAGGATGGCGTGACTGTCGCGAAAGAAATCGAGCTCGAAGACTCCTACGAAAACATGGGCGCTCAGCTCATCCGGGAAGTCGCGAGCAAGACCAGCGACATTGCCGGCGATGGAACCACCACGGCCACCCTGCTTGCCGAAGCGATTTATCGCGAAGGTCTGAAAAATGTGACCGCGGGCGCCAACCCGACCAGCCTCCAGCGCGGCATCAGCAAGGCTGTTGAAGCCATCGTCGCCGAACTCGCCAAGATCAGCAAGAAGGTCAAGGACAGCTCCGAAATCGCCCAGGTCGCCACCGTTTCCGCGAACTGGGACACCACCATCGGCCAGATTATTGCCGATGCGATGGACAAGGTCGGCAAGGATGGAACGATCACCGTTGAAGAAGCCAAGAGCATCGAAACGACTCTCGACGTGGTTGAGGGCATGCAGTTCGACAAGGGCTACCTTTCGCCCTACTTCGTGACGAACGCCGAAAACCTCGAGGCTGTTCTTGAGAACGCCTACATCCTGATCCACGAGAAGAAAATCAGCAGCCTGAAGGACATGCTGCCGCTTCTCGAGAAGGTGGCCAAGGCCGGCAAACCGCTCTTGATTATCGCCGAAGATGTCGAGGGCGAGGCGCTCGCGACGCTCGTTGTCAATAAGCTCCGCGGCACGCTGCAGGTCGCAGCCGTCAAGGCCCCGGGCTTTGGCGACCGCCGCAAAGCGATGCTTGAAGACATCGCGGTATTGACCGGCGGCCGTTGCATCACCGAAGACCTTGGCATCAAGCTGGAGAATATCTCGCTTGACGACCTCGGAAAGGCCAAGCGCATTGCCATTGACAAGGAAAACACCACCATCATCGAAGGCGAAGGCAAGGGCTCCGACATCCAGGGCCGCGTGACTCAGATCCGCCGCCAGATCGAGGAGACGACCAGCGATTACGACCGCGAAAAGCTCCAGGAACGCCTGGCGAAACTCGCGGGCGGCGTGGCCGTCATCAATGTCGGCGCCGCGACCGAAACCGAGATGAAGGAAAAGAAGGCCCGCGTCGAAGACGCCCTCCATGCGACCCGTGCGGCCGTAGAGGAAGGGATTGTTCCCGGCGGCGGCGTCGCCTTCATCCGTGCGCAGAAGGTGCTCGAGACCCTCTCGCTTGAAGGTGATGAAAAAATCGGACTTGAGATCGTCCGCCGCGCGATTGAGCAGCCGCTCCGCACGCTGGCAGACAATGCCGGCAAGGAAGGCGCCCTCATTGTGCAGGAAGTCAAGAAGCGCAAAGGCAACGAAGGCTACAATGTGGCCACTGCTGAATACGAAGACCTCGTCAAGGCAGGCGTTGTTGATCCGACCAAGGTCGCCCGCAGCGCGCTGCAGAATGCGGCGTCCATAAGTGGACTACTCCTCACCACCGAGGCTCTCGTCACCGAGATCCCCGAGAAGGAAAAGGCCCCTCCGATGCCTCCGGGCGGCGGAATGGGCGGAATGGACTACTAGTCCCGACGTGTCGGGACGCCTGTCCGCGCAACGCGCATAGATCGTTAAGAAGCGAGCCGCCCCGGGGAAACTCGGGGCGGCTCTTTTTTATTCGACGGAGGGGTAAATGGCGCTGGCGACAGGTTCCGCGGGATTCCGTGCTTTTTCTCCCGCCTAACCAAGCGCGGATCATGCTCCGCCATCCGCGCGAGCGGATTCGCGGCGCCCTGCCATCCCGCTGATCATGCCCGGCGCGCCTCCACAGGATTCTTGTTTCGGAAACTCTCGCAAGATTGTTAACTGTTCAAAATCTATGAAATTCCACTTTGCGATGCTAGCCCTTGTGACTTGTTTGTTGGTGGCCGGATGCACCATTGGCCCTCCGCCGCAAAGGGGTTACGATGCCGAGGTAAACGTCGAACAAGCCGGCGTGCGTCTGCTTCGAAACGGAATGACGGTTTGTCTAATTCGCCCCCAGTTTCCTAATGTCGAAAAATGGGAACTTATCAATGGCAACACGGAGATCGTCATCAGGTCTCGAGGCGACCGTGGCCCCGCGTCGGTTGAACGCTTTGACACCAAGACTGGCATCCTCAAAGACAGGATCACGGCCGTCGAGATTCAGGAGGGCCGGCCCGATTGGGCTGAAGGGTTCGGGGAGTAGAGCGTCGCGGGACGATCCCTGGACGCGATCCTGGCGAGTGTGGAACGCCCGGTCTTCCGGGATCGCGGCCGGGCGGTTTGACCTTCCAAGGCAATCCATGCCCGCTGGCAAAAAAGAAGTATTTGCCATGCGCCAAGCCCGCGTTAGCACAGAATGTCCCATTTTCCAACCAAACGGGAATGTGAATCCCTTGAAACGGTGGTCTCCCGAGTCTATAAGCACAGCGAAATGGCCAAAGAACTTCCGGCTTCTCTGCAAAAGCTGCTTGATAAGTTCAGTGGTTCGCGAGACTTCACGATTTCGTTCGCCCTGCATGCCATCCTCGTTGGAGTGTTTGGCGGAACGGTTCTTTATCAGGCGGCGCAGGAGCCGCCGGATTTCGAAGGCGAGACGGGCGGCTTTGTTCAACCCAACGAAGCGGCGATTCCGCCGCCTGCGCGACAGGCGGCCCCTCAGGAGACCACGTTCAACGTTGCTACGGTGGCGCCGCCCGCCAGTTCCTCACAAATCAACGCGATTACGACTATGGCGGTCAATCCTTTGAGCTTCACGATGAGCCCGGTTATCGCCGCGCCGATGACCACGCCAACGGTCCCCGTGCAGGCTGCGGTGGCACCTGCGACGACAAGCATTTCTTCCGATGGAATGAGCACGACCGCCGCCGCCCAAATCAAGGCCTTTACCGGCGGCTGGGGAAAAGCGCAGGGAGCGGGAAGCGGAACCCGGTCGCGCGAGTTTGAGTTCACAGCCTACATTGGCCAGTACAGCGGAGGAAACTGGAATTCCACCGTCCGTATTGAAGGTAATAAGATCGAAACCGGGAGCCTGCCCAATCTGCTCTATCTGATGAGTGCCTGGTCGAAGGACAAGATAAAGACCAATTACAAGAATGTTCAGGCGATCAGGTTGGACAGCGACGAGATCTTTACGGTGAAACCGCCCTTCATTTTTCTCACCGGCTCGCGCGATTTCAAGCTATCAGAAAAAGAAGTCGAGAACCTTCAGAAGTATGTGCGCATGGGCGGGTGCATCTGGGGAGACAGCTCGTTGCCGGGGCTGCGGTCGCGCTTCGATATTGCCTTCAGGCGGGAGATGAAGCGGGTCATTCCCGATGTGGACAAGAGCTTCGAACCGCTCCCGTCGAATCACCCGATCTACACGGAGGGTTACTTCGCCGATGTGAAGGAGGTTCCGCCCGGGCTGAACTTTTATCGAGAGCCTGTCTTCGCGATGAAGATTTATGGCGAGATAGCGATCCTTTACACTGCGAACGACTATGGAGACATGTGGCAAATCGGCCTCAACCAGCAGGGGCAAATTGATTTGCGCAAGAGCGCCGACGATAAATACGTCGCCATCAATGCGGACCTTTTCGAGCGCCGCGACGTCTATTTGCGGAATATAGAGCCCGCCGCGCTTTCGACCTGCTTCAAGTTCGGCACGAACATTGTCATCCACTTGTTGACGCGCTGGGAAAGCAAGGTTCGCACCGCGCCAAGCCTTTAGCTTTCGCCGCGGAGTGAAGCTTTACCCTCCCCAACGGGCGCCGGGGCTGAGCTGCGGAATCCACCCGTTGGTGGGGCATTTCGCGTAGTCCGTCTTGCCGTAGGCGCCGATCATTCTCGTTCCGGTGGCCTGGCGCCAGAGCTTGCTCATGCTTTCCGCGGTGTGGCATCCCCAACTCTTCACGAAAGCGTTGCGGGTGAAAATCGAATGATTGATCCTTTTCAGCTCGCTTTCATGCAGCCAGACTTTTGATGCGCTATCAATCTCGTTGCTGTAATCGAACATGAAGCAGGCCTTGTTCGAGTGCCCGAAGAACTCGAAGTTCACAATTTTGACCCGGTGGCGCGGCTGGCCGCTGTTGAGATAATTGATGAGCTGTCCAGTATCGCTGAAGAACACGAGATTGAGGCCGTATTTGTTCCGAACACTGGTAATGTTGCCGATCAGGTCGGCATGGTCCTGCCGTTGCGCGCGGCGCACATAGCCTGGCTTGTAGACAAGCCATGTGATGAACGCCGTCGGGCCATGTTGTTTACGGAGCTGTTCGATGCGGACGCGAGCCGATCGGATGAAATTTCCCCACCATCTGTCGTGCGGAGCCGCTTTAAACTTCTCCCATTCGCTGAGAGACGGCCCCCCGCTGAGAACGATGTATTCGCGATTCGCTTGCTGGGCAGGGGCACTGGCAAGCACCAGAAGCAGGAAGAGAAGCGCGCAGTAAAGATATCGCATGCTCCCGAGAGAATCCCTGCGACGTTATTTTCTGCAAGAGGATTTCTCGCCAATCCAGGTGTCTTTTGTATTTTTGCGACCATGGCGCTCGATCCCTCCGTCTTCGAAAAGCTGGGCGTTTTCTATCTCGGCCGCTCCTACGATATTGCCCGAAAGGCCTCCAGCGACGCTCCGCTGCTTTATGATTCTCGTGATCTGGTCACGCATGCGGTCTGTGTGGGAATGACCGGAAGCGGGAAAACCGGCCTTTGCCTCGCCCTGCTCGAGGAGGCCGCCATCGACGGGATACCGGCCATCATCATCGATCCCAAGGGGGACCTCGGAAATCTGCTCCTCACTTTTTC
Source organism: uncultured Verrucomicrobiae bacterium (assembly GCA_963731945.1). Lineage (GTDB taxonomy): Bacteria > Verrucomicrobiota > Verrucomicrobiia > Chthoniobacterales > Terrimicrobiaceae > DASTFP01. The sequence goes on along the minus strand of CAVSXN010000010.1, from coordinate 24,874 downwards.
CGAGCTCCGCCCGGAAGATTTTCGGCCGTGGGTGAATGTCGAAGACGCGCAACGCAAGGGAGTGGATCCGGAGGCGTATGCCGCCCAGCAGGCTGATCTGTGGAAGAAGGGTCTCGCGGCGTGGGGTGAGGGGCCTTCGCGCATTCGCGCGCTGCGCGAGAAGGTGGACATGGCGATCTACACCCCGGGAAGCACCAGCGGCCTTGCGGTCAACGTCCTTGCGTCTTTTGATGCGCCGAAGACCGACGATGCGGAGGCGATCGCCGATCGTGTGCAGACGACGGCGGCCAGCCTCCTGGGTCTGCTCAAGCTGGATGCCGATCCGGTGAAGAGCCGCGAATACATCTTGCTCTCATCGTTACTTGCCCACGAATGGCAGCAGGGGGTGAACTTGGATTTGCCGACGCTCATAGAGCGAATCCAAAACCCGCCGTTCCAGAAAATCGGCGTGCTTGACCTGGAGACGTTCTATCCCGCAAAGGATCGCTTCGCCCTGGTCATCGCGATCAACAACATGCTGGCCGCACCAGGCTTTTCGACGTGGCGTCAGGGCGAAAGCCTCGATGTGGGACGGTTTCTTTACACGCCCGAAGGCAAACCACGGCTCGCCATCTTTTCCATTGCGCATCTCGGCGACGAGGAGCGGATGTTTTTCGTATCCCTGCTTCTCAACGAAGTCGTCTCCTGGACGCGCGCTCAGAGTGGAACCACCAGCCTGCGCGCCATCCTCTACATGGATGAGATCTTCGGCTACCTTCCGCCGACGGCAAACCCGCCCTCGAAGCTTCCGATCCTGACCTTGCTGAAGCAAGCCAGGGCGTTTGGCGTGGGTGTCGTGCTCGCCACGCAGAACCCGGTCGATCTTGATTACAAGGCGTTGTCGAACGCGGGGACCTGGTTTATCGGCCGTCTTCAAACCGAGCGCGACAAAGCCCGCGTCCTCGACGGATTGCAGGGCGCGGCCGCCGGCGGAAAATTCGACCGTCAGGCCATGGAATCGCTGCTGGCCGGGCTGGGCAATCGCATTTTTCTGATGAACAACGTTCACGACGATGGCCCTGTCGTGTTCGAAACTCGCTGGGTAATGAGCTATCTGCGCGGGCCGCTGACCAAGGATCAAATCAGGTTGCTCATGGCCGCCCGCAAACCGGCGGTGTCCGCCGCGGTGGCGCCGGCAGCACCGGCTGCCCACACCTCCAAGCGCCCCGCTTTGCCGCCTGCGGTGCCGCAGGTGTTCCTGCCGGCGTCCGAAGCCGGCCCGATCATCTATTCGCCGCGGCTGCTCGGTGCGGCAACCATTCGATTCGCTGACGGAAAGCTTGGCGTTGAGCAGACTCGGGAGGCGATCTTTTGTGCGAGCATACCGGATGGCGTCTCCGGGGCGGACTGGGCGGAGATTTCAGGCGTGCAACTGAGCGCGCTCGCAAAGGCGCCCGCCGATGGCGCGGAATTCGAGGACGCTCCCCCGGTGGCTGCGCGGCCGAAGAGCTACGCAGCCTGGGAAAAGGATCTCGTCCAAACAATTGTTGCGAGTCAGCGCCTGCAGATCTTCCGCTGTGCAGGCCTGAAAGCCAATTCAAAGTCCGGAGAGACCGAGGGCGAATTCAAGGCGCGGATTGCGCTGGCAGGACGCGAAAATCGCGATGCCACCGTCGAGGCGCTGCGCAAGAAATACGCGCCCAAAGTCGCCTCCCTGCAGACGCGCCTCACCCGCGCAGAAGCTGCGGTCCAGCGTCAAAAAGAGCAGGCCTCGCAGGCGCGCATGCAGACAGTTATTTCCTTCGGCTCGACGTTGCTGGGCGCTTTTCTGGGACGCAAGGCGTTCAGTTCATCCACCATTAGCAAGGCCACGACGGCCGCCCGAGGAGTAGGGCGCAGCATTCAGGAGGGCTCGGAAGCTGCGTCCGCGGAGCAGAGCGCAGAGACCATCCGCCAGCAGATCGCTGAGATTGAGACCGAAATCGAAGCCGAAAGCGCCGCCCTGTCGGCGTCCGAGCCGGACATTGAGACCATCGATGTGAAACCGCTCCGCGGCGGAGTGTCCGTACGGTTGATGTCTCTCGCGTGGATACCTCAAAATGAACCGCTTATATCGTCTTAAACTCGTTGAACCGTAAAAAACTGGAGCGGGTTGGGCCGACGTTTGTCTACCGTCCCCGGTCACACAAGAGCCTCCAGGATGAATGCAACGCCTGGTCACTCAGCATGCGCTATGTCTCAAGCGGGCGTGAAGTGAGAATCTCCCGGCAAGCCTGGCAATAGGCCTGCGGATCGGGAGCTTGGAGAATGCCTGAGACAATGACCACTCTGTGCGCGCCCGCGGCCAGGACGCCCGATAGATTCTCGCGCTTGATGCCACCGATGCAGAATACGGGAAAGGCAACGAGGCGCTGGATCTGCGCGATTCCGTGTAAGCCTATCGGCGGATAGTCCGGCTTGGTCGGGGTGGCAAAAAGCGGGCCAAAGCCGATGTAGTCGGGCCCTTCCCCTTGAGCATCGAGAACTTGTGCCAGGCTGTGGGTGGACTTGCCGATAATCGCATGCTCTCCCGCCAGCGCGCGAGCTTCGGCAACGCTCACATCGTCCTGCCCGACGTGTGCCCCGTCCGCGCCGGCTTGGGTCACCAGTTCCGGATGGTCATTCAGGATGAAGGGCACCCGATGTAGGCAGCAGAGCTGCGTCAGGTCGCGTGCAAGCGAGAGCGTGTCTTGTGCGCTCCGGTTCTTGGCTCTCAATTGCAGCAACTGGACGCCTCCCTCGAGCATCTTCTTCGCAATGGCCAGCGCATCTTCCCCGGCGACGTAACCAAGGTCGAGTATCCCATAGAGCCTTGCCTCCCGCATGGCAGCGTGTTGCCAACGTGAGCTCATCGAGCGTTTGATTCGGTCTTCACAACGGGATCAGCATGTAGCCTTCGGCCGCCCAGAAACAAAGCGTGCTACCTGATCGGACCGCGTGCCTCCAAGTCAGCACAGACGCTATTTCCATAAAGGGGTCGGATAGACGCCATCCGAGTGGAGCCTCTTGAGCGCCTGCATGACCTCGGGCTTGTCCTCACGGTAGGTGACGCCGAACCATTCGGCGCCCGTCGGCAGCACCTCGAGTGTCGCCTGACCGCGGGCGATCATCTCGCCAACGACGGCAGGAATGTAGCATTCCGCCTTGGGATCGCTTGAACTTGCGGCCAGAAAAGCGGCAAGCTGATCCTCGATCAATGGAAAAATCGCGGGCGTCAGACCCCAGAAATTCATGGAAACGGGCTCGTCTCCACGAAACTTTCGCGCTTTACCGTCAGCCTCTGTTTGCTGAATTCCGCCTTCGACGCGCTCGATTCCGGTGCATTCACTGATCGCGACGAGTCTCCCGTCGGCGTCCACCCGGCAGACGCCGCGCGCAACGGTGCCGTGCTCGGAGAGAGTGTTGTCGAGCCGGTAGCCCGCCATTGCGAAGCGCGAGCTTGCGGGCGCCGCAACTCTCAGGGAATTGCCAATGACTTCATACGTTTCGCGGCCGTAAAAATCGTCGGCATTGATGGCGGCGAAGGGCCCCGCGACGGCCTCCCGCGCGCACCAGATGGCATGCGCGGTCCCCCAGGGCTTTTTTCTTCCGGCGGGAACCGAAAACCCATCTGGAAGAAAATCAAGCTGTTGAAAGACATAGTCGACAGCGACGTTTCCTTTGTATCGCGAACCGATCTTTTGCCGGAACTCCGCTTCGATGTCGCGGCGGATAATAAAGACGATCCGCTCGAATCCTGCGCGCAGAGCATCGAACACAGAGTAGTCGAGGAGAGTTTCCCCCGAAGGCCCCATGGGGTCGACCTGCTTCAATCCGCCGTAGCGGCTACCCATTCCGGCGGCGAGCACGAGGAGAGCGAGTTTAGGCATGCGGCAAAGTCTTGTTGATTGTCCCCTGCGAATCAAGCCGTTCGGTCAGCCAAGGGGGCGAGCCTTGTGGCAACTGTCGAAGGCTGGGCGCACCCAGACCCCTCGACGCTGCCATGGATCGTTGAAGGCGCGGAAATTTATTTTGGCGGTTGCTCTAACAGCGCGCGAGCGTGCGCCAAAGCCGATTCCGATTTTCCACCGAGCATCCTTGCGATCTCCTCCTCGCGGGATTGGCCGCTTGCCTCAACCAGGCAGGTGTGCGTGCGTTTGTCTTTGACTTCCTTGGTGACGACAAACTGACTCGACGCGGCGGCGGCGACTTGCGGGAGGTGAGTGATGCAAAGCACTTGCCGTGAACGCCCAAGTTCACGCATTTTCATTCCAACTTTCGAAGCGATCCCACCGCCGACATTCGCGTCAATCTCGTCGAAGACGAGTATGGGAACATCGTCGTGATCGGCGAGAGCGCTCTTGAGAGCGAGCATGACCCGGGAGATCTCGCCGCTGGACGCGATCGCGCGCAACGCGCGCAGCGGCTCTCCGGGATTGGGCGAGAAAAGAAATTCCGCGGTCTCGCTTCCATGCGAGGAAGGCATCTTAAGACTCTCCAGTTCGATGGAGAACTCGGATTTGATGAAGCCCAACGCCATCAGCCCGGACCGTACTTTTTCGGAAAGCTTTCGCGAAGCTCTCAGCCGGAGGGCGCTGAGTTTTTCGGCGTGGGCGCGCATTTGTTCCTCGGCAGCGGAAATCTCCGCATCGAGAGTGCCCCGCCGTTCAGACCGGTGAAGAAGCTCATTCAACTTGCGGGCCGCTTCTTCTCCGAAAGCCACGACTTCTTCAATGCTGCGGCCGTATTTGCGCTTCAGCGACTGGATCGTGTCGAGGCGAGCCTCGATCGCGGCAAGATCAACCGGAGCGGCTTCGACGGCAGAAGAGTAGGTCTGGATGGCGTGAGCAAGCTCGTTCGCGGAGACGAAGGTCGCTTCGCAGGCCTGCCCGATCGGTTCAGCGGACGAGTCAAGGCGGGTCAGTTCGCGCGTCAGGCGCGAAAGATGCTCGAGCTGGGACGCGAGGGAGTTTTCGTCATCGGTGGTTGCTTCTGCGAGCTGGGCGCAAAGCTCGCCAATGCGGCGAGCGTTGGTTCCGACTCGCTGCCGCGCGAGCAAAAGCTCCTCTTCGTGGGGTTGCAGATGGGCGGTTTCAATTTCGTGTGCCTGGTGCGTAAGCAGATCGATTTCGCGGGCGAAAGTTTGTTCATCGAGAAGGCTGGAGGTCTTTTCATGCTGCAAACTCAGAAGACGCCTGCGCGCATCGGCGAATTGATCACGAAGACTTTCCGCGCCTGAAAAGCTGTCGACGAGACGGGTTTGCTGATCGCGCGAGAAGAGGCTTTGGTGGTCGTGCGGTCCGTGAAGATCGACAAGAAGGTTCCCCAGGGAACGGAGCAGGGCAAGGGTGCAGGGCGAGCCGTTGACGAACTGCTTGCTGGCGGCTTCAGCGGGCAAGACTCGCTTGAGAAGAAGGCGTCCTTCCTCGCAAGGATCCGCGCCGTGACTGGCGAGGAAGGTGGCTATGCGGGGATCGGCGGCATCCTCAAAGACGGCCTCGACCGCGCACGTGTCCGCACCAGGGCGAATCGCATCCCGATCCGCCCGATCGCCGAGGACCAGCGACAGCGCGCCAAGAATGACGGATTTTCCTGCGCCGGTCTCCCCGGTGATGGCGACGAATCCCGCCCGGGGCTCCCAGAGGAGCTCCTCAACAAGGGCAAGGTTGCGAATGCGCAGCGAGGCGAGCGTTGCGGACATGAGCGGACTATGCCATGAAGGGGTCGCAATGCGGGAAGTGGAAATTACGTTTCTTGGCACGGGAACGTCGCACGGCATCCCGGTGATCGGCTGCCAATGCAACGTGTGTTCCTCGATGGATCCACGAGACAAGCGCTTGCGCAGCGCGATCCAGGTGCGTACGCCGGAAATGGTCATCCAGGTGGACACGCCGCCGGATTTTCGGGCGCAGTGTCTCCGCGAGGCAATTACGCGAATTGACGCCGTAATCTATACGCATTCGCATACAGATCATATTCTCGGTTTTGACGATCTTCGCCGCTTCTGTGAAATGGAAAACAAGTCCATGCCAATCTATGCCGCCGAGCGGACGCTCGACGACTTGCGCCGCGTTTTTCGATACGCCTTTGAGGGCGAATATCGGTTTTTCAGTTACATTCAGCCGAAACCGGTGGTTGTTGACGGGCCGTTTTGGCTGGGCGAGACAGAAGTCATCCCTTTCGATTTGCCCCACGGGCGGACAACGACGACCGGTCTGGTTTTTCGCCGCCGCGGGCGTAAGTTGCTCGCGTATTTTACCGACTGCAAGGAAGTGACCGGCGACGCCGAAGAAGCGGCACGCGGAGTCGATACGCTCGTGGTCGACGCGTTGAGGCACGCTACGCACACGACCCATATGTCCCTGGCAGAAGCTGTCGAGGCCTCCAATCGCATCGGGCCCGGCAGAACGTTTTTCACGCATATGTGCCACGATCTGGGGCACGTCGAAACGGAATTGCTGCTGCCGCACAATATCCGCCTGGCTTACGATGGACTGGCCGTTGCGATCTAGAGCGGGCGCGGTGGCACGAGACTCTCGCCTGGAAAGGCGAACCTTCGTATGGGGAGAGGAGCTTTGGCCGTTCCATCGGGCCGTCAACAATCGGCTCAGCGGCAGTGTGGGCGGCTTTGTCGCGAGACCGCGCCGACGACATCGTGAGCGGATCAGACCGACGGCAACGTGCCGCCCGCTCGGGATCGCGCCGAGGCGGATCGCCCGTTTGGATGGTGCCAAGTCGTCGCGCGAGAGATGAAAGTGCGCGAAGAATTTGCATACGAGCGCCTCCGAGGTGCGCTGGGAGGACACTTGCTGTGCGAAGCCGTCCACTGTCGGATCCCGGAGTTAGAGCTGCAGGCGCGGATCTTTGGTGGAGAGTTTGGCGTTTCGTGGCTGGGCGAAGATGGAGAGAACGTGGAGGTTCTCCACTTTGGGATTTGGAACCGTGAGCCGGGTCCGGACTTCTGCGGCGCTCAGGTGCTGATCGACGGCGAAAAAATCACGGGGGACATCGAGATCGATCAGGACGCCAGGGACTGGGAAAACCACGGGCACTCCCGGAACGCTTCTTACGAGAACGTCGTCCTCCACCTCTTCGTTCGCCGGGGAACGCGGCGTCTCTTTACGAGAACGCGCGAGCACAAGTTTGTTACTCAGGTTTGTCTCCCGTGGAGAAGGACGCCGAAGCAAACCGAACCTTCGCGAGATGGAGCGATCGATGAAACGCGGGCAGCAAGGCTGATTGAGGCGGGCGCGGCGTTTCGTCTTCACCGCAAACGCGAGATCTTTCAGCGAGCGGCCCATTTGCGCGGGCGCGATGAGGCTCTCTTTGAAGCCATCGCGGCAGCCATGGGCTACAAGAACAACAAGATCCCTTTTCTGCTCGTTGCGCAGCGGACAGGTCTGGCGCGGGCAAAATCGATCGACGGAGAAGCCCTGCTTTTTGGACTCTCGGGATTTTTGAAGGCGGGGCATTTCGACCAGGGCGACGATGAGGCACGCGCGTACCTGCGAGACCTCTGGGAAAAGTGGTGGGCAATCCGCGACCGGGAACGGAGGCTGATCCTTCCCGAGAGCGCCTGGACGTATGCCGCAGTGCGCCCGGCCAACCATCCGCACCGGCGTATGGGAGCGCTTGCGGCGACCGCGTCGTCGATCGCGCCAATTAATCAAGCACTTGAAAGCGGGAGTGGCGATGACTTTACGGAAGGATTCACTGCTCTTCGCCATCCCTTCTGGGAGCGGCACGCCAGCCTGGCTGGCGATTGCTTGCGGAAGGCAACCTCGTTGATCGGTTCCGACAGGGCGCTGGACCTTCTGATCAACGTTTTCCTGCCGGCTCTCCCGCATGACGACGCGTGGACGAAACTATGTTCGTTATCAGGTCCGTCGCCCAGCCGCAAGGTCTTGGGTGCATCGGAATGGCTCGTGGGCGTTGCCCGGCCGGCTTATTGCCATTCGGCGATGCGCCAGCAAGGGCTCTTGCAGCTGGCGGAGGATTTCCGGCACATGAGTCCTCACGACGTCTGGCAGGGCTTCGCTCGCGGTTGGACGCCGTCGGAAATTGTGCGACATGTCGAATCATGAACAATGATCTCTAATGGCTGAGTCACTCCCCCAGGCGATGGAGAATCTGTGCGCCGCCGCCGAAGAATACAATGCGTCGGATCTGCTCCTTCATGAAGGCCGCTCTCCGCAAATTCGCATCGGCGGAAGCCTTGCGCCCCTTGAATACGGTCCCTTGGATAGCCTCTTCTTCGACGCGCTCTGGAGGGCGTGTGGCGCCCGCACCGAAACGCAGGATCATGACTCGAGCCTAACCTCGGGAGGCGGAGTTCGTTTTCGCGTGAATTTGCTTCGTCAACTCGGGCAACGTGCGGCGGTCCTTCGCCGCATTCGCAGCGAGATCCCGGATATGGAAACCCTTGGCGTTCCCGCCGAACTGTTGCGTGATTGGATCACGCATCCGTCCGGCCTGATCTTGGTTTGCGGGCCAACCGGTTCGGGGAAAAGCACGACGCTGGCGGCGTCTCTTCAATGGCTGAACGAAAACGTATCCCGCCATGTGATAACGATCGAAGATCCGATTGAGTACATTTTTTCCAATCGAATGGCTCTCTTTACCCAGCGCGAGGTCGGCATCGACACGCCGAGCTTTGCCGAAGGGCTGCGCCGTTCTTTGCGCCAAAATCCCGATGTGATCCTGGTGGGCGAAATCCGGGATGCGGAAACCGCCATGACTGCCATACAAGCGTGCGAAACGGGGCACCTCGTCCTGGCCACACTGCACTCTTCAAACTGCGTCGACGCCATTGAACGCCTTCAGCTCCTCTTTCCGCCGGCCGCGCGTGACTCGGTGCGCCGAACGCTCTCCGGGCAATTGCTTGGCATTCTCTGCCAGCGCCTGCTTTCCGGCCTGCGGGCAGGTGTGGTCGTGGCCGCGGAGTATTTTTCCAACATCGGCGCCATGCGCAAATACATTGCCGATGGAAAGATGCCGGATTTGGTCGACGCGATTGGGCGCTCCGATCCTCGCAGCGCGCAGAGTTTCCTCGCCTCGGTGTCCCAGCTTGTTCAAACCCAGCGGGTCTCGGAAGAGGTCGCCGTGGCCTCGTCCGACAATCCCCAGGAACTTCTGCGGGCCCTGCGCGGCATTAGTTCGTCTTCGCAAGCCACCCGGCGATAGCTTGATCCCATGAATGAGATTGATCTCGTGCAGCTGCTGACCAGCGCGGTTGAGCAAGGAGCTTCGGACCTGCACTTGACGGCGGAATGCCCGCCCCTGGTCCGCCTCGACGGAAACCTTGCGCCCTTGAACGGAGGGCCGATCGGATTGGATCTTTGCAGGAACATGATTTTTGGCGTTCTCACCGAAAGTCAGCGTTCGCGGCTCGAACACGAATGGGAGCTGGATTTTGCGTTGCAGGTCGAAGGCGTGGGACGATTCCGGGGCAACGCTCATTACTGTCGCGGAGCGCTGGAAGCCGCTTTTCGCCACATTCCCCATAACATTCCGGAACTGGCCGAGCTGGGACATAGCGCCGCGATCCATCGAATTTGCGAGCTTCAACGCGGCTTGGTTCTGGTCACCGGCATCACGGGATCGGGAAAAAGCACGACCCTCGCGGCGATGGTCAAGCATATCAGCGAGCGGCTCGCGGGGGTGATCATCACAATCGAGGATCCCATTGAGTTCGTCTTCTCCAACGCGCGGAGCATTATCAAACAGCGTGAAGTTGGAAACGACACGCGTTCGTTCGCGGAGGCGCTGCGTCATGCGCTGCGACAGGATCCCGACGTGATTCTCGTCGGGGAACTGCGCGACACCGAGACGATCAGCGCGGCGATTACCGCGGCAGAAACCGGACACCTGGTCTTGGGAACTCTTCATACCATCGATGCGCCCAAGGCCATTGATCGCATCGTGGACGCTTTCCCTCCCGAACAGCAGCCGCAGATTATCGCGCAGCTGGCAAATGCCCTTGCCGCCATCGTTTCCCAGCGACTTCTTCCGAGCGAATCGGGAGGCAAGCGCGTCCTGGCCACGGAGGTGCTGGTCGCGAATACGGCCGTGCGGGCGACCATCCGGGAGCGTCGATGGGAGCAGATCCTCGGGCTTATTGAAATCGGAGCGAAGGACGGAATGCGCACCTTCGATGAGTCGCTTTCGGAGCTTTATCTCTGGCGCCAGATCAGCAAGGAGGAAGCGATCGCGAACGCGCGGGACAAGGCGCGCTTCGAAAATCTTCTCCGGATGCAATCTGACAAGAAGCGGGGCCTCGTGTGGTGAGCAAGATCGTTCTCATTCTGTTCCTGGCGAGCTCTGCCGCTGGGCTCGGGAATAGTTTCGATCTGCGGCGGGCGCCTGCACCCGGTGATCGCGCGAGAACCGTTGCCGACGGGTGGGCGGTTTCGCGTGATGCGCTCGGAGCCGCGCTGGTGGCAGCGTACGTTCCAGGCGGACCCCTTCGCCCAGGCAGTACCGGCGTCACGGCCTATCGCAGCTGGATGTCCCTCTGGAAATGGTGCGAAGTCCTCTCCCGAAATGAACGGCAGGAAGCGGCCAGTCTCCTGGCCGCTTATTTGAGAGTATCTCCTCAGGACCAGAAATCGATCGTCCTCGCCCCGGGGTATCCTCAAAATTCTCGCAACGAATCGCCCGACGTGGCGAAGGCGAATCAAATTCTGTCAGATCAGGCTGCCGCGGAACAATTTCTGCGCTTGTTGCTTCCCCCCGATTTGGCCGAGGTGCAGGATCGAGCGATTGCCGAGAGCTTGAATCCGGATGTTATTGGCGAATGGATCAATGACGACGAACTCTCTCGTTTGCTCTTTGAAATTCTCTCGGACCACGACTACATGCCGGGAGTTCTGAAGCGCTTGCAGGAACTCCGCCTGGCAGACCCGCAAAAATTCAAGGAATACCGTGCCCTCGCCGTTGCCCTCGCGGTGGTTTACGACCAACGCTTTCCGCCCTTCTGGCCGCATCGCCAAGTTCATCCGAGATGGGTTCCCATTTCGGAGGCGCCGGTGGCTGAGCGCTTCAAATTTTGGACGGCAAGCAACGAATCGCGCGCCCTCTTGATCGACTTGCGTAAGCTTAGCCCCGGGCAGATCAAATTTATCGTGGATGCTCCGCTGGCTCCGTCGGAATTCGAATGGGCCAGAAAAAATGTCCGATACCAGCGCTCGGAGTTTGCCAAAGCGTTCGATGCCGTCAGTTATTCCTTTGACCGGATGAAAACCGGCAGGTTCGAGTGGGCGGGGGGCGAGTACACCCTGCATAATATTCACCAGCAAACGGGGATCTGCGTCGATCAGGCCTACTATGCGATGATCGCGGGGAAGGCCCGCGGACTTCCAACTCTTTTCTTCACCGGGCAGGGTTCCGATGGCGGTCACGCCTGGTTCGGCTACATGAAATCGGACAACCGATGGGAACTCGACTGCGGCCGGTACAAAAACCAGAACTATGCGGTTGGGCAAGCTTTGGATTCACAGACGTGGCTGCCCATTAGCGATCACGAGCTCGAAGTTCGCGCCAAGGGGCTTCGCGAAGGGTTGGAGTTTTTCTCCTCGCGGGATGACATTCTGATGGGGCGAATGAATGAGCGCGCCGGAGAGCCCGCGAGAGCGCTGAAAGCTTATGAGAGCGCCATCCAGGTTTGTCCGCAGAATGAGGCCGGCTGGGCAGCGAAGGCAGATTTTCTTCGGCGAACCAATGCGCCTTTGAATACTCTGAAATCCCATCACGAAGCGGCCTTGCGTCAATTCGCCACGAATCAGGACATGCGCGTTCGGCAGCAAGTGGCGCTCGCGCAGATTGCCCGGCAACAGGGTGCTTTGCAGGAGGCGGAAACCATGGAACGGCAGATGGTCGCACAGAACAAGCGCAGTCGCTCGGATCTGAGTGTGAGTGTCGCGGCGCAAAAAATCATTTCGCTCATCGAAGCAAACCAACTCGATAAGGCCTTCACGGAATATCGCCGGCAGGTCTTGACCCTCGGCAGAACCGGCGGCGGCAATTTTTTCTATGACATCGTCCAGCCGTTTGCAGAGGCGTTGGTCGCCACCGGTGATGTGCGCCAGGCCAAAGAAGTCCTCGCGCTGGCGCGCAAAGCTCTCAAGCCCGAGATCGGCAGCATTATCGATACCGAGTTGAAAAACCTGGAAAAGATCGTTGCCGATCGCTCGAGAGGCTGACCGTCGCCGCACGTTCGGCGGCAACGCCGCGCAATCCCGAAGGCGCGATGCTCTAATCGCTAACGCCGTCGCGAACCTGTTTCTTCTTGTTTTCCCGCTTCTCTTCCAGCCTGGCGATCTCCATCGCCAGCTGCTTGCGAAGCTGCTCCGCCGACGCCGGATCCCCGGCAGCCTTGACGATCTCCCCCTCCAGGAAGACTTTCCTCTCGGCAATCTTCGCCGTGATTTCTCCATCGATCTCGGCGAGTCGAAGTTTCTGGCCGTCGGTCAATTTTTGGGTCGGCGACTCCTTTTCGAGCCGGCTCATGGCGAGTTCGAACGCGGATTTCATAAGGAGAGTATATTCAGCAAAGGCTCGCGCACACAGAAAATTTGCCGGAGATGCGAAGATGTGTAGCGTGGAGACCGATGTCTCGCATTCGACTGCTCAGCACGGATTTTGACGGCACCCTTATCGCGATCGGCTCCCGAGGTGGTTGCACACCGGATTTCGCGGCTGCTCTCGAAGAGCATTCCCGTCAGGGCGGACTCTGGGCGATCAATACCGGCCGCGGCCTGGAACACGCCATTGAGGGATTTCGGATCTTCAAGGCGCCGCGGGCGCCGGATTTCTTGCTGACAAATGAGCGCGAGATCTACCGCAAAACGGCCAACGGAGGCTGGAAACCCCACGGGGATTGGAACTCGATCTCGCGTCGCCGGCACGGAGAACTCTTCGGGCAGGCACGCGAAATGTTTGCCTTCGTCGAAAGGCTAGCCCAAGAGTCGGGGCAAATTACGATTCTTTATGAAGAAGAACTTCCCGCCGGACTGGTGACCAGCTCCGAAGAGATGATGGAGATCGTTGCAAACGACATCCAAAGCGAAGCAAGTCGCCTTCCTGAGTTCAGTTTTCAACGGAACAGCATCTATCTTCGTTTCTGCCACAGGGACTATCATAAGGGCTCGGCTTTGGGAGAATTGTGCCGCCTGGAAGGAATCGGCGCGGACACGGTTTTCGCGGCCGGCGATCACTTTAACGATCTCTCGATGCTGGACGGTTCCTTCGCTAAGATGACGGCCTGTCCGGCGAACGCCATCGATCCGGTGAAGCAGCTCGTGCGGCGCTCCCGGGGATACGTCGCGGAAAAGTCCTGGGCGGATGGAGTCGCGGAAGCCCTAAATTATTATGAGAAGTCCGCCGCGGCCGGAGCTTTCCTGCGCGGTCTTCCCGCCGAAGCGGGGACTATGCACCCGGTTTGAGACGATAGCGGCCCGCTCCGACCCGCTGAATTGTGCCAAGCTTCTTGCCTGTGCTGCTGAACCAGACATGAACATTCTGATTCTTTACGCCAAGCTTCGCCGACAGCTCCTTTACGGCAACGCCCTTGTCGCCGGCGGTTCGCAGCGCGGCAAGGATCCGGGCCTTGAGCGCACCGCGTCTCCCACTTGTCTGAGCTTCGGAGGACTTTGCTGTCTTGGCTTCGGCGGCCGCCGCGGCAGAGCCTCGTCGTCCCGCGCTCCGTCTGCGCCTGACGATGCCAGATTCGGCCTTTCCGCCAGAGTAGATGCTGGTAATTGCCGCTTCAAGCTTCTTGAGCTCGCCCAGGAGGAGGTCGCGCTTCTTGGTCAGCTTGATCAGGCTCTCAAGAACTGAGGTGTTGATTTTTGAAAGGTCCATAAAGTCCACAACTTTAGCTAACACCTATGCCATCGCGCAAGCAAAATATTAGGTATGAGCTCTTTTTTGCAGCCGGCATGGAATGACTATGAGGTTGGGGATTTAGCGATTCCCGCGCGCGCGAGTCCATTTTTGGCAAATTCGTCCGTCGGATGTCTTTGTTCGGTATTTGAGTGCCGCAGAGTTGTTGCGTTACGAAGGGATCGGAAACGAAGAAGCGAAATGTAGCTATGGTTCTGCTCAGGGTGGCCTTCGGAGATCGCGGCCTCTTACATGGGCTGCCTGCCTGAGGAGGTGGAGATGCGGCGCGAGGCGCGGGGAAAGCCTTATGTCCCGGGCGCGCCGGAGTTCAATCTATCGCACACGGCGGGCAGGATGTTCGCGGCGTTTTCCGCGAAGCCCGTAGGCCTGGATGTCGAGTCGGCCAGCCGGACGGTGCGTGTGGAAGCCGTCGCGCGGAAGTTTTTTTCGGGTGAAGAGAGAGACCGGCTGAATGTGTGCGAGGGTCCGGGGAGAGGCCTAACATTTCTTCGCTATTGGGTTTGCAAAGAGGCTATCGTGAAGCTGAGTGGGGATGGTGTCTATTATGGACTCAGATATGCGCGAGTGGACTTGGCGCCTGACGGGCGGTCGCGCGGGAGCTATAAAGGGCGGGAGATCTGGCTGCGGGAGTTTCGCCCGGCGAACGATCTGGTGGCCGCTTTGGCGTCATGGGAGCCGCTTGAAGCAAAAGGCTTCTTTCGTATCTGAAAGCTGCTAATAGAGCTGAGTTATATGTCGTTTCACAACTTGGGATTGTCGGATTCCGTGGTTCACGGAGCTCAACGCATGGGCTTCGTGGATCCCTCGCCCGTCCAGCTCCGCGCAATTCCGTTGATTCTTTCGGGGCGCGATCTGATCGCGTCCGCACAAACAGGAACCGGAAAGACGGCCGCGTTTGGGCTTCCGCTGCTGACGCTTTTGGAAACACCCCGGCAACTGCCCCGTTGCCTGGTCCTTGAGCCGACGCGCGAGCTTGCGATGCAGGTGGAGACGGCTTTCCGGGACTTTGCCCGGTTTATGCATGTTCGGGTGGCCCTGATTCACGGGGGAGTTGGCTATGGCAAGCAACGGGAAGCGTTGGACACGGGCTGCGACGTGATTGTGGCCACTCCGGGGCGGTTGCTCGATCACATGCAAAGGGGCGCGGTGAACCTTTCCGGGCTGGAGTTTCTCGTGCTTGACGAGGTGGACCGCATGCTGGACATGGGTTTCCTTCCCGATGTCCGAAGGATCGTTGAGCAATGCCCGAAGAAAAGACAAACCCTGCTTTTCTCGGCGACGATTCCCGAAGAGATCGAACGCCTCGCCTCGTGGTGCTTGCGTGATCCGATCAAGGTTGAAATCGGGGTGAGGCGCTCACCGGCGGATACGGTGAGCCACGCGTTCTATCCGGTCGCCGTGGCGCAGAAGTTCGAGCTCCTGCTTGCCCTGCTGGAGCGGACGCAATTTGACAGCGTCTTAATCTTTTGCCGCACGAAGGAAGGGGCCGATCGGATCGCCCGCCAGTTGAAGAATCAAAATCATTCCGTGGCCGTCCTGCATTCCAACCGGACGCAGCCAGAACGCGTTGAGGCATTGGAAGGATTTAAGAACGGACGCTATGAAGTTATGGTTGCCACGGATATCGCGGCGCGCGGCATTGACATTGCGGGCGTCAGCCACGTGATCAACTATGACGTCCCGCAGCATCCGGAAGATTACGTGCATCGGATTGGGCGCACGGGTCGCGCGCAGAATGTGGGCGACGCCTTTACCATCATGACGGCCGAGGAGCTTCCCCACGTAAAGGAAATCGAGCATTTCATCGCCCAAAAAGTTCCGCGTCTTAAGCTCGATAAGTTCTCTTATATTTACTCCGCCATTTTCAACGAGGAAGCGGTCGAAGCGGCCTTGCGCGGCGCGAAAGGTGTGCGGACGCACCGTGGCATGTCTTTCGGAGCGCGCCGCCGTCGCCGTTAGCTTGTCTAACGTCCGCCTGCGAATTCGCAGGCAGTCCGCAGTTCAGCATCGGAAATAGCGTGAAGAACGTCATTGTGTCCAGAGCCTGGAACACGCCAGAGTTTTTTCGGACCGGAGTATGATTCAAAGAGCTTGATGGCCGAATCGACCGGAACGACGGCGTCGTTCTCCGCGACAATCATCGCGAGCGGTGCGCTCAGCTTTTGCAAAGCGCGAGAAGACTCATAGCGATCCTTCAAGATAAGGTTCACGGGCGCCAAGGGGTAATGTTTCTTGGCTACCGTGATCAGCGAATCAAAGGGTGTGATCAGCAAGAGCCCACGGATGGATTCGGACCGCTGCGCAGCCGCCGCGCAGGCGACACCGGTTCCCAGGGACTCGCCTGCGAGAATCACCGGTTGATCCAGGAGATCGATGGCTTTGACTGCGGCGGCGACGAGGTTGCTTTCGGTGGGTTTCCCCGGCCGGGAACCGTAGCCCGGATATTCCAGAATGTAGATGGGCGGGGTGACGCCGGCCTCATGCAAGCGCGAAGCGAAGTAGCTGCGATGCAATGAATGGCCGGCGTTGCCGTGAAGAAGCAGGACGGGAACGCCCGTGCCCCGCCCGCGCCAGCCAATGAAGTTTCCCTCGGCGTCAAGCCAGGGAAGAAGCCCATTCCGCGCGGCGTGTGGTTCAAGAGTTCGGAAATCCGCCGTTTCCGGATAGTAGATGAGCGTCCTTTGCAGCGCGTAGGCGATAATCGTGACCACGCCCAGCAGAATCACGGAAAGACCCGCGATTCGTGCCGCCATCTCCGGCAATGCCATGGCTTGGAAGTTCGCGAAATTCGATCAGTGGAACAAGAAGAACATTCTTCAGATGCCTGTTAGCGGGCACGATGCTCGACGCAGAATCCTGTTGAAGCGAGACCCATTCCGCGGTGGAATGCTTGAAATTACCGGCGCTTGAGATAGATAAGGCCAGGCCTTGCGCGATTAGCTCAGTGGTAGAGCGCCTGCTTCACACGCAGGAAGTCGCAGGTTCGAACCCTGCATCGCGCACCACTTCTCAATCGTCCTGTCCGGAAATCCCGGGATTGGAAGAATCGTCGGCAAAAATATTCTTTATCAGCGACTTGCTGACTAACTCGGGTTCCTCGGGACTCTCCTCAGACGCTGCCGGCGACCGGGTGCAACTATCTATTGCTTTGCGCGAGCCTCCTTCGGCATACTCGCTGCGCCGATTGCGCTTTAGCTTAGCGGCGGCAGAACATCTCAATTCTTCCCATATGGTGAAACTGATTCTCCCGGGACAGATCGTCCGGTCGGGCCCGGTGGACGCCGGCCTCCAGCGATTCTTAACGATCGAGATCGTGCGTGAACAGGAAGTGACGTCCCGTCGCGCGCGGCGCAGCGGTCGAAAAGCACGATTTTGACGGCGCAGATCCGAACGATCTCATCGAGCTGACGTACGACGATGGCTTCACTCAGTGGATTTCTGTCGGGCAGTTCCTCGCCGACCGCCGCGAAGAGGGCGCGCAGCGCCAGGCACGCGGCGAGTCTGAGCCCGTGCCAGCGGAGGAGGTTCCTCTCTATCCGATCTTCAGCGAACGGACTCGCGATCTCAAAGAGGCTGCCCTTCGCACCCTGCGGATTCTTCGGCTTCTAAAAGTGACCGACTCGCCTGCCACCATGGGCGGCAAGATCGCGGGTGCAGTCGCCGCGCTTGCGGCTGTTCGGGTGTTGGAAAGCAAGCTCGATCCGAAGCCGGGGCTCTATCGACTTGGAAATCCGCTTAGCTTTGCAGAGACCGTTGCGGCGGAAGAGCTCAGCGGTGAGCCGGTGCTTCTTTTCCTCCACGGGACGGCATCGAATCTCAGCGGGAGCTTCGGCGAGCTGATATCGTCCGCGGACTGGGCGCCGCTTCTCGCGCGCTATGACGGCCGCGTCTTCGGTTGGCAACATTGCACCCTGAGCCAGAGTCCTATCGAGAACGCACTGGAGCTGGTCACCAAACTGCCGGCGGGCGCCCGGCTTCATCTCGTCTCGCATTCACGCGGCGGAATCGTCGGCGAATTGCTTTGCCTGGGTCTCCTCGGCACAGAGGATTTCGAGACGTTCGAGGAGGTCGCCAAGCGCGAGGGAAGTTGGACTGCGGAGCGCCAGGAACAGCTGCGCCTGCTCGGGGAGCTGAGCTCCGAGCTGCACAAGCGCCAGTTGCAGATCGAGCGTTTTGCGCGCGTCGCGTGCCCTGCGCGCGGCACGCTGCTCGCATCGCGGCGGCTCGATCGCTACCTGACACTGATCCTCAACGCGATCAAGCTTGTGCCAGGCGCCGCGGGCAATCCGGCCTATGACTTCACGCGTGCCCTGCTCCTCACGCTGGCGAGCCGGCGCACCGATCCGGCGGAGATTCCCGGACTCGAGGCGCAAATGCCGGAATCGCCGCTCATCGCCCTGCTTAACCGCGAGGGCATCACCTCACGTGCCGATCTCGGAGTGATCGCCGGAGACATCGAGGGAAGCTTCTCGCAGCTCGGCCTCTCAAAAAAACTCGGCCTTCTCGCAACCGATCTTTTTTACCGCGAGCGTCATGATCTCGTCGTGAATACCGGCGCGATGTACGGCGGTCTTGCCCGGAGGGAAGCCTACGCCTATTTCGAGCAGGGGCCCTCGGTCAACCACTTCAATTATTTCGCCAATCGCGCCGACGCGAGAGCGCCTGCTAAGCTGGCTCGCGCGCAAGGCCGGCGAGCCGATCGATACGGCGTTCCTGCCGATCACTCTCGACGACCGGGCGGCGCGTGAAGTGCGGGCGATCTCGCGCGCGGCAGCGGATCCCAACGCACCCGTCGTCTTCGTGCTTCCGGGAATCATGGGCTCGCACCTCAAGGTCGGCGACCGCCGAATTTGGCTCGATTTCGGGCGTCTTGGCTTTGCAGGGCTCGGTGCGCTGCACATGGGCCAGAGCAATGTCAGCCCAGATGGCGTCGTCGCCAGCGGATACGAGGAGATTTGCAAGTTCCTCGGCGACAGCAACCGCGTCGAAACGTTCGCTTACGATTGGCGTGACTCGGTCAACACGCAGGCGGATGAGCTGGCGCGCAAGATTTCCCTGGAACTCAAGAACCACAAGAACCCTGTGCGTATTCTCGCGCATTCCATGGGCGGACTCGTCGCGCGCGCGTGCATCGCGCGCCACGACGGCCTTTGGAGGGATTTGATCGCGCGGGGCGGCAGGCTCGTGATGCTCGGCACGCCAAATCGCGGCAGTTACGTCATTCCGCGCCTGCTTTTTCGCGTCGATCGCACCCTCAAGCTGCTTGCCCTCCTGGATATTCGGAATGATCGCGCCAAGCTTAGCCAGATCATCGCCGGGTTTCCGCGGCGTCCTGGAAATGCTCCCGGACGATCCGCAGGAAAAATATTTCGACGCCACATGGTGGACGCCCTGGAAGGGACAAGCTGCGCAACCCGAGGCGGGTGAACTCAAGAGAGCGTTCAACACCCGCGCAGCGCTCTCTGACGCGATCGACGCGAAGAACATGGTCTATGTCGCCGGATCCGGGCCGCAGACGCCGGTTGGTTTTCGCCGCCGGCAGGACGGCAAGATCGAGTGGCTTGTCAATTCGGGCGGAGACGGCACGGTGCCCTACGCGCTTGGCTTGCTCACAGACAAGACCGGCGCCGACGTGCCGACCTACTACGTCCCGGCCCTGCACGGCGATCTGGCGAATTATCCCGAGGCATTCGAGGGCATTGCGGAGTTGCTCGATCGCGGCGCCACCTCGCGGCTGTCTGCCCAGCAGCCGCTCTCGCGCGATCTCGTCCCCGAGTCCGCCCTGTCCGATGATGAACCGAATCCGTTCCCGATTCCCGAAGAGTTGATCGCATCGGCGCTGGGCGGCGAGCGGCCGCGGCGGAAAATCACCAAGAGCATTCCCGCGCTCAAAGTCTCCGTGGCGCACGGCGACCTGCGGTTGACGCGGTTCCCGGTCGTTGTCGGCCACTATGCCGGAGATTCGATCGTTAGCGCCGAGCGCGTTCTTGACGGGCAACTTGATTGGCGGCTCAGCGAACGCGCACGATTCAACCTTTATCCGGGCCGCCAGGGAACGGTCGAAATCGTGCTCGATCCCCGAGCGTGGCCGCCGGGCGCGATCGTTACGGGGCTCGGCGAAGTCGGCGAGATCACCGCTGAGAAAGTCCGCGGCGCCGTAACGGAAGCCGTCCTTCGATACTTGCTCCAGCGCATCGACATTGCGCGGAGCGGCGCCGAACAGCCGCCCGCCGGGCTCAGTTTTCTCCTCATTGGCACGGGCGGCGGCAATGCGCTGCGCATTACCGAATCGGTGCGTGCGATCGTCCGCGGCGTGCTCGAGGCAAACCATGCGTTGATCACGGACGATCGCAGACCCGAAGCGTTGCTGGGCGAAATCCAGATCGTCGAGCTCTACGAATCGACTGCCGCGCGCGCGCTCCACGCGGTCCGCGCTCCCTCAATCCGCAGCATCCTGCGGGGTTCGAAGGCGGGCAATCGATCAAAGCAGAGCGATTCCTCAAGAATCTCGGTGGCGGCCGTTTTCAGCCACCGCTGAGCGAGTATGAGGGCGGCTGGTGGCGGCGCATCCTCGTGATGCGCGAACGCGACGAGGCGACCGGCCAGCCAAAGCGCGGGATGAAGTTCACCATCCTCACGGATCGCGCCCGCGTCGAAGATCGCACGGTGATGACGCAGGAGGCTTTCATCCGCGGGTTTCAGGAGCAGGGCACGCGCTCCACGCAGTTTCGCCCGGAAGATGCCCTCATGCTCTTCGACCTCCTTATTCCCGACCGGCTCAAGGAACGCATGCGCACCGATGCAGAGCCGCTCATCTATCTCGTCGATGCCGAGACCGCGCAATACCCGTGGGAAATGCTCGCGCGCCGTTCCGCGCAGAGACTTGAAATGCTCGCGACGCGTTTCGGTGTGCTGCGGCAGTTCAAAACGCCTTCACTGGAAGCGCCGCCGCCGCGCTCACGCATCCCCAAGGCGGTGGTCATCGGCGATCCCGTCAGCAACAATCCGGAACTCCCGGGTGCACAGGCCGAGGCCAGGCTGGTGGCCGATCTGCTCAATTCCAACAGATACATCTGCAGCTCCGCTGATTCGCCCGACCGCTCTTGAAGCGCTGACGCAGCTTTTCGATCCCGACTGCCGCGTCCTGCACGTTGCGGCGCACGGCAATTACGATTCAGCCCAGCCCGACAACAGCGGCATCGTCCTTGGAAACGACCAGTTCTTCACGACCAGTGAAGTCTCGCAGCTTCCGGTGCTGCCCGAGCTTGTCTTCATCAACTGCTGCCACCTCGCGCAGATGGACCAGCCGCTGGCTTCGCTCGAGCCCGCGAAGTTCGCGGCCAGCATCTCTCAGCGCTTCATCGAGCGCGGTGTGAAGGCGATTATCGCCGCGGGTTGGGCGGTGGACGACGCCGCGGCGAAAACGTTTGCCAAGAAATTCTACGGCCAGATGCTCGCTGGTGAACGCTTCGGCGAGGCCGTCCTCGCCGCGCGGCAGGAGACGTTCACCAGGCATCCGGGCCTCAATACGTGGGCCGCGTATCAATGTTACGGCGACCACGATTTTCAGCTCGAACCGGGCCCGGCTTCGGCCGGCGGTGGATCGCGGGGGCGTCCACAACCGGTGAGGGTGGATTTTTGCTCACGCAGCGAGTTTCTCTTCGAGCTGCGCGGCCTCGCGGGCGAAGCGAGCAAGAGCGACAAGACCGGCGCGAAACCCGAGGACCTCATGCTACAGATCGAGGCCGTCGCCGCGGCACTGCCGCCGGAATGGAAAGATGGCGAAATGCTCACTGCCCTGGCCGACGCGTGGGCGGCGGTCAATCGAATCGGTGACGCCATCGACTGCTATGAAAACGCTTTCGAGCATTGGGATGGAAGGGCGCCGCTGCGCGCCGTCGAGCAATTCGTCAACCGGCTCGATCGCGATACGGCGCTTCAGCTCGGCGCTCTTCCAAAAGGCGTCCGCCCTGCAAATTTCGAGGAATTGAGGAAACAGCGCGAGAGAGCTCTGGATCTTCTGGAGCGATTGATCGCGCTCGGTGAATCCTCCGAGCGGCTGGCGCTGCTTGCCGGCTTTCACAAACGCAGTGCCCAACTCGCGGCCGTCGCAAAGACCGGCGCAGACAAACCGGACTCTCGCGCTCGCCTTCGCAAAGGCGGTGCTCAGCTCGCGACCACTCGGTCCATGGTGCAAAGCCACCTCAGAGAAGCGTACCGCGCTTACGATCAAGCCTTCGAGCTGGCGAAAAAGGAAAGGGGCTCCGCCGCCCTCTACCAGGCGACGTTGCGGCTGACCTTTGGGTATCTTGGCACGACCATGCCGGGAGCCGATTTGCTGGCCGAGGTGGACAAGCTCGTTGCCTCGGCTCGCGAGCGAGCGCGGTCAGCGACCGAGTTCTGGGATCGCGTTGGCGTGCCCGATTTACTCGTCCTTCGGCACCTGATCGGCGGCGACTTCGCCGGGCAGCTCAAGATTATCGTTTCCGCCTACGATGATGCGTGCCATGGCGGCGTCAAGCCCGGCGAGTTTTCCTCCGTGACCGAACATTTGGATTTCCTCAGCGCGATCCTTCCGTACGTGGCTCCCAAACGCGACCGAGCGTCTCTGGTTGAGGCGTTCGATCAGTTGCGCACCGCCCTCGGCAAATACCGGTAAAGCTCACGAAAACCTTTCGCTTACGGAGGGCGTCCTTTCCAGCGCCCTCGTTTCGCAGGTTCCCCGATCCTACCATGGGAACCGAGCGAAAAGCCTGGCGGGTTCATCGCTAGCCTCCGATTGCTTCGAACGCCTCAAAGGATGCACGGATAGAAATGCATTCAACCGCCGGATGGGATATGACAGAAGCCGCCGCCGTGTTTCGCGGCGTATTGCTGATGGTATTCCTCAGCCCGATAGAAGGGTCCTGCAAATTCTACCTGTGTCACGATCGGGCGCTTGTGCACTCCGGCTTCATCGAGTCGGGCAATCGCATCGCGCGCGGCGGTTTCCTGTTCAGGGGTCGTGAAGAAGATCGCTGAACGGTAATTGTCACCGATATCAAGGCCCTGACGGTTGAGCGTCGTGGGATTGTGAATCTCGAAGAAGACGTCGAGCAGCTTTGAATAGGGAACAACTGACGGGTCGAATTCCACTTTGACGACCTCGGCATGACCGGTGGTGTGCGAGCACACTTGCTCATAGGTTGGGTTTTTCGTCGTGCCGCCCGAATATCCGACTGCGGTAGAAATGACGCCCTCAACCTTTGCAAAGGCTTCTTCAACGCCCCAAAAGCAGCCCGCGCCAAAGATTGCCGTCTCCGCGGACACCTCCTTATCATTCTCCTCGAAAACCAGGGAAACCGAATTGATGCAATATCGCAGTCCGGTTGGAGCGGGACCATCCGGAAAGACATGACCGAGGTGCGTGCCACAACGGACACAGTGAATTTCATTGCGCTCCATGCCGTAACTCGAGTCCGTCTCCGTGCCGATGTTCTCGTCGGCGACCGGCTGGAAGAAGCTTGGCCAGCCTGTTCCGGAGTCAAACTTCGCATCCGACCGGAAAAGGGGTAGCCCGCAACCCACGCACGAATAGACGCCCGCCTTGTGGTTGTCGTGAAAAATTCCGCAGAAGGCGCGTTCTGTGCCTTGCCTCCGAGCGACTTCATATTGCTCAGTTGTGAGCTGTGCCCGCCATTGCTCGTCGGTCTTGACGACTCGCGGAACGCTTGTGGGATCAGTAAGGGTTCCGTCGCCTTTCAGGAGGCGGACGTTGACTTCTTCAGGCTGATTTTTCATGGCTTGATTCGTTTTGGTTCCGCGCGCGATGCCGGACGCCAGGACAGCAATAATTCCGATGCCCAACGCAAAGAGGACGAGCGAAAGGATATTGATGGACTTCATAAAGACGTTCTCGGGTGAGTGCTTTCTGCTTGATGAGTCGGCTTGGCAGGCAAATCCTTACAAGGGCGAAGAAATCGATATCCCAAAGCTTTCCGTCTTTTGTCGTCGCTCCAGTCAGGTCTCCTAGCTTGTCTTCAAAGTTTGAAGCCGTAAAAGAACGACGCAAGTTTTTAGGCGGCTTTTGCGAGGAAGTGAGACGTTTTCGAGCAGGCGTTGGATTTCCATATCGACGCGGTGGAAGGCGGCACGCAACGAATGAGGGATGGAGGAGGGATTTTCGGGTTCCAAGGCGGAAAGACCTGGGCGCAGCAGGCGGGCGTGTAGGCGGGTCAGAAGAAG
Source organism: uncultured Verrucomicrobiae bacterium (assembly GCA_963731945.1). GTDB lineage: Bacteria > Verrucomicrobiota > Verrucomicrobiia > Chthoniobacterales > Terrimicrobiaceae > DASTFP01. Next base: position 751 of record CAVSXN010000010.1, on the reverse strand, counting down.
GCTGACCTTCAAGCCGTAGGGGGTGAGGTAACAGCGGGTGCTGCCCGCTTTGCGATAGAGGAGCCCTTTGAGGCGCAGTCTTCGCGAGTCGCAACTCATTTTAGGGACACTGGTCCGCATTGCTCACACGCGATTTCGTTTTGACGTGTCTGGGAAGATTTCTGAGCGGTGAATTAGGTGGAAGCGGGATTTCTTGGCTTGTGAGCCTTGGCCGGTGAGCCAGGGCGGGGCCGTATGGGTCTTTGTTGCCTGGACAAGGAGAGTTTTAGGTTGGAGGCCATCCAGCTCGTGCTGGTGCGATCGGCAAAAAGGTCCTGCTGCGCCTCCTTGATGCGGTTTTCCATTTCTCCGCGGGCGCAGTAAAGCTTATCGTAGAGCGCGGGAGCTGCAAAGCGCTCTTGGGGCTCACCGGGTAAGCCTTCGGCGGGAGGCTGGTAACCACAAAGCGCGGATTTTGCCCTTTGTCGAGGATCTCGGCTTTGCCCACCACCCGGCGCGCGCGGCTCCAGCTCATGCGTGCGATACGAAAAACTCCTGCCCACACTCTGCCATAGCGAAGTTCTCTGGTCGATTGTTTAGAACACCCACAACCTTAGCGGCTTAGGCCGTGAACTTCGCTACTTTTCTTGTCCGAGAGTGATTTTTTCGGGCTAAGATGGCTCAACTTCGCTCGCGTCGTCGATCAATGGGATCGATGCGGCCCATCACGGCCCACAGACCTGCATTTGGCGATGCCGCAGGGCGCGCCTCC